>NZ_JARBTM010000002.1 GCF_029240175.1 Anaerosolibacter sp.
AACGGAACCTTCCTTTGGTGCGAAGGGGGTGAGGCCTAGGTTTAAAAACTGTCTATACATTTCAAGGGTTTCAATACGGATACCGCTGTAACCTTGACCTGCGTGTTGAAGAATCATCAATATCACTGCCCGTGCTTCTTCAATGGATAATGGCGTACCAACAGAAGTAGCATGAGATAAAATGATATTCTTCTGCAGTTGTGCTGTTTCTTCTGTTGAAATCACATGGGTATATAGGGCACCGAAGCCTGTATTGATGCCGTACATTACACGACCTTCTTCAATCCATTGATCTACCAGTTGTCGAGATGCCTTTACCCGTTGGATATAGGCATCAGAAAATTCTACATTAGCGCCATAACGAGTCACAGCAGCGAATTCTTCTATATGGATTTTGTCTCCAAGGATAACAGTCCTAATATTTCTTGCATATGTTTGTTCTATCAATGTAGATGCCTCCTTATAAGGAAAAAGGAGAGGAAATGCTCTCCTCTCTACCTATGGATTATCTTTCAATCTTGTCAAAGAAAAACATCTTTATGGCTGAAATGACCTGTAGTACAAATACGAATAGGACCAAGGAGCCCCCAGCCGCAGCGAGATATTTAACACCGTCAACGCCTTGGGCGCCGCCGGCATAGGCTACCATCACAAAGGCGATAATACCGATGGAAAGTCCCCAAAGAAGCTTCTGCCATTTTGGAGGCTCTTCATCATGTTTGATATTTAATGTACATAGTGAAGCAATCGTTCTTGTCATAGAGTCAGCAGCCGTTGAGAAAGATAGAATCAATGTAAGCATGACAATCGGGATGATCACAGCACCCATAGGTAAATTTCCTAGGAAGGCCCATAATCCAGCAACTGCACCACTCGTTGTAATGGTTGTAACCAAGTCTAGTGTCCCTGCTTGCTGCCATTGAAGGGCTGTAGCTCCCCATACACTGAACCAGATGATACTGAAGACGGAAGGAAGAATCCAGTTAATTACCATGAATTGACGGATGGTTCTTCCGTAAGAAATGATGGCTAAGAACAATCCCATAAGTGGAGCATAAGCTATCCAAATCGCCCAGTCATATAATGTCCACCACATAACCAAAGCTTCGCCGCCGATATCAATCGGGTCTAATCCCCATACCCAGAAATTCTGCAGCCAGTAAGCCATTCCAGCAGTAGACATTCTTAAAATATAAAGGGTAGGGCCAACGAAAAATAAGAAGATAAGAAGTATATAGAAAACTTTGGAGTTTAAATCTGACAACCATTTAATCCCCTTATCGATACCCATTATAGATGATAATGTAAAGGTTGCTGTCGTAATAATTGCTAAGACCAGCCAAACCATGATTCCTTGAGGGATGCCATAGGCAGCCTCAATACCAGATCCAACCAAAGCTAGACCAGCACCTAGAGAAGAAGCTAAACCAAGGGCGATGGCAAGAAGTGCCAATGTATCGATGATATTAGCCCATATACCTTCGGTTACTTTTTCACCAAAAAGAGGAATTAAAGTAGCAGTAACAGATAATGGCTTTTTCTTATTAAAATACATATACGCAACAATGAGTCCACATAATGAATACATCGCATAAGGGATAAATGTCCAATTGTAGAAACAACGGGCGAGGGCATAGATTATTGCCATAGGTGTACCTGGTTCTACCCCTGTCTGTGCCATTTCACCATATATATTACCAAAGTAAATGATAGGCTCATTCACACCATAGGTGACAACACCTGTTGCAATACCGCCAGTCAATGCCATGGCAAACCAAGTGATGAAAGGATACTTCGGTTTTGCATCTTCCCCGCCAAAGCGAATATTCCCAAGTTTTGAAAATGTAATAATAGTAACAAGAATAAGAGCTACAATAGATATGATTTGATACAGCCATCCAAGACCTCTTAAAGAGCCTAAGAAAGAATTCATAGCTACATCTGTTAGCATTTTATTATTGAAAATTCCTAGTAAAGCTGCCCCTCCCACTACGAGAAAAGATGGCCAGAATACGCCGCGGCGTATCTTGTGTAAATTTGATTCACTTACCTTTATCATGTAATCTCCTCCCTTTTATTTTTACGCTGCATTGAAATAACACTTTTGGTGTATCCACCTCCTGTTGTGTAGGTTAGCTATTAAGTGTTGATAAGAGACCGCCTTTATAATAGCAAAATGCAAGAATTTAAATATTTCTTGCATTTACATATAGCAAGCATCATGCCAAGATAGTAGGGGTACTTGTTTTCAGGATGCAAACCTTGGAAATGCAAGATTTAACATTGAGAGAGGAATACGACAGAAGGTCAATTGGTTGAATGTTTTAGAATATTAATACTAAAATTGCTCTTATATGCAAAATAATTTTGCATATAAGAGCTAAAAAGAAGAAATAAACAGACGAAATGTGCAAAATAATTTTGCATCACAGCAAAAATATTTTGCACTAATCTATGGAGATATTAAACTTTCTCATTCGATATTGAAGATTTTGTCGACTCATACCCAGTGCTTTTGCACTTTTGGAGACGTTTCTTCCATGGATGTCCAATGCATTTTCTATAAGCTTTCTTTCAAACGCTTCCATACGCTCATCAAAGTTTCCATCGATGGGCAAATTGGTGGGTGGCACGGAAAAAAGTTGGGGTGCCTTATGACTTACCCTTTTTGTGGATTGTAAATAATCGGGTAGATGTTCAAACTCCAGCACCAGTGCATCCTCTGGGGCGCGGGTGAAAGCATACTCGATGGTGTGACGAAACTCCCGTACATTGCCTGGCCATTCATACTGAAGAAATTCATCTAAAGCTTTTTCAGATAGGGTCATGGGAGGCCTATGATAGTGATTACAAAACTCATCTAAAAAGTATCGGGCTAAAGTTGGAATGTCTTCTTTTCGTTCTTGCAAAGTGGGTATATCAATTTTAATCGTAGAAATTCTATAGTAGAAATCCTTTCTAACCTTTTGCTGCTCCATAAGTTCCAAAAAATCTTCATTGGCTGCGGTAATGATTCTTACATCGCTTCGAATGTACTTGCTGCCGCCTATTCGCTGAAAACGCTTCTCCTGTAACACACGCAGCAGCTTGGCCTGCATCTCAGGGGTAATGGAATTTACTTCATCCAAAAAGAGAGTTCCGCCTTCTGCCATTTCAAAAAATCCCTGCTTTGCAATGCTGCCAGTGAAAGCACCTTTTTCCGTTCCGAAAAACATACTTTCAAAAAGGTTGGTTGGGACAGCACTGCAGTTCACATCAATAAAAGGCTTGTGTCTTCTAGGACTAAAAGAATGTATGCTTTGGGCCATGAGCTCCTTCCCCGTACCAGTAGCCCCTACAATGAGGATGCTTGAATCCGTAAGAGAGACTTTTTTTGCAAAGTGAATGGCATCCTTCATGCTTTCCGATTCATGGACGATATCATCAAATGTATATAAGGGTTCTTGGTGGGTAGGATGCTGACTTTCCACATAGGCCTCTAGGTTGAAGGTGCGACTTTTGATTCTCTTTAATCCAGATAGATCGCTCTCAAAGACACAGGCACCATACAGTTGATCACCAATTTTTAAAGGATATCCAGAGTTGATCGTAGTTAATGTCTTTCCTGTAGTCGTTTTGAAATTATCGCAGCGATTGAGAACAGGTTTTTGTGTTCTTAAAACTGTTAACACAGTACTGAACTCTTCCTTTAAATCATAAAGATCCATCACATGTTTTCCTCTAAAATCTTCATTTTTATACCGTTCCAAAGTCTCACTGGCAGGATTGCCATGCAAGAAGTAGCCATTACGATCATAGATTTGGATACCTTCTGCTACCTGTTGTATCGTTTGTTCATAGAGATCCAGCAAAACCCCGTCACGACTGAGGAAAAGTGTTGCACCAAGGGGTTCATCCACCCATTGATATTTGAAGAATCTACTTTGAATTTCTAAGATACCACCTGATGGATGTATGGAAGTACCTAATATATAATCGATCTTATGACCAAGGGACTCAGACCAAGTTTCTGAATCAAACCATTCTTTAGTGATGCTAAGACAACATACTTCCTGCAGTCGATGTTCGAGATCTATTTTAATAATCAAATCCACCATAGTGATTGAAATCCTCCAATTTATTCAGAATATTAATTCCATTATATCATGAACAGCTCTCTATTCAACCTAAGGCTTTGAGGGAGAAGGGGTCAACCCTGTCTATGTATTATTGTAATGTGTGATATTTGTACAGGAATTATAGTCTATCAAGGGAACGACGCCCTCATCGTTCCGAAACTTTATAGAATTGACCTAGTATATAACTCCCATAAATATCAAGGAAAAAAGACCTGAATCAATTGAGTATGTAGAAGGAGTTTTAACTTTAAAGGTGGAATATAAAAATAAGACAAAACAAGACAAAATAATGCATAATTTCACATACACCTGACAGTAGGTAGGGCCTAGAATCAAAATCTCAATGGGGGAGGATGATAGATTGTTATTTTGCCTAAACGATTTCTTAAGGTCTGTCGCAAACACAATAGATGTTGTAGAAACAGATATATTTGGGGTACCAACGAATCATTCAAAAAGAATAGCATATATCTCTTCGAAAATAGCAGTTGAACTTGGCCTGCCAATTCAGGATGTTTTTGACCTTATATCGTTTGCAATACTTCATGATAATGGGGCCAGTTTGAAGGTTCTTCATGATAGTTTACGAGGTGACTCAAAAGAGAGATTAAGTTTAATAGAAAACATGCAGGAGCACTGCATCATTGGAGAAGAGAATATTAAACATTATCCATTTTTGAATACACACCATAATATCATCAAATATCATCATGAAAGATATGATGGATCAGGATTTTTTAACATATCAGGTGATGATATCCCTATGATGTCTCAAATCATTAATTTTGCAGACACATTAGACTTAAATTATGATCTGAGAAATGTGAAGAAGAGCTCTAGCTTTGAAGAGCGTATCGTTGATTTTATAGAACAACAAAGAAATAAATTCTTTTCTGTTCAAATAGTGGATGCTTTCTTCAACGTTATGAAAGAAGACGACTTTTGGAATGAGCTATCAGATCAGGCTATAGATGCTGCTTTAAAAGAAAATACACCGTCATTTAGTAAAGACTTGACATATGAGCAAATACATAATGTCACAAAAACTTTTTCAAAAATTATTGATGCAAAATCTCAATTTACTCAAACCCATTCTGCTGGTTTAGCAGATAAAGTTGAAAGAATGGCAGCCTTTTATCATATAAATCACGAAGATAAGATGAAATTATTAATTGCTGCCGACCTCCATGATTTAGGGAAGTTAGCTATTAATAATTGTATATTAGATAAAGCGGGTAGTTTGACAAGGGAAGAGTTTGAAGAGATGAAAACACATCCTGTCATAACCAGAAACTGTTTACAACTGATTAGAGGTTTTGAGGATATCGCAGAATGGGCAGGGAATCATCATGAAAAACTTGATGGAACAGGATACCCCAGAGGATTATCAAGTAACCAACTTGACTTCCATTCGAGGCTCTTAGCCTGCTTGGACATATATCAGGCGTTACGGGAAGAAAGGCCTTATAGAAAAGAAATGTCCCATACGGAAGCCATGTCCATATTACGAAGGATGGCGAATGAGAATTTAATAGATGCTGAAATCGTAAAGGATATCGATAATATTTTTAGAGAAGAACGGTAGGAGAAATCCTACTTTTTCTTTTTAATGATATAATAAAGCTGAGGGACATATGAAAGGATGAATACTAGTGAACAACGAGCATATCCACATAGATGTTAGTATGAATAAAGAAGAAAAACTAGATAAATGTACAGGCATAATCGTTTTAAAAGAAATCAAAATTCTATTGGGCTTAAGAACCGATGGACAGGGCTGGTGTATTGCCGGCGGAAAGATGGATAAGGAAGAGACTGCCTATGAGTGTGCAGCAAGGGAGCTGGAAGAGGAATTTGGACTAATCCCATTGAAATTAGAGTACTTAGGACAAGTTGAGTCTAGGGCCCTTGTAAAAGGGATTGATAGAATCGTAGCACCCCATATCTTCCTCTGTACCGATTTTGAAGGTCAGATTCAGATTGCCCCAAATGAAATGACAGAATATAAGTGGGTGGAACTCAACCAATTAGATAAAATCAAAGACTTTTTTCCACCAAGCCAAAAGGCGCTGAAAGTTTTTATGGATAGACTGTCAGAAATCGGAAGTTAGCCTTGAAGATAGGCTCGAATAGGGTTGTCCGATCCAACAAAAGATTGAGAAATACATTTAAAATCACGGATCGACGAGGGGATCAATCCTTATAAAATACCGAATAGATTGGTAGGGGCGATTCACGAATCGTCCGCATACACGATATCCCAACCCGCTGGCCATCCTAAACAGAGTGAGACTACTGGAAAAGTACACAGTAGTTACAAGTATCTAAGTTTGTCATTCAGAGCGTAGCGAAGAATCTCAGTATTTTAAATGCTTTAGAGATTCTTTATTTAACTACCTTTCATTCAGCATTACAGAGTCTGTGGCACTATAAATAGTAAGTACTCCGCCAAATTAGGGCGATTCGTGAATCGCCCCTACAAATTAATTAATCTTAACCTGCGATAAATGTCCTAGAATCAATACTGTTCTTAAACAAAGAGAAAAGGAGGAAGTTAGAAGATGTATTTACAGGGTAACGTATACAAGTTATTTGAAGATGTGGAAGGCTACTGGTCTCCCAAGATCGTTGGAGAAGTAAATGATCAATATGTTAAACTGGCAAAATTCAAAGGAGAATTTGTCTGGCATGACCGTGAGCACGAAGATGAGATGTTCTATGTAGTCAAAGGCAGCTTTGAGCTGCACTTTGAGAATGAGATCGTTGTTCTAAGTGAAGGAGACTTCCACGTAGTGAAGAAAGGGGTTAAGCATAAGCCTGCAGCCATGGATGAGGGCTGGGTAATGCTTATTGAAAAGAAAGAGACGAAACATACAGGAAATGTAGAAGGTGAACTTACAAAATCCATAGAGAATCAACTGAAGTAGCAGCTCGGGTATGAATTAAAGCTATACGACATATAAATTGAGAGGTAAAAAATAGGGTTGGGGGGATTCCTCATGAAAAGAGAGATTATTTATAATAAATTGGTAAGGGACATGATTCCAGAAATCATTGAAAAGGACAATAGAGAATGTGAATTTTACATAGCATCAGAGGATGAATATATCAACCAGTTATACAGCAAGGTGGTAGAAGAATTAAATGAATTCAAGGCCAATCCATGTGAGGAAGAGATGGCAGATATACTAGAAGTGCTTTCGGCAATAGGTAAGCACTATAACTTCGAAGAGGATTCAGTACAGCGGATTCGGTATAATAAAAATCAAGAAAGAGGTAAGTTCGATAAACGGATAATCCTTCAGAAGGTAATGGTGCACCCTATGGCTTAAATCATGGGTTGATGGGTGACCCTTCCTATAGAATGAAATTAAATCCAGACTTGAAAGGTCACTATAACAAGAAGGTTTGTGAATATGAACTGACGGGAAGGGCTTTTCAGTTATATTGAAAATTAGCGTGAGATGCGTCGAATAATGTCTGATGAAAATGCCCATTTCAGGCGGCTCAGGGTGAGATAAATTCCTTATTCCGGTTAAACTATATGTACAGATATCTTTATGGAAGAGGGAGGAAATAATTGAAGAATGAAAAAGCTGACGCACTTGAAAAGGCACTATGGAGTGTTGCATTGCCTGGGTTTGGACAATTATTAAATAAGAAATATTTTAAAGCACTCCTATTGTTCGTTTTAGAAGTGATAATAAATGTTAAATCAAATCTTAATACAGTAATCATATTGAGCTTTTATGGAGATCTGTCGAGGGCTATTCAAGTCACAAATTATCAATGGTTGATGTTCTATCCTTGTTTATATTTGTTCGGTATATGGGATGCGTATAGGGATGGGATAAAAGAAGCATCACCATTTCTATTTCTACCTTTCGTTTTGTCTGCATACACAGCGACGGTAGCAGTAATTTATTCTCGCACGTTCCGTATAGGAAACGTCTTGCTGGGGCCAATCTTTCTGCCTATACTTACGATTGTTTTGTCAATGATCATTGGATTTATCGGAAAATCTTTTTTATTAAAAATGCTGGCTAAGGAGTAGCCAGCATTTTTTTTGGTTGTGTCAGCATAAAAAGATAGCATTACTTGTCAACAAAGCGTCCATGTTCTGGTACGGCGATCTCTTCAAAATGTTGTGTCAACAGTTCTAGATGACGTTTTAATTCTTCACCTGCCATAGGTTGTCCATGGCTAGGTATTACTAAAGAAGGCGCTAGGTCTCTGATACGTTTTACCGATGCTTCTGCTTGTTCCCAATCCGTAGTGAGGTAGGCTGGCGGGCCGCTTATTTGTTCTTTTTGGGTGATGACTGACATCAAGGATTCTTGTTTCACGGTGGTAAAAGCATCGCCGACAATAAGGACACGGTCTTTTTCTCTGAAAAGGCAAACGTGACCTTCCGTATGACCTGGTGTATGAATCCATTTCCAGCCTTTCATACCTGGTACGCTTCCGTCCGATGGGAGCGCTACGGCACGGTAACCTACATCAATGCTTGTATGGGGGAAGGTAGGGGACATTTTGGCTACCATACCGCCGCCCACTGTAGGATCAGCCAATGGATAATCTTTTTTACCTGTTATATAGGGCAGTTCCAGCTGATGGATATAGACTGGAACATCCCAATGATTTGCCAGGGTAATGACAGAGCCAACGTGATCAAAATGCCCATGGGTTAGGATAATTGACTGAGGACGGCTGTTTTCTCTAAAGCGTTCTTTTGCAGCTTGTAGAATAAAGTCCCCAGAGTTTTCTAGACCTGTATCCACCAATACCCAATTATCATCCTTATCATTGGGATCACCAACGATACAGGCGTTGACAACGGTAAATTCTAATGCCAATATATCTGAAGTAATTTCTCGAGATGAGGTAGTTAATGCCGATAAACCTTCGACCAGTTTGTTTCCCACAGTAAATCCTCCTATCATTTCGTTATTTATTCTGTCATATAGGATATGTAGAAATGTGTAAAATATCCAGACATTTCGCGTACCAGAAAATGAACATTTAAGAATAATATCAGCATAAACGCTCTGGGACTAGCATAAGTATTGCTCAAATGGACAGTATTGAGGTTGTTTAAGTATGGGAAGGAGCGTGTGTTTATGAAAACAGTTGCGATTCTAGGTACCTTAGACTCGAAGGGGGCAGAGTTCAAGTTTATTAAGGACACAATAGAGAAAGCAGGGGTTAACACCTTTGTGATCCATGCAGGTGTATGGGAAGGGGCATTTGCAGCAGATGTTTCTAACGAAGTAGTTGCCCAAGCCGCAGGGGCATCCATCAAAGAATTACAGGAGAAGAAAGACAGAGGTTATGCCATGGAGATCATGGCCAAGGGTTCAGCTAAGATTGTGAAAAAGCTGTATGACCAAGGCAAGTTCTCCAGCATCATCAGCTTAGGCGGGACTGGTGGCACCAGTATCGCTTGTGGCGCCATGCGGGCACTGCCCATAGGGGTACCAAAGCTTATGGTTTCTACGGTGGCTTCTGGGGATACGAGGGCATATGTGGGCGTATCTGACTTGATCATGATGCATTCTGTGGTGGATATTTCAGGGATTAACAGTATTTCAGTAAGCATTCTTTCCAATGCAGCCCATGCCATTGTTGGGATGACTGTCCATGAGACAGTGAAGCTGGAGAATGAAAAGCCTTTGATCGCAGCTACCATGTTCGGTGTAACAACGCCTTGTGTTACCAAAGCAAGGGAATATTTAGAGAATGCAGGGTATGAGGTGCTGGTTTTCCATGCCACAGGGGTAGGCGGGCAGGCCATGGAAAGCTTAGTAGAAGCAGGGTTTATAAAAGGTGTGCTGGATATTACCACGACAGAGTGGTGCGATGAACTGGTAGGCGGCATATTGGCAGCAGGGCCGAATCGATTAGAAGCCGCGGGAAGATGTGGAGTGCCCCAGGTGGTATCTACTGGTGCACTGGATATGGTGAACTTCGGACCCTACGAATCCGTACCTGAGAAGTTCAAGCACAGAAATTTATATAAGCATAATCCATCCATTACATTGATGAGAACGACGACAGAAGAATGTGGTGAATTGGGCAGAATCATCGCCGGTAAATTAAATATGACAGCTTCACCTACCACTTTGGTACTGCCTTTGAAGGGCGTTTCTCTGATAGACGTGGAGGGGCAAAGCTTTTATGGACCAGAGGAAGATCAAGCATTATTTGATGCACTTAGGGAGAACATTGATCGAGACAAGGTGAAGGTTGTAGAGTTTGAGAAGGATATCAATGATGAGGAAGTAGCGTTATATATGGCAAAAGAGCTGGTAGAATTAATGGGAAGATAAAATCGGGAGGGATTGCATATGAGATTAGGACGCAGTGAAATACTAAAAAATCTAAGGGCACAGATTGCTAAGGGAAAAATCATCCTTGGGGCAGGTGCAGGTACGGGGATTTCAGCAAAAAGCGGCGAAGCAGGAGGCGTGGATTTGATCATCATCTATAACTCTGGGAGATATAGGATGGCAGGCAGAGGTTCCTTGGCAGGATTATTGCCCTATGGGGATGCGAATCAGATCGTAATGGACATGGGAAATGAGGTTTTGCCAGTGGTAAAGAAAACCCCTGTATTGGCAGGGGTATGTGGAACAGACCCTTTTAGACTGATGGATATCTTCTTAAAGCAGTTAAAGAATGCAGGGTTTGCGGGGGTTCAGAACTTTCCAACAGTAGGGTTGATCGATGGGGTATTTAGAGCCAACCTTGAAGAGACTGGAATGGGGTATGACCTAGAGGTGGAGATGATTCGTCTAGCCCATGAACTGGATTTGCTGACCACCCCTTATGTGTTTGATGAAGAGCAGGCTAGAAAAATGGCAGAAGCAGGGGCAGATATTCTCGTTGCTCATATGGGTTTGACCACAAAGGGAACCATAGGGGCTAAAACTGCTTTAAGCTTAGATGACTGTGTAGAGAGGGTTCAAGCAATTCATGACGCAGGGAGAGCTATAAATCCTGATATATTGGTGATTTGCCATGGGGGTCCCATCGCCGAGCCAGAGGATGCAGCCTATGTGCTCGCTAGAACAAAGGGTGTTGTAGGCTTTTTTGGGGCATCCAGTATTGAGAGATTTGCCACAGAGGTTGGGATCCGGAAACAGGCAGAGGCATTTAAGAATATTAGCATCATGTAAGTAAACTAATGAATAGACAGATTGGGCGATTCGTGAATCGCCCCTACTTTTTTTGAACTCTGAATCAACTTGAGCCTACAAAGCTTAAATATCTGTGAGCCAAATATTTAAAATCTGGAGTGGTTACAGAATCCAATAAGCGGGCTGGTTGAGTTGCCTCAGCCTTGCGGTATTTCTCTAAAACCTCAATGATTTTATCCGCTGTCCCGATGCCGATGCCGTGGCCATAATAGGTGCCATTGCCTAGATCGATCACATTCTCACCCTGCCAGTGGGGCGTCAAAGGGTCCACATCGGGATTATCGATGTATCTACAGTCACCGGGTAGGTAATCGGGCACTTTTTTGTAGGTGGTAACACCTAGGTCCGTATCTAGAGACTTCCAGTTCATTAGATATATTTCAGAAAATAATTCATTAAAAAGCTTTTTCGGAAGTATATTCAGGAGAGCTTTGTAGTAAACAATGATGATGGCTGTGGCGCATTCGGTACCATACTTTGGGCCGTTGATGAAAATGTCCTCAATGGCGTCAGACGGCAGCACCCCATTCTTTACAGAGAATCCACCTTCTTCGCTTCGTTCCCAGAAGTCGGGATTGCAGATGGATTGTCGGAATGTTTTAAAATCCATCTTGCTTTTATAAAGGTCTTTAGCTGCTTGAATGATATTTACTCGTAAATCTAGCTCAAACTTTAGATAGTCCATTGATCGATAGGAATAAATAAATTCACTGGCCGTTAATATCTCTAGAATTTTTCTCTCCATAGGGCCCACTGAATACTGATTCACAAAATCATCAAGGGAGATGATTGTACCAGAGATAATAATCATTACCTCACCTCCCTATTTGATTTGGCAATGGATAATTGTTTTTCAATAGGATAATCAATCCATGTTTTCCAGGAAGATAAATCCCTTTGATGGAGCCTATAGGAGAAGTTGGCTAGCAGTATCTTGGTATCATTATCTAGCTCCTTATATTCATCTAAAAGGAGGGATTCATTTTCTGTAAAGGCTTCAAAGCTTCTTCCAGTAAGAAGATCAACAGTTTTGTATAAGTATTTGGCTTCCAAAATAACTACGTAAGGCATTGGATTTGTTGATTGTTGAAAAGATTCACCTGTAAAAGACAAGAACGAGCTGTTTTCTTTCAACCAGTCAGTAAAGGCTGTATATTCTTCAAGGGTTTTGCTATGGTCATCGATAGAGGGGCAAAACCTTAGAAGTTTGCGGGCCAATTCAATTTCCTTAGGTTCTTCAGATTTTAAGTGGTCTGCGATGAAAATCAAGCTATTTGGATCGTGAGATTGGAAGAAAGCCCAGACCAAATCGTTAATAAAATGTCCTTTTGTATAGCGCTTGAAGATCATGTCTGAGATTGTTGATAAAATTGTTTTGTCCCTATATATTTTTATGAGTAGTACGGCAGTGATGTCTAGGACTTGGTCATAATCATTGCTAAGTCCGTCGTCTATAGACCCTGTTTCCAATATCCATTTCAAGACGGAATGAACGGTCTGTATATAATCACAGTAGGAGCATGGCATAGATAAAGTATCTCTTTTACCGAGGAGGATCTCATTTACAATGGACAAGGCAGTACGATTTCTTAGGCTTAATTGATCAAAAACCCCATGCTTCTCAATATCATGTCTCAGCCAAAAAAGACTAGTAAAAGGCAGTGTTTCGTGGTTTATGAGATACAATGCTTTTTCTAGGTCAGTTTCTATCAGTGCGCGAAATGCAGTTTCTATGTTGTTCAGTTCATCATGGGAACGCGTTTGCCTTAGAAGCTTTGTAGAGGGTGAAGGATCTAAAGATAAGTAATATTTCTCATCCTTGGAATCATGAGGCCATTCAGGTAGTATGTGGCTTTGTAAGGGGGAAAAATGGACATTTCTTGTATAGGTTTCATACAGATCCTTTACGGGCAAGTTTATTATATTGGAGAAGTACCATGTATAGGGCATAAAGTAGGGATAAATGGGCTTGGTCGAGAGCAAGTAGGGGCATCTACAGTATGGAAACATCATTGATTCACCTCAAATTTTTAGTATCTATATATAATATGAGATGAATCCAAATTTGTTCGATAATCATATGTGTATATATATATATCAATAAAGGCATAATCATGGATATCTATTCAAAAGATGTTTTTGGATGTTCAAGCTTCAGACAGGGCATGAAGAGAGGTGTTTTAAGTGTTTAAAAAGTTATCGAGGCTTTATCGATTTTTCATGTTGAAAAGAGAAAATGAACATCAACAAAATGATCGTGAAAATGAGGAAAAAAGAGAGAATATTTCCAAGTCTCTTAAAGATATAAAGCTGAAGCTGCGGGCAAATTTTGTGGATGGCAGCGATTTTGTTATGAGAGAAATTGCTGTGGGTGAGAGATCTGAAATAAAGATGATCATCGCCTATATTGATGGTTTGGCAAATAAGCAGGTGATTAGCGGAGATATACTACAACCCCTTCTGATAGAATCAAAGTCCACCCATGTGGAACAATGGTTTCATCGTAAAGATATCATTGATGTATTAAGAGAAAATCTTTTGCTTTCTTGTGAACTCAATGAGGTTAGAGATTTTAAGGATACCATTGATGGCATACTATATGGAGATACGATCATCTACATAGACGGACAAGAAGCTGCTTTAAAAGTATGCTCCAAAGGCTGGGCCTCTAGGGCTATCGATGAGCCAGATACAGAGATGGTGATCAAGGGTCCCAGGGAAGGATTTGTGGAAAGTTTACGGACGAATACCTCTTTACTTCGTAGGAAAATTAGAAATCCCAAGTTGAAATTTGAAATGATGCAAATTGGAAAACAGACAAAAACGGATGTGTGTATCTGTTATCTGAAAGGAATTGCTAACGACGATATTATAGAAACGGTTAGAAGACGGATTAAGAAGATGAATATTGATGGTATCTTGGCCGTAGGATATATTGAGCAATTCATTGAAGATGCGCCCTTTTCGCTTTTTGCTACGGTAGGAAACAGTGAAAAACCTGATAAAGTAGCAGCGAAGATTTTAGAGGGCCGTGTGGCGATCATCTGTGATGGCACACCCATCGTATTGACTGTACCCTATTTGCTCATCGAAGGTTTCCAAAGCAGTGAGGATTATTATACAAGGACCTATTATGCAACTTTCAATAGGATTCTCAGATTTGTGGCATTGGCCATAGCAGGATTACTGCCTGCTTTTTATGTGGCGTTGGTGTCTTTTCATTCCGATGTCATTCCTTTTGAACTTTTGTTATCCATTTTATCATCCAGGGAGCAAGTACCTTTTTCACCTTTTATTGAGGCAATGTTCATGGGCGTTGTCTTTGAGCTGCTGAAGGAGGCGGGTATACGAATGCCCAAAGCTGTGGGACAGGCAGTAAATATCGTAGGTGCTTTGGTTATTGGGGATGCGGCAGTAAAGGCTGGACTTGTAAGCCCCATTATGCTGATTGTTGTAGCGTTGACAGGCATCTCGACTTACATCGTACCGCCCTTTAGCGATACACTGCCTATACTTCGCCTGATTATGGTGACTGTAGCGAATGTATTGGGATTTTTAGGGATATTCATCGTTTTGGTAGCTCTTTACATCCATGTCAATTCTATACGTTCCTTTGGTGTGCCCTATATGGCACCTTTAGCCCCTCTAACGGGTATGGATCTAAAGGATACCTTTGTAAGGATTCCCTTATGGATGATGCTAACACGACCTAGGGCATTAACATGGGAGAATACAGATCACACAAAATATCGAATGAAGAAAACCTTTATCAAGAAAGAGGACTAATCTATGCAGAAAGGAAAAATCAAATTCTTTCTAATTTGTTTTATTTCGATCGCCAGTTTGACAGGGTGTTGGAGCAATAAAAATTTAAACAGTAGGGCCTTGGTTGCAGGTGTTGGATTGGATAGATCAGATGATGGCCAAGTGGAGCTTACATTGCAGATTATTAGGCCTTCTGCCGTAGGGAACACTGAAGGTGGGAAGTTAAATGATGAACCAGTATGGATTCATTCATCAAAGGGGACCACGGTATTTGAAGCCGTTAGAGCTCAACTGACGACCATCAATAGAAAACCGTACTATAGCCATGTTGTAGCGATTGTTATCGGAGAAGAAATGGCAAAGTCAGGGATTGAAGATCTTTTAGATTTCTTTGAAAGAGATGCTGAACCCAGGCTTACATCAAAGATGTTGATTGCAAAGGGTACAACAGCAAAAAAAATATTAAGTGTGAAAAGCAAACTAGAAACAATACCTGCTCAGAATATCTCACAAATCACAGAAAATAGAGAGAGCAACCCAGTCATTCAACAGGTAACACTATTTGATTTGTTACAGCAGCTTAGTACCAGCGGCAGAGAAGCTACCATTGGAGCAGTAGAAATAAGCGATGAAGGAAAAAATGCAGATGAAAGTAATATACGTGTCAGTGGCAGTGCAGTTTTTAAAAGGGATCGATTGGTGGGCTGGTTAGATCCCATAGAAACTGCGGGCGTTCAATATATTTTGGGGGATGTTACCAGCGGGATTATCGTGATACAGAATCCCAATGATCCTTCAAAAATGATATCCATCGAGGAAGTAGGGGCAGAGGCAGAAACCAAAGTGGTGTTGGATGAAGACCGTTTGGGATTCAGGGTAGATATCAAAGCAAAAGGAAATGTCGGCAGTCAGCGGGGGCACGGTGATATAACCAGTGAAGCAGTCATTAGGAAAATTGAAGAAGAAACAGCCCAAGTCATAAAATCGCAAATCCTCCAAGCCATCAATGTATCAAAGAATAAATACAATAGTGATATCTTTGGCTTCGGTGCAGCATTACATAGGGAATATCCGAAGATTTGGCGTCAAGTTCAAGATGATTGGGACCGTCAATACCAGAAAGCTACGGTAGATGTAACAGTAGAATTCAAGATAAAACAATTAGGGCTTATTGGAAAATCTTTAGAAATTCAATAGAGGGGGTGTTCCTGTGCCTGTTTTGGCTTTAATCCTAGCCTTTTTCATCGTTCTTGCCCTGGATTTTAGATCTTTGCTAAAAACCAATCATAAGGTGCGAACTTGGATTATCTATTTTGGCCTTTTGTCCATAGGTTTTCTCATGAGCTTACTGCAGGCCATCGATAAGGCACCACCGAGCCCAGTTGTCCTTATTGAAAAAGTTGTTCGAATGTTTATCAATTGAGGTGATACAATGGTGAAAAATGTGAAAATCTCTCCGCTACAATTAGGGATTTTTATGATTGCGTTTCTCTTAGGGGATGCTGTCATTGTTAGCCCTGCCAAAGGCGCTCATCAAGATTCATGGCTTGCCATATTATTCGCTTGGATAGCCTCCTATTTTTTAATTGGAGCATATGTCTATATATCAACACTATATCCAAATAAAACCCTTATAGAAATGCTACGGGAAGCTTTTGGTAAGATTGTGGGAACCATCATTGGAATCATTTATATTTGGTATTTCATACATCTTGCTGCTTTGATTTATAGGAGTTTTGGGGAATATATGGTGGCGGTGAATTATACGGAAACACCGAGGATTTTTATCAGTTTCGTTTTGATGTTGGTTTCTGTATATGCATTAAAAAGCGGCCTAGAGGTAATGGGGAGAACTGGGGAAATAAGCTTTGCAGTGGTTCCACTGACGGTAATCTTTATATCAAGTATGCTGATCAAGTTTATAGATGTAAAAAGACTGCAGCCGGTTTTGGAGTATGGCATTGGACCTGTCCTCAAAACCAGCTTTGCTGTGCTAACCTTTCCATTTGGTGAAGCCATTGCGTTCATGATGATATTTCCTTTTCTGAATGATCAGAGGAAAATCTTAAGAACTTCTTTCATTTCTGTTACAATTGCTGGATTCCTGTTATTTAGCATCACGCTTCGCAATATGCTCATTCTTGGACCGGATATGGTTTCAAGATCCCTGTTTCCTTCCCATATTGTTGCTACTCTGCTACCAGGAGCAGTGCTAGATCCATTCCTATCCTTAGCATTTTTGGCATTGGGTGGTTTTCAATCCCTTATTTGTGCATATGCAGCTATACTTGGAATTACGCAGATTTGTCATTTAGATGACTATAAGCCCCTTGTATTTCCTGTAATGATCATTATCGTTTCCCTATCAAATTGGTTATACAAGGATTTATCAAGCATGCTCCGAGTAGCAAAAGAAATCTATCCTTTTTATGCCATTCCATTTCAATTCATCATTCCTTTCATTCTATTGCTTGTTTCCATTATTAAAAAGAGAAAATCGAAAGAATCTTCTCTATCTGAATAATATAATAAAGAGTCAAAAAGGATGGCTCATCCTTTTTGACTCTTCGGATATAATGCTTGTTATGATTTATTGTTGTTCTCTAAGTTTTATTACCATTTCCTTTGCTAGGGCTATGCAGCCTTCGATATCATTACCGCATGCCGCACATTTGGCTTCTACGGGTTCAGTAACCACAGGAAGCTTGATTGCCTCGGCAAATTTCATAAGATTGCTTACCCCGCCGCCATTCCAGCTGTAGGTACCAAAGATGCCTAAGATTCGATTCTTTAGACCTACATGGAGAAGTTTATCCGTTAAACTCTGCACGGGTGGGAACATAGCCGTGTTGTATGCACAGCTGCCGATGATCAGTCCTTTGTACTTCCAGATATCACGTAGGATAAATGAGGCATGGGTTTTGGATGCATCATATATCTTAATGTTTTTTATACCTTCCTCGGATAAGGTTCTGCCAATGGTTTCTGCCATTTTTCCAGTATTGCCGTACATCGTACCATAGACGATGACAACACCTTCCTCAGCTTCATATTTACTCCATTGATCATACAGGGATACCACGGTTGAAATATCATTACGCCAGATTGGCCCATGGGTAGCGCATATGGTTTTAATCTCTAAGCTGCTCAACTTTTTTAAAGCAGATTGAACAGTTGCACCATACTTACCAACGATATTGGAATAGTATCTACGCATTTCATCCTCAAAGAAGTGCATGTCTACTTCATCGTTGAAGATCCCGCCATCTAGCGCACCAAAGCTGCCAAAGGCATCCCCAGAAAAGAGGATTTGGTTGGTTTCTTCATAGGCCATCATGGTTTCTGGCCAGTGAACCATCGGCGTCATGTAGAATTTTAATCTATGCTTTCCGAGATCTATGACATCTCCCTCTTTTACAGCATAGTGATTCTCTGTGATTCCATAGAAGTTTTGAATCATATCAAAGGTCTTTGGATTGCCTACAATTTTTATATCAGGATATAATTCAACGATGGACTGCATGGTGCCGGAATGGTCAGGCTCCATATGATTCACAATAAGGTAGTCCACTTTTCTATCTGGGCCGATGATTTGTTTTATCTTCCCAAGGTATTCACTGGTTTGTCCACCATCAACGGTGTCCACCAAAGCTATTTTTTCATCAACAATTAGGTATGAATTATAGGCAACGCCATGATCAAGGGGCCAAAGATTTTCAAACAAAGCAGTTCTACGATCATTTATGCCTACCCAATAAATTTGATCTGTAATTGAAACAGAATTAAACATAAAGAAACTTCCTCCCTTACCAATAAATGTACTATTGATTTAAATTATTGCACAATAGAATGGATTTGTACACAAAACATTAAAAAAATACCCCGATTTCTAAGCGATAATCAGCATATTCTAGAATAAAAATATTAAAGTGTGGTATCTATAGAAACGTGTGGATTTTATTTAGTTATTGTATACATATCAAAAGCAAAAAATCCGTAAATGAGAATTGAATCGTAAAGGAGTGACAGGATGGAAACAATGCTTGAAGAAAAAAGAGTATTGACAGGGAATGAAGCTATTTCCAGAGGCTTTTATGAAGCAGGAGGAAAGATTGCTGCCAGTTATCCAGGGTCGCCTACTGTGGAAATCATTGAGAAAATCAAAGAATATGAAGAGGTGTACGCTGAGTTTTCAACCAATGAAAAGGTAGCCCTAGAGGTAGCTATCGGAGGTTCTTTTTATGGTGTTCGGTCCTTGGCGGCCATGAAGCATGTTGGAGTAAATATTGCGGCTGACCCGCTGATGACCTTTACAGAAACAGAGACCAATGGAGGCTTTGTACTGGTTTCAGGTGATGATCCTGGTTTAGCTAGTTCCCAAAATGAGCAGGACAACCGTATCTTTGGAAAATTTGCCAACATGGCCATTGTAGATCCTTCTGATGGGCAAGAGGCAAAGGATTTCACAAAGCGTGCTTTTGAAATCAGCGAGGAATTCCATGCACCTGTGATGCTTCGGATCACCAGTCGATTATGTCACAGCAGAAGTGTTGTAAGGATTGAGGAGCGAAAAGTACCCGAGAATAAGTATGGGATGGACCCAAATCATGAGAAATACTGTATGATACCATCCTCCTCTAGAAAAGCCCAGTTCTTCATGAGAGAACGACTGGAGAAGCTTGAGGAATACGCGTATGACACAGATCTAAATCGGCTGGAACAAAAAGAAGGGACCGATACATTGATCATAACTTCAGGTCTTATGTATCAGAACCTAAAGGAGCTTGACCCTGAGGTCAGTATCTGGAAGCTGGGACTGATCTACCCTATATCAGAGAAAAGAGCAAGGGAAATCGCAAGTCAGTATAAACGGGTAATTGTTCTAGAAGAAATGATGCCCTTTATAGAAAATGAATTGAAGCTCATGGGGATTGCCTGTGAGGGTAAGAAATATTTCTCGTTTACTGGAGAGCTGCATATCAATCATATCGAAGAAGGATTGCATAAAGCGGGTGTCATTCAGGAAAAGAAGACCCATGACTATGAGCTAAGGGACACTGTACCTAGGCCGCCTCTTTTCTGCACAGGATGTCCTCATCGTCCAACATTCGATATCATCAAAAAATCCAAGGCCAAGATTGTTATTGGTGATATTGGATGTTATTCCTTGGCCCATCTGCCACCCTTTGAACTGTCGAATTCCATCATCAGTATGGGTGCCAGCATTGGGATTGTCAAAGGGTTGCAAAAGGCCATGGCATTGCATGATGATCATGAGCCGTTGGTTGCAGTCATCGGTGACGGTACGTTCTTCCATTCAGGGATTCCGGGTTTTATCAATCTCCTTCATCAAAAAAAAGAAAAGCAGAATATTACCATCGTTGTACTGGATAATCGAACCACAGCCATGACAGGCGGTCAGCCCAATGCCAGCTCCGGCTTGTACAATGACAGAGATGATATGAAGATTGGGATAAAGACACTGGTCGAATCCTTAGGCTTTGATCGGATCAAAGAGATCAATCAATATGACTATAAAGCAGCAGCCCAGGTGTTTAAAGAAGAAATCGCCCACGAGGGAATTTCCATTATTGTGGTGAATGGGCCCTGTGCATTGAAATATAATCTAGAAGAACCCTATTTCTATGTGGACCCTCATATCTGTATCAGCTGTAGGTCTTGTATAAAAACAGGATGTCCTCCTTTAAGAATGGTGAAATATGAGGGAATCGAAAAATTGAAATCTTCCATAGACAAGGACATGTGTGTGGGATGCAGTGTCTGTGCCCAGGTATGTCCTGTCAATGCAATCAAATCATCGGCAAATATAGATAGGGAGGATGAGCAGATTGATCACTAATATCATGTTAGGCGGTGTAGGTGGGCAGGGCCTTGTTCTTATGACGAGAATTATTTCCCAAGCAGCTTTAAAGGCCGGGTATGATGTGAAGAGTAATGATGTGGTGGGACTGTCCCAAAGAGGGGGTATGATTTGGGGAAATGTTCGATTTGGTGACAAAGTGTATTCACCAAATATACCACCCAAGGAAGGCGATATATTGGTGGCCATGGAGCCTTTGGAAGCACTGCGATGGACTTCAGAGCTGAAGGATGATGGGATCATCATCATGAATACGAAGAGATGGTATCCCATGGCAGTACAGCAAGAAAAGGTCAACTATCCTGAAGAGGACATTGATAACCTAAAAGAACGCTATAAAGTAGTAGAGATCAATACCTTTGAAGAAGCTGTAAAGATGGGAAAGAAGCAAATATCCAATGTGATGCTGCTGGGTGCCTTGGCGAAGCAGCTGTCGATTAACACCGATATCTGGAAAGAAACCATCCGTGACAATGTACCGAGGAAGTATATAGATTTAAATTTAGAGGCCTTCGATTATGGTTATGGTTTTTCGGGTTAAAAGAAATAAGCGTGGAGTAATGAGAAGCAGGGGTGGACCTATGTGTCCATCCTTTCATGCATTTATATGGGCAGACACATAGGTCTGCCCATACTCTTTTATAATGAGGCTATATCTTATGATATGCATTACAGCAGTAAATGGAATAAAATAACTTTTCTGCCTTGACGGATTTAATTAAGTATATTATTATTTAATTAACCATATACTTAACTAAAACAAGGAGTAAATCATGGAACAAATGGTACAGGTGTTTAAAGCACTGGGTGACGAAACAAGATTAAAAATATTGATTATACTTTCTAGGCGAAGGATTTGTGCGAAGGGGATAGCGAAGCACCTAAGTATTTCAGAGCCGGCTGTATCCCAGCATATAAAAGTGCTAAAAGAGGCAGGAATCATCGCTGGAGAAAAAATAGGATATTATGTTCAATATGATTTACAAGAGCCCATCCTTTCAGATATCATAAAGTTTATTGAACAAATGCATCATGATCACAGCTTAAACAGCTGCAAATTGGGTGTACATATACCAGGAGAATGTATGGCAGCATGTAAAGCCAGCAAGAACAAATGCTGTCAAAAAAATAAATAATCCTTGAAAGGAGAATCCGTATGAAAGTATGTATTCCAGTAAAAGAAAACAAAGGCTTAGAAAGTATTGCGTATAACCATTTTGGGTCCGCTCCGTTTTTTCTGATTTATAATTTAGACAATGAAGAAATGAAAGTGATTGAAAATGAAGATCTACACCATGCCCATGGGATGTGCCAGCCCCTGAAAGCCCTAGGGGGAGAAAGTGTAGATGCCATTTTAGTAGGCGGTATTGGAGCAGGAGCATTGATGAAGTTAAGCCTTCAAGGAATTAAGGCATATCGAGTTGCCAACGAAACAGTACTGAAGAATATAGAGTTGTTAAAAAGAAATGAGTTAATGTTATTTGGCATGAATGATGGTTGTTCACAACATGATTGTGGTCATTAAATGATATTGCTGGAATAGAGTGAAAAGATACGTTCTTTTGACTCTATTTTTTATTTATGATAAGTTGTTATTATATGGAAAAAATAAGTGAAAACAATAAATGAATATATTTTTTATAATCGGTATAGGGAGGAGTATATGTATCTAAAGAGAATAGGAGCGATTTTTCTCATTCTTACCATCGTATTGGCACTGATCACAGCATGTGGAGACACATCCGTTAAACCCCCAAACAAAACGGACAGTGGAGAAGGTAGAGAACCCTTGGGAGAGAATATGCAGGGTCTAAAAATTACTGAGCTAAGTTTAGAAGAGTTAAAGGAACCTTCTGATCATGCAGAAGGTGTTTTCACCCATGGGAGCATGGCGGGTGTTGGTACCTTTCATATGGATCTGAAGAATGGCAAAACGCTTAGGTATGAAAGTAAAATCACGAATCGAGGCATTCCTGCTCCATATACACCACAGAAGACTACCATAACTTTTTATAATAGCACCCAAGATATGCAGGCAGCCCCGTTAAGGATAGCGGATGAATATGGTGCATTTGAAATTAGAAAGGTTTATGAAACCCCGCGATTTTTATTAATCAGCGGTAGCTTTAGAGATGGCAGATGGCAGACATTTCATGCCGTATATTTACTAGATATGCAGACAAGAAGTCTAACCTTTATAAACGAAGTGCTAAATCGTAATTCAGTGAGAATCCGTAATTGTTTCCCAGGATACGTGGAGGTTGAAGTGTGTGATATTCCAGGCTGGCCAACCATTGATCTATCCCATTCAGATAATGAAACCTTATTTTATCGTATCCTATTCGATGAAAAAGCTGAATCAAATGAAATGGTGAGGATAGCAAATAAGTATAAATTCCGGGAGCTCCTTAAGAAATATACGAATCAAACTGAGCAGATGGCGGGCTACTATAGGGATGAATCAGGGGAAGAGGTTAATATAAGGAATCGACAGAATATCATAAAGATTATTAACTATCTAGACACTTTGGAGCTCTACAAGGTAATAAAGGATCAAGAACATGCTTATGAAGATAGAATGATGGCTTTTCGTGTAGAGGATGGAGAGGAAGTTCTGATTGGGAGAATTGGTGAGGATATCCTTACCATATCACTTTCAGAAAAGTTTTATATCAAGGAGTTTACCGCCTATGTTACAACTAAACCAATTGATGCATCGTATATCCGAAAGCTTCTCCACGAAGATAGGGCGGAGCAATAATATTTGATGATAGAAGAAAAATAGGCATAATAACGAATTGGGGCGAGGGTATGCTTAATATGTATCTATATGACATTGTTCGTGCCTATTCTAAAGAGGAAGTTAATCTTAAAAAGGATCGTAGGGTCGGACGACTCTGTCCGACCGTAGTCATTCTCATTTAGAAGCCTAAATCCTCATCAATAATGAAGACTTGCATACGGTCTTTGACATACTGACCTTCAATGACCACAAGGTTATAACAAACACGGTCATCGGTTTTACAATCAACGCATTTTTTTAGCTGAACACAGGGAGGATTAAAACCGGCCCTTTTAGCATTTAAAGGGGCTGCATGGGTTCTTGAACGTTGGATGGCAGCATCGAGGGAATCTGTAATTTTATTGGTGCCTACGACGATGATTACCTTTTCGGGACCATAGATCATGGCTGCTACCCGATTGCCGCTGTGGTCGATGTTGACGATATGGCCTTCTGAAGATATGGCATTGGTGCCTGTAATGTACCATTCGGCAAGAAGGGACTCTTTTTTTATGCGTTTTGATTCTTCCTTTGTTTTAGCAAAGGTTTTGTCATATACCACATTTCCCCGTGATGAAAGGGTTTGAGATATGGCCATGGCTTTGAGGGTTTGTGAATTTCCGATGCCTATGGAAGTGTCCGTGGGAATAAGATCTAATATCCTTAGTTTTGCTTCATCTAAGCTATGAAAATATTCTGCCCCAATGTTTCTTTTGCCAAGGTTGGTAATGACTTTATCGATTATCTCTGTACCCAATATATTGACCTCCCTAAAGTAATGATTGTTGTTTATATACTAATAGAGTATATTTCGATGGTTCAGATAAAAATTCCTTTATTTGGGTTTTGGCAGATGCATACTAGGATGACAAGATAACTGTTCTTTTAAATAGACGTTGCGGGTTTAAAGGATATTGGAATATTATGTTGAATGTACTACAAAAATAAGTATGAATACATAGGGAGGCGAATGAAAATGAAGACAATAAAGGAGAATAGAGAATTTTTAAAAGGCGGAGATTGGGGTGCTTGGAATGAAACTGAGACGGATCAACGGAAGAAGGTTCCTATGCCTGACTTGCAAAAGCCATATGACCAAGGAGCGATATTGATCGGTCTTGTAGTCCCAGAGAAAATGACGGTGGGACAGGTATCTCTATTTGATGTAATTCAGAAAAGAAGAAGCAGAAGAAAATTCACAGAAGAAGCGCTAAGTCTAGAAGAGTTATCTTTTCTCCTGTGGGCAAATCAAGGGGTAAACGAAAAAAATCAGCGATTCAGAACAGCACCATCGGGTGGTGCGAGACATCCCTTTGAAACCTATTTATATGTTCAGCGGGTTGAGGGACTGCAAGCTGGGTTGTATAGATATCTACCGTTAGACCACAAGCTGCTGTTCTTATCTGAAGATCAGAACTTCCCAGAGCGGCTTGCTGATGCATGTCGGGAACAGGATTTTGTAGGGCAGGGAGCTGTAACCTTTATATGGACTGCCATTCCCTACAGGACAGAATGGAGATACGATGTTCTATCCCATAAAATTATTGCCTTGGATGCAGGGCATCTTTGTCAAAATCTCTATCTTGCCTGCGAATCCATTGATTGTGGAACCTGCGGCATTGGAGCCTACCATCAAGAAAAGATGGATGCTTTGATCAATGTAGATGGCAAAGAAGAGTTTACTATTTATATCGCCCCTGTGGGGAAGGTCAAGTAGACGATAATAAATCACAAAGGTGCTAGCTTCTCAAAATTTTGGGTAGAATAAGAAATAGAATTACTATGATAAATCAGGCTTTGAAATAGGAGGAGGGAGCATTTTAATGAAGGCGATCGTAATTGAGGAATTTGGCGGCCCAGAGGTACTAAGGTTAAAAGAGATAGATGTACCTAAAGTAGAAGCAAATCAAGTGCTGATACGGGTTGCTGCTGCAAGTGTGAATTTTGCGGACATCAAGACGAGAAAGGGAGAATTCCATGGTGCAGGCAAACCACCGGTCATTCCTGGACTCGATGCAGCAGGCGTGGTTGAGTCTGTAGGCGCTAACGTAAAAACGATTCAAAAAGGTGATCGAGTCATCGCATTCCCAGGCAAGGGGTCGTATGCAGAATATATTGTGGCCGATGAAAGGCTTACATTTCCTATACCAGACAGTATAGATTTTGACACTGCCGCTGCCAGTCCATTGGTTACCTTTACAGCCTATAATTTACTCCATCAGGTGGGAAGAATAAGAGCAGGAGAGTCAGTTCTGATCCATGTAGCTGCAGGGGGCATCGGTACCACAGCCATACAGATAGCAAAGCTGTTAGGTGCAAATCAGATTATTGGTACTGTGGGAAGTGATGAGAAAATTCAGGTTGCAAAACAAGTAGGTGCCGATCTGGTCATCAACTATCGCAAAGAAAGCTTCTCCAAAGTGGTAAATGAGGCCACCGATGGAAAAGGGGTAGATGTGATTCTAGATTCTGTAGGCGGAGATAATTTTAATGAAAGTCTTGAGTGTCTTGCCATGTATGGACGTATCGTGAATTTTAATAGTTCCAGTGGTTCTGGTGGCACTGTGAATACGAAGCAGCTTCATGGCAGCTGTCGTGCTGTATTGGGATTTAGTATAGCAACCACATTAAAGCAGCGCCCTGAAATGATTCAAGAGACTGCTAAGCAGGTATTGCCGATGTTAGCGCAAGGAAAGATCAAGATAGTGATCAGTGGTACATATCCACTAGAAGATGCAGGAAAGGTCCATGAACTCATCGAAAGTCGACAAACTGTAGGGAAAATTTTATTGAAACCTTAAGAAAGGCTGCCTTGGCAGCCCTTTTATTTTGGGAAAAAAGGTTGGACAGGGTCATATAAGCCCACAGAAGATTAACAAAGACAAATAATAAAAATTAAGATGGTAGGGGCGATTCACGAATCGCCCGTAGGTCAAAGAAATCGGATGATTCGTGAACCACCCCTACAGTTTTTGCATACATGAAGGGATCAAAACTTTATTGATTCTAATTCCTTTAAAAATAATGATATAGAAGGATTTGCATTGCTTTTTTTCCATGCTGCTGACAGCTCATATTCATTGGTATCTCCTTCTATGTCAATAAAACGGAGACTTGGACTGGAATGGCATTGTAAACTTTTTGGAAGAATGGCAATGCCCATACCTGCATCGACCAACAGAAGCACTGTTTGCAAAAGTCGTGGCTCGCTGACGATATCAGGGAAGAAACCATTGTTTGCACAGATAAGCAGGGTCTGATTGAAGCCTTGGGGTGATTCCTCTCTATTTAAGATGATAAAGTGTTCATGGGCGAGATCTGCAATGTTTATGCTGTTTTGATTTGCAAGGGGATGCTCGCAGTGCATGACGATGCAAATGGTTTCTGTAAATAAGTTTTTCTTTTCAAGGCCGCCTACATTTTCTAAACCAAAGGAAAGGGTGAACCCGATGTCTAATTCACCCGTATTGAGGGCATCAATAAGGGCGCCATGGGTATACTGATCCAATTGCAATTCAACTTTAGGGTAGTCTCGCCTAAATTGCCGAATCAAGTCAGGGAGAAAATTCCGCTCGGTATATCCTAAAAAACCAATCTTCAAATTCCCGATGATGCCCAGTTCCGCTTGTCGGGTTTTTTCAATGGCCTCTGAGGACTTGTTTACCAGATTGATTGCCTCGCGAAGTAGGACTGTACCAGCGTTGGTCAGCTTAACGGAACGTTTATTTCGAATGAACAGCTGTACGCCGATATTTTTTTCAAGATCTGCGATTTGTTGGCTTACAGCAGATTGGGCAACAAATAAATGCTTAGCTGCTTCTGTAAAACTCAGGTATTCAGCAACAGCAATAAAATAACGTAATTGTCGTATATCCATCCAGATTCCTCCAATTCAAAGCGCAAGATGAAATGTCTATAAAGATCATATCATGAATTTATGGATCTATAAACAGAAATCACTTTTTCTTATTACTGATATAGGATTATACTATTTCACAGTGTGTGTAATATTCTGTATTCTATTAATATAGTTGAATAATTCCACTAAAATTTTAATACGCAGGAAAAGGATTTCAATTTATTAGATAGACATAAAATCAAATAGACATGGTGGATTCGATGAGTGATGGAAAGGGAGGGTTTGTAATGCCAAAGGTAAATGTGTTAGACAAATTCTGCAAAAGCTGTGAACTATGCATTGAGGTTTGTCCTAAAAAAATCCTAGCAGTGGGAGACAAAGCAAATGCCAAGGGATATTTTACAATAGTTTGCACTGATGAAGAAAAATGTATAGGATGTAAGATCTGCGCAACGGTGTGTCCAGATGTAGCCATAGAGATTTATAAATAGAGGATGGGAAGGGAGCTGATACAGAGATGGAAAAAGTATTAATGAAGGGTAATGAAATTATTGGCGAAGCCGCCATTCGTTCAGGATGTAAGTTGTTTTTTGGTTATCCAATCACGCCATCTACGGAGGTAATCGAATACTTATCTGCGCAATTTCCAAAAGTTGGAGGTACTGTAGTTCAGGCAGAGGATGAAATCGGTGCTATCAACATGTGTTATGGTGCTGCTTGTACAGGAAATAGAGTTATGACTGCATCATCAAGTCCAGGGGTTAGCTTAAAGCAAGAAGGACTTTCCTATAGTGCTGCCGTAGGATTACCGATGGTTGTTGTAAATGTAAACCGCTGTGGTCCAGGACTGGGTGGGTTAGGACCAGCACAGTCCGATTATTTCCAATCTACAAAAGGTGGCGGTCATGGAGACTATCGTCTGATCGTACTGGCACCTTCTAAGGCCCAGGAACTTTATGATTACACAATGGAAGCTTTTGATTTGGCTGACAAATACCGTAATCCAGTTTTGATTTTATCAGACGGATTTTTAGGTCAAACCATGGAGCCTGTGGTTTTAAAAGAAAGACCAGAAGCACCTGCGTTTGACAGAAGCTGGGTTGTTGATGGTGCAAAGGGTAGAGAAAAGCGTGTTTTGGCAAGCTACTCTCTAACCAATGAAATTGGTGAAGCGAATAACCTGAAGTGGGAAGCAAAATATAAGCATATCCAAGAGCAAGAACAGCGTTGGGAGGAATTCCATACAGAGGATGCAGAATACTTGCTTGTGAGTTACGGAACAACGGGTAGAATCTGTAAAAGTACTGTATTGAATGCCCGGGCCAAGGGAATCAAATTAGGATTAATTCGTCCTATTACTTTGTGGCCTTATCCAGAAAAGGCATTTATTCCTTATAAAGAAAAAGTAAAGGGAATCGTAACCGTGGAGTTAAACACAGGCCAGATGATCGAAGATGTGAAGCTTGCCGTTGAATGTAAAGTGCCTGTGCACCTGTACAGAAGACAAGGCGGTATGTTACCGACAGAGGACGAAATACTAGATTTTGTAGAAAATAAATTTAACCTATCAGCAGTAGAGGAGGTATAGACCATGGAAAAAATATTTGGTAGAAGTAAAGGTTTGACAGATGTGCCTTTTTCATTCTGTCCAGGCTGTACCCATGGAATTATCATGAGACTAATTGCTGAGGTACTGGAAGAGTTAGATATCATTGAAGATACAATCGGCGTTTCACCTGTAGGATGTGCAGGTTTTAGCCAGGATTTCTTCAGCTGTGACTTCGTAGGGGCTGCCCATGGTAGAGCCCAAGCCGTAGGTACAGGTATCAAAAGATCATTGCCTGATAAGATTGTTTTCACGTATCAAGGAGATGGTGACATTGCAGCCATCGGAACACAACATGCGATTCATACAGCTGCAAGAGGTGAAAAGATCACTTCCATCATGGTAAACAATGCGATTTTCGGTATGACTGGCGGTCAAATGGCACCAACTACCTTAGAAGGAATGAAAACATCTACCAGCCCTTATGGCAGAAATATTGGTACCAATGGGTATCCAATCGACTTACCAAAGCTTGTTGCTAATCTTGAAGGAGCAGTATATGTGGCGTCTGTTTCAGTAGATTCACCTAAGAACATCAATCAGGCCAAGAAAGCCATTAAGAAAGCCTTCCAAGTACAGCAGGCAGGGTTAGGATTTGCCTTTGTCAGCGTGCTGTCAACTTGCCCAACAAACTGGGGCTTAACACCTTCAGACAGTATGAAGTGGCTAAGAGAGAATATGATGCCTGTTTATGAGCTAGGTGAGCTTAAGGTGGCAGAGGAGGTAAAAAGCTTATGATGGATAAAGTAATACTTGCAGGATTTGGCGGCCAGGGTGTAATGTTTTTGGGAAAGGTCTTGGCCTATGCAGGAATGAGTTCTGACTTGGAGCTTTGTTGGATTCCTTCCTATGGACCTGAGATGCGCGGCGGTACAGCTAACTGTTCTGTAATCTTATCGGATGAAGAAATAAATTCTCCTGTGATTGCCTATGCAGATGCAGCCATCGTGCTAAACAAACCAGCCTATGATAAATTTGCTCCTCGGGTAAAGCCAGGCGGTGTATTGGTAGTAAACTCTTCATTAGCAAAGTTAGATAATGTGAGGGATGATATCACCATCGTCGAAATCCCTGCTACGGATATGGCCAATGAGTTGGGTAACACAAGTATTGCAAATATGGTTTGTCTAGGAGCCCTGCTGCCAAGCTTAAAGCTGGTAGACTTGGCGAAGGTGGAGAAGGCCATGGGTAAACTAACAAAAAAGAAGCCAGAGCTATTGGAAACCAACATCAATGCAATCAAAAAAGGTATCTCCTTCGTAAACTGTTAGCAAATAATGAAAGAGTCTGCATAGAAAACATGCAGACTCTTTTTGTATGAAAAAAGGTCGAATGAAAAGACTTAACACTAATATATATATAAACTAGTATGATGTTATAATTAATGAAAGTTATAGGGTTTAGAGAATCATTCATTCATCGTTAGAAAATAATTCCATCGATCAGATGCTTTGATGAATTGAATAAAATCTTGTGTTACAGCATACTCCGTTTCAAGCAGTCTAATGTTACGATGGAGTGAAATGAACGAATACTCAGGGATGTCTGGTATTGACCGATATTCTGAAAGGGCCTCCGCTGTTATTACCTTCTCTTTTTGGATGGAGGATAAACGGGTATCTAGCAGTTCCAATACCTTTGAACGATCCAAATGGCAGATAAATAGAGACGCTAAGTTGAACTTAACTGCATCCATGAGATCACTCTTTAGGGATGAAGCAAGCATTTCTAAGAAGCTTGTTTCACCTTTGATGGTAATAGAATAGACTGTCTTTTCTGGCATTGCACCTTCTTTTTCTTTTCTTCCATCAATGAGTCCTTTTTTTTCTAAGGTTTTTATGGTCATATATACGGAAGATGGTGAGATTGAAGTCCATTTGGATATATTTAAGAAATTTAGGACTTTTATTATTTCGTAAGGATTCATGGGAGTTTCTTTAATGAGTCCTAGTAAAATAAAAGCAGTTTTTGATTGCAATTTTTCCACTCCTATCATTGGATATCGTCATATCAGAATAACTACTAATAGGCTACTATATCAAAATGACTTCTGTCAATTGCAAATTGAATAAAACATGTAGGCCGTAAAGTTTGTGTATAAAATCCCTTGATTTTGGTAATAGTTCAAAATAAAAAAGGGGAGAGAAGTACCAGTGATTGGAGCATGGGGATATCGGATTATGGATAATGCCACAGCTCAGGAGGTAATTGACCGCTTTACTGAGCTTCATGCAAAGTATGGCAGTCTAAAGGATGCTTTATACGAACTAAAGACGCAAATTTTATTGGATAAAATGTTTCCTCTCAAAGTGTTGGCGTTGGCCCAAATAGAGTACGAATGTCAGGGAAAGGTTAGTCGAGAAACTCTGAAAGTGACCTTATCTGCATTAGACAAAGAATTAAAACAAATTCATCGATGGGATCATCCCATGGAAAGAAGACAGTATCTTTTGATGTTCAGGGATTGCCTATTGGACAAGCATCGGGAAGTCTGCTAGAGGATAGTGTTTAGATGAATAATAAGTAAAAGGGAGGTTAAATTCGTGCTTTTGACTGAAAAGCAGCTGCATAAGTTTTATACATATATGACGGTTACAACTGGTGGCCTGTTAACGGTTGTTGAATTGAAAAAGCAGATCTTAGAGAAGTACAAAGACGACATAGAGTTTTATAAAAGATTTGAAAGTGAAGAAGCAAAAAGTCAGATGTTACTTCTTAGAGAACGTATCAAAGAAAGCCAAGAAGAGATTGACAAACATACACATATTATTAAATTTGTTCTCAATGGTTTGCAGGAGTGCAACATTGAAGAGAGTCAATTCACCCACTACATGGAAAAATGGATGTCCGCATCTGTAGGGTAATGGGAGGGAGGAAGACTCTCTTTTTTATTTAATAGGAGAGTTCTACTCTCCTATTAAATAAAAAAACGGAACCTTTTCTGCAAAATGCCGTCTAAATCATAGAAACAAAAAATAAAAGAAGGGATGATATATATGAAGAGGAAGTTTTCTACTATAATAGTAGTCGTTGTAAGTGGATTGATGCTATTTGGCTGTGCCCAAAGCAAAGGGGATATTGCCGATCAACCAGATCCAAATAGCAACCCAGCAGGAATAGTCCTAGCGGGAGCAGATCAGGAAAAAAATATCAGTCTTGAGGATGTAAAGACCATTGAACTCTATGATCTTGATGGAAAACTAGTAAATGGTGAGTTAAATAAAGAGGAAATTGTAAAAGCGTTTAATGACAGTATGATTGATGATACCTCGTATATTCAAATGATCACAGGTTATCGAATGGTGATCACACTGAAGGATGATGGACAAATTAACATTTCGAGCTATGGTGATGAAACAAGAGTAGTTGCGATGGTTAGGGACACCACATACCATTTAATCAGTCCTGAACTGGCTAAAATACTTTTAGGCAAATAAATGAAAGTCCCCCTTGATAGGATGAATTCTTATTCTTCTATCAAGGGGGACTTTCATTTGCCATCACAAGCCGTTTTAATATTCGTTCGCTGTTCCTAGTTTTTCTCGCCAAAGATCCTCTAGTACCTTTAGAGCTTTCTTAATTTCAGCAGTTGTCATTTCAGGAGTAACATCCAATAGCTCCAATACTTCTATGGAGAAACTATCAAATCCATATTCCTTCATAGGATTGGCTAACTTTTTATGCACAGCATCATAGGATTTGACTTTTTTTGCAAAATCAAATTTATTGTAGATGCTCTGAATATCTGAATTGGAGCTTAAAAAGTATTCCCCAGTTTGATGATTCACAATACGATATACCCCAGCATCATGCTTCATTTCTTTATACTGGGCGATAAGCTCTTTGCGGTTTAATTGTGTAGACATAGTATCCTCCTTTAAAATCCTGAAAGCAGTATCCATCTATTTTTTGTTGTAGCCCTGTGCTCCAAAGGGCTGAAGCTTCTCAATCCATTTTCTTTCTAGCTTTTTTAGTTCTTTTGTCACGTTTTTAGGGTTCTCATCTTCCTCGAAAGATTCTAGAATCTCGAAAACAAAGGCATCTTGGCCGTACTGATTCCATTCATCTTGCAGGGTTTTATTACTGTGGGTACCGGTTTTGAGCATGAATTTTATGCCATTGAGTTTTTCAATATTTCTTCCGCTGTTAATAAAAATCTTTTCATTTTGAGTATTACGAATTTGATAGACTCCACTGATAATCTTTTCCGCTGTCTTAGAAAGTGCAGGGGAGCCTTTAACCCAATATTCGCTGCAATCTTTGTTTCGGTCCATGAAACCATATTCAATGAGATATCTTCGGATGGCAACATAATCATCCTCATAAACATCTTTGAGTATTTCGTTAAGCTCCCGTTCTATATAAGATCGGCCAGATTCAAAACGTTTTACGATTTCTCGCAGCACCACAAGCTTATGTTTTTCCTGCATGGAAAAGGTTTTTAGCTTTCCATTGATGCCTTGAGGAAAATACTTCCGAAGAAGTTTTTCATTTTCATCTTCAGTGATAGCATAACGGTCGTCCACCATGGTCGCTGTTTTATGGGGTTTAACCATAGAGACAGCATTTTTGTTTCTTTCTTTTAAAAGGTCCATCATTACCAAAAAGATTTTGGATTGTCTTTCTTTCTCTTTAAATCCAAAACGATGGTTTCGGATGGTGGAAGCACTGCCTATGCCTAATTCTTTTTGTACTTCGTGATCGCTCTTTCCTTGATAAAACAGACCCAATAGGCTGCTTTGGTGGTCAGATAAACCAGTAATCTTTTTATCAAGGCTATTCAAGTATTCGAAAACAGAGCCATGGGTATCGGCTATATGCTTAACCATATACTTTTGCGCCTCATAAAGAACATGATCTACGGGATAAATAATTCCCTTTTCTATTTTTTCACCACATAACAAGCAAGTAAAATAGTCATGGTCTTCGATATAACCATTTTTTATGTCTTCTAAAGAAGCATGCCATAATTCCTCGTTGTTTTTCATATATAAACACCTCTTGTCATTGTTTGTAGTTATATAGATAATATAACATGATATCTATAAATAATCAAGGGTGGATTGATAATAAGAAAAGTCTTTATAGAAGTTTACAAAGTGTTATAATAATTAGGAAATTATTGTATTTGTTAAAAGGATGAGTAGGGGGATACATATGAAGGTTAAAATGTTGGGGTTTGGAAATGTTCAACAGAAAAAATTGAAATACGCAGTCATTTGCACAATTTTTCAAGGGCAATGGATATTTGTAAGACATAAGGAGCGGTGTACTTGGGAAATTCCAGGGGGGAGAAGGGAACCGGGGGAGGACATCAATGCTACTGCCTCGAGGGAATTGTTTGAGGAGTCAGGTGCAAAGACGTTTACTATTACACCCATTTGTGACTATTCTGTTACTGTAGAGACGCAATCTACCTATGGTAGATTGTTCTATGCAGAGGTGGAAGAATTAGGTGATTTGCCAGAATTGGAAATAGCTGAAGTTATGCTATCTAAGGAGCTTCCAGAGAAATTAACTTATCCTGAGATACAACCTATTTTACATAAGCAAGTCCTTTCTTATTTAAGTGTAATAAAAAGAGATAAACAATAAGCCATCAAGGATGGTTATATTTATAGAGGCATAGTGTTGTAGGGAGTGACACCCTCGTCGTTCAGATTAGGATACGGTACATACTAGAGGGAATAGGAACATATAGGGTTGAGGTGATAAATCTACTTGCATAATATTGTATACATTGGGTAAAGAATAGATATATTTGTGACAAATAAGTCTTGGAGGAAACAAGAATGAATAAAGGATTTAGTGAAGCAGTAAGGGATAGGAGATCTATCTATGGTATAAATAAAGACTTTGTGGTTACTGATGAGAGAATACTAGAAGTGATTTATCATGCAGTAAAGCATACACCTTCGCCTATGAACTCTCAAAGTGCCAGGGTGGTGGTTCTATTGGGAGCTCAACATGATAAGCTATGGAATATTACCATGGAAACACTTCGTAAAATTGTTTCGCCTGAAAAATTTACCCGAACAGAAGAAAAAATAAATGGGTTCGGAAGTGGATATGGGACGGTTTTATTCTTTGAGGATCAAGCTGTGATTGAAGGACTTCAACAGAAATTCCCTAGTTATAAGGAGAGTTTCCAAACTTGGTCGCAGCATTCAGCTGGAATGCTCCAATATGTGGTGTGGGCTTCTTTAGAAGTTGAAGGTTTTGGTGCCTCATTACAGCATTATAACCCAATAATCGATGATGAAGTGAAAGAACAATGGAATATACCAACAAATTGGAAGCTCATCGCCCAAATGCCCTTTGGAAGACCAACAGCGCCAGCAGGGGATAAAACGTTTATGCCTTTGGATCAAAGAGTAAAGCTATTTAAGTAATTAGATTGTGAAAAGGCCTACAGACAGTGGGTCTTTTTTATAGTGGGTATAAGTAGAAAGAGGCGGCATAAATGCCGCAGATCAAGATCGAGATCCAGATTGAAAACCGTAGGGGCAGGGTCATCCTGCCCTTCTTCTGCTGATCTCTTGGGTCTTCGGGCGGGGAAACCCGCGCCCCTACCATCTTTACTCGATCTCAATCTTGATCTCGATCTTACGTCGCAATATTTTTCTTTTCTGCTTTAAGGGGATACTAAAATGCAGTATTTCATTTCACTGAAAATTCATACATAATATTGCTATATGACGTCAGACAACTATAATGAAAGTAGGGGATGTAATGATTGAAATACTGCGGAGAGGAAGTATGGAAGTAGTAACCTTTGGCGAAACGATGGTAATGTTTAATCCCGATTCTACGGGGCCCCTTCGATATGTGCATAACTATAACAAGACCATAGCCGGTGCAGAATCAAATGTGGCTATTGCATTGGCTAGGCTGGGGCATCAGGTCGGATGGTTCTCAAAATTGGGAGATGATGAGTTTGGCAGATATATAAAGTCTGTAATCATGGGAGAAGGGGTAGATGTATCAAGAGTAGTTATCGATGGGTCTAGACAGACGGGACTTGTTTTTAAGGAAAGATTTGCCCATGTAAATCCCAATGTTTATTATTATAGAAAGCACTCTGCGGCAAGTAATATTGAAATAGAAGATTTAGATATGGGGTATATTCGATCAGCAAAAATTTTGCATATTACGGGTATTACCCCAGCGCTATCAGATGTAAATAGAAAAACAATCCATCACATTATTGAGAAGGCAAAAGAAAACGGTGTTCTCATATCCTTTGATCCGAATATACGCTTAAAGCTATGGCGTGCAGAAGAAGCTAGAGCTACAATTCTTGATTTGGCAAGGCAGTCCGATATCATTTTTCCAGGCATTGATGAAGGCGAGATCCTATTAGGGACCGATGATTATCAAGAGATTACGAGGATCTTCTTAGAAATGGGAAACAAATTTGTTGCAACAAAGCTAGGAAAGAAAGGTTGTTATGTGGCAAGCAGGGAGGAACAAACGTATATAGAAGGGTATGTGGTAGAGAAGCCTGAGGATACGGTGGGGGCTGGAGACGGATTTGCTGCGGGATTCTTGTCTGGACTCCTAAGAAACTTAAGCTTGAGAGAGTGTGGACAGTTAGCCAACGCAGTAGGTGCCATGGCCACATTGGTTAGGGGCGACATGGAAGGATTCCCGACCATGTCACAGGTAAGAAACTTCATGGGAATTGAAAAGTATATCGATCGATAAAAATCAGCAAACGACAAAAGAACATGGACTCAGTCCATGTTCTTTTGTCGTTTGGGTTAGTCCGCGATTTGTATGCCTGTTACCTTCATTGCCATCAATACGGTTTGATACAGGAAGGTTGTTAAAAAGATATTGGTTACTGCTGTTGGTAATACGATGCCTAAGAATAATACCTCCAGAGGTGCGGGTAATCCCACAATGAAGAGGGCTGAGGTAAGAAATATGGTGCCGCTAATGATCGTACCTACGAAGGAAATGATGCCTCTGGCGACGGTTTGATTCTGAAATTTTTCTGAGAGTTGAATCATACCATAAACCATACAGCAGGTAATGAGTTTATCAATGATGTTTGGGAGCTGCCCCCCTGGAAATGTTGTGGTCATGGCAGCAATGAGACCGCCAAGCAAGCCGGTAAGAATTGTGTTTTTGAAATCTCTATTAATTAATAATGCTACAAAAACCACGGAAAGCATGACATCAAATTTCATGCTGCCGATGGTACCAGGTACAATTTGACGAAGGATTACACCGATGGCGATCAGCAAAGCTGTTAATATGTTTTTTCTTAGATTTACATTCATGAGAATCTCTCCTTTTATTTTTTTCTTTTATGGAAAACCAGTGTGATTCATCTGATGTTCATGGCATGCTGATCACCTCCTTGTTTTTTTTATCCCCAATAGAATAGATAATCATTTTCTGAATATAAAAAATTCGCATATTGCTATCGCAACTGCTCATGGCGCCAACGAAATTTCTTCGAGTAAGACTCTCAAAATTTGCGTTGCTTAAAATGCCCCAATAATAGTTACTTATGCAATTTTTTAAGCTCCAATAGAATAGATGGTCGTTTTCTGAGCATAAAAAAGCCCTTCATCCCTGTAAAACAGGGACGAAAGGCTTGCTTCCGCGGTACCACCCAAATTAGATAGAACGAGGCTATCTCACTTATCCAGATACGGAGTAAAAAAACTCGATATCCTGTTTCTATAACGGGAAACGCCCGGCACAGGCTACTTATGATTTCACCCTGCATCTCCTAGGCCCATTCAACAGAAGCTTATGTGTCGGACTCCCACCAACTCCGACTCGCTGAAACAAAGTAGTTCTGCTTACTAATCCTATTCAAAGAAATTCTTGTTTTTTGATTATTCTAATAATAGTACAGAGACACGATAATGTCAACAGAAAATTTTATTTATTTCAATTGGGTGGGAGAATTTGGTTTAGAGGTTTTTATATCAACTGTACCAAATGGCGAATGAGATGTAGCATATCCTACACGAAGTAGGACAAGATAAGACGGATCATAGAAAAAGAAAGGCTTATTTTAAGACATCATTTAGATCATGAACATAATTGTTCAAAATATGAATGGCATAAATACTCATTTTAAACTATTCGTTTTGTCGCTGTGCGATATGGGTAAGAGGAAAATATACGATTGAATTATCTTTGGCATAGGTATTGCATAATAGTTCATCAGACATTTAAGGTTCCCCCCTTAAACTGTCAAAATTTCCATAGCTAGTGGGCCCCCACTAGCTATCTTTATCCGATGGCTAACAACTCTAAGACTCCCGCTTGCACGCTGTGTAAGCGATGATCAATAAATCAAAGATTTATGATCACTGCTTATATAAGCGAGAGGCAAGAGTTGTACAGCCTCTGGATAACACGACTTGGCGTTCAGGTGGAGTTACAAACTCCATCTGAACTGAGTCTTAGTTGATAAAAAAAGCGAATTTGTTTGGAGGAAAATACATGGAGAGATATGCAAAACAGATTCTTTTTGATAAAATCGGAAACCTTGGACAGGAGAAGCTGCTGGCATCTAAGGTTGTAGTTATTGGGTGTGGAGCATTAGGAACTGTTATCGCAAATAATTTAGCTAGAACAGGTGTAGGCTATATAAAAATTGTAGATCGAGATTATATAGAGTTGTCTAACCTTCAAAGACAGATCTTATTTGATGAAGATGATATGGCAAATAGCTTACCAAAAGCGATTGCAGCACAAAATAAACTGAGAAAGATTAATTCAAGTATAACCATTGAAGGGATCATTACGGATGTAAACCCTAAGAACATAATAGAAATTTGTAAGGGTATGGATTTGATTCTCGATGCCACGGATAATTTTAATATTCGCTATCTGATCAATGATGTATCTATAAAATTGGGTATACCATGGATTTACGGTGGTGCAGTAGGTAGTATGGGCATGACCCATACCATTATACCAGGAGAAACGCCTTGTTTTCGATGTATTATGCCTGAGATCCCTCCGGCTGGCTCAGTGGATACCTGCGATATGGTGGGCGTCTTAAACAGCATTATCAACATTGTTGCCTCGTATCAGACTACAGAGGCGATTAAACTGCTGATTGGAGAAAAAGAGGAGCTTATAAGAGGCGTAAGATATATAGATGTATGGAATAATGATTTTGAAACCATAGAAAAGCGTAAGAAAGAAAACTGCCCTGCATGCAGTCAGAAACATTTGGAATTTCTAAATCATGAAGCTGAGGATGCTGTATATCTATGTGGCAAGGATAGTGTGCAGGTGAATCCGATGAACAAGGGGATATCTGCAGAAAGCTTAATCCAGAGATTGGAAGCATCGAATATAAATGTAAAGAAAAATCAGTTCTATATCAAGTTTCAAGTAGAAGATGTGCAAACAACGCTTTTTTATGACGGAAGAGCGATTTTAAAAAATATCTCAGATGTGAATCAGGCTAAAAGTTTTTATGCAAGATACATAGGGTTATAAGCAGCAGGAAAGTCAAAAAATGAAAATGTATATAAAAAACCCCTGTAATCCTTCTTAAGCTTGAATAGGAAGGATTACAGAGGTATAAAGAAGAGGCATAAAGAGCAAATAAAATTCTTGTTGACAAAAGATAAAAGCAAGGATAATATATAATTAAGATACCCAACGGGGGTATAGTATAAATAAAAATCTTACCTTCGGGCAGATTGGTGATATGCACAAGAACTATGAATAACATTTGTGTTTAAAGGGAGTGTTAAACGATGAAAACAGAAAATCTGAAGGTTTTTGGCATGACCTGCGCCGCCTGTGCAAAAGCAGCAGAACGGGCTGTGGGCAAGCTTGACGGTGTGGAGAAGGTAAATGTAAATTTTGCCACAGAAAAGATGAATGTGGCATTTGATGCTTCCAAGCTTTCTATGGAAGAGATCAAGGCAGCCGTTGCAAAGGCAGGCTATGAAGCCAAGGAAGAGATCGAGACAAAAGAAGTAGCCATACCTGTGGCAGGTATGACCTGCGCTGCATGTGCAAAAGCTGTGGAGAGGGCTGTTGGTAAGTTAGGCGGTGTAGAAAGTGTGGCAGTAAACTTTGCCACAGAAAAGGCCGTAATAAAGTATAATCCGAAGGATGTAAGGCTTTCTGAAATTAAGCAGGCAATCATAAAGGCTGGATATACACCATTGGAGATTGAAAATAAGAACAGGGTCGATGAAGATAAGGAAAGAAAAGAAAAAGAAATCAAAACCCTGTGGCTGAAATTTGTGGTGTCTGCCATATTCTCCATACCCCTGCTGTATATTGCCATGGGCCCTATGGTACCATGGTTGGGATGGAAACTTCCAGCGTGGTTAGAACCAATGAATTTCCCACTGCTTTATGCACTGGTTGAATTGGTCTTGGTAATCCCAGTGATGATTGCAGGGAATAAGTTTTTTACTGTAGGATTTAAAGCGATTGCTCGTAGAAGTCCTAATATGGATTCCCTTATTGCCATGGGTACGTCGGCAGCATTTCTTTACAGCTTATATTCCATCTACAGAATAAACATAGGGGACTTCATGTATGTGGATGACCTATACTTTGAAACAGCTGGTGTCATTATCACATTGATCCTACTAGGTAAATATTTAGAGGCAGTATCTAAGGGAAGGACTTCAGAGGCCATTAAAAAGCTTATGGGTCTAGCACCGAAAACCGCAATCGTGATTCAAGATGATAAAGAAATTGAAATTCCTATAGAAGAAGTGGAAGTGGGAGATATCATCCTTGTAAAACCTGGAGCAAAAATTCCAGTGGATGGGGAAGTTGTTGAAGGCCATACAACCATTGATGAGTCTATGTTGACAGGAGAAAGTATCCCCGTAGATAAGAAGGTAGGAGATAAGGTTATCGGAGCTAGTATTAATAAGCACGGCTCCATAAAGTTTAAGGCAACAAAAGTAGGAAGTGATACGGCTTTGGCTCAAATTATCAAGTTAGTAGAAGATGCCCAGGGTTCTAAAGCTCCAATTGCCCAGATGGCAGACATCGTATCAGCTTACTTTGTGCCGACCGTATTCGTCATCGCAACCCTATCAGCCCTAGCGTGGTATTTAAGCGGAGAAAGTACAGTATTCTCTTTAACCATCTTTATTGCGGTACTGGTGATTGCTTGTCCATGTGCCCTTGGATTGGCCACACCTACAGCGATTATGGTTGGTACGGGTAAAGGCGCTGAATATGGTGTATTGATTAAAGGCGGAGAAGCCTTAGAAACAACCCATAAGATCCGGACCATCGTATTTGATAAGACAGGTACCATCACCGAAGGTAGACCAGAGGTAACGGATATCGTAACCACAGGAATCATTGAAAGAGATAAGTTGCTTCAGATTGCCGCATCGGCAGAAAAAGGCTCCGAGCACCCTCTTGGAGAAGCCATAGTAAGAGGCGCAGAGAAGGAAAACTTGGAGATGTTGAAATTAGGTAAATTCCTAGCCATACCTGGACATGGAATCCAGGTAGAGATCGATGGACAGCTGATTTTGTTAGGAAACAGAAAGCTTATGGTAGAAAGAAATATCGAATTGACACAGCTTGAAAATGATTCTGACCGATTGGCGTCCGAAGGAAAGACACCGATGTATATGGCCATAGGTAATCAGTTGGCGGGTATTATTGCGGTAGCCGATGTGGTGAAGGAGAGCAGTGCCAAGGCGATTAAGAGGCTCCATGAGATGGGCATTGAGGTAGCCATGATTACAGGTGATAACAAAAGAACGGCCGAGGCCATTGCAAAGCAAGTAGGTATCGACAGAGTATTGGCAGAGGTATTGCCTCAGGACAAAGCCAACGAAGTGAAGAAGCTTCAAGGAGAAGGCAAGAAGGTGGCAATGGTTGGGGATGGTATCAATGATGCGCCAGCATTAGCCCAAGCAGACATTGGTATTGCCATTGGGTCTGGTACAGATGTGGCCATGGAGTCAGCAGATATCGTACTAATGAGAAGTGACCTAATGGATGTACCGACAGCCATTCAGTTGAGTAAGAGTACCATAAGAAATATTAAGCAAAACCTGTTCTGGGCCTTTGCTTACAACGTGGCAGGTATTCCATTGGCTGCGGGTCTATTCTATGCCTTTGGTGGACCAAAGTTAAATCCAATCTTTGCAGCGGCAGCCATGTCTTTAAGCTCCGTTTCGGTATTAACCAATGCATTAAGGCTAAAAGGTTTTAAACCGTACAAATAGAAGTGTAGGTTGTAGGGGCGATTCACGAATCGCCCGTTGACCATAGATGTTGGGCGATTCGTGAATCGCCCCTACAAAATATTATTTTAAATATAATGCTAAACTAAAATGTGATGGAGGAATCACGATGAAAGCGAAAAAAATGATCCTATTGGCAACGACTTTAAGTGCAGCTCTAGTATTTTCAGCTTGTCAAGCAACTGATGTGGTAGGGAAGATAGCTGTAACGTCCTTTGAACAGGTACTCAATACTGCATCTGATAATGTAACCTTTGATGAAGAAAAAAATAGCTGGTCATTGGAATCACCTGCTGGAGATGAATTCAAATGGAGCAAGGATTTTAGCGCAACAGAAGTGGACGGTATTTTAGAATTTGATGCAGCACCATTTATCAATGCAGGACTTGATGTAACAAAGTTACCAGAAGGGTATGTCTATGACCAAGCATCAGATCGATTATCCCTGAATTTTGAGATCGGTCAAGAGAAGTTTGATTATAATGGAGATGCAACAGCATTGGATACATTCAAAAATATCGTTGAGAAGAAAAGAGAGATTGTTGGTTACCATGAGGCATTAGATCACTATGGTATGGCAGTAGGTAATGGGAATATGTTTGAGTGGGCAAAGGATATGAGCACCAATGACAAAGATATTGTTTTCGTTGTAAATCCGCAGCCATTTATTGATGCAGGTGTAGATCCAGAGAAGGTGGAAGGCTGGGCATTTGCAAAGGTTGAAGTGAAGGATAAGGATGGAAAAATGGTGGAAGTAGATAAGTTTTTAAAGCCTTTTGATTTGAAGTAAGATAGTGCGACAAAAGAATAAGATCAAGATTGAGTAAAAGTGGTAGGGGCGCGGGTTTCCCCACTCGAAGACCCTAGAGATCAACCGGTTTGTAGGGAAGGTCCCCTGTGGCCTTCCGGTTATAGGATGGTAACATCTTAGAATTATAATGATACAACATGACGGAACGGCACGGGGGCACGTTCCCTACGTTTTAATCTTGATCTTGATCCCCACAACTTTTAGTTATCGTGTCAGTACGGTTCATAAAGCTTCCTACTATGTCTTGGCTTTTACATGAAAGGAGGGTGGCTGTATGAAAAACTGGTTTAAGCACTTTCTTAAGAAAATTGAGGAAGCGAATAAAAAAAACTTTGGTGATCAGCGGCTGGACTGCTGTGATGTAAACCAAAAAAGCAACAATAAAAAAATACCCCCCCATAAATAATGATAAAAAACTTCCATTTCCCTAGGGTTTACTGAGGGGTGGAAGTTTTTATTTTGCAAGGTAACGGATTATTGTTATATAAGATTTTCTTAAGGTAAAGAAAATCTTTGGCATGTGCGCGGGTTTGTGGTACACTGAATCTATTCAGAAATAGAATTCAGAGTATTATGATTATTTATGTTTGGGGGTTAAAGGAGGACTGTTTATGAAAAATATTGTGGTGGAGAGCTTTACCATGGATCATACTAAGGTAGAGGCGCCATTTGTAAGGAAGTGTGGTCGAATCGAAGCACCTCAGGGAGATATAATCACGAAGTTCGATTTACGGTTTACCCAGCCGAACAAGGAAATCATGCCTACGGGTGCGGTTCATGCACTGGAGCATTTAATGGCAGGCTTTATCAGAGAAGAACTAGACCACGTCATAGATTTGTCTCCCATGGGTTGTAGAACGGGATTCTATTTGATTTTGATTGGGGATATCGAAGAAGAAACGGTATTGCAGGCTCTGATGACTTCCCTGGAGAAGGTTCTAGAAGCAACGGAAATCCCTGCAGTAAATCCAATTCAATGCGGTAATTATAGGGATATGTCACTGTTTGGCGCCCAGGAATATGGGAGAGAAGTTCTTGGAAAGTTAAAACAAAAATTCATCGTTTAATAGGTTAGAAAATCGACAATGGAAAATCATTGTCGATTTTTGTTTTTGGCATAAGTATTGCTTAATATTATAGCAATAGATTTATATCTCATATGGATGGAGAATATATGAAAAGATAGGGTGTTATAGGAGAGAAGGGAAGTTGATTCATTATGATGTTGATCGGTATAATTGTTTTGATGTTGATCCTATATCTAATCTGGTTAGAAACACCAGAGGATCATAGACAACATATAACAAATAAAGATGCAAAATGCTACAACTGTAATCATGAAATCCGGGAGGATTTTGTATATTGCCCTCAATGTAGGATTGCGCTGAAGGAAAAATGTAAAGACTGTGGTAAATATATTAATACGGATTGGAGAAGCTGTCCTTATTGTAATAACCAAAAACTTGAATAGCGTGAAATGAGCGATGTGAAAATATGATGGATATCCTACAAGGGTTGTAGCATATGACACAGTTTATTATAAATGATTGCATAGATATAGAGGGAAATATGGTATCATATGGGTATAGAACTTTTGTAGGTATGCAGGGGGTAACAAATGAATAGAAAAGAAAAATATAAATGGTTTATCATTTTAAGTGTAGCAGGAATTACATTTCTTCATTATGTTACAGGGTCATCCATTTGGGGATTCCACGACTTTTACAGGAGGCTTTACTATATCCCTATTATACTAGCAGCTTTTCAATTTGGTCTGAAGGGCGCTATGTTGACGGCCCTGTCTGTCATTGTTCTATACGCTCCGCACCTGCTGATATATTTTGGGAGAATTAATATAGAGGTAATCAACCAGATGTTAGAGGCATCTATGTTTATCATCATAGGAATGATTACTGGTGCTTTGGTGGAATCCGAATCGAAGGTTAGACGTCTATTGGAAATTCAGATTACGAAATTAACAGATCTTGAAAACTACACTCAAAATATATTGGATAGTATATTAAACGGTGTGGTGGCCATTGATCGAGAGATGAAGATTAGCTCTGTGAATAGGGAAGGTGCAAACCTCTTGCATATGGAAGATCACAGAGACGGTACATATATCTATGATTATTTTGAGGATGGGGAAGACATCAAAGAACTGATTCATAAAGCCATCATTCAAGAGCGTAACGTTTCTCCCTATGAGACCACAAGCTTGAAGGAGCATCATGGAAAGCAAATGATCCGGATTCATGGCTATCCCCTAAGAAATATATTGAATCGTGTAGCTGGGATGGTTATTATCCTGGAGGATATTACTGAGCTGAAGAGATTAGAGGCTCAGATCAGAAGGGTAGATAAACTTTCAGCTGTAGGGGAACTGGCTTCGGGTATTGCCCATGAGATAAGAAATCCTCTGGGTATTATTAAAACAATTTCTCAAACCATTAACAAGGAAATCGAAGATGAAGATATAAAGGAAGGGCTAGAAATTATTGAGATTGAAATCCATCGTGCAAACAAAGTAATTCAGGAATTGCTTGATTTTGCAAAACCAAGTGTCTTCAACTATAAAACACAAAGCATTGATCAGCTCCTTGGGGATGTAATTCGTATCACCTATAAATATGCTGAGCAGCATAAGGTAAATATCCACTATAAAAAAGATGAAGACTTCTCTATTTTTCTAGATGCAGACAAACTAAAGCAGGCGTTGGTCAATGTGATTCTCAATGCGATTCAAGCGATGTCGGATGGTGGGAACCTATTTGTTCACTTGCACGGGAAAGATCATTGGGTACGAATCTCTTTTATAGATGAAGGAAAGGGAATTGAACAGGAACGGATAGAAAAGGTATTTGAACCCTTCTATACTACGAAGGAGAAAGGTACCGGACTGGGATTGGCCATTGCCCATCGAATTATAGAAGAACATAAGGGCTATATGGAAATTGAAAGTGAAGTAGGGACTGGTACGAAATTGGATATATTTTTACCACGACAGGCGGAAGGAGGCCATGGAGATGATGAAAAAAATACTCATAGCCGATGATGAAAAAAATATGATATGGGCCATGAAAAAGGCCCTAAAGGACGAAGCGTACAAAGTTATCACTGCCGGAGATGGTGCTGAAGCAGTGGCCTTAGCCCAGGATGAAGAGCCTGATATCGTGCTGCTTGACCTAAGGATGCCCAAAATGGATGGGATGGAGGCCTTGGCTGAAATCAAGAAAATAAACCCAAAGATACCTGTGATCATGCTGACTGCCCATGGTACTATGGAAAGTGCCATAGAGGCAATGAAGCTAGGTGCTGTTGATTATATTTCTAAGCCCTTCGACTTGGAAGAGTTAAAGATTGTTATTCAGAAAGCATTGAATATAGGGAATATGCAAGAACAAATCGCCTTTTTAACAGAAGAATTAAGCAAAAGTACAGGCAAGATGATCATTGGGGAAAGTGTAAAAATAAAGAATGTACTGCAGCTTGTCAGCCGTGTGGCCAATAGCAATGCTACTGTGTTGATTACAGGGGAGAGCGGTACTGGAAAGGAACTCATTGCCAACGCTATCCATTTCAACAGCCAGCGAAAAGGAAAACCCTGTATCAAAGTGAACTGTGGTGCCCTGCCAGAAGGTTTGTTGGAAAGTGAGCTGTTTGGTCATGAAAAGGGAGCGTTTACAGGCGCTATTTCTAGAAAACCTGGAAGATTTGAGCTGGCCGATGGCGGAACCCTATTTTTAGATGAAGTGGGAGAGCTTACACCGAGCATTCAAGTGAAGCTGCTGCGTGTACTTCAAGAAAAAGAATTTGAACGGGTCGGCGGTACCGAGACTTTGAAGGTGGATGTTAGAATCGTGACAGCAACCAATAGAAACTTGGGAGAAATGGTGTCGAAAGGGACATTTAGAGAGGATCTCTTCTATCGCCTGAACGTTATTCCTATTGAACTTCCGTCTTTAAGGGAGAGAAAAGAAGATATACCCATGCTGGTCGAATATTTTACCGAAAAATATTGCAGGGAAAGTGGAAGGGATAAATTAGTCTTTGATAAAGATGCCATGGATGCATTGGCCAATTATCAATGGAAGGGAAATATTCGAGAACTGGAAAATGTCATCGAGAGAATCGTTATTCTCAACCATGGGGAAACCGTTGGGAAAGAAGCATTACCTAAGGAGATCGTATTTTACAGTAATGAATCTACTCCTTTTATTTTGCCAGCAGAGGGTATTGATTTAGATTCTGTGGAGAAGAGTTTGATTGAGCAGGCTTTAATCCGAACAGAGAACAATCAAACCCATGCAGCTAAGCTATTGGGAATTACCCGTCATACATTGATGTATCGTATGGAAAAACATAACTTAAAGTAAGATGAAAGAGGGGAAATGAGATAGATAAGATTATAAAAGGTGTACTGATTGTGATCGGTACTTTGTCCATGGTTCTAGGGTTTATAGGAATATTTCTTCCTGTATTGCCTACTACACCATTCTTGATCCTTGCATCAATTTGTTATATCAGAAGTTCAGAAAAGCTCCATCGATGGCTTATGAATCATAAGTTATTTGGTGAATATATTCGTAATTACCAAGAAAAAAAGGGGATTCCATTAAAGGTGAAGATTTTTGCCATTGGTTCACTTTGGCTATCCATAGGATATTCAGTGCTGTTTATTATTCCTGTTACGATGATAAAAGTGCTAATGTTCGGGATTGCAGTAGGGGTTACCATCCATATCCTATCCTTTAAGACCTTAGAATAGAACAAAATTGTGAAACATAAAAAGGACCAACTGTATGGTCCTTTTTATGTTTCACAATTTGCTTTTCATTGCATCACAAATCCATCACACTTAGGAAATATAATACAGTTATGCATGAATAAAAGAGGTTGTAAGGGAGGTAGTCGTAGTTGTTAACAAAATTATATTCCAACAAATTTCTCAAGATGGTGGTGCTATTGGCAATCATTGGAGGGATAGGTTTTGCTGGTTACAGGGCTATGAATAAAAGCAAAACAGCTTCGAGTGAGACGGTGACAGCCAGAGAAGAAACGGTAACCAGAGGTGATATTACCATTGGGTTTACAGGGGATGGAGAAGCTGAAATTCCCGTGATAAACCTTGATTTTTCATTAAGCGGCAAAATCAAAGAAATCTATGTGAAAAATGGAGATCAGATTCAAGAAGGCCAGGTGCTTGCAAAGCTTGATGACACGGAATGTGAACCTCACCCCCTAAGATGAAACTTTTTAGAGGGTGCTTCTATTTGCATTAACAAACAGACTCTCTGACTTGGATACGGCCTAAACACGCATATAAGAGCATGACTCTTATAACGCTTTATTTAGGCTAATTAACGAAGCCAAAGTGCGCTCGGTCCTAGCCTGAAGTTCTGGAACTTTTGCCAAAACGTCAGACTCTCTCTTTTCAGAGAGAGTTTTTATTATTTCTCTTATAAAATATCGTGCCCCAATATTATATGAGGCGTTAAGATCAGAATGATACTGCTTTCCTGTAGAAAAGATACACAAGTCCTTTTTGGGATTTCTTATGACGATGCCACTGCCGTCAAAGGCTAGGGCAGATGTGTTCTTAGGGCTTACACGACTTATGCGAATACCTTCCCTGTGGGCTATTTCCTCTACTTTGTTTTGGATTTTCATCTTTGCCCAAAATTGCAACTTTTCTTTATGTCTTTGGGCGTAGCCGTATGTGCCTTTCGGCATTTTGAACTTACTCAAATGCTCAAAAACAACAACATCAGCATCATGCTTTATTGCAAGCTTCATGATTTTATTGACTGTATCATTAACAATTTGTAGTTGCAAGTTGTTAATCTTTCGCCAGTAATTAGGAAGTTTGTTTTTGCTGTTTACGCATGAATGCTTTTGAGTCTTTTTAAGCCTGCCAAGCCTATGAAGCATTTGGTCTTTTTCTATCGGCTGATTGATAAACAACCTGTCGATGACAGTTCCGTCGGACTTCATGGCAGAGCAAACTGCGCTATTGGTTAATCCTAAATCTACTGCAATAGCTATTTTATCCTTTAATTTCTTTTCTTTAAATTTAAAATTTCCCTCAAAGGGAATATGTAAATAGAACTTGTTACCACTCTTAATTAGAGTAGGATTACACTCTTTATAGGTTTCTAAATCTCTTTTTTTAAGGTTTTTACTATCAAAAGTAATGGCGATCCATTGCCAGTCATTATCCTTAAAAACCTTAATCATAACTTCGCTAGAAGAAAGTTTTTGAAACATATTTCCCTTATAGAAGGCAGGAAAAGAATAATGTTTTGTACTTAACGCCGGAGGCTTATCCTTTAGAATCTTGCCTTCGGCTTGTAATTGAGCTTTCTTTTCTTGGTAATTGCTTAGATTTGAGCGATAACTACTAACAATACCTACAGCCTCGTTAATAGCCCCTCTCCTAAAATAGCTTGGAAACTTATAAAAAAGGGAATCGAAACTCTTATATTTAGGGTTTTGGTTTTCCTTAGTTTCGTGAATTAATTTTTCTACAAAGGAGCATTTATCGTTGGCAAAACTCAAGTTAGAGATGTCCTCCCATTCATTATTAACAACTTGAATAATAAATCCGAGGGCATCTCTATAGATATTAAGGGTTGGCACAAATATATCGCTATGACTTGTAATCCTGCATTTTACTGTTTTTGCTAGTTTCATGTTTTCACCTCCTTGTATTTTTCAATAATCCATAGTAAAATTATACCATGCTATATATTGGTTGTAAAGGAGATCGATGCATCATGAAACTAGAATTTTCAAGCAATAGACACTCTGTTTATAGTTTAAAATATCACTTGGTTCTCGTAACTAAGTATAGACATAAATGTATTAATGGCAAAATATTTGACGCAATAAAAGATAAAACATTAGAACTGTTTGAAAAGTGGGAATGTACTTTAATTGAAATGAATCACGACCTGGACCATATCCACATTTTATTTGAAGCACCGCCCCAAGTGCAGTTATCCAAAATCATTAACAGCTACAAAACAGCCACATCTAGGTTGGTCAGAAAGCATTTTGAAGAACATTTAAAAAAGTTTTACTGGAAAGAGTATTTCTGGAACAGGAGTTATTTAATTCTATCTTCTGGCGGTGCGCCCATTGAAGTGATTAAAAAATATATAGAAGAACAAGGAAAAGAATAAATTTAAAGCCACTATCTCCACCCAAGATAACCCTTTGGATGGAGTTTGCGTGGCCTAGTGCTTCCCAATCAAGCAGGACAAATACCGCCGAGCGGTAGTCCCCCAATGGGTGGAGGACAAGGGCAAAGGTCTGGAATCCAAAGGGAAATTAAGCTGACTGGTGAAACTTTGACATTATTGATTCCTGTAGGTGTGCCGATTAATTCGTTTGCTCAAGGTGGCATGAAGGAGTTAGATATTGCAGATATTTATGAGGGAATGATGATGCAAATATGGTACGATAAAGAAGATGAAGCGAGCAAGACGATCATCCGCGTTATGGTCATGCAAGGAAGGTAGTCCTATGGATAATAATGCGGTAATATACATGAAGGATATTGTAAAATCTTATAAAATGGGCAAAAATACTTTAACCGTATTAAATGAGATTTCTTTGAATGTTAATAGAGGTGAATTTGTAGCAATTCTTGGACCTTCTGGCTCGGGTAAATCTACCTTAATGAATATCATTGGGTGTATAGATGTGGCTGATCAAGGAGAATATGCTTTGGCTGGAAAAGACATCAAGGCTAGAAATGAAGATGAATTGGCAGATATCCGCAATCGGGAGATCGGTTTTATCTTTCAAAAATTTAATCTACTCACTAAATATACTGCCCTACATAATGTTGCTTTTCCCTTACTTTTACGGGGGATGAAAAAAGAGGCTGCCTATGAGAAGGCCATGGGGCTATTGGAAAGAGTAGGTTTAGGAGATAGGGTACATCATAAGCCTATGGAATTATCTGGAGGGCAACAGCAAAGGGTTTCCATTGCCAGGGCGTTAGCGGGGCAGCCCAATATTCTGCTGGCAGATGAACCCACAGGCAATCTGGATTCCAAGTCTGGGGGAGAGATTATGGAGATGTTTCTAGAACTCAACAGAGAAGGAAACACCATTGTGTTGATTACCCATGATATGGAGATTGCCAAACAAGCCAAACGGATTATTCAAGTGAGAGATGGAAGGATCTATGATTCTATGTAGATTTAGGATAGTTTTCGAAGGTGTTTAAGTGAAATAAGATAAAATGGTTTAAGGAGAGACATGAGATGGGTGAAGGCAAAATCCTTGTAGTCGATGATGAAGAAAAAATGAGAAATGTGATCAGGGTATTTTTGATGAAGGAAGGGTATGAGATCCAAGAGGCTTCTAACGGGAGAGATGCTCTGGAGAAAGTTTCATGTGATCGTTTTGATCTAATCCTTTTGGATGTAATGATGCCTGAGATTGATGGTTGGACTGTTTGTAGAAAAATCAGAGACGATTTTTCCATCCCGATTATTTTGATGACGGCTCGGGGAGAAGAGTATGATAAACTGTTCGGTTTTGAATTGGGTGCCGATGATTATATTACCAAACCCTTTAGTTTAAAGGAAATGACGGCCAGGGTAAAGGCAGTCATGAGAAGAAGCAAGGAAAGTAACGAACGAAATCATAAGATTATAAAGCTTGGAGCCTTGGAAATTAAAACCCTATCGAAGCAGGTGTTTATTGATAAAGCGGAGATTACCCTAACACCAAAGGAGTATGAACTTTTGTTCTTCTTAGGCAGAAATGCAGAGATTGTATATTCCCGGGAACAGCTTCTCAATAGAGTATGGGGATATGACTTTATAGGAGATGCTAGAACGGTAGATACCCATATCAAACAGCTGAGAGAGAAGCTGGGTAATCATAAAAAATTCATACAAACCGTTTGGGGAACAGGCTATAAGTTTATGATAGGAGAATAGTATGAAAGGCATAAAAAGTAAACTATGGTTTGCAATTTCATCATTGGTCGTCGCCATTTTGATTATCATATGGCTGTTTCAAGTAGGGTTCCTAAACGAATTCTATATTCATGAACGAAAAAATGTTCTATCCAATGAAGCGCAAAAATTGAGTACCCTTCTATTAGAATCAGACCAGCAAAACATGATTTCAGAGAAGGTAATCGAAGAAATCGAGGCATTTACATCTTCTGTGAATGCCAGGATAATTATTCTTGATCAAGGGGGAGAGACTCAGTTTTTTAATATCCTAGATAGATATTTTTTGAAAGCAGGGGAATTTAATCGTCCACAAGCTAGATCTATCGGACCTCTATTAGGAGATAAAGAAATAGCTGTGCACCTGGCGAAGAATCAACCCTTCACCGTGGTGAAAAAGAGACCACAAAGCCATGATGCTTCTATCTTTGTAGGGATGCCCGTGATGCGTGAAAATAAAAAAGTCGCGGATATTATTATTACTTCTCCTTTGGCACCCATCGAAGAAACCATATCAATTCTCAAGAAACAGTTGACCTATGTGTCGATTTTTTCCTTGGGGATTGGAACATTGCTGGCATTATATCTAGCAAGGGTTTTTTCAAAGCCTATTTTGAACATCATCGATGCATCAAAGGAAATCGCGAAGGGTAATTTTAATGCTAAAGTAAGCCATACGTCAGACGATGAGATCGGGATACTGGGTGAAACCATCAATGACATGGCGAAACAATTGGATCGCATCGAACAGTTGCGAAAGGAATTTATCGCCAACATATCCCATGAGTTGAAGACACCTATTAGTTTGATCAAAGCCTATGCAGAGCTGGTGAAGGAAGTTGAAGGTATCGACGTGGATGATAAAAATCAGTATTTGCAGGTAATTACCGAAGAATCTGATAGATTAAACAATATGATCGAAGATATCTTGTATTTATCGAAAATGCAGGCTGGGTTTTCAAATCTGGTATATGATCAAATTTCCTTGAATGATTTGCTATATGGAGTAGTTGAGAAGCTAAGCTATTTTGCACAGAATAGAAACATCGAAATTACTGTGGAAACCCATGAAGAAAACATTCTTATTTATGGGGACAAAGATAAAATATATCAGGTGCTTTATAACATTATCAACAATGCCATTCAGCATTCCTATGAAAATACAAAAATATGGATTAGAACCCAGCTGACCGACCATGGACTTCGAATAGAAGTCATTGATAATGGAAAGGGAATTGCTGAGGAAGATTTACCCTATATTTGGGACCGATTTTATAAAATTGATAAGTCCGGAAAAAGAAATGACAGTGGTACGGGTTTAGGCATGGCTATCGTAAAGAACATCTTAGAGGCACATCATATGAGGTATGGTGTAGAAAGTCAGCTTCATAAGGGAACAAAGGTTTGGATTGAGATGGAATTAAAAAAAGAATCAAGCCATTAGAAAGAGGGGGACTAAGGAACTAATAAACCATATCTGTAACTTATCAAAAACCGTCCATGAAATATAGTCATAGACGGTTTAAAAATGCCAGGGTTTTAAAATATATATTCAATTGCTGCAAATTTGAGATATAATAGGTATAATTCAAAGAAAAGGATGTTGTAAAGCTTGAAAGAGATAATTTGTGCATATATTAGTGAATTAGCCATTAAGGCTATGTTATATGAAGTGTCTGCAACACCAAAGCCTGGCCTTGTAGACCGAAATAATGCTGGAGCCCATAAAGATATGGATTTCTTTACTTTTATGGCAAGTAGTGCGTCCTTAGGGCATACTTTTTTTCAATGTGCAATGGCAGGAATTAATTTTGACAATGAGGATTTTACTTTGTTGCTTGACATCTTACGGCCTATTGGGGTTGAGGGAGAAAAAAGAATGTTTGAAGCAACCAAGGGGGTAAATACTCATAAAGGATTAATTTTTTCTTTAGGGATTATTTCAGCAGCAGCAGGGACTTTGTATAGGAAGAATGGGGAAGTGAAGATAAACTCTGAGAATACTTGTCAGAGAGTGATGGAAATTTCAAAAGGAGTTTCTATCAGAGAACTCAATACACAAAATGTTAAGGAAAAATATACTTATGGCGAGAAATTATATAAAAGGTATGGGACAAAAGGAATTAGAGGGGAAGTAGAGTCCGGTTTCTTTACTGCTAGAAAGTATGGGTTACCGATATTGGAGAAACTTGATGCGGAGCAAAAAGGAAGCTTGAACGATCGGTTGATACAAGTGTTGCTGCATTTGATGACGGTGACAGAGGATAGTAATGTTCTTGGAAGACATGACATAGATACCCTCCATTATGTACAGCAGACAGCACGAGAAGTGCTGGCCCTTGGAGGAATATTTACTGTCGAAGGTAGAAAAAAGCTGTACGAGTTAGATGACGTATTTATTCATAGGAATATTAGCCCTGGCGGTTGCGCTGACTTACTTGCAGTGGTTATAATGTTATATTCTTTGGAAAAGCCTAAAAAATTTTAGGTTTTTTTCATATTTTTGGAAGGAATTTTAATGAATTAGACGAATATAAATAATTGTATACGGGATACCGTATCACATTTTATTATAAGGAGCTAATAAAAAATGGAGTTTGAACATTTTACAGAATATCGCATTAGCCTAAATAATAAAAAAGAAGTGGAGAACATAAAGGCTTTTCTAGCACTACATGGACTCCAGTTAGATAGTGACGTTGAATATACTGTAGGCGTTTTTGATGGTGAGCGACTGGTTGCCACGGGATCTATATGTGGAAAAGTATTGAAATGTATTGCTGTTGATAAGGAATATCAAGGCTTAGGAATCGCAAATAAACTTGTCTCCCATTTAATCCACGAAGAATATCAAAGGGGCAACACCCATTTATTTATTTTTACAAAGCCTGAGAACTATACGATGTTCTATGAACTTGGGTTCCATAAGATTGCAGAGGTACCCAATAGCGTAATGCTAATGGAAAATCATCCTGCTGGTATAAAAAATTTTATAGAGGAAATCAAGAAGCAAAATAAGTCTGGACAGAAAATTTCTGCGGTTATCATGAATTGCAATCCCTTTACATTAGGACACCTATACTTGATCGAAAAGGCAGCCAGGGAAAGCGATATTCTTCATATATTTGTTGTATGGGAGGAACGATCAAGTTTTCCTGCAGAGGTAAGGTATCGGCTGATTGAGGAGGGAACGAAGCATTTGTCCAATATAGTACTACATAAAGGAAAGGATTACATTATATCCTCCGCTACTTTTCCAACCTATTTTATCAAGGAATATCAGCGTGTAGTAGAAATCCATGCATCACTGGATCTAGAAATTTTTCGTTCATATATTGCACCAGCCCTAGGAATTACCAAACGATTTATTGGAGAAGAGCCCTATTGCCCTGTAACTCGTACCTACAATCGCATCATGAAAGAATACTTACCCCAAAAGGGCATTGAAGTTGTTGAAATTCCACGACTGCATAGGGGAGAAAATGCAATTAGTGCATCTCTGGTAAGAAGGTACATTCGAGAGGGAGACGTTGATAAAACGCAACGTTTCGTTCCTAAGACCACGTATGAATTCTTAACATCGGTTGAGGCAGAGCCAATTATTGAAATGATACAGCGGGACGATCATAGACATTAAAAAAAGGAGGTGGGTTTATGGAAATTGTGAAGGTTGGAATGGCTGGTACCATGGAGTCGAGTGATGCAATTGTTACAATCGAACCAAATACCGATTCGGGTATACAGATTTACTTACAAAGCTCTGTAGAAAAACAGTTTGGTAATCAAATTCGAAGTGTTATTACAGAAACCCTTCGTGCATTGGACGTAGATCACGGGATTGTACGTGTGAATGATAAAGGGGCATTGGATTGTGTGATAAGAGCAAGGGTACAGACCGCAGTACTTCGAGCTTCTGATGGAGGACAGTTTAATTGGAAGGAGGAAGACTAATGGGTAAGCTCAGAAGGACGATGATGTATGTGCCTGGGAATAATCCTGGGATGATCAAGGACGCCCATATTTTTGGATCAGATTCCATCATGTTTGATCTAGAAGATTCTGTATCAGTGAAGGAGAAAGATGCAGCCAGATTTTTAGTTTATAATGCACTAAAAACCATTGATTATGAAGGCGTAGAAACCGTTGTGAGAGTAAATGGTCTAGATACACCTTATGGGAAAGAAGATTTTGAAGCGATTGTGAGAGCCAAGCCTAATATTATACGATTGCCAAAGACTGAAAAGCCAGAAGATGTACTGGAAGCAGATAAGTTAATATCAAAGATTGAAGATGAAGCGGGAATCCCCAGTGGTACTGTGAAGTTGATGGCGGCGATAGAAAGTGCGCTGGGTATCATAAATTCTTATGAAATCGCAAAGGCTAGTCCGAGGCTAGTTGCCATTGCCATCGGTGCAGAAGACTTTGTTACAGATATGAAAACAACGCGATCCTTAGATGGGGTAGAGATATTGGTAGCAAGGAGTCAAGTACTGCTGGCAGCAAGGGCGGCAGGTATTTATGCCTTAGATACAGTATTTTCAGATGTTAATGATGAAGAAGGATTTATAAACGAGGTTAAACTGGCTAAACAGTTAGGGTTTGATGGGAAATCAGTTATCAATCCAAGGCAGATCGAACCTGTGCATCAAATATATACACCGACCCAGAATGAGATTGAAAAATCCATCCGGGTATTGGAAGCCATAGAAGAAGCAGAGCGAAAAGGATCAGGAGTAATCTCTCTTGACGGTAAAATGATCGATGGACCGATTGTAGACCGGGCAAGACGCGTAATTGATCTAGCCATTGTTACAGGTGTATATGTGGAAGAGGAGGGTGAAGGAATTGCTTAAGAATGCTTTAGGCAGAGAAATACCAGAAAAAATTGATGGTATAGGCGAGCTAAAGCTGTATCAGGGGCCTTTTGAGTATGAACCGAGCGGACGAAGGTTCGGCAGAAAGATATCAAAGGTTTTGCCTGGACAGAGTAAACTCCTGAATAGTTTAGAGAATGTTATAAATGAAATTGGAATGAAAGATGGAATGACCATCTCGTTTCATCATCATTTTCGAGATGGTGACTATATTGTAAATATGGTTATTGATATGCTTGCAAAGAGAGGAATCAAAGACTTACGATTGGCATCAAGCTCCTTGTCAAATATACACGAGCCACTGATAGAACACATCAAGAATGGCGTGATTACAAGGATAGAAACCAGTGGACTTCGAGGGCCGTTGGCAGATGAAATTTCTAATGGACTAATGGATATTCCAGTGATTATACGATCCCATGGAGGGAGAGCCCGGGCCATTGAAGCGGGAGAACTAGCCATTGATGTGGCATTTTTAGGGGTACCTTCCAGTGATGCCTATGGGAATGCAAATGGATATGAGGGAAAGTCAATTTGCGGATCGCTGGGCTATGCAAAGGTAGATGCCCAATTTGCGGATACCGTAGTACTCATAACCGATAATCTAGTTGATTATCCGAATGTTCCTGCCAGCATTCATCAAACAGACGTAGATTATGTGGTTCAAGTAGATGCTATAGGAAATCCAAAAGGGATTGTATCAGGAGCAACCCGTTATACAAGGAACCCCAGAGAATTGCTTATCGCCAAATATGGAGCTCAGGTTATCGAAACATCAGGTTATTTTATTGATGGATTCTCTATGCAAAGCGGATCTGGCGGGGCTTCCTTGGCAGTAGCAAGATTTTTAAAGGATAAGATGATTGAGAAAAATATTAAAGCCCAGTTTATTCTAGGTGGAATCACTGGGCAATATGTAGAAATGCTTAAAGAAAATCTTGTGGAAAAACTATATGATACCCAAAGTTTTGATCTGATTGCTGCCCGATCTATTGGGGAGAATGCAAGTCACTATGAAATCGACGCGTCTTTCTATGCCAATCCTCATAACAAAGGGTGTGCAGTAAATCAATTGGATATTGTAATTCTAAGTGCCCTAGAGGTGGATACCCAGTTTAATGTAAATGTTATCACTGGGTCAGATGGTGTTATAAGAGGGGCTTCAGGAGGTCACTGCGATACTGCAGCTGGGGCGAAGCTTACGATGGTGGTAGCGCCACTTATACGAGGAAGAATACCCACAATATTGGATCGTGTAAATACAGTAATTACCCCAGGAAATACTATAGATGTGCTTGTTACAGACCGTGGAATAGCTATAAACCCTTTAAGAAAGGATTTGTTGGATCGCTTCAAAAATACAAAGCTGCCTCTCTTTTCCATAGAAGAATTAAAGGAAAAAGCAGAGCAATTAACTGGAAAACCTGAGCCTATCGAATTTGGGGAAAAAATTGTGGGACTTGTTGAATATAGGGATGGCACCATTATTGATGTGATTCGACAAGTAAAGTAGAGAGGATAACGGCTATGAATGACTCAGATGATGTGTTGCAAATGATATTATCTGCTAGGGAATTACGGGCAAATAGACAAAAAGATTTTCTAGAAAGATTTGGACATTCGTTGGTGTGCTTTACGCTAAATATTCCTGGACCTGATAAAAATGCTGTGTTATATGAGCACATTCATCAAGAAGGACTAAGTCATTTCCTCCAGTTGCTGCAGGAAAAAAAAGTATCTGTTATTCACTGGGAAGTGGAACAGAGTATCCTTGGAATGGAAGGATATATCAGTGTAGATTTAGACAGTGCCCTTCTAAAGAGAATGACAATAGAGATTGAGGATAAGCATCCATTGGGGAGGATCTTTGATTTTGATGTGTTTGGGCCTGACAGTAGTGTATGGAATCGTACTTCCCTAGGCAAAGAAAGAAGAAAATGTTTATTATGTGAAGACACTGCGATTCTATGTGCTCGTAGTAGAAGACATTCATTAGAGAATTTGATGAACAAAATACACAATATGGGAAAAGCTTATTTCAACAGATAACATGAAAAAGGATGTTCGTTATACCTGCTCCTGATTGGCGGTGTTAAAAATTTGAATCGAGAAGGAATTTAGAAAATTTAGAAGAATATATATACAAGGATACGGGATACCAAAAACAGTAGGGGTGATAATATGGATCAATATTTTGGAGCAGTAAACATCGCAAACGTAAAACCCATTCGTGATATCGTTTATGAAAATTTGAGAAAAGCTATTATGGATGGCAAGCTTCAGCCTGGAGAAAGAATTGTAGAGAAGGATTATGCAGAAAAGATGAATATTAGCCGTACGCCTATCAGGGAGGCACTACGGAAATTAGAAATAGAAGGACTTGTACAATATATCCCAAGAAAAGGCGTAGTGGTAAATGGATTTAATCACGAGGATATTGTAGAAATCTATGCAATTCGAAAGGCCCTTGAAGGATTAGCAATGAAATATGTTATACAGAAGATTACAGAGGAAGAGATAGGCAAACTGAAAAAGCTCACGGATTGTATGGAATCTTCCAATGCAGCTGGAGATTATGAAAGTCTGTTTAATACTTGTAAGGAATTCAATGAAGTTATTCTTAGTGCGAGCAGAATGCCTAAGATTACAGGTTTAATCAATACAATGCAGGAATATCTAGAGCGATTTAGAAGAATCACCATGTCAAAACGTACTAGAAGAGAAAGTGCTATTCAAGAACACAAAGCAATTCTCCAAGCAATTATTGATAGGGATGCAGAGAGAGCGGAGCGATTGGTTTATGAACATTTAGACGCTTCTGAAAAAGTATTTTTTGAAGGTTTATAAGGTGCTAATTAAAACAATTAGCATTTTATGGAAAATACGGGATACCGTACACCGTATTTCAGGAAAAGGTTTTTCGGTTTTTGTTTAATACGGGATACCGTACACCGTATATGAAATGTTTTTCATGTCTTAGTTTGATTAAAGGATCTAAGACAATGATAATAAAAAAGAAAGTGGGAGGGAGTAAAATGAAAAAAACTAAGAAAGTATTGTTATTTGCTGTTTCAATGTTGGTAGTACTGTCATTGGTATTAACAGGGTGTGGGGCAAAGCCAAGCAGCACCGCAGGTGGAGAGCAGGCTCCAGACTATCCGAAAAAAGCCATGGAGTTCATAGCACCAGCCGGAGCAGGAGGTGGATGGGATTTAACGATTCGTACTGTTGCTAAGACATTACAGGATGCTAAGCTGGTTTCAGTACCAATGCCTGTTACAAATAAGCCAGGAGGCGGCGGTGGCGTAAACCTCGCCTACATGCAAGAAAAGAAAGGCAGCGATTCTTTGATTTCTGTTTATTCGCCACCAATTCTATTAATCAATTTAAATGGTTCTACGCCGCTTGGTTATAAGGATACAACACCATTGGCAAGATTAATCACAGATTATGGTGCATTTGCTGTAGCGAAGGACTCTAAATATCAATCTATTACTGAAGTTATGGAAGCTTTAAAAGCTGATCCAAAGAGCGTAAAGATCGGAGGAAACTCAGCGGCAGGAAGTATGGATCATGTTCAGTTCTTGATCATGGCAAAGGCAGCAGGTGTTGAGAAAATTAATGAGATCGATTATATTGCTTTCCAGGATGGTTCTGGAGCAGCGCAAGTAATGGGTGGACATATTGATTTGTTAACCACAGGAATGAGTGATGTAAGGGCTTTAGCAGAAAGTGGTGAAATGAGAGTTCTTGCATCTACAGCAGAGAAAAGAATCGGTACTGGTGTACTAGCCGAAATTCCTACATGTAAAGAGCAAGGTATCGATGAGACGTTTGAAAACTGGAGAGGTTTGTTTGGTGCCCCAGAAATGCCTGACTATGCAGTGAAATACTGGCAAGATACCCTTGCAAAAATGGTTGAAACACCTGAATGGCAAAAGGCGCGTGAAACAAATGGTTGGGACGATGCCTATATGAATAGTGATGAATTCGTAAAGTTCTTAGAAGAAACCAATGAACAGTACAAGACCATCCTCAGCGAAATTGGGATGTTAAAATAGTAGCTAATCATAGTAGATGGGTAGAGGCTATGGCCACAGCTTCTACCCATATCAATAGAAAAGTGAGGTGTGAATAAATGAATTTATCGGCTTTAACTGCTGTACTAACGCTAGTTATAGGTATAATCTATAGTATTCAATCTTACAACTTGCCGAGGGCAACAATTGGGAGCCCTATGGCACCTGTTTACTTTCCCTTGGGATTGGGCGTGCTGATGGCAATATTTGGGATCATTTTATTGACGCAGTCTGTTAAAAGAGGCGATTTCAAAGGTATGGACAACAAGGAAAAGGGTCTCACATATACTGGAAAACTAATTGCTTATACCTGCTTTGTAAGCATTATCTACGCATTGATCTTTGAAGAAGCGGGTTTTGTTATTTCAACAATTTTATTCCTAGGATCTATACTCTTTGTAGTAAATGGAAAGGATCAGTGGAAAACAAATACCATTGTAGCCGTCTCGTTCAGTTTAGGCATTTATATCGTTTTTTCAAAGATGCTTGGAATTATACTACCACCACTGCCATTCCTTTATATCTAATAAAATGAAAACCAGGAGGTGAAATGATGGAAATATTACAATATTTATTTGATGGATTTACTGTTGCCCTTGAACCTATGAATATTTTCTGGGTTACCTTGGGAGGTGCGTTGGGAACAATTATAGGAATGTTGCCAGGCTTGGGGCCTGCCACTGGTGTTGCCGTATTACTGCCTCTAACCTTTACCATGGGACCTACAGCTGCATTAATCACGATGTGCGGCGTATATTATGGTGCTATGTTTGGAGGATCAAGAAGTTCTATTTTGATCAACACCCCAGGAGATGGTGCAGCTATTGCAGCAACCTTTGATGGATATCCTATGACATTGAATGGTAGAGCAGAAGCAGCATTGGCTATGTCAGCCATTGCTTCATTCATTGGAGGAACGATTGCTACGATTATCATGGTTTTTGTAGCCCAGCCAGTAGCGAAATTTGCTTTAAAGTTTGGGCCTGCAGAGTATTTTCTTCTGATGGTTTTTGCCCTATCTGCTACTGCTTCTATGTCTAAGGGCAATGTGATTAAAGGGTTTATCTCTATGATTTTGGGACTTATGATTTCTACTGTAGGTATTGATGCCCAGTCTGGCGTTACGCGATTTACTTTTGGAATATTAGAGCTACAGGGTGGAATTGATTTTCTTGTAGTGATTATAGCGATGTATGCATTGGGTGAAGTATTTAGTACCTTCCAATCACTAAAGGAAGGTAAAAAGAAAATGCAAACAAAGTTTGGAAGGATATGGATTACAAAAGAAGATTGGAAAAGGTGTTTTTGGCCCATTATCCGAAGTACACCATTGGGCTTCTTCATAGGAGCTCTTCCAGGTGCTGGTGGAACTATGGCTTCACTTATGGCCTATAATAATGAAAAGCAGCTTGCTAAGAATCCAGATGATTTTGGAAAAGGAGAGATTATAGGCCTTGCAGCACCTGAGGCTGCTAATAATGCATCCTCTGTTGGTGCGCTGATTCCAATGCTTACATTGGGAATCCCTGGTTCAGGAACAACAGCAGTTATGATGGGTGCTTTGCTGATGTTGGGATTGCAACCGGGACCTTTGTTATTCCAACAGCATCCTGATGTGGCATGGGGACTGATTGCTAGTATGTTCATTGGAAATATCGTTCTAGCTGTTATCAATATTCCCATGGCTGGGGGACTGGTAAGGCTATTAGCGATTCCACCAAGAATCTTATATCCGATAGTATTGGGTTTAGCATTTGTTGGTTGTTATGCAATTAGTAATAGCGTGATTGATTTCTATCTTCTCGTGATATTTGGACTTGTAGGATACTTTATGCATCAGGCCAAAATTCCTACAGCACCCCTCATCTTGGCGGTAATTGTAGGAAATAGTATGGAGCAGTCTTTTAGACAGGCGTTAACTATTTCTAATGGTAGCTTTGCTATATTCTCGAAATCAACAGTTTCAATGGTACTTATTGTTCTAACCATTATTTCTATAGGATATCCTTTCCTAAAAGATATGAGAAAAAAGAAAGCTACAGAAAATGCGTAATACAGATGAACGTTGAAAACGTGAATTATGATAATTCACGTTTTTATTTTTGGAAAATATATATTGTAGATAGAGGAAAAAGGAACAAATTTGGGTTTGTACCGTCTAAATTATACGGATAAAGGAGGTCAATCTATGAAAAATAAATTATTAGCATATCTTCTTGTTTGTATGACGGCCGTAACCATGTTTTCCATTACAGGTTTTGCTGATCAGCAAGTAAAAATTGAATTGGACGGAGAAGTGGTTTCCTTTGATGTTCAGCCAATAATTGAAGAGGGAAGGATACTGGTACCTGTAAGAAGCATTTTTGAGAAGATGGGTGCAGAGGTCAGCTGGAATGAAGATGAAAAGAAAGCGATTATTAACGATAAGTATAAAACCATTGAAATGCTTATTGGAAAGGAAGAAGCATTGATCTACCGAAAATATGATTTCACGGGCATTCCTGAAAAGATAGCCCTAGACGTACCTGCTCAAATCATAAAGGATCGTACGTTGCTTCCTTTAAGATTCGTTGCTGAAGCTTTGGAAGCGGAGGTGAATTGGGATGAAGGCCGCTATACAGCTATAATTAAGACAAATAGCCCTGGGGCAATGCCTGATGCACAACCGAATACACCAGTGCTTTATGAAGTGGTTGATTTGAAAGTAGTCAATGAAAATAATGAATTAGCCCAATGGTATAAAGACAGGTATAAAAAAGAGGGGATTTACGCCTTGCAAATTGCTGATGAAATGTATGTACTCATCAGCGGTGGGGAAAGGCCTACAGGAGGACATGTGATCCATGTGGATGAAGTTAACATTCTAGGAAAGTCTAGGATTGCTTCTGTGAAAGCAACCCTTTATCGTCCTACACCAGATATGATGGTAACTCAAGCAATTACCTATCCTCATACAATGATCAAAATGTCAGCAGCGAACATTGCTGTGATTCGAGGAGAAGAGATTGAATATAAATAGCGTATAGAAGGATTAAAATAGGTTGTAGCTTAAGATTGAAAATTGAGATGTACGTCTAAACATGATATGATTGATATAGTATAGAAAATAAAGGGGGATAAAAATGGAAACAAGGTACGTGGTAATCATTCAATGTGATATTGCCCACAATCGCTGCAGTGGTTTTGCTTGCGCGGACTCTTTCTATAATCGTGTAGGAAAGTTTGAAAACTATGGAGCGGATGTGCAGTACATATCCTTTACCTGTGGCGGCTGCTGTGGAAAAAGTGTAACAGCCAAATTGGAGCATCTGTCCAATAAGCTTCGAAAGAAGACAGATATCAAAAAAGATGAGGTGACTATTCATTTAGCATCATGTGTAACCACAGATAATTATCATTATGACCGCTGCCCCCACATAGATTATATTGAAGGCATAGTTGAAAAAAGAGGTTTTCAAAATGTTGTAGAAGGTTCATATGTAAGCCAGAATGCTTCTAGGAAGCGAGAAATAGGAACTTATAAAAGCTATTAAATGATGATTGCCAAAATACAGACATATCATTCCTTAAAAGGAGTGACGGGTCTGTATTTTTTTGCAGTAAAAAATTACTAGATACGAGGTCAATATATGCATAGAGCGTAAAATAGAAAAGAATAATCTAAAAAGTTACAGAGGCAAAACAGTATGAACTGGAGAATTTATTCATAACTTAATTTTAATAAGAAAGGTTTCCTGATGATAGGAAAACGTTTTGTAAAAAAAGAGTAAAATTTTAGTAAATATTTACTAAATAATATGATTATTATTCCCATGCCAATGGATGAAAGAACCAATGGTGGATGAAAGTATATTTAGATTAATAGAATTTATATTCTGATTTGAAGTTTTTAGTTGGGATAAAGGCGTTTTCTGAAAATACAAAAGGTATTGACAAAGAACTAAAAATTTAGTAAATTTATACTAAGTGGAAACGCTTTCACAGAATCTATGTATGTTAAGCGGAAACGCTTTCATAAATAATCAAGAAAGATTAAAGGGGGAAATACGTGTGAAAAAGTTTTTAGTTTTAGTACTTGCATTGGCAATGGTGCTTTCTTTAGCAGCATGCGGTGCAAAGCCACCTGCAGAACCAGCTGCGCCGGCTGAAGAGCCAGCTGCAGAAACGCCAAAGATTGGTGTAACAATCTACAAGTTTGATGATAACTTTATGTCTTTCGTACGTCGTGCAATTGAAACTGGTGCTAAGGACAAAGCAGAATTGGTATTAAATGATTCTCAGAACAATCAAGCTACACAAAATGAGCAAGTGGATATGATGATTTCAAAAGGCGTTAAGTCTTTAGCAATCAACTTAGTAGACCCACAAGCTGCTCCTACAATCATTGAGAAGGCAAAAGCTGCTGGTCTTCCAGTAATCTTCTTCAACAAAGAGCCAGATGCAGCTGCATTAGCTAGCTATGACAAGGCTTGGTACGTAGGAACTACTTCTTCAGAGTCAGGGGTTATGCAAGGAAAAATCGTTGCTGATTCTTGGAAAGCAAATGCAAACTGGGACAAAAATGGCGATGGTAAAATCCAATATGTATTATTAAAAGGCGAGCCAGGACATCCAGATGCTGAAGCAAGAACAAAGTTTGTTATTGATGAAGTGAAAGCTGCTGGTATCGAAGTAGAAGAGTTAGAGCTTCAAACTGGTATGTGGGATAGCGTAAAAGGTAAAGAGTTAGTAGATGCTTGGTTAGCGAAGCATGGCGACAAGATTGAGTACGTAATTGCAAACAATGATGCAATGGCTCTAGGTGCAGTTTCATCATTACAAGCAAACGGATATTTTGCTGGAGATAAGTTTATGCCAGTTGTTGGTGTAGATGCGATTCCAGATGCATTAGAGCAAGTTAAAGCGGGTACAATGGTTGGAACAGTATTAAATGATGCGAAGAATCAAGGTGGCGCAACATTAGAATTAGCGTTAAATGCTGCAAATGGTAAAGATCCATTAGAGGGAACTCAGTGGAAACTTGATGACAAGAAAGCTGTTCGTGTACCATATGTTGGCATCACAAAAGATAATCTTGCAATCGCTGAAGAAGCATACAAGTAAGATTATTTAATCGATACAAATGTTTTGATTACTATGTTAAACAAGGATGCATGGGCATGCATCCTTGTTTTTCAGATAGATATTTAGAATGGGGTGTAACCTATGGATCACAATACACAATTGAAGAATAATGAGAATTATCTTTTAGAGATGATCAATATTTCTAAGGAATTCCCAGGCGTAAAAGCATTGGATGGTGTCCAACTGAAGGTGCGAACAGGAACGGTTCACGCTTTGATGGGTGAAAATGGTGCTGGGAAGTCGACGTTGATGAAATGCTTGTTTGGTATATACCATGAGGATAATGGTGAAATCTACCTAGAAGGGAAAAAAGTAAAATTTAATTCCGCAAAACAAGCTTTAGAAAATGGGGTTTCCATGGTACACCAAGAGTTAAACCAAGTACGTCAGCGTAACATTATGGACAATATTTGGCTTGGACGTTATCCTAAAAAAGGTATATTTATCGATGAACAAAAGATGTATGAATCAACGAAGAAAATCTTTGAAGAACTGGATATACGGCTGGACCCAAGGGAAAAATCCGGAAAGCTTACGGTTTCACAGATGCAAATGGTTGAGATTGCAAAGGCAGTATCTTATAATTCAAAAGTGATTGTTATGGATGAACCTACTTCTTCTTTGACCGAAAAAGAAGTAAATCACTTATTTAAGATTATTAATGCACTTAAGCAAAAAGGTGTAGGCATTATTTATATATCTCATAAAATGGAAGAGATCTTACAGATTTCCGATGATGTAACAGTTATGCGGGATGGCAAATGGATTGACACGAGACCAGCTGCAGAGTTAACAACGGATATGATTATTAGTTTGATGGTTGGCCGTGATTTAACAAATCGTTTCCCGCCTAAGGACAATGTGCCTGGAGAAACCATACTGAGAGTAGAAGATCTAACGGCAACTTATCAGCCTTCCATTCAGAATGTTGGTTTTGAATTACGGAAGGGAGAAATTTTAGGAATCGCAGGATTGGTTGGCTCCAAGAGAACGGACATTGTAGAGGCTCTGTTCGGAATCAGACAGGTGGCATCTGGAAAAATCTATGTCCATGGAAAAGAAGTTCAGAATAGAGCTCCGCAGCAGGCGATTAAAAATGGATTTGCCTTGATTACGGAGGAACGACGTTCCACAGGAATATTTGGAATTCTTGACATAAACTTTAACTCGATTATTGCTAATCTTGATGAATACTTTAATAAATTTGGATTAGTTGATGAAGATAAATGCAAAACAGATACCCAATGGGTAGTGGACAGTATGCGTGTGAAAACGCCATCTCAGAAAACATTGATCAGTTCGTTATCTGGTGGAAATCAGCAGAAGGTAATCATTGGTCGCTGGCTACTGACGGAGCCTGAAATCCTTATGATGGATGAGCCAACCAGAGGAATTGATGTTGGAGCAAAATATGAAATTTATCAATTAATGATTGATCTAGCAAAAAAGGATAAGGGCGTTCTGATGATATCCTCTGAAATGCCTGAGCTGCTTGGAATTACCGATAGAATTCTTGTGATGAGTAATGGACAGGTGGCTGGAATCGTAGAAACGAAGAATACAACCCAAGAAGAAATTTTACGCTTATCAGCTAAGTTCTTATAGGATGAGGAGTGATGAATATCATGAGTTCAGTGACAGAAAAATTAAGAAACATGACAAAAAAAGATGTAGCAGCATGGATGATGAATAATGCAATTTTTATCGTTCTAGTGGTTTTATTATTGGTAATTATTTCGATTTCTCCTGACTTTGTATCGATTAATAATTTCCGTAATATTTTGTCTCAGGCGTCTACAAGAATCATTATCGCATTGGGTGTTGGAGGCTTAATTATCACTCAAGGTACAGACCTGTCAGCGGGACGTATGGTGGGCTTGTCAGCGGTCATCAGTGCTTCCTTACTTCAGGCCCCAGGATATGCTTATAGAATGTATCCAAATCTAAATTTATTACCGATAAATCCAGATGAGCCTGCATTTCAAATTCTTTTGCCGATTTTGTTAGCAGCCTCTATAACGGCAATTTTTGGACTAATCAATGGATTTATCATTGCAAAACTAAATGTAACACCCTTTATTACTACATTGGGTACCATGATCATTATTTATGGTGTGAATTCAATTTACTTTGACCGTCCACCTTATGGGGCCCAACCTATCGGTGGATTGGACCCAAGATATATGAAGTTTGCCCAAGGCAGCATTTATATTGGAGATTTTGCCGTTCCATATCTAGTCATCTATGCTGCCATTGTGACAGTTTTGATATGGGTGCTGTGGAACAAAACACGTTTTGGAAAAAATATATATGCAGTTGGAGGTAACCCTGAGGCAGCGGTTGTATCAGGTGTAAGCTTAGTAAAGACCTTATTAATCGTGTATACCCTTGCTGGGTTCTTGTATGGTTTTGCTGGGTCCTTGGAGGCAGCCCGTGTAGGTAGTGCCACCAACAATACTGGAAACATGTACGAACTGGATGCCATTGCAGCCTGCGTAGTAGGTGGTGTTTCCTTTAGTGGGGGTATCGGTACAGTGGCGGGTGTAGTTACTGGGGTATTGATATTCCAGGTTATTAACTATGGATTGGCATTTATTGGCGTAAATCCATACCTTCAGTATATTATCAAAGGTTTAATCATTATCACGGCTGTGGCCATAGATACTCGTAAATATCTAAAGAAGAAATAGAAGGATTAGTATATACCGATAAAAGAATAGATAAATCTAAGTACAGGGGTGTCTATGATGAATTTAGAGATGTTGATACATGATTTTACCAATAGATTTGGAGGCGAAGAAGGGATCATGACATTCTTTGCCCCCGGTCGAGTAAATTTGATTGGGGAGCATACCGACTATAACGGAGGCCATGTTTTCCCATGTGCCCTCAGCTTTGGCACCTATGCGGTTGCCCGAAAGAGAAATGATACGAAGATTCGGTTGTTTTCCAAAAACTTTGAGGACTTTGGAACGATTGAAGTAGATATAAGCAGCTTAAGCTATAACGATGCCAATGACTGGGCAAACTATCCCATCGGCATGGTAAAAATTTTTAGGGATGCAGGGTATCAGGTTGAATCAGGGTTTGATGTGCTATATGATGGAAACATACCTAATGGTGCAGGATTATCCTCAAGTGCATCCATTGAATTGGTAACCAGCGTTCTTCTAAAATCATTATATAACCTGGATATCGACATGATAGAAATGGTGAAAATGAGTCAGAGGGCTGAGAATCAGTTTGTGGGTGTAAATTGTGGAATAATGGACCAATTTGCCAGCGGTATGGGAAAAAAAGATCATGCCATGTTGTTGGATACCAATACGCTGAAATATGCGTATGTACCTATAAAGACGAAAGGTATCACCATCGTCATAGCCAATACCAATAAGCGTCGCAGCTTGTCGGGTTCAAAGTATAATGAACGAAGAAGTGAATGTGAAAATGCTCTAAAGGCTTTGCAGCAAGAATTGGAGATTTCGTCCCTTGGAGACCTTACGGAGGAGCGTTTCGATGCCTATCAGCACTTGATTCAAAGTGGAATAGAGCAAAGACGTGCAAGACATGCCGTATATGAAAACCAAAGAACCCTTAAAGCTGTAAATGCACTGAATGCAGGAAATATACAATTGTTCGGTGAACTCATGAATGCGTCTCATATATCTCTTCGAGATGATTACGAGGTAACTGGTATAGAGCTTGATACGTTGGTAGAAGCAGCCTGGGAAAACGAGGCTATCGGATCAAGAATGACAGGTGCTGGCTTTGGCGGCTGTACGGTAAGCTTGGTGCATGAGGAGAAAGTGCATAAGTTTATTGAAAATGTAGGCAACATCTATGAGGAGAAAATAGGGTATAAAGCGGATTTTTATGTTGTTGCCATTGGTGATGGCGCGAGACAAATTTAGTTAAATGCAGCAAGAGGTAGTTTCCCTCCCATATATAAAACTACCCCTTGTTGTATTATATTTTTATCCTTAAAAATAAAGGAGGTTATTTTATGGCTGTTTTGGTATGCGGGGGTGCAGGCTATATTGGTTCTCACTGCGTGTATAAATTGATAGATCAGAATGAAGAAGTAGTTGTTATAGATAATTTACAGGCAGGGCATGGAGATGCCGTCCATGAGGCTGCCAAATTCTATCATGGCGATATTAAGGATAGTGGGTTTTTGGATAAGGTATTTAGTGAAAATAAAATTGATGCGGTCATTCATTTTGCTGCAAATTCTTTGGTAGGCGTAAGCGTAAAAGAACCCCTTACTTATTATCATAACAATGTTTATGGTTCTCAGGTTTTATTAGAAGCCATGTGTAGACATGGTATCAATAAGATGGTTTTCTCATCCACTGCAGCAGTTTATGGGGAACCTGAAAATGTACCTATTTTAGAATCCGATAAAACAGAACCAACCAACCCTTATGGGGAAACGAAGCTGGCGGTAGAGAAAATGATGAAATGGGCAGATCAAGCCCATGGCATAAAATATATTACCCTTCGATACTTCAACGTGGCAGGTGCCCATGAAAGTGCACGTATAGGGGAGGATCATAGCCCTGAAACCCATTTGCTGCCTTTGATCCTACAGGTACCACTAAATAGAAGAGAACATATCACCATATTTGGTGATGATTATGATACACCTGATGGTACTTGCATCAGAGACTATATTCACGTGATGGACTTGATAGATGCCCACATTTTGGCCCTGAAGAAATTACGTGCAGGTGCAGATAGTAATGTATACAATTTAGGAAATGGAGAAGGATTTTCTGTGAAACAGATGATTGATGCTGCAAGAGCAGTGACAGGACATCCAATACCAGCCATCGTTGCGGAGAGACGGGCAGGGGACCCATCAAAGCTCATTGCCTCTAGTAAGAAAGCCCAAGAGGAATTAGGGTGGAAGCTAAAATACAATGGGGTGGAGGAGATCATTGCTTCCGCATGGAAATGGCATACCAGCCACCCGCAAGGCTTTGAAAAGTAGGGGGTGGCATTTTGATAAATATTTATGAGGATATACAAAGACTTATTCAATATGGATTGGACAAAGGACTAATTTGCAGAGAAGATGAAATTTATGTCCGTAATAGAATACTGGAGATATTAAAGCTTGATGAATTTGAAGAAGCAGAAGTGGCCCAGGAAAGCTTAGCGCATCCTCAACAAATTTTGGATCGAATATTAGACTTTGCTTACGATAAGGGTATTCTTGAGGAGAACACCGTGACCTATCGAGATTTGTTAGATACAAAGATTATGGATTGCTTCATGCCTCGTCCCAGTGAGCTTCGCAGGAAATTTGAAGCTGATTATGGTATATCCCCTCAACGGGCCACAGAAAACTACTACAACCTTTCTATGGCATCCAATTATATTAGAACGGAAAGAACCATCAAAAATGTGAGTTGGAAAACACAAACAGATTTTGGTGAACTGGAAATTACCATCAACCTCTCTAAACCAGAGAAGGACCCGAAGGCAATAGCGGCAGCTAAAAATATGTCCTCGACATCTTATCCTAAATGCTTACTTTGCAAGGAGAATGAGGGATATGCCGGGCGTATAAATCATCCTGCGCGGCAGAATCATCGGATCATTCCAATACAGCTTGGAGAAGAAGATTGGTTCTTGCAGTTTTCTCCCTATGTGTATTATCATGAGCATGCCATCATCTTTAAAGATCGGCATGAGCCCATGAAAATCACCAAAGATACCTTTGCAAGGCTGCTGGCTTTTGTGGATCAGTTTCCCCACTATTTTATAGGATCGAATGCAGATTTACCCATTGTAGGAGGATCGATTCTATCCCATGATCATTTTCAAGGTGGAAATTATTCCTTTGCCATGGAGCGGGCACCAATTATAAAAACTATGGAGATAAAGGATTTTGAAGATGTAGAAGTGGGCATGGTGAAGTGGCCTTTGTCGGTCATCCGAATCCGCAGCAATCAAAGGGAACGGTTGGTAACGCTGGCAGCCATGATATTGGAAAAATGGAAGGTTTACAGCGATGATCGCGTAGAAATATTGTATTGTACCAAGGGTGAGTCCCATAATACTATTACACCCATTGCTCGATATAAAGATCAAAAGTTTGAGTTGGATTTGGTACTGCGAAACAATCGAACCAATGAGGAGCATCCCATGGGCATTTTTCATCCCCATAAAGATGTACATCACATCAAAAAGGAGAATATTGGCTTGATTGAGGTAATGGGTCTTGCGGTGCTTCCAGACCGACTCATCCATGAGTTAGATTTGCTGAAGGATTGCCTATTAGGATTGAAGGATATTGATGGATATGAAGAGCTGGAGAAGCATAAAGACTGGTTTAAATGTATGAAACAGCAGTATCGGGATATGACCGTAGATTATGATGAAATCCTAAAATTAGAGGTTGGAAAGATATTTGAGAGAATACTGATAGATGCTGGTGTGTTCAAGCAGGATCAAAAAGGGTTAGAAGCCTTCGAAGATTTTATGAAAACTTTAAGTAGGTGAGAAGTATGTATACTGTCAAAAAAGCTTTTGATATAGGAGATAAGGAAGCAACCCTTATTTTATTAAAAAATCAAAAAGGTATAGAATTACAATTGCTGAACTATGGGGCAGCAATTGTGGATATTTTGATTCCTGATCATGAAGGCTGCATAGAGAGTGTCGTATTATCCTATGAAAATATTGAAGACTATATAAAAAATCCTCCGTATTTCGGCGTGACGGTAGGGAGAACCTCTGGTCGAATAGCTGGAGCTTCGTTCCAGCTGGATGGAAAGGTATACAATCTGGGGAAAAATTTTGGACCAAATCATGGACACGGGGGACCTAATGGATTTAGCTTTCAATTGTGGGATTACCAGGTGGAAGAGGTGGGAAACCAAACTAAGGTAATCTTTACGTATCTAAGTAAGGATATGGAAGAAAACTATCCTGGTAATCTTCATACCAAAGTAACCTATACATTGACGGAAGAAAACGAAATCTTTATTGAATATGAGGGGAAAACAGATCGAAAAACACTGTGTAACTTGACGAACCACACATATTTTAATCTGTCAGGAAATTATAAGCGTAAGATTAACCAACAGTATTTGCGCATGGAAGCCGATGGTTTCCTTCCTTTGGATGCCAATCAAATACCTACGGGAGAGATTGCACATGTGGAGGGTACGCCTATGGACTTTCGAGTGTTAAAGTCTATTGGTAAGGATATAGGGGCTGATGATGAACAGATTATCATGGCAAAAGGCTATGATCATCCATGGATACTTCAGGGTTGTGGAAATCAGATAGAGATGCTAGATAAAGAGAGCGGAAGGAAGATGACGGTTACCACGACATACCCTTGTGTCGTAGTATATACCTACAACTATCCCAATGATGAGAAGCTAAAGCATGGTAAACTAGGACGTGCCCATGACGGCATTTGTTTCGAAACACAATATGAACCTGACGGCATTCACCATGGTCACTTTCATTCAGCCATACTGGATGCGGGAGAGACGTATTACGAAAGAACAACGCTTAAATTTTCAATAGTCTAGGAGGCATATAACGTGTATTTAGGTGTGGATTACTACCCAGAGCATTGGGATATAAATATGATGGATGAGGATATGCAGCGAATGACAGCCATGGGGGCTAATATCATTCGGATTGGTGAGTTTGCTTGGCATATGATGGAGAAAGAGGAAGGAAGCTATGACTTTTCGTTCTTTGATCATGTTATTGAAAAAGCCAAGGGATATGGATTAAAGGTGATGTTTGGAACGCCCACAGCTACTTTTCCTGCTTGGCTGGCGAAGAAGCATCCTTCGATTCTCTCGAGGGATGAATATGGGCATACCAGAGTTTTTGGTGGAAGAAGACAATACTGCTATAATTCAAAGGTGTATCGAGAATATACAATGAAAATTGTAAGACAATTGGTAAGCCATTATAAGAATGAGGAAGCCATTGTGGCTTGGCAAATCGACAACGAATTTGGTCACGAAGGCAGTGATCAGTGCTATTGTGATCAATGCCACCACGGTTTTCAACGATTTTTAGAGGCGAAGTATCAAGATATTGATCAACTTAATGAAGTCTATGGGACTATTTTCTGGGGTCAAACCTACAATGGATTTGAAGAAATTCCTATGCCCCAGCCTACGATTACCACCCATAATCCCACTTTACAATTAGACTGGGCAAGATTTCGATCATTTTCCATTAATGATTATGGAAAACTGCAGATTGATTTGGTAAGGTCATTAAAGGGCACAGATCAGGAGATTACCCACAACTTTTATGGAGGATTTTTTGAAAAGGCCTACGATCAGAATATTATGTCAGAACATCTAGATTTTGTTTCCTATGACAACTATCCTGTGTGGGGTGGGCTAAAAGAGCCTTTAAAACCAGGACATATCGCCATGACCCATGACTATGTACGTGGATTAAAGAACAGAAACTATTGGATCGTAGAGGAACTGATGGGTGCCCAAGGCCATAACGTCATTGGATACCTGCCGAGGCCTAACCAAGCCAAAATGTGGGCTTATCAGGCTATGGCCCATGGATGTGAAAATATGCTTTTCTTTCGATGGCGGGGAATGACCCGTGGGGCTGAACAGTTTTGTCTAGGGATTATTGATCAGGATAACGAGGATGGACGGAAGTATCAAGAGGTAAAATCCTTTATGAAGGATGTCGTGAATCATGGGACTGTGATCAAAAGTGAGATTCAATCGGATATAGCTGTATTGTATGATTATGATAATATTTGGTCTTGGTACAATCAACAACAATCCAGTGCCTTTAACTTTACGGATGAGCTTGTTAGGTTGTATATGCCATTCTATACCCTCAATACCCATATGGATGTAATCAGTATTAGAAAAGATTTTTCTAAGTATAAGGTGATTTTGATACCTGTAATGCAAATTATCGATGAGGATTTGAGTCTGCGATTAGAGACATTTGTACAAAATGGGGGAACCATCATCTTTAGCTTTAGGTCAGGGATTAAGGATCGAAACAATAATATTCATTTTGGACAAGTATTTCCCTGTAAAATTCGACAGATGGCAGGCATTCGTGTGAAAGAAGGAGAATCGTTACAGTTGGATCAAATGGTTGAAATTGTGGGAGAAGGAAGATATGATGGAAACAAAGGCAACTGTATGGTGTGGAGAGATTTAATCATTCCTGAAACAGCGAAAGTACTTTATCGATATAATGATCAGTTTTACAAGGAAAATGCTTGTATTACAGAGAATCAGTATGGAAGAGGAAGTGTATATTACGTCGGCGGCGGTGTCAATGAAGAGGTGTTAGAAGAAATAGCCAAGGAGATTGTTCAGGCTAGAAGCATTCCTTGGATTGATTCACCCAAGGGCTTGGAAGTATACAAAAGGGATTTAAATGGAGCAGAATGGTTATTTATTAATAATCATACTGACAGGGAAATTATGTACGAAGGCATGCAAATTGAGGCTTATGGAAGCAAGATTGTTAAGGGTCAAATTATGTAAAGACTGATTGTGGAAGGAAGATTGTATGGCTACGATTAAAGATATTGCGAAATTAGCCGGAGTATCACCCGCAACGGTATCTCGTGTCCTCAATAATGACACGGCTCTATCCGTTACTGATGAAACACGGAGAAGGGTTTTTGAGGCCGCAGAGGATTTAGAATATAAAACGTTAAAACAACGCAATCGGGCCACAGAAAAAAACATAAAGGTCGGTGTCATTCACTGGTATTCGGAAAAGGAAGAATTGGGAGATCCATATTATGTTTCTATTACCAATGCCATTGAAAAGGAGTGTTTAACGAAGAAGATACAAGCGGTTACAATCTTTAAGAACGATGATACCTATACCACCAACAAATTGAACAATCTAGACGGTGTGATTGCCATAGGAAAGTTCAGTAAAGGAGATATCGAGGAATTTTCTATGTATTCCCAGAACATTGTTTTTGTGGATTCATCGCCAAATGAAAAGAAATATGATTCTATCGTTATTGATTTCAAGAATGCCATGGTAGAGGTATTTGAATATCTAATGGGTCTCGGCCATCGTAGGATTGGATTCATTGGGGGAAGAGAATACGTTGGTAAACATCGGGAACCCATAGAGGATGAGCGATTGGTAATGTATAATAGATTTATGAAGGAACATGCCTTGTATGAACCTGAGAATATTTATATCGGAAGGTTTACACCTGAAGATGGTCATGATCTGATGAAAAAGGCAGTAGAGAAAGGAAATCTTCCTAGTGCGTTTTTTATAGCCAGCGATTCCATGGCGATAGGTGCCCTTCAGGCTTTGTATGAATCCAATCTAAGGGTGCCTAAAGATATAAGTATTATTAGCTTTAACGATATCCCTACGGCGAAATTTCTTGTGCCACCTCTAAGTACAGTGAAAATTTATACCCAGCTCATGGGCACTACTGCAGTAGGTTTGCTCTTGGAGAGAATCCTTGAGGGCAGGGATATTGCGAAAAAAGTTATTCTGCCTACAGAACTCATTATCAGAGACAGCTGTAAATAAAGCCATGTAGTATTGACAACGATGTCAATGCTACATGGCTTTTCATTAGACAATAGCTTTTAATAGATCTTTACAGCCAGGAGAAAACAGTACCTAACAATAAAGATGCAATGATAAGCCATGCCAGTACTTTGGCAATGGTGTTTGTATTTCGTCTTATTTTTTCTGTTAGAAACATCCATAGCCCTCCTTCAAGATAAATTCTTTTAATTCTATTCTATAGCGGATTGAACGATTAGACAATAACCAATAACAATTTGTTGTGCTGTATAAAAAATTTGGAAGAGGACTTAGCGAATAAATATTAGTATAACAAAAAAGATAAGAAGAAAGAAAATGAAAAAACCCTGAAATATCAGGGTTTTTCTTGTAGTTATATGTTCAAATATATAATGATCAATATTATATTATTCTACTATAATTTAACTACATTCGCAGCTTGAAGGCCTCTGTCACCTTTAACTACTTCTAACTCAACCTTTGCACCTTCTTCAAGGCTCTTGAATCCGCCACCTTGAATTGCTGAGAAATGTACAAATACATCTTCTCCACCGTCAACTGTAATGAATCCAAAACCTTTTTCGCTGTTAAACCATTTTACTACGCCTGTTTTCATTAAACAAACCTCCAAAAAAATATATTGTTGCATCTGCAATCTCCTTATTCTACCATGTAATTCTAATATTGTCAATGCTATGAAAATGAATTGTTAGCGAAAAACTTATATTTTATTGAATATCCACCAAAGAAAACGTCTAAGATATTCCTATGTCAGAAAGCTTTTACGAGAAAATGAAGTTCAAATTCGATGAATCCCTTGGAAAAGGCTGTCATCAAATTTGCGAAGACCAGATGATTGGGAGAGGATAAAGCATGGAAGCGACAAAGGAAGTGCTTAGAGAAATTGAAACCATGAGATATGAGATGTACGCACTTATCGACGCAGATGATCAGATGAAGAATCCTCAAATTCTTTGGGCAAGCCAAAAAGTAGATGCATTACTGTTAAGATACCATGAACTTATCCATAAGAGAGAATAGGGTAGAATTTTTTTCAAAGGCCAATCATATTTACGTCAGCATCCATTTAAATAGGAAGATTTGATTTGAATCATAGGATACCTCAATAATCTTTGATAGGATGAAAATGAATAAAACATTATTGAGGAGGATGAAAAGATGAAGGGATTTGTTGATAAGGAAGCTTGCATTGGCTGTGGTATGTGTACAGCCATCTGTCCTAAGGTTTTTATCATGGATCAGGATGGATTGGCCAAGGCAAAGGACATAGATATACCAGAGGAGGACATGGAAGCAGCAAAAGATGCTGAACTACAATGTCCTGTAGAAGCGATCAAGGTAGAGTAGATGATTGCTCTATAAAATAGTTCTGTTAAGTCATATGGGAAAAATCAAGCTTAGAAACACCAAGGGCATGATTTTCCCATAATGTTTTTTTGACCATTTCTAATTCGTTTTCTTCACATTCTATGATTAATACTACCTCTGATTCTTTTAGCGTCTTACTCCTATTTTTATTATGCTTCTTTGTAACCATAAGTTTGATGATGATACCCACAGCACATCCAGAGCCTAATCCAATCAATCCCCACAAGATCGGTCCCCATTCCAAGACAAAACCATAGATACTGCCTAACAGCATAAATATAGTTCCTAAAACTGCAGCAAGATCGATTAAGCTTAATCCGTCGGAATAGTGGATGTTATCGAATAATCTTCTTTCTTCACCCCGTTTATCTAAGGGAGCAGCAAGAATCCTTTCTTTTGCTACTCCCTTCATTTGAATAGCTGTTACTGCCAGTTCTAAGTAATTGTTATAGGCGAAAGTAGCTACGATATACATGAGATCACTCCTATATGTTCCATCTTTGATGGGCATGTTAAACTTCGGGTATTGATACTGCTGTTTTAAGAACTTGGATTGCTCCCAATCATATAACTTGTTATTTTCTACGGTATTTACATAAGCATCATATACGGTAAAGCCATAAACCGATGGAACATTTAAAATCCATTGGACATCTAGAACAGATTTCGCCTGTTCAAATTGACCAAGCAGGGAAAAATGGATGGCTGGAAGCAGCTTAGAAAAATAGAGAATAACAATCCACCAAGCAATTGCAAAGGCGGCGGTAATGATTCTATGTATATAAAGCTGTCCACCACCAGGCAATAACGCAGACCACAAGAAGGCATTGATCGGTGTTTTCTTATCTAAATAGTTTATTTCCATTGCACCCATGTTAAATGAAGCTATCTCTGCATCTTCCCTTGCAGCTAACTTATACGTATTATTAAGATCAATGGTGGTTCTATAACTGTCCCATATGGCAAAAATATAGGTTGCAGCGTATAACAATATCCAGTCCTTGTCGAGCACTTCTTTTGCTTTGTCAAATTCTCCTATAAAAGAGTAATAGATACCAAGATTGATATGGGCTTTTATATTGACAAAAACTTCCCAGATGAATAGAAAAAAACCTCTAAGATATTTAGACAGCAAAAGATGTCCCAGGCCAGGGAATGCCGCAGACCACCAGGCGATAATCCATGGGTTTCTTAAGTGTAATTGTGTTGTACCTAATGTGCTCACATAGGCTATCTTCCTACGATTTGAATTTTTCTGATTTTGGTTTCCCATCTCGATATAGTTCTCCTTGTGTTCTATAAGGCCGATCAGGTGAAAAGGTAATATTTATAATGAACATCTGCCAATTTAGTTTTTACCATTGGGAAGATTATTATGAAATGAAATATAAAATATAATTATATGTCAGAGGTCGAATTGAACAGTAGAATGGGTCAAGATGTTCGTCATTCAGTTCAAAATCCATGATCAACAATTTTAAAAGACGAAGGCAGGGTGAAGAATATCACCCTGCCTTCGCCAGAAGGAGAAAGAATACGATAATTATTGGAGGTAGACTATAAGCCCTGAACCTTTGGAAGGGTATTGGCACCATGGGGCATGAGATAGGCTTTTACGTTAGTGCCCTTTATGGCATAGGCTATCGCTAGGGCCTCTTCCAGGGTTTTGACAATCTTGATATTTGCCATGGCCAAGGTTTCAGGTGACAGGCTAGATACCAAGATAAAGGTATGCTTTGCAGCCACTTCAGTGGCATAATAGCCGATATATTTAGCAATAGAATAGTTCTCTCTAATTGCACGTTCCCGATGCAGCAGAGTATCATAGTTTTGAACAATTTCTTGAATTTCAGCATTGCCAATTCCTTCGCTGCATTCACTAAGAATGATGATTACACCATTTTCTTCAACTGCTTCCTTGGCATTAATCACTGTTTTGATGGTTTGATAAAAATTAATGTCCTTTGGATAGCCGCAGGCGGAGGCAATAACCATATCGGCCTTACTTTGAATGGAGATACCATCCATCTCATCGACGATCTGGCAGCCCCGTTCATGGGCCTTTGCATAATCTCCAGCTACAGCATGGGCGATACGGCCCTGGGAGTCCATGATTACATTAAATATGAAAGAGGGTTTCACAAGGCCAGCGGCCTCCAACATATCGGCATGAATGGTATTATCAATGATTTTTCCGCTCCTGATTTCAGGATTGGAGCCTTTTCCAATCTCAGGGTGCAGAGACATGGCATGGTTTGCCATAATGGTTTCATAACCTGCAATCCCTGGGAGGATGGATTTTTTACCACCACCCCATCCAGCCAATAGGTGGAAAACAATGGCACCTGTTAATACAATATGATCACAATCCATGGCAATTTTATTCACTTTTACGGGTGTGCCAAAGGTAGTATGGCCAAGATAAACAAGATTTTCTTCATCGAAGCAATCATGGTCGATAACCTTGAAGCGATCTTTTAGGGCATCGCCCAGTAATCGCTGATGCTCTTTCTCCGTTTGCTTTCTATGGGAGCCTACAGCACTGATGAAAACAATATCTTCATCAGAAATTCCGCCTTGATGAAGTTCATCTATCAGGTAGGGGAGGTAAACATCCATTCTCTGCCATGCCCTTGTAACATCCGATATGACAACGCATACCCTTTCCCCTGGTTTCACAATCTCTTGAAGCTTTGGCGTCCCAACAGGATTTTCTAAGGCATCTAGAATGACTGCTTCTTCGGTTTTACCATGATCTGCGGTATTGCTTTTGATGACGCCAAAAATCTGATCTTCAGAGAGGGGTACAGATACAAGCTCTTTTCCATACTTTAGTTGAATTGTGTTCATGATTCATCCACCTTCTTTGATATATTTAGGTAATCTCTATTTGAATCTAGGATTCGACTAAGTCAGGTGTTCTTACAGGATCAAGCACTGCAACACCTAGGAATGTTATAACACATACGATCCATTCAAGGTAAATCACATGGGGAACAACTCGAATGGCAGGTACAAACAGCCATAAAAGCAATACTACGATTCCAGCGACGATGGTAACAAAGGCTGAGTTTTTTCTGCACAGACTAGGAAAGAATATAGTAAATAGGATTGTTACCGTAAAGGCTGTTGTAAGGCTTAAGAAAACAAGGAGGGTCTTCAAAATACTTACCACGGTTAAGGCAGAAATAAAGGTAACGGCACCTAATACGATAATGGTAATCTTATTCATGGCCATAAGCTTTTGATCACTGGCTTCTGGGCGAATAAAACGCTTATATATGTCTTGAACAAATAATGTAGAAGTACCTAATAAGAGGCTGCATGCAGTGGATACATCGGCTGCCCATAAAGCAGCTAAGGTGATCCCTGCGATTACAGGATTTAGGGACATGATAATGTTTGGCAGTGCCATGGTGGCACTAATATCAGGGTATGCTGCTTTGGCAGCAATTCCCATAATAGCTGCTAAGAAGCCGATAGGGAGCATCAACAATCCACCCCATATAAATCCACGCTTAGCTTGTTTTTCATCTTTAGCACCACAGGCAATTTGAACAGTGGCCTGCAATGATAAGGTTTGGGTCATCATCACAGCAAACCAACCAACGATGGCTGTTAACCCCAAACCATTTACAAGATGTAGGTATGGAACCTCTTGGGGAAGTTTGACAGCAAGGGTAGATAATCCTCCCTGTTGGCCAAGGGTGGCAATGGCAGCCATAATAATCCCAACGTAAATCAGAATAACGTTTAGTATATTTGAAAGACCTGCAGACCACATACCCCCAACAAAGGTGATGCCTACAAATACCACTGCACTCGTGATCATACCTGTTTTCAAAGTAAAAATGTCAGGCAGTAAGGATGCTAAGATGGCACCCCCTGCGATATATTGCATAGAAGTAATGACTAAAAGAATCAGCATTTGACTGAACACACAAAGAATGCGTCCCTTGGTATCGTATAATTTTTCGATGAGTTCAGGTAGGGTGGAGATATTTAATTTTCTATACCTTGATGCAGTCACAAGACCCATAAGGATGGCGCCAGCACCCCATGCAACGTTATACCAGCCAGCAGCCAGCCCTACAGAATATGCCTGTTCAGCAACACCAATGGTGGATGCGCCGCCAATGGCAAGACCGGTAATGGTAACGGCAATTAAAGGAGTTGTCAGCTGTCGGCCTGCTAAAATAAAGCCTTCAGACCCAGATGCGGCAAGCTTTCGCGCGTAAGCGCTAATGGCAAATAGTGCAACAATGTAAAGTACAACAATGATTAATGGAAGATTCATATTATCACCTCATATAGATTTTTAGTGGCATATAGGAAATCTTTAATCTCCTATGCTTTGGTTTTGAATTGGCTGTACACACCAATTCAAAGAAAATAGGTGACATGTCACATTTTAAAACTTTAAAAACTTATAAATATAAAAAAGAAGACTCTTTCTACAAGAGTCTTCTTCATTAGATAACAATTAGGCGTTTATCATCCAGTTCATTTTAATGAACTGGTACTATAGAAGGAGAAGAACTTATGAAAGAGGTATAGCTATTTTTTGGGAAAGTAAAATAACCAGCGCTAAAATAAAAGCTCCAGTTAAAAAAGTAGCTATAAAATTTGCTGTTCTGCTCCATTGGTCTTAACATCGTGTTCACCTCGATTGAATATTTATAAAAAATATCAGATAAATTATTAATATGTTACAAAACTATTTGCCCATTGTCAATAGGAAATTATGAAATAGGCAATAAGATCATAAGTGTTAAAAAAATAAAGCTAACAAAAAAAGTTGTATGCCCATGGAGACAAGCAGTCAGAAAAAATAGTGCAAATTATTAGAAAAAAAGATATGTGAATAGGCACTCCATCTGCTATAATACATCTTATAAATACTTGACAGAATGGATGGGGTCTATGAAAAAAACAGTGTTTTTGGCCTATGTCAGCATCATTTTTACTGCACTGATCTGGGGATTGTCATTTTTGAGTATTAAAGTAACCATTGCTGTATTTCCACCTATGACTTTGGCATTTATACGATTTGTCATTGCTTCTCTCATCATTGGGGCCATTTTCAAAGCAAAGGAAAAGGATACAAGATTGGCGAAAGAAGATCGGTTTTTGATGGTGATGGCAGGGTTTTTAGGGATCACCGTGTATTTTTATTTTGAAAACAACGGGGTGATGCATATTTCAGCTTCCAATGCATCCATGATTATCGCCGCAATACCAATATTTACCCTGATTTTTGAGTGTATTGTGTTTAAAACGAAATTAACGCTGCAGCAGGGTGTCAGTGTAATCATATCTTTTTTAGGGGTGTATCTCATTGTAGGTACAAACCACGGAAGTTATGAGGGTGAATCCTGGCTGGGTTATCTGATGATGTTTGGTGCAGTTTTCTGCTGGGTAGCCTATTCTTTGATTACAAAACCCTTGTTCCAAAAGTATTCCCAGCTTGCCATTGTATATTATCAAACGATTATTGGAACCATTCTTTTTGTACCTTTTGTCTTATTCGAAAGGACAGATTGGAGTTTACTCAATGGTAAGGTAACCCTGAATGTTTTATTTTTAGGGATCTTTTGTTCTGCCCTAGCCTACTATCTTTATGTCTATGCCATGGATATCATTGGTGTATCTGCTTCATCTTTATTCTTGAATCTTATACCTATCGTCACTGTAGTGGCCAGCTTCTTTATTTTAAAAGAAACTGTAGGTTATCTACAGATTCTAGGTGGGGCGTTGGTGGTACTTTCTGTATACCTGGTAAATTATAAAAAGATAGAGTCTGATAAGGAAACGATTATCGTAGAGCACCAAAAGGTATAAATATAAAAATAGCGAGCAGCTTAAGCTGCTCGCTATTTTTATATTTATATAGATCATTTCAAATAAATAAAATATTCTACTTTGAGACAAAATAAAAAATTTGAAGAAAATTAATTAAGTGAATTGACTTGAAAAAATAAACATGCTAAAATGAAATCAAGTTCCAAATAGAGAAACTTGGTTCCGTACAATGGAACTTCGATACATAGAAATTGTTCTGAATTATAGGATGAGAAGACGGTGCAAAGGAGGGAGTAAAATGCTTATAAGGAATCTAGAAAAAAACCTACAGTGGCCTGCTAAAATCGTTGTTTCAGAGGTTGGACCTAGAGATGGTCTCCAAAATGAAAAAAAGATGTTTACGATTGAACAAAAGATAGATTTGATTGAGCGTTCTGTTGAAGCAGGATCAAAAATTATAGAGATCGGTTCCTTTGTTAGTCCTAAAGCTATACCTCAAATGGCTGATACCGATGAAGTGGCCCGCCGAATAAAGCGGGTAGATGGGGTAGAGTACAGGGTATTGGTAACAAACTTACGAGGCCTAGAAAGGGCAAATGAAGCAGGAATCAAAAAAGCAAAATTAACAGTTTCTGCCAGTAGAGCCCATTCCTTAAGCAATTTAAATCGCACACCAGAGGAAGTGCTAAGAGGCTTTGCAGAGTGTGCAGAATATGCAGCAGCCCATGGCATCACCCTTTCAGGAGCTATATCCACAGCCTTTGGCTGTTCCATGGAAGGAAAGGTGCCCATAGAGCAAGTGATTACGGCCATTGACGGATTTAGAGAGATTGGCGTAAAGGAGCTGTCTCTATCAGATACGACGGGCATGGCCAATCCACAGCAAGTCTATGAATACAGTGTAAGGGTGAAGGAACAATACCCTGATATTATTTGGAATCTCCATTTCCATAACACAAGGGGGATGGGACTTACCAATGTGATGGCTGGAATGATGGCTGGCATTGAACGATATGACTCCTGTTTTGCAGGTTTGGGCGGGTGTCCTTTCGCTCCAGGGGCATCAGGAAATATAGCCACAGAAGACCTTATCCATATGTGTCACGAAATGGGCATTGATACAGGTTATGATTTGGATAAGATGATTTCCATCGGAAGATATGTCCAGGAGATTTTAGAAAAGGATACATCAAGCTTTGTGTTAAAGGCTGGAAAATGTAGTGACATTGTGAAAGTGTAGAACAAACAAAGAAGATGTTGCAGCAACTGCAACCCAAAATTATCTAAAAATTTTAAGGAGGTAACATAGCATGGCAACAGAGATTACATTAGAACAACAACAGGAGTTAGATGAGGTTTTTGATCGTGCTAGGAAAGCCCTTGCAATTATTGAGACATATGACCAAGAAAAGGTAGACCGTCTATGTCAGGCAGTGGCATGGGCAGTAGCAAACAAGAAAACATTTCTTCGTTTAGTAGATATGGGGATTGAAGAGAGTGGTCTTGGAGATCCAGTGAGCAGAGAAGGAAAACGATTTAAAATTAGAGGGGTTCTTAGAGATGCCCTTCGACAAAAGAGTGTCGGTGTAATTGAAGAAATCCCGGAAAAAGGTATTGTAAAATATGCAAAGCCCGTTGGAATCATTGGATCTATCGTTCCAACAACAAATCCAGATTTAACACCTGCAGGAACCGCAATCTATGCCATTAAAGCAAGGGACGTAGTGATATTCTCACCACATCCACGTTCCAAGAAGACTACTTTTGAAACCGTAAGATTGATGAGAGAGGCCCTTGAAAGAGAAGGGGCACCGGCAGATATCTTCCAATGCCTTACAAAAGTAAACATTCCAATGACAAAGGCCCTGATGAGCAGAGCAGACATGGTTCTTGCTACTGGTGGACCAGATATGGTGAAATCAGCATACAGTTCCGGAACACCTGCCTATGGCGTTGGTGCTGGGAACTCTACAATGATCATTGATGAGACAGCAAACATCGAAGAAGCTGCGCGTAACACGATGCTGAGTAAAACATCGGACTTTGGATCAGGATGTTCCGCTGATGGAAACTTGATCATAGAAGCAAGCATCTTTGACAAGATGGTAGAGCAGCTTGTCAAAGAAGGCGGCTACCTGGCAAGTGAAGAGGAAAAGGCGAAGTTAAAGGCTGTTATGTGGGACGAAGAGGGGCACAGATTATCAGATACAGTGGCCATCGCACCACAAAAACTGGCAGAAGCTGCAGGATTTACGATTCCAGCAGATAGAAAGTTTATCATCGTTTATGGCGATGGCATTGGCAAAGAGCATTTCTTCTCCAACGAAAAATTAACAACCCTCTTAGCGGTTTATAAATATGAAGGCTTTGAAAATGCCCTGAATATGATGAGAGCTGTTTATGAAGTGAAAGGAAAAGGACACTCCTGTGGAATTTACTCCTTCAACGATGATCACATCCATCGTTTGGCTTTGGCTGCGCCTGTAAGTAGAATCATGGTTCGTCAGCCCCAATCCAAAGCTAATGCTGGTGCATTCAACAACGGAATGCCGATGACGTCCAGCTTAGGCTGTGGAACCTGGGGTGGAAATATCATTTCAGAAAACGTGCATTTAAAGCACTACATGAATACGACTTGGGTATCTAAACCGATTCCAGAAGACAGACCATCTGATGCAGAACTATTCGGAGATTTCTACGATCCTGAGTGTGAGAAATAGGAGAACGGATTAGGATATCCAATCAAAAATGACTTGAGGGGAGTATACAAATTGAAAAAGCTAATTTCTTACCAATTGGTTGACTATTTAGAGAGACGAGGCGTGGAACATGTTTTCGGCCTTTGTGGACACACAGTCATCGCAATGTTAGATGCTTTGAAAGACTCTAAATTAAATTTCGTATCTGTAAGACATGAGCAGGTAGCTGCCCACGCTGCAGATGCTTACGCAAGAATCACACAAAAAGCCAGTGTAGTTCTTTGCCACTTAGGACCAGGACTTACAAATGCAGTAACGGGTGTAGCCACTGCTTCTTTAGATGCAGTACCAATGGTTGTGATCGCTGGAGATGTCCCAAGCTATTACTATGGAAAACATCCACATCAAGAGATCAATATGCATTGTGACGGATCACAATATGATATCTATAAACCATTCGTAAAAAGAGCTTGGAGAATTGACGTGCCAGAGTTATTTCCAGAAATTCTTGACAAGGCATTCAGACTGGCTGAGTCTGGAAGACCTGGACCGGTACTGATCTCCGTGCCAATGGATATGTTCTCAAGAGAATTAGACCCAGCTCACTTTGAAAGAACGTATCATGATGCCCATACAACGGTGAAACCAGCATTGCCAAAGGAAACAGCTGTGGAAATTGCCAAGATGTTAATCGAAGCGAAGAACCCAGTGATCCATGGTGGTGGACAGTTAATATATACCAATGCTTCAAAGGAGCTTATAGAATTGGTTGAATTCCTAGATATTCCTGTTACGAGAACATTGATGGCACAAGGTGCTATACCAGACAACCATCCGCTACATGTGGGAATGACAGGATTCTGGGGTACGGATTTCGTAAATGAAACATCAACAAAGGCCGATGTGATCCTTGGCGTAGGTACAAGATTTGCTGAAGCAGACAGCAGCTCCTGGTATAAGGGGGTAAGCTTCAATATTCCACCTACAAAGCTAATCCAAATCGACCTAGATCCGATCGAAATCGGTAGAAACTACCCTGTAGCTTTAGGCGCTGTAGCAGATCCTAAGCAAGCCTTAAAGGCAATCTTGGAAGCTGCCAAGGAGTTAAAGCCAGAGGGTATCGATAGACCTGAACTAAGAAAAGCTATCGCTGAATATAGAGCTGCATTCAAAGCATCCAATGTTGCGATTTCTGAAGACAGTAGATTCCCAATGACACCTCAGAGAATTCTTAAGGATGTAAGGGAAGTATTGCCGGAGGATGCGATCATCGCCACGGATGTGGGTTGGAATAAAAATGGTGTAAGCCAACAGTTTGAAATCACAAAGCCAGGCACGATTCTTCACACAGGCGGTCTTGCAACCATGGGCTTTGGACCAGCTGCAATCCTGGGGGCAAAATTAGCGGCACCGGACAAAAAAGTAATTACATTGGTTGGTGATGGTGGTTTTGGTACAAATCCAACGGTTATGGCTACAGCAGTAGAACAGAACATTCCAGTGGTATGGGTAGTTATGAATAATGGTGCTTTTGGTACCATTGCAGGACTAGAGGCGGCACAATATCATCACTCCTTTGGTACGATCTTCAAAAAGCCCGATGGTACACCATATAACCCTGAGTGGGCTGAAGTAGCGAAGGCTTATGGTATCAAGGCGAAGAAAATTACATCGGCGGAAGAATTTAAGGCTGCATTCCAAGAGGCATTAGATTCAAATGAGCCATATTTACTAGATGTTCCAATGGAGAATATCCCCGTACCTACAGATGGAATTTGGAATATCAATGACATCTATACGCCGAAAGAGAATGTTGTTGAAGGTAGATTGATCCATGGTGAAGCTACTCGATCTAAGCACGTAGCTACAAAGTAAGTGAATAAATAGTCAGAAATGAGGAAAAACTTACAAAATTTTAAAATATTAAAAGTGATTCCTTAAGTTTCCCCTAACAGTTATAATTGATGGAGAGACCTAGCACTAGGTCTCTTGCTATCAATTAAATTTCTGAATTGTCAAAACAAAAATATTGGGAAAATATGCATATAATTATCAGAAAATTTAAAATCATACAAAATAGGAAGGTGCAAAGGAATGGCTCATCATTTAAATGGAAAAGCGAAGTTGGTTGGGTTACTCGGTTACCCCATATCCCATAGTTTATCTCCACAAATGCATAATACAGCATTTACTCATTTAGGATTAGGTTATGCGTATCTTACCTTTGATACAAAGGAAGATAATCTAAATGACGTTGTAAAAGCAATGCGTGTGTTGAATGTAAAGGGCTTTAATGTAACGATGCCCAACAAGGCGAATATCATCCCATTGTTAGATGAAGTATCATCTGAAGCCCAGTGGATGGGAGCAGTAAATACTGTATTAAATGACAACGGAAAGCTGATTGGATACAATACGGATGGAAGAGGATATGCTCACTCATTGAGAGAAGCCGGTATTGACTTTGAAGGAAAGAAAATCGTAGTGGCTGGAGCAGGGGGGGCTGGAAAGGCCGTATGTGTTCAGTTGGCTGTTGACGGTGCAAGGGAAATCGTTATTCTTGACATGAATGAAGAAGCGGCTGTAGCCCTTAGCAATACAATCAATGAGAAGATCCCAAACTGTAAAGCCGAGGGAATGGTTTTTAGTGATGAAAATTTAAAAGAGGCATTGAGAACAGCGGATATGTTGACCAACTGTTCACCGTTGGGTATGACTCCCCATGAAGATAAAAGTATCATTGCTGATCCAAGCGTACTTCGAAGAGATTTAATTGTATCCGATGTTGTATATAAGCCTGCCAAGACAAAACTCTTAAAGATGGCCGAGGCTGCTGGATGTAAGACGATCAATGGATTTGGCATGATGATTTGGCAGGGAGCCATGGCATTCAAGATTTGGACGGGAGAAGATATGCCGGTAGATTTAGTAAAACAAAAGTTTATGGAGACTCTAGGAATAACAGGAAAATAAGGCAAGAGACGAATAAATGGAGGTGAATAGAATGGGTGTTTTGAAATGGCTGGATGAACACTTTGAAGAATATATTCTGCTTGTTTTACTTATTCTTATGACTTGCATCATGGGTGTTCAGGTTACAATGCGATATCTCTTTAATGCATCCCTAACATGGTCAGAAGAACTTACCCGTTATATGTTTGTATGGTCGTCGTTCATTAGTGTGAGCTACTGTATCAAAAAAGGTATAGCTATTCGAATAGACCAATTTACAAATATGCTGCCCGCATCAGCACAAAAAGTGCTAGATGTAATTGCAAGAATCGTAATGTTAGTATTCTTCGCATATGTGTTTAAGTTTGCCATAGAAGTAGTGAGTGCTACTTACGCAAACGGTCAGACAAGTGCAGCGTTGGGATTGCCAATGTACTTAGTGCAAGTATCAGCTGTATTAGGCTTTGGGTTGGCTGTTGTGAGGATTCTTCAAAGCTTCTGGAATGACTTTAAGTCAGCCAAATCTGCTTAACGATCATAACGGATATAAAAGTAACACAGAGGATGGGTGTAGATTTATTCAATATAAGAGCGAAGCAATATAGGAAGGGGGAGTTTTTTTGTCAGTCGGTATTTTGTTTCTTATCTTTGCAATAGGCATGGCTGCAGCCATTCCCATAAGTGCAGTACTAGGAATACTAGCCGTTCTTCCCAATGCGGTTAATCCATCATTTCCAGCAAATGCGCAGCTTATAATCCGGAGTATGCTGGGTGGTGTCGATAGTTTTCCTATCCTTGCAGTTCCCATGTTCATATTGTCGGGTATTATTATGGCTCGAGGAGGCGTATCAAAAAAGCTTTTTAATGTGTTCTCATATTTTATAGGTAATAAAACAGCAGGTATGCCCATCGCGGTAATCGTAACTTGTCTATTCTACGGTGCCATTTCTGGTTCAGGCCCTGCTACCACAGCGGCAGTTGGATCTATGACCATTCCAATTTTGGTGAGCCTTGGCTATGACAAGGTATTTGTTACAGCATTGGTTGCTGTAGCCGGTGGATTAGGGGTTATTATCCCACCGAGTATTCCTTTCATTCTATATGGTATGACTTCAGGGGCATCTGTAGGAAAACTATTCCTTGCAGGGGTACTGCCAGGACTATTGATTGGCGGTTGCTTAATGGCATATGCGTATTACTACTGTCGTACAAAGGGTGAAGATAAGGAAAAGTTAAATGAGCATTATCAAGCCATCAGAAGTCAAGGTTTCATGAAAGTATTCAAAGATAGCTTTTGGGCATTATTAACACCTGTAATTATACTAGGAAGTATCTATAGTGGTATTGCATCACCCACAGAAGCGGCTACCATTTCCGTGTTCTATTCATTAATTATCAGCTTATTCATTTACAAGAGCTTAAAGTTTAAAGAAATTATTCCAGTATTTAAAGAGAGCATTCGCACCTTTACACCAATTATGTTCATACTAGCTGCAGCCATTGCCTTTGCCAGGGTATTGACTTTTATGCAGGCACCCCAGCAGGTGGCAGCAGCCATTACATCTGTATTTACAACAAAGTTCTCAATTTTAATGGTGATCAATGTTCTATTGCTCTTTGTAGGTATGGTAATGGATACAAGTCCAGCGATCTTGATCTTGACACCAATTTTAGTACCAATTGTTCAGGCTGTAGGCGTTGATCCAGTACACTTCGGTATCATCATGGTTGTAAACCTAGCTATAGGCTTTGTAACGCCGCCCGTTGGAATCAACCTGTTCGTGGGAAGTTCCTTAACAGGTATTCCAGTGGTAGAGATTTCGAAAAAGGCAGCACCGTTTATTGTAGCTTTCATCATTGCATTGTTGGTTATTACCTTCGTACCAGAAATCAGTTTACTGCTTACGAGGTAGATTTAAGATGATGTAGAAGTACAAGGATATGGTTCGAATTTTATAAGCGTTGATGTATCCTGGAAACCAGAAAAGTCAGCACTTATATTTTTAAAAATAAAAAAATGGAGAGGAATGGGAGAGTATGAAAAAATTTAAAAGTATCATCGCATTAACATTGATAGCGTTAATGATGTTATCATTGGCAGCATGTGGGGCAAAACCTGCTCAAGAAGCACAAAGTGGAGAGCAGCCAGCAGCAAGTGCAGAAGCACGTACGTTTAACTTAGCGATGGATAGCCCGGAAGATACTGTAACGTATCTATATGCCCAAAAGTTTGGTCAATTGCTTGAAGAAAAATCAGGCGGCAAAATGAAAGTTCAGCTTTATGCTAACGGACAAATGGGTAGTGACAAGGAAATCGCAGAAAGCGTGCAGGCAGGCAGCCTAGATTTCGTTATACAAACTACAGCTCCCCAGGTAAACTTTGTACCTAAGCTTGCAGTATTTGATATGCCAATGGTATATGGCGATGCAGCAACAGCTAGAAAAGTACTTGACGGTCCTTTCTTTGATACAATTGCCAAAGTATATGAAGAGTCTGGCTTTAAAATCCTAGGATTTGCTGACCAAGGATTCAGAACGTTAACTTCAAACAAAAAAGTTGAAACATTAGCAGATCTTAAAGGTCAAAAAATTAGAACAATGGAAAACCCAAACCACATCGAGTTCTGGAAATCATTAGGTGCAAACCCTACACCTATGGCTTGGGGTGAAGTGTATATCGGATTACAGCAAGGTGCAATCGATGGACAGGAAAATCCTTTAGAAGTAATCGCTGCAAACAAGATTTACGAGCAGCAAAAATATGTAATCAACACAAACCATATGCTTCATACATTAACATTGATTACAAATCCAGCCCTTTATAATGGATTATCTCCAGAAGATCAAAAAATAATGGACGAGGCTGTAGCTGAAGCTAAAGTATATGCTAGAGAGCAAGCAGATGCTCGTTTAGCAGATAGAGCGAAAATCATCACTGACAATGGTTCTGAAATCGTTGACATTGCTCCAGAGGTACGTGCAGAAATGCAAGCGAAATCAGAAAGTGCTTATGAATTAATTCGTTCAAAAATTGGTGATGAATTGGTAGACGCGTTACTAAATGCAGTAAAAGAAGCGAAGTAATAAGACGTGATTCATGTAGTAACATATTAACAAATTTCAAAAGCATCACCTATATACGAATGTAACGGGTGGACTTTGAGAGCCATAGCCTGCGATACTTTTCGAGAATAAGCTCCTGAAAAGATATCGTAGGTTTTTTGGCTTGATAGGGGAATTTACAAAGACACAAAACTTAAATACATGAAAATGGATGGGCAGGTTGAATCGACAATGCTGAATAAGAAGACACTGTTTTGTATCGTCACGGGGTTATTTTGGTTTTCAATGTATGCATATATCCCTCAAATGACCAATTATGCCAAGGAAATGGGTGCTTCATATAAAATGATAGGCATCATTGCCAGTGCCTATGGATTTAGTCAGACGATCCTGAGAATACCGCTGGGAATCGTATCGGATGCATTAAATAAAAGAAAAATATTCATTACTTTAGGACTCCTGATCATTATACTTAGTACACTGTCGGTTTTTGCCCTCCCAAACACATATACCCTATTGTTGGCTAGGCTTCTAGCAGGTGTTGCTGCAGCTACCTGGATCAACTATACAGTAATGTTCTCAAGTTACTACGAGTCATCTCAAGTTTCAAAGGCCATGGGGATTATCAATGCTACCAATAAAGCAGGTCAGTTTGCGGCAGTATTGGCAGGCGGGTTTGTCTCTCTATATTTGGGGGTACGTTATCTGTTTTTACTCAGTGCCATTGGAGGTGCTGTGGGTTTTATATTGAGCTTATCCATATGGGAAGAAAAAAGTATGACTGGAAAAAAGCCTTTTCAACTTTCAGCTATGCTTTCTATGATTAGCAACAAAGATATTATACATGTTTCTGTATTGGCCATATTTTCTCAAGTGATTACGTATTCCACAGCCTTTGGATTTACCCCATTGGTGGCTTCCAATTTAGGCGCAAGCAACTTCCAGTTAAGTATGCTAGCCATTTTCTTTAATTTTCCTCAAATCGTTTTTGCAGCGTTGTCAGGCATTGTTTTTGTGAAGTATCTTGGAGAGAAAACAACGTTGTTGATTGGTTTTGGCATAAGTTCTGTCTTGTGTATGCTTACACCATTCAGTTTAAGCTTGAAAATGCTATATACGCTTCAAATCATTAGCGGAATCGCAAATGCCGTTACCTTCCCTTTGCTTATGGGTCTAGCTATTCATAATGTAGCATCAGACTCAAGAACGACAATTATGGGATTTTTTCAGGCAATGTATGGCATAGGAATGATTATAGGACCAATTCTTATGGGAAGTATCGGAGACCAATTCGGACTCACTATGGGTTTCTTTGTTACAGGGTTGTTTGGAATCGCTGCTATGGTATCAATTGCATTCGTGGGCGTACATGATAGTAGAAAGATATTAAGTAAAGCAGGGAATTAATACATGCAGGGTTGTATAAAAATAAAAGGAATCTTTTTTTTATAAACAAAAATAACGATGAATATGTTGAGATACAACGGATTCATCAAAATGGAAGAGCGTCAATTCTTTATTGCAGAAGAATAAATAGAATAGTTGAATGCCTCGGAAAATAGTAAAGGCATATTTGAAAAATCAATGATAGGAGGATTGACATGGCAGAAAAATCTAGTGAGAACAGTGTGCGTTCAATACAAAGGGCACTAAATGTTCTACTATGCTTTACTTGGAATGAAAGGGAACTGACCTTGACAGAGATCACAGAAAGGCTAGGATTGGCGAAATCTACAATATTAAGACTGCTAACTTCTTTAGAGCTGGAAGGATTTATTACGAAGGATCAGAAAACCAACAGATATAAACTGGGACATAATATTTATTATCTAGGATTGATTGCTAAGGAAAGCTTAGATATTAGAAGAATTAGTCGTCCGATCATGGAGGAAATTGGTCAAGCATCTAAGGAAACGGTGAACCTATATCTATTGGATCAAAAGGATCGTATATGCTTTGAACAGGTAGAAAGTCCTCAAGCAATAAAACAGTCAGTAAGAATCGGAGAGCGTTTTGCCATATGGGCAGGGGCAACAGGGAAATCTATATTGGCACATCTAGAGGAATCTATGTGGTATGAAATGATGAATGATATAAAAGCACTTACAGATAATACAATTGTAGATCCTGATGCATTTATTGTAGAATTGAAAAAGATAAGAGCAGCTGGATATGCTGTCAGTGTAGGAGAAAAGGATTACGAAGTAGGTTGTGTTGCTGCACCTATCTTTGATGGATATAGGAAGACCATCGGATGTCTTTCTATATCGGGGCCAAGATTTAGATTTCCAGAAAACACAGATTTGTATAGTAAGCTGGTCATAGAGGGGGCAAAAAAGATCTCTAGCCAGTTGGGATATTATGAAAAAAGTCTTGAATATATGGAATATACAGGGTAGATAGGTGATGGCAGGTGGAAAATTCACAGTATTCGAATGCATTCGGTACCACAGATGTACTGTTGGTTTTGGTAACAACGATATGGGGACTAAATTATGTAGTTTCTAAGATTTCTTTGTCAGAAATGAATCCTATGGTATTTAATAGTCTGCGATTTATTATTGGTGCGGTGATCTGCTGGATCATTTTGTTGTTTAGAGAAACGAATTTTATGGTTAGTAAAAGAGAATTGTTTCATTTGTTCATTATGGGCATTGTGGCCCATGGAATCAATCAGGTGGCTTTTGTATATGGTGTATCTAAAACTTCTGCCTCAACGGCATCCTTAATCTTGGCGGCTACCCCTATGTGTGTAGCTTTCCTTGCTGGACTACTGAAGTTAGAAAAGGCTAGCCGTAAAACCATCATAGGAATCGTGATTTCTTTCGGAGGCGTAGCCTTGGTTGTTATGGGGGCAGTTGGCGGTATTGGGATCAATGTAGAATCAAGTATAGGGAATATATTGATTGTAATCGCTACGCTGTTTTGGAGTCTGTATACCATCATGATCCGTCTGTACTTTAAAGATATATCGATTGTAAAAGTTACAACCTATTCCATGACGATCACAGCAATTTTCTTTTCATTGATCTCCTCAAGGCAAATCATGGCAGCAAACTGGTTGGCTTATTCTGGTGCTGCTTGGGCTGGTGTGATCTATTCAGGAGTATTTGTATTTGGAATATCTTATACTCTTTGGAATATAGGAGTCCGGAAAGTAGGACCTACACGAACTTCTATTTATGCCAATCTGCCCCCCTTTGTGTCTATATTGACAGGGCGGTTGGTTCTTGGAGAAATGATCACAAAAACTCAGATCATGGGAGGTTTGTTCATTATATTTGGATTAATTTATGCAAATCAAAAAAATCCAACTGACCAACTAGAAAAGGGCCAGCATAAATTGTTTAAAGGGTAAATCAGCAGAAGGCTTCCCTATGAGTTTAAAGCTTAGTTTAAAAAACAAAGATTGATTCTATGAATGGATCAGTGGTAAGATGAGGAGAGAAAAGCAGTATTCCAATAACTGTTAATGTTCAAAGGAGGATATTTATGAAAAAGATTCTCATGCTACACGGAATAAACCATAATATGTTTGGGAAAAGAGATCCTGTCCAATACGGAACAATCACCCTTGATGAAATTAATGCCAAGATGAGTGAGTTAGGAAAAGAATTGGGCGTTGAAGTAATCAACTTCCAAACAAATCATGAAGGTGAAATGTGTGAAAGAGTACATCAGGCATTCATTGAAAAAGTTGATGCTGTGGTGATCAATGCTGGGGCATGGACCCATTATAGCTATGGCTTGAGAGATGCACTGGCAATTCTCACTGTACCAATCATTGAAATTCATATGTCTAACATCCACGCAAGAGAAGAGTTTCGTCATCATTCAGTATTTGCTGAAATTGTTAAGGGACAGATTTGTGGATTTGGTTTGGACAGCTATCTTCTTGGCTTAAGAGCTGCTGTTGGTGCCATGGAATAAATCATATTTCAAAGTAAACGAATAAAGTTTTAATCAAGAAAAGTTATAGGTGAGATGGATGTTTTTGTAATAGTTGCTTGTAAAAAGCAAATGTTCATGGAACGGTATCTCATCTATAGCATTTTTTCTATATAATGAAATTGTGAATATTATATGTCATGATTTATCAAAAAGATAGAATAAATGTCAATACTTCATTATAATAAAGATAGATAGAGGATAATATGAAATCGAAGGAGAAATGCTTCTACAAGTTATTATTTTTCAAACAATGAAAGGCTGAATAACAGGAGGATTGACATGGCAGAAAAATCTAGCGAAAACAGCGTGCGTTCAATACAAAGGGCATTAAACATTTTATTATGCTTTACCTGGGATGAGAGGGAGTTAACCCTGACGGAGATTGTAGAAAAAATTGGTCTGGCAAAATCTACAGTTTCACGACTGTTAACGACTTTAGAATTAGAGGGATTTATTGCAAAGGATCAGAAAACCAACAGATATAAATTAGGGCATAATATTTATTATTTAGGCTTGATTGCAAAAGAAAGCTTAGATATTAGGAAAATCAGCCGTCCGATTATGGAAGAAATGGGTCAAGCGTCCCAAGAAACTGTAAATCTTTATTTATTGGATCATAGAGATCGGGTATGCTTTGAACAGGTGGAAAGTCCTCTGCCCATAAAAAAGTCAGAGAAAATTGGGGAGAGGGTATCTATATGGCAAGGTGCTACGGGAAGATCCATATTGGCCCACTTAAAAGAAAGCATCTGGCATGAAATGGTGAAGGAATTAAGGCCAATCACAGAGGATACTATAGCAGACCCTGATGCGTTTATCACAGAACTTAATCGCATAAGAGAAAAGGGTTATGCGGTGAGTATAGGTGAAAAGAATGCAGAGGTAGGTTGTGTTGCTGCACCTATTTTCGATGCCCATAGAAAGGTAATTGGATGTCTTGCTATATCAGGTCCTAGATTTAGGTTCCCTGATAATATAGACTATTACAGTAGGCTAGTGACGGAAGGTGCTAAAAAGATATCCAATCAGCTAGGGTATTTTGAAGCAAGTCCTAGCTATATGGAGTAAGCTAGAAGAGATATATGCAAATGACAAATGTAAATAGATTAAAAATAAGGGATGATTCAAAATCATCCCTTATTTTTAATGGTAACATACAGCAGACTTGTTGTTTGTAACTGATAATGTGATTCGCAACTATAACATAAAAATCGTGTATTTGACAAATTTTGATTAACTTTTTCAATGATTCGTAGTATAATTATATAAAAAAGATTCCGCTGAATGGAAAACGATTCCACTGAATGGAATTCTAAAAAGAACTGGGGGGCTTCAATTGAGCAAGCTGAATTGGCGTGATTTAAAAATTGGATTTAAGTATGGTGTTGCGCTGTTTACGGCCATTATCCTATTTATCATTGCAGCTGGTGTTATTATTACTTCTTTGTTCGCCATAAGAGCGTCAGTAAATGATATTGAAATTAAGAACAATCGATCCCTTGCTATAACCCAAATGAGTACCTTGTTTAAAGAAAAAGAACTAATTATTTCTGAGTATATGACTTTTAAAAAAGCTGATGTAGTAGATAAATATATAAATGTGAAAACACAATTCGAAGCACTGGAATCTGAAATTCAACCTTACATGAATACAAAGGAATTAAATTTAGAGTTCTCCTTAATTGGAAAAAACAATCAATCAATGGATGATGCATTTATCGACAAGATGATACCTGAAATGAAAAAAATAATACTGAACAAGTTTTGTCAGGATTCATAAAAGTATCCTCTTTGAGAAATCCCACATCCATCCTCTTTGAAAATATCAGAGTGAAGATAGATGCCGAACGTAAGCAATCAGTAGATACGGCATATAAAAATATCGAAAAATCAGTTGCTATTTTAACAGCGGGTATACTTTCAGCCACAATCCTTGGTTGTATTTTGGTTTTCCTAATCAGTAGAAATATCAGTCACAATTTAAATCTAGTAGTCAAGACCACAGATAGAATTGCGAAGGGTGAACTTAACATAGAGGAAATTAAGTACCGAGGCAAGGATGAGGTGGGCCAACTATCCACTGCAATCAATCATATGACAATGAATTTACGAAGTATTATTCAGGAAATTGCAAATTCAGCAATAGAAGTAGATGAGGAGAGCAGTATACTAAAAAAATAGCAGATGAGGTGCAGCGAAGCAGTGAGCAAATAGCATTCACGATGCAGGAGATGTCTTCTGGCGCAGAAGAGCAAGCTGGATCTGCCACTGAAATTGCAAATTCCATATTTAGTTTAACGGAAGTAATTGCGGAAGCTAATAAAAACAAAGTTTTATTAGAAGCTTCTTCAAAGGATATTCTAGAAGTGGTTCAAAGAGAAAGAACCCATATGGAGACTTCTATTGGAAATATGTATCATATCAATGAGGTTATAAAAGAGTCGGTGACGAAGGTAAAATTATTAGATGAAAATTCAAAAAAGGTGTCTACTCTGGGACAAGTTATCAATGCCATTGCTGAGCAGACAAATCTATTGGCCCTTAACGCAGCGATCGAAGCGGCTAGAGCAGGCGAAGCAGGAAGAGGTTTTGCTGTCGTGGCCGATGAAATAAGAAAATTGGCTGAACAAGTAGGGAAGTCAGTAAATGAGATAACAGATATCGTTACAGGGATTCAAAAGGATTCAAAAAGTATGACAGCGTCATTGGTAGCAGGTTATGAAAATGTAGAAGAAAGTACCAAACAAATTAGAATTACAGGGGAAGGATTTGAAAAAATACATAATGAGGTTCTTTCTATGGTGGACAGAATCCAAGATGTATCTGCCAGTCTAGACGAAATATCTTCAAATAGTAACAAAATAAGTTTAGCTGGTGAACAGATTGCTGCGATATCTCAAGAAAATTCTGCAGGAATTGAGCAAACTGTTGCTTCTATTCAGCAGCAGAATGGTTCGATGGAAATGATTGCTAACAATACGCATTTATTAGCAAAATCAGCAAATGACTTAAAAAGCATTGTTGATCAATTTAGATTGTAAAAAATAAGGCACATGAAGTTTGTGTATTCTGTATATAGTTTAAAATTTTCATAAAATTTAATTTATACGGTTGACATGAATAGATATTACGTGTAAAATTAATTTTAATATTCTAAAAATTAATACTTAAAAGTGATGAGGGAGAGAAAAATACCATCCTAAGACTACAGAGAGCCAACGAGTTGCTGAGAGTTGGCGTCGAAGCGGTATATAATAATCACTCCTGAACTGCCGAGTCAAAAAGCGCAGGCTGAGTAGATGACGCCGGGATTCTGTTTTAAACAGAAGTGCCACCGTTATATGGCTAGGGTTAAAAAGATATGTTCTTTCGACCTGAAGAGTCAATTCATGTGAATGAATTGTGAACTAGGGTGGTACCGCGAAGATATCCCTCGTCCCTAGAATACAAAGAATTGTATTCTAGGAACGAGGGATTTTTTAATTTTATCGAAGGAGGTATGTATATGAGCAGAACGTTGTTGGCATATGTGAACAATGAACCGGAAGTGTTGATGAGAGTCACAGGATTATTCAGAAGAAAGGGTTTGGATATTAAACACATTAGTATGGGAGAAAGTAAAACCCCAGCCGTTGCATACTTAGTAACAACTTTGGCTGGAGAAAATCAAGACATCAATCAAGCCATCCATCAAATGAACAAACTCATCGATGTGTATCGGGTGGATGAAATCGCATATGGGTTTAATACAGAGCAGTTTATGGCCTTTGCTGATGAAAGTATTACAGCAAAAATGTAAATGGAAGCTTTAGAGAAAAACTTTGAGAAAATATAAATACTGAAAAATTAAGGGGGATTTAAAATGACAAAGATGTTTTATGAAAAGGATGCTAATTTTAGTTTAATACAAGAAAGAAAGGTTGCCGTCATTGGTTATGGAAGCCAAGGCCATGCCCATGCATTGAACCTCAAAGAAAGCGGCGTGGATGTGGTTGTGGGATTATACGAAGGAAGTAAGTCTTGGGAGAAGGCTGCCGCCGATGGTCTTACGGTAATGACCGTGGATGAGGCCGTAAAGAACAGTGATGCATTTATGATGCTAGTGCCCGATGAAAAGCAGTCAAAGCTTTATCAGGAATCGGTAAAGCCTCACTTAAAGGCAGGGGATGCCTTGATCTTTGCCCATGGATTCAATATACACTTTAATCAAATCATACCGCCTGCAGATGTGGATGTATTCATGGTTGCACCAAAGGGACCAGGGCATTTGGTAAGAAGGCTATATGCAGAAGGTACTGGCGTACCAGCATTGATTGCAGTACATCAAGACTACACAGGAAAAGCAAAAGAAATGGCTCTAGCCTATGCCAAGGGGATTGGGGCAGTCAAAGCAGGCGTGATTGAAACGACCTTCAAAGAAGAGACAGAGACCGATTTATTTGGAGAGCAAAGCGTTCTTTGTGGCGGCGTTACAGAGCTGATTAAAGCAGGATTTGATACTTTGGTGGAAGCAGGATATCAAAAAGAAGTGGCATACTTTGAATGTCTCCACGAAATGAAGCTGATTGTAGATTTGCTTTATGAGGGCGGCATGGAGAGAATGAGATACAGTGTCAGCGATACAGCGGAATACGGTGATTATATGGTGGGTAAACGAATTATTACTGATGAAACCAGAAAGGAAATGAAGAAAGTACTCAAGGAAATCCAGGAAGGTAAGTTTGCCCAGGCTTGGATATTAGAGAATATGACGGGGCGTCCTGTGTTCAATGCCCGCAGGAACGAAGAAGTACAGCATCCAATTGTGGCGGTTGGTAAAGAACTAAGACAGATGATGACATGGTTGAAGAAATAGGAGGTAGCTTATGAGAAGCAAAAGTGTAAAAGAGGGCGTTGAGAAAGCGCCCCATCGATCTCTATTAAAAGCATTGGGCTTAACAGATGAGGAAATGAGAAGACCATTTATTGGGATTGTCAACGCATATAACGAAATTGTACCTGGACACAAACATTTGAGAGAAGTGGCCGAAGCAGCAAAGCGGGGGGTCATGATGGCAGGGGGCGTGCCCTTTGAATTTCCAACCATAGCTGTATGCGATGGTATCGCCATGAACCACGTTGGCATGAAGTATTCTTTAGCCAGCAGGGAAATTGTGGCTGACAGCATCGAAATCATGGTGAAGGCCCATGGCTTTGATGGTATTGTATTGATTCCAAACTGTGACAAGGTTGTACCTGGTATGCTGATGGCTGCAGCACGACTCAATGTACCTGCTGTTGTTGTCAGCGGGGGCCCCATGTTAACAGGCCGTGTAGATGGCAAAAAAGTGGATGTAAGCACAGTGTTTGAGGCAGTAGGCGCGGTGAAAGCAGGAAAGATGACGGAAGAGGAACTATACCAACTGGAACAACATGCCTGTCCAGGCTGTGGTTCTTGCGCGGGAATGTTCACAGCGAATTCCATGAACTGTATGACGGAAGCTTTAGGATTGGCTCTCCCAGGTAATGGAACCATTCCAGCGGTATATGCGGAAAGATTAAGGCTGGCCAAGGAATCAGGGATGAAGGTTATGGAGTTGGTAGAAAAGCAGATCCTCCCAAGGGATATCATGAATGAAGAGGGGATCCGTAATGCATTAGTGGTAGACATGGCTCTAGGGTGTTCGTCTAACACGGTACTTCATCTCACGGCAATCGCCCATGAAGCAGAAGTGTCAGTGGATTTGGATCAAATTAATGCACTCAGCGAAGGAACACCGAATCTTTGCAGATTAAGTCCAGCAGGCAGTCACTATATGGAGGATCTTTATGAGGCAGGTGGTGTTCTGGCTGTGATGAATGAATTAGATAAAAAGGAGCTTCTTTACCGAGAAGCATTGACAGTGTCAAGAAAAACTGTAGGGGAACTGGTGAAGGGCCATCAGGTAAGGAGAAAAGATGTGATCCGTCCTATCGATGAGCCGTACAGCGCCACAGGTGGTATCGCCATTTTGAAAGGAAATCTGGCGCCAGAAGGTGCTGTTGTAAAAAAATCAGCTGTAGATGAGGCTATGATGCAGCATCAGGGCAAGGCAAGGGTGTTTAATGAAGAAAGTGAAGCTTCAGCTGCTATTTTAAATGGACAAATCAATCACGGTGATGTGATTGTCATTCGATATGAAGGGCCTAAAGGTGGACCGGGTATGCAGGAAATGCTGACACCTACATCAGCCTTGGCAGGCATGGGGTTAGATAAGTCTGTGGCACTGATCACCGATGGAAGATTCTCGGGAGCCACAAGGGGTGCATCCATTGGCCACGTTTCTCCAGAAGCCTATGAAGGCGGCCCTATCGCTTTGGTGGAAGAAGGAGATCAAATTGAGATTGATATTCCGAATAAAAAGTTGAATGTGCTGGTATCCGATGAGGTATTGGAAGGAAGAAAGCAGAATTGGAGGCCAGTTGTGAAGCAGCAAAGAGGGTACTTAAGGAAGTACAAAGGGCTTGTAAGCTCTGGGGCTGATGGTGCCATCTGTAGGGTGAAAGAATAAAGCATTGAAATGGGAAGGAGGTTTCCATATGGAGTTAAGCGGTGCACACATCGTATTGGAATGTCTAAAGGAACAAGGTGTAGATACAATTTTTGGATACCCGGGAGGTGCCGTCATTCCATTATATGATGCCCTCTATGATAACAAGGAACATTTTTTACATGTAAGAACGAGTCACGAACAGGGAGCGGCCCACGCAGCAGACGGATATGCCCGATCAAGTGGAAAAGTGGGTGTTTGTATTGCCACCTCTGGACCAGGAGCTACCAATACAGTAACGGGCATTGCCACAGCCTATATGGACTCTATTCCTATGGTTGTCATCACTGGACAGGTAGCCTCAGGATTATTGGGAAAGGATTCTTTCCAAGAAGTAGATATTACAGGGATTACCTTGCCCATTACAAAACACAGCTTTTGCATAAAGGATATAGAGAAGATTCCAGGTGCCATTCGGGAGGCGTTTGCTATTGCCTCTTCTGGCCGACCGGGGCCTGTGTTGGTGGACATTACCAAGGATGCCTTGATGGCCAAGGGACCCTATGAAAGACAAGAAAAATTGAAAGAACAGCAAAATGATGATTCTCTAGATGTGGCATCATGTATAGAAGCTGCGAGGCTTATCAATGAAGCCCAGCGCCCTGTAATCTATGCAGGAGGAGGGGTCAGTTATTCTGGTGGCGCAGACCAACTGCTGTATTTGGCTGTAAAAGGAGATATTCCCGTTGTAAATACACTAATGGGCCTAGGCAATTTTCCAAGAACTCATCCCTTATCTCTGGGGTTAGTGGGGATGCACGGTTTGCCGGAATCAAATATGGCAGTGACCAATAGTGATCTGGTGATTGCTGTGGGCTCTAGATTTAGTGATCGTGTCATTGGTGCTGTGAATGCCTTTGCGCCAAAAGCTAAGGTAATTCACATCGATATCGATCGAGGAGAAATTGGAAAAAACAAGGCCGTAGAGATGTCCATACTGGGAGATATTCGGGGGATACTTTTGGAGTTAGCAAAGAATATGTTTCAGAAGAATAGGAAAGATTGGCATCAAGAAATTGATGGGTGGCGCCATGAGTTTCAATCCAGTGGACAAAGACTACATGCAAAACAGATTCTCGATTGTGCATGGGAGAAGCTTAAAGGAGATGCCATTGTGACAACAGAGGTAGGACAGCATCAGATGTGGACGGCTCAACATTGGAAGTTTGAGTCACCAAGAACCTTCATTACATCTGGCGGGTTGGGCACCATGGGTTTTGGGTTGGGCGCTGCCATAGGGGCTCAAATTGCCTATCCTCATAGAAAGATCGTACACATTGCAGGGGATGGTAGTTTCCGAATGAACTGTAATGAGCTTGCTACGGTTGCCACCTATAAATTACCCATCATTACCCTGCTGTTTAACAATCAATCCCTTGGGATGGTACGGCAGTGGCAGCATCTTTTTAATAGCAGTAGATATTCGGAGACAGATATCCAAGACAATGTTGATTATATGAAGCTGGTGGATGCCTATGGATTAAGAGGGAGAAAAGTAGATAACATTAAGGATTTTGAATTGGCACTGGAAGAAGCGTTGACCGACGGCAAAGGCATGGTCATTGAATGTATGCTACATCAGGATGAAAGTGTGTATCCTATCGTACCTCCTGGGCAGCCCATTCAAGACTATATTTTGGAATAATGGGAGGAATAAGAATGCAAGACATATATGTTTTTTATCAAGGGAAGATTGTAAAGGAAAGTGAAGTACAGATCAGCATTAGGAGTAAGGCCTTTAACTATGGCCTCGGTTGTTTTGAAGGGATTCGTGCCTATTGGGATGAAGAAGCTCAGCAGCTTTACGTATTTCGATTAAAGGAGCATTTCGAAAGACTACAGGAATCTTGTAAGGCATTGTATATGAGCTTGCCTTATACGGTGGAAGAATTATGTCAGTGGACGGTAGAGCTTCTACGGAAGAATAATTTTAAAACAACAGTGTATATTCGCCCAGTGGCTTTTAAGGGATCAGATCATCTGTTTCCAACATTGTTTGATGATGACAATAGGGTACTGATTTATTGTCAGCCCATGGGGAACTTTGCTGGAAAAGATGCTTTCCGGGCTGCTGTATCCTCATGGAGAAGAATTTCTGACACTATGCTGCCACCAAGAACCAAGGCTACCGCTGCATATTTAAATTCAGCGCTGGCTTCTCTAGAAGCATTACAGAATGGATATGATGAGGCGATTTTATTGACAAAGGATGGCAATGTTTGTGAGGGACCTGGAGAGAATATTTTCTTAGTAAAGAAAGGCAAGCTGGTAACACCATCTCCAGCCGATGACATCCTCGAGGGGATTACTAGAGATACAGTAATGACCTTAGCCAAGGAAGAATTGGGTATGGAAGTGGTGGAAAGAAGTGTAGGCAGAACAGAACTTTACAGTGCGCAAGAGGTATTTTTTAGTGGAACAGCCATGGAGGTAACGGCTGTGGTGGAAGTAGATAACCGAAAAATCGCCGATGGTCAACCTGGAGAGATATGCAAAAAGATCAAGGCGCTTTTCTTTGATATAGCCCTAGGTAAGAACCAGAAATATGCCCATTACTGTACACCGGTGTATGAGAAATAGTGAAAGGGAGACTTTGGTCTCTCTTTTAATTTATAAAAAAATAATGGAATAGATGGAAAAATTTACTGAATTTTTTAATAGTTTTATGTAATGTTAACGAAGGATTATATCGAAATGTGTCGAAATATGATTTAGAAGTATAACTTACTCAAAGATTTACAAAAGTAAATGAAAAGCAGGGAGGTTGAAGCAATTGAAAAATACGAAATTTAGCATTAAGATGAAAATTTTAGCAACCTTGATTTGTGTTAGTGTAACTTTAACTTTGGCATTAACATTTACATCTTCCTATATGATGAAACAAATGGGAAATCATTCTAGGGAGCAGCTGGACCAACAGCTCCGTGAAGATTTTGACAGAATGATTAAATCCGAAGTTGAGGTAGCTGTCAGTCTATTGCAAGAACTTCATAAAAAAGCTCAAGAGGGTGAAATGACCTTAGATGAAGCAAAAGCCCTTGGTGCAGACCTCATTCGGGAACTAAGATATGGTGAAGATAATAGTGGTTATTTTTGGGTTGATACAGTAGATGGGGTAAACGTTGTCCTTCTAGGAAAGGCAGAGGTTGAAGGGAAGAGTCGAATTGACAGCCAGGATGCAAACGGACTATTTTTAGTAAAAGAAATTATTGCAAATGGTCGGAAAGAGGGCGGCGGTTACACGGACTATTGGTTTCCAAAGGCTGGAGAGACGGAGCCCTTGCCAAAGAGGGGGTATAGTTTAGAATTTAAACCCTTCGGTTGGGTTGTAGGTACAGGTGCATATATCGACGACATTGATCAGATCGTAAAGGAAAAGGAAATAATATTAGAAGCGTATAGAAGTAAGAGCCTGTATATGACATCGGCCATTGCCTTGATTCTTTTGCTCATTACTGCTATGGTAACCTTTTTTATGGGAAAGAGAATTACCGATCCAATTATACGATTGACAAAGCTTATTGAGAAAACAGCAGGCTTTGACCTGTGCCATGATCAATCCTTTGAGGATTTGCAAAGGAATACGGATGAAACAGGCATGATGGCGAAAGAAATGCTGGATATGAGACAAGCATTAAGGCGGATGATAGGAGATATCAGAAATCAATCTCAAACGCTGGGAACCAACGCAAGTGCCCTTTCTATCAATACAAATGAGACAGCCCTGTCCATTGATGAAGTAGCCAAAGCCATTGAAGAATTGGCAAGCGGTTCAACAGATCAAGCGGTTGAAACCAGCGAAAGTTTATCAAAGTTGGGACAATTGAATGAAAGAATCAATGATTTGATAGAAAGTACAATTGTTATCAGTAAACACTTGGATCAAACAAATGAAATTACAAATCGCTCTACAACCACGGTAAAAACTTTACAACACAATTTTAAGCTGAATAATCAGGTGACTGCTGAGGTTGCTGGAAATGTAAACAGTCTAGCCCAGAAATCTAATTCCATAGGAGAAATTGTTGGCGTGATTCAGGCTATTGCCGACCAGACCAATTTATTGGCACTCAATGCTGCCATCGAAGCGGCAAGGGCTGGCGAAGTTGGAAGAGGTTTTGCAGTGGTTGCAGGAGAGATAAAAAAATTAGCAGAGCAAACAGCCCAATCTACTGATCAAATTAAAAATATTACTACAGAGATACAAAAGGAGATTGAAGCTGCAAGCCATAGCATGGATCAAGCGAAGGGTGTTGTGGCGAAAGCGGATGAAGCAACTATCGAGGTAGGCAAGGCTTTTGAAGAGACCTCCAATGCATTATTACAAATTACCCAGCAGATGGAAAAGCTAGTTGACAGTGCACACAAAGTGGATCAATACAAAGAAGGAGTTACAGCATCGATTGAGAATATTGCTTCTGTTACCCAGCAAGCATCGGCATCTACCCAAGAGGTATCTGCATCAGTGGAGGAACAAACGGCAACGATGGTTGAAATTGCTGAGATGTCTGAAAGGCTTAAGCAGTTGTCTATGGAATTAGAAGATAAAATACGTATTTTTAAGCTATAAATATATGGTTCAATATAAAACCCTTGGTATGACATAAAATTATGTCATACCAAGGGTTTAGATGTTTTCTTTCATTTTTTTAGGTCGAAGAAATGCCCACTTGGTTTCAGCCGTAAGGATGGCGATAAAGATAATTACACAACCCCAAAACATCTTCATCGTGAATAGTTCCTTTAATAGTATGGTGGAAAGGATACTGCCAAATACGGATTCAAGACTCAAGATAATGGCAGCATGGGTGGGCGTTGTGTACTTTTGCGCTACATTTTGAATCATGAAAGCCAGCAATGTGCTAAACACACCAAGATACAGGACGGATAGTATCGCATCCACTGGCAAATTTTGTGGGGCTGTCTCAAGAAATAAAGAGGCAGCGAAGGATAAGACAGCAGACACCCCCAGCTGGATGATGGTTAAAACAATGGGATCATGGTGCTCTGCAAAATATCCGATTGAAACAATATGACAAGCAAAAAAGAATGCACAAATCAAAGTGAGAAAATCGCCCAGATTGATAGTAAGGCTTTCGCTTAGGGTAAGAAGGCCAATGCCGCAAAAGCAAAGGAAGGCGGCCGTCAGGTTGTATTTATCAGGTCGAGTTTGCTTTACCATCCAGAATAAAAAAGGCACGATCACCACGTTGGTACCCGTTAGAAATGCTTGTTTACCAGCTGTTGTATATTGGAGGCCTACGGTTTGGGCGGCAAAGGCCACAAATAAAAAGAGGCCAATGATGGCTCCGGCTTTCAAATCTTGAAAGGTGCAAGCTTTTAAACGTTTATAGAAAACCATAGACATCAAAAGGAAAGCAATCGTAAATCGGAATGTCATCATATAATAGGGAGTAATGGTATTTAAAGCATGCTTCGTTGCCACGAAACCACTGCCCCATATCAAAGCCACAAGAAGCAGGGATAAGTCCGCATAGAGATTTTTATTCTTTTCTAACATAGATGATGTCCTCCTTCAGTTTGTCAGGGATGTACCCATATCATTTTTATTATAATATAATTATATAAAGTTGTATATGAAACTTATGGAGATAATAAAGTGCAAAAAGTAGAGAACAGGATTTCCTGCTCTCTACAAATGATGAAGTCAATAGGCTATAGAATTGTGTCGAGTCTTTCCGGGTCAAAGCCGACCACGTATTCTTCATCAACCTTGATTACCGGCACGGCCATAATTCCTTTTTGCATTAATTCTTTGCGGCCTGCTGGATCAGCAGAAACATCTACCTCGTCATATTGAACACCCTTCTGCGAAAGATACTCCTTCGCTGTTACACAATGAGGTCATGTTTTTGTCGTAAATACTGTAACTTTTTTCAAAATAAGCGCCTCCGTTTCAACTGTTTAATGATTGAAAAATACTTATATATTTATTATTTCTAGAATCATTTCCGTTATCCTTCTTATCTTGAGAATTCATTTGAAAGTCATAGGCAATACTGATATAATAATCTAGCTTTATGAAACAGATAACAGATTGAATAGGGCGGGTGAAAAATATGAAGCACATGCATTTGAAGGATCGAAATTTTTATAAAACCATGTTGGCCATTGCACTGCCTATATCATTTCAAAATTTGATTTCATCCTCCTTAAATATGGTAGATACCGTAATGATTGGAAGACTTGGTGAAACACAGATTGCAGCTGTAGGCTTGGCGAATCAGCTGTTTTTCTTATTCATTTTATTGATGTTTGGTATCAACAGCGGCTGTGCCATTTTTACTGCTCAATTTTGGGGGAAGAGGGATATTGCCAATATTCGCCGGGTATTGGGACTTGCCTTGGTTTCAGGCGGATCCCTTAGCTTGGTATTTGCTTCTGCTGCATTTTTTATTCCTCAGCATATTTTAAGATTGTTCACTATGGATGCTGTAGTTGTTGATTTAGGGAGTCAGTACTTGAAAATTATTTCTTTTAGTTATTTGATTACAACCATTAGCTTTGCCTACGCTTTTGCATCTAGAAGCATAGGACAAGCAAAGCTGCCCATGGTGGTGAGTGCTATATCCCTATTGACCAATACCTTATTAAACTATTTATTAATATTTGGAAACTTCGGGTTCCCGGCAATGGGTGTTCGTGGTGCAGCCCTTGCTACGGTCATTGCCCGCAGTGTGGAGATGATTTTTCTTTTAAGTATTATCTATAAGCAGGGAGACGTTTTGGCAGGCAAGATACGTGAGTTATTGGATTTTGGGTTTGACTTCGTGAAACGTATTTATCAAACAGCAATTCCAGTGATTTTGAATGAAGGTATTTGGGCATTGGGAATGACCATGTATTCTGTAGCATATGCCAGAATCAGTACCGATGCTGTAGCATCCATTCAAATAGCAAATACGATTCAGAATATCTTTATGGTGGTAGCTATGGGCTTAGGGAATTCTTGTGCTGTGATGCTGGGCAATGAGATTGGCGCAGGTCACAAAGAGAAAGCCATTACCTATGGAAATACATTCATCTTATTAGGCACATTATTGGGTGCTGCCATAGGCGGTCTATTGGCTTTGGTTGCGCCATTTATTCTACAGTTTTTTAATGTTTCTCAAAGTGTTTATGAGAGTGCCTATTGGATTTTGATGGTAATGGGTTTTACCATGGCGATTCGAATCTTCAATACGATACTAATCATAGGTATTTTCCGCAGTGGTGGAGATACAAAATTTTCACTGTACCTGGAAATGGGTAGTGTATGGCTAATAGGTGTTCCACTGGCTTTTCTAGGGGCTCTTGTTTGGCATCTTCCCGTTTATTGGGTGTATGGGTTAATTTCCATAGAAGAGCTGCTGAAAGCAGTTCTTGGCTTTCCAAGGGTATTATCAAAAAAATGGGTGAGAAATGTAGTTGAACATATGTAAAGGGCGCTCTTTGGGCGCCCTTTACATATGTTCTAAATTTTAAACTGCTGTACCATTTGAGTTAATCTCTCTGCTAACGCTGCTTGTAATCTGGATACAGATGAAATATGTTCAAGACGGTCAACTGCTTGGGAAATGTTGCTGGATATTTCTTGAGAAGCAGCAGTGGTTTCTTGAGAAGCTGCAGAAATAGATTCTATGGCAGTTCCCACCTGTTGCGTGACATGGTCGATGTTTTCAATATTGGTATTAAATTCCTTAATGAGTTCATGAATAAACGCTGCATCCTTTCTATACTGAATACCTGTTTTTACAAGACTATCATAGTCGTGCGATACTTTTTCGTCGATAAAAAGCAATAGTTCATTGGCATTGAGGGATAAGTTCTCGAAGGCTCTATAAACTTGTTGAATCACAGACTGGATGCTGTTAACGGTTTTAGAAGACTCATCTGCCAGCTTTCTTACTTCTTCAGCTACTACGGCAAAACCTCTTCCATGCTCTCCAGCACGGGCGGCTTCAATGGCAGCATTAAGGGCTAAAAGGTTGATTTGTTCTGAAATCGCTGAGATCCCTTGGGTCATGATCTCTATTTCTTTTACAATCTTACCTGATTCGATGGCATCAAGAATCTTGATCTGTTTTTCCTGGTAAATGCTTTCTGCAGCTGCCTTAGACTGTTCTGCTTCTAATTTCATAAGCTCAGCTCGATTTTGGATTTCTACAGCGGATAGGGTACCTTCCCGTACTTTTTGTACTAGGCTGTTGGTGGTGTATGTAACCTCTTGGGAGGATGCACTGACTTGTTCAAGGGCGGCACTGGCATCTTCTGTACCCTTAGAAATACCTTCTGTTGCCCCATCGACATGCTGCATTTGGATAACTACCTCGTCAATGGTAGCAGATAGTTCTTGACTTGAAGCACCCATCTCAGATGAATTTTCAACAATTTCTCGTATAAGATATTGTGTATTCATGACAGATTTATTGAGGGCTGTGATAAGTAAACCTATTTCATCTTTACGGTCTATTTTTATCTGCTGGGTGAGGTCACCGTTTCCAAAATTCTCAGCAAACGCCAGTCCTTCCTTTAGCGGGTTGGTAATGACCCTCGTCAGTAAAATTCCAAAGGCCACGGCAAGGATGATTGCACTGAAGATTATGATGGACATGATCTTTACGGAATTTGTATATAAATCATTACTGCTGAAATGTATTTGTTCAGCAATACTTTCATTTAGCGATACCAAGTGATCAAGGGATTGCTGGAGCTTGTCCGCAGAACGCTTAATGTTATCAAAGGCTAAAACCGCACCGCTCATGTTGTTGTTTTCCACCAGTGCTAAATATTTACTCTGGGAATAACCATATTGGGCCAAATCCCCTTTAAATGCCTGTAGCAGCTGTTCTTCCTCGGGCGTGAGCAACGTGGAAGCATATTCTTTAAGTAATGTATCATTCTCAGATGCCAGTGGTCCAATGCTGTTCTTAATCTCAGAAACAGTGGTTTTGTTTTCATACATTAGTAGACTATATAAGTGGGTGCGGATGGATGTAATGTTATTCTGTATATCTCCGAGTATTTGAATCGGTATCAATCGATCATAATACATGTTGGCAATTCCTTGATTGATATTTTGCATATTTATAATTCCAATAAGACCTACCGTGCCGATTAGAATGGATAAAATGAGAAAGCCAGAGATGATCTTAATTCCTGTCTTTAAGTTGAAATACCATTTCATACGTGATGCCTCCTTTCGACATTATAAAATTGTAATTTTTTGAATATAAAAACAATTATAACTATTGTCAAGACAAATTACAACAAAAATTTTCATAACAAAGAAATACTTGTAAAAAGTTAGACATAGTTTTAGATAAAAATATTGTAGAATGTAATTTATAAAGGGATAAAGAAATGGTATGATGATAATAAGGAATTTCCAGGTAGAGGAAAGAAACTTGTAGGGTTATAATAAAGAAAAAATTTGTCTTCCAGATCCTTCATGTGTATGAAATTTTACAGATACATCGAACAAATAGTATTGTAATAAATCACTTCTAATAAGGCTTCAGGAAGTGTATAATTATTCAATAAATCAATATAAGACAATAAATGCGGCATAAGGGGGAGAAATATGGCATATCCAAAGTTGGAAATTAATCTTTCAAAAATCTACCATAATGGAAAGCTGTTGGTAGAAATGTGTGAAAAAAAGGGGATAGAGATTGCAGGCGTAACCAAGGTTTTTCGAGGGAATCCAGAGATCGCCAAAGTACTTGTGGACGCTGGTGTATCTATGCTGGCAGATTCAAGGATTGAAAACATAAAAAAACTCAAGGACATTGAAATTCAAAAAATGTTAATTCGGATACCTATGCTGAGTGAAGTTGAAGAATTGGTAGAGTATGTAGATATAAGCATTAATTCTGAACTTGAAGTAATGGACAAGATTTCTAAAGAAGCTTTAAGAAGGAACAAGGTCCATCAAATCATGTTGATGATAGATCTAGGCGATTTGAGAGAGGGTCTGTGGGAGGATGAGATAGACTCGACAGTGGAACAGGTCCTAATGATGAGGGGCATTCAATTGGCTGGATTGGGTGCAAATTTTGGATGCTATGGAGGGATTGTTCCAGAAAGGCATACATTAGAGAAACTGATTAATATAAAGCAGGGCATAGAGAAAAAGTATAATATTTCTATACCTTATCTATCTGGAGGAAATTCTAATAGTCTTCATTTGATTTGGGAAGAACAGATGCCGGAAGGAATCAACCATTTAAGGATAGGGTATCCCTTTGTGCTAGGCAAGGAAGATGTATATGACCAAGTGATTGAAGGCCTCTATGGTGATGCATTCCGGCTTTATGGTGAAATTGTGGAGATTAAAAATAAACCTTCGGTGCCTATTGGGAAGCGGGGGATTGATGCATTTGGAAATATGCCAGAATTTATCGATCGGGGAATCCGAAAAAAAGCGATTGTAGCCCTTGGAAGACAGGATGTTCGTTTAGAAGGAATTATGCCAAAGGATGACAATGTGACCATTCTAGGTGCAAGCAGCGATCACCTCATATTGGATATCACCGATACGGAGACAATCTATGGGCTAGGAGATATCATGGAGTTTACGGTGAACTATGGAGCCCTATTGGCCGCCATGACATCAGATTACGTGGAGAAGGAGATTATTAAATAAGCAGCCATTTAGCGTGATTTAGTATTGGAAAAAAATGTTGAAATGATCATCATGAAAAGCAGCGTAAAATGGTAAGACTACTGATAGGAGAGAAGGAGGATGATAAGTCTATGGAGAAGGAAAAATTTGTTCCGGAGATAACCACGGAGCTTCGGAAGAATATTATTCAGATACCTAGGGTTATTTCTATGGCTAGCGGTATTCGAATATTGGGCAAAAGGATAAAGTCCATCCTATTTTCAACGGATGTGGCAATTATCAAAAACGCCAATGCAGATGCTATCATTGCAGTATACCCTTTTACACCACAACCTGCTATAACCCAAGCAATTTTAGAAGTAGCACCGGTTCCTGTATTTACAGGGGTTGGCGGTGGATTGACCACAGGGCAGCGTTCGATTAATATTGCCCTCCATGCGGAGTTCCAAGGAGCCATGGGCGTAGTATTAAATGCACCGACGCCCAATGATGTGATCGTGGAGATGCGGGAGAGAATTGATATACCTATTGTGGTTACCGTGGTTTCCGAGAATGATGATATTGATGGAAGAATCCGAAGCGGGGTTGCAATCCTGAACGTTTCAGGTGCTGCTAAAACCGTGGATATAGTTAAACGAATTCGTCGAGACTATCCTCAATTCCCTATTATTGCTACAGGAGGCCCTACAGAAGAAAGCATCCTTGAAACCATCGAAGCTGGTGCCAATGCCATTACATACACACCGCCTTCAACGGCCAAGATATTTAGTCAAGTTATGAACAGATACAGAAGTATTGATGACATGTAAGCAATTTCTTTCTTGCTTATTTCCAATGCATCAATTCATCGATATAGTCAGCATCATATTCTTGGGTAGCAAGAAAGTTGATAAGGGTTTTATCAGGGATGCTGTTAGGATCTAGCGTCCCGCGTTTGATAAATTCTGAAAGAAATTTTTGTACATTTGATGGATAACTGTTTAAATCCATACAAAACCCTCCTGTTTTTCGATTTTACTTGAAGTATTATTCTATATGAATAATATCTGGAGTACATTCAGAAAATATTCTTAGTTGATTTGTTTTCAAAATCAAGAAAAGTATGCGGGAAAGGATGGATATAAATGGAGGATAGAAGAACAGCAGAGGAAATCATTCGCCAGATAAATGGTCTAGAGAAGAATAATGCCAATAATATCGAGTATGTGAGCAGTATCAATCTGTTGCTAACAGATGACAACAATGGAACGGTAAAGGATGCAAGGGTATCTGAGAAATTTAATGCTTTGAAAAAGACAATGGAAGAAGCTAACCAGTTAACCAAAGAATTTGTTCAGATGTTAAGACAACAAAATTAAAAATAGGTTTATCATGAAGAGCAAGGAAGATCCTTGCTCTGATTTTGTTTTTGAACATTTTGTTAACATAATTGTAGAAAGATGGGGCATAAATGCCGCAGATCAAGATCGAGATCCAGATTGAAACCCGTAGGAGCAGGATCATCCTGCCCTTCTTCTGCTGATCTCTTGGGTCTTCGGGTGGGGAAACCCGCGCCCCTACTGTCTTTACTCGATCTCAATTTTGATCTCGATCTTACGTCGCAGCATATATTTATTGTGCGATTCGTACATACAATGATCAACTTCATATTATTTGGTATCACGAGTAAATACGATACGACCATCGATGATGGTCATATGGTTTTTTGCATTGATATCAAAGGGATTTCCGTTAAAAATAGCTAGGTCTGCATCGAAACCCGGTGCAATTCTTCCTATACGGTCATCGCATTCCAATATTTCAGCAGGATGCAATGTGATGGTTTTCAAGGCATCTATAAGGCTCAAGCCCTCAGCTTTTGCAAGAATTGCGATTGTACGGAGCTGCTCGATGGAATTATAAGGATGATCAGTTATTAGGGCCACTTTAACACCCGCTTCAGCAAGTTCCAAGGCAGCACTATAATGTCTTTGCCTCAATTCCATTTTTATTCTTGGAGTGAGCATAGGTCCATAAGCTACGGGGACTTTTTTCTCGACTAAGTAGTCTTTGATCAAGTGAGCCTCGGTGCCATGTTCAATAATGAGCTTTTTTATATGGAATTCTTCTGCAATTCGTATGGCTGTAATGATGTCATCTGCCCGATGAGCATGGGCTCTTAATGGAATTTTGCCCTGCAAAAGGGGAATGACTGCTTCAAATCGCATGTTACGTTCTTTTATTTTATTTTTTTCTTTTCTAACCATATAATCTTGGGTTTTCATAAACAGTTCACGGATGAGAGATGTGATGCCCATTCGAGTAACTGGTGATTTACTGTTAACCCCATAAGTACTGATAGGATTTTCACCAAAGGAAACCTTTAGTCCAATCGGATTTTTTAAAATCATCTGATCAATAATTTTACCGAAGGTTTTAACAGCAGCACTTTGTCCCCCCACAACATTGTTGCTGCCAGGACCGCTCATAACAGCTGTAATACCAGAAGAAATAGCATCTTTAAAAGCAATATCCAAGGGGTTGATGCCATCGATGCCTCGAAGATGAGGTGTTACTGGGTCTGAGGTTTCATTATTATCAACACCAATTTTTCCAGTACCTTCTTCAATGATCCCCAAGTGGGTATGACAATCAATAATCCCTGGAAGTACATATTTTTCTTGCAGATCAATGGTTTTATGGATATTATCTTCTATACTGATCCGATCAGAAATCGTCTTTAATTTTCCCTCGGAGATTAGTATGTCTTTTTTTTGAGTCTTTCCTGTTTCTATGTCAAATAATAAGCCGTTTGTTAATAACATCGATTGCATTTTATCACCTCGTATATGCTATTATATGTGGAAGCCAGAAAAATTACACAAGCCCTAATGGACGTTGAAGTTTCAAATTTATAAAACCTATAAATATTCACAAAAAATTATAATTTTCCTAAAAGCAATTGACAGCTAATGGAAATTGTAGTATAATTTTATAAACTTATCTACTTATTTCTGTTCAATTTTTATTGGTTGTATACACAGCCTTTAGATCCCGCGTCATTTCTAAACATACGAAGCTTATTAAAAATTCTAATCAAAACCTATTCTTTTTTAATCGATGAGGATCATTATAAAATAAAATTGTTTATCCGCCTTAGTAAAGGTAAATATATAAAATAAAATTCGATATTCGTTATCATGTGAAAATCATTATCATGAAGTTAGTAAAATTTTTTACTGCTTTTATTCAAGAACTTTTGTCTTCAAGTCATTGTAGCTTTACAGGATTTTTAGAAAGGAGAGTTGAGGATGTTAGAGATTTTAAAAACCAACCAATTGGCAGAGAGTCTATTACATGAGGTTCATACGACGGCATCTCTTGCGTTTCATATGGAGATGCTGGGAAAAGAAAAGATGAATGAAGTAATGAAGCTTCAGGATATTGTGTATGATTATGTAGAGAATAAGGAAACCTATCACCCCAATACCCTTGAAGAGAATTATGATATATTAGATGCAGGGGGACATATCTTAGGTGTATATTTTAAGAGCCAGCTCGTTGCTTTTCGAATTATTGATACACCCGGACTAGGTGACCGGAATTTGGGAAAAGATTTAAACTTCTCTGAAGAAGAGCTATGGAAGGTTTCAATTTTTGACTCAACAGTGGTACATCCCGATTTTAGGGGACATGGTCTCCAATTTAAAACCCTGATGAGGAGCAAGGAAATTTTACTTCAACAAGGCTATCAACATGGTCTGGCTACAATATCTCCAAACAATCTATATAGTGTTCGAAACTTAATTAAGGCTGGTTTTGTCATTAAAGAAGTGAAAAAGAAATATGGGGCGATCGCTGATGAAATTGATGGGAAACTACGATATATTCTTTGGATGGATTTGAGGCAGAAAGCCGGAAAGCAGTACCAGCATGTTGTTCGTCTAGGAAACAGAGAAGTGGAAAAGCAGAAGCTATTTTTAAATAATGGATATGAGGGGTTTAAAATTGTATCTCATGAGCAGATTGACAATTTTACCATTGCATATGGAAGAGTATAAGTGAAAGGTCATAGGTGAGAAAGTATTTGCCTATGACCTTTTGTTGTTTTGTCATGATAGGTAAAAAGATGATTAAAAATGTTCTAATTATCTTGCATCATATGTAGTTTTGATTTTCATGGTATAGGAATTGGCTGGGAAAACAAAACTATGAGTAATATATATTTTGCGTAGGCTTGGAATTGGAATAGAAGAATGTAATAGAATCAGGAGGAATTTTATGAAGAACGTCATTGTTTTGGGAGCAGGTTATGCAGGTATTCAAGCAGCCCTTACCCTTCACAAAGGCTTGAGGAATGAAGACGTAAATATTATAATAATTGACCGTCACGACCGCCATACCCTGCTGACAGAGCTCCATGAAGTGGCTGGGAATAGAGTAGAGGAGAGCAGTGTATGCATTCCACTTAGAGAGATTTTTCAATATACCAAGGTACAAATGATTCAAGATGAGATTGTGAACATTGACTTTGAAAACAAGGTACTCCGATCCAATGAGCATGAATTCGATTATGATTATCTTATCATAGGCTGCGGCAGTGAACCCGCTTACTTTGGCATTGACGGAATGGAAGCCCATGGATTAACCCTTTGGTCTTTAGAGGATGCAAGAAGAATTCATAATCATATCCTACATATGTTTAGACAGGCCTCTAGGGAGACAAATCCTGAAAAGAGACAGGCTTACCTCAGCTTCGTCATTGGTGGAGGCGGGTTTACTGGCATCGAGATGGTAGGAGAGTTAATTCAGTGGGTAGATGTTCTTTGTAAAGAATATGAGATGGACCGAAAAGAAGTAAGACTCATCGTAGTGGAGGCTATGGGACGAATACTAACAGTGCTTCAGGAGAGTTTGGTTGAAAAATCGGTAAACTATTTGAAAAGGAATGGTGTAGAGATTTTCACTAATGCAGCGATTACCAAGGTTACGCCAACTCACCTAGAGATCAAAGATGGAACGATCCTTCCTACCAACACAGTAATCTGGACAGGGGGCATCAAGGCAAACAGCTTCTTAGAAAAGTTAGATTTGCCTGAGGTAAAAAGAGGTCGAATTGAAGTCAATGAGTATACCCAGTCTACCAAATATAAAGAGGTTTTCTTAATAGGAGACAATTCTTACTTCGTGACTGAAGAGAGAGAAGTATTACCACCATTGGTTGAGTCCGCTATGCAAACCGGAAAGGCTGCTGGAAAAAATGTGATTCGGCTTATGCACGATAAACCATTAGAAAGATGCACGCCAAAGTTACATGGAGTAATGGTCTCTATCGGAAGAAAGTATGCCGTGGCAGATACCATGGGATTTCGAACCTCTGGCATGATGGCCATGTTTATTAAACATATGGTAAATATTCACTATCAGTTTGAAGTGGCTGGATTTGAACAGGTGATCCGATATTTAAAGCATCAATTTATCCATGAACGAAAAGATGATCATTTTTTGAAAGACCATCTAGTACCTCGTTCCTATACTGCATTTCTAGTGATCATGCGCTTGTATCTAGGATATATGTGGCTGATGCAGGGAATAAAAAAATATCAAGAGGGATGGCTAACCAAAACCATTATTTATGCCCAAAGAATTGGACCCGCCCTTCCCGATGCCATTGCTAACCCTAGCCCAGCAGCGGATACATCGGCAGAGGCGGTACAAAAAGGATTAAATCTAATCGGCCAGAACACACCCTATTGGTATGCTTGGATTCTAGAAAATATCATTGTGCCCAATGCACTTTTGTTTCAAAATATGATTGTTCTAACAGAGATCGTCTTAGGTTTGGCATTTTTAACAGGAACCTTTACATTTATTGCAGCCTTGATTTCTATTGGAATGAATATTAACTTTCTATTCTCTACTGGACTCTATGACTATTGGTATATTGTTACGTCAATAGCCTGTATGGCAGGGGCAGGAAGATCCTTTGGTGTAGATCATTATCTGATTCCATGGCTGATGCGGCAGTGGCGATATATCGTACGAAATAGGCGATTGCGTTTGAATATATAGCTGAGAAACCTATAACTCTATGACAGGAGTTATAGGTTTTTTATTGTCACGTAAATGTTTTATAACTGTAAAAGTATGGAAATGATTTTGTAATATGGCGTTGATATAATAGGTGGTGTAGTAAAAATACAGTTATATATGGTGAGGAGAATGTGGATGATGAAGTTTAGAATACATATGATATGGCTTATGGTAACTGCTTTCGTAATAGTGTTATCAGTAAATACAACAAGGGTATTTGCTGATGAAGGTAAGCAATTCAAAGTGGTGGGATACTATTCGGAGATATTTGATGATCCCATAGACCAAACAGTGCAGTTTGATAAGTTGACCCATATTACATACGCATTTCTAATTCCAGCGGATGATGGGACGTTAATTGGCATCGAAAAACCTCAAAGGCTAAAGGAATTGGTAGAGAAAAGTCATAAAAATAATGTAGAGGTATTGATTGCCGTGGGGGGATGGTCTTATCAAGGTATTCCTTTGGATTCAGCCTTTGAGAAACTGGCAGCATCAGAGGATGCTAGAAATGAATTTATTGATAATGTTTTGGAATTTGTACATGATTATGACCTAGATGGGGTAGAGATAGATTGGGAATATCCTGATGAAGGTGTATCATCTCAAAACTATGAGAATCTAGTACTGGCATTGGGTGACGCACTGAAGGCAGATGGAAAATATTTAACAGCTGCCCTTAATGGAGCCTGGTCTAAAACGGAAGGTCCTTCTGTTTCAAGGGCGGTAACGGATGCATGCTTGAAGGCTTTTGATTGGATTAATATTATGGCCTATGATATGAATAATGAGCAGCATAGCCCCGTATGGTTTGCAGAAACATCGATTCGGTATTGGCTGCATCGAAATGTACCTAAGGAGAAAATTGTTCTAGGAGTTCCATTTTATGCGAAGCCTAGCTGGAAGCAATATAGACATCTTGTAGCGGAGAATAGGGAAAATGCCTACTTAGATTTTGCAAAAGGGGATCCTCTAGATTCTTATTATAATGGAATTCATACAATAAAAGCGAAAACTAGGGCAGCACTTCAATATGCTTCGGGCATCATGATTTTCGATATCAATGAAGACACCACCGATGAATTAAGTCTTTTAAAGGCAATCCATGATACGAAAGAATCGTTTTTTTCTCAAACATTTGGAGGATTTCAAGAAATCTACTTTCAATTGGAGGGAAGAGACTTAGCATTTATAGAGAAAGATGGCTTAGGTGTACCATATGTTGACGAAAATAACAGAACGATGGTACCTGTGAGAAAGGCATTGGAGAGTATTGGAGCACAAGTTGGCTTCCAAGAAGATACAAGAACTGTTATTGCACAGAAAGAGGGAATTATCCTAAAAATCCCCATAGATAAAAATTATATCATTTTGGACGGCATCATAGTTAATCTGGATACAAAGGCAGTTATGCGGGATGGAAGAACCTATGTACCTTTAAGATATCTGTTCGAGTCCTTTGGGTATGATGTAATATGGCATGGCGAAAGTAAGACAGTAATGATCAAGAGCCAGTAGTCGCTGAAGCATTTATGGTATAATTGATGTGATACGAAAGAAAGAGGAAAGGGATGAGACAATGGATCGAATGACGATCAAAGATATTAAGTTCGGATCATTTTTCAAATTGATAATGGGCATTTCTTTTTCCTTTGGCGTGATTACAGGGATCTTGTTTTTGGTCATTGGACTTATGGGTGCCAATATAACGGCCAATCTTGGTGAATCAATCCTCTATGGGATGCCGGCGGCCATTGCATCTATCTTTATGTCACCCGTGGTAGCGCTTTTTCTAGGGTTGTTTGTATGTTTATTATCTTATTTTCCTTTTAAGCTGTTTATAAAGCTTATCAATGGATTAAGAATCTTAGGCACTTTTGACGATGATAAGTATGGGCCTGGAAAAGAATATGAATAATATACACAAGGGCATCCCCCTTCAGTTTTGGTTGTAAACAAAGCTGAAGGGGGATTTTTTTATTTAATAGGAAAGTTCTACTTTCCTATTAAATAAAAAAATCAGGGGTGCAGGGGAAGTACATAAAAGTAAGCTTAGCATCGATGAATACTTAACCTAAAGAAGAAGTTTAACTTATCAAAAGATAATGTAAGTATTGACAATTATCAGTAATTTAAATATAATTTTCTTAGAATCCATGTGATAAAACTTAGTTCCGCAGAATGGTACTTGAAAGGGGTTAAAAAATGAAAAGAGAATTTTCTCTAGCACACCTTACTGTGCTTGGATGTGCACCGCCTGAAATGACCTATGTAGCCGCTATGGCTGGATATGACTATGTTAGTATACGTCCGATTTATATGGGGTTACCTGGTGAGCCAAATTATGATTTAGCTGTAGATAAAGAGATGATGAAACAAACAAAGAAAGCCCTTGCTGATACAGGGGTCAGACTTCATGATATCGAACTTGCCCGCATCTATGAGGGCGTGGATGTCAAAAGATATCTACCAGCCATGGAGGTTGCTGCTGAATTAGGAGGTAGGGCTGTATTGAGTAGTATTTGGACGCCTGATCGTAGTTTCTACATTGAAAAGTTTGGTGAACTTTGCGATCTTGCGAAACAATTTGGTTTGACAGTAGACTTAGAATATGTTCCCATTGCCAGTGTAAATACGCTGTCAAGGGCTGTAGATGTACTACGTACCGTCAATTGTGATAATGCAGGGCTTATGGTGGATACCCACCATTTCCAACGTGCTAGAGATTGTGTGGAGGATTTGAAACCGCTGCCGAAAGAATGGTTCCACTTTGCACATCTTTGTGACGCGCCTGGGGAAATTCCTACTGAGCAAGATGAGATGACTCGTATCCTTCGCGAAGCACGTTCTTATGTTGGTGAAGGTGGTATCGATGTTGCTAGTATCATAAATAGTATGCCTGATATGGTATATTCTATTGAACTTCCAAATTTAGAAAACGTGGGTGTATTTGGTTATGCAGAGCATGCTCGACGTTGTATAGAATCTGCTAAGTCATATCTTGAAGCGAATCCACGGGTGTAGGTGTCAATCAAAATAGGAAAGCAATTATTCGTTCCTACTTAAGAAAATATCTTTACTTATTTTTATTTTGTATAGAAGAAAGACTGAAAATGAATGATCCTTCATTTTCAGTCTTTCTTCTTTCTAAAGAACTATTTGATTTCACATATAAATATTTTTTCTACCTCAGGTAGATATACCATGTTATGACAGCCTCTTTCTATGGATTTTCACATGAACAAAGCATACCAATATAAATACTGTCGAAAGTTGCGAAAAATTTAAGCAGGAATTTTGTAAAATACAGGAAATATATTGTAAAGAAAAGTTTATAAATTTGCCAAGTTTTCCGATATATTATGTACTGGTTCTATTGCTGCTTTGTAAAATTACAAAGGGGGGAAGACCTATGGTGTTGGGAAAAACACAGAAGACAAAAACAGAACGACGGGGAGATGCAGTCGGACAAGCCCAGGGAGAGCTTATTCTTTATCTGAAGAACAAAACTATGGAACTGGAGCGGGAAATTCAACAAAGGAAGATCATTGAAAAAGATCTAATTGAGAGAGAATCGTTTTTAAAGCAAATTGTTGATAATACCATTGATACCATTTCTAAAATAAATTTGGAAGGTATCTTCCAATATGTGACACCTTCCCATGAGGATATTTTAGGATATGCCCCTGCCGATCTTTTGGGAAAATCTGTTTTTGAATTGATACATCCTGATGATCGAGATGCCCTTATGCATCAGTTTTCGGAAAAACTGTTGGAGGGCGGGAGGCAAAGCTGTAAGATAGAATGCAGGTATAAACATGCAGCTGGGCATTATGTCTGGCTAGAGGCCGTGGGAAAGCTTATTTATGATCATGAACATCAGCCTATAGCCGTTATATTCTGTTCTAGGGATATTACACAGCATAAGGAAGATGAAAAGGCACTAAAGTTGGCTGTGGAATGCGATGAGATGAAAACAGAGTTTTTTACCAACATATCCCATGAGTTGAAGACGCCATTAAATGTTATTCTAGGCTCCAATGAAATCATTGATATGATGGTTCGAGGGATGGGAGATAAGACTGATAAAGAAAAGCTGGTTAAATATACTGCCATGATCAAGCAAAATTGCTATCGACTCATTCGATTGATTAATAACTTCATTGATCGGACAAAAATTGATTCGGGTTTTATTCAAGCAGAGCGGAATAATTATGACATTGTCAGGATTGTTGAAGACATCACCTTATCTGTGGCAGAATATATCAGAAACAAGGGTGTAAACATGATTTTTGATACGAACATAGAGGAGTGTATCATGGCATGTGATCCAGATATGATTGAGAGAGTGATGCTAAACCTTCTGTCTAACGCCATTAAGTTTACGCCAGCTGGAGGGCAAATATATGTTGGGATTTCTGCAGAAAATGGGCATATTCATATTTCTGTGAAAGACACTGGTGAAGGAATCCCTCAAGAAAAGCAAGATATAATCTTTCGACGGTTCATTCAAGGTGAAAAGACCTTTGCAAAGAAACAGGAAGGAAGCGGGATAGGGCTATCTCTTGTAAAATCTCTGGTGGAAATGCATCATGGGCGGATTATTCTTAAGAGTGAAGTAGGTAAAGGCAGTGAATTTAAAATTGAGCTGCCTGTAGAAAACATTGAAGCGGACCAAGTAAAGGAGAAAGATACCTATTATAGCACTGGAAATATTGAAAGAATCCACATTGAGTTTTCAGATATATATGTAAAGTAATTACCTAAAAGGATGGCCATTTTACCATCCGTTTAGGGGCTTATTTTAACAAAACATTTAAAACTTTTTTAATGACATCATAGTCAAAGCCTTTTCTTTGCAGGAAACTGCCAAGCTTACGATACTGGGCATTTTTATCATCATTTCGATAGGTGGAATCCAGTTTCTTTCTTCCGAGATTTAGTGCTGTTTCAAGCTCATCTTCATGGTCTATCTGTTCACTGATGGCCTCTTGAATAATATTTTTATCAATTCCTTTCTGATAAAGCTCCTGCTTAATCCGCATCTTACCAAGCTTTTGAATATTTACTTTATCACGGATATAGGATGATGCAAAATCCTCATCATTAATGTAATTGTTGCTCTGAAGAAAGGCTATAGTTTTTTCAACAACAGATGCCTCATATCCTTTTTCTTTCATCTTTATTTCCATCTCTTGTTTGGTTCTTCCGCGGTAGGACAAAAGCTTAAAGGCATAGTTGTTTGCCTTATGTTGTTCCTCCTCTAGGATGATTTTTTCCATGGCAGAAGAATCAATTTCTTTTCCTTTCAACAATCGAAATTTAACCAATAAATCTTCGGAAATACCAAAAGCAAATTGATGATCTACATAAACAGAGTAACGGCTTTTGTTCTTTTCTTGTTGCTCAATTTTTGTAATGATACCCTGATGATTTTCAGACATCGAAACACCTCCTCCACACCAGAGATTTAATAACATTGTACTATATTTTGTCCACACTAGAGAGGAAATTTCATAAAATTATAGAGGTTGTTCACAATTTATAGTTTCGCTGCAGGGAAAATAGTAAGGACAGATCAGTAGGGTTTTAAGTAATATATAAGGTAGGTGTGTTTATAATCTTCCTGTTTAGGGAATAATTGAAATTAGAAATTGATTTCTTTTATATTATTTGATACAATACATTCAAATGAATATGAGGCAAAGAAGGGAAGTAGTAGGTTGAATCGTTGCATATAGAGAGTCATCGGTTGGTGGAAGATGACAGCAAAGAAGACTGAACTCGTCCTGGAGCTATTGGGGTGAAGAAATTAGCCCTGATCGGGTAAATCCGTTATCGTTTTTGAGAGGACAGTCGTAGGCTGTCAAGTAGAGTGGTACCGCGAGTCTTTCGTCTCTATATAGGGATGAAGGGCTTTTTTATTTTTAAATTTAAAAGAGGATGTGAACAGCATGAAAGAGTATAATCCAAAAAACCTTGAGAAAAAGTGGCAGGACATTTGGGATGAAAAAGGAACTTTTTATGCTTCAGATGATAAGTCGAAGCCTAAATATTATGCGTTGGTAGAGTTTCCTTATCCATCGGGACAAGGGCTCCACGTGGGACATCCAAGATCCTATACAGCACTGGACGTGGTATCCAGAAAACGTAGATTGCAGGGCTATAATGTGCTGTATCCTATGGGTTGGGATGCTTTTGGGTTGCCGACAGAAAACTTTGCAATCAAAAACAAAATTCATCCTAGAATTGTTACGGAGCAAAACATTGCCCGCTTCAAGTCACAGTTAAAGTCATTGGGCCTTTCTTTTGATTGGTCAAGAGAGGTGGATACTACAGATCCTAATTATTACAAGTGGACCCAGTGGATTTTCCTAAAGCTTTTTGAAAAGGGTTTGGCCTATAAGAAAGAAGCAGCCATTAACTGGTGTACAGAGTGTAAGGTTGGCTTGGCCAATGAAGAGGTTGTTAATGGCGGTTGTGAGCGCTGCGGTGGGGAGGTAGTGCGAAAGATTAAAACCCAATGGATGTTAAAAATCACCGAGTACGCAGAACGATTGATTAAGGATTTGCAAATTGTTGACTATATTGATCGTGTAAAAATTCAGCAAGAGAACTGGATTGGACGTTCTACAGGTATGGAGATTGACTTTGCTGTAACAGGAGGTCAGCCAATCAGGGTGTATACAACTAGACCTGATACATTGTTTGGTGCCACCTATATGGTTATCGCTCCAGAACATCCACTGATTGAGGAATTGAAGGATCAGATCACAAATCTTGATGAAATCGAAGCTTATAAGGAACAAGCCAGCAAGAAGTCTGATTTTGAGAGAACTGAACTGGTAAAGGAAAAAACGGGCGTTGAGATTAAAGGTATTAAGGCCGTCAATCCTGCCACTGAGAAGGAAATCCCAATCTTCATCTCTGACTATGTATTGATATCCTATGGTACAGGTGCCATCATGGCCGTACCAGGTCATGACACAAGGGACTGGGAATTTGCAAAGAAGTTTAATCTTCCAATCATAGAGGTTGTTGCCGGCGGCAATGTGGATGAGGCTGCCTATACAGATACAGAAAGCGGTATGTTGGTGAACTCCGGTCTCATCAATGGCTTGGATGTAAAGGAAGCGAAGGAAAAGATCAGTCACTGGCTTGAGGAAAAAGAAATTGGCCAGCGTAAAATAAACTTTAAGCTGAGAGACTGGGTATTCTCTCGTCAAAGATATTGGGGAGAACCAATTCCATTAGTTTACTGTCAGGAATGCGGATGGGTTCCTGTACCAGAGGAAGAGCTGCCAGTAGTATTACCAGAAGTGGAAAGCTATGAGCCCACAGAAAATGGAGAATCTCCATTGGCTAATATGCGAGAATGGGTAGAAACAACTTGTCCGAAGTGTGGCGGTAAGGGAGAAAGAGAAACAGATACTATGCCTCAGTGGGCAGGGTCTTCCTGGTATTTCTTGAGATACACTGATCCCCACAATGATAAAGAGTTGGCCAGCAAAGAAAACCTAGAATACTGGACACCTATCGATTGGTACAATGGTGGGATGGAGCATACAACCCTGCATCTATTGTATTCTAGATTCTGGCATAAGTTCTTGTATGATTATGGTGTAGTACCAACGGCAGAGCCCTATCAAAAGCGTACATCCCATGGGATGATCTTAGGTGAAAATAGTGAGAAAATGTCTAAGTCCAGGGGCAATGTGGTAAATCCTGATGATATCATTGAGGAGTATGGTGCAGATACCTTAAGGGTCTATGAAATGTTTATTGGAGACTTTGAAAAAAGTGTACCATGGTCACAAAATGGTATCAAGGGTTGTAGGAGATTCTTGGATCGTTCATGGAAGCTCCAGAGTATCCTTGTGGATGGAGCTACTTTGTCTAAGGATTTAGAAAGTACGATTCATAAGACCATTAAAAAAGTCAGTGAAGATTTTGAAAACCTGAAGTTCAACACGGCTATTGCAGCTTTGATGTCTTTGATCAATGATTTCAACGGCAAAGGCTCCATCAATAAGGCAGAGTTTAAAATATTCTTGACCTTGTTAAATCCAATTGCACCCCATATCACTGAAGAGTTATGGGAGATAAATGGATATGAAGGTATGGTTACTGATCAATCTTGGCCACAGTGGGATGAAGCGAAAACAAAGGATGACACCATTGAAATGGCAGTACAGGTCAATGGTAAAGTTAGAGGTACCATCGTTATCGCCGCCGATGCTTCCAAGGAAGATGCAAAGGAAAAGGCCATGGCAGATGAGAAAATTGCTGCCTTCATCGATGGAAAGTCCATTGTAAAGGAGATCTACGTACCAGGAAAGATTTTTAATATTGTAGTGAAATAAAGAAATGAATGCCCTAGCGAAAGCTAGGGTATTTTATTTGGATGAAGTTGTAGAATAATGCGATACAAGATCGAGATAATCATTTAGGTTGAGGTTGTAGGGGTCGCATAGTATGCGACCCGCAGGAATGCCATGAAATCTAGGCGGGTTGCATACTATGCAACCCCTACGTTGAAAATCTTGATCTCGACCTTACGTCGCATTCTTTATCTGCTCTGATACAGGGGCTATATCCTTACAAATAAAGGAAAATCATACTGAAAAGCGAATATAGTATCTAAGGAGCTGAAAACTGAAAGGGGAATAGCGATGAAAAAGGTCTTGCTAATGGTACTCATCATACTATTAATTATTGTCAGAGTGAGTTGTCTTAAAGTTAAAGATCCTATAGATGAAGCAAAAGAAGTGGTTGAAAGCTTTATGGCTCAGATATACAATGTGGAAGATTTTACGGTGCTCAATCAAGCTGTAATGGAGAGGCAAATGGAGATGATTCTTGATCTTCATGGAAAGCTAAAGCCCTATATGACGGAACGGGGGGCGAAGACAACCTTGGCGAACCGTGATTTTGCCTTTGTTTACCATACAGCGCGAAAGAGACAGGTAAATATTGCTTTTGAAAGCGTGGACTTTGAAAGTGTTAAGCAGGAGGAGAACAACAACTTATACGTAGACTATGTAGCAAAAATCAAGCTAACCGATCCCCATGATCAGGTTGAATATATAGATAAGCGGGGTTATATGAAACTGGTAAAGACAGACGATGGGTGGAAGATGGATTATCATCGGGCAATCAATTATCCCTTTGAGCTTCTTGGAGGGGATGAATATACCATGGAAACAGAAAAGATAAAAAAGAGGTTCACCCTTACAACAGGAGAGGGTTCCTACAGCCAATTGGAAAGCTATATGGATGCTATGGTTTTCGCTGTCCATAATAACAATCAAGAAAAAGTTACACTGCGGTTTCCAAATGCAAAGATCTATGAATTGATTTTGTATCAGGATGGAAAAGAGGTTTGGCAGTACGGTGATGAAATAGATTTTGATAAAAGATCCTCTGTTGACACGTTAGAAGGGGATGCCAGTTTGATATTTTCCATTGATTATCCATGGTCCCTTTCTTCAGGGGAATATGAATTTGCGTTTTATCTCAATGCCGAAGGATGGGAAAACAAAGAGCCCCTAAGAGGCAAGATAATAATAAATAAAGAGAATTAGAGTGAACTATGAATATTTTGTAGGGGTGATTCACGAATCGCCCTAATGACAAGGATAACGAGCGATTCGTAAATCGCCCCTAAAATTTTTTCTAATCATTATACCTTAATCATATTGAAGTGGTTCAATGTTTGAAAGGAGTTTTACGATGACGGATATTACCATAATGCTTCTTGAAGAATCGGATATGGAAGCGCTCTTTCGATTTGAGGTTGAAAATAGGGCATACTTTGAATCCATGGTTCCTTCGAGGGGAGATGGATACTATAATTTCGAGCAGTTTAAATCTATACAGCAAGAGATTTTAAAGGAACAAAATGACGGCGCCCTCTACATGTATCTGATTAAGGGCCATGATCACAGGATTATTGGGAGAGTAAACCTTGTTTCTATCGTAAGGGGTATCTTCAACAAGGCTGAGTTGGGGTACAGAATAGGCAAGAATCATGCTGGTAAGGGATATGCAACAAGGGCTGTTGCTTTGGTCTTACAAGAAGCAATTTGTCGCCATAAGCTTCATCGAATTGAAGCAGGAACAGCTCTGGATAACATCGGCTCTCAGGTGGTATTGATCAAAAACGGCTTTCAATTTATGGGACGCAGTCATCAATTTATTTACCAAAATGGGGACTGGCAGGATAGTGTAAATTTTGAAAAAGTATTGGATGAGAGCTATCGATAAATATAAGGGGGATCATCATAAAATGGCTGAAAAAGAGCAGTTAATTTTAGACCTGCGTAGGATTGCAGAAAATAATTATGAATTATCAGCTGGAGAGGAACCAAGGACATATATAAGCCGGATGTTTAAATACATAGGAGACCCAGATCCAGAGCTGAGAGATGACTTGATTTATTCAACCTTTTACATGTGGATTGGAGAAAAGGAGTTTTTTTCTGAAGCTGAGCAAAAAGATATGCTGGATACTTTAATAAGTGAAAATTACTTATTATATCGCTTCGGTAATATGGGAGATGAGACTGTCTTTACCAGAACCTTCTCTATACTCGTCATCGTACTGATCTTAGCAAGGCATCGGAAGAAGTCGTTTCTGAGTATGGATAGCTTCCTAAAGGTGAAAAATACCCTGATACGATACTATCAAGAAGAACGGGATTTACGGGGATACATAGAAGACTATGGCTGGGCCCATGGTGCGGCCCATGGCGCCGATGCCATGGATGAGTTGGCTCAATGTGAAGAAAGCGACGAAGTTATTTTACAGGAAGTTTTAGGGGCTATGCAAAAGGTTCTCTATAACGAGAAATTCCTTTTGAGTAATGAAGAGGATGAACGAATGGCTAGGGTTGTTTACAGAATGATCAAGACGAATCGAATATCCCGTGAAATGATTACCCAATGGATTGAAGGACTCAGTCAATGCTGTGAGTGGGAAAGAACCCGAAGCCAATATATTGCCCGTGTAAATACCAAGAATTTTGTTCGCTGCTTATATTTTAAACTTCTGCACAATGAGATCCCCGGATATTATCCAGATATCCTTTGCAGAGTAGAAGCAATGTTAAACAGATTTTTCGAAGTAGATAAATGTATTTAACAATAGGAGAAAACACAAGTATGATATGCCCATGCTTGTGTTTTCTCATATCTATTCAATACAGACGATATAGGTCAGCCTATCGATCTTAATAAAGCTTAGATTCATGCTAAATCTATTAGATATATCTTTAAGCATATCGATATTGGAATAATACTCATCTTCCATTTCAGATAGTTCATCTTGGGTGAGGGTACTATATAATTCTTCTTTTTTTAGTGCATTTTCAAACATCAAATCTCCTAGAACGATTCTGCCGTCTTTCCGTAAAACTCTGACCATCTCAGCAACAGCTATCTCCTTTTCCTCATCGGTTAAATGATGGAAGGCATAGGTAGATACAATGATATCAAAATAATTGTTAGGATAAGGAATCTTTAAAAACTCACCTATGCGAAGTCTAAGGTTAGGAAATTTTTGTTTGGCAACATTTAGCATCTCTCGGGATTGGTCGATACCAATGAACTCAAATGCTGAAGTGAGGTATCTCTTCGCTAGATTCCCTGTACCTACGCCGATTTCTAATATCTTGGAGTGAGGAGCTTTGTCCTTTATAGATTGGTCAAATACCGTGTCCAGTATTCGTTCATAATTTTTATAGATGCCCAGCCTGCCGATATTATTTTTGACAGATACGTCGTAGCTTGTTGCCCAGTCATCAAAGTTCCACCGATCTTTCCAACTATTCTTTATTTGATAAAGATTATTCATGTTTTGGGCAAAGGGCAGCAGCTGTTCAGGCAAACTATCTCCTAGCAGGGCAGGACAGTCATAAACCGTATCCATCATTCCTTCGAGACAATTTTGAATAAGCTGTAAGCGGTGAATTTCGTCATTGATATATTTCCATTGGCTATGAAAGTGATTGATAATGTTTTCTCTTTCGTAATGGACCATCATATCTTTTACTTGTTCAATAGGGATATTCATCATTCTATAAACAAGGACGGCCTGAAGTTTAATGATGTCATCCTCCGTAAAGTACCTGTAGTTATTCTCCATATCCCGTTGAGGATGGAGAATGTTCTTCTTTTCATAGAATCTGATTTTATTTGTGGTTATTTGGAACATCTGGGCCACTTCATTGATCGTATACTTTCTCTCCATACTTTCACTCCTATAAGGGTATTTGTTTCCATTATAAACCTTAGTCTAAGGCGAAGGTCAAGTGTTAAGTCATTAAATATATTAGTTTATTTTTGAATAACGTCATAGGATCATTTTTAGAGGAAATGTATGAATTCCAGAGGACTATTTACAGGAAATTTATTGGTTTAAGGGAGGGATAATCATGTAAAATATTTCGTTGCCTAAACGTAAGAGCATACGATTAAAATATTATGATTATGCACACTCCGGTTATTATTTTGTGACAATATGCACCGAGAATAGGAAAAACATCTTCGGAGAGGTCGTAGGGGTGGACGACCCTACAAAAAATCATGCAAGGCTTTAAGTCAGTAACAACGAAAAGATGCTTTAAATATGAGTATTCAGAGATATGGCAGGAGGATGAATATTTTAAAGGTTAGGCATTTGAATTGAATAACAAGATGAAAAGAAAATAAAACGAAAAACTCCTGATATGAATTCAGGAGTTTTTTCACTACATAACAATATTGAATAATTTTGGAAGAATACGTTAATAATCTACAACGGGAATTAAGCTTGATTCTTTAGTTTTTGAAGCAGTACACTTGCATGGGTGATGGAGGGAAGCGATTTGAAGATTTCATTTCCCCATATGGGAAACGTTTATATAGCATTGAAGGCTGTATTTGAGGATTTGGGGGTGACTGTAATTCCACCGCCCAAAAGCAGCAAAAGAACTTTGGAATTGGGTACCAGACATTCTCCGGAGCAGATTTGTATTCCATTTAAGATTACCCTGGGTAACTATATGGAAAGCATTAACCAAGGGGCAGATACCCTCTTTATGTGGGGTGGGTGTGATGCTTGCCGTATTAGTTACTATCATATGCTTCAGGAAGAGATACTAAAAGAATTGGGATATGACATCGAGATGATCTGTGGAGAACCCTTTAAGAGCTTTGGGGAGATTATAAATTTTCTTCAGAAGCTAAAGCGGGTGGCTGGAGACAATCACTATGGAAAGATAGGGGCTTCATTTGTGAAGGCGGTCAAGATTCTCAATGAGATTGATGATTTAGATGAATTGTTTTGTAAAGTGAGGCCTAGGGAGATAGAATCAGGGGAAACAGATAGCCTCTATCGGGCGTTTGAAGAAGGGATTAAACAAATACATGGTTCATCAAAAACCCTTCAATGGGTCCAGGAGATAAAAAATAAACTCGAAAGTATTTCTGTCGACCCCCACCGTAGGGTTATAAAAGTGGGAATCGTTGGAGAAATTTATACTGTGGTGGAGCCCTTTATCAATTTAAATATCATTCAAAAGCTGGGGAATATGGGAGTAGAGGTACACCGGTCCGTTATGGCTAGTGAGTTTATTAGAGAACAGTTAGATTTTTTGCCCTTTGTCCGCTCTGAAAAAGAAGAGGTTCATCGGGCAGCAGCACCATATATAGATCTTGAAATTGGTGGACACGCTCGCCATACGGTAGGCAATGCAGTTCGATATCATGAAGAAAATTACGATGGTGTGATCCATCTCCTGCCTTTTACCTGTATGCCTGAAATCGTGGCCCAGAGCATACTGCGGTCTGTGGAGGAAGAGAAGGATATTCCAATTTTAAAGCTGGTGTTGGATGAGATGACAGGCGAAACCGGCTATCAAACAAGGCTAGAAGCATTTATTGAATTATTATGGAGAAGAAGGGAGAAGACCCATGAAGAAGTGTTATCTTGGAATTGATGTAGGTTCAGTGAGTACCAATGTTGTGGTAATGGATACAGAGGAAAACATATTGGAGAAATTGTATATTCGAACCCAGGGAAAGCCTATTCAAGCATTAAAACAAGGTTTACAGATGGTCAAAGAACGGTTAGGACAGGATGTGGAAGTTATAGGGGTAGGAACAACGGGCAGCGGCAGACAGCTGGCATCAGTTATGGTAGGTGCTGACGTGGTGAAAAATGAAATCACTGCCCATGGCATTGCTGCGCTCCATTGTGTACCTGATGTGAAAACGATTATTGAAATTGGCGGACAGGATTCAAAGATTATCCTTTTGAGGGATGGTATTATCTACGACTTTGCCATGAACACCGTTTGTGCAGCTGGTACAGGTTCATTTTTGGATCGACAGGCAGAACGATTGGATATTCCTATTGAAGAATTTGGTGAGCTGGCTTTAAAATCAAAAACCACAGTCCGTATCGCAGGGCGTTGTGCAGTTTTTGCCGAGTCGGATATGATTCACAAGCAGCAGTTGGGACATAATCAAGAGGATATCATTAACGGCTTGTGCCAAGCGCTGGCTAGAAACTATTTAAATAACCTGGGCAAGGGTAAAGATATTAAATCTCCAGTCATTTTCCAGGGAGGCGTTGCTGCCAACGTAGGCATCAGAAAAGCCTTCGAAGAAATGATCGGATGTGAGATTGTTGTACCGCCCCATGCCAATGTTATGGGAGCTATTGGTGCCTGTTTATTGGCGAAGGATGAGGTGAAAAGAACAGGACAGACAAACTTTTTCGGATTTGATATCGCCGACAGCAGCTTCTATGTAAACAGCTTTGAGTGTGAAAGCTGTGCGAACATGTGTGAGGTAGTAGGTTTCCATCGGGATGCGCAATTGGTTGCCCGCTGGGGAGATAAGTGTGGCCGCTGGAGCAATATCCTAACCCCACAAAAAGAACAATTGGCTTAGGATATAAGTAGGAATAGGAAAGGCGGGGTATCCCTGCCTTTTCTATTCCTACTTATGTAAACCCGGGAAAAAATAGAGAATTCCAAGTGAAGGGGGGCTACACTTGGAATTCTGAATATAAGGGGGGAATAGGGTCTATGATTGCTTAACTGACTTATTCGTTTTCTTCGTATTGGATACTTTTTGTGAATAAAGATTAGACATTAGATAACTATTTAATTTGTTTATTTTTAGATTACTTGTATTGGATTGTTTCATACAATCACCATCCTTTTAGGGCAAGTAAGTGATGTTGGTTATCAAATGATTTTTCTTATTATTTATATACCACGGTTTAGATACATTAAACATTAAATTTTATAAATGTATTTAATCTATTGACAAAGGAAAGCTGTTCTTCTAAAATTTAATTAAAACTAAAAATGAATGGGTGTTTATTATATGCAAGTATTAAAGGATGATGTGAGAAACAGTATTCATGAAGCAGCGTTGATAGAGTTTCACGAAAAGGGATTCAAAGATGCATCTATGCGGTCAATCGCAGAAAAAGGCGGCATGACAGTTGGAAACCTCTATCGTTATTTTACGAACAAGGAGGATTTATTTTATTCAGTGATCAGTCCCGCCTATCATAAGGTGATTGATTTAACAAACGAAAAATTTGTTGAAATGGGTGGACTAAAAGATATTCGACAGGTCATGGCGTATATAGCCAATCAAATTGTGATGATCAATCGGGAACATCGGAGAGAATTGTTAATTTTAATGAGTGGCTGTGAGGGAACAAAGTTTGAGCATGTTATAGAGGAAATCACCAATTTGGTGGAAAATAAATTTAAGAATCAAATCTTTCTTCAGCTGAGGGAAGATGATGTGGTGATTCCGGATGAATTCTTTGCCCATGTTCTTGCAGTAAGTCAAGTGGAAGGAATAAAAGCAATTTTAAGGCATTACGAGGATGAAGATAAGATCAAGGGATTGGTACAGCAGTATATGCATTATCATTTTCACGACATAAAGAATAGATTTATTTCATTTGATTTAAGGAAACAGATCGTATCATAGGGAAAACAAATTGCCGATAGGCAATTTTATTTATGACAATAATAAACGTATGTTCACTGACACGGTAATAAGGGGGATATTTATGAGAGTAAAAGTTGCAGCATTATGGATGATTGTGATTTTGATTATGGCTACTGGATGCTCTAATGGAAATAAAGATAAAGAGCTGGCACCGAAGGCAAAACCAGTAAAGGTTCTGTCCATAAAAGAAGAGATAAGACCTGTGGTTTTGGATTATACAGGCATTGTAGGATCAGCATCTTTAAAGAAGCTGGCATTTAAAAGCGGTGGGAGAATTGAGAAGGTCCTTGTAAAGGAAGGGGAGCAAATAAAAGCAAATCAACCTTTGATTCAATTAGATACCCAGGATCTACAATATAGTCTTGAAGCTTCTCAAGGCCAGCTGGAAGCAGCCAAGTCTCAATATGATAAGGCTGTTAATGGAGCCGTGGCAGAAGATATCAAACAGGCTGAGGCAAGTGCGGAAAAGGCAGGAGCTGCATATAATTTTACCGTAGATCAATATGAAAAGATGCAGAAGCTCCATGAAGCTGGAGCCATTTCAAAGAATGATTTTGATAAGGCTAAGCTAGAGTTGGATCTAAGAAAAGCGGACTTAAACACAGCGAAGGAAATGGAGAAAAAGATAAAGGCTGGGGCCAGGGCGGAAGATAAAGCGGCGGCCAAGGGGCAGCTGGAGCAGGCAGCTGCAGATTACAAATACAAAATGAGCTTGGTCGAGGATGCGGTGATAAAAGCAAATTCAGACGGTTACGTGGTAGATGTGTTGTATGAAGAAGGAGAGATGGTTGGGTCAGGATATCCAGTCATAGTGGTGAGAGATGAAGAAAAAATTCTAAAGGTAGGTGTGACATCAAAGGATCTAAACGCTGTACATATTGGGATGAAGGCAAAGGTCTTGATTAATAATGAAGCGATTATGGGGGAAGTAACCAACATTGGGCAAACACCTGATGAGAAAATGCTTACGTATCCCATAGAAATTGCCCTTTCTCAGAATAGCTGGCCTATGGGCAGTGTGGGGAAAGTTGAATTAACGATCGGCGAGAAGCGGGGAGTCTGGATTCCCATATCAGCAATTTTATCCAATGGAGAAGATTATGTATTTGTTATGAAAGATGGAAAGGCCCAACAAAAGCAAATCAAATTAGCAGAAGTTCAGAATAACTATGTTCGGATTGAAGGTCTGAATCCCAATGAAAAACTCATTGTAGAAGGTATGAAAAAGCTGAAGGATCAGGAATCTGTTTCTGTACAGAACTAGAGGGGGAAAATATCGTGGGAAAAGGACTCATACATGGGGCGATCAAGGAAAGAAAAGTAACCCTTTTTCTGGCAGTCCTCGTCATGATTGCCGGCATTTATAGCTACTACATTACACCTAAACAGGAAAATCCAGAAATTACAGCCGCCATCGCCATCGTTACTACGATTTATCCCGGAGCATCTCCTGAGGAAGTAGAAAAACTGGTGACCAGTAAGATCGAGGACGAGGCAGCTGAGCTGAAAGGCTATGATTATGCAGAATCTCAATCAAGAAACGGGGTATCTGTGGTGGTGGTGCGCCTGGTTCAGGATGCAGATATAGAAAAATCCTGGGAAGACTTGCGGCAGAAAATGGAGGATTTACAAGGCGAACTGCCCAAGGAAGCACATCCAATACAGATCAATACAGATTTGACAGAGACAGCTGGGATTATCATTAGTATGTCGGGGGAGAATTATTCCTACGAGGAGTTGGCAGCCTATGCTGAGGAATTCAAAAAAGAACTAGGTAAGATTAAGGGGATTGCCCGCTTTGATCTTCATGGAAAGCAGGAAAAAGAGGTAAGGGTAGAGATTGATATGGCGCAGATTAATCAATATCAATTATCCTTTGAAGATATTGTAAAGGTGCTTCAGGCCCAGAACATCGAAATCCCTTTGGGGCAGATTAAGAACGAGGGGGCACGTTTTAATGTGGCCGCCACAGGAACCTATGGAGAGTTAAAGGAAATTGAAAATACTATTGTGGCAGGCGCTAAAGATAGTGGATCTGTTGTAAGGCTGAAAGATATAGCCAGGGTGTATATGGACTTAGAGGATTCTAACTATCTGATTAAACAAAATGATCGAAATGCTGTACTTTTAACGGGATATTTTCAGGAGAACAAGAATATTGTCATCATCGGAAAAGAAGTTGAAGCAACAATCAATGCTTTAAAGGTGGATTTGCCAAAAGACATTTATTTCGATGAAGTACTGTATCAGCCCAAAGATGTTAGCAGAGCTGTGAACAATTTTATTATCAACCTTATTGAAGGTATTCTATTTGTCATCATTGTGGTTTTTATTGGCATGGGTTTTAGGAATGCAGTGATCGTGTCAACTGCTATTCCTCTATCGATTTTAACCACCTTTGTTTTGATGAGGTTCTTGAACATACCTATTCACCAGATTTCTATTACGGCATTGATTATTGCCCTAGGTATGTTGGTGGATAATGCCATTGTGGTAAGTGATGCCATCCAGGTGAAAATTGATCAGGATATAGAAAGAATGAAGGCTTGTGTGGAAGGGGTAGCAGAGGTGGCTATACCTGTCTTAACCTCCACCCTTACCACTGTATTTGCCTTTATTCCATTACTGCTGCTGCCTTCCATGGCTGGGGAATATATTCAAAGCTTGCCGTTGATTATTATGGTTTCCCTATCGGCCTCATATTTGGTGGCCCTCTTGGTGACACCAACCATGGCCTTTTTGTTTTTCAAGAAAAGTGAAACCAGAGAAAGGAAGTATAAGATTCGAGGATTTTTTGATCGAATGCTCCACATAGGGATGGCTGAAAAGAAAAAAACGATCATATCTTCTTTCTTTGTCTTCGGTATTACCATCTTACTGGCTACTCAGTTAGGACTGCAGTTCTTCCCAAAAGCAGATACAAGTATCCTCTATATTGATATGAGGACAGAGTCGGGAACGGATATTCATAAGACGGAAGTGCTGGCAGATCAAGTAGCTCAGATTCTAAAGGAACAGAAAGAAGTGGAAAGCTATACTTTGGCCATCGGGGATGGTCTGCCAAAGTTTTATAATACACTCCCCCTTTATACCCAATCCCAAGACTTTGCTCAAATTATGTTGAAGGTTGACTTGAAAAAAGAAAAAAGGTTTAAGACAAATACGGAGTTTGCCGATGCACTACAGGAGATTTTCGATGAACGGATTGTTGGTGGTACTGCTACCATAAAGCAATTGGAGCAGGGAGAGCCTATTGGTGCGCCAGTCCGGGTTCGTGTAACTGGAGATGACATGGAGAAGCTTGAAGCGGCAACCAGAAAGGTGAGTCAATACCTTTCGAGTATAGAGGGAACCGTTAATATCGATGATGATTTTACGGATAAGGTGTATGAATTTTATGTAGATATAGATACGGATAAGGCAAGTTTTTATGGAGTAACCAAATATGATGTGCAAAAAGAAGTAAACATTGCACTGATGGGTAGAACCGCCTCAATATTTAGAAATGATGGGAATGAATATGGCATACTCGTAAAAAGCAATGTTCAGTCAAGTGAGGATTTAGGAAACATGGCCATTCAATCCTCTGTCACTGGAAATAAAGTGTTGTTAAAAGAAATCGCCAATATTGAGCTGAGACCCCAAATACCTGATATTAAGAAGCATGATCGAGAAAAATCTGTTACTATATATAGTGATGTAAAGCCCGGTTTTAGCTCTGTTGAAATACAAAGACAACTGCAGCAGGGGTTAGGAGAGTCGGACCTAGGGGATGTGCAGATCGTGTTTGATGGAGAGAGAGAAAAAATTCAGGAACATTTTGGCAGTGTAGGTACTTTGGCTATCTTTGCATTGGTGCTGGTCTATGGAATCTTACTCATTCAGTTCAATTCATTTGTACAGCCTATAGTGATTTTACTCACCATACCGCTGTCTACCATCGGTTCTATTGTTGGTTTGTTCATATTCCGACAACCCTTGTCGTTTACTGGGCTCCTAGGTATGGTAAGTCTGTTGGGTATTGTGGTAAATAATGCCATTATGTTAATTGATTTTATCAATGGAGAGAGAAGGGCAGGAAAAGATATTAAAGAGGCATGTCTGGAAGCCGTTGATAAGCGGTTTAGGCCTATCATGCTCAGCACTACGACCACGGTCATTGGTCTTACGCCTTTGGTGTTCACAGGCAGCGAGTTGTTTCAACCCATGTCTATCGCCCTTATGAGCGGACTCATGGTTTCCACACTGCTTACACTCGTGATTATTCCTGTTGTTTACAGTATGGTGGAATCCAAGATTGAAAAAATTAAAGAAAAAAGGTTAGGAACTGAATAATATATGTGATAGAACAGCAGGCTTTAGACCTGCTGTTTTTTATGATATAAGAACGTACTCGTCTTATATCATAAAAAACAAGGGGTGCAGGGGAAGGATTCCCATGCCGCAGTCAGAGGGGTGCTCAAGCTGCTTTGCAGCTGTCGAAGGGGAACTAGGTTCCCCTAGCGAAGCACACGGAGTGTGCTTTTTATGGTATAATAATGACAAGATAACTATGGGAGGCATACGATGATTGAAACATATTGGGATATATTAGATAACAGTGAAAATCTTTCGATGGTGGGCGAGGGCATTCATCCCATTGTACAGAAAATATTGATACATAAAGGAATTACAGATATTGAGGAAATGAATGAATTTCTTTCTGCCAAACCTCAAAGAACTTATGACCCCTTTCTCATGAAGAATATGGGGGAAGTGGTGGATGTGGTTATAGATCATATTCATAAGGGAAAGAGCATTTGGATCTACGGCGATTATGACGTAGATGGCGTGGCTAGCATTGCGGTGCTTATGGATTTTTTAAAACGGTTTACTTCAAACCTCCATTATTATATACCCTTAAGGGCGGAGGAGGGTTATGGTCTAAATTGTGAGGCCATTGAAGATATTAAGAAACAAGGTGCCGATTTAATTATCACGGTGGACTGTGGATCTACCTCAGTAAAGGAAGTGCAGCTGGCGAAGGATTTAGGCATGGAGATTATTGTGACGGATCACCATAATCTATCGGATACAGTGCCTGATTGTCTGATTTTGAACCCAAAGCAAGGGGATTGCAAATATCCTTTTAAGCTGTTATGTGGTTGTGGTATTGCTTTTAAGTTGGCCCAAGGAGTTCAAAAAAAGCTCAATGCACCCAAAAGCTATCTCAATGACTTGTTAGATGTGGTGGCCTTGGCAACGGTGGCTGATGTGGTTCCTTTGATAGATGAAAATAGAACCCTTTTAAAATATGGTCTCAAAAAGATGACCAATTGCACAAGATCAGGACTTAAGGGTCTTATACGAGCTCTCGAGCTTGAAGGTAAAGATATTACAACTACCCATATTGGGTTTATATTAGGACCCCATTTTAATGCCAGTGGTAGAATCGATGATGCCAGAGCCGGTGTAGAGTTGCTCTTGGAAGGAGATACAAAAAAAATAGATAGTCTTATTCGACACCTGGTAGCTTGTAATCATGAAAGAAAAACGATTCAGGATAAAGGTCTTGAGTTATGTAAGGCCAAGGTAGAAAAAAATTATTTGGAAGATTTATTTTTAGTGGTAGATTCAGAAGGAACCCATGAAGGGGTGATTGGGATCATTGCAGGAAAAATCAGAGACCGCTATTATAAGCCTACCTTGATCGTCACAGAAGGCCATGAAGAAGGAATCATGAAAGGCAGCGGAAGAAGTATTGATGGTATGGATATTTATGAGGAACTAAAGAACTGTGCCGATTTATTTATAAAGTTTGGCGGTCATAAGAATGCCTGTGGATTTTCCATAGAAAAAGATAAGTTAGAAATCTTACGAAGACGTTTAAATGAACAGGCCAAGGTGATTAGGGAAGAATCACCAGAGGTTTTTGTTAAGACCCTTAAGGTATATGCCGAACTAAAGCCATCTGAACTGACAGAAAGCTTGCTGCAGGAACTGGAGAGAATAGAACCCTATGGCATGGGAAATGAGAAACCTCAGTTTTTATTGAGTTGTCTGAAGGTTGACAATTCGCCCCAAGTTGTGGCTATGGGAAAAAACCATGAACATTTAAAGTTAAAAGGCCTATCTCAGAAATGGAATGAGAAAATCCCAGTACATGCGGTTGGCTTTGGTATGGCTGATTTGTATATCCAACAATTACATTGTCCAGAAGAGGTAGATATCGTAGGATTTCCAAGAATCAACGAATGGAATGGATACAGAAATATGCAGTTTATGATCAGTGATGTGAAAGCGTCGAATAGGTAGATAAAACGCCCAATGGAATTTTCCATTGGGCGTTTTATCTGTATTTATATATTGTCTGATTCTACATTAAAGGCAGGCTCCAGTAATAGGGAGCGGCCAGTCATTTCATCAGGCTTAGGGATTCCCATCATATGAAGCAATGTAGGTGCTAAATCAGCAAGTTTTCCTTCGTCGATACCGCACTCTTCTGTGCTGTTGATGAGCAGTAATGGCACAGGATTTGTGGAGTGGGCTGTGATGATATTTCCGTCTGAGTCTAACATTTCATCGGAATTTCCATGATCAGCCGTAAGGAGAATCTGGCCACCCTTGGCAATAACAGCCTCGATGACTTTGCCAACACATGTATCCACGGTCTCTACAGCCTTAATGGCTGCATCCATGGAACCTGTATGACCGACCATATCAGCATTCGCATAATTTACAATGATCACATCATGGATATCCTTCTGAATTTCCTCCAGTAAACGATCTGTAACTTCATAGGCGCTCATCTCCGGTTGTAAATCATAAGTGGCTACCTTTGGAGAGGGAACCAAGATACGGGTTTCTCCTTCGTAAGGCGTTTCAATACCACCGTTAAAGAAGAAGGTAACATGGGCATATTTCTCTGTCTCTGCAATGCGAAGTTGTTTCAACCCGAGCTTTGAGATGTATTCCCCAAAGGTATTGGTTAACGCTTGGGGCTCATAGGCCACGTGAACATTTGGCATGGTGGCATCATAACTGGTCATACATACATAATGTAATGGAAAGAAGCCCTTTGGTCTTTCAAAGTCATTAAAGGATGGGTCCACGAAAGCTCTTGTTATTTCTCTGGCACGATCAGGTCTAAAGTTAAACATGATGACAGAATCCAAAGGATTTACCGTGGCAACAGGGATATCATTTTCCGTGATGACGGTGGGAATAACAAATTCATCTACTACTTTGTTTTCATAGGAAATCTCCACTGCACTGCGGGCAGATACTGCCTTGGTACCAAGGCCTAGCGTCATGGCATCATAGGCCAATTGCACCCTTTCCCAGCGCTTATCTCGATCCATGGCGTAGTAACGACCAGCAATGGTTGCAATTTTACCCACACCAATTTCTTGGATGTTTTTTTCTAGTTCATCAATAAAGGTCAATGCACTAGATGGAGGTACATCCCTTCCATCTAGGAATGCATGGATGTAGACCTTATCAAGGCCTGCTGCTTTTGCAAGTCTCAACAATGCATAAAGATGGGTGTTATGGCTGTGAACGCCGCCATCGGACAGTAGTCCCCACAGATGCAGTGCAGAATTGTTGTTTTTTACATTTTCAATGGCTTCTGCGAACACAGGATTTTCAAAGAAATCTCCATCTTCAATGGCTTTTGTAATTCTCGTCAATTCCTGATACACAACACGGCCAGCACCAATATTTAGATGGCCAACCTCTGAATTCCCCATCTGTCCATGGGGTAAACCTACCTCAAGGCCGCTGGCATGGGCAATGCTTTGGGGATATAGCTCGAAGTATCTATCGAGATTCGGTGTATTCGCCTGTTTTACTGCATTTCCATAATCACTTTCATTTAAACCAAAACCGTCCAATATGATGAGTGTAGTTGGTTTTTTCAAAATACATTCCCCCTCTATCCGTTAGTGTGGAACAACGTTGCCAAACGGCAATTTGTTGATGTTCTATTCATTTATATTACCACAATATATACCCAGTAAAAATAGGATAAATACAAGATTATGTCAAACGATAGGGAGCTTTTGTGTCCCGCGGACGCATTGTGTCCCTACATAATTATAATGAATACCAAAGGTGTTTGTCAAATCCGTTCTGAAATAACAGTCTTTAAGAATGTATCTACTGCTTCTTCGTAGGCTTTGGGTGCAGCCTCAATAGATTTGGCATGCTTTGCTCCTTCCACTAGAAGCAAATCCTTACTTCCTATTTTTTCCCTATACATCTCTATGCTCATTTCAGGGGGGATGTAAGTATCTGCAGATCCATGGATAAAAAGTACTGGTGCTGAAATATCCTTAATTGTAGCTGCTGGAGATACATCCTGAAAGTGAGCCTTGGTTCTGAAATAGGTGATTAGACTAGATATAGGCAGCCAAGGGAACGGCTGCAGGCGGTAATCTGCTTTTAACCGGAAAGCCAACAGGGCATTGAGGTCCGAAAAAGAACAATCGGAGATATAAAAATGAACACGATGATCTATGGCCCCGTGCTGCAGCGCCGTGGCAGCACCCATGGATTCTCCATGAACACCTATGATAGAGTGGGACCCCAACCGATGAGATACCCAGTCCACCCATGCAGTTAAATCTTGTTTTTCATAATAGCCAAGGGTGGTGAAGTGACCTCCGCTTCTGCCATGATTCCGATGATCATAGAGGAGGACATTGAAACCTCTTTCATAAAAGAGATAAAAATACTTTATGGAATGAAGAAGGTTCATCGTAATTCCATGGCATAGAATGATGGTCTTATGGGATGGACCATTGGGATAAAACCAACCCCGCATCTTATATCCAAAAGGTGATTCCAACCAGACTTCTTCCTTAGATAGATTTTCAACTGCTGCCAGTTTAGCAGCATGCTTTTCCTGCATCATTTCAAGGACTTGCTGATCATTTAGGGTTTTAGGTTGAATAACCAGACTGGAAAAGTGATATGCGCCAATAAGAAAAACAAGACTTATAACGGATATACCTCCTAATAAATAAAACATAGCCAATGCTCCTTTGCCACTGTTATGATGAAACGTTTCTATTATTATACCATAGTGTAAATATATTCCATGGAATCAAAATTAGGAATAGGAATCCTGACACAAAAATATATTTGTAAAAGCATAGACAGAAAGAAGCCTATAGAAATTCTATAAAATGGAAACAATCATCAAATAGAGAAATATGAAGTTTTCATGAAGCAGCGAAAGAACAAAATCAATCTAGAGAGGTGTGGACATGGCCCATCATACCATTAAATCATCCTATAAACAGTTAGAGGAAAGGCTCAACCGTTTTCCACAAGGAGCACCGCCATCGGAGACCTTGTACAAAATATTAAAGATTCTTTTTAGCGAGAAAGAGGCGCAGCTGGTTGCTCAGCTGCCGATCAAACCATTTACAGTAGAAACAGCCAGTAAAATATGGAAAATGGATAGAATTTCTACCCAAAAAGTATTGGAAGATTTAGCTGGGAGAGCGATTCTTCTAGATATGGATTATCATGGTGATCAAAAGTATGTTTTGCCTCCGCCCATGGCTGGCTTTTTTGAGTTTTCCATCATGCGTACCCGGGGGGACATAGACCAAAAGTTATTGAGTGAGCTGTACTTTCAATATTTAAATGTGGAGGAGGATTTTATCAAAGGGCTGTTTGCCCATGGTGAGACCCAAGCAGGGCGAGTATTTGTCCATGAACCTGTGCTTTCCAATGAAAATGCCCTTCATGTTTTAGACTATGAAAGAGCCAGTGAAGTAATTCGTACTGCAAAGCACAGGGGTATTGGCATGTGCTATTGCAGACATAAAATGGAACATGTGGGAAAGGCCTGTGATGCACCCATGGATATCTGTATGACTTTTAATGGAGCGGCAGCATCATTAATCAAGCATGGATATGCCCGAGAAGTAGGAATTTCAGAAGGGTTAGAGCTGTTACAGCAAGCCTATGAGTATAATTTGGTACAGTTCGGTGAAAATGTACGGGAGCAGGTAAGTTTTATCTGCAATTGTTGTGGCTGCTGCTGTGAAGCCATGATTGCTGCCCGAAAATTTGGTATGTTAAACCCTGTCCATACAACCAACTTTCTACCCAAAATTGATGAAGCAAAATGCAATGGCTGCGGCAGATGTGTTCATACTTGCCCAGTAGAAGCCATGACCATGGTATCAGCGAACAATCCCCAGCGGTACGAAAAGAAGAAGGCGAAACTCCATGAAGATATCTGCTTAGGCTGCGGCGTGTGCGTCCGAGCTTGCCCAACAAAAGCCTTAGGTTTAGTTTCTCGAAAAGAGAGGGTCATTACGCCTGTCAATTCAACCCACCGGGTCGTCATGATGGCTATTGAAAGGGGTATGCTCCAAGAACTTATTTTTGACAATCAAGCTTTTGCCAGTCATCGTGCCATGGCTGCTATTCTATCTGGAATTTTGAAACTACCACCGATCAAACAAGCCCTGGCAAGCAAACAGATGAAATCTAGATATCTCGAGGCACTGATAACACGATTTAAGGTATAAGAACAAAGAGCAGATAAAAAATGATCTGCTCTTTGTTGGGTGTATAGATTTTACCCTAGAAAAAGAAAGGTCTACGCCATATTGCAGCTAGTGTTAAGAACCATAACAGCAAGCTGGAACCACCCCAGAATTGTGTTTCAACCTCTGCTTGCTGAGATGGTCTAGATATTCTAGTTTCAGCAGTCAATATATTTTTTACCATCTCAATTCTTTGTTTATGGTCATCTGTTACAAAACCCTCCATAGTAGATAAGGCATCCAGATTTTTTATATGCTGCGAAAGCACTTCCTGAGAAACCGTACCCTTTACCCTATACATTTCCCTCAAAATATATTTATCAGGGACATTACCATATTGCTCAAGAAATTTATTATACTCTTCCAATTTATCATTGGGGAGCATCACAAGATCCAAGGTATAGGCATTTTGATTGTTTTTCATCGTCACTTACACCCCCTTTCGGTAGTTATCCTCTTGCGATAACATAATATGTCTTGTGGACCAAAAGGTTACAGACAAGTTGTTAAAAGAAAAGAGCAGCATCTTCATGTAGACACTGCCCATTGGGAGGATAATATATGTAAGGAGCTGTCATTTCCGAAGAAACCGCCTCCAGTTCCACAGCCTACTCCGCCAAATAAACCGCCTCCAAATAATACAACGAGGAGTAGGAAGAAGAACAACAAGCTATCATTTTTGCCGCCAAACAAACCGCAGCCACATTTCTTTTCAACTGTGCCTGACATATGGGAACCTCCTTTTAATCTTCCAAATGTTTTCTTATCATTCGCCTACTTTAGAATATGTGGCTCTTTGAATACCTGTTACAAAAATCATAGGAGAAAGGAAATATCCTATAATAAAATCTAAAAAAAATTTTATATATGGGCGAAAAGGGGTCACCCAATTGAAATCACTTAAATACTATATAGTGTAGAGATTTAATGGATAGGAAAGATTTTGAAATCAGTATACCTTAAGGAGGTAATAGAAAATGAGTAAAGATCATCAGCTTCCAGCCGTTTCTGTAGCAGAAGCCCAAAGCGTTCAGAAGGAAATATTTCCAGGAATAGGGTTTGATACCCTTATTTGGATCGCCGTGCTTTTCTTTCTCTTTGGAGGAACGAGTATCTTTGGTTTAGGGACAAAAGAATAAAAAGCATAAAAAAAGGAATTGAGAAGATAATGTTGAATTAAAATCATTAAAGGCTGATGAATATATCGGCCTTATTTTGTGTTTATGTTTGTAATGAAAGAATAATATAATGGGTGATTTCCATTGCTGAAAATAGCATATTTCTATGATATAATACTTATGTTTAAAGAAATATACAAAATCTTGTAAAAATGCAAGACTAGCTAAGAAAATGGAAATACTGCTTTAGACGGATGATTATATAAAAAATACAATCCCTGTGGGGGATGAAAATGATAAAGTAGGTGATGAACAATGAAAGGGATAAGGGCACAGGTTGCAGTAGGTATCGTTTGTGTTGTACTTGGGCTTTCTTTGACTTTGCAATTTAGGAGCGTACAGGCTAATTATAATGGGGCTGCACCTACTCAAACAGCAAAGGAGTTGGCGGAAGAATTAAAAAGAGTAAGGGAGGAAAAACAGAAGCTGCAGGGTGAGATTAATGATATCGAAGATCAGATTAAGGAAATTGAAGAGGCAGAGTCAACACAAGAAGCCCTAGCGAAACAGATAAGAAGCGAAATCGAGAAATATAAAGTGATTTCAGGATTCAAGACAGTTAAAGGAACTGGTGTGGTTATAGTGATCGATGATCCTCCCCCTGATCCAGAGTTTCCTACGGACAGAAGTGTTATCATGGATCGGTATGAACGATTATTAGAAGTGGTAAATAGATTAAACGATGCAGGTGCAGAAGCGATTTCTATCAATGAGCAGAGAATCATTTCTAGAACAGAAATAAGCTTGGCAGGAAACAATATTAATATTAATGCAATTCCAACGGCACCGCCATTTATTATTAAAGCGATTGGAAACCCAGAAGATTTAGAGGCTGCGTTAAATATTCGTTACGGTATCGTATGGCAGATGAAGGAGAAGGATGGTCTGCAGGTTGCGGTGAAAAAGCAGGATGAAGTCATAATTTCTGGATATAACGGTACAATAAAGTATCGTTTTGCTAAACCTATAGAAGACAACCAACAGTAGTTGAGGTGATAGAATGAGATTTAGTCGATGGAAGTTTAACATACTGCTGTTTGCTATACTAATCGGTTTTGCGATTTCCCTTCAAGTGAAGAATGTGAAGGGGGAGTATCAATATGTGCCTTTAAAAGTAATTCATGACTATAAGGTATCTATTGAAAGCGAGGAAAAAGAGCTTGAGAATCTTCACAGAATTGTTTTAGACAAGAAAAAACAAATCCAAGAATATGAAAGAATAAAGGAAGAAGGCGGAGATATCGAAGATGCTATGCTCCGGGAATTGAATGAGCAAAAACTGATTGCTGGTTTTGTAGATGTGGAAGGTCCAGGTGTTATATTGGTCTTAAATGATGGCACCAGGGAATTATATGAAGGAGAAGACCCAAATGCCGTGCTTGTCCATGATATTGACGTGCTGACCTTGGTGAATGATTTAAAAGAGGCTGGTGCTGAAGCGCTATCCATCAATGGACAAAGGGTGTTATCCACTTCCGAAATGACCTGTGCGGGGTATACCATTCGCATCAACAATCAAGTGTTTGCGCAGCCGTTTATTATTAAGGCAATTGGAGATCCTAAAACATTAGAAGCAGCTTTGAAGGCTCCTGATAGTTATGCTCAAATTCTCAAGGAGTTTTATGGCCTATATCTTGAAGTCAATACAGTACTGAATATGAAGATAGACAAATTTTCTGAGGATATTAATCATATTTATCTCACAGAAGTTAAAGAAGGTGCTTAAGTTGCTTATTATTTTCATTGGATTAATTCTAGGTGTAGTCCTTGGCATGTATTTGCCAATTACGTATTCAACCTCTTACTCGTTGTATATGTCTGTGGCCATATTGGCAGCGTTGGATTCTGTATTTGGGGCCATTAGATCTCATATGGAGAAAAAATTTAACACTGCCATATTTGTCTCAGGTTTCTTTGGCAATGCTATATTGGCTGGGTTCCTGGCTTATATTGGAGATCGACTAGGTGTACCGTTATATTATGCGGCAATCTTTGCCTTCGGTGATCGGCTATTTCAAAATTTTGCCATTATTCGAAGGGATCTTATTGATCGATTTACCCATAAGTAACATTCTAATATGAGCATCTAGCTTAGGTATTATGGGGTGAATATTGTAATAAAAAACAGTATATGATATAGTAGTAATTGGAAAAGCAGTGCTAAAAGGGAGTAGCTGTGGCCCATGGGCCATAAATAGGATCAACATACTGGTGATAAACCTGGTCCTATTTGCTTCAGAACGTGTTTCTAAAGGGGCGAGACTTTTGGCTTAATAAAGCTATTTTATAATAGTTTTATTAAGTTGAAGGTTTCGCCCTTAATTTATTCAATCCGTTCATAGACTGCGTGGAATAGATTTTTACATACTCAGTAGGGTTGTACATTTTTGGTTAGCAGATAGCGGTTAGCTGTATAGAAAAAACTGCTAACTGCTAACGGCTAACATGATTCTGAAAATACTATAGAAGCAGTGAAAGAACTTTGCTACACAAAATAGTGATATGCAATTTATAGAGGGAGGTATCCATAATGGTTCAGGAATTTATTCGTTCTCTATTTTTAATTTTTATGGCTGAAATGGGTGACAAGACCCAGATACTGGCTATGGCTTTTGCTACCCAGTATAAGGTGAAGAAGGTACTATTGGGTGTCTTTCTAGGATCTCTATTAAATCATGGCATTGCAGTAGCCGTGGGTTCTTATTTATCCAATATAATCCCTATCAACACGATACAGATTGTTGCAGGCATTTCCTTTATTGGGTTTGCCCTATGGACATTGAAAAATGATAAAGACGATGATGAAGAGGATCAGGGTAAAAGAAATTTGGGGCCGGTTTTTACTGTAGCTATGGCATTTTTCATTGGGGAACTTGGAGATAAGACTCAGTTGACTGCTATTACCCTATCAGTAGATGCAGTATATCCAGTTTTTATTTTGATGGGGACTGTTGCAGGAATGATCCTAACTAGTGGAATAGGTATTTATGTAGGAAGTAAGATTGGAGACCGTATCCCAGAATTTACAATTAAAATTGCATCAGCATCGATTTTCATGTTTTTTGGTATAACAAAGCTGTACAACACACTACCATCGACTTATCTTCAGCCTACATACATGGGAGGATTCTTCATAATTATTGGTATCAGTGTCTTTGTCTTACTAAAACCTGCTTTAGAAGCAAAAAAGAGAGGCGAGCTAACACCTTTCAGAGAGGCTGCTCTTACCTTGTATGAATATACGCACCAAATCAAAGGGGCTGTAGATGAAATATGTTTAGGAGAAGGGCAGTGTGGCAAGTGTCAAGGACAAAGCTGCATTATTGGACATACCAAGATATTGCTTCATCAGGCCGTGGAAAGCGGAAAGTTTCATAAAGTAGGAGAATGGCAGGGTTTTTCTGAAAGCTTAGAAAAGAACTTCGAGGAAGGTAAAGTAATTGAAAGCCTAAGTCTCACTTTGGCAGCTTTGACCCAGCATCCTTCTCAGGAAGAGACCGTCTTTATACATACGGTGAGGCAAGCTTTAGAGATGATACTGTTCAAGGAAAAATTGCCTTACGATGATAATTTGGATAGGTACTTTGAAGATTTAAAAAAGAGGGGAACGAAGGTAGCGCAAAAGATCATTCGGAGGGTAGAAGAGCTGACGTCAGCATAATGAGTGATTGTAGGGAATATAATATATTCTCAAAATAACTCTTTCAATTCCTTTTAGGAGTATGGTAAAGTAAAATAAACGGAAAAATATAATGCATTATGTATAAATATACGGATACAAGGAGGTATATTAAAATGATGATAGAAATGATAAAATGCCATGGTACGGGGAATGAGTTTGTACTCATCGATGAAATCAACCATGATTATGGTTTTACTGAAGAACAAAGGATCTCCCTTGCAAGGGAGATATGTGATCGTAAAGGGCCTATAGGTGCTGATGGCATCCTATTTGTTCTATCCAGTGAATGGGCAGATGGGAAAATGAGGATTTTCAACGCTGATGGATCAGAACCAGAAATGTGTGGCAATGGTTTAAGGTGTGTGGGAAGATATGTGATTGAGGTGGTAGGCAAGGATGTGGTTGAAATTGAGACCATGAAAGCCAGCTATGTGGTCAGAAAGGCAGAGGAAATCCATAATGGGATTACTACGATTCAGATTACCATCGAGACCGTTTCCTTTGATATCAATACACTGCCCATGAATGGGTCGAGAAAAGAGCACCTATTTGACAAGATTAAAGAACTATCTGAGACGTTGACGTTTAGTGCTTTAAGTATTTCCAATCCCCATGTGGTTGCTATCGTCGATCATATTGATGAGAAGGAATTGAGCATCGTAGGGGAGAAGGCCAACACTGATAGAACTGTTTTTCCTAAGGGTGTCAATGTAAACTTCGTGAAGATATTGGATGAACAAAGTATTTATGTAAAGACCTATGAGCGGGGGGTTGGTCTGACACAGTCCTGCGGTACGGGAATGACAGCATCCAGTATCATCGTCTGTCGCAAAGATGAAAAAAGGTTTGACTCGGAGATTCGTATATTTAACGATGGTGGGATGATTAAGTGTATTGTTTCAAAAGATGAATTGGAGAAATATAAGGTTGAATTTATTGGAAATGCCTCGTATATTTATAAAGGCAGAATTGAGTTCGACTTCAGCGGGAAGAAGCCATATCAGCTAGCTGATAAAGAAATCTATGAGAAAGAGATTCAAGATTATGATGGATTCTTGACCTATGCAAAAAGTGTTTTAGCATAGATTATCTTGGGTCATTTGATAATTGGACGAAGAAACATGGGATTGTGGAGAGGACCTTAGTCTTCTCCTATTTTTATTTGGTATCCTTGATTCATTAGGTTAAATGTTGCAACATGAAGAAATATCAAATAAAATGCTAATAATGTAAATGAATAAAAGGATAAGATGATATAAGTATAGAATTTTAAAAGAGGGATTTCCCAATCAACGAGGATTAAATATGGCATACTTCTATGCTTATGAAGTTTGGTGGTTACGGGTATAGATGCATCGGTGAAGAAAAGAGAGGGGTGCAGGATGAACGAAAGAAGCTATAGATTGGAAAATGAAAAAATGAGCAAGTTGTTGATGAATCTTTCATTACCAGCTACTATAGGAATGATCGTGAATGCTTTGTATAATATTGTGGATACCATCTTTATCGGACGAGGTGTAGGGTATCTGGCCATCGGGGGTCTAACCGTTGCATTCCCTATTCAAATGATGATAATGGCTGTTGCCCAGATGATTGGAATCGGCGCCGCATCGGCGATCTCTAGAAGCCTGGGTGCTAAGGATATTGAAAGAGCTGACCATGTGGCGGGAAATTCATTCTTGGCAGTGACGTTTTTGGGTATATTGATCTGTATTTTGGGGTCGATTTTTGTGGAACCATTGTTACGACTCTTCGGAGCCACGGATACCTTAATGCCCTATGGAAAGGAATATATTCAAGTAATCTTACTGGGAAGTATATACTTCCCCTTCGTGGTATCTGCCAATAACCTAATACGGGCGGAAGGCAATGCGAAGGCAGCCATGTTCTCAATGTTAATCGGCACCATATTGAATATATTTTTAGATTACATTTTCATTTTTCCACTAGATATGGGCATTCGGGGGGCAGCCCTGGCTACCATTGTTTCTCAATTTGTTTCGTTAATTTATGTTTTGGTGTATATCTATGGGGGAAGTAGTACATTAAAGGTAAAGTTACACCACTTGAAGCCCGATAAGGGGATTATGATAGAGATGGTTACAGTTGGTTTTCCTGCTTTTGCCAGGCAGTTTTCAGGAAGTTTTGTGGCCATTGTTCTAAATAATTCGCTAGTGGCTTATGGCGGGGAATTGGCCATAGCTATATTTGGCGTGATTAATCGAGTGACCATGTTCTTATTTATGCCACTATTTGGGATCGTCCAAGGAATGCAGCCCATTGCAGGCTATAATTATGGTGCAAAGCGAATCGATCGCGTAAAGGAAGTATTAAAGCTGTCGATTCTTTATACCACGGTATTCGCCGCCTTTAGCACGATGATAGGCGAATTATTTCCAGGAGCTATCTTTGGGATGTTTGATGATGATCCACTGCTTATTGAAAAGGGTGTAACTGCCTTAAGAATTTCAATTGCTATGGTACCCATCATAGGGGTACAGATTGTAGGTGCTGCTTTATTTCAATCTCTGGGGAAAGCCATGCCATCCCTGATATTATCACTGTTGAGACAAGTGTTTCTATTGATACCTCTGGTATTGATACTACCAAGGTTATTTGGGTTGGGACTTTTGGGTATATGGCTGTCCATTCCATTGGCAGATGTATTGTCTACTTTAATTACCATTGTCTTATTGAAGAGTGAAATGAAAAAAATCAACTTACAGTTCCAGGTTGAATAAGAGGGACTCCAGATATTTAAAGGCTTTGATGAATGGAATGATTGGTAAAAAGGCGGTGACAGAAGTGGAGTTATGGCAGGAAATCATTGAAAGTGGAATAGCAAAGAACTATATAGAAGAATACCTGAGTACCTTGGGTGGTGAAAACTGTGGCAGCGGATTGTATAAGGGCAAGGATTGGGAAATTCAAATCCAAGAAAAGGATGATCGATGCTTTGGAAAACTTTGCTTACCCGTGAACCTTGTGATTTTCAGAGGAGAAAAATCTACATGCCTGCAACTGGTAGATAGATTTCGACTAACCTTTCTATCAGCAGGAGGTTGATGGAAAATGGAAAAGAAGATCGCGACCAAGATTGAGATTGTAACCCAGGGTCATCCTGCCCTTTTTCTGCTGATTTCTTGGGCCTTCGGGCGGGGGAACCCCGCCCCTACTGCCTTTCCTCAATCTTGATCTTGATCTGAATACTTTCCTATAACTTTGCCAGCTCTACTGCCAATTGGGCACCTACTTTGGCGTTATTATAAACCAGCTGAATATTGGATTCTAAGCTTTTGCCCCCTGTTAATGCCTTGATTTTTGATAGAAGGAAGGGGGTTGTTTCTTTTCCCTTAATACCCGTCGATTCTGCTTCTCTTAGGGCATCTTCAATGGCATGATGAATGGCATCATAATCCATCTCATAGGCTTCAGGGATCGGATTACCAATCACCATGCCACCCTTTAAATCAAGATCCCACTTTGCCTTTAACGCTTTGGCTAATTCTTTAGGGGTATCTACACGATAATCAGCTTGGAAACCGCTTTTGCGGGTATAAAAAGCAGGAAAATCCTCTGTTTGATATCCTACCACGGGAACTCCATGGGTTTCTAGATACTCAAGGGTTAAACCGATATCTAGGATAGATTTGGCCCCTGCGCATACCACCGCCACATTGGTGTTGGCCAACTCAGTTAAATCTGCAGAAACATCGAAGGTTTCCTGGGCATTACGGTGAACACCGCCGATACCACCTGTGACGAATACTTTGATACCTGCTAAAGCGGCAATAATCATAGTGGAAGCCACTGTGGTAGCACCATTGAGCTGCTTAGCCACAATGAAAGGTAAATCTCTTCGGCTAACCTTTAAAATATCTTGTCCTTTTCCCATATATTCTAGTTCTTCATCGGTGAGACCTACCTTGAGCTTGCCATGAAGTATGCCGATGGTAGCTGGTACTGCACCATGTTCTCGAACGATTCCTTCAACCCTGCGTGCAGTTTCAATATTTTCAGGATAGGGCATTCCATGGGAGATAATGGTAGATTCCAAAGCAACCACTGGTTTTCCAGCAGCAAGGGCCTGTTGTACTTCGGGATGTATTTCTAAATATTGTTGATACACTAAATCAACTCCTTCATTATATTTTGAACGTTTTTGGCTGACATCATAGGATGTATGGTGTCTTTATGGGACAAAGCGAAAATTGAAGCGGCTGTGGCAAAGCGAGCGCTTTGATCTAGGGTGTATTTTTGCAGGAAACCAAAGACCAAGCCTGCCATAAATGCATCTCCAGCACCTGTAGCATTTACGACATGGATTTCAGGTACCGATAAGAATCGGGTATGCTGGTGATCTCCATAACATATACCGTCTTTCCCCATGCTGATAAAGACCTGCTGTACACCCTGATTAAGAAAGTAATCACATGCTTTTTCTGCATCTAATGTGGAAACGATGGAGATCCCAGATAACACTTCTGCTTCATATTTGTTAGGTTTAATGGTATGAAAGGCTCCTATTATCTCTTTGACTTTCAGTGCTTTGCTGGTAGACACAGTATCTAAAAAGAAAAAGCAATCCTTAAAGTGGGTGATTAAGAATTCAATAGATGCTTGGGGTATGTTGGTATCTAGGACAATTAATTGTGCATTGTTAAGAATCGGTCCATGATTTTTCAAGAAATCTACAGAAAAGTTGTCGAAGATATCCATATGTGATACAGCTGCGGCCATATCACCATCATGATCTAGAATAGAAAGATAGGTAGACGTAGATGCATTTTTCAGCATGAGACAGTGATCCATATCGATGCCTGATGATCTGGATTCTTCCATAAGCTTTTTCCCATAAACATCATCCCCTACAGCAGAAAAAAGTTTCGTTTGAATGCCGAGTTTTACAAGGTTTTCTGCGATATTCCTTCCTACACCTCCAAGGGAAATACGGACATTGCCTGGGTTGGAATCTTTGAGTATCAAAGGTTTTGACACAAATCCTTGAATATCAATATTGGCTCCTCCTACCACAGCCACGTAGTCCGCCTCCTTTAGCACATAGCCTTTGCCGGCAATAAAACCCTTTTTTACGAGATTGGTAATATGAACGGCGGCAGAGGAACGGGTTATCCCTAAGGTATCTGCCAACTCTTGCTGAGAAATCATAGGATTCCTGCGGATGATATCTAATATCTCTTTTTCTCTTTCGGTCATAATTTTCACCAACTTTTGCTTATAATATAAACATATGATTATAAATAGTATATCCTATTCTATTGTATTTAGGAATAGACATTAAAAAAAAATCCCATTATGGGATTTTTTCTTTATTCAGCAGCAGGTGGTGTAAAGACTCTTTGGGCCAGCTCTGCATCTAGCATATATAGGGCATTGGCATTGTCGCCAATCCGCTGAAGCTTTTTCACCAAGCCGTTAAACATAGATTCTTCTTCAACTTGCTCATCAATAAACCATTTTAGAAAACTGATGGTAGCATGCTCCCTCTCTTCCATGGCTAAGTCTGTAAGGGTATAAATACGCTTTGTGACAAACTGCTCATGCGCATAGGCATATTTGAATGCATCTAAAATGGAGGTAAAGTCACTTTTCGGTTCATCTAAGGCAGATACCTTGGCTCTTCCATTCATTTCAATGATATAGTCAAAGAATTTCATAGCATGGAATTTTTCCTCTTCTGCCTGTACCCTGAAGAAATTTGCAAATCCCATTAAATCCTCATCGGCACAATAGGAAGCCATAGAAAGATAAAGATTTGCAGAAAAGAGTTCATGTTTAACTTGTACATTTAATTCACTCATTAGTTTTTCGCTGATCATATGTAATCCTCCTTTTTACTCTTATGTATTTCATACCACAAATTATTGCCATAAAACAAAAAACCGATTCCTACAAGAATATAGTTTAACATAAAAGACATATTTTGTTAATCTAAATCGACAAATATTGAGCTAAGAAGATACGATATAAAAATAGACATCAGTTACATTCAGAAACTTTAAATTTTAGCCCAAATATCACATCACAAGACAAAAGTAGTTAATAATCGACAAAGGGTTTATGAAGAAAAATGAAGAATTCTAACACGAATCAAACAATTTAATGATAGCAAAACCAAGTTGCCTAGATTAAAGTGTTTTTGATAAGTAGTACACTCTTATTTTTATCCAGATCATTGGATAGAAGTGCCACCATAGTATATTGTGTCAAAAGGATTCATGATAAAAGGGGTGATTAAAATGAGATTCTCCTGTAATCGTAAGTTTACATGGATTGCATTATTACTTAGCATGATCATCATTCTATATACTGTAAGAGCACCTGTTTTGGCTTTAAGGAACATAGAAAAGCATGTTTTGATTCTAAACTCCTATCATAAGGGATATAAGTGGACCGATGATATGGTGAAGGGAATTGAAGATGTATTAAAGTCAGACCTAGAAAATATTAATTTGTCAGTGGAGTATCTTGATGGTAAAAGAGTTCACGGGGAACTATACTTTCAGAAGATCTATGAAATCTATAAGCATAAGTATGAATCAGAAAAGTTTGATATCATATTTACTACAGACAATGATGCGTTTTACTTTCTAAGAAACTATGGACAGGAGCTTTTTCCAGGAGTACCTATTGTTTTCTGTGGAATGAATCATTTCCAAGATACAATGCTTGCTGAAAATCAGAACGTTACAGGTATTGCCGAAAATCCTGATATTAAGGGAACCATCGATTTGGCATTGAATCTACAGCCAAATACAAAACAGATATATTTTCTGTTTGATAATACCACAACAGGCAAACTCTTTAAGGCGTATACCAAAAGCCTATCCAATCAATATGAAGGAAAGGTTGAATTTATTATAGGCCATCATACCGATGTAACATCGGTTGCAAAAGAGGTCAGAGTACTCCCGAAGGATAGTATTATCTTCTTTCTCGCGTTATTGCAGGATCAAAAAGAATTTATGAGCTATGAGAGAGGTGCACAAATCATTAAAGCAAATAGTTCCGTACCTATATACAGTGCGTGGGAATTCATGATGGATTATGGCATTTTAGGTGGGAAGATGATTCATGGATATGACCATGGGGTTCAAGCAGGAAAGTTAGGATTAAGGATACTCATGGGTGAAGTCCCGGAGAATATTTCAGTCGTCAGACATACACCGAGCAAATATATTTTTAACTATCAGGAACTAAAAAGAGTTGGTCTTCCTATGAAGGACCTGCCACTAGGAAGCTTGATCTTGAATTTACCATCTGCTAGCTATGCCATACCAAAGAATATTATCTATATGGTAATAAGCAGTATAATCATTGCGCTAGCAAGTATTATCACTGTGCTGTTGAGATATATAAGAAAACTGCGAGAAACGAGAGAAGCCTTACGGGAAAATGAAGAACAGCTGAGAAACTTAATCAATGCCATGCCAGATTTCGTATGTTTTAAGGATGGGGAAGGACATTGGATAGAAGTGAATCATGCTTGCCAAGAGATCTTTAGATTAGAAGGGATTGACTATAAAGGAAAACGGGATAAAGATTTGGCGGAGGAAGTAGCCTCTTGTGAAGGAGCGTTACTAACTTGTGAAAAAACAGATGAGATTGCATGGAGGAATGGAAGTATAACCTGGGACGAAGAGATGATTACAGGAAAAGATGGGGCAGAAAAAATCTATGATGTATGTAAGGTACCTCTATTTAAAGAGGATGGAAGTCGTAAAGGAATTGTTATCTTGGGGCGGGATATTACAAAACGAAAAAAGGATCATGAAAGAATACAGCAATTGAAAGAGGCGATAGAATATGACAAACTGAAGACAGAGTTTTTTGCTAATCTGTCCCATGAACTGCGAACGCCTATAAATTTGATTTTGGGAACGGTGCAGCTTTTGGAGATGAATTTAAGAAGCAGAGAAATGTGTGACAGAGAGCCTGATATGGCGCGTCGAATGAGGATTGTGAAACAAAATTGTTTTAGACTGCTACGATTGGTAAACAATCTCATTGACATTACAAAGGTTGATGCAGGATATTTAGAACTTGAGCTAGAAAATCAGAACATTGTAAGTATTATTGAGGATATCACCCTATCGGTTGCTGAATATACAGAACACCAAAATATACATCTTCAGTTTGATACAGAGGTTGAAGAGAAGAACATGCTTTGTGATCCTGACAAAATAGAACGTATCATGCTAAACTTGCTTTCCAATGCCATTAAGTTTTCAAAACCAGGAGGAGATATTTTCGTTAATATTTATGATCGAGGAGAAAATATAATAATCTCTGTAAAGGATACTGGGATTGGTATTCATGCAGACAAACTGGATGTTGTGTTTGAACGGTTTCGCCAAGTGGATAAATCCTTTACAAGAAGCCATGAAGGCAGCGGCATCGGATTGTCCCTTGTAAAATCTCTTGTGACACTTCATGGAAGAAGGATTACATTAGAAAGCGAATATGGTAAAGGCTGTGATTTTTTAATCGAGCTGCCGGTAAGAATACATGCAGGTAGGACATTTGAACAACAAGAGAGGATACCTGTGCAAAGTCGTGTGGAACGCATACATATAGAGTTTTCGGATATTTATGCCTAGATTTAGAAAAAAATGCAAATGATAAAAAATTCAGAAAATTTTAATGAATTTAAAATTATTGAGGAGAGATTGTTTTTTATCGAGAATATTTATGGTACAATGCTAATAAGTATAGAATGTGGACAAAGATTCAAAAGATCTCTTAGGGGGTGGGATAATGGAGATAGTGCATCTAAGGGATATCATTGACGTAGAAATTTTACAGGAAATTCAAGACAGATTTTCTGAAGCTACGGGTATTGCGGCAGTAACTGTAGATTTTAGGGGTAAGCCTATCACCAAGTATAGTAAGTTTTCCAGATTTTGCAGCCTAATCCGTGAAGTTGGCAGATGCAGAGATGCCTGTTATCAATCCGATGCCCATGGTGGGCTAGAGGCAGCAAGGAGAGAAGAACCTTATATTTATCGATGCCATACGGGTTTGGTTGATTTTGCGATTCCCATTACGGTAAATGGACAATATATGGGATCTATCATGGCTGGACAAGCTAAGATTGAAGAAAGTGAACTCAATCGATTGGATCAGATTGTAAAGGAAGTACCAGGATGGAAAGACAAGGAAGAAATTAAGGCAGCTTACGATGAAATTCCAGTGACTTCTTATGACAAAATTGTTGGAGCAGCTCGATTGATGTTCTTGGTTTCTAACTATATGGTAGAAAAAGATATGATGAATTTAATGCAGGAAGAGTTGAATACGAAGAATTTGAAGCTCATGGAGCAAGTGAAGGCCCGGGCAGAATTGGAACGGGCATTAAAGGATACCGAAATAAAGGCACTCCAATCCCAGATCAATCCACATTTCTTGTTCAATGTGTTAAATACTGTCGGTAGGCTGGCCCTCATCGAGAAAGCGCCTAAGACCCAGGAAATCGTTTACGCTTTGGCAGAATTACTGCGATATATACTAAAAAATATTGATCAAATGGTGAAGTTAGAGGATGAGATTGCTCACATTGAAAGATACCTAAAAATACAGTCCGTTAGGTTTGGTGACCGTATTCAGTATGTATTAGATATTCCAGAATCCATAAGAAATATCACTGTACCTGCCATGCTTTTACAAACCCTCGTTGAAAACGCCATCAATCATGGATTGGAACCTAAGGAAGAACCGGGAACGATTAAGATCATTGGTTATGAATTGGAAGAGGATGCCGTGATCGAGATTATTGATGATGGCGTGGGCATGTCAAAAGAACGGCTTCATATGGTTCAAGATGAGCATCTAGATATGGGTGCCCTTAGTGAATCTACAGGCATCGGAATTAATAATGTCAACAAGCGACTCATCTATCATTATGGATCAGAGTATAAGTTGAAAATTAAGAGTAAACCCCATGGGGGAACGAAAGTAAAAGTAAGGATCCCGATGAAAATAAGCAATAGGAGAGTTTCCCATGTGCAAAGTGCTGTTGGTCGATGACGAATATTTGGAGCGGGAGGCACTGAAGATCATACTCCATGAAGAACTAGAGGGGATAATGGTAGTTGGGGAAGCTTCTACAGGAAGAAAAGCCATAGAATTGTGTGAAACTCAGAATCCAGATATGATTTTCATGGATATTCGAATGCCTGGAATGGATGGGCTTGAAGCAACGGAGATCATTAAAAGCCGATACCGAGAGAAAATCATCATTATTCTCACGGCCTATGATGATTTTCGATATGCCCAGAAAGCCATAAAAGCAGGTGCGGATGATTACATATTAAAACCTGCTCGACCTGCAGATCTTGTAGAAGCTGTAAAAAAACATAAGAAATTAAAAGAGAGCTTTAAAGAAGCTCGAGCGTTGAATATTGATGAATTGATTCATCAGATTCATGCAGAGGATTATAAGAGCGCAAAAGAGAAACTGAAAGTTGTGACCCATCAATTGATTCGTTTATATGGAGAACAACAGGAGCAGCTAAAAGAAAACGCCCAGATGATTGTGAAGAAAATGTTGGAAGCTTGTGAACATAAGGGTCTAAAGCCTATGCAGCACTGGGATAAGGGAAGTAGTCCCCTTGAAGGAATCACTTTGTTTACGGTTAAAGAAAGATTGGCGCAGATATTAGATCATGTATTTGAAGAGATTGTCCATGGAAAAGCTGTAGAAGATCATAAAGAAATTTACGCCATATTAAATTACATTGAAAAAAACATTCATCGACACATTACCTTGGAAGAAGCTGCAGAATATGTGCATTTGAGTTCCTATTACCTCAGTAAGCTTTTTAAAAAGGAACTAAACATAAATTTTATTCAGTATGTGACCGAGAGAAGGATGGAAAGAGCCAAGGAATTATTAGAACATACCGATTTACCGATTTTGAATATCGCATTGGATTTGTCTTATCATGAACCCAATTATTTTAGCAAGGTCTTTAAGAAAGTGGTAGGGATGACGCCTACGGAATATAGAGAGTCGAAAGAAAAAGAAAAAAGTCAATAACCAATTAGCGTTGAAAACACCTACAGGATACAGTGTATCACTTAGGTGTTTTTTTGTTGTCGAAAAACTGAGATTGAGATCAAGATCGAGATTAAGGTTGTAGGGAACAGATATATCTGTTCGGCTGTAGGGCGATTTAAGAATCGCCCGCTTTTTCTCAATCTTGATCTCGATCTTAATCTTATTTGTACAAGATTTTACCCAATGACAGCAAAAAAATATCATGATTTATACCATGACAAAATGTTGCCGTAATAGGGTAAAAAAATACCTGTATCGTGTATACACGGCCACAAATCATTGTCTGTTGAAGACAAATACGTATCAAGGCAATTGGCTCTAAAAATAGAAATTATTAATAAACATATAGCAAGTCACCATAGACGAGCTTAAAGGGCAAACGTTTTGCGGTGGGTGTATGTTAAAAAGCCATAGGGCTTAAATAAAAACAAAAAGGGGGCATTTTAAATGACCAAGGAAGCATTAGGCATGGTAGAAACAAAAGGATTGGTAGGCGCTGTTGAAGCAGCTGATGCAATGGTAAAAGCAGCCAATGTTGCGTTAGTTGGCTACGAAAAAATTGGATCAGGTCTTGTAACCGTGATGGTAAGAGGTGATGTTGGTGCGGTAAAGGCTGCTACAGATGCAGGTGCTGCGGCTGCTCAAAAAGTGGGAGAGGTTGTTTCTGTCCATGTAATCCCAAGACCACACACAGACGTTGAGAAAATATTGCCAAGATAGTAAACATGCAAATTTAATGGAGGTGTAAAAAAATGAAAGATCAATTGATTGAAAAGATAATGGAAGAAGTAATGAAAAAGGTAGACCAGCCAAAGGCAGAAGTGAAGGCTGAAGAATGTAAGCCACAGCAAAAGTTTTGCGGATTGACAGAGTTTGTAGGTACTGCTATCGGAGATAGTATTGGTCTAGTTATTGCGAATGTAGACAATCAGCTTCATGAAGCAATGGGATTAGATAAAAAATATCGTTCTATCGGCATTTTAGGCGCCCGTACTGGAGCAGGTCCTCATATCTTAGCTGCTGATGAAGCGGTAAAAGCTACAAATACTGAAATCATCAAAATCGAGCTTGCTAGAGATACAAAGGGCGGCGCAGGCCATGGCTGTTTAATTATCTTTGGAGCAGAAGATGTTTCTGACGCAAAGAGAGCAGTTGAAGTAGCGTTAAAAGAACTAGACAGAACCTTTGGAGATGTTTATGCCAACGACGCAGGTCACTTGGAGTTCCAATATACTGCAAGAGCCAGCTATGCATGTAACAAAGCATTTAATGCACCATTAGGAAAAGCATTTGGACTAATCGTAGGCGCTCCTGCTGCAATCGGTGTTCTTATTGCTGATACAGCTGTAAAGGCTGCCAATGTGGATGTAATCGGTTATGCTTCACCAGCAGGCGGAACGAGCTTCTCCAATGAGGTAATCCTATTCATCAGCGGAGATTCAGGTGCTGTAAGACAGTCTATCATCGCAGCGAGAGAAGTAGGCGTGAAGCTTCTTGGAACCCTTGGCGAAGAACCAAAGCCAGTAACAGTTCCTTATATATAAAAAGTCAGTAGCATATAAAGGAGGGAAAACGGATGAAATCAAAACGCTTTCAAGTTTTAGCAGAGCGTCCTGAGAAGATTTTGATATGCTTGATAGCTTTATCGCAGATCATGCCATCAATCTACAAAGAGCAGAAGAGGCCATGGCCATTGATTCTCTAGAGTTCGCTAGAAGACTGGTGGATATCAATATTCCTAGAGGAGAAATTGTAAAATATACGACAGCTATGACGCCTGCAAAGGTTGTAGAAGTCGTAGGAAACTTAACGGTGCTAGAAATGATGATGGCAGTGAACAAGATGAGATCAAGAAGAATTCCATCTAATCAATGTCACGTTACAAACGTAAAGGATCATCCTGTTCAAATCGCTGCCGACGCTGCGGAAGCTGCTGTGAGAGGCTTCGATGAGATGGAGACAACAGTTGGTATTACACGATATGCACCATTTAACGCCTTGGCCTTAATGGTAGGGTCACAGGTTGGTAGACCAGGAATTCTAACTCAATGTGCCATCGAAGAAGCGACAGAGCTAATTCTTGGTATGAGAGGACTTACTGCCTATGCAGAAACCGTTTCTGTATATGGAACAGAGCAGGTATTCATCGATGGAGACGATACACCATGGTCAAAATCCTTCCTAGCATCCGCTTATGCATCTAGGGGATTAAAAATGAGATTTACTTCAGGTACAGGTTCAGAGGTACAAATGGGCTATGCAGAAGGCAAATCCATGTTATATCTAGAAGCACGATGCCTATATGTAACAAAGGGTGCAGGATCACAAGGAACACAAAACGGATCTGTAAGCTGTGTAGGGGTACCTGCTGGGGTTCCAGGCGGAATCAGAGCTATATTGGCAGAAAACTTAATTGGTATGATGCTAGATCTAGAGTGTGCGTCCAGTAACGACCAAACATTTACCCACTCTGACCTAAGAAGGGTGGCAAGATCCTTGATGCAAATGGTACCTGGAACAGACTTCATCTGTTCTGGTTATAGTGCAACACCAAACTACGACAATATGTTCGCAGGTTCAAACTGGGATGCTGACGATTATGACGATTGGAATGTTATCCAAAGAGACTTAAGAATCGATGCAGGTCTAAGACCGGTAACTGAAGATGTTGTGGTAAAAGTAAGAAACAAGGCTGCGAAAGTTATTCAGGCGATATTTGAAGAACTGGGTCTTCCAGCCGTTACAGATCAAGAAGTTGAAGCAGCTACCTATGCCCACGGAAGTAAGGATATGCCAAACAGAAATGTGGTTGAAGACTTAAAAGCTGCTGAAGAAATGATGGCTAGAGGGGTAACAGGTCTTGACGTAGTAAAAGCCCTTTATAAGAGAGGCTTTGAAGACGTAGCTGGTAGTGTATTCTCCTTATTAAAGCAAAGAGTCGCTGGGGACTACCTTCATACTTCTGCTATTTTAGATAAAGACTTCAAGGTAATCAGCTCAGTGAACGATCCTAACGACTATCGTGGTCCACAAACAGGATACGTCATCAGCGATGCAAGATGGGAAGAAATTAGAAATATTCCCAACGCTGTAAATCCAGAAGACTTTTAAGAGACCAATAAGGAAAGGGGTGCAACGAAATGAAATTAAATGAACAATTAATCCGTAGTGTAATAGAAGAAGTACTTAAGGATTTCAACCTAGATACATCCAGTACAGGAAGTGCTGCTGTTTCAGTTCCAAGTAATGTTGAAGGACTTAACCTGGTAGAGAAAGGTGAGGCGAAAAAAGGTACAAAGAGCGATGAAGTTGTAATTGGTCTTGCCCCAGCCTTCGGTGTGCATCAAACAAGAACCATCATTGACATTCCTCACTATAAAGTGCTCAGAGAAATCATTGCTGGTATCGAGGAAGAGGGATTAAAAGCAAGAGTTGTTAGAGTTAACAGAACTTCTGACGTGGCTTTCATTTCCCATGATGCAGCGAAACTAAGCGGTTCTGGCGTTGGTATCGGTGTACAATCTAAAGGAACCACAGTAATCCACCAGAAGGATTTGTTCCCACTAGGAAACCTAGAGTTATTTTCTCAGGCACCACTGATTGATGAGGAAACTTATAGAGCCATTGGTAAAAATGCAGCAAAATATGCAAAGGGTGAAAGCCCAACACCAGTACCAGTAAGAAACGATCAAATGGCAAGACCTAGGTATCAAGCAAAAGCAGCATTATTGCACATCAAAGAAACAGAACACGTTCAGCTCGGCGCAAAGCCTGTTGAGTTGGATGCTCAGTTTAAATAATGGAGGTGAAGTTCATGAATCAACAGCAATTAATAGAGCAAATGGTGAGAGAAATCATGGCTTCTATGGGTACAGTGGATAAAGCAAGCGAAGTAAAAAGTGCTTCTACAAACACTGTTTCGAAGTCTGATTATCCATTAGGAGAAAAAAGACCTGAATTGTTAAAAACACCAACAGGCAAATCCATAAATGAAATTACTTTAGACAAGGTAATCGATGGAAGGGTAACCGCTGCCGATGTAAGGATTTCACCAGAAACCCTTGAACTTCAAGCCCAGGTTGCTGAGTCAGTTGGAAGAGATTCTTTTGCAAGAAATCTTAGAAGAGCAGCAGAGCTCATCGCGGTTCCAGATGAAAGAATTCTTGAAATCTACAACGCTCTGAGACCTTATCGTTCTTCAAAATCTGAGCTTCTGGATATTGCAGCTGAACTAGAAAACAAGTACAGTGCAAAGATCAATGCAGCCTTCGTTAGAGAAGCAGCAGAAGTTTATGGTATCCGAAACAGATTAAGACAAGAATAGAGTCTTGGATAAGATCCAGGAGGTAAAAGTATGAAGCTAATCGCAGGCGTAGACATTGGAAATGCCACTACAGAGGTAGCTATAGCCAAGATATCTTCTGAAAAGGGTGTGAGCTTCCAGTCCAGTGGCACCGTATTTACAACGGGAATTAAAGGAACACGACAGAACATCCACGGTGTCTTTGCCGCTTTAAAACAAGCTTTAGATAAAATCAACCTTAAGATTGAAGATTTAGATCTGGTGAGAATTAATGAAGCTGCTCCTGTGATTGGGGATGTGGCCATGGAAACCATTACGGAGACCATTATTACAGAGTCTACCATGATTGGTCACAACCCCTCCACACCAGGAGGAATCGGTTTAGGCATAGGAACAACCGTTGACATAAGCAATCTTGAAAATACAAATCTGAAAGAGCCAGTTATTGTACTAATTGGAAGAGTTGTGGATTTTGCCGATGCAGCGGAGCGAATCAATCGTGCCGTTGAAAAGGGAATCCAAGTACAAGGGGCTATTGCTCAAAGAGACGATGGTGTATTGATTCATAATCGCCTCAACCAGGTAATTCCGATTATCGATGAGGTATCGCTCCTAGAAAAGGTACCCATTGGAATGAAGGCAGCAATCGAGGTAGCACCACCAGGTGGTGTAGTAGAAGTGCTTTCAAATCCCTATGGGATTGCAACGGTTTTCGGCTTAAATGGAGAGGAAACCAAGCTGATTGTACCTATAGCTAGGGCACTTATTGGAAACCGGTCTGCGGTCGTTATTAAAACACCCAAGGGGGATGTGCAGGAAAGAAGAATACCAGCGGGTCAAATACACGTTCTTGGTGAAAAACGAAAAGGTATCGTGGATGTGGATGATGGGGCTTCTAAAATTATGGAGGTGCTAAGATCGACTGCTCCAGTAGAAGATATCAAGGGTGAGCCAGGAACCAATGCAGGGGGGATGTTAGAGCGGGTAAGACAAGTCATGTCCGAGCTTACAAAGCAGCATCCCAACGACATTAAGATTCAGGACCTTTTGGCTGTAGATACCTTTGTACCACAAAAGGTCAAGGGTGGATTGGCGGAAGAGTTTTCCATGGAGAACGCCGTTGGTATTGCAGCCATGGTAAAAGCCGACAAGCTGCAAATGCAGATGATTGCCGATGAATTGCGGAAAGAAATATTAGTAGATGTGGAGGTTGGTGGCGTAGAAGCAGATATGGCCATACGAGGTGCCTTAACCACGCCTGGAACCAACGTGCCTTTGGCCATCTTAGATATGGGTGCAGGTTCCACGGACGCTTCTATTATCAACAAGAATGGCGAAATTACTTCAATTCACCTTGCTGGTGCCGGAAACATGGTAACACTGCTAATCAATTCTGAATTAGGTCTTGAGGACTTAGCCTTGGCAGAAGATATCAAAAAATATCCCCTTGCAAAGGTAGAGAGCCTATTTCATATACGACATGAGGACGGTACGGTAGAATTTTTCGAAAAACCTCTGAATGCCAATGTGTTTGCCAGGGTTGTGATCCTGAAAGAAGGAAATATGCTGCCTATCCCAGGACAGCAGTCTATTGAGAAAATCAAATATGTTCGTAGGGGAGCCAAAGAGAAGGTATTTGTAACCAATGCATTGAGAGCCCTGGGTATGGTTTGCCCCACTGGAAATATCCGTGACATTGAGTTTGTGGTACTGGTAGGAGGATCAGCTTTAGACTTTGAAGTACCGCAGCTTGTAACCGATGCATTGTCACAATTTGGTGTTGTGGCAGGCAGAGGAAATATCAGGGGAACGGAAGGCCCAAGAAATGCAGTGGCTACAGGACTGATATTGGCCCTAAAAGAAGGGAGAGGAATTCAGTGAAGATAAACTATGGAAGTCAACAACCAGCAATCCATATTTATTATAGTTCACTGGGAATAAACCCCTCCCTTTTTAATCAGATGCTCTTTGGTATGGAAGAAGAAAATGTCCCTTATCTGGTAATGCGTCAGGAAGAGAAGTCAGCTTTGAAATTAGGTTATCAAGCTGCAGACGATTCCAGCCTTGGTGTTGGCGTTGGTATCGGTGAAGATGGTACAGTAATACTCCACTATAAAAGGCTGAAGGAAGAGGAACCTCTTTTTCAAATCCATCTCCAAAGAGATATGAAGAAGCTTCGAAAGCTGGGTGCCAATGGGGCACGGTTGGTAAAGGGTATTCCCTTTAAGGATTTGGAAGAGCAGGAAACTGAGAGGGTTATACAGGAAGAAGGCATAACCAGAGAGGATATGGCCCTTTTAATCGCAAAGGTAATGAGCAAAATGAAGGAAATTGTATAGATAGATGGGAGGTGTAGACTTTGCCAAAGCTTGCTTTAGGATTGATTGAAACCGTGGGTTTGGCTGCAGCCATAGAGGCGGCAGATACAGCAGTAAAATCTGCCAATGTAACTTTATTGGGTTATGAAAACTCCAAAGGCGGTGGATTGATCACTGTTAAATTAGAGGGAGATGTGGGCGCTGTGAAGGCTGCTGTGGAAGCTGCCAGCGCTGCGGCCAGCAAAATCAATAAGGTTTTTAGTAAACAAGTGATTCCCAGACCCCATGAAGAGATTGAAAAATTGGTATACACCAAAGATACAGTAGGAATGACAAAATCTGAGATCGAGACTGAGATCAAGATTGAGGAACAAGAAGCAGCTGGGACCAAGATGAAAGACGAGGTTAAGGCTGAGGTTGAGGTTGAAGAGACAAAGATCGAAGTTGAGCCAGAGAATGAAGAAGTGGCTGAGGTTGAAGTTGAGGAACCCGTCATTGAAGTAGTAGAAGAAACCACAGACGATGATGGGGAAGAAGCCTTGGAATTTGTGAATAGTACAGAAGAAGTATGTAATTTATGCAAGGATCCAAAATGTTCCAGACGAAAAGGTGATTTGAGAACGAATTGTATCCATTACGATGAATTGAAGGAGGTAGTATCATGAGTGATGCACTAGGAATGATAGAAACAAAAGGTTTGGTAGGTGCTATAGAAGCCGCCGATGCCATGACAAAATCAGCAAACGTTCATTTAATTGGTTATGAAAAAATAGGATCTGGTCTGATTACTGTTATGGTAAGAGGGGATGTAGGGGCTGTAAAAGCTGCTGTAGATGCGGGTGCAAGTGCAGCTGCAAAGGTAGGAGAATTGGTTTCCAGCCATGTTATTGCAAGACCTCATATGGATACTGAAAAGATATTGCCTAAGACAGTGGAGTAATTTATGATGATAAGCAATAATCAAGGATTGGTTGAAAAAATCGTATCAGAAATCGTAAAAAGGCTCTTATCTTATGGAGATGAGCCCTTGGTACCCATCGGAGTTTCTAACCGCCATGTCCATCTAAGTAAAGAGGATTTAGAGATACTCTTTGGGTCGGGATATGAACTGACAAAGATGAAGGACTTAAAGCAGCCTGGTCAGTATGCTGCCCAAGAAACCGTAATGGTAATCGGTCCTAAGGGAAAGTTTGAGAACGTTAGAATCCTCGGGCCGGTACGGAAGGAAACCCAATTAGAAATCTCTATCAGTGATGGATTTGTTTTGGGACTGAAAGCTCCTGTTCGAGAGTCTGGTAAAACCCAAGGCACACCTGGATTTATCTTGAAAGGACCAAAGGGCAGTGTGGAGAAGGAATACGGTGTGATTGCTGCTTTAAGGCACATCCATATGCCTCCCGATTATGCAGCCCATTTTGGACTGATGGATAAAGAAATGGTAAGTGTAGAGGTGAACAGTCCGCGAAGGATTATTTTCCACGATGTACTGATTCGAGTTTCAGACCAATATGTACTAGAGATGCATCTTGATATAGATGAGGCCAATGCAGGGGGAATCGGGAACGACGACCTAGGGAAAATCGTAAGGGATTAAAGGAGAATATGTCTATGGATCTAATAAGAGCAAATGACTATATAGAAAGCTTTGCCAAGCTCATAGAAGGGCAGCAGGTGAATGGATACCAAGGAAATCTAAAGGTAGGTGTCGATTTGGGAACAGCCAACATCGTACTATCTGTCCTAGATGAAATGAATCAGCCGGTGGCAGGGGCTTTATATCCTGCATCGGTGGTAAAGGATGGCTTGGTAGTGGACTATGTGGGTGCAGTACGAATTGTTAGAAATCTAAAGCAGCAGGTGGAGAGCCTGCTTGGGGTAAGATTAACCCACGCTGCCACCGCTGTTCCCCCTGGGACCATTGGAGGGAATGCAAAGGCCATCGCCAATGTGGTAGAATCATCGGATATGGAGGTCATCAACGTGGTGGATGAACCAACAGCAGCAGCAGCAGTATTGGGCGTAACCGATGGTGCTGTGGTTGATGTTGGGGGAGGTACCACTGGGATCAGCATTCTAAAGAATGGTGAAGTTATTTACACAGCCGACGAGGCCACAGGCGGTACCCATATGAGCTTGGTTGTGGCAGGAAACTACAAAGTTTCTTTCGAAGAAGCAGAAAAATTTAAAAAAGATCCTAGCAGGCAAAAAGAAATTTTTGTGGTGATTAAGCCAGTGGTAGAAAAAATGGCTTCCATCGTAAAAAGACATATTGCATCCTTTGATGTAAAGAAGATTTATGTGGTAGGAGGTGCCTGCTGTTTTCAAGAATTTGAAAGCGTGTTTTTTAAGGAAATAGGCGTAGAAACAGTAAAGCCTGAGCGGCCTCTCCTGGTCACACCCCTTGGTATCGCACTGAACTGTAAGAAGTGAGGTGAAACGTATTGAATGGCAATGAGGCATTAAATTGGATTATAGACGAGGTAATCCGAAGGTTAGAGGCTAGAAGAAAAACGGCTCTTGTTATTTTTACAGGAGCTGCCATTGGTTTTCAAGAGTCAGTGCCTCAATTGAAAGGGCTATTAGTGGAAGGGTGGAGCTTAAAGGTTTTACTTTCCAATAGCGCTGAATATGTATTGACACCGCAGTTGATCAAAGAACAGCTAAACATGGAAGAGGTTTATCTGGAGAGAGAAGTAAAAGGATTAAATGCCATATACAAGGATATTGGTCAAATGATTATTCCAACATTGACACTTAACACTGCGGTGAAAATTGCCCTTGGCATTGCTGATACCCTAACCACAAATGTGGTAGCCCATGGACTAATGGAGGGGATTCCTATCATCGCAGCTAAGGATGGCTGTGATTTGAAGAATCCCACACGGCTCCAGCTTGGGATGGATAAAACACCAACGGCATATTTGATGAAAATGGAGCAGCATCTAAATACTTTGGAAGATTACGGTATTCGTCTTGTGAAAGCAAGCCAACTGTACAGTGCCGCAACAAAAAACCATATAGCTATTTCTTCAAGTAAACAAAGTCAAGAACAACAGGCGGTCCATACAGTGACCAAAAGAGTTCTCAGCCGAGCAGATATTATAGATGCAAAAAGCATGGGCAATGTGCTCCAGGTATCGCCTACCACAATAATTACGTCTCTGGCTCGGGATACTGCCAAAGAGTTGGATATCCGCATTATCCAGGAGTAGAAAAGTTTGAAATGAAATGTACTGGATCATAGAAAGAGGCAGGTGTTATAGATGTATGTTGGTAAAGTGATTGGAATGGTAGTAGCTACCAGAAAAGACGACAATCTAATAGGCAAGAAGCTAATGATCGTTCAACCCACAGATTCAAAAGGCCAACCCACTGGGAAAGAGGAAGTTGCCGTCGATTCTGTAGGAGCAGGAACCGGTGAATATGTGCTGGTATCCAAGGGCAGTTCTGCAAGGCACATATTTGGCAATCCAAGCTCTCCTATTGATGCTGCGATTGTAGGTATTATCGACAGCATGGAAGTTCAACCGTAGAGGATGTGAAGCTATGGGTATCTATACAAAAAAAGGTGACAAGGGAGAAACCGGCTTATTGGGCGGCAGCAGAATTCGAAAGGATGATCTCAGGGTGTCTTGCTATGGTACCTTGGATGAGGCCAATGCAGCCTTAGGTGTGGCCTACTCCTTACTAGAAGATAAAGAAATTCAAAGAATCGTGAGGGACATTCAAAAACGACTGTTTGTGTTGGGGGCTGAACTCGCCAGTGACCATGCAGGGCGCGAATTGTTGAAAGATACGGTTCAACAAAAGGAAATAGAAGCCCTAGAAAGTATCATTGATCGATATGAAGCACAGTTAGGGCCATTGAAGGAGTTTATCATTCCTGGAGGAACAACGGCCTCGGCATCCATTCACTTGGCAAGAACCATTATAAGAAGGGCTGAGCGGCTCATTGTAGAACTCAGTGAAGGAACAGATGTGCGGCAGGATTTGATACAATATGTAAACAGACTGTCGGATACGTTGTTTATGTTGGCCCGTGGTGAAGAACAGTATAGCTTTAAGGAAGCGGTGAAGGGAAAGGTGTTAGAGCGGCTGGGATACAAAGCAAATCGTAAAAATCTAAATCTAGATTTGGCAAAGAAGATGGCGGAAGCAGTGGAAGAAAAAGCCACACAGATGGGTGTTCCCATCGTATTTTCCGTTGTGGATGCAGGGGGAAATATGATCTTACTTCATCGAATGAATGATTCTTTGCTGGTAAGCTTAGATATCGCTCAGAATAAGGCCTATACATCGGCCGCATTAAAGATTGCCACCCATGAAGTGGCGCCATTGATACAGCCCGGGGAAGTGCTGTACGGATTACAGTGGACCAACCAAAATCGGATTGTGACCTTTGGAGGGGGATATCCTCTAAAAATTCACAACGAGATTGTAGGCGGCATTGGAGTAAGCGGCGGAACCGTAGAAGAAGACATGATCATCGCAGCCCAAGCATTGAGAGTATTTGAATACGAAAGGGGGATCTAAATTGAACGTGGAAGCGTTGAAGATAGAAGAAATTGTGAAAAAAGTGTTACTAGAGATCAGCAGTAAAACGGAAACCGCTGATGAACAATATGGTATATTCCAAGATATGAACGATGCTGTAGAAGCAGCATGGCATGCGCAAAAGCAGTTGGTTAAGTTCAATCTGGAGACCAGAGGAAAGTTTATTGAAGCGATGCGAAAAGAAGCAAGGAAGCATGTGGAGCTTTTCGCAAAAATGGCCGTAGAAGAATCAGGAATGGGCAGGTACGAAGACAAAGTATTAAAGAATATTGTAGCCATTGAAAAAACACCTGGCATCGAAGATTTAAGATCTGAAGCCTATACTGGAGATGATGGATTGACATTGATTGAATTGTCTCCTTATGGGGTGATCGGTGCCATTACGCCCACTACAAATCCAACAGAAACGGTGATTTGTAATGCCATTGGTATGATTGCCGCAGGCAACACCGTGGTATTTAGTCCCCATCCATCTGCAAAAAACACTTCTCTAAAGTCCGTAGAAATACTAAATCGCGCCATTGTTGAAGCTGGAGGACCAAGCAATCTGTTGACAACAGTAAGCGATCCAACCTTAGAGCAAGCAGAAATCATGATGAAGCACAAGAAGGTTAATATGCTTGTGGCAACTGGCGGCCCTGGTGTGGTAAAAGCAGTATTGTCTTCAGGTAAGAAAGCTATTGGAGCAGGTGCAGGCAACCCTCCAGCTGTGGTAGATGATACAGCCGATATTGAAAAGGCTGCAAAGGATATTATTTCAGGATGCAGCTTTGATAACAATCTTCCTTGTGTTGCGGAGAAGGAAGTTATTGTATTGGATTCAGTAGCCGATTATTTAATTTTCAATATGAAGAAGCATGGTGCCTATGAAATAAAGGATGCAGATGTGCTAAACAGGCTGCAAGCTTTAATCTCTGACGAACGTGGTAACCCCAACAGAGACTTTGTTGGCAAAAATGCAGATTATATTTTAAGTAAAATCGGCATCGATTGCGATCCAAGCACTAAAGTAATCATCATGGAGGTCGAAAAAAGCCATCCTTTTGTCGTTGGAGAATTAATGATGCCTGTGCTGCCCATCGTTCGCGTAAAAGACATTGATGAAGCCATTGCATTGGCTGTGAAGGTAGAACACGGATTTAGGCATACGGCCATTATGCATTCAAAAAACATTGACCATTTGACCCGTTTTGCGAAAGAAATTCAAACAACCATTTTTGTAAAGAATGGACCATCCTATGCAGGTATTGGCGTTGGGGGCGAGGGATATACCACATTTACCATTGCTGGTCCTACTGGCGAAGGTTTAACTTCCGCCAAGAGTTTCGCCAGAACTAGACGATGTACCCTTGTAGGAGGATTCTCCATTAAATAGATGAGGTGGAAAACATGGATAAGCAGCTAATTAATTTCATTCGTGAAGCAGGAATTGTGGGTGCAGGGGGCGCAGGATTTCCCACCCATGTGAAGGTAAATGGAAAAGCTGAATATATCGTAGTAAATGGGGCTGAATGTGAGCCCCTGCTGCGAGTAGACCAGCAATTGATGACCTTTAAAGCAGCTGAGGTTCTAGAAGGATTAAAAGCGATTGTAAAGGAAACAGGGGCCCAGAAAGGAATCATCGCTTTAAAGAAGAAATACAAATTGGCCATCGAGGCTTTAGGAAGAGAGATTCATCCAGGGGATCCCATCGAGATTTTTGAACTGGGGGACTTTTATCCGGCAGGGGATGAACAAATCACAGTATATGAAGTATTGAAACGTATTGTGCCTGAAGGCGGTATTCCTCTCCAGGTAGGCGTGATTGTTACCAATGTGGAAACCTTGTTAAATGTCAGCAATGCCATGAAGGGAATACCTGTAACCCATAAGTACCTAACCGTTACTGGGGCAGTAAGAAAACCTGTTACAGTGAAAGTCCCTGTTGGCATAAGTATTCGAGAAGTGATCGCATTGGCTGGCGGGGCAACGGTGGATCGATTTAAGGTGATTGATGGGGGCCCTATGATGGGGAAAATTGTGGAGAATATCGACAAACCCATTACCAAAACATCAAAGGGGATTATCGTGCTGCCAGAGGAACATTCATTGATTCAGGGCAAGGTAAGGTCTATAGAAATCATGCTCAGACAAGCAAGAACAGCCTGCTGTCACTGCTCTCTATGTACTGAAGTCTGTCCAAGAAACTTGCTTGGGCACAAGCTTCATCCGGATAAACTGATGAGAATCGCCAGCTACAATAGTACTTGCGAAAACGATGTATCCGTTACGGAAGCTTTTCTATGCTGTGAATGCGGGCTATGTGAGACTGCATGTATCATGAACCTTCAACCTTGGAAATTAAATCAGTTTTTAAAGGGGAAATTAAGCAGTGCAGGCATTAAGAATCCTAACAACAGGCAGCCTGTGAGAACCAACGAGTTTAGAGACTATCGAAAGTTTCCAGTGAAAAAGCTTGTTGCACGATTGGGCCTTGACTTTTATAACGTTGATGCACCACTGGTGGAAAGCGTAAACCATGAGTTCCTATGTGTTGTGTTAGATAGAAAGCAGCATATTGGGGTTAAGACAGAGCCTTTGGTGCAAGCAGGAGATGTTGTGGCATTGGGGCAGGCTGTTGCAGATGTAAAAGAGGGTCAATTGGGGGCAAAGATTCATGCCAGCATTGATGGCATCGTACAAAGGATCGATGAAAATGTGATAGAAATTTGTAAACGATAAGGGGGAAAAAGTATGTTTAGCATGGAATTAATTTTAGCAGCTTTTGGCGGTGGTGTTTTTGGTGCTTTAATTGGGGCATTACCAGCATTTATATTCACTGGATTTGTGGGATTGATCGGTGTTGCAGTGCTTGCATCCGGTGGTGCTGGAACAATTTTAGGCGATGTGGTTTTTGGAACGTTATTGGGACCTCATATTGCCTTTGCAGGAGGCGTAGCAGCGGCAGCCTATGCAGCCAATAAGAAGAATTATTTAGCAAGCGGCGGCGATATTTTGACGCCTCTAAAGAAAACCAATGATGTAAGTGTTATTTTGGTAGGCGGTATTTTTGGAATTTTAGGATATATCATTAATGGTTTCTATGCTTCTATGGCATTGCCTACAGACACAGTTGCAATGACAGTGTTTACATCAGGTATTATTGCACGATTTGCCTTCGGTCAAACGGGATTATTTGGCAAGTACAGCGCTCAAAGTGAAGTTGCTGCTACCACAGAATTAGGAAAAAGAAGCTTTGTGCCTGATTCCAAATCATTTGCTTTTATTGCGTTGTATTCCTTTGGCTTAGGTTTAGTGATTTCATATCTTGTGGATCTTACACAAATCAATGTTCTTGGTTTCTGTATCAGTGCAGCCCTTTTAATCTTTGCACAAATGGGATTTGACATGCCAGCAACCCATCACATTACTTTGATTGCAGGTTATGCTGCCATAGCTACAGGAAACATCTTTATCGGAGCTATTTTCGCGGTGATTTCTGGTATCTTATGTGAAGTAGCGGCATTGACCTTTAACAGCTATTCAGATACCCATATCGACCCACCTGCAACGGCTATATTTATTCTTAGCTTTATTATTTTCATATTTATCTGATGACTAACAGCTCTAAGATCCCCACTTACATAAGTGGGGATGAGAGCTGTAAAGTCCCTAGATAACACGACTTGGCGTTCAGGTGGAGTTACCTGTGCCCGCGGGTGCAAACTCCATCTGAACTGAGTCTTAGTTAATGTAAATCTTTAGATGATGAGAGAGGCGATGTCCATGAAAAAGTCAATCGGGCTAGTAGAATTTAAAAGTATTGCAAAGGGAATAGAAGCAACGGATGCAATGTTAAAAGCTGCCCACGTTGAACTGATCCTTTCTACACCAATATGTCCTGGAAAGTACGTTACATTAATCAGTGGTGATGTGGGTGCCGTAAAAAATGCTGTGGAAGTCGGAAAACAAACGGGAGACATATTTACCATCGAAAGCTATGTAATTCCCAATGTAAGTCCATCGATCTTTCCTGCTTTGACAGCCACCATGGATGTGAGCAAAGTTACCTCATTAGGTATTATAGAAACCATATCAGCCATTACCTCCATCGTAGCAGGAGATGTGGCAGTAAAAGCAGCCAATGTCCAGCTGTTGGAGATTCGGTTGGCCAGGGGATTGGGTGGAAAAGGATTTGTACTGATCTCAGGTGAGGTAGCAGCTGTGAAACAAGCTATTAAGGCCTGTGAAAACAACCTGGAGGATACTGGCGGCATTATCAGCGCAGTGGCCATTGCTTCACCGAGCCAAGAACTTGTATCAAAGCTATTATAGGATGTTTTGTCATCAGCCTTAGGGAACTATTAGTTCTCTGTGAAGAACAAAAGCATTTCCTTAGAATATATAGCAGGAAATGCTTTTGTTTTTGGATAAATTAAGGCTCAAATTTTTTAAAAGGTTGGAGGGATTATGAAATGAAAAGGTTTTTAGTAAGACCAGAAATATATCATGGAAGCAATGCGCTAAGCTACCTTGAGGGAATCGAGGGAAAGCGAGCCTTTATTGTAACGGATCCCTTCATGGTAAAGCTTGGCATAGTGACGAAGGTTACGGATATTTTAGAGAAGAAGCACATCCATTATGACATTTTTGATGAGGTGGAACCTGACCCATCTCTCGAGACAGTGAAAAAAGGTTTAAATCAAATTATCTATACAAAGCCAGACCTGTTGATTGCCATTGGTGGAGGGTCATCCATTGATGCAGCCAAGGCCATCATGTGCTTCTGTATCCACCTAAAGGAGAAATTTGTTGATACCCATAGTATCAAGAAGCCATGGTTTGTGGCCATTCCAACGACCAGTGGTACAGGGTCTGAGGTGACTTCTTATTCAGTGGTTACAGACAAGGTCAACAATATAAAAATACCTCTGAATGAAGCCCTGATGATTCCAGATGTGGCTATTTTAGACGAGGAACTGACAAAGACGGTGCCGCCTGGGGTGACTGGTGACACAGGAATGGATGTGCTAACCCATGCTTTGGAGGCCTATGTATCGGTTCAAGCCTGTGCCTATACGGATATTTATGCTGAAAAAGCCATTAAGAGCGTTTTCGGATATCTGTTGAGGGCTTTCAAAGATGGAAACGACATGGAGGCAAGGGCAAAGCTTCATAATGGATCGTGTATGGCAGGGATTGCATTTACCAATGCAACATTAGGGATCAACCATAGCCTTGCCCATGCCTTCGGTGCAAAATTTAAGCTTTCCCATGGAAGAAGTAATGCTATTTTCTTACCGTATGTAATAAACTTCAACGCAGGGCTTGTAAATGGAGTTGTGAAGAATTTGGCAGTTGCAGAAAGGTATGCATCCATTGCAAAAATATTGAACTTCCCTGCTGCAACAGCTTCAGAGGGGACAAGAAGTCTCATAGAAGGAATAAAGGTGCTGAATGCTGTCCTAGGGATTCCTGCAGCCATAAAGGATATGAATATCTCAAAGGATGAATTTGAAGGGTGTATACCTGAAATGATAGAAGGTGTTCTACAAGATATATGTACGGGGGGGAATCCAATTCATGTGTCGGAAAAAGATATTGACGGATTATTCCGAGAAGCTTTTAAAGGCCTAGATAGGCTATAAAGAGGATATAAAACAGAGCTATCAGGATCAGTGATCAGAACCTCATAGCTCTTTTGCTTTATTCTATTCTTGAAGTTGTACCCATTCCTCCATCAAACGATCTAGATTGATCTGTAGAGCGTCCTTTTCAGCAAAGGCGATTTGGAGCTTTTCATGATTCGATGACCATTCTTGGATATATTCATCTTTTTCTTGAATGAATTTCTGTAAGATTTCTATTTCTTCTTCAATTTTTACGATGCGGCGTTCCCTGTGTTTCTGTTGATTGACAGGTTGGCGAACTGTTTCAATCACAGGCTTCTGCGTCTTATTGATCACAGGTACAGTTTGAATAGGGGAAGTTCTTTTCTCACGATAGTAGTCATAATTGCCTAGATAGTCTACCAGCTTACCTGAATCCAACGCTACGATACGATCCGCTAACTTATTGATAAAGTAGCGGTCATGGGATATAAAGAATATGGTGCCGGAAAAATCATCTAAGGCTTCCTCCAACATTTCTCTGGAATCAATATCTAAATGATTGGTAGGCTCATCCAGTATGAGGAAATGAAGGTCATGCATCATCAATTGGCACAGCTTAAGCCTAGATTTTTGTCCTCCGGATAAATTCTCCACCTTACGAAAAACATCTTCTCCGAAAAAAAGAAACTTTGCTAATCGATGGCGTGCTTCTCCCTCAGTGATGGTCAGGCCTTCACGAAAAGCCTGGAGCACCGTGTGTTGTGGGTGAGGAAAGATGATATCCTGCTCTAAATAGCCAATTTTCACATTGGAGCCTACTTTAATCTCCCCTGCGTCAGGAATATACTGTTGAAGAATCCCTTTAATCAATGTGGATTTACCTGAGCCATTTTTACCTAAAAGGGCCACCCGCTCACCAGACCGGATGTGTAAGTGAATATCCTCTAAAAGCGGTTGCCCACCATATCGTTTCTTAAGGCCCTGGATTTTGACCACGTCCTTGCTGGACGATTGGGTGTTTTGAAACTGCAGCTGAATTTTCCTGCGATCCATAGTAGGTCTATCTATATGATCCATACGTGCAATTCTTTTTTCCATATTGGCTATCTTTATAAACATCTTGGGATTACCAGAGCGATTACCCCAATCTCTGAAGCGGGCAATGGCTTCTTCCATGGCTTTTATTTTCTTTTGCTGATCTTTGAAGGCATCGAACTGTTCCATGAGCAGTCGGTCCTTTTCTGCCACATAGTAGGAGTAATTACCCCCATAAACAGCAGCCTCACCATCTTCAATCTCAATGATCTTATTCACTGCCGCATCTAGAAAATATCGATCATGGGATATGATCAAAACACTGCCCTTGTAGCTGGCAATAAAATCCTCCAGCCACTCGATGGCATCTATATCTAAATGATTGGTAGGCTCATCCAATAACAATATGTCAGGGTTCAGCAAGAGAATTTTACCCAATTGAACGGTAGTCTTTTCACCGCCGCTTAGGGTAGAAAATCTTCTTTTTTTGAAATTTCCGCTGATCTTTAAACCCGTACATATTTTAGAAAGGGACTCTTCAATGGTGTATCCGCCTTTCGTTTCAAATTCTAATTGTAGTTCTCCGTATCTTTTCATCGCCTGCTCTAGGGGAATATTTTGTAAAGTAGACATTTGCTCTTCTAAAATTTCCAAGTCATTTTTGATTTCCATCAAGGGAGCAAAGGCTTCATATAGAATATCATTTACGGTAATGTGGTCTGGGTACACTGGAATTTGGTGAAGATAACCAACGGAAGCGCCTTTTCGAATGGCCAGCATGCCTCCATCATAATTCTCCAATCCGGAGATAATTTTAAAAATTGTTGTTTTTCCGGTACCATTGGCACCAACCAAGCCTACTTTTTCATGGGAAAGGACTTCAAAGCTGATGCTGTGGAGAACCTTATGAGCCCCATAATATTTTTCTAATTCCTTTAATGCAATCTCAATCATTTTTATCCTCCTTCTCTTGCTCAAAAAATTAAGCCTAGACAAGTAATAATTGCCTAGACATAGGGATATAGGTAACAGAAGGATGCACCAATAGAAAGGGACACCAAGTCTCCAGTATATAAAAAGCCTAGGCAAGTAACATCTCCCTAGGCCGATCAATCGGTATAAGCATTGTAAAGATGATGTACTTACTTTAAGTTAACATAATATTCGATTTTGGACAGAGTACCCCCTAAAATAGCAAAATTGAACGTAATGCCAGAGTTTGTAACAGGTAGTCTATCTAAAATCGTGTTAACCAAAAGCTGCTTTTTCATCCTTACACCTCCTTATATAAATTCATCTATATTTTACCACACTATTATGAAAGTTATCAATGTTTTTTCAATATTTGCCTACATATTCCCATCCTGTGGGTATGCCTGGCTCGCCCGGCGTCCAGCCCGATGGCGCGCCCATACCTGTTCTTTCCGTATATTGCAGTCCTGCTAATATGCGTAAAATCTCATCAATATTTCTTCCTACAGGCTGTGGGTTTACAGAGAAGGCTTGAATTTTTCCTTCAGGATCAATAATAAAGGTGGCGCGATAGGCATAGCCGCCAGATTCATCGAGAATGCCATAGGTCTTTGATACCTCATGGGTACGATCAGAAAGCATTGGGAAATTGATTTTTTTCCCTGAGGGAGAGATCTCCATAAACACCTTATGGGAAAAAATACTATCAGTACTTATGGCTAGTACCACGGTGTCTAGGGCTTCGAATTGACTTTTTCGGTCAGCAACTGCTGCCAGTTCTGTAGGTCAGACATAGGTGAAATCGGAACCATAGAAAAAGAGAACCACCCATTTCCCACGATAATCTGAGAGGCTGACATCTGTGGGTTCCCCCTCAATGATGGCCTCTACTGTGAAGTCCGGGGCTTCATCTTCCAAATCAAAAAAGTCATAGAAACTTTTTTCCTGTCCTTGGCCAGGAGAGGAGGGATTCGATCTATAATAAGATATTTCGCTGCCGTACAAGGTGCGCCAATAGGGATTTACATAAGGATACTCAGGAAAGTGCATAAGGAAGCCTCCTTTGGGTTTATTTACTATATCATATTCCAAAGGAAGACAACTCGTTCGAGATTTTATCCGATGGCTAACAACTCTAAGACTCCCGCTTGCACGCTGTGTAAGCGATGATCAATAAATCAAAGATTTATGATCCCTGCTTATACGAGCGGGAGACAAGAGTTGTACAGCCCCTGGATAACACGACTTGGCGTTCAGGTGGAGTTACAAACTCCATCTGAATTGAGTCTTAGTTGATATCTATATTTTCTCATGTTTATGAAGCCAGTAGATGAGAAGAAAGCCTAAAAGAATAAATGAAAAAGTCAAGATGCTTTGCATGAGTAGTCCCATAAGATATCCTCCCGTATAAAAGGTGAAAAATAATAACACATTATTAGTATGATTGATAACCCTAGAATTATCCGAGGAGAGAAGTGTATGACGGTCATTGCAGAAGTCTTTCTACAAACCATACTGGCATTTTTCACAATTCTATTTATTACAAGAATTCTAGGGCGGCAGCAGGTGGCCCAACTTACTCTTTTTGATTATATAAATGGGATTACCTTTGGTTCTATTGCTGCAACTTTGGCTACAGATTTGAATCAGAGGACATGGCATCATCTATTGGGACTCGTGCTTTTCGGCAGTTTGACTTTTATCATGCAGTATATCTGTCTAAAGCATAGAAGGGCATCGAAGATTATTCAGGGAGAGCCGGTTATCGTCATTCAGGATGGTAAAATTCTAGAAAAAAATCTTGCCAGATTCCACTATTCTGTGGATGATCTCACCCATTTGCTTCGGAAAAAGGACATATTCGATGTCAACAGCGTTAAGTTTGGTATACTGGAAACCACTGGAGAGATCAGTGTTTTAAAGATGGCAGGGAAAGAATTTGTTCGAGCAGAAGATATAAATTTACAGACCAAGCAGGAAGATATGCCTACAGAAGTGATCGTTACAGGCAGTATTATCTATGAAAACCTTCAAAAAAGGGGATTAACCGTTAAATGGCTGGTGAGCCAGTTAAAAATGATGAACGTAGTGAATCTGAAAGACGTTTTCTATGCTACCATTGATGGAGACAATCATCTTTTTATTGATAGAGAAGAAGATCATTTAAAAAGAGACGATAATATTACAGAAGAACAAAATTGACTTATCTAATTTATTTTGCTGGAAGTACTACGCTTACTTTGATGTTGTAACTATAAAAGCTCGGTGACTTTTTTACCCATAAGATAGGGATTACGCCTAGGTTGATGAAGGTCAAACACGGGAATTATTTCACCAATCACTTCATTCAAGTTATTCTTTAAGAGAGGACGATGCCATTGATTCAGATTCGACAGCGCTGTGCCGTTTAGCGCGCCTAAGGTCTTTAAGATCTCGATTACAACAGGATAAATAGCTCGTTCATTGCCATCTACAATCTTTACGCAAACACCTAAATTGTTTTCTTGAATGCCTAGGCAGTAAACCGCTTCTGAACCTACTTTGCCAATAATCTTTCCGCCAGCAAACTGCATGAGTTCTGTACAAAACTCACTGTCACCACTGACCATTTCAGGAAATTGGGACATGGCATCCACCACGGCTTTACAAGCAGCATGATATATATGTTTACGATCTTTGCCCCATTGAATAAGTCTAGCATAGGATAATGCTATTTTTTTCAGTGAAAGAAGGTAAATAGGGATACCGCAGCCATCCTTGCCCATGGGGATAGAATCCACTGCCTCATCGGTGAAATAGGCAATGGTCTCCAAAATTTCTTTCTGTACAGGATGAGAAAAATCTTCATAAGCATCAATGGAATAACCTCTATATTTGGCTAGTGCCAATATGCCAGCATGCTTTCCAGAGCAGCTGCAGTGGAGAACGGTGGGCATTAAGGCCTCCTTCAATAATCTCTGATGCTCCGCTTCATTATATGGAAACATAATACCGCAGTGGAGATGCTCAGGTTCTAAGTGAAGTCGATTTAATATATCGACAGCAGCTTGCTGGTGAAATTTTTGGCCGCTGTGGGACGCGCAAACCAAAGCAATATCTTGAGAGGAGAAATCGAAGGCCTTAGCAGCACCAGAGTGAAGCAGGGGGATTGCTTGAATGGGTTTTGCTGAGGATCGAAAATAAATTTCTGTATCAGGATTTCCTAGGTTATACAGTACTTTTCCTGAAGCATCTACGATGGTGATATATCCATAATGGATACTTTCGATATAATCATTCCTTGTCACTACTGCCAATGGTTCCATATATACTCTCCTTCATATAAAAATTCTTCTCCAATCGCTATCTTTGGCAGCTGTCTGCCATGTAGATCGAAGACTGGAAGGGTGTAACCCACAATTTTGCCTTTATGATCTTTTACTGGGGGATAGGCCCAGGGACTTAAACCTTCAGGTAGTTCACAGTTGAGAATGCCCAATTGTCTCAGTAAGTGAACCGCTATAGGATAGACAGCCCTTTCATTACCATCATCAACTTTGATGAGGATGCCTAAACCCATTTCGGGTACGGCAATACAGTAAATACCTTCACCCCCCACTTTTCCTATAACCTTACCCTTTGTGTGAAGCACCAGCTCAGTACAAAACTCATGATCACCGCTGATCATAACAGGGTAGGAGAGCATGGCAGTTTTGATTTGCTCCAAGGCGTCAGCGTAGGCATGGGGAAGATTAGACCCAGCAGCCAGCTGAGCATATAGGAAGGCGCCTTGTTCCATGGAAAGCATGAAATTTGGTACGCCACAGCCATCGGTCCCAAGGATGATCTGATGGATCTCAATAGATAACAATTCAGCCACTACCTTTAGAATGAGCTGCTGAACAGGATGGGAAACATCTGTATAATTTGATATGGGAAAATTATAATATTTGCAGAGGGTCAACATTCCTGCATGTTTTCCCGAACAGCAGTTATAAAGGGGTGTAGGCTTCTCTTTTCTTTGTATTAGTAAAGCATTCATCTCTTCATTATAGGGATTACATGCACCACATGCTAAGGCATCCTCCGTTAATCCAATCTTTCTTAGAATTGATCCTACAGTGCGACGGTGAATATCTTCACCGCTGTGGGAAGAACAAATGATAGCAAGCTCTTCCATGGAAAGATTAAACTTTTCCATGGCTCTAGATGCTACAAGGGCTACAGCTTGAAATGGCTTTGCAGAGGAGCGCATATAAACCTTTCCCGAAGGATCTCCAATATTGGATACAATACGGCCAGATGCATCAGAAATACATATCTTTCCCCTGTGGATACTCTCAATACGTTGAGATCGCGTTAATAGCACTAAAGAATCCATAGATCACCTCTTGATATAGAATGAATTATTCGATGGCATCACTTATAAGGTCGTAAGGAGAAATGCTGATGTTTCCCTGATGATCCATAGATGCGAAGAAAATCTTGCTTATGTCCGTGTAACCCTTTTGCTTCAACATTTTTAACACATAATCTTCCGTAAAATCAATCCTGGCAATATTTTTGCAGTTAAGTTGTCCTTCGAGAATAACGGTAACGGGGAGGGCGGTCTCTTTGATTGACAGATGCATGTCTTCCTTTGTCATGGGTTCATAAAGGGCTTTCTTTAGAACCGATAGATTACCGCTGGCTTCGATGATGGCATATTTCACTATGCCCACATCGAAAACATCTTTTTCTCGAAGAAGCATGAGGGCTTCCTCCACAGAATAATTTATCTTCTTTAAATTATGATGAATAAACTGGCCATCTTGTACAATGATGGTGGGCTCAAAGGTTACAGCTTTCCGAACTTTATTATTTTTGATTGCCCAGTAGCTAAGTAGGCGTTGAAAAATTGCCAGTACAACAACTGCAAAGGCAGTAGGAAGATGCTTGATTTTTGGATCAGCTATATCCGCACCTACAATGGCGCCCATAACAATAATGGCAAGAAAATCAAATACTGGCAGTTCTCCAATAGGCCTTTTACCCATGATCAGGAGCGTCGTGAAAAGAAGCAGAAGCATTATGGTTATGATGCGAATTAAAATCAGCAGGTATTCATTCATGCTACAAATCTCCTTTAGATAAGTTCTCTTTATAGGATTTGTTGAATAAAAAGGCATTATTCAATGAATCCTGTCATAGATATCATTTCTGTTGAAGTAAAGTGATTTATGATAAAATAGTTTTATAGCATGAACTTATATAGAAAAGAGGGAATAATGATGTCCTATAGATTCAATCAGAATAGAGCCTGTGAATATTTTCCATGCCATAAGGTAGCTGACGATAGTAAGTTTAACTGCCTGTTTTGTTATTGCCCCCTGTATCTATTAAAAAAGGATTGTGGTGGGAACTTTAAGTACTCAGAGAATATCAAAGATTGCAGCTTTTGTTTAGTTCCCCATGGGGAAAACGGGTATGATCATATCATGGAAAAGATGGAAGAAGTTATCAAACGATGTGGTGAGTAATAGCAGAGGACAGCGAATATCGCTGTCCTCTGCTATTACTAAGCTACGACACCAAAGGAAGGACGGTTTCTTAGTCGAGCCACGTAGAGTAGATCCTTGAAGAAGTCATCGATTCTACTCAGCACCGTTGTAGACAATAGAATCGCCGCCCAGTCCATGAGATTTAATGGTACCATGGAAAATAGCGATGCAAAAGGCGGTAGATAGATAGATGCCAGCATGATGCCTGTAGATATCATGATAGACGGCAGTAAATATTTGTTCCGTGTAATTGACATAGAACTGCACTCAAAGGCATGGAGCATTTGACAGGACACGATGTTGGCGAAGGCCATGGTTCGCGCCTTTGCTAGATTACCTGTTAGGAACATGGTGCCGCCAAATACGCCTAAAGTAGTAAGTCCTGTGGCGATGCCCCTGGTAATGATTCTATGCTTAAGCTTGCTGTCAAAGATGCTTTCTCTGGCATCCCTTGGAGGTTCCAGCATGATATCCTTTTCAGGGGGGTCTATACCTAAGGATAAAGCGGGAATGCCCTCGGTGACCAGGTTAATCATAAGGATTTGACTAGGCATGAGCGGAACAGGTATGCCAGTGACGGCAGCCGCGAATATAGCAATAACCTCCGCAAGGTTACCGGAAAGGACATACTTGACGAATTTTTTGATATTCCGGTTGATGGTCCTGCCTTCTTCAATGGCCTTTACAATGGTTGTAAAATTGTCATCGGTTAAGACGATGGATGAAGCCTCCTTGGTGACATCTGTCCCATTTCTACCCATGGCAATACCCACATGGGCTTCCTTGACAGCGGGGGCATCATTTACGCCATCTCCTGTCATTGCCACAATATAGCCCTTCTTTTTAAAAGCCTTGATGATCTTTAGCTTTTGCTGGGGTGATGTTCTAGCGAATATTTGAACACGATCAATGATGTGGGCCAGCGCTTCTTCATCCATGACATCTAATTCATCACCGGAGAGAACTAATCCATCCTCTGTGAGGAGGTTGACAGCATCGGCGATGGCTGATGCTGTTTTTTTATGATCCCCTGTGATCATGACTACTTTGATACCTGCACTATGACACTTTTCAATGGCAGCCTTGACTTCAGGGCGAGGTGGATCCATCATGCCTGCTAAGCCTAGGAAAATCAAGTTTCCTTCCAGATCAAGGTCATCATAAGAAGCTGGCTTTTGTGTAAGTGGCCTATATGCCAGGGCTAAGACACGCAGCCCTTTTGACGCCATCTCATCACTTCTTGCAATCATTGCATGGATATGATTGTTCTCTAAAGGTGTTATTACATCATCAATTATAATATGGGTACATTTTTCTATAACGGTATCAAAGGCTCCTTTTACATAGGTGTAATAGTTCCCAGTATCATCTGAGCAGACTGCTGTCATCTGTTTCGTTGTAGGATCGAAAGGAATTTCGTGTTCTCTTTTATAACATGAGAAGGTGTTGAGGGATAAATCAGATTTTTCCACAGCAATCAATAGGGCTGCTTCTGTGGGATCACCTTTGATCTTGTATTCTCCATTCTCTATTTCATGGATCTCTGCATTGTTACAAAGGGCTCCTGTCGTTAACAGCCATTGTAAATCTTCATGTTGTGAGGCCGCTATAAGTTCATCGTTATGATAAAAGTTTCCGTAATGATTGTATCCTTCACCAGCTACATGAATGTACTTATCAAAAGTTACGATTTCTTTTACAGTCATTTCATTTTTTGTTAAGGTACCCGTTTTGTCGGTACAAATGACTTTGGTACAGCTTAAGGTTTCCACAGCAGGCAATGTCTTGACAATGGCACTTTTTTTTGCCATCCGCTGTACGCCAAAGGCTAGGGATATGGTTAGCACTGTGGTTAAACCTTCAGGGATAGCACCCACTGCCAGACTTACACCTGTGCTGAGCATTTCAAAAAGTGGCTGTCCGCCCAGAATGCCCCCCAGTGTAATAATGCCGCATACACCCAGACAACCGATTGAAATTGTTTTTGCCAACCTATCCAGATCTTTTTGCAGCGGTGTTCTTTCTTCCGTTGCATCATTTAGCATAGCAGCAATTTTTCCCATTTCTGTATCCATGCCTGTATCTACGATAACGGCTTTACCTTTGCCCCTTACTACCGATGTACCCATATATATCATATTGATGCGATCGCCTAGGGGGAGATGGGTATCCAAGAAGTCAACAGCCTGTTTCTGAACCCCATAGGATTCTCCTGTTAATGAGGATTCAATGACTTCCAAATGATAGGCTTCTATAAGTCTGGCATCAGCGGGAACCTGATCACCGGCCTCAAGGGAAATCACGTCTCCAGGAACAAGTTGATTTGCTGCAATCTTCTGAGGAATACCTGCTCGAATCACATGGGCCGTGGGAGAAGACATTTCCTTTAAGGCGTCCAATGACTTCTCTGCTTTATATTCCTGCCAAACTCCTAGAGCTGCTTCTAAGCCGATAATTCCAAGGATTGTTATGGCATCGGCTGCTTGACCAAGGAGAAGAGAAATGCCACTGGCACCGAGGAGCAGCTTAATGATGAAACCATCGAATTGATTTAAAAACATCGAAAATAGAGATCGATGTTTTTTGCTTTGAAAAACATTCAAACCGTATTTTCTTAGTCTTGCCTCTGCTTCTTCACTGTTCAATCCCTCTGATGTATTTGTATTGAGCTGCACGACTACATCCCTGAGGGTGAGATTGTGCCAAGGCGCATACTCTTTTCCTTGATGAGATTGGGGAAGTATATTTTCTAGATTGTATTGATAGTACGCATCAGATAGCACAGCTTTATTTTTTCTAAATTCATCCAAGGATAAGACTTTTGTGAACTGAAAATCATGATGAATAATTTTTTTATTATTTTTTTGCATAGGTCTATGTTTTGTAAGCTTCTGCACTCGTTCCATAATTTCATCACTGGAAATTTTATCAATGTAGTAGTGAATAAGCACCTTTCCTGTATAGCAGCTAGCAGAAACGAGGTGAACACCAGGCGCTGCTGCTAAAGAATCTATGACATGGCTACACATAGCCTCATTATTTTTTAGTCCGTCAAATTTTATTCTCATTCTGCCAGGAATGTTGGAAGTATATTCAATAATACTAAAACCAGGGGGCAAATTGTTTTCCATGTTAACCTCCTATACTGCTATGATAGAAAAAGATTCAACATATAGTATAAATCAGAAAAGAAATACTTATGCGTACATTTGGTGCTAATTATAGTAAGTAAAATACTTTTGTAGGAAATTCTAATAAAACAAATCTCAAAGGTGCATAATAAAGCGGTATCTGTTCAAAATATATGGAAGAATGTTTTTAGGAGGTGCAAGTTGGGTGGAACCATTGGGATTTTTTTTAGGTGTAGTTACCTTTAATGCATTGGTGAGAATGAAGGAACCAATTCGCAAAGCAGCAATCACAGCCACAAGTCAGGCCATGAATCTTGCTGAGATAGCAAAGGGTGCAGCCTATGGGATCAAAGAAGAAGTGGAAGATATTATGGCAGAAGCGCACTATGAAAATATGAAAAATAAAATGGGCCCTCTCAATGCTTATCAAGGAGAAGTGGACCAACGGCATACAGAACATTAAGGAGGGATAGCAGATGATGATGTTCATAAAAATCGCCCTATTGGGAACGATCATGTATTTTAGTTCTATGGCCATGGGTATGGTTATGGCACTTTCGTTTTAGGAGGTATATGTTTTGTACTATGCAAATGTAGCCAACAATAAATTTGTACTGCCTGGAAGGGTAAGAATCTTCATAGAGGGATTAAAAGGTAATTCTGCATATGCTGAAAAGATAACCTGTCATCTTTCAGAGGAGAAGGGGGTATATAAGGTTACTGCCAATCATTATACCGGAAATATTCTTATATTTTTTGACGAGAAGGAAACCAATATCCTTACATTGGAAGATTTAATTTATAATGCTCGCCATGTGAATATATCCAATCATGCCTACGCCCTTATTGAATCCTATCAGGAGATACAGCCAAAGGATCAAGTAAGGACTGGAATCAATAAGGTAGTACTATGTGGTTCAATTCTGACAGGCATCATGATCAAACAAATCTTATTTGGCAGAACAGTCTTAGCCCAGGATGAAGTCATATTTACTATAGCAACGGTGACTACCCTCGTTACAGGTTTTCCTATCTTTAAAAAAGGAATCGATCGTATCCAGATCAATGGACGATGGAACTGTAATTTATTGTTGAGTATTCTAAGTCTTACTTGCATTGTACTGAGAGAAAGCACCTTAGGTTTATTTATTATTACCATGATCTATTTAAGCGAAACCGTTGTTGCCTATTTAGATGAACAATCAAAAAAGATGATACAAGATCTGCTTCGCCATCGAAGGGGATTTGTTTATAAAATTGAGGATGGACAAAAGGTACAGATCTCCTATGAAGATATAAAGAAAGGCGACCGGGTGTTATTCCAGTCTGGGGAGTTTATCCCCATTGATGGAGAAGTGATGAAAGGCAATGGCGCAGTGAATTATGCAATTCTTACTGGTGAGTCATCCCCCCATTATGTTCATACAGGGGAACCGGTCTATTCTGGTACTACCCTAGAGGATGGAGAAATAGAGGTACGGGTTTTGGCAACGGGAGATACCACGGAATATAGAAAAATCTTAAAAATGATAGAGGCATCGTGGAAGGAAAAGCTGAACTTTGAAGACACGGTAGATCAATATTATCATAAAATGATGCCCTATACTGTTCTCGCTTCACTGGCGGGATTCGCTTTCACCAGAGATCCCATGATGCTATTAAGCCTATTATTGGTAGCCTGCCCAAAACCAGCGTATGCAGCTACCCCTATGGCATTAAAGGCAGCTATTATGAATGCTTACGCCCATGGTATATACATAAAAAGACCCAAAAGTATAGAATCCATGAACAAAGTAGATAAGATCATTTTTGACAAAACAGGTACCCTTACCTATGGAAAACCCCAGGTAAGGGATATTATAAAAATTGGGGAGAATACAGAAGAAAAGATCCTTTCCATTGCTGCATCCTGTGAAGGACAAAACCAGCACCCTGTTGCCAAGGCACTGCAAAAGGAAGCAGAACATCGCGGCATTCACCTGCAGAATGTTGACTCATTGGATTATCAGATAGGCAAGGGAATCATTGGGAAGGTGGACGGCAAAGAAGTACTTGTGGGGAATAAGGAAATGCTCATAGCTCATAATGTACGTGTTTCGGATTTTAAATCAAAAGAGAAAAAATTAAAGCAATCGGGGCAGAGCCCAATTTATGTTGTATATGATAAGGCTGTGATTGGATTGATTGGTGTTCAAGATGAGTTGAGGGGAGAATCATTCCTCACATTGGAGGAAATCCGGGGTACTGGCCCTATAGATATCGAGATTTTATCAGGAGATGAGAATGAGATCGTCAATCAAATGGGACGAGCGATGGGTGCTGATTTTTATCGAGGAAGTATGCTTCCCCAGGAAAAAAATGAAAGAATAAAAGGATTGAGGAACAGCGGTAAGGTTGTAGCCATGGTTGGGGACGGTATCAATGACTGTCCTGCCCTAAGTAGAGCAGATGTGGGTATTGCAATTTCCAATGGAGATAATCACGATGCAGCAGCAGGGGCTGATATGGTGGTTGTCAATGAAAATATGTATTCTATTCCCAGTATCATGGACCTCAGCAAACATACGATGAATAATATTTATCAAAACCATACCTTATCCATGGGTTTAAATTTTGTAGGGATTGTTTTGGTGCTGAGCAATCGAATCGGTCCCTTTGGTGCGTCTTTATATAAGGATATTCATAGTCTCATCATTATGCTTAACGGCATGAGACCCCTTCGATACGAAATGAAATATTTAGATAGGCAGGTGAAGTAGTTGGAGAATATCAATGAATTGAAAGAAGGATTCGAAAAGTCCTTCGGAGATTTGCGAAATCTTATTGAAGTTAGTTTTGAAATGATAGAAAAGAATCCGCAACAGCAGGATCAAATCGTTGATATGTGGAAAGACTCGGTTCAAAGCTTTTCTGGCTATGCAATCCAGTGCAGTGAAAAGCATAACAATAGAGAGGTGTACAAAGCAATTGCCAAAACGCTGATTTTTGGGAAATAGTGGAGGAGGTTGATGAAATGAATGATATGATGAAGCCCTTTGGTTCTCAGAGTTTTCTAATTGGCTTAGGCGTAGCAGCAGTGGGATATTTCTTTGGACCCCAGATCAAGCAAGCAGTACGTCCTGCAGCGGTAAAAGGCGCCCAGGGGATGATGATGTTTTCAGACAAAACAAAAGGCATGTTTGACGAAGGTAAACATATGATGGGAAATATGATGGACAAAGCATCCCATATAGGGCAGGAGCACCATATGGCAGGACAAATGGGCGTACATGAAATGCTTATGAAAGAGTTAAGGGAAGAGCGGGAACGAACCAATCGACTCATGGAGCAATTAAATACCTCCATTACAGGATTAAAGGATGAAATTGCCCATATTAAGAATACCAGCAGCAACACAGCAGCAGATCATATGTAACATATTCTAAACAGGTTATTATGATGACAACAAGGAGAAATGGAGAATGCATCGTTTTGACATACTATCTGCCATACCGGGGAGAATCAGAATAAGGTATCATGATTTGCTTCGTTGTCCTACGAGATCTATGGTTTTGGAAAGGGAGCTTTCTGAGCTTAGGGGGATTCTTGAAGTAAAGGTAAGCTGCCATACAAACGGGGTGCTGATTTTATATAATCCTCAAGGCATTGAAATCAAGGAGATAATCCAAAGGATACTATCTATCAATCTGATAAAGCCTATAAAAAACTTGGTAGAAACTATAAAAGAAAAAAAGATATTGGAACCTAAGGAGCTGCCTATATCCTTTCAAAAACAGCAAGTGATTCTATCAGGGGCGGTATTGGCCTACACGTTTGTCAAAACCGTTGTTTTTGGTGTGCCATTGATGAGCCTGGGACCATTAAATATTGCTTCTATTACAACATTAGCCACGGGCTGGGCTATCTTCAAAAGTGGAATACATGGGTTGATCCGTGAAAGGAAATTTAACAATGATTTCTTAATTGCTACAGCTACTGCCTTATCCCTGGCGATGGGAGAGTATATGACAGGACTGGTGGTCATATGGCTCATCAACATCAGTGAATTGTTTGAAGCCATTACCATCGATCGTTCAAGAAAGGCCATACGTAGTATGCTCAGCAATACCCAGGAAAAAGCATGGCTATTGGTAGATGGAGAGGAAATTTCGTTAGATGTAAGGGATTTAAAGGTAGATGATGTCGTGGTGGTTCATAGTGGGGAAAAGATTCCAGTGGATGGCACGATTATTCGAGGAGAAGCATTAGTCAATCAAGCGCCGATTACAGGAGAATCAGTTCCCATCATGAAGGAAATAGGGGGAACTGTTTTTGCAGGTACCATCGTAGAGCAGGGAAAAATTTATGTTCGAGGACAAAAAGTGGGGGATGATACCTCCATTTCCAGGATCATTCATATGGTGGAACAGGCAAGTACTACGAGGGCACCTATCCAGAACATTGCAGATGTTTATGCGGATAAGCTGGTTCCCTGGTCTTTTGCACTATCAGGCTTGGTATATCTCTTTACAGGTGATTTTATAAGAGCTGTGACTATACTCATCGTGGCTTGTCCCTGCGCAGCGGGTTTGGCAACACCAACGGCACTGGCAGCGGCCATGGGAAACGCAGCGAAGAAAGGGATATTGATCAAAGGAGGTAGGTACCTAGAAGAAATTGGACAGGTAGATACTGTTTTATTTGACAAAACAGGAACACTCACCAAAGGAAAACCCAATGTTACCTCTATTTATCCTATCGATGCTGCCACCAATCAAGAGGAAACCATGTATATTGCAGCCAGCTGTGAGCAGGGAAATCGACATCCATTGGCCATGGCCGTGGTCAATAAGGCATTGGAGATGGGTGTACAGCCAGAGGTGCCGGATGAAGTAGAGGTTGTCATCGGCAGAGGGGTTACTGCTGCATTTAGAGAAAACCAGGTACTGCTAGGTAGCAGGAGGATGATGCAGGAAAATCATATCGATTTATCCAGTGGAGAAGAGTTTGAGCGACTTATGGCACGAGAAGGGGAAACCACCATTTATTTGGCACAGAATAACAGGTTGTCGGCCATGATCGGCATCAAGGATGTAATTAAGGAAGAAAGTCCTGTGGCAGTGATGGCGTTGAATGAAAGAGGTATTGATGATATTGGCATGATTACAGGAGATAGTGAAGCCACTGCCCTGGCCATAGCCAAGGAACTGGCAATCAAAAGGATCATGAGCAATGTACTCCCTGACGGAAAAGCAGAAGTTGTAGCCATGGAAAAGGAAAGAGGAAAGCGAGTATTGATGGTGGGGGATGGCGTCAATGACTCGCCAGCCTTGGCGCTAGCAGATGTGGGCGTAGCCATGGGAACAGGAGGGACTGATATTGCCATCGAAACAGCCGATATTGTATTGGCTGGAGATAATCCTGTAAAGATCGTGGAAGCCGTAGATATCAGCCGAAAGACCATGGCAGTCATCAAGCAGAGCTATGGCATTGCCATCGGGATCAATGCTTTGGGGATTATTTTGGGCGCTGCCAGTCTGATTTCACCGTTGACTGCGGCTATTTTACATAACGCTAGTACTGTAGGGGTTGTGATTAACTCCAGCAGACTGCTGAAGTATGAACCAAAGACAGCTGGGCAAAGTAATACATTTCACAATGGCGAAATGAGTCATTTAATGTCGATAAAAAAATAAAGGGAATTTTCCTTTTATGTAAAAAATTATAAAACTATGGGAAACAATGTAAAATAAAAATCGATAAAGGCAAACTTGCCGAAAGACAAGGACGCAAAGCCACGGGTCTAAAGCATTCGCTATGATCGCCGGGCTGCCGATGAATGAGCCTAGAGCACCTCTATGCCTTTTTCGGCATGGAGGTTTTTTATTTTATAGTATCTGTTTTCTGCTTGTATCCCATCTCGTATTTCATCATAACCTCGATTCAACGAATGGACTTATTTTCAAAATTTACTATGCATTCGAACACAAAAAAAGAATCAGAAAGGAGTAATACAATGCAGAGAAAAAGAAGTATAGTGGCCTTAATCTTAGCTTTAATGCTGATGTTTTCCAGCATAAATGTTAGCTGGGGAGCCAGTGGGGGAATCCAGCCCCAGGGAACCATACAAGTCGATAGCAATCATGTGGTATGGATGTCCTATGACAGTGGGAACTGGGATATCTACCATTTAGACTTGGTAGGAGGCACTGTGGATCAGATTACCACAGACTTTAACACCCAGGGTTATCCTGATGTTTGGCAGAACTACATCGTATGGCAGGACAATCGGGACCATTTGATTGATGGAACAGGATATTTTGATATTTATCTCTACGACATGACCACGGACACAGAGAGAAAGATATCAAACGTAGAAGGAAACCATCAGACACCTGTTATAGCGAAAGATAAGGTAGTATGGGTAGATCATAAGGATGGGAAGAAGGATGTTATGCTTTATGATTTAAGAAATGATACCTTAAAGAAAGTGTCCTCCGATGGAGCCCAGGCCTTTGGGGTCACATTTGATGGTGATGTGATTGCATGGATGGATTCTCGGGGAGGAGACTTTGATATCTATATGTACGCCTTGACAGAGGGCAAAGAAAAACAGATTACCTATGGCTTGGGAGATGAGGTTGCTCCTTTGAGTGATGGCGGAAAAATTGTTTGGATGATCGAACACAATGGATACAAACAGGCATATATGTATGATACGACAAATGATCTTAAGACGAAATTAACGGTTGGACAGGAGAATCACAGACCAATAGCCTTTTTAGGAAATACACTTTTGCTTATTAAAAATGACAAATTGATTTTGAATGATGTAAACAACATTACGGATCAAGCGATCAAATCTCCCTTTGATACCCTGCCGAAGCAGGCGTTCTTAATAGGGGACAAGGTAGTTTGGTATGATGGCAAAAACATTATTACAGAATCGGTGCAGGCAGCACTAGATCGAGCTCAAAATACGGCCAATGCACCACTGCCTACACCAAGTACCTCTGATTCAAGGGACTACAAGGTAAAGTTGCCAGAAAACAAAATACTGGTAAAAGCAAACGAAGATACGATTGCATCCTCCAAGGATGGAAGGATGACGCTAAAAATCACGAAGGGAAGCTTCGAACAGGATATATACATGACCTTGAGCCAGCAAACCCCTTCCGCAAAAGACCCATATATAGCTCTCACCCCAATCTATACTTGGGAGATTGAAGGGAACCTGAAGCCGATTTATCCTATGGAGCTGACCTTAAACTATGACAAGATCAATCTGCAAGGGATGGATAAGAAGGTAAGTATCTACAGCATACACCAAGATGGTACATTAAAACCTATGAATGCATCGCGGAATCATACCATGAAACAGCTAGTTACACTAATAATGGATAATGGCAAGACGGCTCTTATGCTATACAACAAGCAGTTTAAAGACATGAATCGCCATTGGGCCCGTGAAATCGTGGATGTAATCGCGGCCAAGCATATCATCAGCGGATATGAGGATGGAAGCTTTAGGCCCGATAAACAAATGACCAGAGCTGAATTTGTAACCATCATCATGAAGAGTATGGGAGATGGTAAAGCCAATCAAAATCTGCCAACCGAAAAAAAATTTGTTGATGTAGAGAATCATTTCTGGGCCAAGGAGTTTATCTATGGTGCCCATCAGAAAGGCTGGGTGTCAGGTTATGATGGTAAATTCAATCCAAATCAACCCATCACCCGGGAGCAGATGGTTACCATCCTGATGAAGGTTTTAGCAGATACGAGCAGTGAACCAAACATAGGAAATGCCATAGAACTGAATAGTTTTAAGGACCATCAGATGATTAGCCAATGGGCGCTAGAATCCATGGAAAAGGCTGTAAACTATGGCATCATCAAAGGCTATGATAATGAACTGATGCCTCAGAAAAATGCCACAAGGGCTGAAGCAGCGGCGATGCTGTACCAGTTCCTAGAGAAATTAAACAGACTATAGCTATATAAAAGATTTATAAGAAAGGGAGGCGAAATGAATGCATAAGATATGGCAGAAGTATGTTTCTTTTCTGTTGGTATTTACCATCATGTTTACCATGGTACTGCCTATAGAAGCTTTTGCAGATGCAAGTGATGGAATTGGAGCACCGGTTAAATTCACAAAGACAGAACCTTCAATTTTTAATCCCCATAAGGGAGAGACCACAAAAATATTGTGGAATTTTCAAATATCTCATGAGGCCAGCGTAGAGATTAAGGATAGGAACAATGGATTGATTCGAACAATACATAGTTCTAAGCATTATCCTGGGGACTATACAACGAATCAAGAAACCTGGGATGGTAAAGATGATCAAGGAAACATTGTTCCCAATGGCGTTTATAAAATATATATTGAACCTAAAGAGGATAATTGGAAACAATACCCTTCGGAAACAACCGTGATGGTTTTAGATAAACCTTCTGAAGATATTGCATTGGCACCAAATGTTGAAGGAGAGCTATTTCTCCTATATGGTGCAGCCGAGGTAAATGAATCTGGCGAGGATGAATATACAGATGGTGTTGAAGTATTTATAGATGGAGATTCTTTAGGAGCAGCAGACCTTGATTTGGGAATGTGGTCCATGGAGATTACTTTACCTGTGTATCAAGAGGTGGAAATAACAGCTATAAAAACAAATATGGTTCCCCATGAGGAAACTGATGAGCAGGGAAATACCTATATTGTTTATGAGCCAGAAGAGATAGATTTAGGTCCGATTCATGTTCTGAAACATAGCATAAGACCCTATGACCGATTAAAGGAACTAGCGGGATATTATTATGAGAACAGTGATAAGTATGCAGATATCATTGAAGATAATGAATTGGCAAAGCCCTATAATGTAAAAATAGGTGGCAATCTATTAATTTTCAATCCTGTAAAAGATGGGGAACCACCTTATTCGGAATTCTATGATCCTGAAAACATGCAAGGCACATGCGGGGTTGTCAATCTCCTTACAGGAGAAACCGTATTCAGTGAAGACCCAGTGAATCTTGCTACAGGTAACTTTACCTATAGCTATGAAGACTTTAAAATTGGTGGAAGTCAGCCTATATCCTTTGTGCGCTTCTATAATTCCAGAGATCAATATACTGGTGATTTAGGGATGAACTGGCACCATAGTTTCGAGTATCGTCTACAAGATATGGGTGATGGTACAGTAAAGATAATCTTCTATGACGGTCATCGTGAATCCTACACGATGAATAGTAATGGCAGTTTTGAATCTCCAGAAGGGAATCTTAACAAACTTAAGAAAAATAGCGATTTAACGTATACTTTAACAATGGACAACAAATGGCAGTATCATTTCAATGAAAGAGGAGAACTAACATCTATTGTAGACAATAATGGAAATAAAACATCCATGTTCTATGAAGATATGCTGTTAAAAGAGGTTAGAAACGATAGTGGCTATATACTTCTTCAATATTATAAAGAAGGACGTATCAGAAAGATATCTGATCAGACAGGACGCTATGTGGAATATAACTATGATGGAGATGATTTAATTTCCTATAGAGATCCCGAAGGAAATGTAATTGAGTACAGATATGATGGTGAACATCAGTTGACTCGAATCATAAGTCCATTAAAGGATGGCAGTGTCCATAATGTTTATGACAATAAAGGCAGAGTCATCGAACAAACCTTGGCGGATGACAGCAAGATGTATTTCAGCTATGATGAAGCCAAGAGAACAACAACCCTTACAGAACGGGATGGCAGTGAAACGGTATATAAATATGATGAAAACTTCAGAATCACTGAGATCATTTATCCGGACGGTGTAGAAAAGAAAGTATTTAACGGTGATGGAGAAGTTGAAACATATACGGATAAGAGAGGCTTTACTTATACTTATGGGTATGATAGCCGAGGAAATGTAACATCAGTGAAAGATCCTATGGGGTATTTTACCACATATACTTATGATCAAAATAACAAGATGACTTCCATCACATATCCAGATGGAAAAACCTATGATTTTTCCTATGATGAACGGGGAAATATGCGAACAAGCACAGATCCTCTTCAGCGAACATCAGAATTTCAATATAACGCAAAAGGATTGCCTTATAAGCTAATACAATCCGATGGCAGTTATATTGAAATGCGTTATGACAACAAAGGCAATGTCTATGAAATGGTAGATCCTTTAGGCTATGTTACAAAGTATGAATACGATGAACTTAACCGAGTGAAAGCTATCGTGGAGCCTGAAGGGAATCGTACATCCTATGAATATACCAAGACAGGAAAAATCAAAAAAGTAACGGACGCAGAAGGAAATACTGCATCCTACGTGTATAATGCCAATGGAATGGTGAAGCAAGTAACAGATCCTAACGGAAATGTTACAACCTATGAATACAATAAGGGAGACCAGCTGATAAAGATGGTAGACCCGTTAAAAGGGATTACAGAATTTGAATATGATCGTATGGGAAATGTAAATAAAGTTATTGATGCCAATGGCGGAATTACTACCTATATCTATGATAGTCAAAAAAGATTGACTTCAGTGAAAGACCCTGAAAACTATACCTATGAGTATCAGTATGATCCAAACGGAAATATGATCAAAGCCATTGATCCGAAGCAAAATGAAATCAATTATGAATATGATGCCCTAAACCGACTGGAAAAAGTTAAGGATGCAAATTTGGCGGAAACCAAGTATGAATATGATGCTGTAGGAAGAATCAAGAAACTTACCAATGCTTTAAATCATACCATTGAATATGACTATTATGATGATGGAAAAGTAAATACCGTAAAGGATGAAATGAACAACATCACCTCCTTTACATATAACGAGCTGGGTCTTGTAGAAACTGTAACCGATGCCAAGGGGGCTGTGACGAGATACGAATACAATTCCCTAGGCAAGATGACAAAATTAACAGACCCGGAAGGAGCTGTAACAGAGTGGAAGTACGATAAAAACGGCAACGTAAAGACCACCATCGACCCATTAGGCAATCAAACGAGCTACAACTATAATCGCTTAAATCGTGTAAAAACCATTACCAATGCCCTAGGTCACAGCAGATCCTTTGAGTATACAAAGATGGGCCAAGTGGCAGCTGCAACCGATGAAAACGGAAACCGAACAGAATACAAGTACGATGCTCGAGGAAACCTCATAGAAGTCATCGATGCCAAGGGCCATAGTACAAAATATGTATATGATAAATTAGGGAACCTCACAGAAATCCATCAACGCAGAAGCCTGGATGAGCAAACAACAGCAGGATTTACCCAGGCTAGCCTGTTATCAGTTCCTGTAAACCAAACCGTAACCGACGGCGTATATACAGAAACTGAAAATGTGGAAGAACAGACCGTAGCGGGAAGTGTATATGGATCAGGAGAAGACACGCCACTGATTACACAGCCTGAAAATGGACAAGCCACTGTGGCAGGAGCAGTCTATGCCCAAATGCTGTCACCTTTTACAGACCTACAGTCTACCTTCTTTACCTATGACAAGAGGGGGCTTTTGACAGAGGCCCAAGATGCAGCAGGGAAGGTAACCGTCTATGAATACGATGAAAATGGTAACCTGATCTCTCAAAAGGATCGAGATGGCTATAACACAACCTATGACTATGATCCAAATAACCTGCTAAAGAAAATCAACTACAACAATGAAAAGCAAGTGGAATTTAAATACAATCCACTGGGTCAAATGACAGAAATGAGAGACTGGCTGGGGACCACAAAGCTAGACCTAGACCCACTGGGAAGAATCCTAAAGGTAACGGATTTTGACAACCGAATTACAGAATACACCTGGAGCCCTACGGGAGAGAAAAAATCTATCACCTATGCCGATGGCACCCAGGTATCCTACGGATATGACCTGACGGGAAGATTAACTTCCGTACGGGATCATTTCGGTAAATTAACGACATACCAATACAATCCATTGGGTAATGTGATGGAGAAGATTCTGCCAAACGGTTCCAAAACTAAGTATGATTATGACTCTGTATCCCAAATTACTGAGCTTAAAGAATTAAGCCCAACGGGACAGGTCACCGATCGATACAAATACTACTACGATCCAGCAGGGAATAAGATCAAGATATCCAAAGAAAGAAATGACCTGGATATCGAAGCGGCAGCTGGTGAAGAGTGGGAAGAGATAACCTACAAATATGACCCACTAAATCAGCTGACAGAAGTCATGAAAAACAATCAGGAAAACAGAAAATATTTCTATGATACCCTAGGAAACAGGGTAAGAATGGAAGAATGGTCCGGCAGTGAAGTCAAAGATGCCATCAACTACCAATACGATGAATTAAATAGACTCATTGCAACCTATGATGACATCATCACTGATGAAGAAGACGGAGAAAAAATCTACGAATACGACAACCGGGGCAACTTGATTAAACTCAGAACAGAAGGTAGAATATTTAATAAGTACGATTACGATGCAACAAATAAACTGGTCAAAGTAACCAACAAACACAACGATATTACCAAATACACCTATGATGGCTTTGGCAACAGAATCAAAACCATCACCCAGCTAGACCAACCCGGTGGAGACAACCGACCATTACCGCCTGGCCATGGTGGAGAAATACCAGGCAACGGAAACGGCAATGATGGAGACAATCCAGGAAATCACTATGGCAACGATAATAACAATGGAAATCCAAAACCAGGCTGGGGACATCAGAACAAACGGGACTACATGGAACAAAACTTCGTGGTAGACATCACATCCTCATACAACAATGTACTGATGATCTACGGAAACCACTACCAGATTCAACGCTATACCTATGGTTTAGATAGAATCAGCATGGATATGTGGATGCTGGAGGACCATGATAATGGATGGATTCCAAGGGGATTAGAAACAAACCTCTCAGGAACACCAGAAAGGGTATATTACCTACAGGATGAATTGGGAAGTACCGCAAAACTCATCGGAGAAGACGGTAAAACATCGGCCCATTACAACTACGATGAATTTGGCAGACCATTATCCTTTAGAAAGTTCGACCAAAACTGGCCGGGGCCAGACAATACCTTTGGATACACAGGCTACCAGTATGACACAGCAGCAGAAATGTGGTATGCCCAAGCAAGATATTATGCACCAAAGGTAGGAAGATTTATATCAGAGGACAGCTATAAAGGGCAGATAACAAATCCTCAGAGTTTGAATCTATATGTCTACTGTACAAACAATCCCCTTATCTACATTGACCCATCTGGAAATATGGGTGTAAGACAAGTAGATGATTTACTCAAGGGTATGGCAAGCGGCCTTGCTGATAATATCAAGGGCATGGTTGATATATGGGGTACTGCGAATACACTAGTAACCATAGCTAGACAGCTTATTACAGGAGACATGACTGTTGCCCAATTGGCACAAGCTGGTTTAGAAGGTGCCGTAGCTGATTACATGTATATTCTGAAAAATGCCAAGGTACTTAGCCCTACTACATGTGCAACCAATGAAGCTGTGTTTGAGATGGGTAAACGCATAGGGTCCATTCTTACGGATACAGTGTTAGCTTTAACGGGCGCTGCTGCTGCGAAAGTACTTAAAGTGTTGTCAAAAACTAAGGCAGGAGCTAAAATTGTTCAGTCTCTTGAAAAAGTTTTTAAAGGAGTGAACAAGTTTGTAGATGAAATACCCAAGTCACTTTTAAATGGCCCTGCAGACACTTATGTTTATTATGGTATAAAAGATGGAAAGATAGATTATGTCGGAATATCTAAAAATATGGATAACAGATTTGCCCAACATGGTGATAGATTTGATAGACTTGTGCCTGTTACTAGCGAACCTTTAACAAGAGACCAGGCGAGGGCTATTGAGCAGGTATTGATTGAAAAGAACCCTCAGTTTAGTAATAAGATAAATAGCATTAGTCCTAAGAATGTAATTTATAATGATGCTATTGATTGGGCAACTAAGTGGCTAAAAGATAATAATTTGCTGAAATAAGGGGTGTATAATGAAATTCACGAATGAGTTAATAAAAATTAAGTCTTCAAAAATGAAGACAAACGCAGGGGATGTTTTTATAATCCAACCAAAAGATTCTCTATATATATATGGTAGGGTTATTAGAACAGATATTAAAAACTTTGGAAATCTAGAATGGAATCTTATCTATATATATGATGAGATTAAGCGGAGGATTGATGAATCATATGTCTTAGATCCAAACAAGTTGCTTATTCCACCTCAGATTGTGAATAATCAGGGCTGGATAAAAGGGTATTTTTATACAGTTGGAAATAAACCCTTAACTACTAGTGATTACGCGAGAAATTATGGGTTTTGGGATACCCTAAGAGCGATATATGTTGATGAGGATGGCGTACCTATGAATGTAAAACCTAGTATGTATACAGATTATGGATTAGGTAGTTATGGGATTGTTGGATTAGATGTTCAAAAGGCGTTGGAGAAAAAGAACATTATATAGGACATTAATAATTGTGACATGGGGACGGAATGCCGTAGGCAATGGTTAGAGATTTTAATATACTGGAAGATTCACGGCAGTGACTGATATGGAAGGTGTCAAAAAAGAATCATTACGACAGAGGGAAAATAATATCCCCTGTCGTTTTTTTCTTTTCTTAGAGGAAGAATGCCAGGGACAAGGGGACAGGTACCTTGTCCCTCAAATCAAAGCATGATATGATTAATTTGGGGGTGATGATTATGCCAAGACAAGCGCGGGAGAAAAGTAACAGCGAAATATACCACCTAATGCTAAGGGGTATCAATAGACAGAATATCTTTGAAGATGAAGAAGATCGACAAAGATTTATAGAAACAATAGGCTATTATAAAACAATTAGTAATTTTGAGCTATATGGATATTGTCTGATGGACAATCATATTCATCTACTTATAAGAGAAATTGATGAATCAATATCAAAGACTGTGAAAAGAATTAGCAGTAGTTATGTGTACTGGTATAATCAAAAATACGGTCGGTGTGGTCATCTATTTCAAGAAAGGTTTAAAAGCGAAGCTGTAGAGACGGACGAGTATTTTCTCATGGTTCTTAGGTATATTCATCAAAATCCAGTTAAGGCAGGAATAACAAAAGATATGGGGAAATACTTGTGGAGTAGTTATAGAGAGTATGTAGAGACGCCAATTTATGCTGATATAAATTTTGCCTTGGATATCTTTTCTGAGGATAAAATGAAAGCGATAAAATTATTCCAAGGGTTTATGAATGAGAAAAACAATGATCAGTGCTTGGAATATAAAGAAAGAATCAAAATATCTGATAAAGAAGTAATAAACTATTTTGAGCAGCTAGGAGTTGCCAATATAAGTGAACTGCAAAAACTTGAAAAAGGGCGACGCGATGAGGTTATAAGGGAGATTAAAAAGATAGAAGGGATTACAATTAGGCAAATAGCAAGAATAACTGGAATACCTAAAAGCATAGTGGACAGAGCTTAACTGGGACGAGGAACCTGTCCCCTTGTCCCTTTCTGATGAATTCATATTTCCATAATAGAAGGATTAATGAAGCTATTGATTCAATAAATAAGATTGTGGGAAAAGAGATTAATGATGCTGCACTTTATGAAGAGCTGGAAAGGATTTCTTCCATTATAGACAAGTATCATTTCCCCAGTGAAGATTTTCAAGCTATTCTGAGTCAACATGAGAATTATCAATCTGAGGTGTTTGTAGGGCAATTAGACAGGTATGTGAATCAAAAGCCAGATGATACACTAGCAAGGTATTATTTAGCAGATGCTTTGTATGAATTAAAAGAATACGAGGATTCAGAGAAGCAAATTGTTAAAATTTTAGAGAATGATCCTGCATTTAATGATGGATATCTTTTTCTGGCAGCTATCTACAGGGAAAGGCATGATTATGATAGGGCATTGGAGTATTGTCAAAAGTCACTAGCACAAAACATTGAAAATATATATGCATACACTACTATGACAAGGATTGAACTGAAACGTCATCAGGATGAAGATGCTTTGAACATGGCTATAAAAGCATATGAATTAGATGACCACGACATTGAGGCTATTTCCAATCTTTCATTAGCCTATCATTATAATAATTTTGCAAAGGAAAGAGACGAACTCCTAGCGAAACTAAATGAAATAAATACAGCCTATAGTAACGAAAAAGTTCAGTTTCTAACCTCTGTATTTGACGGAACGGACCCATGGAGAGATTAGATATATACTTGCTTAGTTTTTTAATTTTACGGATGTGCAAGTGAATAGACAGTGAGAAATATGAAAACATTTTGATGAAGTGGAGGGATAGTATGTTTTTTATACCAGGATTTTTAATTTCTATTGCAACTTTTCCAGGTGTCATTGTCCATGAATTGGCACACCAGATATTTTGCAGAATTTCTAGGGTGGCTGTATTAGATGTGTGTTATTTCAGATTTGGCAGCCCTGCAGGATATGTGATCCACGAGATTCCACGAAAATCATCACAACATATTTTGATTGGTATAGGTCCGTTTTTTCTAAATACAATTCTCGGAGCGCTCATCGCCTTGCCGGGAGCCATCCCAGTTATCAAATTTGGAACAGGAAACATCATAGATTATATATATATTTGGCTTGGTATCTCAATAGCCATGCACTCTTTTCCTAGCACAGGAGATGCTAAAAGCATGTGGAGCGAAGTAATCAAAAAAGAAACATCAATTTCAATGAAAGTGTTAACCGCACCGATTGTAGGGATCATTTATTTATGTGCATTAGGATCTGTCTTTTGGTTAGATTTCTTCTATGGAATGGCAGTGGCGATGTTTGTTCCTGATTTGATTATTAAATTACTTGTATAGGCGTATAATGCGATAGGATGCCCTGGCCATCAGATTTTCAATTTTTACAATGTAACATGACGTGACAAAGGGACTCCATACCGTCCCCATATCGCGTATTTTATGTAATATTATTGACAAAGGTATTAGGATTGGCCCCTCTGAATCAGGTACAAACGAGATTTATAGATGTTGAAGCAACAGATTGGTATGCAGAGGGGGATTCAAATAGCCATTGTAATGGATCGTATAAGCGGATACGATGATAATACATTTAGACCAGAACAGCCAATTAAGAGACATGAAATAGCTGCGATTACTGTAAGAGCTTTAGAAATGATTAAAGGTAAGCAGGATGAAGAATAAAAATCATTAGATTCCTTGACCGATATCAATACTATTGATGGGAGGGCAAAGAATTGTGTGAATAAATCAGTAAATATTGGATTAATGGTAGGAAAATCGAAGTAAGATTTTGAGCTTAAAGCTTATACAACCCGTGCAGAAGCAACAACGCTATTAAAGAATTTATTAGATAAGATTTCATTCTTAGCATACTAGATGGAAATATGGATTTAGTTAAGAAGTGCGACAAGAGACAGGTTCTATTGTCGCATTCTTCTTGTTAATGTATAGAGGTCTTTTTACTGCATGCCCTTAAGCATTCTGCACAGCCTTTCATGGTGTAGGAAAGACAATTATAGGTGTGGAATCGGTTATTGGTAAATGCTTTTCCTGGGCATGCTTCAATACATTGACCGCAGCTGGTACAGTGTTCCTGACATCCCTGTTGTTGATTCTCTATGGATGGTTCCAAAGGGGCATTTGTAAATAAGGCAGCAAAAAGAAGTCCAGAGCCATAATCCTTGTTTACTACAAGTCCGTTGCGGCCCCACTGACCCAAGCCAGCAGAAACAGCTAGGGGACGAAAGTCTCCATAAAGAGATAGTACGGTTTTATAGTATGCAGTATATCCCTCGGCTCTAAGTTTTTTTGCAATCACATCCTGGACATGTTTGCTGACAGAATACTCCTTTCCAAGCATTAAGGCAGTTTGTAAGGGTTCTTTAAGAAACCATTGGTCTGTGAAGGGGAATCCTAAAAGGATTACGGGGTCAACCCTCCTTATTTTTGTAAAGCCCACCAATAAAGCTCCCTCTTGAAGGGCGGTGGCTTTTATATGGTTTTCCAAAGCATTAGGGCTATGCATAAAAATCCTCCTCTAAGGGTCGATAGAAACGCTTTTACGTACCCATAGTTTCTGCATACCTATACGGAATATACCAAAGGTTAGTATTAAACGTTATGGTTTATTTTCCATTGATTGATGCGATGCGGTTAACTGCCTCCATGAGTTTGGCAAACTTCACGGGCTTCAGTGACTGTGCACCGTCTGAAAGGGCATTTTCTGGTTCATGATGAACTTCCACGATCAAGCCATCGGCGCCTACGGCGATTGCAGCTTTAGAAAGGGGCTCAACCATGGCCCATTTGCCAGCGGCGTGGCTGGGGTCGACGATGATTGGTAAGTGACTCAATGCTTTTATCGCGGGAATAGCGCTAAGATCTAGGGTGTTTCTTGTATAGGTTTCAAAGGTTCGTATACCTCTTTCGCAAAGGATGATATTTTGGTTTCCTTCTGACATGATATATTCTGCTGACATCAATAACTCTTCAATTGTGGCAGACAAGCCTCTTTTTAGTAAAATTGGTTTCGAAGTTTGACCACACTTCTTCAACAGGGCAAAGTTCTGCATATTTCTAGCACCAATTTGCAGAATATCCGCATACTCTGCCACTAAATCAAAGGTTTCAACACACATGACTTCTGTGACAATCGGCATACCCGTTTCTTTTTTTGCTTTCCGTAGGAGTTTCAAGCCTTCTTCACCAAGACCTTGAAAACTGTAAGGTGATGTTCTGGGCTTGAAAGCACCACCTCTTAAAAATTGTGATCCATGTTCTTTTACGCTTTGTGCGATGGTCATAAGCTGACTTTCACTTTCTACAGAACAAGGGCCTGCCATAATGGCAATGTTTCCGCCTCCAATTTTATAACCCTCCACATCTATGATGGTATCTTGAGGATGAAATACTCTGCTTGCAAGCTTAAAAGGGTGCTGCACTTTTAAAATTCTTTCTACATGGATGTTGGCTTCAAGCTGGCTAGGGTTTAACTTACCCGTATCTCCAATTAAGCCGAGTACGCAGTAATTAATGCCTTCGCAAATATGAACTGACAATCCTTGTGCCTCTAGCTTTTCTGTTAATTTTCTGATTTCTGTTTTTGGTGCTTCAGGTTTCATAATTATTACCATGGGTAATCCCTCCAATATAAATTTGATTGACTTAGAATCATATGCTGCAAGTATATCTTCAGGGCCCTTTGAAGATATAACGATAAAAAGGACATATAAATATAAAAAAAGGAGACTCGTCTAAGAGTCTCCTTATACCTACAGTTATGTTCATTTTATGGCAATCACTACCATTGAACTTGATGATCCATAGATTTTCTTAGAAAGAGTGAGTGTATAACTATTTTTTTGAATGCAAAATAACCAGCGCTATAAAAGTAAAAGCCCCAGTAAAAGTTAAAAAAATAGTTATTCAATTTGCAACCCTTTCTAATTGTTTTTTCCATGCTCATTCATCCTAACTTGAATTTAATATTTAGAAAATTAAAATTAATTATATTGGATGATATTATCTTTGTCAATAGGAAAATTTTCTTTGGGTAGTTATTTTGTTATTTTATCCGATATCCTTGATAGTATACTAATTATGTCATCTAACTTGATTTTGTGACACTTTCTTAATATATAGGAAATTATGGTCATATAATGTCCTATATATGGGGTGTGCAGAGGGGGATTCCCCTTTGCCGCTTTCAGGAAGGTGCTCAGGCTGTCTTGCAGCCGTCGAAGGAAACCTAGGGTTTCCTAGCGAAAACAAATTGCCGATAGGCAACTTTGTTCTCAGTATATAAAGCTGAGAAATTCCTTTCTTTGTCTTGTTAATTCTTCATATTGTTTTTCGTTAATTTTTCCTTCGGTAAGCATGAGATCACATAGGGTAATATAGTCTTCAATCACAGTAATCAATAAATTTTCTAGCATGTTGATAACCTCCACTTTAACAATTATGATCGTTGAGTAAATAATCTAATAACGTAAAAGTATACGAAGAAAAAGGGGAGTTTTGGTACTATATTCCTATATGATTGAAAAGAAGTTAGGACTCTGGTTGGGGAGTGGGGTATGTATAACAAAAAACCATTACCCTCAAGGGTAATGGTTTGATTGTATACTTTATACTGGATAGGTATTTTGATCCTTATCCACATAGGCGCTGTCGATTTGATACTTTTGAGCCTGACGATACTTAAAGTATTCAACAGCCACTTGAGGGAATAGGCCATAGGACAGTACATCTTCTTCCTGCTCTAAATATTCCTTCATTTCA
>NZ_JARBTM010000024.1 GCF_029240175.1 Anaerosolibacter sp.
CACCAATGTTTGGCATTACCATACCGCTTAAAAATCTACCGAACCTTTGAATTCCTTCTCTGGTTCCTTTGCCTTCTGGGCCCTTTACACTTGCTGATGCACCTTGTGACATATGAATCCCCCTTTTTATAAAATTTTGGCATGAATAATTAGTGACATAACTAAATGGCCATTTTAGTCAGACTTTTCTGTTAACTAGATTATATGTTGTCAATGCCATATAGACAACATAAAGATATTAACAGGGTGTCGCTGTCATTCATGACATAATTGAAGGTTGTATAAACATAAAAAGAAACTACAGAAAATATTCCGTAGTTTCCTCATTCATACAATTATCTAGTTTTTATAAACATTTGTGTATATTTATAACTATTGTAGTTTGTCGTGTCTTTTGCTATCCCTATACCGATATGGGTAAAGTTAGGGTTTAAAATATTCTTTCGATGACCGTCAGAAGTCATGAAAGCCGTATGGGCTCTTGATACACTAGAATTGATCGCAATATTTTCACCTGCAGTGGAATAGCTGATTCCAAATTGTTTCATCATGTCAAAAGGACTTCCATAGGTCGGGGATGTATGAGAAAAATACTTGTTTCTCGCCATATCTTCTGACTTTTCTTGTGCCACAGGCATCAATCCCTCGTGAAGCTGCAGAGGTGCAACCCCCGCCTTGGCTCGTTCTGCATTGATTAATTCCAGCATCTCATAGACACCAGCTTGGTATTTTCCAGTCTCCACAGGCTGCTGTGGTGCAGGCTTGGGCGCTGGAGCGGGTTGTGGCACTGGTTGTGGTGCTGGTACCGGAATTGGCTGTGGAGTCGGTTCGGGTTCTGGTGTCGGTATTGGCTGTGGTTTAGGCTGAGGTACTGGTTGTGGCACTGGCCCAGGAGCAGCTTCCCCATCACCATTGACTTCTATAACTTCTACCGGGATGGGCAAAGGTTTATTTGGATAATATTTTATGTATGTCTTATACCAGGCATACACATCCTTGATTCTGTAGGTCTTGGACGGTGTAACATAGGTAAGATTCGTTTTGTTGTATTCCTTGCCATCCACATATACCTTATATTGTGCTTCTGCACTTGCCATTGAACTGAATGGTACCACAAGCAAGGCCGATGTTAATAACATAGATAATCCTTTTTTCATTTTATTCATTCAGACTCATCTCCTTTTCATTTATCATTGTCTATATTGTAGTAATCGTAAATGTACTGTTTATGAACGATATTAGGTATATTATACAATGATATACAGCTTCATGGGGGATGCAATATATGGTATAACAGAGGATAGACCTCAGAAATACAAAATGATGGTTTCAATGGAAAAACAAAGAAAAAGAACTCCAGCCATTTTTTTGACTGAAGCTCTTTTTCTTTGAAAAATGAGGTTGTGTACTTGCCATACAGTAAAAATCTCTCCGCCATCAATTATCAATTTTTTTATCTCTTAACAACAGTTTCTCAATTTCTTCTGCTGGTACAGGCTTACTGAATAAATAGCCTTGTCCGAAATCACAGCCATACTCTTGTAGTATTTTATATTGCGTCTCTGTTTCTATGCCCTCGGCCGTAACAATAACATTCATATTATGGGCAAGATCGATAATGGTTTTGGCGATAAACCGTTCATCAAGGTGCTCTGTAATGTCTCTTACAAAGGATCTATCTATCTTTATCATATCAATCGGCAGTTTCTTTAAATAATTTAAAGAGGAGTATCCTGTCCCAAAATCATCCAAAGCCACCCTCATATTCATGCTCCGCAGCATATTTAGTGTATGTATCGATTGTCGCAAATCGTGAAGGGCAACATTTTCTGTAATTTCAAACAAAAGGTTCCTTCCATTGACCCCCATCTCGTCGGTAGTATGGATAATTTTCTCTATAAGATCCTGTTGTCTGAGCTGTCTCGCTGACAAATTGACAGACATATAAATTTGGAGTAAATCCATGTTATACCAATTCTTTAATTGCCGACAGGCTTCCTGAATTACCCATTCTCCAATATGTATGATCGCCCCAGACTCTTCTGCAAAAGGAATAAAATCATTGGGCGGAACCATACCCCGCTCAGGATGCAGCCATCGTATCAAAGCTTCTACACCAATAATTTTACCAGTGCTCAAATTAATCAATGGTTGATAATAAAGGATAAATTCTTTATTCATTAATGCATTTCTTAAGTCCATTTCCATGTTAAAAAAGTTTAGTGACTTTTCATGCATCTCTGGGGTATAGAAAGCAAAAGAGTTTTTCTCATTCTCCTTGGCAGCATACATGGCTGTATCTGCATTTTTTAATAAGGCTTGTACATCTTGTCCATCATCTGGATAAATAGCAATGCCTACACTACTGGTAATATACAATTCGTTGCCCTCGATCACCCAGGATTTGTTAATGGCTTCCATAATGGCAATCACCTCACTATGGAATGTCGTGGCATCCATCACATTGGGTAAAATAACCGCAAATTCGTCTCCACTCAAACGGGATATATTCATCCCCTCCTTCATCGTGGCCCGAAGTCCATCGGCAATACCCTGTAACAGCTTATCTCCATAGTGATGACCTAGGGTGTCATTAATTTTCTTGAAATTATCTAAATCTAAGTATAGTAATGCTAACTTTTTTTCATTCGTTTTTGCCTGTAGTATCTGTTTCTCTAAGATTTTTTCAAACATCTGCCGATTGGGTAAGTTCGTCAGTCCATCATAGTAGGCCAAGGACATAAGCTTGCTTTCCATGGCTTTACGTTCTGTAATGTCCGTCCCCATGGCAATAATACCTAAAATCGTGCCTTTGCTATCGCGGAAGACACTGTTGTTCCATAAAATATCCACCCGTCGGCCTTCTCTGGTAACAACCTGATTTTCTTGGTTTTGTATTGTTTCTCCTCTTAAGATGGCTTGCATGATCTCGTCGGTCTGTTTTCTATTTTCCTGCGGTATGAACATATCAAACCATTTGGTTCCTAGCACTTCATTTTTTGTATACCCTGTCAGTTTCTCAGCAAATGAATTAAACTCAAAAATTCTACCTTCCGTATCCACACCTAAAATAAACACAGCTGCCCCATGAATAATATTTTGATACAGCTCCTTTTCTTGATAAAGGCGTTCTTGCAGTTCCATATACTCCGTAATATCTGTATGGGATCCAGCAACCCGCACAGGGCGGCCTTCCTTATCCCAAATTCCTTTTCCACGGCTTAGAATCCATCGATATCCTCCATCTTTACATTTCAGTCGGTAAGTGCTTTCATATATTCCTGACTGGGATGCTAAATAGGATTCTATCAGCTTCACTGCCTTTTCCCGATCTTCAGGATGCAGCAGTTGTTTCCAGCTGTCATGTCGGTTCGGAATCTCTGTATCATCATAGCCAAAGGAGCTCTTCCCCTTTAACGAAAAGAAATAGTTGTCGCTTTCCAGATCCCAGTCCCAAATACCATCATTGGCACCCTCTACTGCCAACTCGTAGCGCTGATCGCTTATCATTAATGCATTTCGATGCTTCTCAATTTCATCAAACTGATGGATCAACTCTTCATCCATTGCCAACAACTCTTCATGGGTTGCACTTAAATCCTCAAAACCTTCAAAGATTTTATCAACGGCTTTTTTAAACAAGTTGATCTTCTCGTAAATGATAAAGTAGAATATTAATCCTGTCAGTGCCACATAGAACCAGCCTTTGTAGGTTCCCAGCTGTATAAGCATATCTGGGTCCCTCACCAAGAAGCTTAATATCATATCTGATAACAATATCCATAGTCCTCCTATGAATACATACAGAGCGATAATTTTTAGTGTTTCCTCCCTAGGTTTCAACTGAGTTTTAGCTTCCAAATAATCCGAGAACTGGCTTTGAATATCCCGAATTTTATCATCGAACCATATTGCATCCTTCCTCACCTTCATCGGATATCCCCCTTTCCCTTCAGGTCTCGTGAATGTGATCTCCCAATGGCATAATACGATTGCGCCCCGCCCCTATTACGATTTTGTGTATTAAATAGACACTAACATTTCTGCATCTAGCATTTAATAATAATTCTTTTTATTACTTATATAATTAGCGTTTTTTTGTTATTTTCCTGCCAAACCTTGCCATTACAAAATAGCAAATGTTTCGCTATTTTTCGACATTTTGTATTGATTCATTATCTTTTTTTAAAACAAAAGACCCAGCTTATGCTAGGTCCCTATCTTAGAACTGAAATAAGTTTAAACAGCCTGCTGACTCCGCTGCTTTAAAAGTACCTTCTTGATATCAAAATAGGATATCTCCTCTGGTAATGCTTCTTTGATTGGCTTGAGGTATTCATCTCCAACCTTGTGAATCACTTCTAATATCTGTCGCTCTATATTCTCATCTACCATTCCATGAAAGTCTATCTCGAGCCCTTCACCAAAACACTTTTCTAAATGATTTAGTATCGTGTTTTCTGTACAAGCTCTCACTTCAGCCATTTCTTCTATGGATAAACCCTGTTGATGCAGCGCATAGGTCACTAGATGGGTTTTGGTCTTGTCTGTCCCCTTTTCTTTCATTTGGGAGCCTTCGTCTAACGTTGAAACAACAGCTTCAATATTATTTTCATTCATATAACTTTTAATCACATGGAGAAATGCTTCTCCATAGGTTTCCCCCTTAACTTCACCAATACCTTTTATCCTCAACAATTCATCTTTGCTTTCTGGCAAATACATGGCCATTTCTTTTAGTGTCGTATCAGGAAAGATAATATAAGGAGGCACATGCTTTTCTAAGGCAATCTTCCCACGTAAAACCTTTAGCTCTTTTAACAAGTCTTCATGAACGACTGCTTCCGTCGTACTTTCTACGACTGTCAGATCTTGACGTTTATACACTTCTTCTTTTCCCTTTAATACAGCTGCAGACTGAGGTGTTAGCTTGACCAAAGGATACTTCCCTTCTGTCAAACCAAGATACCCTTCTGCCACAAGAAAAAGAATCATTTGCTGGATCTCTTTTGTTTTATAATCCTCCATGATGCCATAGGTTGAAAGCTGCTGAAAACCTAATTCTAGGATTTTTTTGTTTTTCGACCCATGCAAGACATTGGCTACCATGGTAACACCAAAGCCTTCCTTCATCCTATAAACACAGGAAAGAATCTTTTTGGCTTCCAAGGTGATATTTTTCTTCTCTCTATGATCTAAACAATTACTGCATTTACCACATTGTACCCTATCCGATGATTCTCCAAAATAGTCTAGTAGTCTCATTCTAAGACAGTCATGGGTATGACAGTAATCCACCAGGGTCTGTAGATTTTTATAGACTACCAATTCCCTTTCAGGCTGCATGGCTGTAATTTCAATCAGATACTTTTGCTTCACTACATCCTGGGGGGAGAATAGCAAAATACACTCGCTATTTTCTCCATCCCTGCCTGCCCTGCCAGCTTCTTGATAATAAGCTTCAATGTTCTTTGGCATATTATAATGAATCACAAACCGAACATTGGATTTATCAATTCCCATACCAAAGGCATTGGTAGCGATCATAATTAGACTTTGATCATAGATAAAAGAATCCTGGGCTCTTTGCCTCTCTTCGTTTCCCATTCCTCCATGGTACATGCTGACAGAAAAACCCTTGTCTCCTAATTCTTTGCTCAAACTCTCTACTTCTTTTCTTGTGGCACAATAGATGATTCCTGAGTGTTCTTGATGATTTCTTAAATAGTCCAAGAGATATTTTTTCTTATCTATTCCTTTTTCAACACCAAAATAAAGGTTTGGTCGATCAAACCCTGTGATAATCTCCAAAGGACGACGAAGCTTTAAAATTTCCTTTATATCTTTTATGATTTCTTCCGTGGCTGTTGCCGTATAGGCACCCAATATGGGCCGTTGATTGAGCTTAGCTATAAATCTAGGAATCTCTTTGTAGCTCGGTCTAAAATCATGGCCCCACTGGCTGATACAGTGGGATTCATCAATGGCTACAAAGGGTATCCTTATATCCATTAGGATATTTAAAAAATCTGATGCATTTAATCTTTCAGGCGCCACGTACACAAGTTTATACTCACCATTTTTTATTTCTTCAAGCCTTGCCCTTTGTTCTTGCGCAGTCAAGGTACTGTTTAGATACGTAGCCGATATACCCGATTCCCTTAAGGCATCTACTTGATCTTTCATTAGTGATATCAGGGGTGAAATCACTAGGGTTACACCCTCCATCAGCAAGGCGGGAATCTGATAACACAGAGATTTCCCCCCGCTGGTAGGCATAATTCCTAAGACGTCTTGTCCCTTTAATATGGCTTCAATGAGCTCATACTGACCTTTTCTAAAACTTTCATACCCAAAATATTCTTTTAATATACGATTTGGATTCATCCTCACACCTCATTCATCCTCGAGTCACAGGGACAATTCTTTTGACTCTGTTGGACCCTCTATATTCCTTACTTGATTTTATTCTGCAAGGGCTTCAAAGAAAAGTTGAACATCTATGACCAAATTATCTTCGTTGAAAAGGATAACAAATTCTGTATCATATTCAATCTCCCCATCTTCCCCATCGATAAAGACCGTGCAATTTCCTTGTATTGACTCCTTGGTGATGTCCTTAACCACAATATTTATAATATCCATGTCTTCGATTTCAGCGTATTCATAAATATCTTCAGGCAAGCTGTTTTCTAATCCTACCAGCAAAATGGCATATATTCTTTCATCGTCGTATTTATGAATTATTTCCATCACGAAAACCCCCACTGTTTTTTTATAACACATAGGAAATTATGAACATTAAAAAGCTGTGAATAATTTCATAATTTCCGTTATGTGTTTCAACAAAGCTCTCCTTTAAATCTTCCAAACAAGACTTTGTTATATTATCTCATGGCACTATTCAGAAATCAAATTTCTGTGATTTACATTCTTAGAAAAAACTGCTATTTTTAACGATTTCATCTTGTTCCATATTTTCCAGTGTTCTTTCATAGCATATTCTTCTTTCAAACTGGAAAACTACTAAAGAGCACTATACAAAGGAGGCTAAATCAATGAATATTTTACGGGAAGAACTGATAAGAAGAGGCAATAACTATGAATTGGTTATTCATCTTTTCAATCGGGAAGAGGAATTTTCAAAAGAACTATCCACCGAAGATAATCAAGAAGCAGTCAAGTCTGACATATTATCCTATGTAAAAAGAAAATATCCAAATATCAAGATTAGTGCCGTACGACTCATGGTGGGTGGTGTACTGCTTACAACCCTTACCCTGGGACAAGCAGGCGCCGCTTTTGCAGCACCAAAGGATATCGACACCAGCTCAGAGTATGCAAGAGCTGCCATTGAACGCCTCGTGAGTCAGCAGGTAATCGTAGGGGATGAGAAAGGAAATTTCAATCCAAAGGCTTCCATGGATCGAGATGCTTTTACCACCATGTTGGTGAAAGCCATGGGCTTAGATACCGTGACACCAGATGTCCCCACCTTCAAAGATGTTCCAAAGGATAACTGGGCATACCCTTTTATTGAAACCGCCGTTGCCAATAATCTCATTTCTGGTGTGAGTGCTGACAGCTTTGCGCCAAAAACTCGTATTACCCGTGAGCAGATGGCTGTTATTCTCGTACGCTCATTACGTCTTAGCAGTGATGACATCAAAGGAATGGGCGATCAACTTACTTTCGCAGATAAGGGAGATATTTCTGACTATGCCCGGGATGCAGTGGGATTTGCTGTAGCCAACGGACTATTCCGTGGAGATGAAAGCAATCGCTTCCTTGGTAAGAATACAGCCACAAGGGAACAGGTTGCAGTGGTTATTGATAAATTCCTGACCAACAAAGATGCTTTACAGCAAGCTGCTGACGCTATAAAGAACACTACATTTACCGCCTCCGTTACACCGGACAACCTCACTACGATCCGCCTTGATTTTAACAAAGCCATTACTGCATTGGTTCCTGGAGATGTAAAAATCGCCAATGCAAACGGGGGTACGATTGCTGTCACTAATATCACCCTCAGCACCGATGGACGATCTGCTGTTCTTACGACAGATAAGATGACAGCGGGAGTCCCTTATACTGTCTCCATAGACAGAGAAACCTTAAAGGGTCAAAGTACGGTGACACCGACCGTAGTCGTTCGCGATTTAGCTGTAGAATCAATTACTGCCATCGATGCTAAGAATATTCTTATTCAATTCAACAACAAGGTAGAGGCAGGAACAGGTGTAAATGGTGCTGAAAACATGACAAACTATACCATTACCCCAGACAACAGCATTGTTGGTACAAAGCTTGGTGATGACAAGTCCTCTGTCATTCTCACATTAAATACGGCAATGACAAATGATACGGCCTATACAGTAAAAGTCAGCAAAAATATTATGGATGTTGATGGTAAACCCCTTAGTACCACTACAGATTATACTTCATATTTATTTTTCTCAGATCATACCCTACCAACCATTCGTAATATTTCTACGACGGAAGTGGGCGCAATTAAGGTTGCATTCAGTGAAAATATGTCTGCGAAGCCTGATACAGTTATTTTGAACGGTCAAACAATCAATCCCGACAATATTTCATTTGTCCCAGGAAGTGATTCTGTTACCATTGCTAAAGCAGGTCTTCCAACGAATATTGAGGTTGGAAAAAGTTATCCAATCTATATCAGCGGTGCCAAAGACCTTGTTGGCAATACCATGAATCTTTTCCAAGACACATTACGTTACAGCATTACAACAGAGGCTCCAGAAGTTGACGATATCAATGCTGTTGGTGAAAATACACTGGAAATCATTTTTACTGAAGCAATTAGTGGTGCCAATACCACTGGCGGAGATAATTCGGCTGTCCTTGGTCTGTCAATTACGAAAAACAATGTTGCACTGCCCAACTTTACAACTACCACTACGGATGGCAAGATCTTCAGAGTGCAGCTTCCAACAGAGGCTAACGTTTTATTTGATGGTACCAAGAATGAGACCTCCGTATCTCTTCAGGTTACAGTAGAAAACTATAAGGATTTGGCAAATAATATTGGCGAGAAATACAGCGATAGAGTTACTGTAAAAAAAGATACCCAAGCGCCAACCCTAACAAAGGCAGACTATAATTTTACAGATGGAGAGTTTGTATTTACCTTCAATGAAAGCCTTGCTGCCCTAGGAAATACAGGCACGCTGGCATCAGGCATCACTTTGATTAATAATAATACTGGTGTAAAAACGGAAATCACCGATGTAAATATTAAACCAATCGGAGCCGGTGATACAAGGTTGGTAATCCGAAATAGTGGTGCAGAGGGATTGGGTTTAGCGCCAGGTGCCTATACCTTTAGCTTTGCCAAGGGCCTTTTAAAGGATCAAGCTTTAAATGGCGGTAATGCCACCACAGCCTTTGGTGCTACAATCTCCGTTCCAACTTCTGCAGCCGATGCTATAAAGCCAGTGGTTGCCAGCATTGCATCTACAACAAAAGATCAGATCACTGTTACCTTTAGTGAAGCTGTGAAGGGCGGAGCCGTCAGTGGTTCTGCTACCGATCCTGACAATTTTAGATTAAACGGTGCTGCTCTTCCATCTGATACAGTAATTACACTCAATACAGGGCAAAATATTGCCACAATCGCAATGCCCGCAGGTTCCATCGATAAAACCGAAACCAGAATGCTGACAATCGTGGATGTAGAGGATCTAGCTGGCAATAAGATCGTTACTATAGATCGACCTGTTAACTTAACTGATAGTACGAAACCAATCCTTCAATCTGCAGCATATGATGCAGCTGCAGGTGCCATTGTTTTAAGCTTTAGTGAAACCATTCATGGCAGCAACGCAACAACACCAGCTGCTGGTGATTTTATCGTCAAAGTTAATGGTACAACCATTACGGACATTACCCTTACGCCGGATACAAAGCATCATCAAGTAAGGCTCACTTCACAAAGTGCTAACTTTAATACTGGTAACATTATCATCACTACCGCTGCTACAGCTGCAGGTGCAGATGCTGCTGGAAATACCCTTGCTCCAGGTGTAGCCGTTACCATGACCAGATAGTGATACTGGCTTATCAATTTCTTGACAAAATATAATAATTCAGATATACTTTTCCCTGTTAGAGGGAGTAACTGACCTTTTAAGGGATCAAAGTCGTCATTTCGGAACTATATAGTTCCCGGCTTTGATGGCAGTCTTGTCTAGTGAGACTCTACAATTAACCTAAGTTAATTGTAGAGTTTTTTATTTTTTATTAGCTCCATCTACAAAATAAATCTTACTCAAAAAACCTTGTTCCAAAAGAAAGGAAGTATGTTTATGGATGAACTCGTTTTGCATTATTTGTCATCATTCAACACCATCATTTTATTTTTAATTGTAGCAATTACCCTTTATACCCTAAGCAAAGGTGCAGATACCCTTGTTGATGAGGCAGTTCATCTTTCTGTTCATTGGGGAATCCCAAAAGTAGTTATTGGCGCTACCATTGTTTCATTGGGAACTACATTGCCAGAAGCTACTGTATCCGTGTTAGCTGCTATAAATGGAAACCCTGATCTGGCTTTGGGTAATGCTATCGGGTCAATCATTGTTGATACAGGATTAATCTTAGGCTTAGCGGCCATTATTGGTCGATTACCTGTGGATCAAATGACCATTAACAAACAAGGTAAGGTACAATATTTATCTGGTATCTTATTAGCCGTAGTCTGTCTTCCCTTTTTTTCTAATGGCGTCAGTGGTAACATTAGCCAGTGGATGGGCATCGTATTTCTTTGTCTTCTAGCTGTATACCTATACGTTTCAATGAAGTGGGCGAAAAGCACTGATGCTGAAGAGTATGAACTAGAAGAAGGATCAAGACCTGTTTTCCTTCAAATCATTCGGCTGATTTGGGGAATCGCCCTTGTTATTCTGTCTTCAAAAGTCCTTATACCAGCCGTTGAAATCTCTGCTGTTCGTGTGGGTATACCCCAAAGTATCATCGCTGCAACCTTAGTAGCTTTTGGTACAAGCCTTCCTGAATTAATCACAGCAATCACTGCTGTTAGAAAAGGTCACGGTGAACTAGCTGTGGGTAACATCATTGGTGCTGATATACTGAATGTACTCTTTGTAGTGGGAAGTGCCGCAGCTGTTACAAAGGGTGGCCTTGATGTGCCAGTTAATTTTTACAAGCTTCAAATTCCAACCATGCTAATCGTTCTTTTTCTATTCCGTTATTTTGCCAAAAACTCAGATGATGTGATCTCTAAAAAAGAAGGTATGTTTTTAGTGGGTTTTTACGCTGTTTATCTAGTACTTAATTACGTATGGATTTAGTAGATCAATGATTCTATAGCATATAGGTATCCACAAAAAAGACTGTAGGCAATGCCCTACAGTCTTTAATTTTATTGGTGAAGAGAGCAGTGTCAAAAAAGTCTCCCCCTTTTGGCTCAAATATTGCTGCAATCTTTGTCTAGATCTGCATGATCATAGTATTTCTCTCCCCACTCACACATCATACGAAGAATAGGCATTAGGCTTTCACCTGAATTTGTTAACGAATATTCAACCTTTGGAGGCACTTCAGGGTACACCTTTCTTTCAAGCAAACCATCACTCTCTAATTCCCTTAGCTGCTGTGTTAACATTTTTTGCGTTATTTGCGGAAGGAGTCTTTTTAACTCACTAAACCTTTTTGTCCCTTTTGTTCCAAGATGCCAAATAATAATAGGCTTCCATTTTCCGCCTATCAAATCTATTGTGATTTCAAATGTGCATGTATATTCTTTGTTTCCCATGATCAAACTCATAACAGCCCGTTGCATAAAATCTATTAAAACCTATTGAAAACCTTATAAAGTCTCATAAATTTTATTTTAATTCCCTGTTCAACGTGTCCGATTTTGTGACTCCGAAAAGTTCACTACTCTCCTTTGATATAACACTCCGAGGGCGTAAATTCCGGTACAACACACCCTACATATTAGCAGGTCCTTTTCTGTGATTACACTGCTAATTTATAGTTACCAAGATTTATACTAGCATTTTTATCCCTGTCAATGACCAATCCACATTTATCACATCTATAGATTCTATCCTTTAGTTTTAAATCTTTTTTGATACTGTTGCAACATGAACACTTCTTGCTGCTAGGATAAAATCTATCTACCTGAACAAATTCTATTCCATTAAATTCACATTTATATTTCATCTGTCGCATAAACTCATGGAATTTTTGTTCTTGTATTTTTTCTGATAAATGTCGATTTTTCATCATACCATTTATGTTTAAGTCCTCCATAACCACTCTGTAGGGGTTTAGCTTGACAATCATATTCGTAGTTTGATGAATATGGTTATTTCTGATATTTGCTAGTTTTCTATGAATAAGCTTTATTTGTTTTTCTAGTTTTATGATGTTCTTGGTTTTAACAAATTTAGTCCCTTGCTTATTCATTTCATATTTTCTTGATACTTGTCTTTGTAATCTTTTAAGTTTTTTCTTTAGCTTTCTAACCTGGGCACTTTTATTAATGTTTTTAATAGGTTGATCTACGTGATTGATTATTGCTAAATCTTTTAGTCCTAAGTCAATCCCTATACTTAAATCCTTATTCAATTCGGCTTGGTTTTCACCGTGTTCGTAACCTAATGTTAGATACCAATATTTACCGTCAAAGTGACATCTAGGGTTATTATATTTAGGCAAGTCCGGTATTTCATAGTTCGTTGTATATTCTACTTTCCCTATCTTTTCTATATTCACCTTTCTATCCTTAAACTTAATTGCATCATATCTAACATAGAAGGATTTTCTTGATGTTTTCTTAGACTTAAATTTAGGTTTTTTTGCTCTACCTTTGAAGAAGTTGTCATAAGCAGTGTTCAAATCATCAAAAGCCTGTGCTGTAATCTGTCCACTTACCTCATAAAGCCATTTGTATACCTCTTGTTTCTTAATTGTGTTGTTAAATTCTTTTTTTATTTTGGCTTTTGAAGGCTTTAACCCCTCTCTATACATTTCTTCCCATCTAGCAAGTCCCCAATTGTATGAAAATCTTGCCACGCCAGTAGATTTAAACATAAATATTTCTTGCGCTTTGGTAGGTTTTAGTCTAATTTTAACTGATTTTATCATATGTTCTCACCCCCTTTATCATAGTAATATTTTACTATTTTATAAAGGAAAATACAAACATATGTTCTAATTTAATAATCAGAATACTATTAAAAGATTACGCTATTCATGAGATTTTATAAGGTTTTCAAAGATCAGTTATAGATTTTATGCGTTGTTCACATAGATTCGCTACATCTATGCAGTTCTCCTATGAACTTCTCATGCTTTCACATGAGCGCAGACTATATCATCACCCTTCACTAAGGTTAGTGTTTTAGGTGTCCTCCACTTCCACTCGCTTAAGTGTACTCCCATCATGGGATAGTCGTTGAACCTTACCCTATTCGGGTCTTGGATGCTGATTGCCCATTGTTTTAGCACTTAGGATTTAACCCTATGCCATCTAGCTAATTTTTTCTACTTTCGTCACCATCACACTCACCCTTATTTCATGGTCATGTTGTGGTTTAACTAGCTTTAGGGGTTTCCAGCAGTTCAAAGGATTTTGGATGCTTTCGCATCGCTCCATGCTCCTTATGAACATGGGAGGTTAAGTCATTAAAATCTAAATAAATTTGTATATTTTGATATATTTTATTAGATTTTTCGTAACTGTTCGTTACCTCTTTTCTCAGTATCATTTTGGATATTATAGCACTAATTAGTGCGTACTTGTAATAATAACACATATATTTTAAAATAATACCATAGTATTATCGTAGTATCAAATGAATAGGCAGCCTGATAATCCTTTGATTAATCATTATTGGCACGGAGATAATAAATATACAGTTAAAGTGAGGTATAAGAATGAAAGTATTGCTTATTAACGGAAGCCCCAAAGCACAAGGATGTACCTATACTGCCCTATGTGAGGTAGCAAAGGAACTTGAAAAAGAAAACATAGAAACAGAGATTTTTCATGTTGGAAACAAACCAATTCGTGGTTGTATGGCTTGTAACGCTTGTTTTAGAGAGGATGCCGACGGATGTGTATTTGACGATGACACTGTGAATATTGCCTTGGCAAAAGCTAAGGAAGTCGATGGTTTTGTCTTCGGTTCCCCAGTCCATTATGCAGGGGCATCTGGTCAAATCACCTCTTTTTTAGATCGATTCTACTATGCAGGAGAAGCATTTCAATATAAACCAGGTGCTGCAATCGTAAGCTGTCGCCGCGGCGGCTCTACTGCAGCCTTAGATCAGTTGAATAAATATTTTACCATCTCCAATATGCCTATCGTATCTTCTCAATATTGGAATATGGTCCACGGAAATACCCCCGAAGAAGTAAAGCAGGATTTAGAAGGAATGCAAACAATGAGGACGCTAGGTAAAAATATGGCCTGGCTTTTAAAAAGCATCCAGGCTGGTAAGGAAGCAGGCATAACACTCCCCGCAAAAGAACCAAGAGAAATGACTAATTTTATACGCTAAAAAAAGAAGGGCCAACAAGTTTGAACTGTTGGTCCTTTTTTTAGCTATCCCTGTATCATTTGTAGTAGACACCTCATACCACCCTAAGAGCGATTATAAAAGTTCATTAATTCCTTATATGTTCGCTATTTGTTCCTTACTCGTTCCTTATTCATTCTATTACTTTATTGACTTTTTATTAAATTTCTATTGATGATTTTTTTCTTTTAAAAGATCTCTTATCTCCTGTAATAGAAGCTCTTCTTTAGATGGTGATGGCGGAACTGCTTTTGCCTCTTCTTTTTTCTTAAAAGAGTTTATAAACCTTATAAACATGAATATTGAGAACGCTATAACAAGAAAGTCTAACGCATTTTGTATAAATTGGCCATATAGGATTGCCAGTTCAGTATCCCCTTGTTTGCCTATAACAAATTTAAGATCAGCAAAGTTTATTCTACCCACAATTAGTCCTATGATAGGCATAATTATATCGTTAACTAAAGAGGTAACAATTTTTCCAAATGCTCCCCCTATAACAACCCCTACTGCTAAATCAATCACATTTCCCCTCATGGCAAATTTCTTAAATTCTTGAAACATTGTAACACTCCTTCGTATGCAGATTTTCGTTTCCAAATGATGTACTTTCATTATATCAAGATAGACCCTTCAAGGGCCTTCGACCGCTCGGCCATCTCTCCACATCTATTTACTTTACTTAAGAAGACTCCCTTTTATTCTATCCCAATCACTTCGCAGTAAATCCATATAAAGGGTATTGATATAGCAATCCTGGACCGAATCATAATAACGATCCCTGGCAATACCAATTTCCTTAAATCCTAGCTTATGGTAAAGGGCTTGCCCTGCTTTGTTTGACTCTGAAGTTGTTAGTTCCACCCTGCGTAAGTTTAGATGTCTAAACATAAAATCAATGAATGCAGCCATGGCATCTCTTCCATATCCTTTTCCACGATTAGCAGGGTCACAAATCTCTAGACCAATCTCAGCAGAGCCATTCCGTTTATCCCAGTTCCTATAGGATATATCTCCTATGGATATCCTATCGTCTTTCCTACATATGATGAACATTTTTTCATCAGAAGGATACATGTCACTGGATGTAATCTGAGGTCTGAAACGATTTTCAAGGGCTGCTTTACTCATCATAAAGCCATAATTAAGGCCACTATAGGCCAAGGCCTCACCGTTATTCCACCATCCATGGATGAAGTCTACATCCTCCATCTCCATCGGTCGGATAATCGTCTTTTTTCCTATAATCATATACCCACCCCTTTTGTAATGCTATCACCAAATATTATTCTGCGATTCTCCACCTTTTCCTTCTACGCATTTTTATTTTAATGGTTACCTACTTTTATTTGCTTTTCCTAAGCTCTCTAAAAAAGTCTTTCATAATACTGCTGCATTCTTCTTCCCGTATGCCCCGGATGATCTCCGTCTGGTGATTAAAACGCTCATCCTCTGGGATACTCAGTAAAGAACCTGCGGCACCCCCTTTTGGGTCCATGGCGCCGATAATTAACCGTTTGGTCCGTGATAACATAATGGCCCCTGCACACATGGGGCATGGCTCAATGGTTACATAGAGATCACAATCCATCAATCTCCAGCCTCCTAGGGTTTTGGACGCTTCGCGAATGGCAATCATCTCTGCATGGGCGGTAGGGTCCTTGGCTGTTTCTCTTAAATTATGACCTCTGCCCACAATGACGCCATCCTTTACAACAACGGCACCGATGGGTACCTCTTTTAGGTTAAATGCCTTTTGGGCTTCCTGCAGTGCTTCTCCCATAAAATATGATTCCACAGATGTTCCTCCCTTAAGAGACATTTTCATCCTTCAATACAACTTCATATTCGTCGTCAAAAAGTATGTGATCCTTGGTACTATGTTTTACTCTATATAACAGCTTATCCACATTGGTTAAGACATCGTCAATATCATCCTCTATGGTTATGCACGCCATTCCTCCACTCATGGTAATCCTAAATTCGTCATGGCAGCGCACTTTGCTTGTCCTTTTTTTGATTTCTTTTATCGTTTCCTTTGCATCCTTTATTGATACATCTTCTAGAACAATAATGAATTCATCGCCTCCATACCTTCCTACAAATCCCTTATCCTTTACAGCTGCAATCATTCGACTACTGACACCCTTTAATACTTCATCCCCTACCGCATGGCCATATTGGTCATTAATGGATTTAAAATTATCGATGTCGATCATGATAATGACAACGGAATGATGGTTCTCCTGCATTTGGGCTTTTATCTCATTAAGCCTTTCAAACAAGTATCTTCGACTATATGTGCCTGTTAACTCATCTGTTCTGGAAATCTTCGTGAGCAGTTGATTGCTCTCTTTAAGCCTTTCACTATATTCCTTCAACAGTTCGTGTTCTTCACGATATGCCTTAGAGAAGACAATGATAATATAGGCAGCAGCCAAAAGGGTCAAAGGCATTTGTATCATTAGATCAGCGAGCTGCTTGTCCTGAAAATTGTTAACGATTACATTGGCATATCGCATCTCAATATAGACGAGAGACAGTACGACCAATATTTCTGAAATAAGAAAAAATAATCTCAACCTTCCACGAAATATAAAGCATATCGCCATACAGATTAAAAATGCATAGGCCATGGTAATACCATTGACCCCACCTGAAGTAATCCATCCATTAGGGAAAAATACAAAAACAATTAGAAAGGTTATTACTGTTTGAAAAACAAGTATATGCCGTTTCTTTATCATGTCCATAAAGGCGATGGACGCTAGGATAATCAAAGTAAACCATTTGTAATTTAAAGCAAAATCTAATCCAACGGCTATATTTCCTATGATTGAAATGACGGATAATAGGATGATAAACACAAGCATATAAAGAAATATTTTTTCTTCTAGAGAACAGTTCGTAAATTTATTTGCTTTCATCGCGAATCTCCAGTTTTATCTTTTTTTAGTTCCAATTTTTTCACATAACTATTATACTACATTGTTCTCTAAATTCTGACTTTTTTATAGTTTTTTTATTTGTTTTTATCGGATGAAATTATGCCTGTCTTTGCCTCACGGTTCAGCCCTTTAAGCATTTATATCTCCTCTACCAAGTTGCTCCAATATCGCTTTGGCATGTATCGTTTTTGGAGTTTCGGATTGATACGGTTTTTTATGGCGATGCTTTTGAAATATTGCTGCCAAAGCTGTTGATAAAACCTTTCTTCTTCAATGATATCAACAGACTTCTCCAGCATCATCTCTGTAATCATCCATTCCTTTTGATTATAAACAGCAGCCATGTTCCGCCCCATATCATGGATGATCCAGTTCTGATCCGCTATCCGTTTGGCAAAATGGGGAGCTAACAGTCCTAGAATCTGATAATCAGGCGTAATGGGTGCATAGTAAAGGTTCTCGCCTAGCTTTCGGAAGCGAACCAGGCCCAGCATAAGATGCTTCTCCTTGGTTACCCTTTGTACTGTCTTATATATGTCTAATACACGATCATCGGAAAGATGTTCGTCAATTGCTTTCCCAATTTTAAATCCTAAATGGATATATCGATAGATCAAAGAGCCTGCATCCTCCTGCTCTGATAGAAAAGCGTAAAATACATTTTTCAGCGCATTCCGTGAAATTTTGGCCCCAATGGCTGCATAGACCTTCTCTGCCTTCACTTTGTCCTGCTCGATATATACCTTCCGAACCAGCAGGTTTTCCTGATCATCCTCCTGAAACAGTATCTTTTCAGGTGCTTCCTTTCGATAGTATGCCTCATAGATACAGGTCAGCAGCCCATCAAAGCTGCCGTCATAAATATAGTGAATCATGACCAATCCCTCACAATGCTATGCAGCGTTTCTTTTTGGGGGGACAGCTGAGGATACACAGAAAACAAGGAAAGCTGCTCTCCTCCAAGGATATCTTTTTTCACAGGGTCCCCTAATGTCAGCTGATATCGAATCCGTTCTTCATTGATGCTGGTCTCTCCGTAATACTTCCCCTTGCAGGTCAGAAAATAACGGGCTCGCTTCAATACAACCCCTAGCTTTTTTAAGTCCTCATAGTTTAGTTGGGCAAACCTTCTTGCCGCCACAATCCGCATGGCTGAGCGGACACCGACACCAGGGATTCGGAGCAGCATTTCATAGTCTGCTCGATTCACCTCCACAGGAAACTGTTCTAGGTTTCTTAATGCCCAATCACATTTGGGATCTAAAGCTATATCAAAATTCGGCTTTCTGTCATCTAAAAGCTCCTTGGCTTGAAATCCATAGAACCGAAGCAGCCAATCGGCTTGATATAGTCTATGTTCTCTCAGCAGGGGCGGCCCAGCGATCGCAGGCAGACTAGGATGCTGACCAATGGGCACATAGGCAGAATAATAGACCCGCTTTAGCTGGTAGCGGTTATATAAACCTTCTGATAGCTTGAGTATATTCATATCATAGTCTGGTGTAGCACCGATAATCATCTGGGTGGTCTGCCCCGCTGGTACAAACTTAGGGGTATTTCGATATTTCTTCTTCTCCTCTCCCTTTTCATGGAGCTTGGCAGTAATCATCTTCATGGGCTTGATAATGGCCTCCCGTTTCTTTTGGGGAGCCAAAAGCTGTAACCCTTCTGTAGAAGGGAGTTCGATATTGATGCTCATCCGATCTACATATCTTCCTGCCGTCTCGATGAGCCTTTCATCGGCTCCAGGGATGGCCTTTAAGTGAATATAGCCATTAAAGTTTTCTTCTTCCCGGAGCTTTCTTACGGTTTGGGTCAATAAGTCCATAGTATGATTGGGATTTTTATAGACAGCGGCACTCAAAAACAAGCCTTCAATGTAGTTTCTCCGATAGAAGTTAATGGTAAGGTCCACCACCTCTTGGGGTGTAAAGACCGCCCTGGGTATATCGTTGGAGGAACGATTTACACAATAAAGGCAATCGTAGACACAGTAGTTGGTCATGAGAATTTTTAAAAGGGAAATACATCGCCCATCCTCGGACCAACTGTGACAAATCCCACTCATGTGGGCATTCCCTATACCTCCTTTTTTATTGCTGCGATTACTTCCGCTGGAAGAACAGGACACATCATACTTGGCCGCATCGGATAAAACCTTAAGCTTATCTAAAATTTCCATAGAATCACCTCGAACATACGTTTATATAGCTTTATTTTACCACGTGATCCATGATTTTACAAACGTATGTTCGGTTTTATTTTTCTATGCTATTTTTAAGTACGCTGATTCTATGCTACGCATAGAAGTTAAAAAAATAGCCTCTTCTGTTTAACAGAGGAGACTTTTATCCTTAAATATCTGTGATTTTATTTATTTTGAACCTTTGATTACTTGAAGTTTGATCTCCTGATGTTCTACTTGATCGATAAGTTTATCAACCTGGTTTCTTAATTCATGAATACCTTCTATACTTTGCTTATATCCATCATATAGCGCTTTGTGGCTTTCATCCATTTTATTTTCTAGTCTTGTGATCGCTTGATTTGTTTTATGAAAACCTTCTTGCAGTTCTTGTTTTGTAACCATATTTGCTTTCATTTCCTGCATGTCGCTATACATTTTCGTTAGCATCTCAAATAACTTATCTTCCATAAAACAGCTCAACTCCTTCAAGTATATCTTATCACAAGTCTTATCTAAAAATATACATATTCTTGTTAAATTCAAAACAACGTAAGCTGCTCCTGCTCTCCTATTCTTACAAGAGCCTGAGGATCATGGTCTTGGAAGAAGGCATAATGAATGATTTTTTCCTTACCCATAACAGCGCTTAACCCGTCCACCGTTGACCTTAGTTTACAACTATATACCACTGGAAAATAATCTCGTATGAATTTCCCTTCCGCATGGGCCGTCAAGGCAATAATCTGAAATCCTAACTGCTCTGCAATAAAAAATACTGGCTGCAATACATGTTCACTGGATGCTTTTCCAAATGGATTATCCAAAATGACTGTACGGTTTCTCTTCTTGCTGATGATAATATGCTGTCTCTTTTCTGCCACATAATTTAAGATGCCCAGGAATAACGCCATGTTCTTACTCCATTTTTCTCCACCCGACCATAAATTTGAAGTCTCCCAAGAAAAGAGGGAACCGATGATCTTGTTATCATTGGTTACCTTGCGACATTTGATTTTGATGGTTCTTTCTTTCATTACATTCTTCAATAGTTGTCTAGATTCCATCCACTTCTCTATGGATTTTTTCACCAATGCCTGGTTTTCATTCCCTTGTTCATCCTTAAACTCGTCACTTTCAAGCCTGCTCAGCATCCAATCAATGTGCTTGCGAAGCTCTTCTTTCCCCTCCTGATCATCCCAAACCGGCACATCGAAGGAGAATATCTCTTTCCATCCCTCATCTACCCGGACCCTCGTGTTTTTAGGGATCATCCGCAGTTCCTGGGCCAAGGTATGGAGATAGGTGTGCAGATATTGAATAAACTGCTGGAGCTGTTGATCATGCTCCCGCATATCCCCTTCAACCAACTCGATCGTCCTTAAAATACGCTGATCCATTTTTTTCTGCCACTCGATGATGTCATGATACTCTGTTTTATTGCGAATTCCTGTGACGGCCATTTCCCTCAATCTAACATCCTGAACAGACGTATTACAATTCTGTATAAATCCTTGTCTGTGATGTTCAACCTTGCTCTTCATATTTTCAACCATGGATGTCAGATCCTCTAACGCAACAATCATGTTCTGTAGCCATTGCTTTCTCTTATAGGGAAACTCTTGCTCCATTTCCTGGGGTAGAGCTGTTTCCATTACCTCAGAAGCTAGATACCCATATCTTTCATGCTTTTTCTCAAGCTCCTGTATCACCTCTTGAATCTGGGACTCTTCTTTGTCCAACTGTTCATATCTAGCGGCTAGATAATTTTTCTGTTTCAATAAGGATTCTTTTTCTTCATCAAGTTCTCCCTTTATTTCTTGTAAAGGTTTTGCAAATAAAATGATCTCTTCAAAGCTATTATGATAATCCTGTTTTCGTAAATGATAGGTATTTAAATTCCCTTTGTACTCATCTTCTAGCTGCATATACCTTGGCTGTAATTTATCCAACGCTTGATTCAACTGATTGATTTGAGACGTCAATGTTTCTATATCCTTCTCTCCATGAAGAGGAAATAGAATACTTTCGTCTATAGGATATTTATTGACCTTCCTTCGTGTCCGCTCCATCAGTTTTTGCAGGTCTTCCTTCTGGGCTAAGCAAGTACTTAAAAGTCCTTCAAGCTCCCGCCTACCCTTCTGTTTCTCATCCAGTTGATCCTTCAAGGCCTTTCTCTGGATCTCTAAGCTCTTTTTTGTTGCTTTGGTAAATACAGGCTGTACCCCATAAACCTCTTGATATAATGAATCATCTTTTAATCGAATACTCTGATCGATAATCTTTCGGATTTCTTCCTTTACATCCTCCAAAATATTCCTACATCTCTCTAAAATGCTTTTTTGCTGAAGTATTTCCTGTTCTTTCTTTTTGGCTTTCTCCTCAGCCTCTCGTAAAGCAAAGAATGCTTTTTCTCTCATCTTCTTTTTATTCAAATAGTCATGGGCCCTCTTCATTTTATACCCTAGGATTAAGACTTCCTGTTCAAAGTCGCTGAGTTTCTTCTGTGACCGGTCCATTTCCTCATCCAGGGCTATATTTCGATCTTCCTTCTGCTGGAGCAGTTTTCCCTGGTCCTGGATTTCTTGCTCGATTTCCCTTATTTCTTTTTGTAACTGTTGAGAATATTCGTGGGGATATTGTTCAAAGAATAGTTGGGCATCATCCAGAAGCCGTTTCCAGTCTTCCTGCTCCTTTTCTTTTTCCTTTCGGACTCGTGTTGCGTTTTGAGCGGTTTGTTGGATTTGTATTTTCCAAGTCTTAAACCCATTCTCCTCTATGTTGTTTCTCCAATGATCAGGGAATACATAGCGTTCTTTTGTTACCCTTCCCTCTTGTAAGATTCTCTTTGCTTCTTCGTCGGATAGAATCAGTACGGGATACGTTAAGCTGCCTATCTGCTGCTCTACTCGCTGCTTTAGCTTGTCCACCTCTCCCATGGACGTAACAATGGCCATTGACCACAATGGGTATGCTTCATACAATTCTTCTATGGATCTCTCCAGTGTTCCCGCTGCCCGTTCTAAATACTGCCCGCCTGTTTCCAGAAGGTAAAACTGCTGACTCCAACGACTGATCCATTCTGCCAATAACGGCTCCGCAGTAAAGTATTCATGGGTACCATAATCATCTTGCAGACGATAGGCAATGCGCTCCTCTTGGATCAGCTTTTCTTTTTCTAATCTTGTTTTTTCCGTCTTTTCTTCCAATAGTGTAACAATGGTAGCCTGTCTTTCATATAAGGATTTAATAAATCTCCAATCTCCTCGCGCTGCCTTTAATCGTATTAACAAGCTGTCATGTTCTTTTTCTAGAATATTCAGTCCTTGCCTTTTGGTCCCTTCTACCTTTTTTAATTCCTGTAATGTTCGACTTAAGGTTGGTATCGTCTGCTGCAGCGCACCCTTTTCCGTTTTTAACTGACTTAAAAGTGTCCTATAGATAGCACTTTGTCTTTCGACCTCTTCCAATCGTTCTTGCCACTTCGTCTGCTCCTCTTCTACCTTTTCATGATGGACATGATCCAATATCTCCTTCGAAATATGGGCCATTTCCGTCTCTGCATGCCTTATATTTGCTTTCTGGGTCGTCTTTTCCGTTTCCAGTGCTGCTTTTTCATCTTCTAGTATATCTTTATCTTTCTCAGCCTGTTTTAGCTCCTGGAAATATCGACTTTCTTCTCCTTGAAAAGTGATTTTTGCCTTTTCTAGATGCTCTTCTTCACGAACAAAATACCCCTTGATTGCTGCAGCATTTTCTTCTAGCTGCTCCTTCAAATCCACGGCTTGCTGATCTTGGTTCAGATGATGGAGCTGTTTTTCATACACAGCCACCAGTTCATCCTGCTCTTGCAGTTTTTTCTTCAACTCAGCAACCTCTAGATTTTGCAGCCGCTGTTCTTTTTCTCCTAATTCTCCCTTTGTTCTTCCCACGATCCCCTTGGTCTGTTCATACTGTTCTTTTGCCTCTTTTAGTCGGTTCTCTAGTAAGGATAGCTCATAGGAAGCCTCTTTTCTCTTATGGTCATAGGTTGATTGCTCCCATAGTATATGCTGGTTTCGGTTTTCTGTCAGCTGGTCATGGATCGATCTCTTCTCAGCTTGTACAAAATGATAGAGAGCCTTTGTTGTCTGCTTCTTTTTCATCAGCTCTTCCTTTGCTTCGTGGAGACCAGCAAAGCACTGTACATATTGACTGATGGCATCTGCTACCCTTTGGCTTTCCTCAATACGTCCCCGCAGCTGTCTATGCTTTTTAAAGTGCTCCCGCTGCTTTTCAAAGGTTTCCACAAAATCCTGAGTACCATTTCCGGCTAGGGCATCCTCTACTACTGGAATCAACAGCTGATCTACCAGCTGACTTGTGGTTTTACATCCATCAAAGAAACTCTCCACATCTCCCTCTGCACTGTTGATTCTAGCAATGCTTTGCCACTCCGAAGGGATGATATGAAAGTTTTCTTCGATATACTTCTGATACTCCTTTATGGTTGTTTTAAACACATGGCCGTTGGGGGACTGCTGCTGCATATATTGATAATAATCCAGTATTTCACCTTTACTAGCAGGGCGATTCTTTCCATCCCCTGCTTTTCGTACAAAAGGAATATGCTCAATGCCATGGTTATCTCCAGATCCATACTCATACACATACCGATAGGAGTCTATCCCTGTGGCTGTCAAAAACAAAGTGACCGCTGTTAAAGCATATCTTCTCGGTCTTTCATGTAAAATCCACTCAATGGCAATATGGCATGGATTTCCTTCTAGGGACAGGGTGTTTTTGATTTTGCGCTCTGCCAAATCCACGTGGGGTAGTACCGCTTGTAAGGCTGTTTGTATAAATACAGTTTTGCCTCCTCCATTCTCCAGAAGGATGGCCCCATTATATCCATCAAATTCAAAGATATCATCATTGTATCTTTTCGCACCATTTTCATAAATAACATTGGTAAATCGTATCTTAGAGATTGCGGGCATGGGCTTCCCCCCTCTTCATCTGCTCCAATTGATATATAAACTCTAGAATGCCGCGGTTATATTCCTGCTCCATATAATATCGCTGAACGATGGTTTTTGCCTTTTCTGTAAGTTGAATTTCATCATTTCCGATACCAACGATTAAATCTTGAGCTTCCAAGAACTTCTTCACAATATTTAAAAAGCTCATTCTACTGATCGTTCTGGCTGTCTGCTGGACATTTTCCTTTAGGTCATCCATGGCATCCCATTTTTCTAAAATGCCGCTCCAGTTATATTCGTATTCTTGTTCCCACACGGAGATCTGTTCTTCATCGTAATCCTTTAGAGACAAAATCCTTTCATTGATGCTGGCAAGCCATTCACCCATGGGTATAAAGTCTCGGGTAGGCTCTATGGTTTGATAGCTGTCATAAAATTCTCCAAACAATATCATAATGGCTGTATACATCATGTATATATCTAGGTTTATGGCTTTGCTAGGGAAATACTCTTGCTTTAATCGATCATTGGATACATGAAAAAAAGAATTAACTGCCAAGGGAATCATATACAATAGATCTCCTGTAAGAAATATGGTACATTCTACTTCCTTTGCAAACTGGTCTACTAAGCCTCTTATTCCATCGTCTGCCAGGTACTGGCGAAGGTATTCCTTTCCCGCGCTCCCCTTCATGGCCAATATGGAATATATCTTAAATGCTTGTACAATCTGCTCCTGGGTATAAAACATTCCTATTCACCTTCCAACTGTATTTTTAGATTTCTTATGGTATAGCGCTGACTTCCCTTGACGAATCCTTCAGCCTCTACTACATGTATGATCGTTCCTTTATCTTTTAATAAATCCAGGGCTTCATCCAACACATGGACTTGTTGTTCCTTATCTCTTTTCAAGGAGACAGGAGCCTTTTGATGGAGAATCAACCAAAAATCATAAAAAGAACGATGAGTTAGCATCCCTTGACGAGGGGTTTCCTTCAAATGCTGTACAACCTGGACGATAGTCACTTCCTTCTCATTCCCCATCACCTCTAATACAGCAGCCATTACTTGTTTAAAGTTCTGCTGCTGGGTCTCCATATCTTTTTTTAGCTGTTCTTCACTCAAGAACTCTAAAAAAGCAGTAGTTGTTTCATCATTTTCAACTTTTTCGATTCTCTGTTTTGCAAATACAGTAATGGGTGACCACTGCTGCTTCTGTTCTAAGAACAGAAAAGGCTCCACAAGGGTTTTTGAGGATTCCAAGGGTAATGGTATAGATAGTAGTCGATTGGTTACCTGATCATTAAAATTAAAGGCATCAATGCCCACATAATAAAGGGATTCCTGTGCAGCCAAAAGGGCCGTAATTTTTAGTCCAATGCTTTCTTCCAGCAGCTGCCGATGGTCATAGTGGACTTCTCCTAGCTGGTGATCTATTTTCAACACAAGCTCATAGGCTCTTCTCTCTTTATCCTCCTGCATCTCGTACCCGAGGCGTTCTTTGGTTTCTCTTACAAAGGTCTGAAGCTCTTCAAACTCTTCATTCTCTCGACTCAAACGCAGGTGAATATCCTCTACAATCGCCTTATAACGTTCATAGGTCTCATCAGAAATGATATTTCGTTGAATCTCATGCTTGACGCGATAAATCTTATCTTGGAGCCCTTGCACATCCATTCGCATCTCATCGATCTGCCGAAGGGCACCCACAAACTCTCCCTTCTCTAACTGCTTTCGAAGAACCAATTGACTAATTGAAAGCTGGAACTCTGTGAAATATTCCTTGGTAGCAAAAACCAGTTCTAAACCCTGTTCGTCTAGCACATAGTATTGTGTATTTGTGGTGGGATCAAATTCCGATGCTTTTAAGATCGAGCATTGAACAATCTCTTCCTGCCGCGTCTCCCAATTATAAAAGATTCGAAAATTTCTTTTTCCGCTGGGTGGCCGAAATGCTTGAATAATCTCCCTGGCAATTTTTTCAAAATCATCTTCCGACAAATCCATTTCGCCTTGATTCAGTATATAAAGAAATTGCTTCAGCTCTTTGGTCCCGATCCTCTTATTCCGCATCAACATATTTTCAAAAAAGAACAAAAGGGCAACCAAGCCTAAACCAAAAAAGTCAATAGGCCTGTCCCTTCGATCCTTGAGTTTCTTATTTTCTAGTCTATATAGGGGATCAAATAATGAGATTCTTTGAATCCGCTCTCGATAATACGCCGTAACATGGTTAACAGTAGCTTCCATGCAAATTCCTCCATATATTCTGCAGTTCTGCTTTATTTAAAAGTTCTTGGGGATAGTATCTTTTTTCATGAAAAAGAGTTGTCAGGTTATGCTGCTCGTCTTGGGAAAAATACTGGAGAAATGAAGCAAAAGCCTCTTCATTTCTATACTGTGTTTCCTTCCCAATGGAACTAGCTTTCTGCAGTAAGGATTTATAAAATGGAAGGGCTGGTTCCATAGAAAATCTTTCTCTTAAATTATACCATATGGATATTCCTTCCATATCGATATCGCCAAAATAATAGAACTTATGGGATTTACTTTCTAAGCCTAACTGCTTGGCTGCCAATTGAATGTTAGATACAATCTTCCATCCTGCGCCGTAGATTAAAGATGTAAAGGATGTTTCCTGTAGTATCTCCGCAAGCAGATAGTAGGTAGTTTTGTTTTCTACAATTAGATGCCTATGCTCTTGATGAAGGAATTGGGACGGATTTATCGCCAGCATTAATGGCTCTGGGACACTATTTATCTTACACAAATCCCAAATGCCAATCCGCTCTAAAAGTGTTTTTCCCCCTTTTTCATCAATCCACTTCTCATCACTGACCAATTGCACGGATCGTTCAGGTGCAAAGGCTTCATTTTCGGGTAATCCTTTTTCTTTTAGATACTGATCAATCTTCTGAATATAGGGTAAGTCCCTCTTCCAAACTGCTTCACTTAACGAAAAATATTCGTTAAGTTGTATCTTAGGATGCAGCAGGAGACTATACTGCTGTATCTCATCGTTTAATTGTCCCATTAGGTTCTTTTTTATGATCTTATATGTATTAAACAAAGGTGTCTGTTTAAGATTTGTTCCATGACTATGAATAGGCTGTAGTATCCCTTTACTTACTAGCAGTTCTATCTGATCTACAATTTCTTTATAGTCTGTCTCTCCTGAAAATAAGTTTTCCAATTCAGACAAAGAAACCATTATTTTCTTATGAGATTTTAAATAGTTCATCATTTTTGTATCCATATCAAACACCTTTTTCTATATCATTTTCATCATTATAGCATATTGGGCCTAGTTTATTCTAAAAAATAGCTTAATATCCTTGTATTCATCCGCATCCACTTTTTGTATTTATTCTCATGGTATATTTTAACTATTTAGTCCATATTTGTAGGAAAATACGACACAACACCATCTGTCATTTTGTAGGGAAGGCCCCCTGTGGCCTTCCGTTTATCGCGGGGAAACAACCTAACGGAACGGCACAGGGGCCGTTCCCTACGAATATTCTTTTCACAATCGTGATCTCGATCTTACGTCGCAATATTTATCTACTACGTATCATGCATAAGAAGCAGAGCACCTTGAGACGCTCTACTTCTTGTAATAGCTAGGCTTCAAAAAATCATCAACATTTAAACCTCAAACTTCCATACTGCTCTACCCTGGTCTTCACTTAATGAAACCTTACAATCTATCCCTTTCAGCCTCAAGCCCAGCCAAAAGTGGCAGGCACATATGCCCAAATCAACATTTGGGTGCTCCCATTTCATGTGTTTATAGCCCACCGGCATGGTGATGGTAATGGTTTTAAAATCATCAGAGACGCCAAAACGCCAGTGTTGGCTGTTGGCAGCAGAAGGGGCTTTTCGGGCAAGGTCGAAGGCATATAGAAGTTCTGCTGGAAGGCTTTCCTCCGTCATTCCATTTTCCAATAATGCTCCTACAGGCTTTCGCTTATAGCTGATAAAGGTTTCCGTTACCCTGTCAAAAAACCGTACACCCTCTTTCTGCCAGTAGCCAAGGGGTGTGATACAAACGGCTCGTTCTCCATCAGTCTCCCCTTTTCCGTAGCCCCATTTGGGCATAGGCTGTTCAGCGTATTTTCCAAGATGGGGCATGATGCGCTCCAGTTCACTCAGTGCATAATGTCCATACCAGCAGGTGGCAAGTCCCAAGCTTGTAGCATATAGGATCAAAAGTTCTCCTACAAATCCCACCGCAGCCACAGAGCAGGTGTCCGTATTGGCTAGAAAAGCCATTCCATCTGGGGGAGAAGCAAACACAGTATAGAGTTTTTTATCCATATTGGCTTTGAACATCCGTATCTTTACATCATGATCAAAGGGTATCTCCATTTTGTCAGCAAAACTTTGTAGCAATTCTAGTTTTGATTCTTCAACGGGGCGCATTTCAAAGCTCCGCGCTGATCTGCGGATGTTTATGGCATTTTCCCAATCGATAGTTGTGAACATCATTTTCACTCCTTTATCAATACCTCTCGATGATCAGCATCTAATACATATATTGTACTTGTTCCCCCTATATTAGCTGATACCATTTCTTCAAGTTCTTTTAGTGCTTGTTCAAATTCTTCATATCTGTTCTCATCCACAAGCTCAAGACATAAAAATGCATTGGTGGTACTTTCTGTAAGTGCCGTTCTTACTGCTTCCCTCCAGTTCCAACATCTGCATATGGCCCCCGCATCATCTTTATAGATGACCTCCCCTTCATAGGGTGGTGCATTTTCGTCTGACCCTAGGGGAATAAATTCCTCATCTCCCACAGCCCTTGTTAATCTGATATGTCCTACAAAGGTATCTATATCCTCCCCACCACAAGGGAGCCCATACTTTAGAGAGATTGTATTGTATATATCAACCAAGGGGTTGATACTGCCTATATGATTGCCATTATGTACTCTTTTTAATAATGCTTCAATGGATGATCTGACACCCTTCTTGGTTTTAAACTTCTGAAAGGCCTCTCGCCATACTTTGATCACTTTATTCTCACTAAACTCCGCCCCTTGTATATGTTTCATTGCTTCTTTTTCTGCAGCCATGATTATCTCTTCATACTTTCCAATCTCTTTTTTATGGTTATCGACTCCAAGGCTGATGATCACACCTATTTTTGCCTTCGGAAATACGTCCCAAAACTTATCTTCTACCACGAACTTTTTCATTAGCATACTTCCTCCCCTATAAACAGAATATTTTCTGTATTCATCTTAGCAACAACAAAACCATCTTTCAAGGGAATAAGCAATAATAATAGACCAACAAAGTTTAAATAGTACTTTGCTGACCTATTTTTATTCTAAAAACCTGGCCCTATTGGCTAAAAATCTAGTAAGGAAAGTACTGCTTCTATCCCCAGTGTCTTGATCAGCAAAGATAGTCTTGGACCACTGGTGCTGTTTAGTACAAGCTTATATACTATACCGAATAAAATCTTTTGATTGTTTTTCTTTACTTTACTATCCTCGTCATAACAAACGGCATAAATTTTTTGCATCAATTCATCACTGGGCAAATCATTGCTTTCTTTGATTACAATACAGAGATCCTTTAACCACCCTTTTTCTACTGTGGTTAATTGTTCATAGTACGTTGTATCTTTTTCTTGATTTACATGAAGCATTTTCTCAGGATACCAGTGCTTAATCCAATGCTCAACCCTTTCACTTATTTTTAGGATGTCCTCTCGTTTATAGTCCTCTCCCACTTTACCAAATACATCGGCAAGGGTTTGAACATCGAAGTTTACCAATGGGAGGATTCCTGCCGTTTGGCCGAACTTTGGCAGATTTTCGCGGCTTATGGCTCCCAATAGCCTAAAGGAATCCTGCAAATCTTCATCTCCCAAATTTTCTTGACGGTAAAGCTCATAAAACCGTTCAAACTCAGCATAATTCTTGATAACATCCTCGTCTAAACCGATATTAAAGGCAGCATTGGGTCTATATCTGGAGAAAATAAATAGAATGATCTCTGGAAGATAGATCTTCAAGAGTTCTCCTGGGGTGAGGGTATTCCCGAGAGAGCTTGACATTTTTCCGTTCGTTCCCTTTATCCCAATGAACTCATAAGCAATGTAATCTGGTGCACTATAGCCAAATATCCTTCTGACGATCTCTTTTGATACATTATAGCTCCCTGTTTCTGCGGAATGATCCCTACCTCCGGGTTCAAAAACTACCCCTTCCACCATCCACCGCATGGGCCAATCCACTTTCCAATTTAATTTCATATTATTTGCAGACATTACTTTCATCGTCCCTTGATGACCACAGGCACAAGTAAATTGGATTTCTCCTCGCTCCTCATCAAAGGCATTAATCACAGTATCATCTTTTTTACACTGCTGGCAGTACAATGTAATCGGATAAAAGCTGTTTCTTTCCTCTTCTGATGGCTCTTGGGTTTTGAATGACATCAATATATCATAGATTTCCTTTCTCTGGTGTAATGCATGAAGGATATGACTGTTATATCTACCCGATGTGTACTCCTTGCTCTGATAAATGAACGCCGCATCAATGCCGAATATACCCAAAGCCTCCTCAAACTCCTTCTCGAAATGGGCTGCATAAGACGGGTGACATCCATAAGGATCAGGAATTTCAGCGTAGGGCATTCCTATATATCTCCCAAAAGATGGGTCGATGTTTTTAGGAACCTTTCTAAAGCGGTCATAGTCATCCCACGAAAAGATAAAGCGCGTTTTCTTTCCTAAGTCCTGTAGTGCCTTCACCACAAAGTATGTGGTGACCACCTCTCTAAAATTGCCAATGTGGACAGAGCCCGAAGGGCTGATTCCCGATGCACACACAAAGGTATCTTGGTTTGGATATTTTTCAATCAACATCTGTGCTGTTTTATATGCCCAATGCATATGATCACTCCTTTATTTTTCTATTTCTACAGTCCAAAATAAAAAACTCCCACCCCCAAGATTATTCATCTTGAGGACGAGAGTTGTTAACTTCGTGATACCACCTCAGTTCGCTGATATGTCACCATATCAACCTCTTCAGGTACGGCAAAAATGCTTATACCCTATCTCTATAACGTGAGAACACGTCGTATCATCCCTAAAAAATTAGTTCAATACGCAGCTCCGAGGCTTTTTTCATTAAGAGCTATCTTCCTCCTTCTCAGCTACCGGAGTTCTCTGTAGAATCCTTCTTCTTAATTACTCTTCTCTTCATGGCCTTTATGATATTATTTGATACATTGTACCAAACTATTTGAAGATTGTAAATTATTTTTATTCCTTTTCTATTGTATTAATTTTATTGATTTATCCTTAGTTGAAACCATTAAAATTTTATCTTTATATGCAAAGAACTTCGAAATCTGATCTGTAATGGCCAAATTAAGATTTCCTGATTTGTCAAATATCTTTATGCCATAATCCTCGCCCGCTGGGAGCTTGCAAACAATTTTATTATCAACGAGTTCAATGTGCTCCACAGGTTCTTTCAATACAAGGAGATCGTCTTTGGATGAATCTGCTTTGTAGAGATGGAATTGTTCTTCTCCTATCGAAACTGTGTAATACACATTGCCATCTATTTCTGCAAACCAGCCAATATAGTTCTCAACATGATCATCAGATAACCTTTTCTCATTTGTTCCATCTAGATTTGACGTGTAAAGGCCTTTCCCATCAGCCTTCACATAATAAAGCTTGTTATTGATGATTTTAAAATCACTTACTGGGAAATCTGTGAGCCTAGTAGTCTTATTGGTGACTAAACTCACTTTATAGACTTGATCCAATTTTCCTTTTTCAGGACGATAGACAGATGCCAATATATATACATCTTCTCCAATGATGGCTGTGGAGCGGTTTGGACCAAAGCTTCGCTGCTCTCCCTCCAAACCCACATGCCAACCATAACTGAGATTTGGATCCCCAATGTGTTTTCCACCTTCTGAGTTTTGATCTGTGTCAAAGAGTACTAGGTTATTGCTTCCTGGCGGTAAATAATGAAGAATCTTTAAGACCCCTTTCGGAGTACTTCTGAAATCTAGGTATCCTCTATGTTCCATTGTAGCCTTTCCATCATCATTTATCTTACAATAGATATCGGCGCCCATTACTGCACCCCCTTGATGATAGTAGAACCATAATGCATTATCCCTGATCTCAAACTTCAGTTGATTTTGAAAACCATACATTTGATCGATTTCATAGGAATATACCAATTCTTTCTTCGAAATATTATTTTCGGTTGCCCTGTATACGTTGTTGGTATGCCCCACTGTTTCTACAAAGTAATAATACCCCTCAAACACTGCCACATCATTTTCACCCGCGTATTTGGGAAGATTTATTGCTTTTACCTGTTGGTTATCCGAATTTATATCCAGCCCATTCTTATCATCCCACGCATATTTCCATCCAAATTCATCGTGGGCAAACTTCCATGTTAGGGGAAAATACGTCACATTCTTAAAACTTAGAAGGGGATATTCTTCTTTAGAATTGTCAACAGCCTTACCATTCACTGTGATCCTAAAGGAGGGCACCGTCGCTGCATAGCTATTTCCATTCTTACTTTTTGTTTTATAAGGTTCATAGGAGGATGTCACATTCCCCTCCTCTATTTTCAAGCCATCCTCTTGAGTCCATTCCGTTTCCAATCCCAACAATCTGCAGTCATACCAAGTCATGGGAAAGTATGTCATATCCTTATATACCAGAAGGGGATACTCCCGATATTGATTATCCACCTTATGATTATTCAAATGCACTGAAAATTTAGGTAAAGTTACCCTAACACTTTTCTCTGCCGCAAAGCTCTTTTCAACAGGCGTCATCAAACCAAAACCAATGGCACACATAACGCCTAAGGCAATCATCCTTTTTCTCACGCCAATCCTCTCCTAACAAAATATGTATCTAGATTTCTTTTCCTATTCATCATATCACAATAATTTGTAAAATACAGGAAATACATGAAAGTGTAAAGGTGGCGTAATGAAATTGTAATTTTTTGGATAACAAAACATCTCCTACTGATCTAACCCTCAAGGTGAATAATGATGCCCTACCGTTTACTTATCTTCTGCTTGCCCTAGCAAGTCTGACACCGTTCCAATTTCAATATTCTCATTCTTAATATTTCGAATAATCTCAGGTAAAGCCTTTGCCGTCTCTGGCTTAGGATGCATGAGCAATATTGCGCCTCTATGGGGTTTCTTCATGACCCTATTTAAGATTACCTCAGCGGTAGAGCCTTCTTTCCAGTCTATGGTATCTACACTCCAGAGAACTGTAGTATACCCTAGCTCTTTTGCTACCTCCAGGGTCACTTCATTAAAATCCCCTGCAGGCGGTGCAAAATAGCGGCTCTTTATGCCTAAAGCATTTTCTATGGCTTGTTCCGTCCTTATGATTTCAGAACGATTGGTTTCTCGATCGATTTTACTGTGCATCTTATGGCTGTAGCCATGATTCCCGATTTCATGGCCATGGCTGTATATTTCCTTTAACAGCTCTGGATACTTAGCTGCCCATCGCCCTGAGACAAAAAAGGTAATCTGTATGTTTTCTTCATCCAGCGTTTTAAGGATATCGGGAATCACTTCATTGCCCCAATCCACATTACAGGTGATGGCAAATTTATTGGACGCAGGATCACCATTTCGTATAGGTTCATTGGCACTGGTATACCACAGGGTACTTTTTGTCAGGCTACTCAGGAAAAATATTCCTGTAATCATCATAATCGTAGCAATGATTAATCCAATGTATATGCTTCTTTTTGAAACAACCACAATCCGCATTTCTAACCTCCTAAAATGAAATGATTTATTCTTTGTATAAGTATCTATATTCATTTCATTCTAGAAAAATCTCTGTAAGAAGCTATTTAATTCATTCATAGGGTTTGTTTTCTGCCTATTTTAAACTACGCGTTAAACCTATATCCCGATCCCCATATGGTCTCAATATACTCTGGATTTGATGAATCTTTTTCAATCTTTTTTCTTATTTTCTGGATATGAACGGCCACGGTTGCCATATCTCCATAGTATTCTTCGCCCCATAAAGTATCAAAGATCTGATCCTTACTAAAAACATTATTGGGATTGGACGCTAAAAATAGTAATAACTCATACTCTTTTGTGGTTAATTGAACTTCTTTTCCATTTACAAAAACCCGATGGGCTACTGTGTTGATTTCTAGCCCTTTGCAGCTTATAATCTCATTTGATACCTTTTTTCCCATAAGGCGTTCATATCTTTTGATATGGGATTTTACTCTAGCCACTAATTCTGCTGGACTAAAAGGTTTTGTTAAATAATCATCGGCACCAAAGCCTAATCCTCTGATTTTATCTATATCTTCATTTCTAGCAGAGATAACAATGATGGGGATTTCCAGCTTTTTTCGTATTTCCTGAATAATCTCATACCCACTTGTATTGGGAAGCATCAAATCCACAAGAATGACGTCGTAAATACCAGACATAGCCTTCTTTAATCCCTGGGTACCATCATGTGCCATATCTACTTTATAGCCATTTAGCTGAAGATAATCTCTCTCCAATTCTGCAATATTCATATCATCCTCAATAATTAAGATCGTGCTCATCTGAAATCCTCCTTTCACCTTATCTAATAACTGGAAGCATGATTGTAAAGCAGCTTCCTTGTCCTTCTATACTGGAAACCATAATGTTTCCTCCATGGCTTTCTACCAGTTCTTTAGCAATTGCCAAACCCAAACCTGTACTCATAAGATCTTTTGTACGCTCTAGATCCATTCTGTAGAATCTATCAAATATATATGGGAGTCTATCTTTAGGGATTCCAGGACCATTATCTTTTATCTGAATATGGGCGAAGTCATCTTGCATAAACAACTCTACACATACACTTAAACACTCTTCATTCCCATACTTCACTGCATTACCAATGATATTTTTTATAGCTTGCTGTATTCTTTTTCCATCTAAATGAACAAGATGATCGGATTGCATCCCATCAATATATTTAAATTGAACTTTCCGTTCTTCTAGCTCATACTGAAACTCTTCCATAAGATCGTTCATATAGGAACGGATCTGTAGATCCTGATATTGAAAATCCAATTTCTCCATATCCAGTTTTGAAAACAAAAAAAGATCATCAATCAGTTTATTTATATAAATGGCATTATGCTGTATGATTTTCAAATATTTGCTGTTTTTTTCAGGGGATGAAACAACGCCATCGAGTATTGCTTCAATATAACCTTGAATAGATGCAATCGGAGTTTTTAGATCATGGGAAATATTTGCGATCAAATCCTTCCTATTTTTTTCATAAGCGAGCTTCATTTCTTCACTTTTCTGCAGCTTTTTTGCCATCTCATTGAAGGAATGGATCAATACGCCAAATTCATTGGTAATCTCATAATCTACTTTCACATCATAGTTTCCTTTTGCAATTTCGTCTACGGCATCTTTCAGCTGATCCATGGGTTGAAATATCTTTTTCTCCAAACGCCACAGGAAAGATAGATTCAGGATTTCTTTGATACTAATAAAAACTGCAAAGAAGATGGCAATTCCTTGGTTGCCTATCCATTTAAGCAGTAGATACACTAGGGAAAGATTAAATAAAAAAACAACGAGGCGACCCCATTTAACGTATCGATGATACAAATGAAAGTCCTTATGATAGCAGCAGTATTCTTCATGGCCCTCATGAAAATGTCTATGAACTTCCCTATGACCCTTGAGCATATTCATCACCTGTTTTCCCTCATTATTTACTCTATTATATCACTTTTTGATGTCCATCAAAAATAGCATGTAAGGGTGCTAAAACCTTTCGGTTTCTTAACACCCTTACGTTCAAATCTTCTTCCTAAATACGCTCTATCTCTTCCTTTACCAAGTTAAGTTTAACTCTGCTTCAAGATTGATATCATGGATTTCATCGGATTCTTTTTTCTGCTTCCCGCTAACCACAAGCAGTACTTTTTGTATCTCATTGTTCCTATTAATTTGTACTTTGATATCTATATTTATGTCTTCTGTCTGGCAGAATTCTTCCATGCAGCAGCAATGAGATTCACGGTCTTCTTGAAGGCCCTTGTGCTGCATCTTTTGCTGAATCATATCTTTTAGATCTTGAGGTAATCCGTTGATGTTAATGGATAATGCTACACCCTTGTCTTCCTGTTCATCCATTTCCATGTTGTTCAATGTATTCAGTACAAATGCAATCCTTGAAAGCTTGCCCTTTACTCCGCAGCATTTTCTGCTATGAAGCTGGTGTTGTTGTTGGATGTGCTTCATAAAACCATGGTGGGAACCTTCACAGCAATTCTCCATGTTAAACTCGGTACTGCTCTCATGTTTCACTTTCTTTCCTTCATAATCTACCTCTGTGCTGATTTTGGATTTCACTTGGCCGTTTAAGGTATTTTTTTCAAACTCTTTTTCTAGATGAAACACTTTCACTTGATCTCTTCTAGCCTCTGCTTTTAATGTCCCTCTAAAAACTTCCTTTTCCTTTAATACTTTTACCACATCATACATTAATTTGATTTTGTTCATATGAAATGACCTCCTTTTTTTATTTACAAGGTCATTATAAAAGATGAAATTAAACTCCCTATAAAGCAATTTTAAAAATTCTATAAAGTTTGTTTAAGTTTTTATAGCAACATTTAGAGAGCCACTGAAAATCTTTCAGTGGCTCCCTTGCTATCATTTCATATTTGATTTTTATTAGAATTTATCTGATTCTATAAAGCTTTCAATATCATCAAGCATTAAATTCGCTGCTTTCACGCCGCCAGCTGTGTTCCAGATGGCGTCATCAACCTTATAAATTTTGTTGTTTTTAACAGCATTTAAGGTTTTAAACATCGGGTCTTCTAACCACTCTGTTTCTCTAGCAGCTCCTTGACCATCTCCCGTCTCATATGTAAAGTAGAAGATCACCTGTCCATCTGCCTCTGTTAATCTTTCTTTACCTATTTCCACTGTAAATTCGTCACTTCTTTGGTTTTCCGGTCTTGCAAAGCCCAACTGCTTCAGTATGGTGCCTGAGAAAGTATCTCCTAAATAGATTCTTGTTTTACCCGGCATAAACCTTACGATAGATATTTCCGTCTTTAGCTTATCTCCTGCCAACTCTGCAATGCTTGTGATACGGTCATCGAAGCTCTTGATGATTTCATTTCCTTCTGCCTCTTTATTTAATACCTTTGCGTAGAATGCAAAGTTTGCTTTCCATTCTCCCCTTAACGTATCGGAATAAACGGTAGGCGCGATTTGGGAAAGCTGATCGTAAATCTTTTCATGTCTCATCTTATTGCCAATAATTAGATCCGGCTCCAATACTGCGATTGCTTCTATGTTTACTTGGCTTTCTTCTCCTAAGTTTTGAACCCCTTCCATATCCTTTTCGATATGTTTATACCAAGGATTACCTGTCCAAGACTTTACAGCACCTACTGGCTTTACACCTAATTCAAGCAGCGCCTCTGTACCTTCATTGGTCAATACAACAACCCTCTTAGGCTCACCTATAATCTCCGTTTGTCCCATGGCATGCTCTATCATTCTTACTTGAACATCTGCATTTGCTTTCTCCTGTGTTTCTTCCATTTTCTGTCCAGTGGAGCATGCTGTAAATACCACTGCTAAAGCCAAAACGGTTAACATTGCTATTATTTTTTTTACTTTCATACAAATTCTCCTTTGTTTTGTGAGTTTTATAATTACGATTCAAATAATATCACATGTTTTTTCTAATTGCAATATGTTATCATTTAATTATAGAAATCATTATCATTGACATCTATTCGACAATGCCCTATACTTTAATTGGATTACTATGGTTTTAACTATTTCTACTGAGAGGATGTTATATCCAGTGAATATGAAGCTTCATAACTTATCATTAGAGAGTACTCGCTCTAAGTTCATTGTACTCATTCTATTTTTCGTTCTACTGATGGCTAGTTTTTTAGGAAGTTTATTGTTGGGTTACATAAAAACTTCATGGATTGATTTAATGAATACCTATGGAAATTATTCAGAAAGCACAGCCCACATTATCATAAAAACCTCAAGAATGCCCAGGGCACTGACGGCCCTCTTTATAGGCGCCAGCTTAAGCCTGTCCGGTGCACTGATGCAAACCCTTACAAAAAACCCCATGGCTTCACCA
>NZ_JARBTM010000025.1 GCF_029240175.1 Anaerosolibacter sp.
CGCCATTTGGAGTATTAAACTGGCCATCACCGCTGCCACTACTACCCCAGGTTGCCATATGGGTCCCATGGGCATTTAGCTTTTGTATGCGATGATTATATGTATCTGCCACATAGATGTTACCATCGCCATCTACTGCCAGTCCAAATGGAGCATTAAACTGGCCATCACCGCTGCCGATACTACCCCAGGTTGCCATATGGGTCCCATGGGCATTTAGCTTTTGTATGCGATGATTATTTGAATCGGCCACATAGATGTTACCATCGCCATCTACTGCCACGCCATTTGGAATATTAAACTGGCCATCACCGCTGCCACTACTACCCCAGGTTGCCATATGGGTCCCATCGGCATTTAGCTTTTGTATGCGATGATTGTTTGAATCGGCCACATAGATGTTACCATCGCCATCTACTGCCACACCATTTGGATATCTAAACTGGCCAGCACCGCTGCCACTACTACCCCAGGTTGCCCCATGGGTCCCATCGGCATTTAGCTTTTGTATGCGGTGATTATATGTATCGGCCACATAGATGTTACCATCACTATCTACTGCCACGCCATTTAGACGTCTAAACTGGCCATCACCGCTGCCATAGCTACCCCAGGTTGCCATATGGGTCCCATCGGCATTTAGCTTTTGTATCTGGTAATTATATGAATCGGCCACATAAATGTTGCCATCGCCATCTACTGCCACACCATTTGGAAAACTAAACTGGCCAGCACCGCTGCCACTCCTACCCCAGGTTGCCATATGGGTCCCATGGGCATTTAGCTTTTGTATGCGGTGATTATATGTATCGGCCACATAGATGTTACCATCGCCATCTACTGCCAGTCCAAATGGAGCATTAAACTGGCCATCACCTCTGCCACTCCTACCCCAGGTTGCCATATGGGTCCCATCGGCATTTAGCTTTTGTATGCGATGATTATTTGAATCGGCCACATAGATGTTACCATCGCCATCCACTGCCACACCATTTGGAAATCTAAACTGGCCATCACCGCTGCCATAGCTACCCCAGGTTGCCATATGGGTCCCATCGGCATTTAGCTTTTGTATGCGATGATTATTTGAATCGGCCACATAGATGTTACCGTCACTATCTACTGCCATACCATTTGGATTATTGAAAAACCACGATTGAGCGGGTAGTTTTTGAACAAAATCAGGTTTGCCCTCTGCAAAAGAGTGGCTTGTCATTAGTAAAAGAATAACATGAATGAAAGTAAAGAATTTCATAAAAGCTTTTTGTTTCTTAAAATAATTACTCATTTTCCCCCTCCTTTGTATTCTGTATATTTAAAGTATTTGTGATAAAGCTCTCAATTAATAATACAACTATTTGTGTGATATTTTCCAGTATTGTAGTAAAAATATAAGAAATTTGTTATATTTTCTGATAACTTTGAGGATGGATAGTTTTAATGCACCACAATAGTAATTGTGGTGCATTTATGGAAACTTATGAAAATGTTGGTTTTGAATGCAGTAAGGTCTATAAAAATATCCTAATCCATTAAATTTAGAGATTCATTTTGTTCTTCCGATGTCCTTTCATTCACCAAAATGATGGCTGCCAGCACCAAAACAATACCCATCATCCTAAAGAAGGTAATATGTTCTTGAAAGATAAAAATACTGACCATGGTAGCCACAGCCGGTTCCAGGGTGGCGATAATCGATGCTCTGCTGGTTTCCAGATGGTATAGTCCTTTGGTATAGAGGATAAAGGGAAGGGCTGTAGAGAACAGACTCAAAGAAATGGCCAAAAACAACACCTCAAACCCAGAAAACAAGGGCAGCATGCCTTGAAAGTCTGTAACAGGGACCAACCCCAAGCTGGCGAATAAAAAGGTATACAGGGTAACGGTCATAGAATCATATTTTTTCAAAGCATACCTTCCAAAGATGCTGTAGAGGGCATACCCCAATCCAGACCCCAGACCTGCAAGGACACCGATCATAGAGAGTCCATCACCGGTTTGCTGAAAATATCCCGTGACCAAAATACACCCAATAAAGGTCAAAGCAAAGGAAATGATTTTCCGCGGTGTTAAGCTTTCCTTAAAAAGTATGGTGGAAAAAACCATCACAAAAGCAGGCGCTGTGTATAACAGGATGGAGGCAATAGAAAGTGTGGTGTATTGGATGGCTATGAAATAACACCAATTGAAAAAGACAAAGCTAAGAATCCCTGTTCCTACGAAATAGCCCATATCCCTTGGTTGAACCCGAAGGAGCTTACGGTCGCTAATGAATAGGTATAGAAACAAAGCAGCAAAGGCGCCCAGGGCACGGATGGCCACAATCTGAAATGGATTAAACCCAAAGCCATAAAGTTTCTTGATAAAAATACCTAAAATCCCCCATAATATGGCGGCACACATCACAGAAAAATACGCGATTTTTTTCATCTCTGCACCCCTCGGTCTTCATTATATAAGAAAGATAAGACATAAATTCATAGATCATGATTTTCAACGTAGGGGTTGCATAGTATGCAACCCGCCTAGATTTTATGGCATTCCTACGGGTCGCAATCCTAATCTCAATCTTACGTCGCATTGTTCTACTATTGCGAAACAGCTTATAAGAATTATATCATTTTCAACAACTTTCTTTAACAGATCTTAAGAAAAAATAGACAAAATATTTAAAAAAATGTTTATCCTGTCCATTCCGTGGTAATTATATAATATAACTTCATAAAGCACCAGTGAAGAAGGGAATGAGTCCACCAAAGAAGAAAACAGCTTTAGAGACCAAATGAAAAAGAAAGAGGTGAGACCACCAAAGTGTTAAGCGAAACATCAGAAAAATAGGCAGTGCTCTAGGATAAAAACGAGAGCGCTGCCTATTTTATTGCTTAAAATACTTTTGTTTTAGCTTCTATAGGAACCGTTGATCTTTACATAATCGTAGCTTAGGTCACAGCCCCAGGCTACGGCACCGTACTTTCCATCTTTTAGATCCACCACGATATTCACATATTTTTGATCTAGGATTTCTTTGGCATGTTCCTCGCTAAAAGGAATACCTGCTCCATCCTTCACCAGCTGAATGGTACCTTTTTCATTCTTAAACAAGATATCCACCTTTTCAGGTACAAAGTCACCGCCGGAGTAACCTAAAGAACACATGATTCTTCCCCAGTTGGCATCGCTGCCAAAGAAAGCAGATTTCACAAGATTAGAAGAAATAACGGATTTTGCACATACCTTGGCATCCTTTTGTGTTTTTGCATGAAATAAGGATACTTCAATGAGTTTTGTGGCACCCTCTCCATCTTGGGCGATCAGCTTTGCCAGCTCCTTATTTAGGAAATCAAGGGCTTCTTTAAACTTGTCATAATTTCCATCGGCCTCTTCCATGAGGGTATTCCCTGCCGTACCATTGGCCAAAACGATGACCATATCATTGGTACTGGTATCCCCATCTACAGAGATCATGTTATAGGAATCACTGACACTATCCTTTAAGGCATAGGAGAGCAAAGGTTTAGAGATGTTGGCGTTGGTCACTACAAAAGATAACATCGTAGCCATATTAGGGTGAATCATACCAGAACCCTTGGCAATACCACTGATCAACACGGGCTTTTCGTCGATGGTTACTTCTACTGTAACGGATTTTAAGAAAGAATCTGTGGTCATGATGGCTTCTGCTGCTGAAGTACCTGTTCCTTTATGGAGCAATTCACAGGCGGCCTTGATTCCTGGAAGGACTACCTCCATAGGCATAGGTACACCAATGATACCTGTGGAAGCCACCAGGACTTCGCTGGGAGATAGGCCTAGGATGTTGGCTGCAGTTTGAGTCATCTGATGGGCGTTGTCTAGTCCCTCGACACCGGTACAAGCATTGGCATTGCCGCTATTGACCACAATGGCCTGGGTGGTTTCAGAGGCTTTTAGGTTTTCGATGTTTACCTGAAGGGGTGCAGCCTTTACGATATTGGTAGTAAAGGTTGCAGCAGCAACTGCAGGCTTTGTGCTGTAAATAATGGCTAAATCCTTATTTCCGCTCTTTTTAATTCCGCTGTGGATGCCAATGGCTTGGAAGCCGGATACGTCCGTCAATGTTTTGTTTTGTAAAATTTTCATTTTCATCATCCTTTCAATATAACTATGGAACCATAGATAAAATATCTAAACTTTTCTGTTCTTTAATGCCAAACATAATGTTCATATTTTGAACCGCTTGACCGGCAGCACCTTTAATCAGGTTATCGATGGCAGAGACGACAACGACCCTTCCTGTTCTCTCATCAACTCTTATACCGATATCACAAAAATTGGAGCCTTTGACCCACCTTGTCTCCGGTAGGGTTTCTACAATTCGGACAAAATATTCGTCCTGATAATAGGTGTTATATATTTCGTAGAGCTCCTGCTGCGTTAACTTTGTTACGAGACTACCATAACAGGTAGCCAAAATACCCCGATTCATAGGTACCAAATGAGGTGTAAAGGATACTATAAGTTCTTCATTGTTAAGGCTTGTCAGAATCTGTTCAATCTCTGGTGTGTGTCGGTGGCTGGCTACCCCATAGGCCTTAATAGATTCGTTGCACTCTGTATATAGGGTGGCGATATTTGCTGCCCTGCCAGCTCCGGAGACACCAGATTTAGCATCGATGATAATGGAGGTTGGATCAATCAAATGATTTTTCAACAAAGGTGCCAAAGCCAATATGCTGGCCGTAGGATAACAACCAGGATTGGCGATCAGGGAAGCCGTTGCAATGTCCTCACGATAGATCTCTGGGAGACCGTACACTGCTGTAGACAGCAGGTGTTCTGCATCGTGCTCCAGTCCATACCAATGTTTATAAGCATCTGCCGACTTCAAACGAAAATCTGCCCCTAGATCGATGACCTTAACGCCCAAATCTAGGGCTTTTTTTGTGATATCAAAAGCTTTGCCATGGGGAAGGGCGATAAAAAGTACGTCTATATCAGAAAGTTTTTCTTCTGCCGAGTGCATATCTATACAAATGCTTTGTATAAAATCAACATACTGCTGATAGATATGATGAAAGGGTATATCTGCATGATTATGAGAAGAAAGAAAATTTAATCGAAGGTCAGGGTGCCTGAGAAGAAACCAAATCAATTGTTGACCTGCATAACCTGTGGCGCCTAATATGCCTGCTTGAATCATCGAATCACCTCTTTTTATGATTTAAAGTAATTATACAGATTAATAAATAAATATTCAATAACAAAAATAAAAATTCTTTAAGTTTATTGCATATTTATATAAATAAAAGTATAATTATTAAATAAATTAGGAAGTGAGGGGGATAAAATATGAATGAAGAAAAGGCGGCCATATTGGTAGAAGCCTTGCCTTATATAAAAAAATTTAGGGGAAAGACCTTTGTCATTAAATATGGTGGCAGTATTATGCGCAATGAGGAAGCCAAAAAAGCTTTTATTGAAGATGTGGTGCTTTTGAAGCTGGTAGGCATCCACTTAATCATCATTCATGGAGGTGGTCCAAACATTTCATCCATGCTGGATCAGCTGGGACTGGAGAGTCGCTTTGTGGATGGATTGAGGGTGACGGATCAGAAGGCTGTAGAAGTGGTAGAGATGGTTCTATCAGGAAGTGTAAACAAGGAAATCGCAGCTGACCTTTGCAGACATGGGATCACGGCCCTGGGGATCAGTGGAAGAGATGGAAATCTCATTCAAGCCCAAAAAAAATACCTTTATAAAGGAAATGAGAAAATAGATATTGGTTATGTGGGCGAGGTAAAAGACGTCAATAAAAAGCTACTGTTGGATCTATTGGAAAAAGAACAGCTTCCGGTGATTTCACCCGTAGGGTGTGATGAAGAAGGTCATATCTATAATATCAATGCCGACTACGTAGCATCTGCCATCGGCAGTGTTTTGGAAGCAGAGAAGCTCATACTGCTGACAGATATCGAAGGGATCTATAAGGATATTAACGATCCGGAGAGTTTTATTTCATCTGCTACCATCAGCGAAGTGAGAGGATATATCGAAACAGGTGTTATCAAGGGTGGTATGATTCCTAAAGCAGAATGCTGCATCGAAGCCATCGAAAAAGGCGCGAAGAATGTACATTTGATTGATGGGCGGAAGGAACACAGCTTATTGTTGGAGATTTTTACAAATGCAGGAATAGGAACCATGATCCGCGGAGAGGAGATGTAAGCCATGAAAAAAAACATTATGAATACCTATGGTCGATTTGATGTGGTTTTTGAAAAAGGGAAAGGGACGAAGGTTTATGATGTGAATGGAAAGGAGTATTTGGATTTTGTAGCAGGGGTAGCGGTAAACTGCTTGGGACATAGTCATCCAGCCATCGCAAAAACCTTAGCAGCACAAGGAGAAAAGCTAATGCATATCTCTAATCTGTATTGGAATACGGAACAAATCGCTTTGGCAGAAAAATTAGTATCCCATAGTGATCACCATCAGGTTTTTTTCTGTAACAGTGGGACAGAAGCAGTGGAAACGGCCTTGAAATTGGCAAGAAAGTGCGGAAAATTAAAGGGTGGAAGCTCAAAAAACCAAATTATTTATATGAACAACTCCTTCCATGGTAGAACTATGGGCGCATTGGCAGTGACAGGACAGGAAAAATATCAAAAAGATTTCATGCCGTTGATGACAGGATTAAAAAGTGTTCCATTTAATGATATTGAAAAATTGAAGGCGGCGATAGATGAAGATACTTGTGCAGTGATTTTAGAACCGATTCAAGGGGAAGGGGGCATTGTAGCAGCCCAAAGATCCTATCTACAAGAAGTAAAAGCTTTGTGCAGTCAGTATGATGCATTATTGGTCTTTGATGAAGTTCAGTGCGGCATTGGTCGTTTGGGAAGCTTGTTTGCGTATCAAAGTTTTGGGGTGATACCCGATGTGATTTGTATGGCCAAGGGGTTGGGGGGCGGGTTCCCCATAGGGGCAGTTTTGGCCACGGAGGAAGCAGCCAGTGCCTTTGTTCCTGGAGATCATGGATGTACTTTTGGAGGAAATCCGTTGGCCTGTGCCGTATCACTGACGGTGCTGGATGAGCTGATTAACAATGGGATTATCGATGGTGTCAATGAAAAGAGTCTGTATATGATTGGAAAGCTGGCAGTGCTCCAGGAAAAATTTGACGTAGTTCAAGGGGTACAGGGATTAGGTCTGTTATTAGGCCTCAAGGTAAAGGGTGAACCGAAGGCCATCATCAACAAATGCTTTGAAAAAGGCTTGATGCTGGTGGGTGCTGGGGAGAGTGTTATTCGAGTTGTACCACCGCTTAATGTGTCTGCTGAAGAAATAGATGAAGCTGTGAAGATACTGGAGGAAGCGATTCTGGAAGTTTATAAAGATTAATATTGACACATAAATATTATTTATGATAATATGTTTTGAAAAGAGAATACAGGAACCTTTAAATTGGTCCAGAGAGGCTAAAAAGGGTATCGGAAAAGATATGGGTTTCGTATATCTTTGATTTTCCATGGAAAATATACCTTCTGCCTCAGGCAGAAGGTTTTTTTGTTATCTACTGGCCGGTGGATGAAAAAGGAATGGATATATATACAGCAATAGTGTATATATACAAATTTAAAAGTACAAACTAATATTGGTAATTATGAATAAGAATAACAGACTGCTTTAATGAAAAAATACTGAAAAAGTGGGACTTGTTTCAACTGTCAGCATTGATTTGGACTGCCTTGCGCTCTAGAATAGGATAAATATAAAAATATATTAATAAAAATAAGAAAATTTTTTAAAAACATATTGCATAATTATATATAAATAAGTATAATTATGAATAATAAGAGAATAGGAAAAGGAATCAAAAAGGGAGATGCCATATGTATAAACCCTACAAAAATATCAAGAGGCAGAGGCTAAGATCGCAAAAGAGCGCATAGATAGATGAGAAATAATCAATCAATGGAAAGGATGGATGAAAAATGACGTATGCATTATCAGCAAAAGCATTTAGCGGAATGAACATAGAGACGGTTTTAGAGGAAGTAAAGGGAAGCTACTTCCATATTGCGCCAAGCATTACAAAGGCAGCAGTAGTCAACCTTGGGATGTCAAAAGAAGAACTGATGAACTTAGTGAATATGAATTATAGCTTGAATATTTTCGATGAAAACTTTAATACACAGCAATTGAAAGCCGTACCCCATGATGTGTTATTGGTTTCCAATGGTAAGGTGGATGACCATAAGATTCCTGAGGTCGTGGAGAAGCTCAAGGGATATATGGGGAAGAAGACAATCCTTGGTGTAGGACTGGGCAAAGAGCTGATCACCATGGCACTGAAAGAATTAAACGAGGAGCTTATGGACGATGGCAGTGTATCAAAGAATGATAAATATAAAGTATTCTGTGTGGATGGCAGCCTAGACAATAGCTTTGGGAACCTAACCCAGTATATTATTTAGAAAATAATTCGAGAAACAGAAAAGAAAAACCTTTTCTGTTTCCTTTTGTAAACAGGCAAACGAGGAGAAAGATGAGGATAGAGGTGCTGAAAATGAATGGAATATTATATTTAGAAGACGGAACAGTATACAAAGGTAAGGGTTTTGGCAAGAAAGGAACGACGGTAGGAGAGTTGGTATTCAATACCTCCATCACAGGTTATCAAGAGATCTTGACAGATCCATCCTACGCAGGACAAGTGATTACCATGACTTATCCTTTGATTGGAAACTATGGCGTAAATGAGTTGGAGCACGAATCCTCAAAGGTGTTTGCCAAAGGATTTGTGGTGAAGGAGATTTCAGAGAATCCTTCTAACCATAAAAGTGAAAAAACCATCGATGAAATGCTAATAGCCATGGGGGTTGTTGGCATCAGCGGTGTAGATACCAGAAGCATTACGAAAAAGATCAGAAATGCTGGGGCATTAAAGTGTGTCATTACCAATGAGGAATGGCAAGACGGGGAGCTCCATGAGATTCTTCAAACAGGACAATTGAAGGATGACTGGATGAAAGAAGTAGGAACAAAGAAGATTACCCATATACCAGGAACAGGTCATAAAGTAGCCTTGGTGGACTTTGGGGTAAAAGCCAATATTGTTCGAAACCTAAAGGAGAGAAATTGTGATATCACCATATTTCCAGCAACAGCTGGCTGGGAAGAAATCATGGCTGTACAACCTACAGGGGTCCTATTGAGCAACGGACCTGGGGACCCAAAGGCAGCGGTAGAAGCCATCGAAACTGTCAAGGGACTCATGGGCAAGCTGCCTATTTTCGGCATCTGTTTGGGACATCAGATATTAGCCCTAGCAGTTGGGGGAGATACCTACAAGATGAAATACGGTCATCGAGGTGGAAACCATGGGGTCTATGATATGGATATGGACAAAGCCTACATCACCTCCCAGAACCACGGCTATGCGGTAGATCCTGAAAGCATTCGAGATAAAGATATGATTGTTACCCATAAGAACTTGAACGATGAAACGGTAGAAGGCATGAAGCATAAAGAACTGCCTGTATACTCCGTTCAATTCCATCCAGAGGGAGCACCAGGACCAACAGATTCAGCTTACTTGTTTGACAAATTTATTACCCTCATGGAGAAGGAGGTTGCAAAATGCCTTTAGATCAAGGATTAAAAAAAGTAATGATTATCGGCTCAGGCCCTATCATCATCGGTCAGGCTGCTGAATTTGATTATTCAGGAACCCAAGCCTGTAAAGCCATCAAAGAAGAGGGGATTGAGACCGTTCTTGTAAACAGTAATCCAGCCACCATTATGACGGATTTGAATGTGGCAGATCGTGTATATATTGAACCTTTGACCATAGAAGCCCTGGAAAAAATTATTGAGAAAGAAACACCCGATGGGATTCTGGCGGGCTTTGGGGGGCAGACGGCCCTAAACCTGGCCATGAAGCTGGAAAACACGGGAACTCTAGATAAATATGGGGTGAAGCTTTTAGGCACCCGGGGAGAGGCCATTCACAAGGCAGAGGACCGAGAAGCTTTTAAACAGCTGATGGTGGAGATCGGGGAGCCTGTACCAATGAGCATTACAACCACAAACCTTTCCGAATGTGAGGCCTTTGTGGATCAATATGGGTATCCAGTCATCATCCGACCTGCATTTACTTTAGGGGGTACCGGCGGTGGTATTGCCAGCAATCATCAGGAACTGGTAGAGATTTGCCAGCGCGGAATCAGCAGCAGCCCCATTGGACAGATTTTGCTGGAACAGAGTGTGGCTGGCTGGAAAGAAATCGAATATGAAGTCATTCGAGATAAAAAGGATAACTGTATCATCATCTGTAACATGGAAAACATGGATCCAGTAGGTGTCCATACGGGGGATAGTATCGTGGTGGCTCCCTCCCAGACATTAAGAGATAAGGAATATCAGATGCTTCGTCAAGCATCCATTAAAATCGTTAGAAGTCTGGGACTAGAAGGAGGCTGTAATGTGCAGCTGGCCCTAGATCCTAAGAGTGACACCTACGTGGTAATCGAGGTAAATCCTAGGGTAAGCCGTTCCAGTGCTTTGGCTTCTAAAGCCGCTGGATACCCCATCGCCAAGATTGCAGCCAAAATTGCCATCGGCTTTAGTTTGGATGAGTTAAAGAACTATGTAACAAAAACCTCCAGTGCTTGTTTTGAGCCGACCCTGGACTATGTGGTGGTAAAGATTCCAAAGTGGCCCTTTGATAAGTTCAGTAAGGCTGCAAGAACTTTAGGAACCCAGATGAAAGCCACAGGAGAGGTTATGGCCATCAGCAGAACCTTTGAAAGTGCACTGCTAAAGGCCATCACTTGCCTAGAAGGAAAGTTTACAGGTTTGAGAATGTTCTCCATCATGGATATGACGGAGGAGGAGCTTTTCGCCAAGATCGACCTATGCGATGATGAGAGAATTTTCGCATTGGCAGATGCCTTACGAAGAGAAATTTCGGTGGAGCATCTCTATGAGGTGACCAAGGTAGATCCATGGTTTCTCCATGGTATCCAAAACATTGTAAAAATGGAAAAGAGATTGCAGTCTGAAGCTGTAGATGAAAAGCTGCTTTATGCTGCCGAGGCTATGGGCTTTACGGATCGTGAAATTTGTGATCTATCAGGCTATAAGAGTGAGGAACTCCAGAAGATACGGATTGCCCATGGTATTTTTCCTGTATACAAGATGGTAGATACCTGCAGTGGAGAGTTTGATGCCCAGACACCGTATTATTACTCCTGCTATGAAGAGGACGATGAAAATGTAATCTCCGATCAAAAGAAGATTGTGGTGATTGGATCAGGGCCTATCCGTATTGGACAAGGTATCGAGTTTGACTACTGTTGTGTCCATGGGGTATGGGGAATCAAGGAAGCTGGATACCAATCCATCATCATGAACAACAACCCTGAGACAGTAAGTACGGATTTCGATACAGCAGATAAGCTTTATTTTGAATCCCTATACATCGATGATGTCATGAATGTGGTAAGACGAGAAAAACCCGAAGGCGTCATCCTCCAGTTTGGCGGTCAGACTTCGGTGAACCTGGCACCAAAGCTCTTTGAGCGGGGCGTAAATATCCTAGGAACCTCCTTCCAATCCATCGATTTGGCTGAGGATCGAGACAAGTTTAGAGATTTCCTAGAGAGGTTAGATATACCGAGTCCTACAGGAAAAGCAGTAACCAGTGTAGCGGAAGCCATTGATACCGTAGCAGAACTGGGATATCCTGTGGTGGTAAGACCTTCCTATGTGATCGGCGGCCGGGCAATGCAAGTGGTCTATGATGAAAATACATTGGTTACCTACATGGAGGAAGCCGCAAACCTTTCATCCAAATACCCTGTACTCATTGATAAATATGTAAAGGGGATTGAGATCGAGGTAGATGCCATCGGGGATGGAGAGGATGTGCTGATCCCTGGAATCATGGAGCATGTGGAGAAAACAGGGGTTCACTCTGGGGACAGCATCACCGTTTACCCTTATGTTACCCTAAACCAGGAAACCGTGGATAAACTAGTAACCTATACAAAGAAGATTGCCAAAGGCTTAAACATCATTGGATTGGTGAATATCCAATACGTATTCGATGGAAAAGATGTGTATGTCATTGAGGTAAATCCAAGAGCATCCAGAACTGTACCGATTTTGAGCAAGGTGACAGGGGTGCCTATGGTGAAGATTGCCATCGACACCATGCTGGGGAAAAAGCTTGTGGATATGTCTTACGGCACAGGACTATTGAAAAATAAAGATTTCTACGCTGTAAAGGTGCCTGTATTCTCTGGAGAGAAGCTGGCAGATGTGGATGTTTATCTAGGACCAGAGATGAAATCCACAGGGGAAGTCCTTGGTATCGATAGAGATTTGAACAAAGCAATTTACAAAGGCTTTAGCGCTTCAGGCATAAAGATACCTACAGATGGAGGCATCTATGTTTCCTTGAAGGAAGTGGACAGGGAGGAAGGCTTGGATGTGGTTCAGCAGTATGTGAACCTAGGCTTCAAGCTCTATGCATCCAACGGCACAGGGACCTTCCTGAAAAACAAAAATGTACCTTGCGAAGCCATCTCTGTAGAGGAAATACAACAATATATCGGCCAGGGCAAGATTCATATGCTGATCAACACGCCGACCAAGGGAAATAACCTGAAAAGTATGGGCTTCAAAATTAGAAAGAAGGCCAGTGAGTACAAAATCCCTACCTTTACCTCCATCGATACGGCAAAGGCCTTTACTATCGCCGTGGAGATTAAGCAGAAGGGTGAGGAAATCTGTTACAGACCTCTGGATGATTACTTTACAGATTCCATATAAAAAGGTTTTATATAAAAAAATATTTTTACTATTGATTTAATATTCTAACAATAATATAATAGCTTTTAAATATAAAAAAGCGTTGAACGGTAGTAGTAAATGCACCTTTATTTTCAGAGAGTCGATGGCTGGTGAAAATCGACAATAAAGGCTATTGAATCCGACCGGAAGCTGCATGGGGGTCAAAAACCTATGCCGGGATTTCCCGTTATCGAAGCGAGAGGCTGTATCTTCAGCAAAGTAAGGTGGTACCATGTGGATGATCAATCCCCGTCCTTAACATTAAGTTAAGGTCGGGGATTTTTATTTTATCGTCAAGCATGGCATCATCATACCTAGGATTGTAAGCAGTCACTTTAACACTTTAAAACGTAAAAGTATAGGGGGAATAAAAAATGGAGACAAAGAAAAGAGTGATCATCACAGAGAAGATTGATGAAGAAGGAATCAAGCTTCTCCAGGAGGAACTGGAAGCAGATGTATGCTTCCATATACCACGGGAAGAACTATTGGAAAAAATACATGAATATGACGCCATCGTGGTCAGAAGTGTGACCAAGGTAGATGAAGAGTTATTATCCAAAGCCGCCAACCTGAAAGTAGTGGGCAGGGCAGGAAATGGCGTAGACAACATTGACATAGGTGCTGCAACCCAGAGAGGAATCATTGTAGCCAATACACCTGAGAGCAATACCATGTCCGCGGCAGAATTGACCGTAGGTATGCTGCTCACCCAGTCAAGGAATATACCCCAGGCCAATGCCTTCTTGAAGTCAGGGAAGTGGGATCGCAGTCCATTCCAAGGCGTAGAGGTATATAATAAGACCTTGGGCATCATTGGCTTAGGCAGAATAGGGTCTTTGGTAGCCACAAGGATGGCAGCTTTTGGCATGAAGGTTATCGCCTATGATCCTTATATCGCCGATGAGCGTTTTGAGCGGTTCAAGGTGGAGAAAATAGAAAAGCTGGAAGACTTGCTAAAGGCAGCAGATTTTGTTACAGTCCATACCCCAAAGACCAAGGAAACCTTTGGCATGATCGGTGAGAAGGAAATCGAGATAATGAAGGTCGGGGTACGCATTGCCAATGTGGCCAGGGGCGGTATTATCAATGAGAAGGCACTATTGGAAGGATTGAAAAGCGGTAAGATTGCCAGTGCTGGGCTGGATGTCCATGAGAAGGAGCCTTGCTATGGGAATCCCCTCTTTGAGCTGGATAATGTGATAGTAACACCCCACATTGGCGCAGATACCAAGGAAGCTCAGGAGAATGTGGGTATCACCGTAGCCCAACAGGTGGTAAATGCATTGAAGGGAGAAATCGTACCAAATGCCGTGAACTTACCGGCCATCCATAGAGATGAACTGGCAGCCATAAGACCTTATATTGAGCTTCTGGAAAAATTAGGAAAAATCTATTATCAGCTTTATCAAGAGCCCATCGAGTTTGTGAATATTGATTATTGGGGGAACATTGCAGCCCAGGACGTGGAGATGATCACCATCGCCTTTGTAAAGGGTTTACTTGAGCCCGTGGTAGAAGATAAGGTGAATTATATCAATGCCAAGCTGGTGGCAGAGCAGAGAGGTATACGGGTAGAGCAGCAGAAGATCAGGGAGTACTATGATGGATATATGGACTTTATCGAAATCAAGATCAGAAACAAGAAGGGAACCTTCGTCTTAGGAGGTAACTTGTCTTCTAAGCGTCAGGGTAAGCTGGTCAAGATCCAAGGCTATGAAGTGGATGTGAACCCAAGTGACTACATGCTGTTTATACAAAACTTGGATGTGCCAGGGGTCATTGGTAACATTGGAAAAATACTTGGTCAAGAGCGTATTAACGTAGCAACCATGCAAGTAGGCAGAAATGCCAAGGGAGACATGGCCATGATGGTACTCAACATCGATGATGAGGTGAATCCTGAAACGATCAATAAAATCATGGAAATTGACAATATCGTATGGGCTAAGGGCATTAAATTATAGGGAAGAAGCATGCCTGTTCCAAAAGGATAAGTATAAATATTTCATATGGCTGTCAATATTTATTTAGAAAGAAGCTGGAGTCCCTAGCTTCTTTTTTCTAAGTTCAGTATAATGGGATTAATACATAATGCGCCAGGAGGAACAGGATGAATAAAAGAATGCGGTATTTAGTCATTACCCTATCTATGATGTTGGTGATTTTGACAGGGTGTAAAGGCCAAGAGACCCCTGAAAATCTAGAGACGAAACCTACCTTGATAGTAGAGAATTTCAATGGAATCGACATAGAAAGGGTCAATCAATACAGTATAGATGCGGTGTTCTCACCGGAGGAGGCAAGTCTTAAGGCAGCGCAGCAGGTGAACTATATCAATCAGGAAGATGCTCCTTTAGAGGAAATTTATTTTCACTTATACCCCAATGCTTTCAGGACTAAGGAGACAGCCCCATTCCTTTTCGATGACTTTCAGCGGGCATATCCCAATGGATTTGAACCCGGTTACATAGAACTAGAACGGGTGGCGATAAATGGAGAGGCTGCTCAATATGAGATTATGGGAGACCAGAAAACAATCATGAAGATAAAGCTGGATAATCCCTTGGATGTAGGCGCCAAGACAAAGATTGAGATGTCCTATGTTATCCAGCTCCCGCCAGCCCAAGAACGCTTTGGATTTGGGGATGAGACCTTTAATTTTGGAAACTGGTATCCAGTGGCAGCTGTATATGATGCGTCAGGATGGAATTTAGATCCCTATTATCCCATAGGAGATCCTTTTTATAGTGATGTGAGCAATTATGATGTAACCATCTGTGCCCCAAAAGAAATCGTAGTGGCGGCTTCAGGAAATATAGTAAAGGATGAGCTCCAGGAAAATGACAGGCTTTGGCAGATAGAGGCAAAGCTCATGAGGGATTTTGCATGGGTTGCCAGTAAGAACTTTGAAGTGGTGGAGAAAGATGTGGAGGGTACCGCTTTGAAGATGTATTATTTAAAAGGTATCGGTCTGGAGAATGAGATTAAGGAGTTCACGACCTTGGTAGGGGAAGATTCCCTGAAGGTTTTTAATAAAATCTACGGAAAATACCCCTATGGCCAATATTCTATTGTCCAAACAAATTTCCCCAGCGGCATGGAGTACCCAGGTATTGTTTTCATCGGCAAGGATTATTACGAAGATCGAGCCAGGGAGTATTTAGAAATCGTCATTGTCCATGAAACAGCCCATCAATGGTGGTATGGGGTCGTGGGGAATGATGAAATTGATGAAGCATGGCTGGATGAAAGTCTGACAGCCTACGGAGAAGTGATCTATGCCATGGAGGTGTTTGGAGAAGAGGCAGGACAGGAATATGAAAAGGTCTATAATGAGGCGGAATACCATGAAGCCGCTGCCACGATCAAAGATGAGACCATGCTAAAGCCCTTGGATCAGTTTGAGGGATGGGACGACTACGGACCATTGATTTATAACCGAGGCGCTATGTTCATGAATGAAATCTATGAGAAGTATGGAAAAGATAAACTCTACAGCATTTTTGCCGAATACTATGATCAATATCGCTTTAAAAACGCTACCACAGAGGATTTTAAAAAAGTCTGTGAAGAAGTACTAGGAGAGGACGTAGATCCTTTATTCCAAAAATGGTTGTACGCCCAATAGCATAAAAACCACAGGATAAATATACCTGTGGTTTTTTTCTGCCCATCCATTGTAAGCTTAAAAGAGGTAGTCTAATTGAAAAACTTTGTACATATCCATAGGGATAGGGGTATATATGTGTAAAATAGGGAGGAGATAGATATGAAGGCTTTGAAAAGAATAGGATGCCTGACATTGATTCTCTTGAGCCTTAGTGCATCGGTGGGATTTGGGATCGAACCAGGAGAGATCCAATCTAAGGCGGCTATTTTGATAGAGGCAGAAACCGGGCAAATCTTATACAGTAAGAATATAGAAGAGCCACTGCCATTGGCCAGTATTACAAAACTGATGACCTATCTACTGGTCATGGAGGCTGTAGACAAGGGGCAGGTGTCATTAGAGGATCAGGTAAAAATCAGCACAAGGGCAGCCAAGGAAAAAGGAAGCAGCTATTATTTACAGGCTGGAGAAGAAATCCCTTTGTGGGAGCTTATAGAGGTGACAATGATCGTATCTGCCAATGATGCTGCCTTCGCCATGGCAGAGCATGTAGGTGGTACGGCAGAGGACTTTGTGGTGACCATGAATAAAAGGGCTGCTGAGTTGGGGATGACAGCTACCCACTTTTTCAATCCCAATGGAATGCCCCTGACCGAAGGTGCAAATATATCATCGGTTCAGGATATCGCAATTCTATCCCGTCATCTCATAGAAACCTATGGAGACAAGATGCTGCCAGTGACAGACAAAGGGTTCCATGAAAATCAAAACAGGAGATTTTTCAAGGAGAATACCAACAAACTGTTAAAGCAGATCCCTGAAATGGATGGCCTTAAAACAGGCTATACCCAGGAGGCAGGTTATTGTCTTTCTTCCACCATGGTGGTAACAGCCAAAGATGGAACTGAACTGAATTTTCGTCTGATTGCCGTCGCTTTGGGGGCTGCAACGGAAGCCCAAAGAAATGAAGTAGTACAAAAACTCTTAGGGTATGGTCATGAAAACTATGGCAAGCAGAGAATCATAAAGGCTGGGGAGCGGGTCGCAGAGGCATACCAATGGGGAATCGAAGACTTGTCCATTCAGCTTCTAGCCCAGGAGGATACAATTCTGTTTGGTCCTCGAGAGGGTTTGGTAAAAAGTACAGAGATTCGTATGGTGCCAAACTATTCCTTCTTCATTCGAGAGGGAAAAAAGCTAGCAGAGCTGCACATTACCCTATACAATGATCAAGTCGTGGTAACAGATTTAGTTGCAGAGAAGGACATGGTAACGCTGCCAATAGGAATCATCATTGGAAAAGGATGGCAGAACATGATTACTTATGTTTCTCAGTTTTTTAGATGGGGCGTAGCCAAAGGATAGATCATTGACATTTCTATTTTTGCTAGTACAATAGATATAAAAGAAATACACATAGGAAAAGGAGGCAGAGCAGATGGAAATAAAGTTGGATGAAAAAGTGAAGCAGCACTTACAGAAAAAAGGTGAAAAGGTTTTAACTGTAGAGCTCGAGGCCAGTCAGTCCTGCTGTGTCCATGCTTCTATACCCCATGTAGTTCTAGGGCCGCCCAAGGAAGCCTATCGGTTTGATCGTTTCGAAGTAGAGGGGTTAGAGGTCTTTGTATATAAAGGCGCTGTTGTGAAGCATGCCCTAAAGCTTACCCTAGCCAATTATCTACTGTTCAAAGAAGTGGAAGTAAGCGGTATCCAGATTATCTAAGAAATTAGGACACTAAAAGTATAAGCAAAGGGTGCCTATGTATAAATAATAGGATTTTATTCAATAATACAGCTGTATATTGAGGTTTTTTACATTTGCATAGTTTCAAGAATTATGGTAATATATTTTCTGCACATGCTTTCTTGTTTCCGTAGCTCAGTAGGATAGAGCAACTGCCTCCTAAGCAGTAGGCCGTGGGTTCGATTCCCGCCGGGAACACCAGAAAAAAATCCCTATTTTCCTTTGATATCAAAGGAAAATAGGGATTTTTACTTTGCAAGAACTTGGTTAGTGTATCATTACCTGTATAGTTGTGATTAGAAGAGCGTACTTTATTATAATTTATGGGCGAAGGTATTTAACCTGTCTGCCAAGCCAGAAAGTTCATTTATTTCTGCAGTAATTTCTTGGGTGCCAGCTGCTTGCTCTTGGGTTAGTGCACCATTATTTTCAACCATCTGCATGATTTTATGGATACTTCCCTTAATCTCTCTTAAAACCGATGCAATTTTTTCTACAGATTCATTACTAGAAACCGCTAATTTTCTTATTTCCTCTGCTACAACCTGAAAGCCTCTACCTGCGTCGCCTGCTCTTGCAGCCTCAATGGCTGCATTTAATCCAAGCAGATTTGTCTGTTTGGCTATCTGCTGCACAAATCCAATGACTTGATCTGTTTCATTTGCTTTAGATAGGGCACCATTGACGGTGCTAATCATCGTACCTCCAGTAGACGCTATTTCTTCAGCACTTGCTGATATGAGAGAGGTGGTATTCGTCATCTCTGTTAACGAAGTGGCCAGCGTGTTGATGATATCCAGCAATTCCTCTCTTTCACTAATGCTTTTTGCAGTACCAATAGCCCCAATAATTCTACCACTTTTATCTAGTATGGGCGTTGCTGTGGCAGAAATAGCTTTACCAAAGAGCTCTTTACTTATGTTTCTTGTAACTTTTGTTTGCTGCTCCATACATTGAAAGAGCACGGTATGACTTTTGAGACGATCCCCCTCTATCATCCTAATGTCCACATTTTGCCCTGGGATATATCTCAGTACATATTCTCTATCGCTTATGGCTACCGCTAAATCATCTTCGGTAAAACTATTTACTAAGTCAGCCAATTCCACATATTTTTTCAACAGCTCATCCATTCGACTGCTCCCCCTTTGAATATATCAATGCCTATATATTTCTATATGAGAATGTAAACTCCTTTTATGTTGATAAAAAAGACAGGAGAAATGGCTCTGAGTCTTAGAACAGCTTTTCCCATTTAATTATATTTTCAAAGTATATCCTTTAGGTCCATTAAATTAGAAATCTCATAGGTAGGTGTTATTCCTGTTTTATTTGCGATTTTATTTGGATTAAACCAACACGTATCGATACCAAAGTTTATCCCACCCTGAATATCAGAGGTTAAGCTATCTCCTACGATCAAAACCTTGCGCTTATCCGTATGCTTAATATTGTTTAATGCATACTCAAATATCTTAGGATCGGGCTTGGATACCTGAACCTCTTCAGATACCACGATATCCTCAAAATACTTGGCGATAATAGATTTTCTTATTCGATGATCCTGAACATGGGTAAGACCGTTGGTAATGATCGTGAGTCGATAATCCTTATGAAGGCTTTCTACTAGAGCCATGGTGTCATCATATAAAAAAGATGCAAGGGACAGATACTTTATATAAGATTTTGCAAATTCAGCCTCATCGAAGTAAAGATTGAGCTGGGCGGATAGTCTTTTGAATCTTTCAATCTTTAATGCTTGCTGGGTAATTAGCCCCTCTTCAAACTCTTTCCATATCGTCGTATTTATATCTTGATAGATTTTCAGGTGATGATTTTCATCATATGCTATATCAAACTCAAGCATGGCATTTTTTATGGCATCCCTTTCAGACCTTTTAAAATCAAATAGGGTCTCATCCGCATCAAATATGATAATCTCGTACTTCATGTTTACTCCTCCTATTCCTATACAGATCGTTCTTATTATTATAACATACAAGCCCTTTTCAAGACCTTAGGCAGGTGAGTCAGTCAAGAAATCTAAATATCCTCACTTGACTGAAGATTTTCTTCTGTGTATCTTCTATCAACTTTTGCATTGGCTATAAGACCTAAGAGAAATAGAATACCTCCGATGATCTTACTCCTAGAAAAAATGTCTAGGTAAATATAATCTATCATGGCGCTTGCAAGCATTTGACCGATAAAGCGAAGTATAACCACATATACCGCAGGTAGATTAGGAACGATCACATTAAACATATAAGTTGTTAATACGCCCATAAAACCTCCTAAAAGATACAGGAGGGGAATACCTCTTATGGCTGAATAAATTGGAATAGATCTTATCATAATTATACACAGGGCAATGGATGATAGAGTAGCTATGAAATAATTAATCATCACACCATTGATCAAACCTTCCTTTTGCGCAAGCTTACCATTTAACATCATATTGATAACGATTGTGATTCCAGTGAGAAAGGATAAGCCTATATAAATCATTTTGTTCCTCCTTACATTGTAATCATAACGATGATTCCAAGGGATATGATTGAAAATCCAAGTATTTTTTCTTTCTTAAACCGATTAACGGGCATACCAAACAATCCCAAATGCTCTACCAAGCTAGACATGACAAGTTGGCCAAATAAAGTCACCCCTATAGCAAGGGTCAAACCTATTTGGGGTATGGCGATATTATTTAAAAATATGGTTATAACGCTGAATATACCTGGCAGCATGAATATAAGGGGAATGGATTTTAAGTTTGAAAGTCTGTTTTTCTTTATTAGGGAAATCATCATAATCACTATAAATCCTAGTACATGAAATATTAACGTACTTATATAAGGGCCCGTGATATTGGCGAGCATTCCGTTGAAAAAGACCATGATGGCAAGCAGTATACCATTGATAAGGGCTAAGTTTTTATACATAGATAAATCTCTCCTTTCCTTTACAAGTCTTTATCAATAAAATACAATATTCCTATCAACTTTCACATGACATATGTCATGCTAAGGAGGATTTATGAGAAAAATTTTGAACAATGATCTTTTCAACCATTATATTGTGAAGCATGCTATCGAAAATATATTGGATAAAGAGATATTAAAACATGCGCAGCTTCACTTTTATGAGAAAGAGGAGCATATATTGGAAGCTGAGACGAATCTTGAATACTATTATTTGCTTGTAGATGGGAAAATCAAAATTTCATATCTTTTCGAAAACGGAAAATCTATGCTCTTAAAGTTTTATAAGGAATTTAACACTATAGGAGATTTGGAGCTTTTAAAAAATATTCCTATACGCTGTAATATTGATGCAGTAGAAGATACTTACTTGATCGCAATACCTTCAGATATACTTAGGCGGCAATACGTAGATAATGTAAAGTTGTTACATCATTTGGTAGATTCTTTAAGCGAAAAGCTGTATGCAACCATTAATAACACCTCATACAATTTTGTATATCCCCTCATCAATAGATTATCTAGTTATTTAATTGAGCATATCACCGATAAGAACTATATCATTTTGAATGCATCATTCTTAGAGATTGCTCAATTTTTAGGAACAACCTATAGGCACTTGAATAGAACATTTAAAGATCTGGAGTCGAAAGAAATTATAAAGCTGGAGAATAAAACGGTATATATATTAGATGAGGATAGACTTCAGGAGCTATCTAAGAATTTGTACATTAAATCACTGTAATTCCACTAAAAGCAGTCATGCTGCTTATGAAACACATCTAAAGTGATAGGGTAGAGGATATCGCTTTAGATGTGTTTTTTGTTTTATCCATTGGATCTCGAAGGGTGGGGCTTTTATATTTTATAGACTGAAGGAAGAAAGTTACAACAGTGTTATCTTTTATTTACAGTATGATGACAATTATCTTATTTTCATTACAGTTCTATAGAACGTGCATTTTTAAGGGATGAGATACTTATAATGATATTGGAAAAACAAGGATAGCTTTAAGATTTAAGAATAAATGCTTCGCGCAAAAAGAAGGAGTGTTGGTATGAAAAGAATGAATGGAAATTTCAAGAGATTCACCGCCTATGTAATCGTCCTAATGATGATGTTGTCAATCATGGCTATTCCCCTGGATAGCTACGGGTTAGATAACGGGAAGATGATGGTCGCTATTAAGACTTTCAATGGAAAATACCTGTGCGCTGAGAATGGGGGAGGAAGCACATTAACAGCCAATAGGGATAAGATTGGAGAATGGGAAACTTTTCAGCTGATTGACCTAGGGAAAGGATATGTTGCCCTGAAGGGGTGTAACGGAGACTATGTGAGTGTCTCCAATGATGGGAAAGATGTCTATGTAGATAGGGACGAAATAAATAAGAAAGAGACCTTTCGACTTGTAAGGCTAAACAATAACAAAATCGCTTTGAAAGCCTATAATGACCGGTATTTGTGCGCAGAAGATGGTGGGGGAGACAAAGTCGTCGCAGATAGGGAAAAGGTTGGGAGCTGGGAAACCTTTGAACTCATTGAGATAGAGGATGATCAGGTAGATTTTCAAAAATGTAAATTAACAGCGACACCTGAGGATAGAAGTATTTCATTCACTTGGACCAAACCAAGCAGTACAAAGAATATTGTAGGATATAACCTTTATCGAGGAACGGCGTCAGGAAGACAGTCAAATACACCCGTCACAGATTTCCCTATAGAAGGAACATCTTATACGGATAAAAACGTTGAAAGCGGAACCACCTATTACTATGTAGTAAAGGTAGTTTATAAGGATAAGACCATAGGCCCTGCCTCTAATGAAGTGAAAGTAGTGCTGAAATCAAGAATAACTTTAAGTGCAAAAACAGGAGAAGATGGTGTTCGACTATCATGGAACAAGCAAAATGATACAAGTAACATCATAGGATATAACCTATATAGGGGAACCGCTTCAGGTAAGCAATCAAGTACGCCTGTGACAGATTTTCCTATAGAAGAAATGTCTTACATTGATAAGAATATTGAAAACAACACCACCTATTACTATATTTTGAAAGCTGTTTATAGGGATAAAACCCTGGGTCCTGCTTCTAATGAAGTGGCTGTAAAGTCTGGATCAATGAAGAAAAACATTATATTAGAAGTAGGAAGTAAATATATGTTTGTAGATGGACAAAGAAAAGAGATAGACCCGGGCAAGGGGACGACAATGACCATAAAGAACGGCAGGACTTTCCTTCCCATAAGGTCGGTGATTGAGGCTATGGGTGGAGAAGTAGAATGGAACGCATCAGACAAAAGAGTAGATATCTATCTAAAGAATAATAAGATTTATCTTTGGATCGGAAGCAAAACCGCAAGGGTAAATGGCGTAAGCAGAGAAAGTGATGTGGCACCCTATATTTCAGACAGCGGTAGAACCATGCTGCCCTTAAGGTTTATCGTTGAGAACCTTGGATGCGAAGCTGACTGGGATGGAATCACAAAAAGAGTAACCATAAAAATGAATAAATAATGGAAAAGGCTGTGGATAAATATAGCTATCCGCAGCCTTTTGACACGATGATTGCTGATTACTCTGATTTACTTTATGATAAAGTCAAAATACTTTAAAAGTGAAATGGCATCAGGTAAAGTAAGAATGGTCTTTGTTGTTTTATTTTTCAATGGATTGATTGCATAATCCTTAGCAAAAGAAAAGTTTGCCTTTGATAAATTCGTATTATCAAATTTTGTGCCCGATAAAGTTGAATAGGTAAAGCAGCTTCCTGATAAATCGGTATTGATGAAATCGCATTCTAAGATCTTAGACTGTTGAAACATACTTGCTTTTAAAGTAAGATCAGAAAAGTTACAGTTTTGAATAAAACAATCTTTAAAGCTGATCGTAATAATAAAGGTATCAATTTTATTAAAGTGTATGCCTAATAATTTACAGTTCTCAAAGTGTACATTCCTTAACTTGGCACCATAAAACTGTGTCAAGCTTAGATTGCACTCCTTAAAAGAGCAATCTTCAAAAAAGGATGATGAAAAATCAGATTGTGAGAAATCACAGTTCTTAAATTGACAATGGCTAAAGGTTTTATGGGTTAAGTTTTGATCGATTGCCTTTAAATGGGTAAAGGCTATATCTTCATGTTCATTTTCATAGAATATATCAATCATTTTTGTGCTCCTTTTTATCTTCTCTATTTTTTAGGTCACGTTTCATGGATTATAGGTTTGACTTTCTGCAACCTAAGTCATTGAAATATTCCACATAGCGCTGTTGATTTCCTTGTTTTGCTTCCATCATATATCAATTCTTGGAAATCATCGAGAGATCTTATGGATTTGTTGGTTTTAATGGAATTTTAATGAAGTTCTAAGGTTCTTCCAGTCTTTTATTAATCTCTTTCCTTTACAATGATAGTAGCGATCGTAAAGGAGAGATGAAAATGAAGAATACCAAGAAAAATATAACGGCCTTATGTCTGATGATATCCATTCCCCTTTTAAATATTCTTTATGGGGTTTTGAATCATGGGGATAGGGGAGCATATAGTCTCATGACAGATATAGACCGGAGCATTCCCTTTTTAAAAATATTTATCATCCCTTATGTGGCATGGTATCTATTTTTGATTTGTACCCTTGCTTATTTTTGCTTGAAAGATCGGGAGACCTATTATAAGACATTACTTTCTCTGAACCTAGGTCTTTTGATTTGCTATGGCGTGTATTTTTTTTATCAGACCGCTGTGCCTAGACCGATCCTAGTAGGAGAGGATATCTTAACCAAAATAGTGGCATGGGTTTATGCTACAGATCAACCATTTAATTGTTTTCCAAGTATCCACTCTCTAAGCAGTTACCTCATGTTCAAAGGAATTAGACATAGTAGTATTAGAAACCATGGAAATCAGTTGGTGATTTCGGGCATAGCCTTCACCGTTATTTTGTCCACCTTATTTGTGAAGCAGCATGCTGTGCTAGATGCTATTGCAGCTATCTTTTTGGGAGAAGTCTTATTTAACCTAATCAGCGCCACCCTTTGGATAAAGAGGGAAGCAGTTGAAAAATACACCTTGAATATTGGGGAAGATAGGTAGACTAAGTGTAAGCAAGACCACCTACATACATATGAAGGTGGTCTTGCAATTCTTTAAACATCAATATTTATACCCTCAAAAATGGTCCATACCCATTGTTGATAAAAAATAGTGGTATTTGTGTTTAGTAATTATTGCGTTTATGGAGGAGATGAAAGATGGATATAGAAGTACTTACAGCAAACGATTATCGCAATGTATAAAGAAAATATTCATAATACGGTGATAAATATGAAACATAGAAAGTACATATGCCTGTTATTCATTATGATGCTCTTGGCATCAATTCCTACAAGCAGTACATTTGCTGATCCTACAAGTCCCCCTATAATATTAAATGTAGGGGTTGACCCTAGTCTTCCGCCTTTTCAGTTTGAAGAGGACGGGGAGTTAATGGGTTTTAACATCGATATATTAAATCATATTGCAGCAAAAAATCATATTCAGATAAACTATATACGCTTAAACAAGGAGCTAAGTATAGAGAGTTTACTTGATGGTCGTGTAGATTTGGTATTAGGACTAAGATACGACCCTAGCCTCACTGACAAAATATATTACACAGAGAGTGTCGTTCAATCGGTGGTTTGCATGCTAGCGAGAACGGAAGATAGTAAAGAGATCCAGAGTCACTTGAACAGTTCATACTATATAGCCAGTGTGGAGAATGATTCTGTTGAGCTGAATTTTCTCGAAAATGTGAGATTGGTTAATTTTAATGTAGCCTTCAATCAAGAGGATGCCTTTGAACTCCTGTTGATGGATCGAGCAGATTTTCTACTGGGCGTTAAGGATACAGCAGAATACCTTCTAGATAAGTATGAACTGACAAAAGAATACACCATCATAGACAGTTACACCACACCCATTGAGTATTCAATAGCTGTCAAGGGAGAGAATCGGAATCTTTATAATCTATTAAATAAAGGAATCAGCCAACTAAAGCTCAGTGGAGAATACGAGAACCTCTATTTAAAATGGGTGGATAATGGAGAAGCCAATATCGCTAGAAGGTTGAAAAGTATCATCAGAATAAGTTTTATAGGGTTGATCGTAGGACTGTTTATTCTGTGCATGGGTATTGTATGGAATATGCAGCTGAAGCAGCAGGTGAAGCTAAAAACCCTGGAGCTTTCCAAGTCCAATTTAGATTTAGAAGCGCAAATCATCGAGACTAGGAACAACAATGAGTTAAAAGATCTCATCTGTGAGAGTAGCCCCAGAGGGATAGCTATTTTTGATGTAGCAGGTGTTATCTCCATTTTCAATAGCACTGCCTTAGCTATGGCAGAGTTGAAGGAGCCTCCCATTGGAGAGTCCATCTTTAACATTGAGCCGATGAACCTTATGCTCAAAGGGAGCATGGATATGGTGGTGAGGGAAAGCAAAGGATATATCTGTGATCAATTTAAATATATAAGAGGTAAAAAAGAATTCATTTATAGGTATGTAATGTACCCCTTGAATGATTATGAGAAAAAACTAAGGGGTGTGATCATTACCATTGAAGATATTACCCAGGAGTGTAAGCTTAAAGAGCAAATCATGGAACGGGATAAAAACCGTACCCTCACCCAGATTATATCGGGTATATCCCATGAAATCAGAAATCCACTAACGACGATTAAGACATTTATAGAATTGCTTCCAAAGAAGATAGACAATCAAAAATTCAAGGAAGAAATTGCATTGGTTGTTCCAGAGGAGATTGAAAGAGTCAATAACCTAATAGAGAGTCTGATCGACTATGCAAAGCCAAAGAGTCAGAATAAGACAGGCTTTCAGCTGGATGAAATTGCAAGCGCTTATCTAACCCTTTTTAAGCCTGTATTAGAGCAAAATAATATTGATCATGAAAACCATATTCAGGGAAGTATGTATGTGTATGGAGACAAGAGTCAAATTAAACAAGGAATTATAAATTTCATCCTTAACGCCATAGATGCTATCAAGGAAAGAGCTGAGACCATCCATGATAGTAGCTATCAGGGAAGAATAATCATAGACGGATTTCGAGAAGAGAATTGTGTGAAGTTGTTTATTCGGGATAATGGTATCGGGATGGATAAGGAAGAATTGGAGAGAGCTTATGAGATATTTTATACTACAAAGGAAAAAGGAACAGGTTTAGGTCTGCCCCTATCCATTCAAATGCTAGAGATGAATAACTGTAGGGTATCCATAGAAAGCCGCAAACACGAATATACAGAAATAACATTAGTATTTGGGAGTGAATTTATATGAGAAATAGTGTACTGATCATAGATGACGAGAAAAATATATGCTCATCCCTTATCTATGCATTAGAAGATTTATACATTGTAACTACCACTACCAATCCTAAAGAAGGGCTGACCTTACTTCAGGAGCATGCCTTTGATGTGGTTTTGTTAGATTTGCGGATCGGAAGGATTAGCGGCTTAGAGGTACTAAAGAACATCAAGGAGCTTCATAAGGATATCGTTGTAATTATGATGACAGCCTATAGCTCCATAGACTCGACAATAGAGGCAATAAAAAATGGGGCATTTACCTACTTATTGAAGCCTTTGAATATGGATGAGCTAATCGTGACCATAGATAAGGCATTAGAGTTTAGGGCATTAAATGAGAAGGTTGCCTATCTAAGTAATGAGTTAAGAAACAAATACAATCACAACGGAATCCTAGGAAAAAGTCCATCTATGAGAGCTATATTTGAGTTAATAGATAAGCTGAAGGATGTGGATACCAATGTATTGATAACCGGAGAAAGTGGAACGGGTAAAGAACTGGTAGCACGAGCGATCCACTACAGCGGAAAACGAGGCAACGAAAATTTTGTAGAGATAAACTGTGCAGCAATCCCAGAGGGGCTTTTAGAAGGTGAGCTTTTTGGTCATAAGAAAGGAGCCTTTACTGGAGCGGATAGAGATGGTATAGGAAAGTTCGAGTACGCCAATACGGGCACAATTTTATTGGATGAAATAGGAGACATGGGCCTGGCTCTCCAATCAAAGCTCCTAAGAGTTTTAGAGCAAAAAGAATTCACTCCCCTTGGAAGCAATACCCCTATAAAGATGAAGGCTAGGGTTATCGCCTCCACCAACAGAGATTTGAGAAAGCTTATGGAGGAGGATCTCTTCAGAAAAGACCTTTTTTTCAGATTAAATGTCATGGAAATAAAGTTGCCACCCCTGAGAGATAAAAAAGAGGATTTACCATTACTCTTCGAGCACTTTATGGGCATATACAATAAGGAGTTTGGAAAGCAGGTGGTAAAGCTATCTCCTGCTACCCAAGAGCGACTCCTTAATTATCCATATCCTGGGAATATCAGAGAATTGTCCAATATAATGGAGTGCGGTATTCTTATGGCGAAGGGTGATACGATGGAGTTAGATGACCTTCCAGAAAAGGTCAAGGAGGGTAAAACCTATGCCAATCTAGATAGGGAGGTAGATTCACTAGTCGGACTTAGGCTTGATGAGATCGAGAAGCGAATGATCAAGGCGACGCTAGCGCTAAACAATGGACGTAGAAAAGATACGGCAGAAATGCTTGGAATAAGTGAAAGAGGTCTAAGAAATAAGATCAAGGAATATGGACTATAGAGGAAAATAATGCCGGTGAGGCAATATTTTCCTCTGTTTTTAGTGTATAGATTAGCTAAACATTAGAAAAACCTTTGGATTTCCTTGTTTGATAACTTGGCATGGTAATTGCTACTAAAGCAATATGCAAGAGAATAACTTATAGGAGGAATCGAAATGAAAAGGAAATCAATATTACTTGTTGCAATGGTACTAATATTTTCATTATTGGTAACAGCATGTGGTGGTGGAACGAGTACACCAGCAGAACAGAGTTCTAACAGTACAGAAAGCAGCAGTGAGAGCACTATTAATAAGGATGATTACTTCATCACAGTGGCGACAGGCCCTACCAGCGGACTATACTATCCAATAGGGGGAGCTTTTTCAAATGTTATTAAGAATAAGTTAGGATACAAATCGTCTGCCCAATCAACGGGGGCATCTGTAGAAAATATTAATTTAATATTGGGTGGTAAGGCTGACCTAGCGATTACTATGTCAGATGCCATAGCTCAAGCATATGATGCTTTTGGAGCCTTTGAAGGTAAGGAACCGCAAAAGAACTTAAGAGCACTAATGGGCTTATATCCAAACTATGTGCAGCTTGTTACGACTGATAAATCAGGGATCACGAAGTTTGAAGATCTAAAAGGAAAGAGAGTTGGAATTGGTGCTCCAAATTCAGGGGTTGAGCTAAATGCGAGAATGATGTATGAAGCCCATGGCATGACCTATGAAGATAGCAAGGTTGACTATCTAAACTATGGTGAGGCCATAGACCAGATGAAAAATGGACTCATAGATGCAGCATTTGTAACCAGCGGTATTCCAAATGCAACAATTATGGAGCTAGGTACTACAAATAAGATTGTTATCGTACCGATCGAAGGAGAAGGCGCAAAGAAGCTTATAGAAAAATATCCTTTCTTCGTAGAGGAAGTTATCCCAGCAGATATATATGATACAGATGCAGATGTAAATACAGTATCCGTTAGAAATATAATGATCGTAAGGGAAGAGCTTCCCGAAGAGGTTGTATACGAGATCACAAAGGGAATTTTTGAGAATATTGAGGACATAAAGGCATCTCATAATACAGCGAATACGCATTTATCATTGGAAAAGTCTCAAATCGGTATCAACATCCCATTCCATCCAGGCGCAGAGAAATACTATAAGGAAATGGGCATTATAAAATAAGATGGGTAGCAGATTAACAGGGAAGAAGCAGCGAGTTGCTTCTTCCCATTTAAAAATTTATTTAACATTGGCTATATTTATTATCTTTAGTTTTACATTTTTATTTAAAATAACAGTTACCCAGAGGCTTTTTATTATGCATCAACTCAATAAAGAGGTATATCTAACAGCGGATGTGTCTCAAGGAGATAAGCTGACCTATGGTTGGATGCACTCCCTTGAACATATACCTTGGACAGAGGATTATTATATACAAGAAAACAATCATCTACTTCTTAGTAGGATTACTATAGTAGGCTTTGGTGCGGGGATCCCACATAATAAGGGTAAGGTGACCAGGATTGAAGATGGTACGATCGTCATAGAACAAATTGACGAGGATTTTGAAAAAATAGATTGGATACATTCACAGACTGCTATGGAATATATAAAGTTAAACGATCAGACGATTGTAAAAGGTCCGAATTTACCCCATCATGAGCCATTGAAATTGAAAATAGAAAAGAGGTTTAAGGTATGTCGAAGATCACGATAGATCATCAAATAGATGATCAACAGATTGAGATTATTGAAAAATATGACAAGGAGCAAAAAACCCGTTCCTTTGATAAGTCTTCCCTAGTGAAGATGGTCTATTGGGCTGCAATTATCATCTCATTATATCATTTCATTACCTCCTTTGTAGGAGCACCTGCCACGTTAAAGCATAGATCACTTCATGTCAGCATGATGCTATTTTTATCCTTTATCTTATATCCCATCAACGATAAGGTAAGCAGAAAGAAGCTTCCCATATATGATAGCATACTGGCAGTGTTATCATTAGGCATCACCCTCTATATATGGATCGACTATCCCAATATCATCGCACGGGCCGGGGTAATCAATACCATGGATATGATTGTCGGTACACTCTTGGTTGTATTGGTTTTGGAAGCTTCCAGAAGAATCTCTGGGTTACCATTGACTATATTGGCGATTGTTTTTGTTGCTTACGCCCTATTTGGCAGAAATATACCAGGCATATTCTCCCATAGGGGTTATGATTGGGCATCCTTGGTCAATCAGTTTTTTATCAGTACAGATGGAATTTATGGTACATCTGTAGGGGTAGCTTCAAGCTATATATTCCTATTTATATTGTTTGGAGAGGTAATGAACAAATCTGGTATGGGCAAATTTTTTAATGATATTGCATTGGCTTTGGCAGGAAGTTCTAAGGGTGGACCTGCGAAGGTTGCTGTGATTGCCAGCGGATTTTTAGGAAGTATCAACGGTTCTGCCATTGCAAATGTTGTGACCACTGGTGCGTTTACGATTCCTCTCATGAAGAAGACAGGATATTCCAAGGAATTCTCTGGTGCTGTAGAAGCAACGGCCTCTGTAGGTGGGCAGTTGCTCCCGCCAATCATGGGCGCTGCAGCCTTTATTATGGCAGAAATGGTAGGAATTAAGTATAGTAAGATTATTGTTTATGCGGCAATCCCTGCAATCCTATATTATTTAGGCATTATCATACAGGTACACCTCAGAGCCTCTAAAAGGAATCTTGTTGGACTTCCAAAGGAAGAGCTTCCTAGGGCTAGAGATGTTATGAAGGAAAGAGGACACCTGCTGATACCGATATTATTTTTGCTAGGGATGTTATTTTTCAGTGGTAAAACGGTAGTATTTTCAGCCTTTTGTTCAATCATTGTAACCATACTAACCAGTATGCTCAAGGAAAGTACGCGCATGAGTGGAAAGGACATAGTGGATGCTTTAGCAGGTGGCGCGAAGGGTACGGTATCTGTGGCTATGGCCTGTGCAATTGTCGGGATTATCATAGCGGTTACAAGTATTACAGGCTTTGGATTAAACATGGCAAATGCAATTATACAATTGGGAGGTACCAGTATTCTTGCAACCTTAATCTTTGCCATGATCACCTGTATGATTTTGGGTATGGGGTTACCAAGTATACCAGCTTACCTTATTACGGCTACTATCGCCGCACCTGCCCTTGTTAAGCTGGGGATCCCTGTCGTAGCAGCCCATTTGTTCGTCTTCTACTTTGCGATGTTTGCCAACCTAACACCTCCAGTGGCCCTGGCAGCATTTGCAGCTGCAGGATTATCTGGTGGAGATCCTATGAAGACAGGCATAGCCTCGGTAAAGCTTGCTTTAGCAGGCTTCATTATCCCTTATATGTTCGTATTCAATAATGAACTCTTATTGTTAAATACGACTTGGGCCATTGCCCTTCGGGTAGCCGTCACCTCAATTATTGGCGTTATTATGATCGGGGTTGCCATAGAAGGATATCTGTTGAGAGAAGTACCCATGGTTCTCAGGGCAGCATCTTTTATTGGTGCATTACTGTTGATTACAGCCAGTGTTGCCCAAGATATAGCTGGATTTGCCATCTTAGCAATATTGATTATTCACCAAATCGTACAAATTAAGCATAAAAAAGTAAATACATACTCGGGCTATTAGATCTATTGAAAAGAGTTTAGGAGCAAAGGCTTCTAAGCTCTTTTCAATAGGCATATATACTCTTATCTGGAGGTGAAAATATTGAACTATGATGCTCCGTCTATCATTTTCCATCAAGGAGGAATGTAGTATACGCAAAAAAAGGCATGGTGGCCACTGGACAACCCATGGCTGCTCAAGCAGGCTTGGAGATTTTAAGGGCAGGGGGGAATGCTATTGATGCAGCAATTGCTACCGCAGCATGTCTAACGGTAGTAGAACCCACATCCAATGGCATAGGCGGAGATAATTTTGCCCTAGTATGGACAAAAGGAGAACTCCATGGGCTAAACAGCAGTGGTAGATCACCAAAGTCAATAGCCATTGAGAAGCTTAAAGAAAGTGGCATTACAGAAATGCCAAAGCATGGATGGATACCAGTAACGGTACCGGGAGCTCCCGGGGGATGGGCAGCACTATCCAAGGAATTTGGGAAATTAACCCTTACAGATGTATTGGCACCAGCCATACGATATGCAACGGAAGGGTACGCCCTTACCCCAAATGTAGCGAAGCTATGGGAAAAAGCTTATAAAGATTTTAAGATGACACTCAAAGGAACAGAATTTGATAGTTGGTTTGAAACTTTTGCCCCAAAAGGGAGGGCACCAAGACCAGGGGAAACTTGGAAGTCACTAGATCATGCCAAAACATTAAAACGAATCGCAGAGACCAATGGAGAAGCGTTTTATAGGGGAGAACTAGCAAACCAAATAGATGCATTCTCCCAAAAGTACGGTGGTTATTTAAGAAGAGAGGACCTAGAAGCGTTTGAATCCGAATGGGTAGAACCCATAAATATAAACTATAGAGGCTATGATGTGTGGGAGATTCCTCCAAATGGACACGGGGTTGTAGCATTATTGGCGTTAAAAATCTTAAGTGGTTTTGAGTTCAAGGATAGAGAGCATATAGATACAGTGCACAGGCAACTAGAGGCAATGAAACTGGCCTTCGTCGATGGGCAGAAATATGTAGCAGACCCTAAGGCCATGTCTGTGACAGTGGAAGAGCTTCTGTCAGAAGAATATGCAGCCAAGAGAAGATTCCTGATTGGTGATGAAGCATCTGTTCCGATACCAGGAGATCCTACGGCAGGGGGAACAGTATATCTGGCAACAGCCGACGAGGAGGGGAACATGGTTTCTATGATCCAAAGCAACTATATGGGCTTTGGATCAGGGCTAGTTATACCTGGAACAGGGATAGCCCTGCACAATAGGGGTCATAATTTCACTTTAGATATAAACCATGACAATGCCTTGGCGCCGAATAAAAAGCCATATCATACGATCATTCCTGGATTTTTAACAAAAGATAATACAGCAGTGGGACCCTTTGGGGTAATGGGTGGATTTATGCAACCCCAAGGCCATGTTCAAGTAATTATGAACACAATCGATTTCCATATGAACCCACAGGATGCCCTAGATGCTTATCGCTGGCAATGGGTAGGAGGAAAGAAAATTGAAGTGGAACCATGTTTTCCCAATCATTTAGCACTACAACTAGTGGCTAAGGGACATGATATCGTACCACAGGTGGATACACTCGCCATGGGGCGTGGTCAAATAATATGGAGAAACGAAGAGGGAACACTTTGTGGAGGAACTGAACCTAGAACTGATGGAACAATAGCTGGGTGGTAATAGAAATGATCTATATCCTAAGACAATTTAATAAAGAAGAGAGCATCAGCTGTAAATAATCCTATAAAGAAATTAGAAAAGATTCATCAATGAAGACAACCCTCGAATATACTTGTACTAGATAGATTTTATGGAAAGTGTAAAGGGGGAAGTTGAATATGAAGAGACTCGGGATATATAACAATAAGGGTGGCGTGGGAAAAAGTACCCTTACGGCAAACCTAGGGGCAGGGCTGGCCCTTAAACTTGGGTATAAAACTTTGATTTTGGACTTAGATTCGCAAAGAGATTCCTCGAAGTCTTTGGGTGTATTGGATGTGGAAAGAGCCATTAATGATATTTTTGAACAAGAGGAGGCAAGAAGAAAAGGCAGGGTTGTGGCGAACGAAGTCAAATTAAAAGATTGTATTATATATAATGTACGGGAGAATCTTGATGTGCTTACAAACAGAGGGCTAAAGGATATTGAAAGCTATATCAAAGAGACAAGACGATACGATTTGGTTTTCGGGAAGATGCTGATAGATTTAGAAAAGATGGACTATGGCTGTATTGTGATAGACTGTGGCCCCTCTCAAACAAGCATTAATGATGCCATTCTTTCCTATGTAGATTGTATTATGGTACCGATACAAACAGAAGCTGCCAGCGTAGAAGCCATAGGAAATGTATATGAATATCTTACTATGTTAGATCTTCCTTCCTCGAAAGTGAAGTTTATTGTTCCAAACATGTTTGATAGCAGACTACTTGATGCCAAAAGGAACCTAGTACGTATCCATGAATACTTTAAAAATCATACCCATGTGGTTATCACGGAGCCTATACAGAGGAAGGTGAAAATTACAGAGGCTGGGGCTCATGGTAAGAGTACATTTGAGCATGATAGGAAAGCGGCGAGTCAGTTTTCTAAAGTAGTAGAAAGTGTAGCAGAATATCTTAAGCCATAGAAAGATAGGTTCTATTCTGTTATAGGCCTCCATAAGAAGAACCCTGGTTCCCTTGAAAATCAAGGGAACCAGGGTTCTTCGGTTTCTATCATAAGATTTGATAATCTCAGCTAATCATATCAAGGTTTTGATAAGTGATGCACATGGGGGTCTTGAACAAGGGGCATTCAATAATCTTTGAATTTATTCCAAAAACATCTTCTATCAGTTTTTCTGTGACGATTTTTTTAGGTTCACCTTCTCCATACACCGTACCATCTTTAATTGCGATCATATGATCTGCATATCTGCAAGCCAAATTAATATCATGGAGCACAATAACGATGGTTCTTTGCTCGTGCTGATTCAAGTTCTTTAATAAGTCGAGTACTTCGATTTTATATTTTATATCTAGATGATTTGTGGGTTCATCAAGCAGAATGGTATCCGTTTGTTGAGCAAGAGTCATGGCGATCCATACTCTTTGTTTTTGTCCACCCGATAAATCTGAAATCTTCTTATGCTGAATCTGAGTTAAGCCTGTCTTTTCCAACGCATAATTTACAATCTTTTCATCTTCCTTACTCCACTGGCTAAACCAGCTTTGATAAGGGTATCTTCCTTGTTTTATCAGATTAAATACAGTCAAATCAGAAGGGGCCATAGGTGTTTGTGTAAGGATTGCAAGCTCCTTGGCTATCTCCTTGGAGGACTTTTCAAATATACTCACATCTCCTAAGAACACTTTTCCCGACACGGGCTTTAAAAGTCTAGCCATGGTTTTTAGCAGAGTAGACTTACCACAGCCATTACTTCCAACCAGTATGGTAATTTTATTCTTCGGAATCATTACATTGATATCTTCAAGTACAATATGGTCGCCATATCCTAAAGTTAAATTGCTTGATGATAAACTCATTTATATCCTCCCCCTCAGTGTCTGCTGATTCTTGATTAGTAAATATATAAAGAATGGTGCACCTACTCCAGCGGTAAATATTCCTACAGGTAAATCCAGGGGGAAGAACAGGGTTCGTGCAGCTACATCAGATAAAACCACGATGATACCCCCTACCAAAGCAGAAAGAGGCAATATATTCTCAAAGGATGAGTTGGTCAGTTTCCTACATATGTGAGGTGCGATGAGACCTACGAAGCTGACACCGCCCCCAACAGCCACTGCACCGCTGGCCAGGGCAGCACTTAAAACCATCAAAATAAAACGATTTTTCTCAACGGAGCTGCCCAAGCCTATGGATATACCGTCATCTAGATTTTGTATGTTTAACTCCCTAGTAAAGACGATCGTCAGGACGAAGAGAACCATAAACCAAGAAGACAACAGTTTGACATGGGTCCAGTTTGTCCCATAAACCGTCCCGGTAATCCAAAGCTGCGCTTCCTTAATAAATACAACAGGGCCATTAAGGATCAGTATAGAAGTGAGGGCCTTTGCTGCACCAGCCACTGCAATACCAATCATGATCAGCCGATAGGGAGTAACGCCCTTCTTGAAAGCGAGGAAATATACAAGTAGTACCGCTGAAAAAGCGCCTATAAAAGCAAAGATAGGCATGTAAAATATACTGGTTGTTAGGGCATTGTTCTTCGGGTTGGTAAATATCGTGAGGAATATCAATGCCCCTACAGAACCGCTGTCGGTTATACCAATGATATTTGGTGCGGCCAGAGGATTTTTTACAACCCCTTGAAGAACTGCCCCTGCAAGCCCCAGAGAAGTACCCACAAAAAGGGCCACCAATGTTCTTGGTAATCTTATGCTGTGAATAATCAGAGAATCACCAGAACCAGCTCCCCCCAAAAGAACTTGGATAATTTTAAAAATAGGGATATGTTTTTGACCCATACTTAGACTGAAGAGTATGGATAAAATACAGATGATTGCTGTAATGAATAGGATAAGTATACTTCTTTTCTCATATATAGCGGAAATATTTCCTTTTCTAATGATTAAAAAATTCTTCATGATCTATTTTCCGCCTTTCTAGCAATATAGATGAAAAATGGTGCGCCGATAATGGCGGTTACAGCACCTACGGGCACTTCTTTTGGAAATATAATAAAACGAGAGCCAATATCTGCCAGTAATAGGAAGGTAGAACCTAGAACCATATTGTAGGGTATAGCCCATTTGAATTCAGATCCAACCAAGAATCGGGTTAAGTGAGGAATGATCAATCCAACGAGCCCTATAGGTCCTGCCACAGCTACAGAGGCACCGGCGAGTAAAACCACTAACAAAATCATCTGAAGCTTTAAGAAATCCGTGTTTAAACCTAACCCCTTTGCGATTTCTTCACCCAGAGAAAAAATATTCAGTCGACTGGATAGGATGAAACATATAACCCAAGCGGTAGCCATAAAGGGAATCACATTGAACAATACATCCATGCTTCTGCCTTCTACGGAGCCTGTAAGCCAGAACAGAACCTCTTCCATGGTTTTTTGATCTTTGAAGAGTATCACCTGGGTAAAGGAGATGAAAAAGGCAGACACTGCTGCCCCAGCAAGGGTTAGATCAAAGGTTTGAATAGACCCTCTTATACCGCCGGCTAAGGCATAGACCAACACTACCGCCAAGGCTGCACCCCCAAAGGAAAAGAGCATGATATGATTTTGAGTAAACTGAGGAAAATAGCTGTATGCAAAAACCATAAAGAATGCGGCACCAGAATTTACCCCCAATAACCCTGGTGAAGCCATGGGGTTTTTTGTAAGGGTTTGCATCAGTGCACCGGACAGGCTTAAGCTGGCGCCTATAAAGAGGGCCGTCAGTGCCCTGGGCATTCT
>NZ_JARBTM010000026.1 GCF_029240175.1 Anaerosolibacter sp.
CTGAATTCTCAGTGTTGAACATTAGACCGCTCGACTTGCATGTGTTAGGCACGCCGCCAGCGTTCATCCTGAGCCAGGATCAAACTCTCAATAAAAAAATTATTTTTGGGCGGTTTTCGTTTTTAGTTCTTCGTTCTTGGTTTTCACCACTAACGACTAACCACTAACTACTAACCAATATATGCTGGCTTAATTCTTACACTGTGTAGTTTTCAAAGACCAAAGTTTGTGTCACTCGTTTTGGCGACTTAATCATCTTAACATCTTTTCGATGTCATGTCAACACGCTTTTTGCTGGAAGTTTTTATCCACTTCTCTCACGTGGCGACAAATACTATCTTATCATGGTTCAGTGATGAAAGCAACTGGTAACTTGTGCCACGTCTTAGAGTATACCCCTAATCATATTAGTCTTAAAATGTCTTTCGTAAAAGTTGCTCTTTGATCACTAATTACAAGTATATGTACTTATATTATTATTATTCATATTTTCTATGTTTTTTCCCGCAAAAAGTTTTGAAAGCCTCTTTTCATTATAATGAAGCCCCTCAAATAGAAAAGGCACACTCCGTGTGCTTCGCTATGGGAACCTAGTTCCCCTTCGACGGCTGCAAAGCAGCCTGCGCACCCCTCTGACTACGGCATGGGAATACCTTCCCCTGCACCCCTTCTTTTTTTATTTAATAGGAAAGTAGAACTTTCCTATTAAATAAAAAAAGCATAGGGTTACCCCCTATGCTTCGTTGTCATGAATCTTCATTGGTTTCATGGTTGGGAAGAGCAGTACATCACGAATTGACGGAGAATCCGTAAGGAGCATCATAAGACGGTCAATTCCTATACCGATACCTCCTGTTGGCGGAAGGCCTACTTCCAATGCATTGATAAAGTCATCATCCATTGGATGCGCTTCATCATCGCCAGCTTCCTTTTGCTTCATTTGTTCTTCAAATCTTCCCTTCTGGTCAATCGGATCATTTAACTCAGAAAAAGCATTGGCAATCTCCCAGGTATTCACAAAAGCCTCAAATCGGTTTGTGATTTCTGGGTTATCTTGATTTCTTTTTGCCAGAGGTGACACTTCCACAGGATGATGTGTAATAAATGTAGGCTGAATAAGGGTCTTTTCACAGAACTCTTCAAAGAAAGCGTTGATAATATGACCTTTCTTCATCCCTTTATCAACATCAATACCATGCTGTTTTGCAATGGCAGTGGCCTCTTCATCGGTTTTCACCTGATTAAAGTCTATACCTTTTACTTCCTTGACAATATCAGTCATGCTTATTCTTCTCCAAGGAGGAGTTAAATCTATCTCTTTGTCTTGGTATGTAATCTTCGTTGTTCCCAAGGCTGCCATGGCCATTTCTGCCACTACCTCTTCACATTCTTGCATCATCACTTCATAATCCGCATAAGCCTCGTACCACTCGATGGTGGTAAACTCAGGGTTGTGTTTTGGTGACATTCCTTCATTCCTGAAGAGCCTTCCGATTTCATATACACGATCAAAACCGCCAACAACCAATCGCTTCAGATGAAGTTCCGTTGCGATTCTTAAGTACATATCGATATCCAATGTATTGTGATGGGTAATAAACGGCTTTGCAGAAGCCCCCCCCGCAAGTGTACTTAAGATCGGTGTTTCTACCTCTAAGAAATCTCTATCATCCAGATATTTTCTAAGGGCTTTAATTGCTTTTGTTCGTACTAAGAATGCTTTCTTAACCTCTGGATTTACAATAAGATCCACATATCTTTGTCTATATCTTAATTCTTGGTCTTTTAATCCATGCCACTTTTCAGGCAAAACCTGTAATGATTTTGACAATAGCAATACGCTTATTGCCTTTACAGAGGTTTCTCCCTGCTTCGTCTTAAATACAGTCCCTTTTATTCCAACAATATCTCCAATATCATAGGTCACAAGGATATCGTATTCTTCCTCACCAATGGCATCTTGTCTTACATAGGATTGAATTCTTCCCTGCTTGTCTTGAATATCTAGGAATGCTGCCTTACCCATCGTTCGCTTTGCCATGATTCTTCCCGCAATGGAAACTTCTTTCCCTTCCATCGCATCAAAGTTTTCCTTTATATCCTGACTAAAATGGGTTTGATCGTATCTTTCTATTTTAAATGGGTCTCTCCCCATCTCTTGAAGTTTCTTTAACTTCTCTCTTCTTACACGAAGCACTTCACTGAGATTTAATTCTTCACTCATCCTTTGTACACCCCCAAGTTATCTTTTGATTTCTAGGATTTCGTATTTTGTTACGCCATCTGGAATTTGTACATTTACAATATCTCCAACCTTTTTTCCGATGAGGGCGCTGCCCACAGGAGATTCATTGGATATTTTTAGCTCATAGGGATCTGCTTCAGCTGAACCTACAATTGTATATTCTACTTCTTCATCAAATTCCAAATCCTTAACCTTTACGGTAGCCCCTATACTTACAGAGTCTGTAGATATTTCATCTTCATCAATAATCTTGGCTTTTCGAAGCATAGATTCAAGCTTCATAATTCTCTCTTCTAACTGGGCTTGTTCGTTTTTTGCCTCATCATACTCGGAGTTCTCGCTGATATCTCCAAAGGCAATCGCTTGTTTAATTCTTTCAGCAACTTCTTTTCGTCTTACTGTTTTAAGCATCTCTAATTCATCTTCTATTTTCTTTAACCCTTGTGGGGTTAATAATACTTCCTTATCAGTCATCTATTCCCTCTCCTTTTTGTGTAATGTATAAATGATTTGTTGATAATATATGTCCCCTTTGTTAATTTATGCCTTAAAACCCTTGGTAATTTTTCTCAAGCTAGAAGAATAAGCACTGGATTCTCACAGTGCTTGGCGTAAGATGGAGCTATATGCGAATAATTATAATGCAGTCACTCCCCTTTGTCAAGCCATTCCCAAGGAAATTAAGACAAGCTGCTTAGGAAATTTCTGAGCAGTACCTCCATGTCCTTTTGATTCCCTACAGTATTCAATTGTCCACGAATTTGTGCGCCATTTCTTATGCCTTTTAAATACCAAGACAGGTGCTTTCTCATTTCCCGGATGCCTATGTATTCACCTTTCATTTCTATAATTTTATACATATGTCTGATTGCCATTTCAATCTTTTCCTGTGGTGATGGCTCAGGTAAAATTCCACCTGTTTTTAAATAGTGGGCAATTCGTTTGAAAATCCATGGGTTACCCTGGGCCCCTCGAGCTACCATAATGCCATCACAATTTGTCTCTTCCTTCATTCGTACAGCATCTTCTATTGTAAATACATCTCCATTGCCAATTACAGGAATGCGTACAGTTTCTTTCACTTTCTTGATAATGCTCCAGTCAGCTTTCCCACTATAAAACTGCTCCCTGGTTCTGCCATGGACAGCGATGGCCCGGGCACCATTTTCCTCAAGAACCTTTGCCATTTCCTCTGCATTGACATGTTGGTCATCCCAGCCTTTACGGATTTTCACCGTCACTGGTTTGTCCGTTGCTTGGGTCACAGCCTTTACAATCCGTCCTGCCAATTCTGGATTCTTCATCAACGCCGAGCCATCACCGTTTTTTACAATTTTGGGCGTAGGGCATCCCATATTGATATCTAGAAAGGTATGGCCATGTTGGTTTAACAACTCAGCCGCCCGCGCCATAAATTCGGGATCAGAACCGAAAATCTGCAATGCTACCGGCTTTTCTTCTTCCTTTATTTCTAGCAGTGCCTCTGTGTTTTTATCTCCATAGCATATCCCTTTGGCACTGACCATTTCTGTATAGACCAGTCCACATCCCTGCTCCTTGCAAAGAAGCCTGAAGGTCAGGTCTGTAACACCCGCCATAGGACCTAGAGAAACGCTATTTTCTAGTTGTATACCTGCAATGTTCACGATATTTTCCTCCTTGCGGGCGAACACTGTCTGCCCCTACATCTCACATCGGGCGATTCGTGAATCGCCCCTACACCTATCTCTTTTATCATAACCACTAACCACCAACTCAAAATAAAAAGCCAGGAATATCCCCCGGCCCTTTTATGCTTTATTTCGTTCGTATATAATCCTTAGCCCTTCGAGGGTCAATAGTCCATTGACCTCATCAATGGTTTCCGATTCACTGGCAATTAGATTTGCCAATCCTCCGGTGGCAATTACCTTCGTATTCGGATGGTTACCTAATTCTTGCTTCATTCTTTTAACAATATAATCTACCAAACCTATATACCCATAAATGATACCTGATTGCATGCTGCTCACCGTATTCTTACAAATTACGTGACCAGGCTTGATCAGTTCTACCCTAGGAAGTTTCGCTGCATTTTGAAATAATGCCTCACTGGAAATTTTAATACCTGGTGAAATAGTTCCTCCCATGTACTCTCCTTTTTCAGATATGGCACAAAATGTTGTGGCTGTTCCAAAATCGACGATCACCAATGGACCGCCGTATTGTTCGAAAGCCGCCACAGCATTAACAATTCGGTCTGCACCCACTTGCTTAGGGTTGTCATATTTTATATTTACACCAGTTTTGATGCCGGGTCCAACCACCATGGCTTCCTTTTTACAATACTTATAAGCCATATGCTGCAAGGAGTACATTAACGGTGGTACCACCGATGAAATAATGACATCCTCTACATCATTGAGGTCAAGTCCATCATATTCAAATAGTTGATTCACCAGCATACCATATTCATCGGATGTTTTGCTCTTATCCGTTGCCATTCTCCAAGAATTAAGCAGTGTTTCACCTTTATATACACCCAATACAATATTTGTATTTCCAACATCAAAAGCTAGTAACATCTCATCGTCAACCTTTCTTCTTATGTTATGAATTCTTATCTGTTCTATATATTAACGAGCCGTTTTATTTAGCGCCTTTACCACAGCCGCTACAATCAGTGCTGAAACAATTGCTTCTGTGGTCCCGTTTACGCCTGCAATACCCAGTACTACATTTAAAGGAAGATATCCAAAAGCAAAGATTAAACCTAACACACCGATAGTATTGGTTAATGTTCCTACCACAGCACTAATCACAGAATTTTTCGTCCACTTATAGGCATAGTAAGTTGTGACCGCAATCAGCAGCCTAGGCAATATTGCAATGATGGGATTCGCAAAAAAAGGATTATTTGCTCGTAAAAAACTTGAAACCCCAAATATAACCCCAACAATGCTTCCTACCACTGGTCCCGATACAATGGTTCCAATGATAACAGGAATATGCATGGTCGTTGCATTCACATTGGCCAACCAGGGGATTGGAATATACCCCAAAGGTGTCATGCTCAAGGCAATTGCCACTGCCCCCAATAATCCTGCCACCGTCATCTGTCGTAAAGTTAAAAATGACCCTGTGCTTAAATTCTTTTCCATTTCTTTTCCTCCGTTCCAATTCCTTTGATTTAGGATACCGGACGTGCTCTCGTCATACAGTTTCCTTGAGTCCAGTTCTTTTGATACTGGCTAATTACCTAGTATATGTTATCATTTGAAACATCAATTTGCAATATTTTTATTGCATTTTGAAACCCATTTATAGGGTAATTATTCCCTTAATCATCTTTCCTATTCGATGGCGCCTAAATAATCTCTGGTGCTGGGTATACCCCCAGTACTTTCAGCTGCTTGAATACTACGGTTTACAGCGATAGCCATGGCTTCCGCAGCCATAATTCCTAAGAGGTTTAAGTCCGCCGAATGGGTCCCTTTCGATAGGGCAAAAACTGTATCTCCATCTAGGGTACTTCCAAAAGGTGATATGACCTTCACCAAACCATTCATGGACATCTGGGCCAGTTTTTTACACTCAGCCTTTGTTAACTTTGCATTGGTCGCAATTGCACCAATGGTGGTATTGTCCCTCTTAAATGCCAAGTTGGTTTGAAAATGTTGTTTTAAATAGCTGCAGGTGTCTATTAGCGCACCAGTCTCTTTTTCTCTAGCCCCTGCGAATATTTTCCCAGATTGCCAATCTCGAATGTCTCCAAAGGCATTTACTGCCACAATTGCGCCCACAACCAATCCGTTATTCAAAGTTACACTGGCGCTGCCAATACCGCCTTTCATGGCTTGTTCATGGCCTAGGACTTTTCCAACGGTGGCACCTGTTCCAGCACCATAGTTCCCTTCACTGATTTTTTCTTGACTCGCCTGTCTGCAAGCCTCATAGCCCATACCAGCATCAGGTCGAATCTGATAGCTTCCCATATGTAAATCAAACAATACTGCCCCTGTCACGATTGGTACCTTTGTCACGCCTACATCAAAGCCGATCCCCTTTTCCTCTAAATACTGCATCATCCCATCTCCAACAGCTAGTCCGAAGGCGCTCCCCCCTCCAAGGAATACGCCGTGTACCTGATCTACCAGCATATGGGGCTCTAGCAGGTCAGTCTCCCGGGTTCCAGGCGCTGAGCCCCTTACCTCTGCGCCGCATACTGCTCCGTCACCACATAAAATAACGGTACAGCCTGTCTGTGCTTGATGATCCGATACTTGCCCTACATGAATGCCCGGCACGTCTGTAATACAATTTCTATACATAATCAGAAATCCCCCTTACGGACACCTCTCCTGAAATAACCTTCTCCACCTGCCCTTCCTGGTTACGGATAAGCAGCTCTCCTTCTTCTGTTAAATCTATCGCTTCAGCGATAATCGTCTGGTCTCTATTGATAATTTTCACCATGTTTCCTATTGTTACAGAATGGGCCCTACAAATATCTACACTTTTACCAATGCTTTTTGTATGAATAAAATCTAAGTATAAAGCCTCAAATTCTTTTAATATCTGCAATACAAGCTCTTTTCTCGAAATATTGTTTCCTACACAAGCCTTGATAGATGTGGCAATTTTCTTTATGTCTTCAGGAAATAGAGCTACATCTACATTGGCATTGATACCTATCCCAACAACGATATAATTCACAGAGTTTAGCTCTGCACCCATTTCCGTTAGAATGCCGCATACCTTTTTCTTCTGCAAAATAATATCATTGGGCCACTTGATCCCTGCTTCACAGCCTGTAACCTTACGGATGGCTGAGGCTACTGCCGCAGCTGCGATTTGGGTAATCTTTGCAGCTTCTGCAGGTTCGATGGATGGTCGTAAAATCAAAGACATCCAAATCCCTGTACCCTTTGGTGACATCCATTGTCTCCCTAGCCTGCCTCTGCCCCCCGTCTGCTCTTCGGAAATGACAACAACACCCTCATCCCCACCTTCCCCTGCAATTCTCTTTGCCATATTGTTGGTAGAATCAATGGTATCATAGTGAACAATCCGTTTACCGATCACCTTTGTTTGCAGCTCCATTTGAAGGGCGTGCTGATTTAATACATCTGGTTCCCCTACCAGTCGATAGCCTTTTCGTGATACGGACTCAATTTCATAGCCCTCTCCTTTTAGTTGGTTGATATGTTTCCATATGGCTGTCCTTGTAACCCCCATCCTATTGCTCAGCTCTTCTCCTGATATAAAGCTTCCTTTATTATACTTCAATGTCTCTAAGACGTCTTTTTTCATGATAAACACCTCTTGTTTTCATTCTATCCACTTATTGTATCATAAATAAGCCGATAAAAAAACTGACAGGCATGAGCCTGTCAGTGATGTGTTTTAACCAAATATAGATAATAGTACCCCTGCTGCGATGGCAGATCCGATAACCCCTGCAACGTTTGGTCCCATGGCATGCATCAAAAGGAAGTTTGAAGGGTTTTCCTTTTGTCCAACTACCTGAGATACCCTGGCTGCCATTGGTACCGCAGAAACCCCTGCAGAACCAATCAATGGATTGATCTTCTTACCTGAAGCAACATACATGATTTTTCCGAAAAGTACCCCTGCTGCTGTACCTACACAGAAAGCCAAAAGTCCTAATCCGATGATCATCAATGTTTCTGGCTTTAAGAACTTGTCTGCACTTGTCGTTGCACCAACTGTTACGCCTAGGAAGATCGTAACAATATTGATTAACTCGTTTTGTGCAGTCTTGAAAATTCTATCAACAACACCAGACTCTCTGAACAGGTTACCAAGCATTAACATACCTAATAGTCCTGCTGCAGATGGAAGTAATAGAGAACCTAAGATTGTAACCAAGATTGGGAAAATAATCTTTTCCGTCTTTGTTACTGGTCTTAACTGCTCCATTTTCACCATTCTTTCCTCTTTCGTCGTTAAAGCTTTCATGATCGGAGGCTGAATGATCGGAACAAGGGCCATGTAAGAATATGCTGCAACGGCGATCGGTCCTAATAAGTGTGGTGCAAGCTTAGATGTTAAGAAGATTGCTGTAGGGCCATCTGCACCACCGATGATACCGATTGAAGCCGCTTCTGCACCTGTAAATCCAAGGGCAACTGCGCCTAAGAATGTTGTAAAGATACCAAACTGTGCTGCTGCACCTAACAATAAGCTTCGTGGGTTTGCAATCAATGGACCGAAGTCTGTCATTGCTCCTACCCCTAGGAAGATTAGAGGAGGGTATATACCCATCTTAACCCCTTGATATAAGTAGTATAACAATCCGCCCAACTGCTTCACATGGGGCAATCCATCTTCACCTATTTCATAAACGGGATAATCCATTAAACCTGCCAATGGAAGGTTTGCTAGAAGAGCACCGAATGCAATAGGGAGCAGTAATAGGGGTTCATATCCTTTTACAATTGCTAAGTACAATAATAGGCAAGCTACGCCTAGCATTACAATTTGCTGCCATGTTAAGGCAACGAAACCTGTACTTAACAAGAAGTCTTTAATTACATCTATAAACATCTTGTTGTCTCCCTCTCTTTCATAGTTTAATCAGCCGAGACAAGGTTATATTATCCTAATACGACTAATACGTCTCCTGCATTAACAGATGCGCCTTTGTTTGTACTGATAGATACAACTTTTCCATCTGCTGGTGCCATGATTTCGTTCTCCATCTTCATTGCTTCTAGGATTACCAATACTTGTCCTGATTTCACTGTGTCGCCTTCTTTTACCTTGATATCAAGGATTGTTCCTGGCATTGGTGCAGTGATGGAGTTTCCACCTGCTGGTGCTGCTTTTGGCGCTGCCTTTGGAGCCGCTGGCTTCGCTGCTGGTGCTGCTGCTTTAGGAGCTGGTGCTGGTGCTGCTGGTCTAGCTGCTGGAGCTGGAGCGGAAACGCCACCAATTTCTTCTACTTCAACTTCATATGTGCTTCCATTTACAGTTATATTAAACTTTTTCATTTTCATTATCCTCCTTCAAAATACTTATCAATTTCTATTAAGTAGTGAATTTACGTTAAAATCTGCTTCCCATCTGCTCAACTTTACCTAGTCTGTTCCATGTAGGAGATTGATCCCCAACCCTTACAATGTTTCTTACCACGATATTGTGGGTAGATGTTTGCAAGCAAGCTGCAACTGCCGCAGAAATGACTGCAATCAGTTCTTCTTCATTTCCTTCTTCTACTGTTTCCTCAGCAGCAGGTGTACTCTCTACAACCTGAACTTGTGCCTTTTGAGGCTCTTTGTAGAACAACATTCTTAAAAGGTCTAGTAGGAAAGAAAGTGCAATTAACGTTGCGAAGGTAACACTCATACCTAACGCCGTAACGATCAAACCTTCTCCAAAACTTATCGTTTCACCAAACAATGATATCACCTCTTTTTCTTGGACTTCAGTGGTGTCTGTCTTCTATCTTATAGCGGAATATTTCCGTGCTTCTTCGCTGGTCTGTTTTCTCTCTTTGATGCAAGCATGTTGAATGCATCTACAAGTCTAGGTCTTGTTGCATTTGGTTCGATGACGTCATCAACAAATCCTCTTTCAGCAGCCTTGTATGGCGTAGCAAATTCGTCAGTGTACTCAGCGACTTTCTTTGCTCTTTCTGCTACTGGATCTGCTGCTTTTGCAATTTCATCTTTAAAGATAATATTCGCTGCACCTTGTGGTCCCATAACTGCGATTTCAGCCTGAGGCCAAGCAAGAACGATGTCAGCACCTAAATCTTTAGAACACATTGCTAAGTAAGATCCGCCATAAGCTTTTCTTACGATTAATGTTACCTTTGGTACTGTTGCTTCACTGTAAGCATAAAGCATCTTGGCACCATGTCGGATGATTCCACCGTATTCTTGGTTAGTTCCTGGTAAGAACCCAGGTACGTCAACGATGTTTAATAATGGAATGTTGTATGCATCACATGTTCTGATGAATCTTGAAGACTTATCAGATGCATTGATGTCTAAGCAACCTGCAAGGAATTTTGGCTGGTTAGCAATAATACCCACAGATTGACCGTTGATTCTTGCGAAACAAGTGATGATATTCTTTGCAAAGTGCGGCTGAACTTCATAGTAATCACCATCATCTACAATCTTAGCGATCACGTCGAACATATCATATGGCTTGTTAGGGTTGTCCGGTAAAATATCATCAAGCTCTGGAATTAATCTATTGATATCATCTTCTGTTTCGTAGAATGGAGCTGTCTCCATGTTATTAGATGGTAAGAAGCTTAATAATCTTCTGATTTGTGCAATACAATCTTCGTCGTTAGAAGCTACGAAATGAGCTACACCACTGGTTGTATTGTGAGTCATTGCACCACCAAGGTCTTCAGCAGTTACTTCTTCTCCTGTAACTGTTTTGATTACCTGAGGTCCAGTGATAAACATCTGGCTTGTTTTCTCTACCATGTAGATAAAGTCTGTGATTGCTGGTGAATATACCGCACCACCCGCACAAGGTCCCATAATTGCAGAGATTTGTGGTACTACACCAGATGCGATTGTGTTTCTGTAGAAGATTTTTCCGTATCCAGATAAAGCATCTACTGCTTCTTGGATTCTTGCTCCACCAGAGTCATTTAAACCAACAACTGGTGCGCCAACCTTCAATGCATTGTCTAATACCTTACAGATTTTCGCTGCATGCATTTCTCCAAGAGATCCACCTACTACAGTAAAGTCTTGAGCAAAGGCATAAACCAATCTTCCATCAACCATACCATATCCAGTTACAACACCTTCGCCTGGTGATTCTACTTTCTCCATGCCAAAGTTTACACAACGGTGAGTTACGAAAGCATCTAGCTCAACGAATGTGCCTTCATCAAACAGCAGGTTCATTCTTTCTCTAGCTGTTAATTTACCTGACTGATGCTGCTTATCGATTCTTTTTTGACCGCCGCCAAGCGCAATTTTTTCTCTGCGCTTACGCAAATCTTCTAATCTGTTGATTGCCATGTTTACTAACCTCCTACACTAATGTTGGGCTGCCAAAATTGGCAGCCTGACTACTACTCTCTCTCGCTTAATTCAACAAGTACGCCGTTTGTGCTCTTAGGATGACAGAAAGCGATTTTCGCGCCGCCTGCTCCATATCTTGGCTTCTCATCAATCATCTTTACACCTTTGCCCATCAATTCAGCGATAGCTTCTTCGATGTTTGGTACTTTAAATGCGATGTGCTGGATGCCTTCGCCCTTCTTCTCGATAAACTTTGCGATTGGTCCCTCTGGATCAGTTGACTCTAATAATTCAACCTCTGTATCTCCAACAGGTAAAAACGCAACCTTTACCTTTTGCTCTTCAACAACTTCAGTCCCATGAAGCTCTAGTCCAAGCATATCTTGGTAAAACTTTAATGTTTCATCTAAGCTTTTTACTGCAATCCCAATGTGGTCAACTTTTAATACTTTCATGATTTTGCCTCCTTTATCTATTTTTAGGGCATCTTCATCGGTCTACTGCATTCGTCAGTTGCCTCCCGCCCTGATAAACTTGTTTAGATTTCCTTAAGAATGCTTTCTGATGCAGTATAAGGATCTGTCTTTCTCACAGCAACATCGACTGCCAATTGATTGATCATTTCTTCCTTCTTAGATTTATCTAAGATCATACGCATCAAATTTTCTTGAACAAGATCTATAATTTCGAGTCTGCTGTTTAGTGTTCTCCTCTGCTGTAATTTCCCTGTATCCTCCATGTGTTTTTTATGGTCCTTTAGATGTCCTAATAGTTCATCTATACCCTCATTATCGACGGCAATAACCATTTGCACTGGGGGTCTCCAGTCAGAGTGATTGAAGTCAAGCATCATGTCGATCTCCCTAGCTGTTCGCTTTGCACCGTCACGATCTGCTTTGTTTACTGCAAATACATCCCCAATCTCCATAATTCCGGCTTTGATGGCTTGAATATCATCGCCCAATCCAGGAACCATTACCATCAGTGTTGTATCAGCATTCTTGGCAATATCAACTTCCGATTGCCCTACCCCAACGGTTTCAATAAAAATATAGTCTACACCATAAATATCTAGGATTTTTACCGCAGCTTGGGTAGCTTTGGATAGTCCCCCTAGATGCCCACGGGTACCCATACTTCTGATAAACACGCCCGGGTCTGTACTGAGATCATTCATTCTTACTCTGTCACCCAGTATGGATCCGCCTGTGAAGGGGCTTGTAGGATCTACAGCGATAATACCAACTGTTTTGCCTTCCTTACGGATGGCTTTTGCCAATTTATCTGTCAGCGTACTTTTGCCTGCGCCAGGAGGACCTGTGATGCCGATTACATGGGCCTTTCCCGTTTTGCTAAACAGACTTTTTAATATTTCGACAGCCTCAGGATCATGATTCTCTGCCATGGAGATCAGCCTTGCAACTGCCCTTTTATCACCTTGTAACAATCTTTCAGCTAAATCCATCCATTGCACCACCTATTTTTGGGCAAATTGCCTGCGTCTGTTATTATTTTTTACCTATTTTCTCTTAAGGTTAGCTCTGATGTAGTCAATTGTAACAGAAGTTGGTGTACCTGGTGTGAATATTTCTGCGATACCTTTTTCCTTTAAGAAAGGAATGTCATCATCTGGAATAACGCCGCCGCCGATTACCAATACGTCATCAACGTTTTCTACCTTTAATAATTCAACTACCTTTGGAAGCAATGTGTTGTGAGCACCTGATAAGATACTCATTGCTACTACATCAACGTCTTCCTGAATTGTAGCACTTACGATTTGCTCAGGTGTTTGTCTTAATCCTGTATAGATTACCTCCATACCAGCATCTCTTAAAGCTCTAGCGATAACCTTCGCTCCTCTATCATGACCATCAAGGCCTGGCTTTGCAACTAATACTCTAATTGGTCTATCCATGAAATTTTCCTCCTTCAATAAATCTATTTTCCTTATATTTATCTTTTCACTGCAAGGTATTGTCAGTAGACTACAGTTTTACTGATTGCTGGTACTCACCAAATACTTCTCTCATTACACCACAGATTTCTCCAAGTGTACCATAAGCTCTTACTGCATCTAAGATAAATGGCATTAAGTTTTCATCGCCTTGACAAGCTGTTCTTAGTGCTTCAAGTTTTTGTTGTACTAAGCTGTTATCTCTCTTTGCTCTAAGGTCAACCAGCTTTTGCTTTTGAAGCTCACCTACAGAAGGATCAACTCTTAATAATCCTTTTGGTGCTTCTTCTTTAATTTGGAACTTATTCATACCAACAATGATTCTCTTTCCAGCTTCAATATCTTTTTGATAGTTGTAAGCTGCATCCATGATTTCTTGTTGGATATATCCGTTATCAATCGCCTTTGGCGCGCCACCGATTTCATCAATCTTCTTAATGTATTCCATAGCTGCTTCTTCGATTTCTTTTGTTTTTGCTTCGATATAGTATGATCCAGCTAGTGGGTCAACTGTATCTGCCGCACCACTCTCGTATGCTACGATTTGCTGTGTTCTTAATGCAACTCTTACAGAGTCCTCAGTTGGAAGAGCTAGTGCCTCATCCTTAGAGTTTGTGTGTAAGGATTGTGTTCCACCTAGTACTGCTGCTAATGTTTGAATCGCAACACGTACAATGTTGTTTTCTGGCTGTTGAGCAGTTAATGTAGATCCGCCAGTTTGTGTATGGAACTTAAGTGCCATAGATTTTGCATCTTTTGCACCAAATCTTTCCTTCATGATTTTTGCCCAAAGTCTTCTAGCTGCTCTGAACTTTGCAACTTCTTCTAAGATGTCATTGTGAGCATTGAAGAAGAATGATAGTCTTGGCGCAAATGTATCTACATCTAGACCTGCCTTGATTGCAGCGTCAACATATGCAATACCATCTGCCAAAGTGAATCCAACTTCCTGTGCAGCTGTTGAACCAGCTTCTCTGATGTGATATCCAGAAATAGAAATTGTATTCCATTGTGGAACTTCTTTTGAACAATATTCAAATATATTTGTAATTAATCTCATGGATGGCTCTGTTGGGAAGATATATGTTCCACGAGCAATGTATTCTTTTAAGATATCATTCTGGATCGTACCTCTTAATTGATCAGGTGTAACCCCTTGCTTCTCAGCAACAGCAATGTACATTGCTAATAATACTGAAGCAGGTGCATTGATTGTCATAGATGTAGAAACCTTGTCTAGTGGAATGCCACCAAAAAGAATTTCCATGTCTGCCAATGAGTCAATGGCAACCCCTACCTTACCAACTTCACCTTCTGATAGTGGATGGTCTGAGTCATAACCAATTTGTGTTGGAAGGTCAAATGCTACGGAAAGACCCATAGAACCTTGCTCAATTAGATACTTATAACGCTTGTTTGATTCTTCAGCTGTAGCAAAACCAGCATACATTCTCATTGTCCAGAATCTACCTCTGTACATGTTGGTTTGTACACCCCTTGTATATGGGTAGCTTCCTGGGATTCCTAAGTCTGTCATGTAATCAAAATCTGGAATATCAGCTGGTGTGTATAATCTGTTTACAGGTGCACCTGACCCTGTTTCAAATACTGTCTTTCTTTCAGGTCTCTTTTCAAGAGATTTTTCCATCTTTGCATTGTAGCTATCAAAGCTTTCTTTGATTTGCGCTAACTTTTCTTTTTCAAACATTTTTTTTCCTCCTTACACATCTATCTTTTTAAAAATTAGTATTATTTTATCCATTCTTCCAAGTTATCATGATGATTTTTGTCAGTTTATTGGAAAAACAATACTTTTCAAACTATATATTGACATAGATTCAGGGGATGCGAAATGATCCCCCTAATCTCATATCATCACTTCTATAGTATCTTTCAAAATTCCTTCATCGATACCAGTTTTTCTTTTCGTCGTGCAATTGTCGGAATTATTTTATTTTCATTGATCCTGTATCCAGGAATCTCTGGTGCCAAGACAATGCTTCTCCGATAAGATGCGGTTCATGCTTTAACTTGCCTGACATAGCTCTTTCGAGGTAGTCATTTAACATTGGTTTATAATCTGGGTGGGCACACTTGTCAATGATTAATCTTGCTCTTTCTGTTGGTGATGTTCCTCTTAAATCTGCAAGACCTTGCTCTGTTACAACCACCATCACATCATGCTCCGTATGGTCCACATGGGATACCATTGGCACGATAGAAGAAATATCTCCATTCTTCGCTACAGATACAGTTGTATAGAAGGAGATGTATGCATTTCTCGTGTAGTCTCCTGAACCGCCTAAACCATTCATCATTCTTGATCCCATGATGTTTGTTGAGTTAACATGACCATACATATCTATTTCAATGGCCGTATTCATAGAAAGCACACCGATTCTTCTAGCAACTTCTGGATTGTTACTGATTTCTTGAGGTCTTAATAAGATATGTTTTGAATACTTATCGATGTTTTGATAAAGCTTTACTTGACCCTCAGCGGATGGCGTAATTGCTGTACCAGATGCAACCGTTACTTTCCCAGCATCAATAAGGTCTAACATGGAGTCCTGAATAACTTCCGTGTAACATGTTAAATCAGTGAAAGGTCCAGTTACCAATCCACCAAGTACTGCATTTGCTACAGATCCTACACCTGATTGTAATGGTAATAGGTTTTTAGGTAATCTACCCATCTTTACTTCATTTTCTAAGAACTCAATGATATGATTTGAAATTGCTTTTGAATCTTCATCTATAGGACCTAATGGTCTAACTTTATCTGGCATATCTGTTACAACGATAGCAGCAATCTTCGATGGGTCACATGGTATATATGGTGTTCCTACTCTGTGGCCTGAGTGTTCAATTGGAATTGGCTTTCTAAAAGGCGGCTTCTCAGGAATATAGATATCATGCATGCCTTCTAGCTGCATTGGCTGGCTTGTATTGATTTCGATAATTACCTTATCGGCTAGTTGAATTGCTGTCGGAGAAATACCCACGGATGTTGTTGGAATGATTCCGCCATCTTCTGTAATTGCCAGTGCTTCAACAATAGCTACATCAATGTTTCCGAAGAAACCATAGCTCATATATTGTGGCAAGTGACTCAAGTGCATATCTTGATATGCAATCGTTCCGGCATTGATACCATTTCTTGTATCATTATGGGTTTGATAAGGGAATCTTCTTTTGATTACCCCTGCTCTTGATAACGCACCATCTAGCTCATCACCTACAGAAGCGCCTGTTAAAAGAGTGATGCCTACCTTGTCTCCGCCTTCAGCTCTTTTGGCCAGGGCCAATGGAACTGCTTTTGGATATCCTGATGGCGTAAAACCGCTGGCAGCTACTGTCATGCCATCTTTGATCAGCATTGCAGCTTCCTCTGCAGAAACTACCTTTCCTTTGAGGTCTTCTCTTCTAATTCTGTTTTCTAACATCCCATGAATCCTCCTTTAAAATAATAGTATTTCCAGTGTTGCTTAGGGCAACAACGCATAGCATTGCTATTTATAATTGCCGATACACTTTTATTATGTAAATATAAAAGACTAGATATACCACTGAATCAAATGTGATTCTTAGTGGCATACCTAGCCTTGCTTTACCTACTTTCAACTGGTAAAAGGGCATTTTACCAACGCAGATAACGGGGCTTCATATGATGGAATTTTTATTATCTTAACTGCTTTTACTCATGATCTGGTTCAGGTTTTCCTTCAACAATCACTTGCTTGTATTTATCTGCACAGGTTCTTAATGCAGAGATAATCGCTTTTCTTGCAGATCCGAAATAACTATCTGTAAACATTTTTTCAATTGTTTCGACATGGTTAAGGTTTTCCCCTATCACACAATTCCTGAAAAAATTCTTTGCTACAGAGGTTACTAAGGTAATATCTGCATCTAAAATTTCACCCGTATTTGCATTTATCAAAAGACCGACCGCAATCACACTGTATAGCTCTGTTGCAGTGATTCCCTTGGGCAATTTTGCATAACCGCTTATAAATATCTTCTTCGTTGGCATACAACCACCTCTTCAATATTAGAAATTCTACATTCTTCTACAAATTCCTGCATAACTATAAAGTTTTTTTTTATAGATCCAATTATTTCTACAATACCTTCAAGATGGTTGATATTTTATCCATATGCAGTTTTTAGTCTTTCATATATGCTTTGTCATATCTTTAACAAAATTTTATCATGTTCTGAAGGAATTGTGAAGTACTTTATTTCATTTTTGTCATTTTTTTAAACGTTCCTATTCGGAATAATTCTTCCATAAGAATCATCTGTTAATATGTTATCTACTCCATGTTTCATCTTTTTTCGATATTTCCCGGGAAATTTCCCTATTTCTTTCATTATTTGTTTCTCTTATCCGCCGTTGCCTGGATAAACTTATCCACATGAATGATATAACGACTATGGAAACCTTCTCCGATCTTATCTTTTTCATCATAGGCATCAATACGAAACTTTAGCTTTTTTCCATCTACTTCTATCAACTCAGCTTCTGCCCTTACCTTCATACCCACAGGGGTAGCTGCCATATGCTTTACATCTAAATGGGTTCCCACTGTAGCATAGCCTTGAGGTAGATGAGGATCTACGGCTTTTAATGAAGCATTCTCCATCAACCCAATCATGGCTGGTGTGGCATATACCATAACGCCACCGCTTCCATAGTGAACCGCCGTATCCTGCTCCCCTACAATATGCTCTATAACCGCCTTCATTTCTACTGCTAAACCAAACTCCATTTTATCCCGCCTCCTGTTATTCATTATTAAAACCCCCTTTGTTTGCAAACAAAGGGGGTTTGTGTTTACTCTTCCTTGTTGTTATCCTGACCAGCAAACAGTTTTTCAAATTCATCTGCATTTATTGTTTCTACTTCCAACAGCTTATTGGCAACCATATGGAGCTTATCCATATGTTCCGTTAATATTCTGTTACAAGTTACGTAGGCTTCATCGATAATACTTCTAACTTCTTTATCGATTTCTGAAGCCACCTCTTCAGAGTAATTTCTCTTTGTGGAGAAATCCCTGCCAAGGAAAACTTCGTCTTCTGAGCTATAGTTTACAGGTCCCAAATTATCACTCATACCATATTTCGTTACCATGGCCCGGGCAATGCTTGTTGCTCTCTCTAAGTCATTGCTGGCACCTGTGCTGATATCTTGCAATATCAGTTTTTCTGCAACCCTGCCGCCTAATAGATGAATAATACTTTCCTGCATATCTGTCTTGGTTCTATAATATCTATCTTCCTTTGGCAAGATCATGGTGAATCCACCTGCTCTTCCCCTCGGAATAATCGTTACCTGATGGACTGGATCTGTATTTGGAAGCATTTTTGCAACCACTGCGTGGCCTGCTTCATGATAAGCTGTAAGCTTTCTTTCCTTCTCACTGATTACCCTGCTTCTCTTTTCAGGTCCTGCAATTACTTTTGTAATGGCTTCTTCGATCGTCGCCATATCAATTCTTTTTTGATTTTTTCTTGCTGTTAATAGCGCTGCCTCATTCATTAAGTTCTCGATATCAGCTGGTGTAAACCCTGGCGTTCTCCTGGCAAGAATCTGAAGCTCTACATCCTCTGCCAAAGGTTTGTTTCTCGCATGAACCTTTAGGATCTCTTCTCTACCTTTTACATCAGGCACGCCGACCACAACCTGCCGGTCAAATCGTCCTGGTCTTAATAAGGCTGGGTCTAAAATGTCCGGTCTGTTGGTAGCAGCAATGATAATAATTCCTTCATTTACACCAAAACCATCCATCTCCACGAGTAGTTGGTTTAATGTTTGCTCCCTTTCATCATGACCTCCGCCTAGGCCTGCGCCCCTTTTTCTACCAACGGCATCGATCTCATCGATGAATACGATACAAGGAGAACTTTTCTTTGCTTGCTCAAAAAGGTCACGTACGCGGGAAGCACCCACTCCTACAAACATTTCAACAAAGTCTGAACCACTGATGCTAAAGAATGGTACGCCAGCTTCACCGGCAACAGCTCTGGAAAGATACGTCTTACCTGTTCCAGGAGGCCCAACCATCAAAATTCCCTTTGGAATTCTTGCACCTAACTCAATATACTTTCTTGGGTTCTTCAAGAAGTCAACAAGCTCTTGTAATTCTTCCTTCTCTTCATCTAAGCCTGCCACATCTCCGAAGGTTACTTTCTTACGTTCATCTTCCTTGTGAAGTTTTGCCCTGCTCTTCCCAAAGGACATGACACGACTGCCGCCGCCTTGAGACTGCTGCATAAATACAAACCACAGAACAACGAAAATCAGTATCATGAAGATAGAAGGTAAAATATCGAAAAACCATGGTGTTTTTGCAGGCGGCTGTCCTTCAACTTTTTGCAATGTACCTTCTTCAATTTGAGGTAGGATATATTTGTCCAATAGAGACTGGGACATCACCACTGGTGGAATATATGTCTCAAACTCTCCATCCGGATGAGATTTTAGCTTTCCAATCACCGTGTTCTCCACGATTGTCATTTCTGAAACATTTTTTTGTTGTAATGCGCGCACAAATTCAGAAAAATTCAACTGTGCTTTCTCTGGTGCGGGAGTTCCTAATAGTTGCACGGCTGCGACGATAACGATGAATATTAATATGTAGAAACTAGCTCCCCTAAAAAATTTCTTCAACAAAAGCCCTCCTTTCGGCACGATGACGACCACATTTTTTTGCGTCTCTCTATTCTACCATATTTTTTATTTGAAAACAATAAATTACATTTGACTAAAGCCATCGGTCATAAGTCATCTATTTTTTATATCATCTCTTTCATATTCTAGTATAAGCACTCTTTTGGTATGTTCATCCAGCTTATATTTTTCACTGGTACGATAGCCTACAACCCACATGATTTCATTTTCATCACAGACCAATGGGATTTGATCCCTATTTTCCCTAGAAATTTTCTCATCAATAAAGTAGTCCTTCAACTTTTTTCTACCTTTCATTCCATGGGGCCAGAAAATATCACCCTGACGTCTGTTTCTAACATTCATACCTCCTTGCACTTTGTCTAGATCAAAATACTTCTTACAGGAGTGAGTTTGAATTTGCATTGTTGGATTCCATTCTATGATTCTTGATTGGATGGTTCCGCCCGACTCCTTCAAATATACCTCTTCACCGATGGGTAAACAATAAAAAAAAGATACTTCATTTATTGTTATTCTCTTTTTAATAATTAATACGTCATAGCTGATTTCTGCCATCATTTCCTTTGGCAGGTCAATACGAGTTCCTACTCTTCTGACTTTAGCTAAGCTTAAAATACTTTCAATATGAATTTGTTCAAAGTCCATCAAACTGCCAGATGCTTCCCGAATAGCCCTTCGAACAACTCTCTTTCCTATGGATGGATGAAGCTTTATTATTTTATCCAAATGGATTACAGCTGCGCCACGGTCAAGTTGAACAATTTCTTCATAAGTACGCTGCACCTCTAAGTCAATAAATTCACTGTCCTCTCGCAGCAAATTTGCTGTACGCCATAGGGTATCCTTGATCTTAGGATTAAAATGTTTCTGTATATATGGGATTAACTCTAGTCTTATACGATTTCTTGTATAAATGGTTTCAAAGTTTGTGTGATCTAACCTGGGGGTAAGCCCTGACATCTGGCAGTATTCCTCAATTTCCTGACGGCAAATATCCAATAAAGGTCTAATCACCTGCTGCTCTCTCACATAGGGAATCGCTGTAAGTCCTTCAATTCCAGCACCTCGCATAAATCGCATGAGTACTGTCTCCGCCTGATCATCCATATTTTGAGCAACAGCAATTTTATGGGCACCCTGTTCCTCCATGACCTGATAGAACCGCGCATACCGTCGTTCTCTTCCTGCTTCCTCAAAACTTATACCCTTTTCTTCACTATAGCAAGCAATATCTTCTGAAAAAATAAAAACAGGAATATCCAGCTGATCACACAGCTGGTGGACATAGCTGGCATCCTCTTCTGCATCCTTTTCTCTTAATTGGTGATTTAGGTGTACCCCATAGATTTTCAGTTGATGGGTATCCCGAATTCTCCACAGCAGATGTAATAAGCATACGGAATCAGGTCCTCCTGATACGCCAACAACAACGCCGTCTCCCTTCTGTATCATCTCATACTTGTCTATAGTACTTAAAAATTTCTTTAACATGGGCTTGCTCCTATCTCAAAGGCTTTGATTTCAATACATTCTATATAATTGCTTGAAATACCTTCCCCATGGCACTATTTTTTATAATCATAGCGATCACAACACTTAAAAAGAAAAGAATGCTTCCGACAAATGCAGCATTTACGATTCGGCCCACAGATTTTCCTCCGGTATGAAAACCGTTGCTGTGATGATATATATTTTCTAGAGACAAAAGAAACTGTGAAAGGCTTATGCTGTTTTGATGTATTCCCTTGTGGATGAGTTCTATGATTCTAGGTGAAATATCCACATTTCTTAGTTTGTTCATGAGTTTATCCACACTTTTTTCTTGTAGGGGGAATTCATTGCCCAATAATAAATAAGCCATCAAAATACAAAGACTAAAAAGATCATATTTTTCATCGGCTTTCCGAAGACCTGCACCCCAGCTAGCCCTATCATAGGTAGGTGTAAACTCCTTTATACTTTCACCCACAGGGGTTACACCTCCTAGATCGACAATCTTCAACTTGCCGTTTTTCTGGTCCACCATTAGGTTTTCCAGCTTCATATCTCCAAAAACATAGTTTTCTTCATGAAATCCTTGGAAAGCTTTACCGATAATCATTGCTAAAGCAAGAATAGATTTTATGGTAATTTTATTTTCTTTCCTATATTGATCTAAATTTTTTCCTTCTATACACTCTGCTATCATATAATAAAGCTGTTTTCCAGAACAATCTACATCATCCAGTTCTTTTACTTTGACAACCATGGACAGCTTTTCAAACTTCTTTAACATATTGTATTCCTTGGTAATACTTTGTAAATCTTCACTTAGTTTTAAGGCTAATACTTCTTTGCTGACCATCTCTTGCACTTTAAAAACAGCACCTATCCCTCCCTCGCCTAATAAATCTAACACTTGATATGATCTTTGCGTCCATTTTCCTCGAATGATACTGCCTTTAGCAAATCGAAGTCCTCTCATTATCCCTCATCCTCTGATTACTGGTTTTAATAGACAAAACGGCTAACATTAGCCGTTTTCATATCATTCCATCCCTTAGCAATGGTCCATTATTCACTGCAATTTCCTCAAAGGTTATATCCTGAATACCCATCATAAGATCTATGGCTTTATTTATCGCAGCAGCTGTAGGTGTATTGCCCCCAGCCTTTAGCTCATATACTGTTCTTTTAAGTTCCCCAATGTTCTCTGTAAAATCGCAAATTACTTTATAAAATTCTCCCTTTACCCCTGGAAATGCAACAATGGCTATTTGACTTTTTCCTTTTCTTCCTTGGAGTGAATTCATTAATTCAATAATACTTTGTCTTGCTGTCCCCATTTTATTGGCCATGCTGCCACTACAATCCATAACCAAACAGCATTTGATTGGGATATCTTCCCCCAGACGCTCCATATAATCAACGATTTGACCCCTTGATTGGGGTGGTATATCATTCAAACTACCACCCATGATTTCTTTCAGCTGATTCCCTACAATGGTTTCAATGGTCTTGTTTACCGTTCTTTGCGTCATATGGTGCATGGTCTGGCCCAAGTTGGCCACGTGGGTGTTTTCCCAAGCACCTCTGCCTGCCCTGGCAATCTCTTTTATTTCATCAAAAGCATGGTCCTCATCTCTCTGCTCCATGATTCCTATGGCATTGACAACAATCCCTTTCCTAGCTGCTTCGGCAGCGGCCGTCACAGGATTACCACCGATATTTGATTTACCGTCTGTCACCACAATAATTTGTTTTATTTCCATAAATCCGCACCTTCCCCCTGGTATTATTTACCTGGGAGTATTGTCCTCCAGATCTATTTCTATACTATCGTAATGTAAAAAGGGCCTTGCGGCCCTTATTTTGATTCCCATACTTTTGTAACCAGCACTGTCATATCATCTTCAAGCTTATCTTCGTATTTTTTAATTGCCATATTCATCAACTCATCAGCGATCGTCTGTGGATTTCTGCTATGAATGGATTGTAATGCACCAACAATCCAGCTTTCTTTGATGTCTGTTTGTTTATCCGCATCCAAAATACCATCAGACATCATGATGATAAAATCTCCCTTTCCCAGTTTCTTTCCAAAACTGTCAAAATCGATTTTACTCAGAATACCAATAGGTAGGGATGTAGACTTAATAATCTCAACCTCTCCATTTGCTCTTTTGATGAAACTGGATGCAGCACCTATTTTGATACAGTCAAGTCGACCTGTATATAGATCCACAATGGATAAATCAATGGTTGAAAATATTTCATCTGAAGATTTTAGCACCAAGATGGAGTTAATGGTCTTAATAGCGGTTTCTTGATCAAATCCAGCCTCTAATAATTGCTCCAACAAGGTGATGGTTGTAGTACTTTCTTTGGCTGCCTTTTCCCCAGAACCCATACCGTCACTGAGGGCAATCATATATTTCCCATCTTGAAGCGCCATCATTGTATAACTGTCACCACAAATATAATGATTATCCTTCGCAGCGCGAGCTACGCCTGTACTTGCCCTATACTTTTCTGCTGCTACCAATTTGAACACACAGTTTTCTGTATGATCATCGGTAGCACACAGTTGATGTTTACGAACGAAGGATGTTCCCATCACCTGGGATACAATAGGTGCAATCTTTTCATCACATTGCTTTCGGTCGTAACAAGCCCTCTTTTCTATGTCTACTTCCATCTTTCCATTTTCTTTCTCAAAAACAGTGACCTTCTTTACAGCAACTCCTGCTTTATCGAAAGCCACATACATGGCATCCTCAATATCGGTTTTAAAATGAACCTCCATACTGATTTCTTTTCCTAAGCGGTGTATGATCTCTGAAACCCCTTGGAATTGTTCTGCAACGAGTTGTCTGCTCTCAAAAAGCTTTCTTTCCCATTTGTAGTGAATTTTGTAGACTTCGAACTGATCATATACGGCTTGGAGCAATATCTCCAAACGAATACATCTCTTCTTTAATATAGTAGGAATCTTATCTTCCTTAATCCGCCCCGAAGATTCCAATACTGCAATGATCTCTACAAGATCATTGTAAGAGCTGTAAAAACCATTTTTCCAGCAGCTTCTGCACATACCACACTTACTACATACTTTATTGACCACTTGATCAATGATGCCTGCTATTTCCTCCTGATCAATTAGTTTGTCCTTTTCCAATACCTGGCCATAGGTCACAGCTAATTCTGAAAATGCTTGGCTAAACTCTTTTAAGCGGTCATGGGTAATCCTTCGAATCCTTTCACTGTAAGTTTTCTCTATTTGAACTGCTCCACCTTGGGCATTCACATATTTTTCTGCATATCCTAGGATGGACTTTGGTAATATCATAAAGATCCCAAAGGCTATAATAATTTCTTCAAACTGTAAAATGACTTCTGTAGATCCATTTATGTAAAAGGTAAGAATTGCATTCCCCATAATCATCCCCATGGACGATCCAAGCTTTCCCAGGTCTTTAAAGATGCCTGCCAACAATCCAGAAAAAGCATAGATTCCTATGACCGTAGGTGTACCGATGGTAGACATACTGGTAATAATGCCTATGGTCACCCCCACACTGGCACCCACGCTGGCACCGCCATTGTATGCGAATATCAAGGTTAGCAGTATTCCTAGAATATTCTTTAAACCATAGTCTCCTATGCTTAGATCAGCAAAGCCAGAGATAAGTACCGCTGCTGTTATGGCGATACATATTAATTCTTCATTGGATAATATCTTTCTGTTGGTTTTTTGGAGGGCTACGGGTACCGCATAGGACAGAATATACACAAAGACAAAGGTCACAACGGATTCAAATCCAATCATAAACAAATCATATAGATATAAGTCCGAAAAAATACCATAAAACATTCCTGACAAAAACATGGTAATACCAGATATCAATGCTGTTTTTAAAACATTCAGATGCATTTTGTCTTTTATCACATAAAATACTACCCATGATAATGCCAGGGCAAATCCATATTTCATCAAAGCCTCTGCCCCAATGGCTGTTATCGTTCCTACAACGACACCAATCCCCACAAAAGCATTTTTACGCTCTTTGGCTAGCAGCACACTAAAGTATGCAATGCCAAATGGCACAAGTCCATCCAGTATACTGGCTCTTCCTAATAGAAAGCCAATGATACTCAAAAGTATTAATTGTTTGGTTCCATAAAAGGACTCAATACGTTTACCGCCTAGGATCGCCTTGGTTTGTCCATTTTCTTTTCTTTTGTACGGCATGAGTTCATATTTTTCTATCATGTAAACACCACCTACTGATTATTGTTATTGCAATTATATCAGCGGTGATGAGAGATATTTGTCAACTTACCTGTCCTGTTCCTATAAAATTATAGACATAGACTGGGGTGTTTTTACACGATTCTATGGACCCGACAAATTTATTTTCATATTTCTTCAAAGATTCTTCCTATTCTTCCACCATGTTCGGGAATTTTTGACGATAGATGAAAAAGTTCCCCGATTTTAAAATGAATATTATCGAGGAGATCGTCATAAAATATTAGATTACGTTATGAATCAGGGATGCGACACAAGGTCGAGATCAAGATCAAGATCGAGTAAAGGCTGTAGGGCTTGCATATCATGCAACCCGCCCAAAGACTAGGCAGGCTCTTCGGGCTCTGGTCGCATACTATGCGACCCCTACAAATTCCATCTCAATTTTTCGAAATAAAAAAATCTTCCATTGTACAATGGAAGATTTTTTCTTCTAATAGTTGGCGACCCGGAAGGGGCTCGAACCCTCGACCTCCAGCGTGACAGGCTGGCATTCTAACCAACTGAACTACCGGGCCAAATATGGTAGCGGCGAGTGGACTCGAACCACCGACCTTCCGGGTATGAACCGGACGCTCTAGCCAACTAAGCTACGCCGCCATTTTCATGACAAATTCTATATTACAGCAGAATCCACACGATGTCAATGTAATTTTCACATTTCCTTGTAGTAGTATCTTCCAACTCCTCTATAACAACTGTTCGAAGATTAATCCTTCAAGATTATCGTACTCACTAATTCTCAATTTATCTATCTCTAACAAGGTTAGGATTCTATCGAGAATCATGGTCCCTGCTGCGATCACATCGGCTCTTTTGGGATAAAGGCCCTGAATTTTCTTTCTTTCATCCAAGGATACCGAAACGAAACTTTCTAGTGCATTTCTTACATCCCTCAAATGGATATCTGTATTATGCACCTTATCACGATCATAGGTTAATAGCTTGAGGTGTACTGAAGCAATGGTTGTAGCTGTTCCACCAATCCCGATCACTCGGTCTATCTTCATTTTTTCTAACTTTTTAATCGTCGGGAGAATGATTTGATCGATTTCCGCCTCTAGCCTTGCTAGATCCTGGCCTAACGGCGGATCATTCATTACAAATTTTTCTGTCATGCGCACTGCACCCACATTATGGCTCACCATATACTGTATGCCATCCTCATTCCCCAAAATAAATTCCGTACTTCCGCCACCAATATCAATGACTAGAATATTTTCCCCTTTTTCCTTTAATCCCCGAAGCACCCCCGAGAAACCCAATTCTGCTTCTCGATCTCCACCTATAACATCTATTTCAATACCCGCTTCTTGTCGCGCTCGCTGCAAGAATATCTCTCTATTTCTGGCATCTCTGACAGCACTGGTAGCAATTACGGGCATATAACCTATCCCCTCGTCCCTTACCCTAGAAGTAAATTTTTTTAATGCATCAAGATTTCTCTCGATGGCCCCTTTTGTGAGTTCTCCGGTTTGATCTACTCCTTCGCCCATTCTGGTGGTTTCTAAATCCTTAAACCCCTTAACAATCTGCCCATCCTCTACCTCAGCAATCAATAATCGCATTGAATTTGTGCCAATATCGATGGCAGCATATTTTTTCATGATAAGCCTCCTTATGGGTAGAAAATATATTATAGTAGACTATAAAAAAACCGAGACATAGTCTCGGTTATATCCCTTAAGCATCTTTCTTACTATTGAACCCATTTCCTCTTCTTGTATCTCTCATATTCTTTTTAAGCTGCTGATGTTTTTCATCGCTGTCTTTTAAGAATTTAGAAAGTTTATCTTCGAAGGATAAACTAGGCTCTGCATTCTTTTTTTGCCAATCAAGCTGCGCGGGCTGGTGACTTTTTTTAGGAGGTTTTTCCTGTGCCTGCCGGATGGAGAGACTAATCTTTCCATTACCATCAATTGCAATTATTTTTACCATGACTTTTTGCTGTTCTTTTAAATAAGTCCGTATATCTTTTACATAATCATCTGCCACTTCTGAAATATGACATAATCCTGTTTTCCCTTGTGGTAGTTGAATAAAAGCACCGAAGTTCGTAATGCCTGTCACCGTGCCCTCAACAACTTTTCCTATTTCAACCGGCATAAATAAAATCTTCCTCCTTATATATTATTCACAACTTTACTAGACCTATTATAATTTATTATTTCAAGCCTGTCAACAATCTGGCCTCTAGCTTTATAGCTTCATTGACTGTATTTGGACTTATGCATATCAATATAAATAATTTCATTGGGTTTTACCATCTTCAATTGCTCTCGGGCTACCTTTTCGATAAACTCAGGCGTATTGGCATTCTTTACTTCTTCCTCTCGACGAGCAACCTCTTGTTTCAATTGTTCCACCTTACTCTTATAGACTTCTTCTTGCTCTGTCAAGGCATGAAGCCTAATTTGCTGATCTACAAAAACCCACGCCACATAGAGTCCTACAACCAAAAGGATCATATAGAATGGTCTATTGCCTTTTCGTATTCTCTTCTTCTTTTGTTCTATCGTATCCATATGTTTCACCCTTTTTTATATACCAGCTTCTGTAATATTATTCTATACGCTCATAGGATTTCCTGCTACTTTTTTTTCATAACAGTTTTTATGTATTTTCTTATATCTTTAGCAATTCGTCGAGGTATTGTACCAATTCTCCTGCACCGATAGTAGAATGGCATAACCTTCTTCTTCATCCATCGATAAGGTTTCTTTGACCACTGTATCAATAGTTTTATCGGATAAATCATTTTATTTATTAAGCTTATGATTATCTTTTTCAAAAACCATAATAGATACACGCTGGTACTGATAATGGTACTGCTTAACAGTCTATTATATAGAATACTCCCAATTGCAAATCCTAAAAATGTATAAAATCGCAACTGTCCTGAATTGCTAAACAGCAGTACTACAATAGCTACCCCAGAAATAACTATCCAAAAAATTAGGTCCTGAATGAATGTAGCAATTTTCTTAGGCTTAAAAATCAGCCTTAAAATTCTATATAGATCGTAAATAAAACCGATTAAAATACCACCATACATGGTGGCTAAGAAAACATACACTTGCTCAGATACTGACATGGCCATCAAAGTCACCCCAATCTTTCATACAATCCGTTCAAAAAAATAACCGCCATGCGGTTATTTAAACATCTTTCCTAGGAATCCTGCGCCTTTATTCTGTAAGCTTTCACGATCACTATAAACCAAAGAGTATACATGCCCTTCTAGCATAACATTTCCATCTTCTAGGTTGAGTTTGCTTATATTTAGTTCAGTACCCTTCACTGTAAGTACGCCTTGTACGGTTTCTATCAATACGGTGTTCTCATTGAAACTATCTACATGTTCTACCCCTGATATGCTTAGCTTCCCCCGATTCTCCAAAATTAGGTTGTGATTCTTACTCTTGGCTACCCTTCTGTCTTCCACCTATACTCACCTCTTTACAACGATAGTAGACTTCTTTGTAAAAGATATTCTTATCAACTTGTCCTTATGCATAATTTCCTATATATAAACAAAATAGCACCTTTATCATTAGGTGCTATTCGATGACTTTATACATTTCTTTAGAAGATTCTTTTGTCACATGTTCAGAAATATCGGTTACTTCGACAGTGGTACTTTTTGTTCCAAATTCCAAGATAATCCGATCTCCAATTTTTACCTCTGTGCCCGCCTTAGCTACTTGTCCATTGACACGGATGCGGCCTTGATCACAGGCTTCCTTTGCGATGGTCCTTCTTTTGATCAATCTTGAATTCTTCAAAAATTTGTCTATTCTCATTTTGTCCTCCGTCATTACGTAAACAAAAAAAGCAGCCTAAGCTGCCTTTCCTATTAAGCGTTTACCATATCCTTAAGGGCTTTTCCTGCTTTGAAAACAGGAGCCTTAGAAGCTGGGATTTCAATCACTTGCTCAGGATTTCTTGGGTTTCTTCCTTGTCTTTCTTTTCTTTCTCTTACATCAAATGTACCAAATCCAACTAATTGTACCTTGTCATTTTTTGCAAGAGCCTCTTCTACACTTTTCATGAATGCATTTAATGCAGTTTCTGCATCCTTCTTCGTAAGACCTGATTTTTCTGCCATGCTCGCAACTAATTCAGCTTTATTCACAAATATACCTCCTCATCTTTTTTGATACGTATAGCATATTCTCTCTTTTGTTGCAAAATCCTTCTTTTTACTTGTATTTTTTATCATTTTTTTTATTTTTATGTATTTTTGCCAAATTCCACAACTGGTCCATTTCCTCTAAGGTCATTTCCTCCAGCTGGGTATTTAAGGTCTTTGCATGTTCTTCCATAAAGGCAAACCGTTGAATAAACTTTTCATTGGTCTGATTCAACGCCAGCTCAGGCTCAACTTTCAAAAACCTAGCCATATTTACAATGGCAAAAATCAAGTCCCCTAGTTCTTCTGTTATTTTATCTGTGTGCTCCGTCTGATATACTTCTAATAACTCATCCAATTCTTCTTTGACCTTTTCGAGGGCCCCCTCCACAGAATCCCAATCAAAACCAATAGCGGCAGCTTTCTTCTGGATTTTATAGCTCCTCATAAGGGCAGGCAATGGCTTAGGAATGCGTAGTAGAGATTCCGTATGGGTTCTTACATCCTTTTCTTTCCGCTTCATCTCCTCCCATCGTTCTAAAGCACCTGCATCTGTAGTCTCCTTGTTTTCACCAAACACATGGGGATGCCTATAGATCAGTTTCCTGCTAATACCTGTAATCACATCCTGCATATCGAAGTATCCTTCTTCCACTGCGATTTGGGCATGAAATACAATTTGCAGCAGTAAATCGCCTAATTCTTCTACAAGCAACTCCATATCGTCATTGTCAAGGGCCTCTAGCACTTCATAGGTTTCCTCAAGAAGATAAGGCCTTAGGCTTTCATGGGTTTGCTTCAAGTCCCAAGGACACCCTTCCTTACTCCTTAATGTTGCCATTATTTCTACAAGATTATTCATATTATAGTATTTTTCCCATTTGTCGTCAACTTTGGGCACATAAACACTAGTTAAATAATCCACCCATTCCAAATGATCCAACTCATGGAGTGAAACCCATTCAACCCTTTGAATTTCAGGGACTCCAGCCCCCTTAATGACGCAAATTGGATATTGATCTGGATAATAGGACATTAGTCTTAATTTTATATCAGCAGCCACTGCTTGATTATAGACTTGCGTGACGATTATATCCATATCCGTATCAGGTTTTTGATGGGATAACTGAAGACCATCTATAATCTGAAGGCCGCCAATGGGATCCTTTTTCAATACTTGAAAAATCCCTTCGATAAAACTCATGCTCGGTAAAATTTCTATCTCATAGCCATGACTTTCAGCTCTTTCCAATAGTTTTTGGACTGTATACTCTGCCACCAAGGGACTGCCCGGTACTCCATAAACGATATCTTCATCTCTTAATCGTTCTATGATATCATCGGCAATGGCATCATACACCTCATCAAAGCTATCCTTTTCATCATAATAATGATCCATGCTTTCCATGGAAAATCCCAAGGATGCTAAGTAATCTACCACTGGATGTTTTTGGGTCCTAAGTAGGATTTTTCTACTTTCTTTTATTTTTTCCATGACACCAAGGGTTAAAGAATTCTTACTCCCTGGCCCGAGACCGACAATGGTAAGCTTATGACCCATTGCTATCCACCTGCTTTCAACATAGGTTTGGCTTTACGCCATATTATTTCCTTATCAAGCCTAAAATACGCAGCACTTTTACTATTTTCTTGCCGCCTGGCATCACTTGGAAATCCTCTTCCGTAATACCTCCAGTGGTTAATAGCATTAGTCCATAAATCAGCGCACCGATGGAGATGGCTAACACCGTAGTCAGTCGATTCCCTAAGATAGGAACCAATTGATTATAAACCACTAATACAGAGACACTCATGGCCGCTACGGCAATCAAAGGCTTTACAATAAACTGCACCACGTTAAAGGACGTATGGGTAATCCGCCTTACGGCTAAGAAGTTCAGCAAAGCTGTCACCCCATAGGTTACAACAGTTCCTATGGCAGCACCCTTTACATTAATGGCATAAATACCTGTGAGGGTATAAGTCAAAATTATTTTGAATATAGATCCAATTGCTAAGTTCATTACAGGGATGCTGGGTTTCCCCAATCCCTGGAGGATTCCAGTAAACGTCTGCACTAAGGTAAGAAATACCAATCCAATCGATAGGATGGCTAAAGGTCCTGCAGCATTTAAAGCACTCTCTACCTGCATAGGATAAAGAAGCATCATAATTGGTTTAGACAAAGTTACCAGTCCTACGGCTGCCGGGAGTCCAATGAGCAGTGTCGCCCGTGTACCTGTCTGAATGACGTTCTGTATTCCCTTATGATCTCTTCTCTGACTGGCATCAGAGATTGCTGGTACCAAACTCATGGCAAGGGCAACAGTAAGAACCTGGGGTAAGTTAATCAAAGTCAATGCCATCCCCGTCAACTGTCCATATAGACTGTTTGCCTCTTCGTAAGTAAATCCTACATCTTGTAGTCTTCTCATAACGATTGCCACGTCAATCATATTCATGACAGGCATGATGGCAGCACCAATGGTGATAGGAATCGCTATACGAAGCAGCTTCGAAATGATTGCACCAGATGATTCCTGCTGGATGTGGGCATTGCTTTGAATCTCCAGCATAATTTGATTTCTTCTACGATAATAAATATATACAATGATCAGCGTTCCTGTAATCGCACCGGCCGCTGCTCCAAAAACAGCGCCAGCTGATGCAATTTCAGGGCCTCTGTCTAATAAAAACACTGCTAATCCTAAACCCACGATTACCCTTCCAAATTGTTCTATCACCTGGGAGATAGCGGTGGGCGTCATATCCTGCATACCTTGAAAATATCCACGATAGGCAGCCATAACCGGTACAAAAAGTAGTGCGGGTACTACAGCCAACATCGAATAATATGCATTTGGATTTTTAATTAACTCTACAATGGTTCTGGCACCGAAGAATATAATGCTCGATGTGATAATCCCTGTGACGAAAAGCAGTACAAATGACACTTTGAAGACACGATGGGCACCATAGCGATCACCTATAGCTCTTCTCTCTGCCACAAGCTTTGAAATAGCTGTGGGAATCCCTGCCGTGGATATGGTCAATAACAATACATAGATTGGATAGGAAGCTTGATAATACCCTAATCCTGTGTCTCCAATAATATTTCCCAAGGGAATCCTGAAGAATGCGCCTAGTATCTTTACGATAATCCCTGCTACCCCTAGGATAGCAGCCCCTTTTAAGAATGATTTATTGCTCATTGATTCTCCTCCAATTCTTCTCTCCCTCTGCTGAGAATGTTTAAATTCTTCTTACTTATAGACTACAAAAGCTTCTTGCTAGAACAAATCTATTATACCAAAATTGCCGATGATTTGTTATAGTTTATTCTCCTTTATAGCTATCCATTCACAGTGAACTTTTGCTAAATACAAAAAAGTAGCAGTGGATTTCTGCTACTTTTACTACGATTATGTAGTATGATACCATTGGCTTTATTGCTCCATTTGTTTACCTAGGAAATTAGCTGCCGTTTCTGCTACTTTAGCTTCCAAATCTCCCATTGCTCTATTGGCATCCTTTGATAACAATATTACGGAGCCAATTGGATCTCCTTGTGTGATGATTGGAACAATTACTTGAGATGTATACCGTTTCTCTTCTCCTTCATCTGCTGCTAAAGCACAGGTTTTTTCCTTTTCATTAATGACTAAGTTTTTCTTGTCTTCCATGACCTTCTCTAAACTTTTACTTACTCTTTTTTCTAAATATTCTTTTTTAGATCCGCCTGCCACAGCGATGATGGTATCTCGATCAGTAATAACAGCTGTGTGACCCAACGCATCATAGAGGGACTCAGAATACTCACTTGCGAACTCAGTTAACTCTCCTATTGGTGAGTATTTTTTCAGAATAACTTCGCCTTCTCTATCAGTAAAGATTTCTAGTGGGTCTCCTTCTCTTATACGAAGCGTTCGCCTTATTTCCTTCGGAATCACAACTCTACCTAAATCGTCAATTCGTCTAACTATGCCTGTTGCTTTCAATTGCGTTCCCTCCTACTATACTTATTGTGAACTGGTCATTGTACACTTATTATTTTACTCATGTGTGTTTTTTATACATGAATGGAAATTTTTCTAAACCTATAGCAATACTTAGAAATGTTGAGTTTACAGTAATTTCCTCGTTTATATAATCTTTAATCATAAACAGTTTAAATTTTTTTAAATTTTGTTCCTTTAAATAATTATAACAACACCATCTGTTTTTTCTACAATTTTTCTTAACAATAAAATAGAGGCATGATCAATGCCTCCATCTTACTATTGGATATTCTCCATGTTTTTTTCAATTTTCTTTTCTTTTTTAATGGACTCAATTTTTTCATTGATTCCGTCTTCTATAAGCTTTCCTCTGATTTCTTCCTTTACGTCTTCAAAAGACTTTTGCTCACTCTTCTTGTCTACTACCTTAATAATATGATAGCCAAACTCCGTCTTCACCAGTTCACTAATTTCTCCTGGTTGTAAACTAAAGGACGTTTCTTCGAACTCAGGAACCATCATTCCTCTTCCAAAGTATCCCAAGTCTCCTCCCTGCTGTGCAGAACCGGGATCCTCTGAAAACTCAGTAGCAAGCTTTGCAAAATCTTCTCCATTCTTTACCCGTTTCAGTACTTCATTCGCTGTCTCTTCTGCCTTTTTCACTTGATCCGCTGGCAATGGTTTTCTTTGATCATCTACAGTTTTAAACAAGATATGGGATGCCTTCACTTGAACATCCTTATAAGCATCAATATTTTTATTATAGTAATCCTCTAGCTTTTTATCGTCTAACCCTAGTTCCTTTTCTGCTTCTTCTCTAAACGTCTTTACATATAGTTCTGTTCTGATTTGATCCTTAATAAAGCTTTCGTCAATCTTATTTTCTTCGAAAAACTTCTTAATTTCCGCCTGTTGCTCAGTTTTCTGCTGATAATCCGCATATTGTTTTTCAATTTCAGCTTCATCAATAGCGATTTTGTTTTCTTCCATATACTGAATGATTACTTCATCACTAATCATTTTGTCTAATACATTTTCCTGTACTGCCTGAAGGAATGTTTTGCCGCCCACATCTATGCTCCAAATTTCCGTACCATAAACACCCTCATAATTCTTCTTGAAAATAATAAGGTTTTTATTATATTGCTCCTGACTAATTATTTCACTATCTACCTTTGCCACTGCTTTCCCAGTGCCTCCACCTACATTACCACTTTGGCAGCCTGATACAATCAATGCTACAACCATTAGTAAAACAAGTGTTACAATTCTTGCTCTATTTCTCATTTACTTTACACATCCTCTCCCATTACTTCCTTGGTTATTTCCTAATTTTAATTATATATGAAATCAATTCCTATGAAAACCACTAATTTTTTCTAGAAACTCCCTTATTTCCTTTAGTTTACCTTCTTGAGACTTGCACTTCAAACGAATATAAGGGGTCACGCTTCCATGAATTTGTACCCTCTCCCCATAGGCATCAATCATTCCTGCGATCATCTCCGGTCGGATTCTTCCGCCATCATCAAATTGGAATTTGACAAAGGTATCTCCTTCGATAATAGATATCATACCTAGCTGCTGGGCCATGGATTTTATATAAGATATCGATATAAGATTTTGTACCGATCCTGGAATTTCTCCAAATCGATCCTCAATTTCTTCTTCTATATCTAAGGCATCTTGCTTTCCTCTCAAGGAAGCAATCTTCTTATAGACCTCCAGCTTGTGGTTTTCATTGGGGATATACGCTTCAGGTATAAAGGCATTGACACTGATTTCTATGGTTGTTTCCACTGCTCTTGTGACCTCTTCACCCTTCATCTCCCGGATGGTATCCTCCAAGAGTTTACAGTACAGGTCATAACCAATGGTAGCCATATGTCCATGCTGTTCTCCCCCAATCAGGTTTCCAGCACCTCGAATTTCTAAATCCCGCATGGCGATCTTGAACCCAGATCCGAATTCCGTAAACTCTTTGATCGCCTTTAGACGCTTCTCTGCCACTTCTGTAAGCACCTTATCTTTTTGATAGGTAAGATAGGCATAGGCCAGGCGATTGGTTCTCCCTACCCGTCCACGCAGCTGATATAACTGAGACAGCCCCATCTTATCGGCATCATGGATTACGATGGTATTTACATTGGAGATATCCAGACCTGTTTCAATGATTGTTGTGCACACCAGTACATCAAAATCTCCATTCATGAAATCAATCATAACATTTTCTAATTCCCGTTCACCCATTTGTCCGTGGCCTACGGAAATTCTTGCCTCAGGCAGGAGCTTGCGAAGCCTATTTGCCATTTGCTGTATTCCCTTTACCCGATTAAATACAAAATACACTTGTCCACCCCGATGTAACTCTCGGATGATTGCCTCTCGAATCATTTCATCATTGTGTTCCATCACATATGTCTGTATCGGATACCTCTCCTCCGGCGGGTCTTCAATGATACTCATATCCCGCAGACCAATCAATGACATATGAAGGGTTCTTGGAATAGGGGTAGCCGTTAACGTGAGGACATCCACATGCTTTTTCAACTGTTTCAGCGCCTCCTTATGCTTGACACCAAATCTCTGCTCCTCATCGATGATCAACAACCCTAGATCCTTAAATTGTACATCCTTTGATATGAGTCGATGGGTTCCTACAACGATATCTAAATTTCCTTGTCTCAATTTTTCAATGATCTCATCCTGCTGTCCATCGGTACGAAATCTACTCAGCATGTCAATGGAAATTGGAAAGTCTGAGAATCGCTGTATCAAAGTATTATAGTGCTGCTGTGCCAATATGGTGGTGGGCACCAAGATGGCGGCCTGCTTCCCTTCCATCACACACTTAAATGCAGCGCGAATGGCCACTTCTGTCTTACCATACCCCACATCTCCACAAAGGAGCCGATCCATAGGTATATGATGTTCCATATCTTTTTTGATCTCACTGATACATTTTAACTGGTCAGGGGTTTCCTCATAGGGAAATGCGTCCTCAAACTGACTTTGCCATTGGGTATCATGGGAAAATGCATGACCTCTGGTCATCTGCCGCTCGGCATAGAGGGCCAATAGGTCCTTTGCCATATCTTCAATGGCTCCTTTTACCTTTGCCTTTGCTTTTTTCCATTCTACGCCCCCGAGCTTGTTGAGCTTGGGAGATGCCCCATCAGATCCAATATACTTTTGTACCAAGTCCATTTGCTCAATCGGTACATACAAAGACCCCCCATCGGAGTATTTTATATGGAGATAATCTTTCTTTGCCCCCTGGACTTTTAACTGTTCAATTCCTACATATTGTCCGATTCCGTGATTCTCATGAACCACATAGTCTCCAAGATTTAAATCCATAAAAGATTTAATAGGCCGTGCATCTTTCTTTTTAGAAGGAGCTTTTTTCTTTTTTACCGTACCAAAAATCTCTTGTTCCGTTACTACCAACAATCGATTGCTGTGATATTCAAAGCCTTTTGCAAGGCTTCTCTGAAGGATAAAAGTCTGCCCCGAAAGGATTTCTTGATTCTCGTCCTGTATAATACTTACTTCTACCTGATGATTTCGTAAAACACCCTCTAAATATTTTGCCCGCTCCATGGTGCCACATAAGAGAATTGTTTTATACCCCTTATATTTCCACCGTTTTACCTCTTCAACAAAGATATCCATCTTTCCATGGAATGATTGTGCCATCCTTGAGGAAAAGTTAATGATACTTTTCGGCGGAAAATCGGAATTATTTTTTGGAAGACTTGTCATGGTAAATACTTGTCTTCCTTGGAGTATGCCAAGAATTTCATCATAACGGAATAAAAGATTCCCTTGGCTAGGTAAAACTTCACCTTTTTCTAATTTGTCCTTATAGGTCTCTTCGAACTCTTTGTATACGAGATCAGCCTTTTCTCTGACCCTTGATGGCTCATCTACAAAAATCAATGCATCCTCTGCCAAATAATCTACAAAGGAAAAGGTTTTTTCATAGAAATAGCCAATATAGTTCTCCCATCCTTTACCTACATAGCTATTCTCAATTTCTTCAATCACCTTACATATATTTTCTTCTAAATGCTCTCTTATTTTACCCTTAATCTTTTTAGGCAGATGTTTTCTTTCTTCTTGTAACCGAATGATCGCTGCCTTCTTTCTTTCTTGATCAACGATCATCTCCTGGGCAGGCCCAACAAATACGGTTTTCACTTTTTCAATGGACAATTGACTTTCTAGATCAAAGCTGCGTATTGAATCCACTTCATCATCAAAAAGCTCAATGCGATAGGGCACATCAGAGGCTATAGGAAAGAAATCCAGAATTCCCCCTCGTAGGGCAAATTGTCCTTTGGCCTCTACAAGGTCCATACGCTCATAACCTAAAGTGATAAATTTCTCAATCACTTCGTCTACGACGATGGTCTCTCCATAATTGATGGAAAAAGAATATACTTCAAATATACCCTTAGGTACCAATCTTGTTAATAAACTCTCCACCGAAGCAACTACCACAGCGTTTTTATGTTCGCTTACCCCCATCATTACTCGGATACGTTCTTCTGTTGTTTGATGACTGGCAGCATCCACATGGTAGAGTATTACCTCACTGGAAGGATACAGATAATTCCCTGTTTCTAAAAAGCATTTTAAATCATCGTAAATCTTTCTTGCCTGTAGTTCATTATAGGTTAAAATAAGACTTTGTCGATTTTCAATTTGATTCAAAGCAGAAATGATATGAGGAATTTGGGCATCTACCAAACCATGAATAGCTGATGGATTTAGACCTTTCTCTACACTGTGTCTCAATGCGCCAAATTCCTTTAAGCTTTTTAATGATTCTATGAAAATATGTGCGGTCAATCTATCTTCACCCCTCTATCTGCTGCAACACCGCTAGCCCAGGTTTTCCAAACCTGGGCATAGTCTAATTCCTTTTACTGGTTTAACCATTATACTTATTCATGGCTGCGTTGACACCTTCTGTAATCATCACTTCCACAGCCGCTGCTGCATTTCCAATGGTAATCGCCATTTCCTCTTGATCTTCCTTTCCAAATCTGCCTAGCACGTGGCTTGATAAATCACCTTTTTGGGGCTTCCCAACACCAATTCGTACTCTGGGAAACTGATCACTCTGAATTTCATAGATAATGGACCTCATGCCATTATGGGTACCTGCACTTCCTTTACTTCGGATCCTCAGCTTGCCCGGATCTACATCGATATCATCATAGACCACGATGATTTGTTCAGGATTTAGCTTATAAAAATTTTGTATTTCTAACACGCTGTGCCCGCTGAGATTCATATAGGTTTGTGGTTTAACAAGAAGCACCTTCTTGTTGCCAATAAATCCTTCTCCAATCAAGCCCTTAAATTTTACTTTATTCACAGGAATATTATGCTTTTCTGATAGATAATCTATGACATCAAAGCCTACGTTATGCCTCGTTCCAGCATATTGCTTCCCCGGATTTCCTAGTCCAACGATGACAAACATCTATTACACCCTTTCTGTATATGCAATCATCCACTATTATACCACAATTATAGCAACTTCATAATAACAAAGATGCACACCAAAGTGTGCATAGGTTAAGGCTGAGGTTAAGGTTAAAACCCATAGGAGCGATCAGTGATCGCCCTTACCAACCTCAGCCTTAACCTCAACCTAAAAAATAGCCGAGATTCTCGGCTATTTTTATTAGATCTTAAACTTATTTAATTCATTACTCAATTGGCTTGCCAGCTCATTGAGCTTATCGGCAGCCCTTGCTACTTCTTCCACTGCAGAAGTCTGCTGCTGCATAGAAGCACTTACTTCTTCCGATGAAGCTGCAGTTTCTTCTGATACCGCTGAAATATTTTCGATGGCAGCTACGATATTTTGTCCATCTTTGTTCATGTCAGCTGCATACTGATTGATCACTTCGATCTTATTTCCAATAACATCAATGGACTTAGATATTTCTTCAAAGGACTTATTTACATTGCCTACAGCCTGTCCTTGCTCTTTGTTTCTTTCCTTTACTTCTTCCATAATGCCTACAGTAGATTTGGTATGATTCTGTATGCTTAATACAATTCCCTTAATCTCATCGGCAGACTTGCCGGATTGCTCCGCCAGCTTACGGATTTCATCGGCAACTACGGCAAAGCCTCTACCCGCATCCCCTGCCCGTGCTGCCTCAATGGCCGCATTTAATGCCAATAGATTTGTCTGCTCAGCAATACTGCTGATGGTATCCAAGATACTTCCGATATGTTGAGACTCGTTATCCAGTTCAGCAACAGCTTCCACAATACGCTGCGTCGCTTGATTGTTCAATCGCGTTTTATCTTTTAATACATCTACAGCCTGTACACCGTTTACGTTGGCATCCATCACTTCAGTAGATACTTTCATCATCTCATCGGTGCCAGCTGCCAGCTTCCCAAACTTATCTGCCAGGTTAGACACGAGGATAGATCCTTTTTCTGCCTCAGAAGCTTGCTCTGTAGCACCCTTTGCAATTTCTTCTACCGTTCTTGATACTTCCTCTGCAGAAGCGCTGGTTTCTTCAGAAGTTGCTGCTAAGGTCTCCGCCGCCTCTGTTACTTCAAGGGATACCTGTCTTACTTGGGACACAAGGCCTTTTAGGCCTTCTGCCATGACGTTAAAGCTATTGGCCAGCATGCCTACTTCGTCCTTTGATTTCACATGACAACGAACGGTGAAATCTCCGTCCTTCATTTTCTCCATATCCTTTGCCAATGCCCCTAATGGCTTAGAAATACTATTGGCGATCAACAACGATATGACTACAGCTACCACTAAGGCCAAAAGACCCATCATTAAACTTGTATTTAACAGTGAACTATATTGGGTAGAAATTTCTTTTATGTACATATTGGCTAAAATTCGCCAGCCAACCCTCTCCATGCTTGTAAACACGCCAAACTTTTCTTCGTTTACGCCTTTTTCTTCAAAAACATAATCCATTGTACCCGCTTTTTCTTTGCTAATCGCTTCCGCAATTTCTGGTACGGGAATCGGCTTTCCAATCAATTCAGGGTTAGGATGGGTCATTAGATTTCCTGTTTTGTCAATAAGCACGACATATCCTGCCTGACCAATTTTTATACTATTGATTAGATTGGACAATTGTTCCAAAGAGATATCCAAAGCCATAACGCCTACAAATGCATTGTTATGTCTGCTGTCATATACGGGTTGTGCAACGGAAATAATTACTTTTCCTGTACCTACATCTACATAGGGATCTGTCCATGCGATGCCATTCTTTTTCATTGCATCCTGATACCAAGGTCTGGATGTAGGATCATAGTCCGCAGGCAAGTCTGTCTCTGGATATAAAAACATCTGCTTGTCATGGGTACCAATATATACATTTAATACATCAGGATGGGTCTTGGCAAAATTCTCAAATCCAGCCATCATCCATTGAGCAGAATCTGGATAGGACAATACCTGCTCCACATTGGCATCTTTTGATAATAAATCTAGGTTTTCTTCTAATCCCTCAAGATATAAGTCCGTAGAATGGTTCACTTCATTAACGAGGGATTGGGTACTGCCCTTTAGATTGTCTTTCATTAAATCCACAGACTCTAAGAATGTCGCAATCCCTAATGCAGCCATGGGTAGTGTGATCAGCAATATAAAACTGACCATTAGTTTAAATCGAATTCCTCTTTTCATAGCAAGCCTCCTTTGATATGATAAAAATATAATGCCTGTAACATATTTCGACATATTTTGTTATTTAAATTATATGTAAATTTTGTAAATAATGCAATAAGTTATAAATTTCACAACAAAATAGCGTAAAAAAAGATGGGTTTCCCCATCTTTTTTAGTCAAACAGCTTGCTTACAGATAAGTTTTCGTAAATTCTACGAATGGCCTCTGCGAAAACAGGGGCAACTGATAAGCTTGTGATGTTTTTCAATTTTTTCTCCTCCGGCAGAGGAATGGTATCTAATACAACCAACTCTTTGATAACGGATCCTTCAATCCTCTCCAGGGCTGGCCCTGAGAGTACAGGATGGGTACAACAAGCATAAACTTCGTTCGCGCCAAAATCCTTCAATGCTTTTGCACCTTGTGTAAGCGTTCCTGCTGTATCTACCATATCATCAACAAGGATTACATTTTTTCCTTCGATTTCTCCAATGATATTCATAACCTCAGATACATTGGCTTGAGGTCTTCTTTTATCGATGATGGCAAGAGGCGCATCTAGCAAGTTAGCAAAATTCCTAGCTCTGGTTACACTTCCAAGGTCTGGCGATACTACAACAAGATCTTCTAATCCCATTTTCTTAAAATATTCCGCTAAAATCGGTACTCCAAGCAAATGATCTACAGGGATGTTAAAATATCCTTGAATTTGCGCCGCATGTAAGTCCATGGTTAATACTCTGTCTGCCCCTGCCGCAGTAATAATATCTGCCACTAGCTTTGCAGTGATCGGATCTCTGGCTTTTGCCTTTCTATCCTGTCTAGCATATCCGTAATATGGCACCACCGCTGTAATTCTTCCTGCTGACGCTCTCTTTAGGGCATCAATCATAATCAATAGTTCCATTAGATGTCTATTTACTGGCACATAGGTTGACTGTACCACAAACACATCAGCACCTCTAACGGTTTCCTTGATATTTACAGCGATCTCACCATCACTAAAGGATCCTACTTCTGCTTCCCCTAGCTTTACGTCCATCTCCTGGCATATCCTCAACGCCAAATCCTGACTGGCATTTCCAGCAAACACCTTTATCGTTTGTCCATTAATGTTCATGTGTATCCTCCTTAGGTTTCCTTTATTTCATAAGTCCTTTTCGCGCTACCCAGCCAAGTTTATTCTCTTGCTTTGCCCTTGCCACCGAGAGAGCACCTTCCGGAACCTCTTTGGTAATGGTAGATCCTGTGGCAATATATCCATATTTTCTTACGGTTACAGGCCCGACTAAATTAACATTACTTCCCACAAATGCATGATCCTCTACAATAGACTTATGCTTATGCTTTCCATCATAATTTACGAAAACAACGCCGCATCCAATATTCACATGCTTACCCACTTCCCCATCGCCTACATATGCTAAATGAGAAGCCTTTGAGTAATCTCCTATGGTAGAATTCTTTACTTCCACGAAATCCCCAATTTTCACATGTTTCCCAAGTCTGCTGTTGGGTCTCAGATAAGCGTAAGGGCCTATTTGACATGCATCATCCACAAAGCTCTCCACAATGGTAGAACTCTGAATCTCCACTTCATTGTTGATTACTGAGTCTACAATGCGGGTGTTATGTCCAATGATACAGCCTTCTCCGATCTCTGTCTTTCCTTTTAAAATTACACCTGGGTACAGGATCGTATCTCTGCCAACCTTTATCCCTTTATCCACATAGACCTGCTGAGGGTCTATCATCGTTACGCCATTCTCCATTAATTCTCTAAGTACTCGATTTCTCATGACGGCTTCAGCTTCTGCCAGCTGTACTCTGGAGTTAACCCCAGCAATTTCGGTCTTATCCGATACCCCATAGGCTCCTACCTTATGACCTGCCTGATTCAATATTTCCACCACATCAGTTATATAGTACTCTTTCTGCACATTGTCATTGGTAAGCTTCTTCAATGCTTCCTTTAACAGCCTCCCATTGTAACAATACATCCCTGAATTGATCTCTTTAATTTTCTTTTCATCCTCAGTGGCATCTTTCTGCTCCACAATCCTCTCCACAGAACCATTCTGGCCCCTTACAATCCTTCCATATCCAGTAGGATCTTCAAATTGTGCAGTTAAAACTGTCGCTGCATAATTACCTTGTTTATGATATTGGATTAATTCCTCAATCGTTTCTGTTCGTATTAACGGAGTGTCCCCATATAGCAGAAGTACATCGCCTTCATCCTCTATATGATCAGCCGCCTGCATTACGGCATGTCCCGTACCTAGCTGTTCTCTCTGCCAAACAAACTGCACATTTCTATGGTCAATGGCTTTTTCCACCAATTCTCCTCCATGGCCGATAACCACGATGGTACGATCCACACCATTTTCCTCTGCAACATCAATGACATGCTCCACCATAGGTTTGCTAGATACCTCGTGAATTACCTTGGGAAGCTTTGATTTCATCCTGGTTCCTGTACCTGCTGCTAATATCACAGCAGTCATTTTACCCATCTGCGCCACTCCTTATTATCATGATTTTATTTCATTTATAGTATTACACCAATCCATACAGATATTTTGGTAAACTTTTTCCCGTTTTTTAGTATACCATTTTTTTTAAAAAACAAAAAGGGAATTGAATATTTTTCTAAAAAGCAAAACCTCCTTAGGGAGATTGCCTAAAAGTTTAAGCAATTTCTCTAAGGAGGTCTTGAATACCGAAATTGATAACAGGGGCATATCCATACAGAAGCAAAAATACTTATTCTTCATCCTGTACATCTTTGACCTGTTCATACTGAGAGAGGATAGCATCTTGTAACCTCGTTCTCATTTCAGAATTAATTGGATGGGCGATGTCTCTAAAATCTCCTTCTCCCATCTTTCGACTTGGCATGGCAATAAATAGTCCGTTTTGTCCTTCGATGATTTTTATGTCATGTACTACAAATTCGTTGTCAAAAGTTACTGATACTATTGCCTTCATCTTGCCTTCATCATTTATCTTTCGAATCATGTGAAAATTTACAATTTTTCATAATATTTGTTTTCGTTTAATAATCAGTCTTTAGATTCATTCTAGATTAACCTTTCATTTGGGAAGATACATATCTCTTGTTGAATCGGATCTACTCTATCCAATATCAGCAAAGGAATATAGTCTTCCACAAGCTTTTCTTTTGGTTCCTTGGTGGCAATCATCACGCCGATTCCCTTCACATTACCTTCAAATTCTTTGATGATATCTACCATCCCTTTAGCAGTTCCCCCTGCTTTCATAAAATCATCAATAATAATTACATTGGCCCCGTGTTTTATGGCTCTTTTGGAGACAGACATGGTTTGAATCTTACCGGTTGAACCTGATACATAATTGATACTTACAGTGGATCCTTCCGTTACCTTGCTGTCTCTTCTCAAAATAATCAGTGGTACATTTAATGCATGGGCCGTCATCATAGCAATGGGAATTCCTTTGGTCTCTACCGTTACAACATAGTCAATGCCTTCTCCCACAAACTGGGTTGCAAATATTTCCCCCATTTTTTTTACAAGAGAAGGGTTATAGATAATATCTGCCATGTATAGAAAAGCACCTGGAATGATTCTGCTGGGGTCAGCAAGTTTACTGCTTAATTCCTCTAAAAAATCTTTTCCGCGGTCTCTGCTAACCATCGGTACATACTTTACACCGCCAGCTGCACCGGCTATGGTTTCAATTTTTCCAAGCTGCAGGTCTTCCATAAGTTTTTTGGCTACAACAATATCCTCGCTGATTGTTGACTTTGCTGCATGAAATTGGTTGGTAAAAAAACTAAGGGTGAAAATTTCGTTGGGATAGTCCGATAAGATTTTAATCAACGCACCGATTCTTTCATTTCTTTTTAATTTCATCTATGTTCCGCTCCATTCCGAATATTAAAGTTATTGTATATAATTTTATTCGCTTTTGCCAAATTATTCAATATTTTTTTCTATTGTTCCAAAATCTTTATTCCATGTTATGGAAACACTAGAAGCATATTTTTCTTAGCATGAAAATATAATAGTGTGATATAATTTCCCTAACGTTCTTTTCAAAGTTTTTCATTTTTTGCCTATACATTCCCTAAAACTTTGTCAATAATACAAAAACAAAGGCATTCATGCTTTAGATTGTATAAAATTGCTTTTGTTTATCATATTTTATTCATCTTCATAATGGAGGAGAGACGATGATGCAAATAGATTTAACGGACCAAGGAATAAAGCATGTTCACTTTATCGGCATTGGCGGAATCAGCATGAGTGCCATTGCAGAGCTCCTACTAAGCTTTAACTACAGGATTTCTGGTTCAGATATGCATGCTTCCAAAATTACAGATAAGCTTCGTGATAAAGGTGCCGACATACATATTGGACATAGCAGTGATAATGTTCCCGTTTGTGATCTCGTGGTTTATACTGCGGCAGTAAAAAGTGATAATCCTGAATTAAAGAGGGCTGGAGAACTGGGTATTCCTGTGATTGATCGAGCAGAAATGCTAGGTTTACTGATGAAAAAGTTCTCTAACAGCATTGCAATTTCAGGTACTCACGGAAAAACGACCACCACTTCCATGGTCTCTCTTATATTGGAGCACAGTGGTTTTCATCCCACAATTCTGGTTGGGGGAGAGTTGGATGAAATCGGTGGCAATATTAAAATAGGTGAGAGTGATTATCTCGTTACTGAAGCCTGTGAATATGTAGAGAGCTTTCTTAAATTTTTCCCTACCCTAGGTATTATTTTAAACATAGAAGCAGACCACTTAGATTATTTTAGAAATTTAGATCATATTATAGAAGCTTTTACAAAATTCGCCCGTTTAATTCCCAGGGAAGGTCACCTAGTTGCCTTTAAAGATGACGCGAATATTCGTGCCCTGCTGCCCCATGTGACTTGTAACATTGTTACCTGCGGGATAAAAGAAGAAAGTGATTATATGGTTCGCGATATTGGATATAACCATCTAGGTTTTCCTTATTTCGATGTGTATCTTCACAACAAGCTTCTAGGCCATTTTCAGTTAAATGTACCTGGATATCATAACATTTGTAATGCTTTAGCTTCCATTGCTGCTACCCATACCTTAGGCGCACCTGTTGAAAAAATCCACGAAAGGCTGGGTATTTTTAAAGGTACCCATAGAAGATTTGATGTTCTGGGTGTTGTGAACGAAAGAACGATTGTGGACGATTATGCCCATCACCCTACAGAAATACAGGCGACCCTTCAGGCCGCTGCAAATTATCCCCACAATAAGATTTGGTGTGTTTTTCAGTCTCACACCTATACAAGAACAAAATCCCTATTAAATGATTTTGCCATTTCTTTCTCCGGTGCAGATAAAGTGATTGTGGCTGATATCTATGCAGCACGAGAAAAAGATACTGGTGAGATCCATGCCAGAGATCTGGTTCAAGCCATCGGTGAACACCATCACGATGTCTCTTATATCGGCGGATTTTCAGACATTGTAGATTATCTTTCCAACCATACCCAGCCGGGTGATTTGATATTAACCATGGGCGCAGGAGACATATACCGAGTAGGTGAAATGCTCCTAAAAGAAATGACATTAAAAACAGGTTAGAATATTCTAACCTGTTTCTTTATTTCATATATAGAATTCTAATAGACACCTATGGTACTTCTGATGGCTTCATCAATTCGCTGCGCATAATAGTATCTTCCTTCGAAGGCGATATAATCATTGTATATATATACTACCTTATTTTTACCACCAATCTCAAAGGTGAGCATAAAAACCAGAGGTAATTGCTGTTCCATATCCACAATTTCTTTAGGCTTCCCACGTAAAATTGTACGCGCTACGGCTCTATGATAATATTGATCGTCCTCAAGGTCGTACATATCCTTGTGATCATCTATGGTAATACGCTTTGCTCCCAGAAGGCTTTTCAAATCTGTCGACGCCGCTTTCAATTGTACTGGATATTTCTTCAGGATAAAATCCCATAGTTTTCTATCATACTGATAATATGCAAATTGGTTTTGCGAATCCACAGTTAATATTTCCTTATTCATTAAATGGATATTATATGTCTGTTGACTTGTTTTTATTTGTATCCTATAGTCAGGATATTCTGCCAGTGCAAATGCTGCTTCCCCTTCATTGATGGGCGTTGTTAGGAAAATCTGATTCATAAAGGGCTCAACATCCTCCTGGTCCACATCCCAACGATATCCCTCGTCGTCTGCAATCACTGTGATGCTTTCTGGATTTGCAAAAAGATCACTTTCTTGATACTTGCCCATATATATGGCTTCAATCCACGTTTCCAGTTCTTCTATATACTGGGCTTCCCCTTGGAAGGCAAGCCTGTTTCCGCTCATATCTTCTATAAAAATATAGGGACTTCCTATTTTTATTTTCATATTATTGTTTTTTACGTGCAAAATATAATCATACTGTTCATCATCACGGTAATCTCTAATCTTCTCTAATTCCAAATCCCTTAAAATGTCAATGATTTCTTCTCCATCTTCCTCATTTAATTCAATCATGTCATCAGACCCATTGTAGCTTTCTACAAAAATATCCTTCGCACCATCAAGCATCTCTTTTAATTCAATTTCCTTGGAACCCTTAGATACAGGTTTCCCGGCAATGCTTGTTTCCAAAGGCAGATTGGTTATGTTCTTATTTAGGATCTGTTTATTCAGAATCAACCTATATGTAATACCGCCACTTACTATCATTAAAAAAACAATAAAAAGCCATATGGTCGAAACCTTTTTCATATTGCTGCGCATCCATACTCACCTCAGTTGTTCAAATATCCTTATGTTAAGCCCACTTTCTATTATTTATGTGCGTTTTTTAGCATAAATATAGACAAGTTGTAAAGAATATTTGCTATTCTAATGGTATTTCTGTTTACTTCTATATATTCAACACTATTTTTATTTTCCCTTTTTCCTTCATTTAAAATAATATCATGGTAATATTTTGCATGTTTTTCATCGAAAGAAGCGACGGAGGCCCATCGCTTCTATTCAGTCACCTCAGTTTTATACATTTCCGTTACCAGCGCTTTGGCTGCATCCAAATCATGAAGAAAATATGAGACACCTTTTTCTGTTGCCTTCCCTGGAAGTCCATGGGTTTCAACATTCTGCAATGACATCCCTACTGCATCTCCTGCCAATACTAATATCTCAGACAATGACATATCTGTCTTTACATATTTAAATACCGTATTTGCTACCACAGGCAGACGAAAACTAAGCACTTTTCCCATGGATGCTTTCATAAACTGCTGTTGAGCCCGTATTCTTCCGAGATCTCCATCTGGATAGCCACTCCTAAATCTCAAAAAATGCACCGCATTTTTTCCTTTCAACACCTGGGTTCCTTTAGGAATGTTGATATGGAGCGGTGGGTTATCATAGGGGTCATCGTACACCATATCAAAAGGCACATTGACTTTTACCCCCCCTAAGGAGTCTATGATTCGTTCCACTCCAGAATAGGTTACTTTCACATAATGATGTACTGGGATCCCTCCCAACAGTTCACTGACTGCTTCCATGGTTCCTTCTGCCCCTGAATCACCATAAACAGCATTTAACTTTTTCTTATCCGCTGTATTATACCCTTTGCGAGGGTAATATGTATCTCTCGGTATCGATATCAAATCCACCTTCTTCGCTTTAGGATCAAAGCTTGCCAAAACGATGGTATCAGACCTTGGGCCTTCCATCCCTAACAGAAGTACATTCACACGTTTGCTTTCCTCGATCAGCTTTTCCAACTCACTTTTCTCGACTTCTGGCTCTTCGGCCTCTACAGTATCTATGATTTCCAGATTGGAACTGTTTGCCTCTGTCAGCTCACTTTGCTCAGAAGATGGTGCATAGAATTTTGAATAGCTCCATAGTCCTGCTCCCATAGCTAAAGCAAAACTTACAAAAGCAATGGCAAAGATTTTTAGAAAAGCTTTCATAGTTGACTCCTTTCAAGACAATTTCATGATATTTTTTCATTATGCACTTCAATAAACGCCCATAAAAATTTCTACCCTTTTATTCTATCATATTCATTCTATGATCCATTTTAAGTTTATGTTACATTAAATCCAGAATTATCTAACAAGATTTTTATAAGGGCAGATTAAGGTTAAGGCTAAGGTTAAGGAAAATCGTAAGAGCACTCATAGTTCTTACAACCTTAACCTCAACCTTAGCCTTGTTTTTAATCATGATCTCGATCTATGCGTATGTGAAGAACCCTCTGCCAGTCTTTCTGCCCAATAGATTTCCTCTTACCATTTTTCTAAGCAGTGGATGGGGTCTATATTTACTATCACTGAACTCGTGGTACAAGACCTCCATGATGGCCAAGCACACATCATTACCAATCAAATCTGCCAGGGCCAAAGGTCCAATCGGGTGATTGGCACCCAGCTTCATCGCTTCGTCAATATCTTCTGCCTTTGCAACACCATCTGCTAAAATTCCTACGGCCTCATTGATCATAGGCACAAGAATTCTATTTACAACAAATCCTGGCGCTTCTTCTACCTCTACAGGGGTTTTTCCTACATTTTGGCACAATTCAAGAATTTCATTTTTTGTATTCTCTGAGGTCGTTAAACCTTTGATTACTTCGATGAGCTTCATGACAGGTACAGGGTTAAAAAAGTGCATACCGATCACGCGATCTGGTCTATTTGTTGCTGATGCAATTTCTGTAATAGACAAAGAAGATGTATTGGTTGCCAAAATTGCCTCAGGCTTACATACCTGATCAATCTCTGCAAAGATTTTCTTTTTCAGTTCCATATTCTCTGTGGCTGCCTCGATCACAATGTCACAAATTGCCAGCCCCTGTACGTCTGCCGTTCCTTCAATTCGTTTTAAGATTGTATTTTTCTCTTCTTCGGTCATTTTACCCTTTTGAATACTGCGATCAAAGTTCTTTGCAATACCGCCTAGTCCTCGATCCACAAATTCCTCTTTTATATCTCTTAGAACCACTTCGTATCCACTTTGAGCCAAGACTTGGGCAATTCCTGCCCCCATGGTTCCTGCACCAATAACACCAATTTTTTTCATATCTTATGACCTCCTCATTTATATCAGCTTTACTTTCCTTGGAAGTTTGGTTTTCTTTTTTGTAGGAATGCTGCCATTCCTTCTTTTTGATCCTCGGTTGCAAAGCATAGACCGAATAAATCCGCCTCAATTTGCACCCCGGTATCCATGTCAACTTCCTTACCTCTATTCATGGCAATTTTTGCATATATCACAGCCAATTGTGCTTTAGATGCAATCTTGTGGGAAATCTCCAATGCTTCTTTCATTAACATTTCATGGGATACTACCTTATTAACAAGTCCTGCCTTTTCAGCTTCACTTGCAGCGTAAACATCCCCTGTAAATATCCACTCTTTCGCCTTACTTAACCCAATAAGCCGCGTAAGCCTCTGGGTTCCAGAAAAGCCCGGTGTAATCCCCAGTCCTACTTCTGGTTGTCCAAATTTTGCCTTTTCACTGGCAATCCGAATGTCACAGCTCATGGCTAGCTCGCACCCTCCGCCTAGGGCAAAACCATTAACTGCTGCAATCGTAGGTTTTTCCAGCAGTTCAAGTTTCCGAAAGACCCGTTGGCCCAAAACGCCAAATTTTCTCCCTTCCTCCGCTGTAAGACTGCTCATTTCACCAATATCAGCCCCAGCCACAAAGGCTTTTCCTTCACCTGTAAAAATAATCACATCTACCTGATTATCATTGGCCAATTCCTCGATCACTCCGTCCAGCTCCACAAGCATTTCTGTGTTCAAAGCATTCAAAGCCTCTGGCCGATTGAAGTGAACGATCGCAATTCTTTCTTCCTTTGACAATCTAATCGTTTTTCTTTCCATTCATATCTCACCTCAGTTTAATAAATCAATAATACACCCCTTTTACCTTTCAACCTTTGAACCGAAATTCCTTCTCTCTGGATATAAAAAAATAAAATAAGGTGTTTACAACCATTTTATATTGTATCCATCTGCATATATTTTTTATCTATCGGTAACACTCTAAATGAATTGAATACAGGAGGTGTTTATATGATAAAAATCGGACATCCAGCACCGACGTTTACTGTACCTAGTACAGCAGGAGAAATCACATTATCTGATTATAAGGGGAAATGGGTTCTCTTATTCTTTTACCCCCTAGATTTCACACCAGTGTGAGGCACCGAAGTACCGGAGTTTAACAAGACGCTCAAATATTTTGAGCAGTTAAACACGGTGGTATTGGGGGCCAATACCGATAGTGTACCCACCCATCATGCATGGGCGCAGCATCTTGGCGGTGTAAATTTCCCACTGCTTGCAGATTATGACAAAGCCCTGTCTAAAACCTATGGCGTACTCGCTGATGAAGCAGGGGGAATTGCTTTGAGAGGTGTATTCATCATTGACCCTGAAGGCAATCTCCAATACCAGCTTATACAAAATCTTTCTGTAGGCAGAAATGTAAAAGAATTTGTTCGTGTATTAAAAGCCCTTCAAACAGGAAAAGCCTGCCCAGCCAACTGGGAAGAAGGCATGTCTACATTGACATAGCAGAGAAGCTCTCTGCTATGTTTTTTATTCAACAGGAAAGTTTTACTTTCCTATTGAATAAAAAATCAGGGGTGCAGGGGAAGTATTCCCCGCCGTATTCAGAGGGGTGCTCAGGCTGCCTTGCAGCCGTCGAAGGGGAACTAGGTTCCCCTAGCGAAGCAGCTTTGCTGCTTTTTTATATACTTCTAGTGCATCATGGCTTCGAGCCAAAATCCAATAATCATCATCATAATTCCCATAAGAGCAGGCCCAATTCCCTCAGCACCTCGCTGTGGATTCTTACGTTGATCACCTTCACGAACCATATCCATTCGCATCTTTGGCGTACCGATAAGCAGGGCTATAGATATAACCATGGTAATACTTCCACCTATAAGAACAAAAATGTAAGCGCCTTTCAGCATAGGCCAAGCCTTCATCAAAGAAAAAAGGCCTCCTATAACTGCAAATAAGATAGCAAATACAATACCTTTCAATAGAGAAATGCCTATGTCTTTTAGAAATTTCATTTTCCTCCATCCTCCTTAAAATCTTTACTATTCAAAATCATAGGGCTCAAAGCGATACAACTGCCCAGTCATATTCTCTGTCACCCGATCTGGCGGTACCTTTTCAGTAAATTGAGATACAGGTCTTACATAAAAGCTCCGATCCCCATATAGAGTCTGGTAATAGACCATCATTTCCCCTGTTTCTGTATGTACTGCTAACCCATGGACATAATAGAATTTCCCCTTCCAATGTCTATAGACCCTGTTCACTTCAAGGGCTTCCATATCCTTGTCGCTTTCCTTCATATTTTATCCACCTTTCTATATATTCCATCATCCATCAAAACCTGAACTTCTATACCCTATTTATATTTAACTTCATGTCCTCTGTATATAATTTATCATATTTGTCCATTCTTGGAATAATAATCTGGCGGAGGTGTTTATTTTGATCCATCAAATTCATTTCCGAAGAGAGCCCTTCCTATTTATTCTAGCCCTATGTCTCGGTTGTGTCTATTCTAATAATCGTCAAAAGTGGTGGTAGAAATCTTTTCTATGTATAAAGAAAAACCCCAGCGTGTGTAACTGGGATTTTTCCTTTGTACATAGAATAGCAATATTGGATTTTATACTATTTAGAGATTAAATTCTCTCGCTACGATCTCGATGGCTTTTTGCTTGTCCTTGGTATCAATAACATAGGAGATTCTGATTTCCGATGTAGTAACTTGCTTAAAAGCAATATCATTGTCAGCAAAAATTTTGAACATTTTTGCAGCCACGCCAGACTGACTTCTCATCCCGATTCCAACCACTGAAAGCTTTGTGATATCCTTTTCGATCTCTACTTCGACGCCATGAAACTCCTGTATGATTCGGTCCATAATACCTTGGATAATATCTTCGTCATTTTTCGGGGCTGTAAAGGATACATTCACCAATCCATGGGATGGTGCTGTCTGGCTGATCATATCAATATTTACGTCCATTTTCGCTAATTCTTGGAAAATATTAGATATATTTTTTACTTCATAGGGAACATGGTTGATGGTTACCATTAAATCCTTATCACTCACAGATAAACCTGTAATCGCTTTGCTTTCCATTGTCACATCATACTCCTTTATATAAGTTCCTGGCCAATCCTCACTGCTTAAGGCCACATATATGGGTACATTATATTTTTGTCCGATTTCCACAGACCTGGTTTCCATAACCCCAGCGCCAAGGCTTGCCATTTCCAACATTTCCTCATAGCTGATGACATCCAGCTTTCTTGCCGTTGGAAACAATCTTGGGTCTACGGTATAAATGCCATCCACATCCGTATATATTTCACAGGTACATTCTAGTTTTGCAGCCAGAGCTACCGCTGTAGTATCAGATCCACCCCTGCCCAATGTGGTAATATCACCATTCTCGTTAATTCCCTGAAATCCTGCCACTACCACAATTTTACCTTCTGATACATATTGTTTTACCCTATCTATTTCGATATCTTGTATCCTGGCTTTTGTGTGAAATCCTTCTGTCATAATACCAGCCTGAAACCCTGTAAGGGAGATGGATTCATAACCCATTTCATTTAATGCAATGGACAACAAGGAAATAGATACCTGCTCGCCTGTTGACATGAGCATGTCTAACTCTCTTCTGCTAGGTGCATCAGACAGTTCCTTCGCCATATCAATCAACATATCAGTGGTTTTTCCCATGGCTGAGACTACCACCACCACGCCATCTCCTTTATCCTTCCTTGCAGCCAAACGTTTTGCCACATTTCTAATCTTATCAATGGTGCCTACAGATGTTCCTCCATATTTTTGTACAACGATCGCCATTTCCTCATCCTCCTAATACGTTAAATCATTTCTTATGATATCGTCATAGGTTTCCCTCTTAACGATTAATCTTGCCCTTCCATCCATCACCATTACAACAGCTGGTTTTGGAATTCTGTTATAGTTACTAGCCATAGTATAGTTATACGCCCCTGTACTTGCTACGCATAGCAGGTCTCCTCCCTGGGCCTTGGCTAACTCAATGTCATGGATCAAAATATCTCCAGACTCACAGCATTTGCCTGCAACAGTCACCTTTTCTTTCTCCGTATTTTTCATTTTGTTGGCAATAGCGGCTTCATATACTGCATCATATAGGGCAGTTCTTGGATTATCTGTCATTCCCCCGTTGACGAAAATATATTTTTTACCCCCGTAGGTTTCTTTAACAGCCCCAATGTTATAAAGGGTACAGCCTGCATTGCCTACAATGGCTCTTCCAGGCTCAATCATCACCTTAGGTACTTTAATTCCCACCTCTTCACAGTCTAACTGAATCATTTCCAGCATCTTTGGCAAGCAACTCTCCACTTTTACTGGTTCATCATCATTGGCATAATAGATTCCAAAGCCTCCTCCAATATTGAGGGCGGCTGTTTCATATCCTGTCTTCTCTTTTATTTGCTGTAAAAATGCAATCATCACCTTGGCTGCTCCATAAAAGGACTTCTCGTCAAATATCTGAGATCCGATGTGACAATGGAATCCCTGAACCTGCAAATGTTCCGATGCCAAGGCAAATGTCAGCATATCATAGATTTTATGATCGTATATGGATTCCCCAAACTTTGAATCGTGATGAGCCGTTTGAATAAACGCATGGGTATGGGCCTCTATACCAGGATTTACACGAAATAAAACGCTGATTTTCTGTTTTTTTTCTGTTGTCAGCCTATCAAGTAATCGAAGCTCATGGAAATTATCCACGATCACTGTACCTACGCCATATGCTAAGGCCATCCCCAGCTCATCTTCTGTTTTATTATTCCCATGAAAAAATATATTGTTCATAGGGAAGCCTGCCTTCATAGCAGTATATAGTTCTCCTCCCGAAACCACATCTAAACCCAGGCCCTCTTCATGGATTAAAGTACACATGGCTATATTTAAAAATGCTTTCGATGCATAGATTACCTGGGTATCCATGCCTTCCTTTACAAATGCATTTCTATATTTTCTGCAATTTTCTCTGATCAAAGCTTCATCCATCACATATAACGGTGTACCGAAATCTTCTGCCAATAACGTTGTACTGCAGCCGCCTATCTCTAGTGTATTCGCCTCATTTATCCTCATCGTTCCAAACAGTTTCATATTATTGCCTCCTCTTTTGCCCAATCTATCATAATATGCCCTAGTATCCTTATATCTTTCCAAGAGTATTTTTATACATTTTAGACAATAAAAAGACAGTCAAAGAGTAAAAGAGATACTCCTGACTGTCTTGATTCCAGCAGAATATAACACTTTCACCCCTTGTGAAGTAGCGCATCACTGATAAACTGGGTTATCTATCAGCGACAGTGCTATATTTATTCAATATAGCCCCAATACCTTTCCCATGGGATCTAGGACTTCCTTCGTCTCCCCCACAATACTCTTTATTCATCGCGACCTCTAAGACACAATTCTTAGGTATATTTATTTATTTTTATGTATCTTAACATAGACCATGAATTGTGTCAACAGTCTTTTCCGAAACATCTGTTAGCAGACGTATGACAGATTGTTATGAAAATATCAATATTTATTAATAGGCGTACATATTTATACATGTTATCATGCTATTATTGCCTTTTCCAGCCCTCTACAGCTCTGTTCTCGCTATTTTTCGCCATTTTTCGCCATTTCTATCTTTGAGATTTCTTTCGGAGTTGCAACTGGTATCGTTTTCATGCTATACTATTTAAAGTACTATTTCATTTTTCTAAATTTTATAAACTCATTTTAAGGGGGAGGATTCATTTATGGAAAAAACACCTAGAAAAATATCAATTTGGGAAGCACTATTGGTTATTGCATTCCTAATTGGGGCATTGATGTATACAATCTTGCCACGATTCGGTGTCGAGGGTTCACCGCACATTCCAATTCTTGCTACTACTGTTTTCGCCGCTTTCATTGCCATAAGAGCTGGCTACAAGTGGTCAGATATTGAGGATGGTATTGTTGAAACCATTAAAATGTCAATGCAAGCAATTTTAATTCTTATGGTTATCGGTGCAATCATCGGTACATGGATTCAATCGGGTGCTGTACCTACGATGATTTACTACGGATTACAGATCTTATCTCCAGGGATATTCCTGGTAGCTACATGTTTGATTTGTGCCATTGTATCCCTTGCCACAGGAAGTTCCTGGACAACGGCAGGCACAGTAGGTATTGCATTACTTGGCGTTGGCGGCGGTCTAAATATTCCACTTCCAATCGTAGCAGGTGCAATCATCTCTGGTGCATACTTTGGTGACAAGATGTCTCCATTATCAGATACAACAAACCTTGCTCCAGCAATGGCTGGCGCCAATTTGTTTGATCACATCAAACACATGGCATTCACAACTGGACCTAGTTTATTGATCGCCTTGGTTCTTTATGGGTTCCTAGGTATGAAGTATGCTGGTCAAGAATTGAATGTAGCCGAAATTAATACTTTATTGGATGCGCTTAGTTCACAATTTACAATTACTCCATTGTTATTACTTCCTCCTATCTTGGTTATTGCCATGGTTATCTTTAAAGTACCTGCGATTCCTGGGTTGATTGGTGGTACGATCCTTGGCGGTATCTTTGCTGCAATTTTCCAAGGTGCGAGCCTTGGAGATGTTATCAACGCGGCCCATTACGGTTATGAATCAGCAACTGGCGTTGCAGCTGTTGATGAATTATTAACTCGAGGCGGTCTTGATAGCATGATGTGGACTGTATCTTTAATTTTAATCGCCATGGCTTTTGGTGGAACAATGGAAAAGACAGGAATGCTGCAAGTAATTGCTGAAAAGATTATGGTACTTGCAACCAATACAGGTTCCTTAGTTGTTTGTACAATCGCGACTTCTATCTTCACCAATCTAGTGGCTGGAGATCAGTATCTATCTATCGTGTTGCCGGGTAGAATGTATAAGCCAATGTGGGATCAAAGAGGCTATCATCCAAAGAACTTATCCCGTTGCTTAGAGGATGCAGGTACTTTGACATCTCCATTGATTCCTTGGAACACATGTGGTGCCTTCATGTTTAGTACTTTAGGGGTTCATCCATTTGCATATCTTCCATATGCATTCCTAAACCTAATCAATCCATTGGTGTCTATCTTCTACGGTTTCACAGGCATTACTATGGAGAAGCTTCCACAAAATCAATCTCAAAAAACTGCATAACAGAAAATATAAATACCTCTACTTTTCATCAGTAGAGGTATTTTTTATGACTTCTTGCAATATTTATGTAGTAAAGCTTATAAAGGGAGGTTCCTGCCATGAATCTATTGGATAAGGTTAAACAAGGAATGTTAGAAAGTACAAAAGTGATTAAAGAAATCTCCAGTGAAATGTCGGAAATGTCAAAAATGAAAGTAGCTCTTACCAAAGAAAAAGGTAAATTAGAAGAGCTATATTATGACCTAGGCAAAGCGATCATACACCCTGAGATTGCCAGTGATCACGCTGAAATTTTGCCTGAAGCTGCCCTGCTCATCCTTTATGAGGCACAAGCGGCGGTCAAAAATATCAAAGAATATGAAAGTAAGATTGAGCAGTTAAAGGGTATTGTAAAGTGTACCCAGTGTGGCACTATTTTTGATGAAGAGGCCAAGTTCTGCTCAAAGTGTGGTAACAAGCTTGAACCTACACAAGAGGTCATAGAAATCCTTGGGAATTCTGTTATGGTAGAAGAGGTTGCAGACCCTTCGCCAGCAGCTTCCGAAGATCAAGAGGTCGCTCCTGATGAAAAGCCTGAAGAGTAATCTTCAGGCTTTTCATCTGTTCATCAATTTTCAAAATAATATCCACACGCTGAATTGTTCATTTCTTCCATGTCTCGCTGATCCAAAGGAAAGAAGGCACATTGAGCTGGTCTCATCCAGCGATGATCGTTATAGACCCCACAAGAATTGTCAGTTCTTAGGAATGGACATCTATATCCCAATTGACAGCAGCGGCCGCACATTTTACAATTTCCCTCTCTTTTTTCCAGCTGACTCTCAACATAGTCTTTCCCAAAGTGGGATAAATAAAATCTTCGTATTTTTCCCTGATAATGCTTTCGTTCCATGTCTAAACTCCTTCTTTATCAGAATCATATATACAGTTAGCTTAGACAAAGAATTCACTTTCCATAAGCTGAGTTTTAGAAGCATGAACAAATATGATATACTAGTTTTGAACGAGACAAATGATTTTATGGACTACTTAGGAGGAGGCTTTACCGTTGCAAAATTCTTTTTTCCTTTTTCTACAGAATAAATTTCAAGTAAATTTAAATGAACAGCAGAAATCTGCTGTTTTGCATAAGGATGGCCCTGCCATTGTTTTAGCTGTCCCAGGGGCAGGTAAGACAACAATGCTGATTTGTAGGACGGCTTATCTGATTCTTTATCACAAGGTGAAGCCAGAACAGATTTTATCCATTACCTTCAGCAAGGCTTCTGCAAAGGATATGAGCAAGAGATTTAACAGTCTATTTGGATCGGCTGTTAAGGGAACAGTCCCTTTTTCTACAATTCACGGCTTCGCCTATAAGCTCATCCGTGAACATGGAAGGAAGCATCAGATTCAATATACTTTAATAGAAGGAGACCAGGTTGCACGGAACAAAACCGTCTTACTGAAGCAACTTTTTCACCAGATCAGCGGCGACTATATTTCTGATGACCAGCTAGAGGAATTAATCAGCACCATCAGCTATATAAAAAATTCCTTAACTCCTTTGAAAGCCTACTGCGAAGAGCATCGAGATATTGATCATCTCTATGAAATCTATACTCAATATGAGAATTATAAGCGCAAGCATCATTTTCTTGATTTCGATGATATGTTAACCTTGACCCTGGAGATTTTGGAAAAAGATACGGCACTACTTCAGTATTATCGCCAGCAATATCCCTACATCCAAGTGGATGAGGCCCAGGATACGTCTAGGGTACAGCATGAAATCATTCGTCTTCTTGCTGGATCTCAATGCAATCTGTTTATGGTAGCAGATGATGATCAATCCATTTACGGCTTTCGAGGTGCATGTCCTGAGATGCTTCTTTGTTTTCAAGATACATATCCTGGCGCTAAGTCTTTTTTTATGGAGCAAAACTACCGCTGCCCCAATGACATCGTGAAAATTAGTGATGCTTTTATCCAGACCAATCAGGCGAGATACCCTAAGAAGCTGTTTTCTAACCGGGAGGATCGCCGGGGCATGCAAATCATTCATTTGAGGGATGAACAGGATCAATTGAATTATTTGATTAACCAATTATCTGATCGAGATGATCTGTCCAATGCAGCGATCCTTTATCGTAATAATTTATCTGCTATTTCCTTAGCCGATAAATTGGACCGCCATGGCATCCCTTTTTATATTCGAGATAGTAAAAATCTATTCTTCCGTCATTGGGTTGTCCAGGATGTCCTCTCCTTTCTTAGGCTATCTCTAGATTTTGGCGATTTTGAGAGCCTTGAACGAATTTATTATAAAATGAACGGATATATTCCTAAAACAGCCATTCAGTACAGCAAAGCATCTCACTATGCCTCTGTTTTTGATAGATTATTAAATTTTCCGGAGTTTCGAAGTTATCAGCGAGACAATATCCACCGTATTTCCCTGAATTTTACGGAGCTATCCACCTTATCACCAAAGGATGCCTTTGATTTTATCGCATACACCTTGAACTATAGGGCTTATTTAGAGTCCCATAGTAAAAAGAATTCTCTGGACGGCATAGATTTGATTCTATCTCAATTAAAAACCATCGCTTTAGGGACCGATACCATCCAGGAATTTCTATCCCGCTTCGATGATCTCCAAAGGGTTTTGGAGGATTGCCAGTACAATCGATATACAAATGCGGTAGTATTGTCCACCATTCATTCCGCCAAGGGTTTGGAGTTTGATCGCGTTCTTATGGTGGATCTATTCGAGCAGCATTTTCCTGGAAAATCTAGTCTTGAGCAGGCCCGTAAGGGGGATTTGTCTTTATTAGAGGAAGAGCGCAGGCTGTTCTATGTGGGTATGACCAGAGCCAAAGAAAGCTTAGGACTTTTGGTCGTAAAATTAAAAAATGGTGAACTGATGAAGGTGTCTCGATTTGTGGAAGAAGTGGGAAATTGTGCCGAAAGGCTGCAGCTGACTTCTATTATTCCAGTTCAAACAACAGCACCTTCTCCCAATATCTCCCCTGGATCTAATCATCCTTTTTCCATTGGCTTAAAGGTAGTCCATCCAAAGTTTGGTATGGGGGAGATCAAAGACCTCCGTAAGGACATCTTGACAGTCCGCTTTGATTCCGTAGGGAATAGAGATTTGTCTATCAGCCTTTGTGTTGAGAAACAGATTTTGTTTCCAGCATAGATGTGCACCATAGTGCACAGGTTAAGTTTGAGGCTGAGGTTAAAAAAACGGACGTGCATTACACGTCCGTTTTTGATATCCTGATTTTTTTAGGTGCCCAATGGGCACCATCAATCTTAACCTCAACCTTAACCTCAATCTCTAATAATGTATTGGTTTGTCAATGGCACCATGGGCTGCCTCCATCACAATTTCTGATAGGGTTGGATGGGGATGGATGGCCTTAGCCACATCGTAGATGGTTCCTTCCATTTCCATGGATACCACAGCCTCAGAGATCATATCTGTGGCATGGACTGCCATGATATGAACCCCTAATATTTCTCCGTACTTCTTTTCGGCAATAATCTTTACAAATCCAATACTCTCCCCCTCCGCCAATGCCTTTCCATTGGCACTGAGAGGAAACTTGCTCACTACCACATCATATCCTTCTTCTTTTGCTTCTGCTTCCGTCAATCCTATAGCTGCCAACTCTGGAAAGCTATAAATACAGGATGGTACCAGTTTGTAATTGATACTGTTTTTCTTCCCTGCAATATTCTCTGCCGCTGTGATTCCTTCAGCAGAGGCTAAATGGGCCAACTGATACTTGCCATTTACATCACCAATGGCATAGACATCTAATACATTGGTCTGTAAATAAGCATCTACTTTGATTCCTTTTTGATCATAGGTGATTCCTAGGGATTCCATCCCTTCCACATTGGGCTGTCTCCCTAAGCTTACCAGAATTTTTTCTCCCATGTAGCTTATTTCTCTGCCCTCTACTTCGCAGATAACCTTGCTGCCTTCTACCTTCTTCAATTGACAGTTGGTAACAATCTGAACCCCTTGATCCATCAAATGCTTTTGCAAGGCCAGCGCTAGTTCTTCCTCCGTGCCCTTTAGAATACGACCAGAGCGCTGGAGCAGAATGACCTTTGTCCCCAAGGCGTTAAATAGGGTAGCAAACTCAACAGAAATTACCCCGCCGCCCAAAATTACCATGGTTTTGGGCAAATCTGTCAATTGCAGGGCCCCTTTACTCGTAATGGCAATCCCTTTCTCCATAGCTGCATGGAGCCCTTCAATCGTTGGGATAAACGGTCTTGATCCAGTAGCAAGGATTAAGTTTTTTGTTTTTAAGGTTTTATCCCCTACAACGATGGTTTGTTTATCTTTAAATACACCTGTGCCCATAAAAACGTCTATTCCATTTTTCTTTAGCAAGCCCTTTACACCATTCACAAGGCGTTTTACTACCATGTCCTTTCGGTTGCCCATCTGCTGCCAATTAATCTTTAAGCTGTCTTTGTCAATGCCCTCAATGCCAAAGAAATCACCTTTCAGTATCTCCTGATAAACTCTGGCATTTTTAAGCAGCGCCTTGGTGGGAATACAACCCCAATTCAAGCAGACACCGCCAATTTCATCCTTTTCCACCAAGGCAACCTTCATGCCCAGTTGGGCAGCCTTAATGGCTGCCACATAACCCCCAGGTCCTCCGCCTACTACGATTACATCATACATTTGTACATCACTCCTTGTGCCTACAGAAGCAACAATCTATAGGGATCACTCAAATACTTCTTCACATCATTCATAAAGCGTCCTGCATCACCGCCATCTACAACCCGGTGGTCAAAGGACATGGATAGGGGCAGCATATGGCGAATGACAAGCTCATCTTCTATGACAACTGGCTTCTTGCTGATCTTTCCTATACCCATGATGGCAACCTCAGGATAATTGATCACAGGTACCCCAAAGATCGATCCTACTGCCCCATAATTGGTGATGGAGAAGGTGCTCTCCTTTAGTTCATCTATCGTCAATTTCCTATTTCTTGCCCGCTGACCTAAATCATTCAATTCTTTGGCTAATCTAACAATGCTCTTTTGATCCACATTGCGGACCACAGGTACGGTTAAACCTTCTTCCGTATCCACAGCAATCCCTAGGTGATAGTATTTTTTCAATAGAATCTCTTCGGTTTCGTCATCCAATGAGCTATTGATTTTGGGATTTTTCTTTAATGCCAACACGATCGCTTTCATGATAAATGGCATAAAGGTCAAATGAATATCTTCATCGAAATGACCTTTTGCAGTTTCTCTGAATTTCACCAGTTCCGTCACATCAACCTCATCCATAGCCGTGGCATGGGGAGCTGTATGTTTTGATTGAACCATTTTTTTTGCGATGGTCTTTCTTATCATACTGAGGGGTACCCTCTCTATCTGATTCCTATCCTTTGATGCTGCTTCCAGCTTAGTTTCATGCTTTTGCTCTGGTTTAGAGGCTTCAGAATCCCCTGCTGTAGTTTTTTCCGCTGCAGCAGCAATGTCCGCCTTCATTACCCTGCCTCCTGGTCCTGTACCAGTTACGTTCCTAAGGTCAACCCCTAAATCATATGCCATCTTTCTAGCCACAGGTGTAGCCAACACTTTCCTTTTCGGCGGGATTGCTGCTTCCTGCTTTCTTCCCTCCGCACTGGCAGGAATTACTTCCGAAGATGCTTCTAAAGCACCCACAACCCCTGCATTCTCCTCTGCTACAGGTTCAACCGTTTGGTCTTGGCTCTTTCCGACTTCTCCTGTATCTACCTTAATCAATACTTGCCCTACATAGATGATCCCACCTTCTTCAGCAAGCAAAGCTATCACTTTCCCAGAATAAGGGGATGGAAGCTCTGCATTAACCTTATCAGTCTCCACCTCTGCAATGGTATCTCCTGCTTGAATCGTATCCCCGACCTCCATATGCCACTTCAGTAATTTTCCCTCATGGATTCCCTCGCCAATGTCTGGAAATTTAAATTCTTGAATCATATCCTCACCCCCTATGTTAAGAAATTTACTACTTCAAGAATTTTTTCGTAAATCATATCGGGGTTAGGCATGTAATATTGTTCTCCCCTTGGCAGCGGTACGATAATATCTGGTGCTGCTACCCTTGCAGGAGGTGCTTCCAGATGGAGAAATGCTTTTTCATTGACCAAGGCAATAATTTCTGAGGCTACGCCAAAACTCTTAACAGCTTCCTGTACCACAAGGATTCTTCCCGTCTTTTTTACTGATTGAATAATAGCTTCCCGATCTAGTGGTGCTATGGTTCTCAAATCAATGACCTCTGGAAAAATACCTTTCTTGTTGGCCTCTTCCACCGCCTTAAGGGTATCCTTTACCATGGCACCCCAGGTAACAATGGTTAGATCTTCCCCTTCCTTTACGACATTGGCTTTTCCGATTTCTATCACATAATCCTCTTCTGGTACCTCCTGTTTAAAGGCACGGTATATCCGCTTTGGCTCCATAAAGATCACAGGGTCTGGGTCCCGAATGGCCGCTGTCAGTAACCCCTTGGTATCATACGGCGTTGAAGGCATCACAATCTTCAATCCAGGGATATGGGCAAATAATACCTCAGGACTCTCTGAATGATGCTCCAGGGCCCTAATGCCGCCTCCTGATGGGAAACGAATCACCATAGGCAGTGTAAACCGACCTCTAGATCGATTTCTCATACGTGATACATGGCTGATGATCTGATTAAATGCCGGATAGGTAAATCCACAGAATTGAAGCTCCACCACAGGCTTTAGTCCATTAATAGCCATACCCACTGCCGCACCTACAATTCCCGATTCGGATATCGGTGTATCAAAGCATCGTTCAACGCCAAACTTTTCCTGTAGATCTACGGTAGCTCTGAAAACGCCGCCTTCATATCCTGCATCCTCTCCAAATACAACCACAGAAGGATCTCTTTCCATTTCCTGCATCAAAGCATAATTTACAGCTTGCACGTTATTTAACACTGGCATTATAGCATCCCCCTTTCCTGAAAGAAGGCTTTATATTCTGCGTATTGCTCTTCCAATAATGGTGTCATTTTTTCATACTGATATTTGAAGATGTCATCAAACTGTGTATTTCCCGACTGCTCCACTTCTTTAAAGGCGCGCTCCACTTCTTCGTCTGCTTCCTGGACAAACTGTTTTTCCATCTCATCACTCCAGAGTCCTCTACGTTCCAGATAGATTCTGAAACGCTTGATTGGGTCCTTTTCTCGCCATTCATCTACTTCCTGTTCCTCACGATACCGTGTGGGGTCGTCAGAGGTTGTATGAGGTCCTAGACGATAGGTATACCCTTCGATCAACGTAGGGCCTTCACCTTTTCGACCCCGCTCAACAGCTTCCTTTGTTGCTACATAAACAGCCAGAATATCGTTACCATCCACTTTGATTCCCTTGAATCCATAGGCATAGGCCTTTTGTGCAAAGGTTTCTGATGCTGTTTGGAAGTGCTTTGGTACCGATATGGACCATTGATTGTTTTGACAGAAGAATACAGTGGCTGCTTTATATACACCGGCAAGGTTCAAAGCCTCATGGAAATCCCCTTCAGAAGTACCGCCATCCCCAAAGTATGCGATGGAAACTTCATCCAGTCCTCGCTTTCTTGCCGCCATGGCCAATCCTACAGCATGGAGACACTGGGAGGATATAGGTATCGATACCGGGAGAATTCGTATATCGTCAGCTACTTTGCTTCCCATTTCGTTTCCATACCAATAAAGAAAAATCGTTTTCAAATCTACACCTCTTTGCAGCCAAGCCCCTAATTCTCGGAAAGCAGGTGCCATCCAGTCCTTCTTGGCCAACGCATAGGCACTGCCTACCTGACATGCCTCCTGCCCCTCATTTGGCGCATAGGTAAGCATTCTCCCTTGTCTTTGATACATTAGGGCCTTCCGATCCGCTGTCCTTGTATATAACATGGTCTTCATAAGTTTTACTAGGTCTTCGTCTGGAATCTGCGGAACCAAACTTTCATCCAGCACATTTCCGTCTTTATCCAGAATTTGAAGCATTTTTCCTTCGAATGGACTGTACTGATCAACAAGCATGACGTTCCCTCCTTTATAACATATATTCCATATATAGCCATTCGCACACTATCTAAACAGCGAATGATCACTTTAAAAGATATGTGTTTTTGCTTTCCTACATGCCCATGAAATCGTTGCTACGGTTACATTCATTTTCCAGACTATTCGTTTCTCCATTTCCATTTCTTGCCTTATGACGTATAATAAGGATGTACCCTATCAACTAAGACTCAGTTCAGATGGAGTTTGCAACTCCACCTGAACGCCAAGTCGTGTTATCCAGGGGCTGTACAACTCTTGTCTCCCGCTTGTATAAGCAGGGATCATAAATCTTTGATTTATTGATCATGTCTTAGAGTTGTTCGCCATCGGAAAAAGAAAAGAGGTCTTCCATGAAAAAGAAAATCAGTATCGGACGAACCTATGGTATCATCTTCGTGATTGTATTTGGTATTCTCCTGGCTATACAATTGGGTTATTCTGCCTATTATGGCTTACTCATAGGACTGCTGTTTACATCATATATGGTATATCTGCACGGCTATACGCCCCGTGAAATCTGTTTTATGATATTTAAAGGGGTCAAGAGTGCTTGGATTGTCCTTGCCATGATGGCATTGATCGGTATCCTGGTTGGATTATGGATGATGGGCGGAACAATTCCTACGATGATGTATTTGGGTTTTCAATACTTAGCAAATCTTAATTTTCTCTTGGCTACTTTTCTCATTACCAGTATGATCTCCATGGTCTTAGGTACCTCCTTGGGTACCATCAGCACCGTAGGCATGGCCCTGGTGGGTATTGGAAAAGGATTAGACATTCCCCTCCCCCTTTTGGTAGGCGCCATTGTATCAGGGGGCTATCTAGGTGACCGGACTTCTCCCATGTCCAGCAGTGCCAATTTAACAGCCGTTATTACGGAAACAAAGCTAGTGGACAACCTCTGGCATATGATGGCAACTACAGCACCCGTTTTTATCATATGTACTGCCTTCTATGGCATTCTAGGGAGGTCATTTTTGGTGAGTGGTCCCCATACTGGCCTGACGGATATTCAGCAAAAATTGATGGCTAATTTTCCGGTAAGTATCGTGCTGCTGATTCCACCTTTAACCATCATGATCATGGCAATCTTTCGATTTACCATGGTAAAAAGCTTAGGTATGGGACTTCTTACCACCTTGGTATGTATCTTATTTCAAAATCAGTTTACGCTTTCTCAAGTCCTTAAAGTTTCCCTGTTTGGATTTCACCCCACCAATGTGGATATCTCCAGCATTTTATCGGGTGGTGGATTGATTTCTATGAAAAATGTCATTTTAATCATTGCTGCTTCTACCGCCCTAAATGGAATACTAGACGGAACCCACATGATCGAACCTCTCATTCACCAGTTCGTTATAAAAATAAAAGGAATCGGCTCACTCATCCTTCATACGGCCTTTCTAAGCTTTATGATCGCTGTGGTTACCTGCAATCAAACCCTGGCAGTAATTATCCCTGGAAAGTTTCTGCAAAAAACCTATGAGAAAAATCAGATATCTCGTAGTACCTTGGCACGAACCATCGCTGATTCTGGTATTGTCCTCGTACCGCTCATTCCATGGAATGTAAATGGCGTCATGATTACTGCAATGTTTGGTATATCTGTGCTTCAGTTTAGTCCCTATGCGTTGTTGCCATATTTGCTGCCTGCTTTTACGATTCTATATGGTTATCTTGGCATATCAAGAAAGCCCTGGACTTAAGTCCAGGGCTTTCTTGATATATTTTCCTATCTGCTATTATTTTGTTTTAAATCTGCTCACATCTCCTGCCAGCTTCACTGCCAGCTCATTTAGAGCGTTAGCCTCCTGGGATACTTCCTCAGCAGCAGCTGATTGCTGTTCCATGGAAGCAGTAGCTTCTTCAGTAGCTGCTGATGCTGTTTGGGCCACAGACCAAATAGCCTCAATCACTGTCACCAGCTCATTCTTCTTATGATTGATATGTCCTGTCATCTTTCCGATGGATTCAATCCTCTCCATGATACCTTCGATAGATTTGAATATTTTGCCGAAGCTCTCATTTACCTTTTCAACAGCTTGACCTTGCTCCGAGGAACTGATCTTCACTTCTTCCATCACTTTAGAGGTATTTCGGCTTTCTTGCTGAATGCTTAGAATAATGCCTCTAATCTCCTCGGCAGCATGCCTAGACCCCTCCGCCAGCTTTCTTATCTCATCTGCGACAACAGCAAAACCTCTGCCATGCTCTCCAGCTCTTGCAGCCTCAATGGATGCATTTAGCGCCAACAAATTGGTTTGCTCTGCAATATTGCCAATGGTATCGATGATCATACCAATATTCTTACTGTCATTTTCCAATTCCTTTACAGCCATCTCAATCTTTTCGGTAGCTGCATGATTGAAACGCGTCTTTTCATCTAAGTACTCTAAATCCCCTAAACTAGTTTGATTTATATCCATAATTTCCTTGGTGGCATCCAACATATTTCCTGTATCCAAGGCCAATCGGTCAAATTCCTGGGCAATCTCTCGAACCTGCTCGGCACCTAGTTGAGCATCTATCGCCTGTTTGGTGGCACCTTCAGCAATTTCATCTACCGTATGGCTGAGGCTTTCGATGGATGCACTGGATTCTTGGGAAGCAGAAGCTAATCTTAGAGAGGCTTCCTCTACATCTTGTACAACGTGCTGTACCTTCTCAATAAGACTGCTTATTTCACCGATAGTGCCATTAAAAGATACGGCCAAACTGCCTATTTCATCCTTTGCGCTGGTTATAAAATTGCCACGAAGATCTCCCGCCTTCACGCGATCCATATGTTGGAGAAACCCTTCCATCCGGTTTGTCAGCCTTCTAGAGAACAAAACGGAAAGAATCAATGCGATGAGGAGGGATATTCCCCCTATGATCAAGGCACTTTGCAACAACCCGCTGGCGTCTTCTTCAATCTCATCTACATACATGGTGGTTAGGATTGTCCAATTCAATCTATCAATCGTTGTATATACTGCAAACTTCTCAAAGTTTTTACCATCCTCATGCCAAATATAATCAACCTGTCCAGCGTTCACTTTGCTAATGGCATTATTAATGGCTTCAGATGGGAGGGGCTTTCCGATCATCCCAGGGTCTTTATGGATCAGGGTGTTTCCTTGATCATCTAGGATGACAGGGTACCCCCTCTTTCCAACCTTTGTTTTGTTGATTTTCGCCGCCAATTCCTTCATGGAAAGATCAATGGCCAAAACACCAAAAACCTCCTGTGGTCGATCTTCATAATAAATGGGCAATGCTGCAGAGATAATCATTTCGCCTGTTATAGAATCCTGATAGGGATTTGTCCATACCAGTCCTTTCTTGCCTATTGCTTCTTTATACCATTCTCTGGTGGTAGGATCAAAGCCTTGCTCAAATTTAGCTTCTGGGTATATGATCATATCCTTGTTTTTTGTACCAATATACACATGCTTTATATCCTTGTTGGCCTCAATATAACTAACAAAATCCTTCATTAACCATTTTAGGGCTTCTTGATTTAATCCAGTAGTGTTCTGTTCTTCCGCCTCTGCTTGGGACGCCGAAGATACTGTGTCTGGTGCCGCTGTTAAGGTCTGAACACTGGATTGCTTGGACATCTTCTCTAGACCATTTCCGAATGACTCCATATAGATATCGATCGATGATTTCATCTCATCCATCATCTGCTGGGTGGAATACTTTAAATTTCTTTCAATGACTTGTACAGACTTTGAATAAGAGATTACTCCCAGAAGTATTAACGGAATTGTAATCGATAAAATAGAAAATAATAGAAACTGCCGCCCAATGCCAAATTTCACTTTACCCCCAACCTTCACACAGACCCTCTCCCCTTGTTCTTGTATTCTAGTATATTTTAGCAAAAGGGAGTGGTTTTTTTTGTCGAATTCTGCATGATGTAATAATATTTTTTCATATCTTGTTGATTTATCCCTATATATTCCATTTTTCGTTATTGTCAGTATATTCATTTCATTTCTATAATTACTTTCATGATTCTTAGCTGAATTATTTGATTCTAGCACCCATAGGAATGATGATTTTATTATCTTCGTCCTGGGTATGATAATTCTAAGAATAAATTTTGTTTCCCATTATATTTACAAAGAAAGAAGGGTTATCTTGAGTATGAAAGTGAAATTTATAAGCAATATTGAAATTGAAAAGCCAAATAACTTATTAAAGATAGCCAAGTCTGCAAGGGTAAAGATAAAGGATTCTTGTGACGGTAAAGGTAAGTGCGGAAAGTGCATCGTAAAAGTTCTGGAAGGCACTGTGTCCAAGCCTACAAAGCAAGAAAAAAAGCTTCTCGGCGAAGATAAATTATCCAAGGGCTATCGTTTGGCCTGTGAAGTGGAGGTTATGGATAATGCCATCATTAAATTGGTAAATAAATAGCTAGAGCCCATTGTCTCTAGCTATTTCACACGATGTATAATTTTTTACGGAACATCTTCTCAAATACCTTCTCGCTTTTCATGGCGGCGGCAATCTCCAGTTCTGCAGCGCTATTGGTTTTTAGCATAATCTGAAGACTATCTTGATCAAGATAGCACACCACATCCTCTACACTGCCATACTCGCTACGGTCTAATTTCTCGGCGACACGGGCAAACCAGCTTAATTTTTTCACGATTTCATAATCGTTTTTATCTATGAGCATATTGTACCCTTTCCAATCCTTCTTGAACTCTTCATTTCGATGCATGGCTACGATAAAAGCACACATTACCAACTCCCTGTTGCGCAAGCCGTTTAGCCTTGCATTCAAAGTAAGGTAGAATCCATGTTTATGATGATTATAATAATCCACGTACATGCCAATATCATGGAGGAGGCTTGCAGCTGCTAAGAGCTTTCTCTCCCATGCTCCCATTCCGTGAATTTCCTTTGTTTGATCAAAAATCGATAGGGCCAGCTTTTGTACATGGAAAGAATGATCCATATTTACTTCATAGTTTCTTAGATTATTTTCCACACTATGAAACAACACATCTTGAATAATCTCATCCCCATAATTCAATACCTTAAGATAATTTTGGAAAAATATACCCTCTCTCAGTCCATTGCCGCTAACAATCAGCTTTTCTGCTTTTAGATAATTCATCAATACCTTTATCGGTACCAATCCTCCTACAATGATGTCTGCCCGTTCTTTTCCTACTCCCGGAATATTTTTTCTTTCCTCCAAATTTGCCTTCGTTACCAATTGATAGGCATGGGCCGCTTCCCATTCTTCCATCTGATAATTATGGAGACTCTCTAAAGGGAATCTTATCTTCTTTTTATCTATTTTGGCTAGGCTACGAATGGAGCCACCCAGCCCAACGATAGGTAATCCTGTAACCTGCTTTAGCCATTTCACTTGCTCATACTGTTTTTCCATGAACTGCTCAAGCTTTTTTAACTTCTCCTGGGTAATATCACCCTTATCAAAAAATTTTTCTGTTAAGACCACTGCCCCATAGGGTAAACTCACTGCTTCCTTCAGCCGTCGTTTCTCAACCCAAATCAATTCTGTACTGGCACCGCCTATATCAATAATTATACAATCCTCTATATCAATGGTATTGATTACACCTAAATAATCATAGTAAGCCTCCATCTCACCAGAGATTACTTCAAAGTCAAATCCTGTTTCCTGTTTTACCTTATCTAAAAAGAACTTTTGATTGTTGGCATTTCTTACGGCTGCAGTGGCCACCGTAAATATTTTATCTGCCTGATGGACCTCTATCAGCTTTTTAAACAATTTTAAGACGTATAGGGTTCTCTGAATGGCTAAGGGCTTTAGGGTCATTTCTCCACCCATTCCTTCACTGAGCCGTACCATTTCTTTCGCCTGGTCGACCATCTTATAGGACCCATCTCCATAGATTTTCATGATAATCATTCGAATCGAGTTAGAACCTAAGTCTATAATCGCAACTTTGTTGTTCATCGTTCACCCCACCTTTATTCTTCTTCACATTCCACTGCTATTTCTTGTTGTAATGTAGAATGGTTTGATAAAACAGGTCGAAATATTGGTGCCGTCTTTTCCTCATCATATCTCTTCCTGGTATGGTAAGCTGCCTCACAGAAATAGCTTTGTGAATCGATTCGCTTCTTTCCTCTTCGGTCTATTTTTTTGTACCTTCCTTCACGATTCAGCAGCCTTGCCTTTACTGTGTCTGTTAAGTTCATATTTAAAATCTCTATCACCCGCTGACGCAACAGCTTATCCTCCACGGGAAAGAGCAATTCTACTCTATGATCTAAATTTCGAGGCATCCAGTCTGCACTCGATAAAAAAATATCCTCATTTCCATTATTGTAGAAATAAAAAATTCTGCTGTGCTCTAAAAACCTTCCCACAATACTTCTCACGGTAATATTTTCACTAATATTAGGTATTCCTGGCTTTAAGCAGCAGATCCCCCGTACAATTAGATCAACTTTTACCCCGGCAATAGAAGCTCTATACAGCATCATAATTAACTCCGTATCAACGAGGGAATTCATCTTGGCAATAATGTGTCCACTTTTTCCATCCATGGCATTTCTTATTTCATTTTCTATCAATTGGATAAACCTTTTTCTAAGTCCCTTTGGGGCAGCCTCCAACCTGTGCCACCCAGGGGGTTCCGAGTATCCTGAGAGCATATTGAACAAAGCCGAAGCGTCGGCACCATAATATTCATTACAGGTAAATAATCCTATATCCGTATAGAAATCTGCCGTAATGTCATTATAATTTCCCGTTCCCAAATGAACGTATCTCCGAACCCCATGGGATTCCATTCTTACCACCAAGGTAATCTTACAATGGGTTTTGAGGCCAACCAAGCCATAGATCACGTGACAGCCTGCCTTTTCCAAGCGTTTTGCCCATTGTATGTTGTTCTCTTCATCAAACCGCGCCTTTACTTCTACAAGGACTGTCACTTGTTTTCCTCTTTCGGCAGCTTCTGCCAATGCCTTGACGATGGGCGAATCTCCACTGACACGATAGAGGGTTTGTTTGATCGCTAGTACCTTTGGGTCCCCAGCCGCTCTACGAACAAAGGCTGCAACAGGTTCAAAGGATTCAAAGGGATGATGCAGCAAAATATCCCCTTTGCGTATAGCACGGAAAATATTTTCCTCTTCTAAGAAAGCCCGCGGTATTTGAGGAACATAATGGGGATACTTCAATCCTTCATACCCCTCTAAATCATACATCTTCATAAGAAAAGTCAGATCTATTGGACCGTTGATATAGTATATATCTCCGTGATGAATTTCTAAAACTGTCTTAAGGATATCTACCAACCGTTCATCCATATGGAAATCCACCTCTAGTCGTATGGCAGAACCCCATTTCCTTTTCTTTAATGATTTTTCAATCTCCATCAACAAATCTTCCGCTTCCTCCTCTTGTATGCTTAAATCTGCATCTCGAGTGATTCTATATGGATATGCACAGATCACATCGTGCCCAGCAAATAGCCTTCCAATGAACATGGCCACAATCTCCTCTAGAAAAATAAAGCTTTTTCTTGCTGACTTTTCTCCTGGCAATGGAACCATTCTAGGCAGTACGGATGGAATCTGTACCGTTGCGAAGGTGAAATCTTTTTCAGGTTTTTTTTTGTCAATTAAAATCCCTAGATTTAGACTTTTATTTAAAATTAACGGAAAGGGCCTGCTGGAGTCTACCGCCATAGGTGTTAACACAGGATATACCACTTCCGTAAAATAGTTTTCTAGATAATTTCTTTGGGAAAGGGTTAAACTTTCTCTATCTGCTATCAAAACATCATTTTTCTTTAGCCCAGGAACAAGGGCACGATGAAACGAGGTATATTGTTCATCTACCATTTTATGCGTTCTAAGGGATATTCTCTTTAATTGCTGTTTTGGTGTCAATCCCGAAGGGTCCGGTCTGTGAAAACCAACGTGCACCTGCTGTTTTAGAGAAGCAACGCGAATCATAAAAAATTCATCAAGATTGGAGCTTACAATGGCCAGAAATTTTAAGCGCTCAAAAAGAGGATTTTTACTGTTTCTCGCTTCTTGCAGAACACGATCATTGAATTCTAACCAACTCAATTCTCGATTGATAAAATGCTCCATAGGTTGATCATTGACTTTAGCCATGTCTTATCATCCTCTTCAACTTTAATGGGACTCCCTCCGCAATCTCCGTTCTCAAAAATTGAGCGTCCCCATCCATAGTCCATATGATATCACTTCTTCTCATTCTTTCTGAGCCTCCCAATGGCAAAATTACATATAGTTATGTTACCCATATTTTATTCCCTCCATCATAATTGTTTTAAATTATATCATAAGTACTACGGTTTTGTGTCAATACTATAACTATGACAGATATGATTTGACAGAAAGGAGCTGATATCCTTTGAAAGGTTGTTTACTGCTTCATGGTTTCACCGGTGGATCTTGTGACATGGCTCCCCTTGGAGATATGTTCAATAGAGAGAATATTATCACCCATTGTCCTACCCTCCATGGCCATGACAATCCGAAAAAAGATCTTCATCGATCGACTTACCTTGATTGGATCGCATCGGCCCAACAAGGATACGAAGAGTTATCTCGCCAATGCAGTGAGATTGCAGTCATAGGCTTCTCCATGGGTGGATTGCTTGCCTTCCATTTAACCCAGCAGTATCAGCCAAAGTGCATGGTAACCATGGGTACCCCTATATACTGCCTAGACGGAATAAATATCTTTGAAGATATCTCCCATGCTGTCAAAAGTAAAAACTATCTTCGCCTCCTTGACTATACAACGTTCTTCAGAATTCCTTTAAAAGCTAATTATCACTTTGTCAAAACACTGCGTTCCGCAAAACCCTTGGTGAAAAAATTGAATGTTCCCTTGCTGGTAGTCCAGGGTAAAAAAGATCCTTTGGTCAGGGCAAGAAGCGCCCAATATATTTATGATCATGCACAAACCACTCAAAAAGAAATTAGATACTATGATCAGACCACCCATCGTTTTTGCGATAGCTTTGAAACATCCATGATTTTTGAAGATATCGTCTCTTTTGTCTCAAACCATCTGTGAGATTATCTAGCTATATGGTATGATAAAATAGAGTAAGAATAAAAGGAGTTGTTTTCCTATGAAAATCCAGTTTCTTGGTCATGCATGCTTTTACATAGAGGAAGGTAACTTTAAAGCATTGATTGACCCTTTTTTATCTAGCAATCCCCAAGCACCAAAATCACTTCCTGACTTTCAGCATATTACCCATATTTTCGTGACCCATGGCCACGGTGATCACCTAGGTGATGCTGCCTTAATTTCTAGCAAAAGCAATGCCACTGTAATTACTAACTATGAAATTGCTTCTTACCTAGGCGGGAAGGACATTCCTACCCATGCCATGCATATCGGCGGTCGAACGAAGTTTGACTTTGGTACTGTGAAGATGACGCCCGCCCTTCATGGTTCAGGGATAGAGACCATCGGCGGACTCATTTATGGAGGCAATCCCTGCGGCTTCGTTATTGAGGTTAATGCCAAAAAAATCTACCATGCCGGTGATACCGGTTTGACCATGGACATGCAATTATTAGAAACAGAAAATATCGATGTTGCCCTATTACCTATCGGTGGTAATTTTACCATGGACATTACAGATGCTGTGCGAGCTGTAGAATTTATCAAGCCAAAAAAAGTTATTCCTATGCACTATGATACGTTTCCTGTCATCAAAGCTGACCCTGGTGTTTTTAAAGACCGTGTAAAGGATGTAGAGGTAGTTTCCCTAAAGCCCGGTGAATCCTATAACTTTTAGTACCTTTTATATCTAATGATAAATCCCCTATGATTTGATTCTCATGATCAAACCTTAGGGGATTTTCCTATCTATTCAAGTTTCTCACGAGCAGATTTTTGATACTTTCTCCATGTTCTAGAGATTCTAATCGTTTTAGACCTAAGCTGGTAATCAGCTCCAGTACATTATTGTTATCGAAGGGCGTTTTCATCGTTGTAGATTCGCTATAACGATTTACTTTTTCCGTTGCCTTCTCAACCGAGGCAATGGTCCTGGGCCCGCCTACACAGCCGCCTACGCAACCCATGCCTTCAATAAAGTTGGCCTGAATCTCTCCTTCTAACAGCCTATGCAATCCCTCTTTACAGTCTTTGGCCCCATCAAAGCACACGGATTTAAAGGGAATATCCCTTTGGGTTACTCTTTCCACCGATAGTTCTACTGCCTTACTTACACCGCCAGTCCGGGCGTATACTCGTCCAGAAAAGGAAGCTTCCTCTCGATCATCATCCTCCAATGTTTCCAAATCAATTTCCAATGCCCCAAAGATTTCATGAAGCTCTCTAAAGGTCAATACATAATCGATGGCATCCTTTAAATCTTCAATCTTTGCCTCAGCTTTTTTAGCAATACATGGCCCGATAAAAACAACCTTGGCATTTGGATTTAAAGCTTTTACTACCCTTCCTGATGCAATCATAGGTGATACAGAGGGAGATACATGATCTTCAATATCCTTAAAGTTCTTCTGTATCAGTCCTACCCACACAGGACAACAGCAGCTTGTAATAAAAAAATCCTTTTCTGTTTTTACCATATGATCAAACTCATAGGCTTCTTTTACCGTCAAGATATCTGCAAATACTGCGACCTCAATCATATCTGTGAATCCCATCCACTTTAAGGCAGCCCGCAGCTTCCCTGGTGTCATATTGTCTCCCAATTGACCTACATAAGCCGGCGCAATGGTAGCATATATGGGTTGTTTCTTATCTTGAAGCATCTTTATGAAAGGAATGAACTCAATCTTATCAGAAATGGCGCCTAATGGACATTCACCCATACACTTTCCGCAGCCAAGACATTTGTGCTCTCCCTTCGTACAGTCTAAGTGACCCCTTGGACATTCCTCATCATAGGTATCTTCTCCATGGTATCGATGGCATTCATCACAAATATTTTCTATTACTGCAACCAAAGGACTTTCCACTTGACTCAGCTGTAATGCCTTTTCTACGTCCTCTATGAGGCTGTGCTCTTCACGACTAGGATCTACTCCCATGGCCATCCGTATATAATTTCTTACAATTTTCCGTTCCTTTTCATCGTCAGCTTTTTCTCCGAGTATTTGATCTGGCAATTCTTCAATTCCTTCTTCTAGCCTTCCCTGCCATGCTAACTTGGCTACCTCTTTAAAAATCGACATCCTATATTTTTGCAATCGATTGTTCGTAGTATTTTCCATAACAGCCTCCTGTAATGATGCATATTCTCTTATATTTTCACTCTTACAAGGCACATTTATGCTCATTATGGAATAAATAGCAAAAGACCTACAATCGTAGGTCTTTCACAAAAATCAATTTTAGTTATATCCAATCGCCACTGCCACAAACATAAATATGGAAGCAACCACAAACAATGCAGCTTGCATTTTGATTTGCCATTTAGCCCAATCTCCCCAGCTCATTCTAGCTACACCCAGCACACCCATTAAACAGCCGGAAGTTGGTACAATTAGGTTTGTAAAACCATCACCAAGCTGAAATGCCAATACAGCTACCTGTCTTGTTACCCCCACGATATCTGCTAAAGGTGCCATTAATGGCATGGTTAACGCAGCTTGACCAGAGCCTGATACAACAAAGAAATTGAATACAGACTGGAAGATATACATAAACCACGCAGAAATCATAGGCGGAAGATTTCCTACCGCACTTCCCATACTATGGAGAATCGTGTTTAGAACCGTTCCACTGGCAGGATCTGTTCCTCCTAAAATGATGATAATCCCCTTTGCCATACCTACAACCATGGCTGCCCCCACAAGGTCCGCAGCCCCGCTTTGGAAAGAAGAAGCAATATCATCCAGCTTCATATCATTTAACTTGAAAATCACTCCGATAATACCCGCTATAAGGCCCATTACGAAAAATTGGGAAGCCAATTCTGGAATATAATAACCTTTCTTCACAACACCCCAAATTGTCCAAACCACTGTCAAGGCGATTGTCAATAATACCAATCCATGACCCGTTGTAAATTTTGTTTCAAAATGATCTTTCCCTTGAAAATCATTTCTATAGTATGCATCAGACTCATAGCATACAGACGCCAATGGGTTTTTTTTAATTTTTCTTGCATATACCATGGTATATGCAATACCGATGGCAGTAAACACCACCCACGCCACCATTCTTAATCCTGCACCTGACATTACGGGTACGCCTGACACACCTTGCGCTACTGCCAAGCTGAATGGATTCATCCAAGATGCAGCAAACCCGATTTGCGTAGCCACATAGGTGATACATACTCCCACAATGGCATCATATCCCATGGCAATCACCAATGGTACCAGAATCATAGCAAAGGGAATCGCCTCTTCACCCATGCCGAATACAGCCCCACCTAGGGAGAATAGAATAAATATTACAGGTAGAATAATAACTTCCATCCCTTTTGTCTTGCTGATCATCGCCAAGATACCGGCTTCTACTGCCCCTGTTTTTAATACGATCCCAAAGGCACCTCCGATGACCAAAATAAATGCAACAATACCTACAGCAGAACCCCATTTATCCCCAGAAACAAGACCCTCAAACACATAGTTCAACATCCCTATGCCGCCAAAATCTTCCGTTCCGAAAATAGGAACCGGGTTTTTCACAGTGTTTCCACTCTCATCCGTTACCAATCTAAAGCTGGCTGGATCGAGCACTGTTTTTGTCTTTTCACTTTCCCCCTGCATATACTTTACCTCTTGGACATCAAACTGCCCTACAGGAACTGTATACGTTAAAATAGCACACAATAAAATTACGGCAAAAATGATGACATAGGTATGGGGCACCTTCACCGCCTTCGGCTTCTTTTCTTGCTTTTCCTTCACTTCAACTGACATGCATTAGTCCCTCCTTATAAATAGATAATGAATTGCAAACATGAATAATGCATGAACTATGCCAATCATATTTTCGCTGATTGTACCATGATTATGGCATTCTTACAACCTTTTTGTCCTTTTTTGGCTCTTTATCTCATCCATTTGCAACCATTATACTTCTCCTGCACCCCTGATTTTTTATTTACTAGGAAAGTAGAACTTCCTAGTAAATAAAAAAGAGACTACCATTTCTCAGCAGTCTCCGATTTTCGTGATAACAGATGTATATGGTTATGATCTATGGAACATCCCTTTACTTCCTGGAATCGCTTTATTGATTTATACTAGCTGCTTTACTGCCTCTAGGGCCTTATCGTAGTCTGGCTGCGCTGCAACCTCGCCCACATACTCCACATATCGTACCACATTTTCCTGATCGATAACGATAACGCCTCTCGCCAACAGCCGTAACTCTTCCAAAACAAATCCATATTGAAGGCCAAAGGATAAATCTCGATGATCTGACAAAGTAATCACCTTATCAATGCCCTTGGCACCGCAAAATCTTTTCTGAGCAAATGGAAGGTCCACACTAATGGTCAATATGACCACATCGCCTAATTCTGCAGCCTCTTCATTAAAGTGAATCGTTTGAAGCTCACACACGCCTGTATCTAGGGATGGTACCACACTAACAATTTTCACCTTGTTACCAGCATCCTTTAAACTGTACAGCTGCATGTCATTGGTTAATACCGTAAAATCTGGCCCTTTATCGCCTACCTTTATTTCATTTCCCACCAAAGTCAAGGGATTCCCTTTCATGGTAACAATGCCTGTTCTTTTTGTATTCATCAGCTTGCTCTCCTCTCAAAGATCATTTTCCTTTAACATTATACCCTTCACCGCCATAGATAATCATTTTCGTTATCAAATATACATATATACATATATATAAAAAGAGAATTCTTCAGTGAAAAGAATTCTCTTTTATGCGACTAGCTCTCTTTGTTTTCTTCTGACAATGTCACTATCGGCTTAATAGCCACACTCTCCAGCTTGGTAGGATCAATTTTCTTTGACTTTAACATCTCTAGCAGATTGATTCCCGTAACGGCATCAACAGTTTCAGGCAAGGATGACATGATATCTGTTACATAGGAAGTTATCTTCCCTGCACCCTTTCCACCTTCTCCAGAATCTACAATGACAATCTTCTCTGTCTTTGATAATGGCTCTGCAATAGCCTTTGCCAGTTCTGGCAGTTTCTCAATAATCATCTGGGTCACCGCAGCCTCATTGTACTGCTTATATGCTTCAGCCTTCTTCATCATAGCTTCTGCTTCAGCTTTACCCTTCTCACGAATAATTTCTACCTCAGCCATACCTTCTGCTTTTCGAGCGTCGGCTCGTGCCTGGCCCTCCAAACGAATGGCATTGGCTTTTCCTTCAGCATCTTGAATCTCTCTGTATTTCTCTGCTTCAGCTTGTTTCTCAGCCCGATACTTTTCAGCCTCAGCTTGTTTCTTAATTGTGGACTCCAATTCCTTTTCTTTTCTCAAAGCTTCTTGCTCAGCTAGCTCAATTTCTTTTTGCTTCCTGGCAATCTGAACCTGCATTTCTACATCCGTCAATTCTTTTTCTTTTTCTTTTTTTGTGATTTCTACCTGCATTTGGGTCTCTGTTACTTCTCTCTTTACTTTATTGGATTCAATTTCATAAGCTAGGTCAGAGCTTGCCTTGGCACTTTCCTGCTCTCTTCGATAGGCTTGCACCTTCAGTTCTTTTATCTTCTCGGATTCTGCTATTTGCGTTTGCGCGATCAGGCTGGCCGCTTCTCCTTCACGATTGGCTTCAGCTGTTTTGACTTTAGTTTCCATCCTTGCATTGGCTTCTGCAATCTCTGCATCTCTTTTTACCTCTGCTATTCTTTTCTTACCCAAAGCTTCTAGATATCCGTTATTGTCTGAAATATCTCGAATTGTAAATGCTTTGATTTCAAGACCCATTTCAGCCAAATCTAGGGCTGCTACTTCTTGGACCTGAGAAGCAAATTTTTCCCTATTCTTATAAATATCTTCCACTGTCATGGTAGAAATAATCTCTCTTAATTTTCCTTCCAATACATCCCTAGCAGTTTCCTTAATTACCTCGATGGTCTCTTTCTCATTTCCCGTGTTAAACTGCTCCATGGCTGCCAATATGGATTCTCTATCGGATTTAACCTTCATAACGGCAACCCCGTCAGCTTTGATATCTACACCTTGTTCTGTCAATGCTCCATCGGTTTTCACATAAATCTTCATGTTCTCCAAGGAGATTCTATCTGTTTTTTCAAAGAGAGGAATAACCAATCCCCCGCCCCCTGAAATAACACGTTTCTTCAAACCTGTTACAACCAGTGCCTTATCCTGTGATACCTTACGCCACATGGTTACAATACCAACCATCAGTAAAATCACCACTGCGACAATAAGAATTGGTACCACCCCTACGAATCCTGTAATGTTCATTTACATGCCCCCTTTTTTTGTTCCATCTACATAGTAGACGTTTTTTTGTATATCTATGATTAGCACCTCTTCACCCACCTGTAAATCCTTACCTGAGAAGGATTTTGCAGGAGCTGAATAGGTGTTACCATTGATCGTATAGGTAATCTTCCCATATTTTCCTTCCCTTATGGGCACTGTCACTCGTCCCCGATACCCAATGACCCTGCTTTGGGCAACAGCACTGGTATTCTGAGCCTTATATAAAGGAACCATCACAAGATAATAGATAACAGCACAGAGGGCTAAAGCTCCTGCCAATGCCACAAGTACAATGATGATGGGATGCCATTGCCCCTTATGTTGAAAAATCAATCCCAATCCTCCAAACGTTGTTAGGAAGGTGGCAATCATCATGGGTTTAAAGGGGGAAACTTGAGCATCAAACAGACCCTCATCATCAAAATCTATGTCTACCTCTATGAAGTCCAGCAGCTGGCCCAATAAAAAAGTAATCACTGAATATAAGACCCCTACCCCAAAGAGAATATAAAAAAAGGCTGTCATCCACATCACCCCATCAATACAAATTTTTTCCATTTAAATTATACTACAGTAATATGGAAAAAAAGTTACATTACCATAAAATGTAATGCAACTGTAATATTTTTACTCATTTACATGATAGGGTATTGACTCGATTACCATTGGTATTCAAAATCCACAACCCGTATCACAATAGAAAAAAGATGCGACATAAGATCGAGATCAAGATTGAGATCGAGTAAAGACGGTAGGGGCGCGGGTTTCCCCGCCCGAAGACTCAAGAGATCAGCAGAAGAAGGGCAGGATGACCCTGCCCCTACGGGTTTCAATCTGGATCTCGATCTTGATCTACGGCATTTATGCCGCATCTTTCTACTATTGTCCTATAACTTTCTGATACTCATCTTCAGTGATAAACTCAACTCTAAAATCACCTAAACTTCCCCCTGTGATCCTATCATCCGGAGAATTGTACGTGGCTTCTATTTCATAAAATTCTCCGTGATCTGGTGGGATGATGATAAGATCAGAATAGTATTTTTCTGGAATACTATCGAGGTATGGATACCAATCTGCTTTTGGCCTCACGATGACTGCATGACACCGGAGTTCCTGATTGGAAGAGTTTTTGATCCCTAGCATATAACGAAGTTCTTTTATACTTGGATCTTCGCTACTGCTTTCAAAATGGACAGCCCTGAAGGAGGCCTGTAGATTACTGATTGGGTTTATACGTAAATACAATTGAAAAATGAATGCTGCAAGTACAATAAGTACGTATAACCCCAAATGTCTTTCTCTCAGATAACGCATCAAATATTCTCCTCCCTTTAGAAATCGCTTTTTTTACATATATTTCCATTATATTTTAATATCATAAAAAAAGAAATAAGGAAAAGTTCCTTATTTCTTTTTTTATCTTTCTTTTTTATTCATTCACTACCAGCTGCTTTTCCTTGTTAAAAAAGGACTGATATCCCATCTGAACGAATAAAAATACTGTCAAGGATACACTGCCCAAAATTCCAAGCATAATGGCAATCTGGTATTCTATGGCTGTCAGTGGTGATGTTCCCGATAGGATTTGCCCTGTCATCATGCCTGGTAAAAATACGATCCCCATGCCTACCATGGAATTGATGGTAGGCATAATAGCAGAATCAAAGGCATGATCTACAATGGTTTTAGAAGCCGCTTTAGGGGTAGCTCCCAACATCAAAGCAGTTTCCACCATATCCTTTTTCGCTCTCATCCCATCAACCAGCCGGTCTACACCTAGGGCGATCCCCGTCATGGAATTTCCGATAATCATCCCTGCCAAAGGAACAAAATACTGTGTCTTGTACCAAGGGCTAATTTGTATGACCACAAATAAAAAATATGCGATTGAAAGAAGGGTACCTGATGCCATAGACAGGGCAATCACCTTCTTTAGACCCATAGACAGCTTTCCTTTCACCCGCTTATAGATGTTGAATATGGCAAAGGTTTCCATGACCCCAATCACCAATAGTGTATAACCTGGATGGTCGTTTTCAAATAAATAGGCCAATATATATCCCACGAAAATCAACTGCAGGGTCATTCGAATAGAACTGATTAATATCTCCTTTTCCCTAGATATTCCCTTGATGCGTACAATCACCAAGAGGAAGATCACAAATATATATGCAGACAAAAGCTGCCAAATACCTAAATCGACAATGCCGCTCATTTATTTCTCCTCCTTCATCACATATCGACCTTTACTAATCCTTACAATATTCTCGCCATAGTTTTCTGCAATTAACTTGGCATGGGTTACCATGATTAAGGTCTTATTATATTTTTTTGTATAATTCACCGTTTCCTCTATAATTAGTGTTTCCGTTTCCTCATCTAGGGCTGAAGATGGCTCATCCAGCAGTAATACCTCTGGATCTAATGCAAACACCCTGGCAAGGGCAAGCCGTTGCTTTTCTCCTCCCGAAAGAGTTTCCACTGTCTGATCTAAGCTTTTATTCAAGTGAACCATTCGTAAATATTCCTCTAGTTTCTGATCAGGCAGTAATTCTTTCTCAGAGAAACCTAGTGCAATATGAAAATTATCCCGGATCGTTGATGGAAAGACCACGGGGTTTTGTCCCAGCATGATCACCTTTCTTCTTAATTCCACGGAGTCCATGTTTTGAATACTCTCGTCCTTAAAAAATATCTCTCCCTTTGAAGGACTAATCAGGTTATTTAGCATCTTCAGCAGCGTGGACTTCCCGCTGCCACTCTCTCCTATGATACAGGTAATCTTATGGAGGGGTATGTCCATGCGCTCTACCTGTAATATATCTTTATATTGAATCTCTTTTAACTGAAAAACACTTTCCATTCTCTAACCTCCCAACCTCATAGTTTCCTACTTGTCCATAAACAATGTATTTTTATCAATTTTCATAACCAATTCCACTAGCAGCTGCTGTAACGCTTCTCTCCTTTGAGGTTCAATGGTATGAAAGAAATTTTTTACGAAGTTACGATCTTCCATGATATGCTGTTCTACGATCTTCTCTCCTGATGCTGTCACCATCAGCGCCACTGCCCTTCGGTCTTTTTCACTGCGAATCCGTTGAATATATTCCTTTTCATAAAGGCGGTCTATAATGCCTGTTAATGTTGATGGAGGAATATGATAGTTCTTGGAAATATCCATCACTCTTATACTTTTTTCGAAATAAATCCTTTCCAATACGTACATGTCTTGAGGATGCAGCTGGCACGTTTCCAGCTGATACTGTTCTTTGTATTTGAAGATGTCTATCAAACTGTGCATTAATTTCATCTCATCCAAAACAATCATCTCCTTATCATAAAAAGTATAATACGATAATCGTATTATACGTATATCGTACTATTATTTTTATATTTTGTCAATTTCCATATTTTTGAGTCATGTTGATCTTTCATATTAATTATTGAATGTAGTCCTTATTTATCGTAGGGAACGTGCCCCTGTGCCGTTCCGCCGTGTTGTATTATGAAAATTGTATGCGGACGAGTTTACACGGCATTTGCAATGACATTTCTACTTAAAACGGAATGCCACAGGGGGCATTCCCTACAATAATCTCACTCATTGACATCTTTCCAATAAAAAAACCAGAGCAGTCTAGCCTTTATGGTTAGTATCTGCGCTGGTTTCTATTTGTAATCTCAATTAAAATTTTGACGCCTCTCCCTCAATACCTATTCTTACACGGTGAAGAGGAATGTTCTTTCCTGAATCTCCGATGGCCTTTTCCACAGCTCTTACAATTCCTGTACAGCATGGAACCTCCATAAAGGCCACAGTCACACTCTTGATTTCATTCATCTTCATAATCTGTGTTAGCTTCGTGGCATAGAAAGACACATCATCCAGCTTAGGGCATCCGATCACAACTTTTTTACCCTTTAATATGTCTAAGTGATAGTTTGGGTAAGCGAATGGAACACAATCGGCCGTTACTAGCAGGTCTGCTCCCTCAAAGTATGGCGCTGTCGGCGGCACCAGCATCAATTGCACAGGCCACTGTTGCAGCTGGGATTTGATTTTGATCTCCACATCACCGTTCTCTACCACAGCAGTAGATTGGGCACTTGATTTGTTTAGCATTCTCAACTGGCTTCCAGGACATCCTCCACCATGGTGGTGTCCATGATGATGCCCCTGTTGGTGGGCATCTTTTTGGTCATGTCCTAAATGCACTTTTACTGCTTCCTCATCGAATTCTTCTGCTTCCCGTTCGATGATGGTAATGGCATCCATCGGACAGTCTCCTAGACAAGCACCTAATCCATCACAAAGATTATCAGATAATAACTTTGCCTTACCATCAATAATTTTAATCGCACCCTCCGCACAGGATGGCACACACACGCCACATCCATTACATTTGTTTTCATCTATTTGAACAATTTTTCTCATGGCCATTTTTATGTCCTCCTTTTTCTTTGTTATCTTAATTCAATTATAGCCGCATTATATCACAATTCCTGTGATATATATCAAAATATTAAGTGGCGTTCATCACTTTTTAAAAATTTGTTCATCTTTTTTAAAACGGCTTACTTTTTTATCCATTAAACAATATAATAGAAGAAGTACTGTTGTAGGAGGTTAGACATGCATACTCGATCGAAAGGTATCTTTTTTATACTATTATCTTCTTTCTTCTTTTCCATCATGGCCATCGCTGTAAAGAGCATCCCTGAAATTCCCGTGGCTGAGAAAATTTTTGTCCGTAATATCCTTGGTGTATTCATCTCAGCATTCGTACTATATAAAAACAAAGAAAGCTTTTCTGGAAACAATACAAAATTGCTGTTTGCGCGTTCAATCTTTGGTGTATCTGGGGTTGCCACCTATTATTATACCATTGGTCGATTACCTCTTTCTGATGCAGTGATCCTAAATAAACTTTCTCCCTTCTTCGTGATTATACTGGCCTATATTTTTTTAGATGAACGCATAAAAAAACTACAAATACCTGCTTTTATCATTGTGATCTTAGGCACCCTATTTATCATTAAGCCTCAGTTCGATTATACATTCATCCCCTCAATGATCGGTATTTTATCGGCGGTTTTTGCAGCCGCTGCCTATATTGTGATCCGTCAACTTCAGAAAACCGATTCCACCCATGTGATTGTTTTCCACTTCTGTTTATTCAGTAGCCTAGCCACAGTGCCATTTATGGCCGCTGGTCAATTTGTCGTGCCAGATTTCAAACAGCTGGTTGTATTAATTATCATTGGTATTTCCGCAACAACTGCGCAATTTCTAATGACTCACAGTTATAAATACGCCCCCGCTACCCAATTGACAATTTATAATTATGCAGATATAATATTCTCAACTATTTTCGGTATGCTGCTTTGGGCTGAATTTCCGGATCTTCTTAGTGTCACCGGTGGACTGCTTGTAATTATTGCAGGGATTTTAAACTACCTTTCCACTTCAGATCATGAGGAAGCTAATTCGTTAGAAAATCCGCGCTTCGAAGAGTCAAACTCATAGACAGCTGCCAATTTTATATAAGGAGGTCTTTCTATGGCAACGAGCTTTTCAATGGTCGCACACCACTCTCGACGAACGGAGGGAGAAGATAAAATCTTCGCCACCAATAACGCTGCCCTAAGCGCCGCAAAGACAGTAGGCGCCAGCCGTGTTGTGAACGCATCTATAGGTGCTTTATTGAATGAAGACGGTTCCCTCTCTGTACTGCCTACGGTTATCGAGTTATTAAGAACGCTGCCTGCCGAAGAATATGCGGCTTATGCACCGATTGCCGGTCTTCCAAGCTTCTTAGAGGCTGCTAAAAAGGCTGTCTTCCGAAACCATATACCTGAGGGGTTTACTGAAGCCGTGGCTACCCCTGGCGGTAGTGGTGCTATTCGTCATGCGATCTGGAATTACAGTAATATAGGCGACGCTATTTTAACTTCTGACTGGTATTGGGGCCCTTATAAAACCGTGGCGGAAGAACATGGTCGTACAATTGTAACCTATACGCTTTTTGATGAAAAGGATACCTTCAATATTGCATCCTTTAAAGAGAAGACTATTTCTTTACTGGAAAAGCAAGATTCCTTGGTAATTTTACTAAATGCCCCTGCCCATAATCCTACAGGATATAGTTTATCCATGGATGAGTGGAAGGAAGTTGTGGCGTTTTTAAAATCACAAGCTGCCAATCCAGAAAAACGCATCATTCTATTCTCTGATATTGCCTACATTGATTTTGCAGGAAATGACGATAATTCTAGGTCTTTCATGGAATTATTCGGCGGTTTGCCTCAAAATATTTTAACCATTGTAGCTTTCAGCATGTCCAAGGGTTATACCCTTTACGGCATGAGGTGCGGTGCCATGATAGGAATCTCTTCTAATCCTGATGTAGTGAAAGAGTTTAAATCTGCAAATCAATTTTCCAATCGAGGTGTATGGTCCAATGGTACACGACCAGCAATGACTGTTCTAGCAAAGATTTTTGATGATCCAGGGCTTTTAAAGAAGGTTGAGGATGAGAGACAGCTATTACAGGATATGCTGACAGAAAGAGCAGATGCTTTTATTCAAGAAGCAGAAAAAGCAAATCTGAAGATTTGTCCTTATAAGGCAGGTTTCTTTATCACGATTCCTTGCAAAAATCCAGACCTTGTGGCTGCTGAACTTCAAAAAGAATATATATTCGCTGTTCCCCTAGGGAAAGGTATTCGTTTTGCAGTTTGTTCAGTTCCTAAGGATCATTGTGCCAAAGTACCCCAAATCATTGCCCGAGTGATCCAACAGGTCGACACAGAGGCTTAAATTTTTTTCTGCCTGTATCTATTGAAAAAAATGTTTTCCTGTTCTTCAGCTAAAAATGCACAAAAATATTTGTCATATCTATGTTGACAGCGTGCATAATTATCCTTATAATTAAAAACAATTAAATAATGTCTATCAAGAGTGGTGGAGGGACTGGCCCTGAGAAACCCGGCAACCGGCAGTTGTATATTTACGCACGGTGCTAAATCCTGCAGAATTCAATTCTGGAAGATAGAAGTGTTGACAAAGCCTTTCTGTTTTCAGAAAGGCCTTTTTATTTAATTGGAAATCAAGCTGTGCGCCTGGCCAGGCAGAATGCAATTTCCTGAACATTTCAAATCCTAATTTCAAAATCAAAACATGTAAAGGAGTTGTTTTTTGTGAAAAAATTTTTTATTTTGGCAATTAGTACTTTATTGATTCTTTCTGTACTTACTGGCTGCGGCGCGAAGCCTGCTTCTCAACCGGAGCAGCCTTTAAAGGTTGGTGTTACAACAGGACCCCATGAGCAAGTAGCTGAAAAGGTAAAAGAAATCGCCGATGCAAATAATCTTACAATAGAGCTTGTGGTATTTACTGATTATGTACAGCCAAATATCCAATTGTTTGAAAAGCAGCTTGATGTCAATATTTTTCAGCATCAGCCCTATTTAGATCAGTTTAACACGGATCATAAAATGGATCTTGTATCCATCGCTTCCGCTGTAAACTTTCCTATGGGTGTTTACTCCAAGAAGCTAAAATCTTTAGATGAATTAAAAGATGGTGATCAAATATCCCTTCCAAATGACCCTACCAATGGGGCAAGAGCACTGATCTTACTTGAATCAGCGAATGTTATTAAACTTAGAGAGGGTGCAGGTATCAAAGTAACCCTTAAAGATATTGTGGAAAATCCTAAAAATATCGAATTTATTGAATTAGATGCCCCAATGGTTGCCCGTTCTCTAGATGATGTGGCTGTGGCAGTTATCAATACCAACTTTGCGATTGAGGCTGGCTTTGTACCTACCAAAGACTCTATCTTCATTGAGCCCAAGGATTCTCCATGGGTAAATGTCATCGTCACAAGACCTGATCAGCAGGAAGATCCAAGAATTAAGAAGCTAGTAGAATTCTACCAATCCGATGAAGTCAAAGAGTTCATTGATGCAACCTTTGAAGGTTCCGTCGTACCTGGTTTCTAGCATTATATGTCAAGATGCAGCTGTGGAAATTTAAAACCCGTACCTACTGGTACGGGTTTTTCTGTACTATCTGTCGTAAGATCTTCTCTGTCCACCATTATTTGGTCTTGAGAAGCCTCTTTTTGCTTTTTGGCGACATTCTTTACATTTCTTTGGCTCATTATCAAAGCCCTTTTCTGCGTAGAATTGCTGCTCACCTGCCGTAAATGTAAACTCAGATCCACAATCCTTGCATACTATTGCCTTATCCTCATACATCCTAAACATCCTCCCTTCCTAAATGGTCTCCTAGGAACATATAATACTACACTATGAAACAACCTAGCCATAGGAACGGGAAAGGATGTAGTGATATGATTATATATTCTCCTATATTATACCTATTTCTTCCTTTTCTTGCAATTAATATTTATCAAAATATAGTACTATTTTCCAAATTTTCTATATTCTTTTTCAGTTCATTTGTATATTTATTTCTTCATTTTCTTAAAATAAATTTAAGATATCTGGCTTTTTTTCCCAAACATTTCCCATTCATAATTTAAATTGTACATACCTCAAATTTATTATATAATATTTCTAAGTATGCATATCACAGAATGGAGTGTTGAAATGATTATACCAGAATTGAAGATCGGAAATTTAACGGCTTCCGTGCCTATTATACAGGGCGGTATGGGTGTAGGAATCTCTCTTTCTAACCTTGCTGCTGCCGTAGCTAATTGTGGTGCCATTGGAGTCATCTCTGGTGTTGAGCCTGGCTTTAATTTTGAAGGCTATGAGAAAAATAAGTATCAAACCAATCTTGATGCCCTCGCTTATCATATTCAAAAAGCCAAAGAATTAGCACCAAAGGGTATTATTGGTGTCAATATCATGACAGCTATCAACAACTTTGATGACATGGTAAGGACTGCAGTGAAAGCAAAGGTAGATATTATTTTTTCAGGAGCAGGTTTACCGATGAAGCTGCCTGAACTGGTAAAAGGTTCTATGACTAAAATTGCGCCTATTGTTTCCTCTGGCAAGGTTGCACAGCTCATTTGCAGACAGTGGGACAAAAAGCATAGTTATTTACCTGATGCTATTATCGTTGAGGGGCCGGAGGCAGGTGGTCATCTTGGTTTTTCCCTAGAGCAATTAGATGACATAGAGAACTTCTCCCTCGTTAAGCTGGTAAAGGAAGTATTAGAAGCCATTGCTCCTTTTGAAGAGAAGTATGGCCGTAAGATTCCTATTATTGCCGGCGGCGGAATCCATGATGGAAAAGATATCGGCGATGTACTGGCTGCTGGTGCGGCGGGTGTCCAAATGGCCACAAGGTTCGTTGCAACCCATGAGTGTGATGCTTCAGATGCCTTTAAGCAGGCTTATCTTGATGCCGCCGAAGGTGACGTAGCCATTATTAAAAGCCCTGTGGGCATGCCTGGCAGAGCCATTAGAAACGAATTTATCAACATGGTTTATCGTGATCAAAAGCGTCAGGATATCAAATGTATCAACTGCTTAAAGCCATGCAATCCAAAGGAAACCTTATATTGTATTGCCGACGCGTTGATCAATGCTCAAAAAGGAAATCTTGATAAAGGATTCGCCTTTGCTGGTGCAAAAGTTCATATGGTAAATAAGATTGTATCTGTTCGAGAACTGATTGATGAATTAATGGATGAATTAAGACAATACTAAAAAGGGGGATTTATATCCTCCTTTTTTTATATTCACAATGATATTATTAAAGTTCTTGTTTTTATGAATCTCTTTATGTTACAATGGTATGTTGATAATTAACAGAGAGGAAGTATTCAATGATACAAAATAATATTCGAAACGTCGCAATTATTGCCCATGTAGACCATGGCAAAACCACTTTGGTGGATGAAATGTTAAAGCAAAGCGGTACCTTTCGCAGTAACGAACAGGTAGATGAAAGAGTCATGGATTCCAATGACTTAGAAAGGGAACGTGGCATTACCATTTTGGCGAAAAATACATCCATTATATATAATGATGTAAAAATTAATATCATCGATACCCCAGGTCATGCTGATTTTGGTGGTGAGGTGGAAAGAATCATGAGAATGGTGGAAGGTGTATTACTTCTTGTGGATGCCTTTGAAGGTCCCATGCCTCAAACACGATTCGTATTGAAAAAAGCCCTGGAATCAGGTGTAAAACCTGTGGTTGTGATCAATAAAATTGATCGTCCTGATGCCAGATGCGATGAAGTCATTGATCAGGTTCTTGATTTGTTCATCGACCTTGAAGCCGAAGAACACCAATTGGAATTCCCAGTCATCTATGCATCGGCAAAACAAGGTATTTCCAAGTATGAATTACATGATGAACACCAAGATATGAAGCCCCTTTTTGAGATGATTTTACGTGAAGTACCTGCGCCAGAGGGTACTTCAGATGATGGCCTTCAGCTGGTGATCTCTTCCATCGATTATGATAAGTATGTTGGCAGAATGGGTATCGGAAAGATTACGCGCGGTAAGATTAAGAAAAACCAAGAAGTTGTATTGTGCACCGCTGGAGGAGAGTTCAAAAACTTCAGAGCAAGTAAGCTTTATAATTTCCAAGGTTTGAGTAAAGTAGAAATTGACGAAGCAGCATTCGGTGAAATTGTGGCCTTAGCTGGAAATGATGACATCAATATCGGAGAAACCATCTGCTCTACCGATAAAATAGAGCCTCTTCCTTTTATAAAGATTGACGAGCCGACAATTGCCATGAACTTTATCGTCAATGATAGCCCCTTTGCTGGTAGAGAGGGCACATATGTAACCAGCAGGCATTTAAAGGATCGATTGGAAAAGGAATTGTTATCCAATGTTGCCCTTCGAGTAGAGGAGACAGATTCCGCTGATAGTTTTAAGGTATCAGGCAGAGGTGAATTACATCTCTCCATCTTAATTGAGACTATGCGTAGAGAAGGCTACGAGCTCTCCGTTTCTAGACCTGAGGTAATTATGAAAACTATCGATGGTGTTCTTCAAGAACCTATGGAGCATGTTACCATAGAAGTACCTGAAGAATACATGGGTATTGTCATTGAAACCTTAGGCCAAAGAAAAGGTGAAATGGTCAATATGGTTACGAATTCTAATGGTTCCGTAAAGCTAGAATTTAGGATTCCTGCTAGAGGCTTGATTGGCTACCGCTCCGAGTTTTTAACGGATACTAGAGGAAATGGTATATTGAATCATATCTTCGATGGTTATGCGCCTTATAAAGGTGATATTAAATCCCGATTAAGAGGTTCGCTTACTGCTTTTGAATCAGGAACGGCAGTAACCTATGGTCTGTTTAATGCGCAAGAGAGAGGAACCCTTTTCATAGCTCCTGGTACAGAGGTGTATGAGGGTATGATCATCGGTGAAAATGCACGGGCTGGCGATATGGCTGTCAATGTATGCAAGCGTAAGCAGCTTACAAACGTGAGAGCTTCTGGTTCTGATGATTCTATGAAGCTAACACCGCCGAAACCTATGTCTTTAGAACAATCCCTTGAGTTTATTGCCGAGGATGAATTGGTAGAAGTAACACCGAAAAGCATCCGTATTCGTAAAAAACTATTAGATAAAAATGCTAGAGCGAAAGCTTCTAGAAATTAGTAAAGGCACACATCGTGTGCCTTTTTCTATTCTTCAAATGTACCCTTAACAACAGCCTGCCCTCCCTGAACCATGACCTTTCCCTTGGCAATCACCGTATCGATGCTCAAGGTTTTCTGGTCCACTAGGATAAGATCTGCATCCCTACGGACTTCAATACTTCCTTTATTTTTAAGTTTTAGAATTCTGGCAGGATTTGATGTGGCTACCTTTAGTGCATCTTCCATGGATACCCCATCTATGAGCACTGCATCTTTGATCTCTCTATATAGGGAAGATACCTTTCCAACCCCTAGACCAACAAATTCTCTGTGTTTATTAAAAATCGGCATACTTCCCTGTCCATCAGATGAGAAAGTAATCTGCTCAATAGGAACCCCTGCATCTAAGGCCATTTTTAGTCCAGTGCTGGCCTTTACTTCATCCTCTTCTAAGAAGTCAGGATCTGAGCTTGTGGTTAAATCCATTAAACCACCCATCTTTCCATAGGCAATTCCTTTTTCCATCAATTTAATACTGCGATTGATGTGGGTTGGCAAAAACTGGGTTGTTGGTATCTCCGTGTTTTCTATGATTTCTATCAGATCATCCAATTGGCGTTCACCGTCCCCCATATGGATATTAACAATTCCTGCTTTCCCCGAAAGAATTCCCCCTACCCTAGCCTCGGCGGTGAGCTTTGCAATATCTTCAACCGTGGGCTGAGAGGACCGATGATCAGATATGGCAATCTCCCCTACGCCAATAATCTTATCAATCAAAATAATATCGTCCATTGGGCTGCCTGTAATGGTTTTCACTGGTACTTGGTAGGAACCTGTATATATATAGGTACTGATTCCTTCCTCCTCTAATCCCCTTGCTTTAGCTAATAATCCCTTCATATCCCGTGTTGTACCATCGGTACCAAGACATCCTACTACGGTTGTTACTCCGCCCAAAGTAATTTGAGAAAGCATAATCTCAGGTGTTCTCGTGCGGAAGCTTCCTTCTCCTCCGCCACCAATGATGTGGACATGAGCATCTATCAATCCAGGCATTACATACTTTCCTGCAGCATCAATGACCTCTATCTCCAGTGTATCATCTCCTACGGACAGGTCCTTCTTTACCGCCCCGATCTTGTCTGAAACAATAAGTATATTCATCTTCCCCATATAGTGAGGTCCGTAGACTTCCCCACCTTTGATCAATTTTATCATAACTGTTCCCCTTTCCAATTAAAGGCATATGCTGCAAATGAAGTGGCATAAGCTTATTATCGATTCAATGCAATGCCCTATGTACAATGCAATTCTTATGCCATTGGGTTTCTGAGGAATTTTCTTTATTTTATGACTCAAATGGACAGAGATTTTGTAAGCAAATCACCATTAGTGACCTTTATACACCATTTACTGTTGTCTTTCTGCAGCTCTTTTCCCTTTTCTGGTAAGCTTGGTTCCAGCCTTTCCTTTGCTTTTCAAAAGATATCCATGTTCTTCCAAAATATTCATTCGCTGCCGTACCTGTGGTTCTGTGAGATTTAGACCATTTTCCCTGGCCATCTGTGCAATCTGTTTTCTTCCCAGCAACTGATGGCTTAACATACTTTCATACAGCATATTCAGTATAAAATAGAGTTCTTCAGGATTTCCTAGATTTTCAATTTCATCCTCATCCTGCTGCTGAAATCTGTCAAACAACTTTATCTGAAAAAAGCTATCCTCTGGTATATCATTGAGTTTTATCACGTCATCTTCACAAACAGCCAGCATATACTCAATGGTATTTTTTAGCTCTCTTACATTCCCATACCAGTTGTAATACCTTAATTTCTGTATAACCTCGTCCTTAATCATGGCATGATTCTTCCTGCTTTGACGGATAAAGCATTGGATCAGATCCTCAATATCCTCCTTACGCTCCCTGAGGGGGATCAGCTGAAGATATAGTACTTTTAGTCGATGATATAGATCTTGGCGAAACTTCCCATTTTCAATCATTTCTACTAGATTTTTATTGGTGGCTGCGATAACTCTCACATCAACAGGAATGATTTGAGAACCTCCTACCCGCATAATTTCCTTTTCTTGAAGCACACGTAGAAGTCTGGCCTGTATCTTTGGTGAAATATCGCCGATTTCATCCAAAAAAAGTGTTCCTCGATCTGCCTGCTCAAAAAGGCCTTTCTTACCACCTCTTTTTGCGCCTGTGAAGGCACCTTCTTCGTACCCAAAAAGCTCACTCTCCACTAGATCTTCCGGCAGTGCACTAAAATTAACACCAAGGAAAGGTCCATCCCTCCTAGGGGATGCATTATGGATAGCACTGGCGAATAGCTCTTTCCCTGTACCGCTCTCACCTTCGATCAAAATATTTAGCTCACTGGCGGCCAGCTTGACAGCTATTTTTTTCTTATTCTTCATTCCCTCACTGTTCCCAATGATATCTACAAAGGAATATTTACCGATATGTCCCTTTTTGACTAGCTCCCGGCGAAGCTGCCGCTCCATATCCATGGTTTCTTTGATATTCTTAAAGGTCGTCACGATTAGATTCTCTTCCTCAATAAAAAACTTATTAATGAGAATGTCTACATTATCAATATTAAGAATCATATTATTGCTCTCTCCATGGGTGAGTAAAAAATGAATCAACTCACGATTCTTTATAATCTGTTTAATATTTTTTCCCATGGTCAAGGGTATAGGGGTATTGATAATCTTCTCTAGATTGCCATTGGATACCTTGATTTCGCCCTTGGTATCTACCCCTAGTAAACCATCGTTTACACCTTCAAGGACAATATTTAGATTTCTATTAAACCGATGGGTTTCTTTGGTAGACTCCACCAGACGTTTTCCCAATTGAATAATTTTCCCCATGTATTTCTGTGATACTTCATCCGCCTTTTCCTCCAACATATCCAAACGTCTTAGAATTTCTGTCATGGAGGTCATATCTATCAATCTCGGCCCAATATCAATGACTTCCTCTACAAAAGAAGGCACCTTATCTAGTTCTCCAGGTGTTACTGCAATTTTAACAGGCTTGACTCCCTTGATCCCAGGATAATAGGGAATATACTTAATATGGTTAATGCCCATCTCTTTTAATTTTGCAATAGAATCAAAAACTGTTTCTGCCACATCATTTACAAAAAGTATTTCTGTTCCTTCTGGGATAAATAGCAATTTATCAATAAAATTATAATTGATGGTTCTTCTTACAGAAATAATTTTATGCCTATTGTAGTCCTCCAGATAAGGCGCTGCTTCCCCATAGACCAAATCCGAAGAAACAATGATTAAGTCTGACTGAATGGACTCCGTAATCCCTTCGTCGATGGCATAGCTTTTCATGTGTGTATATTCACCAATATATCCTTTTAATTGATCTAATAAGGTTTTACGTGTTTCTTCTGTGCCTGCAATTAGTGTAATTTCCTTTGTGCTCAAGTCTTTGCTCCCCCTCATTCCTTAACTTCGTCCTATAAAAGCGGCGACATTAATCTTCCTGTGGCTTCTTTAATCTTCTCCAGTATGGGCCTTTTTAAATACTCCTCCAAAATCAGTTCCTTACTGTCCTCAATATCCATATAGAAGTCTTTCTCCATTCGTTCAACAATTTCCTTGTCATAAATAAAAGCATTTACCTCAAAATTTATTTGAAAACTTCGTATATCTAGATTGGCTGTTCCTATGGATGCAGCGATACCATCCACCAGCAATATCTTTCCGTGCATAAAGCCCTTGGTATACTTGTAGACTTTCACTCCAGCGCGAAGGAGCTCTTCAATGTTTGACATGGATGCCCAAAACACCATATGGTGATCTGGATAACTGGGTAGAATAATCCGCACATCGACACCGCTTAATGCCGCTGTTCGTAATGCCATCATAATACTCTCATCAGGCACTAGGTAAGGCGTATTAATCCATATTCTATCTTCTGCCGATGATATGGTGGCAAAATAAGCCTGCATGATTGATTCCCAGTCGGAATCTGGCCCGCTGGCTGCGATCTGAATCAACTGTTCTCCGAAATGAGGCAGCTTTGGAAAAAATACATCATCATAAGGGAGTTGTTGCTTTGAAACGAAATGCCAATCCTTAAAGAAAATATTTTGCAACCCGTAGACTGCTTCTCCTTCAATTCGCAGATGGGTATCTCTCCAGAATCCAAGATGAGGATCTCCGCCTAAATATTCATCCCCAATATTTAATCCCCCTAAAAACCCTGTTTTTCCATCTACTACAATAATTTTTCGATGATTTCGATAGTTTAATTCGCGGCTCATAATAGGGAAATACACAGGTAAGAAGCTGTGTATTTCTATACCCGCTTCCTTCATTTCATTCAAATATGCTTTGCTCAAACGCCAGCTCCCAACGCTGTCATAAATCAATCTAACCTTTATGCCGCCTTTGGCCTTATCTATCAGTATCCGCTTGATTACACCGCCGATACCATCCTCTTTGATAATAAAATACTCCAGATGTATATGATGCTTTGCAGCCTTTAAAGCCTGGGTAATCTCTTCAAAGGTCTCACCGCCGTTTGTGAGTACTTTAGATTGATTATTTACGGTAAAGGGTGCATTGGCATTATTCAAAATAAGACTGATCAGCCGTTTTTTTACGAAGCTTTCATCGTCTTTAAATAAGTCTCTGTCTTTAATGGCTTGCCGCTGATGTTTTGCAATATCTTGAAATTTTTCAAAATCTATATCTCTTTTCTTTTTAAAAATAGTTCTCTTACGAAAATTCTGTCCTAGAAATAAATAAAAAATGAATCCTACCACTGGTACAAGGAATAATATCAGTAGCCATGCAATGGTCTTGGATGGATTTCTATTTTCCATAAAAATAACCAGTGCAATAAATATTGTGTAGAACGTAAACACTGTTCCTATAAGCATCTCAAACCGATGAAAAAAGCTTCCTACTTCTCCTTGGGCAGTTTCCCCGCCCATTAACATATCACGATCCATTGCATCTGCTGAAATCGGCAGAACTACAAATAGCAATATCACAAATCCGACTACCCATTTTATTGGCAGATTTTTCACCCTAATCACCACGCCATCTCACCTTTTATTATTATTATACGATACTTCATTTTTGTTTGTTGCTATGTCTGTAGATATATTCTATAACTATATTAGTATACCCATGGTATCACCGAGAATTCTTGTCCTCCTTTTCTTATTTATAGTACAAATACCCAAAATTCTTATAATGTCACTACTAATAACAAAAGCTATGAAGAATCCCGTCCTCCATAGCTTTATGGTCTAAAAATCAATTTCTACCCGAATAACTCTTCCAATGATCTTAACCGCTTTCATTTCCTTTGTTATGCCCTGTCCTTCACCGTCAAGGAGTTGCATTTTATTTCCTTCTATCTTTTTTAGCTTTCGTAACCTTCGTTTTCCGTCATACTCCACCACCTGAAAAGCACCATTCATAAATTCATGGTTTAGATAAATCAGTGCTCGATCACCTTTTTTTATTCTATACTGCAGCATAGTATCATCAGATACTTCTATATAAACGAGCTTATCAGGATGAAATCCCTCCACCTTCTTATCGATAATTGGAAAGTTTTTATGGCCTTTTATCTGCTTCATCTCTATATCATAGACGGGTACCTTCTTAATAATATTAGAAAGTGCATCCTCCCACTGATTTAAAGGTACCACCTCAGGCCGCCGTTGAGATACTGCCTCCACCGCCTTCATAGGTTTAGGCTGGTTTTCCGTCTGAAGCTTAGCTTCCTCAGCAGGAGCTTCCAATACCATGTCCTCCTCTAGATTTGCCCCTAGTGCTTTAGATATTTGGGCCAAAAGCTTTTCATTAACAATCTTCTTCCCTGTCTCAATATCTAAAATAAAAGATTCTGTTACACCACATTTCTTCCCTAATTGTTTCGGGGTCATTCCCTTTTTTAAGCGTTCTTGCTTTAATCTTTCACCTACACGACTCATTTCTTTCCACCCCACTCTGTATAACTATTTTATATTTTATCGGTTTATATGTATACTATTTTCAAGGCAAGCCCTAACCTATCAGATCATAGGCTTGTTGAAGTTTTAGTTTCTTTTTCTACCTTCACATCGATATATTTTCATTCCCATAGCTGCGAACTTATCTTCATATTCTGTGGTGGTATTATCTTTCATATCACTTTGATGCAGATCAAAGATAATATTCTTTAAGCGAAGATCACAGGCGGCAAACTCGTTTAAAGAAAACTCAAAGAGCTTCTCATTATCTGTCTTAAAGTGAATCTCACCCTGTTCTCCCATAAATGTTTTATATTTCTCTATGAAGTTCCTATGGGTAAGTCTTCTTTTGGCCATCCTAGCCTTGGGCCATGGATCACAAAAATTAATATATATTCTATTTAATTCACCCTCAGCAAATACTTGATCTAATTTATTTACATCATACCAGAGGAAAGTGACATTCCTTAGTCCCTGAGCAACAGCCTTTTCCACTGCTTTCAGCAAAATTTCCTCCTTAATCTCAATACCAATAAAATTGATATCTGGATGTTTTGCTGCCAAGGTTGTAATGAATTGTCCCCTACCAGTTCCTAACTCTACATGAATGGGTTTCTTTTCTAAAAAATATCCCTGCCAATGGCCTTTATATTTTTCTGGTTCCTTACAAAGGTGCAGTTCATGGGTCAATAATTTTTCCTTTGCACCAGGTTTCTTTCTTCTTCTCATCCTATTTGCGCTCCTCTACGATACAGTATAACATCCATACCATTCATTATACCATGTTCGATTCCTTTCCTAAAGATTTCTTTCCTTCCGGCCTATAGTTGTGCTCTAGCTTTTCCATGATACAGAAAGTATAATGAAATAGATATGCTGCGTTCTACTATATATTCTCCCTCAGGAGGCGAAAAACATGAAACTATCTTTTGAAAAAATTTATGAAGTCGTAGCCATGATCCCCCAGGGTAACGTAGCTACCTATGGTCAAATTGCCGCCTTACTCGGTCATCCACGAAGTGCTCGGGTTGTGGGATGGGCCATGAGGTCTGCCCCTGATGGGTTAGACCTGCCCTGTCATCGTGTGGTAAATCAATCAGGATTCCTCGCGCCTCACTATGCCTTCGGCAGCCAAAGCGTACAGCGAGCATTGTTGGAGGATGAAGGTGTTACTTTTCTAAAAAGCGGTGCCATTGATATGAAAAAGCACCTTTGGCATCCTACAGAATAATTCTATCTAAATTCCTCTAAAAGTCCTGTTGTGGATGTCATTCTGAGCGATAGCGAAGAATCTGTTTGTCCACAAATTATATCCTTTAATACTTTTACAGGCTATTTCTTTTAAGTCATAGATCCTTCGACTCCGTTGTACTCCGCTCAGGATGACAAATCATGAAGTACATCGACGTTATTAGGGTGTATGCCTACATATTTTTATTCCTATAAATACAAACTTATATATATATACAGAAAAAAACATCTACTTTTAGTAGATGTTTTTTTATTGGCGGAGAAGGAGGGATTCGAACCCTCGCACCAGTTTCCCGGTCTAACGGTTTAGCAAACCGTCCTCTTCAGCCTACTTGAGTACTTCTCCATAAATATTGCTCAAAAAAGCAAATGGTGCGGGTGGAGGGACTTGAACCCCCACGCACGTGGCGCTAGATCCTAAGTCTAGTGCGTCTGCCAATTCCGCCACACCCGCATGGTAAAAAGCTTAACTTTTGCCAACTACTGTTTTTCTTGAATGTGGGATATAACTAAGCGATTCACTCCAAATCATAGATTTGGGTTCTCTGCTTATGCCAATTCCGCCACACCCGCATGATGTAAATATAGGTTGAGTTTAAGGTTGAGGTTTTAACCTTAATCTTAACCTTAAACTTATTTAAATGGTGGGCGCAATAGGGATCGAACCTATGACCCCCTGCTTGTAAGGCAGGTGCTCTCCCAGCTGAGCTATGCGCCCGGGATACAACCAGCGACGACCTACTCTCCCAAGGGGCTACCCCCTAAGTACCATCAGCGCTGAAGGGCTTAACTTCTGTGTTCGGTATGGGAACAGGTGTGACCCC
>NZ_JARBTM010000003.1 GCF_029240175.1 Anaerosolibacter sp.
ATATATCGTAACCAGCAGCCAATATATCGATACTTTAGAAACCCAAATCCCAGAAATTCTTTCGGAAAATATCTTGATTGAGCCTATGAATAGAGACACTGCCACATGCATAGGTCTTGCAGCTGTACACCTGTTGAAGAAAGACCCTAATGCAACCATGGTGGTACTCCCTTCTGATCATTTAATTTTTGATCAGGATAAATTTGTTGAAGTGATCCATGATGCCATAAACATTGTGGAAGAAACGGACTGTTTGATGACCATGGGCATTAAGCCCTCGAGACCAGAAACTGCTTATGGCTATATTGAGGCTGGCAGGTCAATCGCCCAATATGATTGTCCGGTTTATGTGGCAAAACGATTTATCGAGAAACCTAACAAGGTGAAAGCTATAGAATTTGTTAACAAGGGAACCTATCTGTGGAATAGTGGTATGTTTGTATGGAAGGCGTCTGTACTGATGGAGGAAATTAAGCGCTTCCTTCCTGACTTGCATAGCAGTTTGATGAAAATCAGTGATGCCATTGGAACAGATGAAGAAACAACCGTTTTAGAAGAAATCTATGAGGAGATTGATGGGATTTCTATAGATTATGGTATCATGGAGCGAAGTACTAGGGTTAACGTAATTGAGGCTGATTTCAGATGGGATGATATCGGAAGCTGGACGGCCTTTGAAAGATTTTTTGATAAGGATGAAAATGGCAATATCGTTAAGGCGCTGAATTCAAAAATCGATACCAAGGAATGTATTATTTTTGGAGAGGATCGGTTGATCGCTACTATCGGTGTAAGCAATCTCATCATAGTAGATACGGGAGATGTGGTAATGGTTTGTGATAAATCGCGGGACCAAGATATTAAAGAACTATTAAAAATTCTTGTGGAGCAGCAAGAACTTACAAAGTTTATATAACAGGAGAGACGATTGTCTCTCCTGTCTATTTCTTTTTCCCATGACTATACCCTTCAACCTTAAAGTCCTTAGACAATTCATTCATAAATTCATCATACCATGGACATCTGGCGCGAATACAAGTGGAAAGATGAATGGCTGTGACGCCTGATCCTTTCATTTCTGCTGCCCTATCTAAAACCTGCTGAACAGATTCTTCACTGCAGCCATTACAGTGGACAAAGAAAGTCATCTCATCCTCCTGTCCATAAGCCTCAAAGGCGCCAGTCCTTTGGTTGAAGGCCCTCGTACATCCGCCGCCGCTGCAGCGTTGAGATACCTCAAAGCAATTGATAATCCCTATTTTCTCCATGAAAAAATCCTCCCATAGGTGCTGATACATAGATTATAATAGGGTTTCTAAAAACGGTATGTGATAAATATCAATTAATGCTCATCATAAAAGACAGAACAAAAGCATTTCATGCTTTAGAATCAAAGGAAATGCTTTTGTTCTTCACAGGGAACTAATAGTTCCCTATGACGCTTCGCTGTAACCCTCCAAATGTTAGACATAAAAATCGCAAATTGCTCCGCAAATGCTCATGACGCAGCAGAGATTTCTTCGAGTAAGACTCTCAAAATCTCTACAGCTTAAATCAGCTGAAGGTTCAAACTCTTTGCGATATATGTACCTCTCAATTATTGGATTGTATAGCGGCAGTATTAGGGGTGAACCCCTTTAAAAATCCCCAATGTTAATGAAATTGAAGACCATAATTTCCTTAACATAAATAAATACTCCTGTCTGTGGTAGACAGGAGTATTTTATATTGGGAGGAGGTTATTACTGCTGGATTTCCATATAATCACAGGCAGGATCCTGATCCAATTCTTCTTTTGTATCGATTTGATCAATAGAAATATAAATAAGAACACATAAAACAATTAGAAGGATTTCCATACCTATCACCACCATAATTTGAGTTACCTCATTATAACATGAAAATATTCTGAATGATGGGATGTAATCATTTCGTAAAACAAATGTAATTTCTGTAATGAACTGGAAATTCTTTAGATTGAATTTGTCACTGTAAAGCCCTCCATATCCGTCCAAAATTTATCGAATGTATAATGATAATAAAGTTCAGGCTTATAATCGGGGTCCCAATTGGATAATAGAAATTTATGAAAAAGTGTATTATATTGTTTGCTTTCTCTTAGTAAGACAGGAAGGAAATGGTCTAACCAGGACGCCTTCGTGAAATCAAGGGCTTCCTTTAGCAGGGAACGATAAGTATCAAGAATTTCTACAAATAGTGTATAGAAATATTGGTCATATTTTTCAATGTACTTGACCATTTTTTTATATTTGTGATAATGGGGAGTTTGGAGAAACAACTGGTATTTTCCTCTCAAGCACAGATAGGTTCTACAGGGTAGGGTGCGCACTTCATAGGGAAGTGTGCATCCAAAAGGAGAGAGGAAACTGCAAGGCCCATCTTTCTCTCCTAAGCGGAATGCCAGCATCAATCTGTTCTCTTTTGTAGGGTCAAAACCATAGATTTCTACAGGGGTACCTTTTTGTATAATCTCTTTGACAAGAGATAGATCATAGGCTGACAAAAGACCTAACTCCAGCAGGCTAAATCTAGGGGTATAACCCTGACAGCAAAGTCCCTTGCCTTTGCAGGCAGAGACACAGTTGGTGATACCTGAACATATACCTTCTTCAATTAATTGAAACGGTAACCCTAGGTCTTTTTCTGTCATAGGAGATACACCTCCAAATGTAGAAACAATTTACAATTCCATTTTATTCCACAATGATGGGAAAGAAAAGAAGAATATTTCGACTATTGAAGAGATTCATAGACCCTGAGGGTATTTTTTGCTGTGTTTTCCCATGAAAACTGAGATGCGCGCTTTAAACCCTTGATGATCAGATCCATGGAGAGCTTCTTGTCTTCAAGGACCTGGATGATGGATTGAGAGAGTTCATCCACATCATAGGGGTTAATCAAAATAGCGGCATCATCCACCACTTCAGGAATCGATGTTATATTGGAGGTGATGGTCGGGCAGCCACAGGCCATGGCCTCAAGAGGCGGCAGACCAAAGCCCTCGTATAGGGAGGGATAGATGAATAGCGAGGCTGCATTATAAAAGTAAGGCAAATGACTATAGGGTGCAAAGCCCGTAAAAATGACACGATCCGTTAGGCCGAGGCGTTCAATGGTGGACATGATCTCCCCATGGGAGTCCTTGGGGGCACCGACAATCACCAAGGCATAGGTGTTATTTAGAGATTTGATAGATTGGGCATACGCTTGGATCAGTCCAAGGACATTCTTTCTAGCACTAAAGCCTCCCAGGTATAAAATAAATTCTTGATCGATACCATAGGAAGTTTTTATGAAGTGCTTCGCTTCTACATGATTGATCGGGTGATAGATTTCATCTGCTGCCAAATGGGTAACCACTACTTTGTTCTCAGGTATACCAAAATATTCTATGATATCCTTCTTGGAATACTCGGACACGGTGATAATCGCATCGGCATTTTCGACGATGGAGGGCATTTCCTCAACAAATCGCTCTCGATAGCTGTACCCTACAGTTTCGGGAAGAATGAAAGGGATGAGGTCATGGACAGTGACCACATACCTACAGAATTTTTCCTTGGGAAGCCCTAGACCATTCTGTGGAATATGGAATAGCTGTGCACTGCTTTTTTTCACAAGGTGAGGAATATAGTCATAGGTCCAGAAAGTTTTATTCTTTGTACCAACCAAATGAACATCGATATTTGCGTGTGACTGGAATTGGTCATAACCCTCTCCGGGCCAGAAAAATAAATATTGATTTTTCTTATCCTGCTTCAAGATATTTTTCAAAAGCTCATGGGTATAGGTGCCAATTCCTGTGCCCGCATAGAGTTTTGCACCTCTGGTATCTATACTAATCAACATAAGAATACCTCCTTGTTATGTATCGACTAACCATATAATATACCATCATATTCACCAAAGAGCCCGATGGTTACTTGAACAAGTCACACATTCCCATTCAAGTCATATAATACAATAGGACTCTGATATTGGGATGTGTTAAAGATGGGAAAGCCTTTTATATTAAATAATGACGTAAAACAGCTTATCATCGAACAGTATGGCATAAAGGTTTTTGCATGGGAGGAAAAGAAAAGGGTTTTTCAGCTTCTCACCGATGATGGACTGAAGCTTTTAAAGAAGGTAAACGCCCCCTATGATAGATATCTTTTCACCGTAGAAGCCATGACCCATGGACGAAATCATGGGTTTTATCATATTCCAAAGGTCATGGAGACCAAAGATGGAAAACTAGGTATACCAATGGATGACGGGGTAATCATGATGAGTCAATGGATCAACGGTAGGGAAGCAAATTATGATGACTATTTTGATCTAGAGATAACCACCAGTGCCCTGGCTCGGTTCCATCATGCAGCCAGGGGATTTGAGCCTAGTATCAAGATCGGGAGCCGGGTATTCTGGGGAAAATGGGTGGAGCATTTCCAGAAACGCTGCAAAGAATTGCAGCTGTTCAAGAAAATGGCCCAGGGCAAAGAAATAAAGGATGACTTTGACCAAAAGATTCTCCACTATACAGACTATTTCTATGATTGGAGCATACGGGCAATTGGACATTTAGAGAATTCAGATTACTACAGACTGTCTGAAGAAAGCCGGCGGAATAAAACCTTCTGTCATCATGATATTGCCCATCACAACGTACTGATAACAGAAGATCAAGAAGTGCATTTGATTGACTTCGATTACTGCATTCTTGATATGTCGATCCATGACTTGGCAAGTCTTTTGATTCGAAATATGCGCTATGGCTGTTGGGCCTTGGATAAGGCATATTTCATATGGAACACTTACAATCGAGAAAAACCCATTTTGGCAGAGGAAATAGGTGTGATCAAGGCATTTATGGAATTCCCCCAGGAGTTTTGGCAGATTGGTCTTCAATATTATGTGGAAAAGCAGCCTTGGGCGGAAGAGGTATTTCATAGAAGATTGGATCGGATTTTAGATGATATACCTTTACGAGAGGTTTTTATGAAAAAATTTTTGGTATAAAGGAGAGTAGGAATATGGAGGATGACAACAGAAAAGTTCTTCGTATATCCAGTTTGGAAGAGTATCGCAGAAGATGGATGGAAGAACTGGAGTTTATTCTGGATACCATGGATCAAATACCCGATGAGGAACGAATGATGGTGAAGGACTATATGTCACGAGCCATAGAATTTGTGGAAGTGGGCGATATAAATACTTCTGCCCAATATAGGAATTTGGAAACCTATGAGGAAAAAATTAAAGAAACAAAGCAAGAAATAAAGTATTTGAAGAAGTTGAGGAAGAAAAAAGAAGAGTTGGAAGAAAAGAAGATAAAGCGGTATAAAATTTTACGTAAATTATATAAAGAAGATCGACTCGATCCCACGTTGGAGGATGAGTATAAGGCATTGAGAGAAGAGTTTAAATATAAAAAGAGTCACGACTAAGGGGGGGGAGTTATGGCTGGAGATACGAAGCCTTTAGTAGTGAGCATCCGAAAAAGTTATGGTATAGATGTCCATGAAATGATAGCCCAGCGCAAAGATTGGATTTTGAATACAAACCAAGGGACATTTTTGCTAAAAGCCATGAACCATAGTGAGGCAGAAGCACTCTTTCATTATTCTATCTATCAGCATGTGAAGGGCAAAGAATTTGACGCTATATTGGATGTGCTTCCCACTAGAGAGGGGAAGCCTTACATGGCTGCAGAGGAAGGTCTTTTTCAGATCATATCCTGGGGAAATCATGATTTTATTCGATATGAGTCTCCTGTGCTGTTGGATGAGGTAATCCATACCATGGCATTGTTTCACCAGTCGTCGGAGGATTTTGAAGGTATTCCAGGGAGCAAAATCCGAACCGAATGGGGACGGTGGCCATGGGTTTTTCAAGCATATGCTACTTTGGGAAGTAAACTAAGACAGCTGATTCGGGAAAAACATCATCGAGACAAGACGGAAAAAGGAATTATAGAGAGTATCGATAGACATTTGGAACAGGCTATAGATTGTGTAAGCATGCTAAAGCAAATACCTTACTTAGATATGGTCAGGGAATCTATGGAGAAGCGGGAACTCTGCATCAACAACTTTACAAAAAAAACCTTTGTGAAAGCCCAGGATCAATCCATAAAGATCGTAACTCTAGAGGGTGCGAAACATGACATGCGTGGAATAGATATTGCTAATTTGATTTTAGTGAATATGGAGCAATATGAACGAGCGAAGGATATCATCGGTATATATCATGGGTACTACCCCTTGAGTAGTGACGATATAAAACTGATTCAGGCCTATATTCAGTTTCCCCATGAGTATTTTAAATTCATCGAGCGCTATTACAAAAATAGAAGTACTGGATCCGACAGTTATTGGCATAAAAAATTAAGAAAAGTACTAAAGATAGAGAAGCATCAGAAAAATTTTAAAAATCTAGACTTATGCGGGGTGATAAGAGATGATGCATGAGCCTATTGAATTGATCAGGGAGGAGGAAAAGACTATTCTTGTAGAATACATGCTGACACCAGATTTGTTCGAGGCCTACGGATTAAAAGTAATAGATATTGTGCCCAAAAGGGGTATCTACAGAATTGAGACGGACCAGGGTTTTAAATGTTTAAAAAAGATGAAATCTGGCCGCAAGGATATTTATTTCACCCATGAGGCCATTGAACACCTATCACAGAATGGATTCAACAAGGTCTCCAGGATTCGAAGAACCCTAGAAGGGGATCTATTTTTAACCTATGGTGATGATACCTACTTTATGATGGACTGGATTGACGGCAGAGAGTGCGATTACGAAAATCCCATCGAGCTGGATATCGCGGTGAAAACCTTGACTGAACTCCACAATGCATCCAAAGGCTTTATAACAAAACATGGAGATGAAGACAGAAACCAGCTGGGAAAATGGCCAGAAATATTTAAACGGCGTTGTGATGAGCTTATGATCATGAAGGAAATGGCTGAAAAGAAGCAGGAAAAAATCCAATTTGATGAAGTATTTTTGAAACACGCAGATTACTATTATGAGGATGCGCTGGCAGCTTATGAGGGGTTAAAGAGTTTTGACTATGAAGGTCTTGTGAAAAAAGCCAAGGATGAAAAGGGCTTCTGTCATAACGATTATGCTTATCATAATATCCTAATTTCTTACGACCATCAGGATGTAGCTGTATTGGATTTCGAGTATTGTATTTTCGACCTTAGAATCAATGATATTGCCAGTCTGGTCCATAGAAATCTTAAGAAGTGCTTTTGGGATATAGATCGAGCAGAATATATATTGAATAGATATCATCAATGGAGCAGTCTGAGTGATGATGAATTGAAGGGAATCTATGTATATTTAAAATTTCCCATGGATTTCTGGCGAATTGCTAACCAGTTTTATTTAGAAAACAAACGCTGGCGTGATGAAACCTATATTGGAAAAATTATCGATAAATCAGAGTGGAGAGAATTGCGGGAAGACTTTTTACAGGATTTTAAAGAAATGACCGGGATGTAATCCCGGTCATTTTTACTAGCAACGACGTTCGCATTGTTTTTTAATGGCTCTTCTTTCCTTTTCATAGCATTTATCAAGGGCATCAAGTTCATCCTCAAGTGCTTTTAAGCGGCACTCAGTTTCTTTGATAGCTTCCTTTAATGCACATCTTTTTCTGCAATACTCTTCTTCGAGCTTACACAAAAGGGCTTTGCATCTTTCGGCTTCTCTATCTACACATTTACATCTATCGTGATGCTTATGGCTCATATATATACCTCCTTAATTTTGATATGGGTCCTTCCCATACCAATATATTCTGTCCAATGGAAAGTGTTAAAGAAATCTTAGAAAGAAAGGTATATTTCCATAGTTTTTTTTGTAGTGTTTTCCCAACTATACTTTTTTGCCTGCTTTAGACCCTGATGAATCATAGTGGTATAAGTAGATGGATTCTCTAGCACCAGTGTGATTTTTTCTGCCAATCCATCGATATCATGGGGATCTACCAATAGGGCGGCATCGCCAACGACTTCGGGAATAGAGGTGACATTGGAGCAAATGGTTGGGACACCACATGCCATGGCCTCTAAGGGTGGTAATCCAAAACCCTCATATAAAGAGGGATATATAAAGAGGGAGGCGCCATTATAAAAGATAGGAAGCTCCTCCCATGGAATATAACCAGGAAATAGGACGTTGTCTGACAATCCCAAGGTTTCACATCGTAAGCGCAGCCGGTCATAGCTCCGCCCATGGGCACCCCCTATGACAAGGCAGTAGGTTTTTGAGAGTTTTTTTTGGCAAAGATGAAAGGCATCGATGATAGCCCCGATATTTTTTCTAGGACTGATACCTCCGATATATAGAATATATTCTCGATCAATACCATAGTGATCTTGAACATAGGTTTTACAAGAAGCTTTATTCATGGGACGATAAATCTTCTCAGGTGCCAAATGGGTGACGGAGATGTTCGACAAAGGAATCCCTAGAACCTGGTAAATATCATTCTTGGCATGGTTTGAGACGGTAATCACGTGATCAACATTTTTTACGATATGGTTCATTTGAGCCATAAAGGGTTTTAGGTAATTTTTACTGCAGGTTTCGGGCATAACATAGGGAATCACATCGTGGAGCGTGATGACATAAGCACAATGTTTGTCTATAGGAAGGCCGATGCCATTTTGGGGTACATGATAGATTTGAAAAGCCTGATCAATTAGGAGCTGGCCTACAATAGGAGCTTCAAGATAAGTATCCTTATGGGTATTTAAAGGTATTGATTGAAAATGCGCTGAGTCCATCCATGGAACTGACGCATCCTGTGGATAGAAAATCGAATATGTATTTTTTTGGTCCAATATATATAAATGTTGTAATAACTGACTTGTATAGGTCCCAATGCCCGTACCCCTATACCATACGGCGCCCCTGCCATCAATACCGATCTTCATCGTTCATCCCCCTTCAAAATACATGATATATCATTATATGCGGCGGGAAGGGGGAAGTTGACTATTTGGATACACGTAAGAGATAAGGTTTATCTTTATCTGAAATTTGTACAGTTTTTCGGTGCGCGGTACACGGGACACGGTGTCACGGATATTGAACACTCCTTAAATGAATGATTAAATAGTAGGGTTATAGTGACATAAGGACAATTATAAAAATTTTAATAACAAGAAGGAATTTAATATAACGAAATTGTATTAATATTTAGCGTATAAATTGTACATATAGTGAAAGAATCATCGGTAGGCAGTACAAAAAACCGGTTACCGTGAACCGTGCACCGGGTACCGAGAAAAGAATGAATAATTTAGAAGAAAATGAAACCACAAAGAGAGTATTACTCTTAGTAAGAGCAAACCAAGGAGGCGTGACAATGAGATTTATTGATTTAAGAAGTGATACGGTGACGATGCCTACGGATGCTATGCGAGAAGCCATGTATAAGGCGGAGGTAGGAGATGATGTATATGGGGATGATCCTACTGTAAGTAAGCTGGAGGCCTATGCTGCACAACTTTTGGGAAAAGAAGCTGCTTTGTTTGTACCTAGCGGAACCTTTGGAAATCAGCTGGCTCTTTTCACCCACTGCAAAAGAGGAGATGAAGTGATTTTATCCGATGACTCCCATATCGTCATGCATGAGGTTGGAGGGGCGTCGGTGATTGCTGGGGTGCAATTAAGAACATTAACAACAAAAAAGGGGGAAATGGATCCTCGGGAAGTTGCATCAAAAATCAGAGGTGAGGATATTCACTATCCAAGTACAGGGCTTATTTGTCTTGAAAATGCCCATTCCAATGGTAGAGTAATATCTTTAGAGAATATGGCAGAAATCTATGAGATAGGGCAAACCCACGGAATACCTGTACACTTAGATGGCGCAAGGGTATTTAACGCAGCTACCTATTTAGGCGTAGATGTGAAGGAAATTACCAAGTGTTGCGATTCTATTATGTGTTGTCTTTCTAAGGGATTGTGTGCACCTGTGGGCTCTATTCTGGCTGGATCAAAAGAATTTATTGATAAGGCAAGAAAAGGAAGAAAACTCATGGGTGGCGGCTTACGTCAGTCTGGCTTCCTGGCAGCAGCAGGACTCGTAGCTCTTCAAGAAATGGTGCAGCGCTTAAAAGAAGATCATGAAAATGCATTACTTTTAGGAAGAGAACTTGCCAAGATACCGGGAATCAAGGTAGACATGGAGGATATTCACTTAAATATGGTATTTTTTGATATGCAAGATACGGGATATGACTCCGATCAGTTGGTAGAAGAGTTTTTCAAGAGAGGCATCAAGATCAATCCAGCTGAGGATGGGATCATGCGCTTTGTGACCAACTACTGGATAAATACAGAGGATGTTCATCGGGTGGTGCAGACAATGAAGGAGCTGCTATCTGCATAAAAAGAAGAGCCCTTGAGAATATATAATATATCAAGGGCTTAGGTAATCATTGAGGTATATGTAAGAATGTAAGCATAGTAGAAACCTTTAAAAATGCTATTTACCCTTTTTGCGCCAAAAACGGAATACTCCACCCAGGATCATATAACCAAAGAGAACAAAGATCAGGGTAATAATCCGTTCATTTAGGGAGCCGTCGGCCATAAGAACAGGACCCATACCAAAAAAGGTTAACAGTAAAAATAAAACCAGAAAAATCAAATAACCTAAAGTACGATTGCCCATGAAATCACCTTTTCCTTTTAAAAGATATAATAACTTTATTATGCTATATACTATTATATTATATCAGAAGTATAAAATACACCTTTTGCTAAAGGTGTATTTTTTTGTGGAATTTATTAGATTTTACAGGGTGTAAAGCGATCTAAAAATTTAAACAATAATAGTGAGGATAAAAAAAGCTTATCCACGAAAGGAGAACAACTATGAATTTTAGAAAAAATGGGTTTAAAATCTTTGCGGTGCTATTAATTTTCTCTTTACTAATCGTAGGTTGTACACCTGCCAGAAGACCTATAACGGATCAGGCACCTGGTAGAACTGGAACTGGCGGTACTGGTACAGGCACTGGAACTGATGGTACTGGAACAGGAACCGGTGGTACTGGCGGAACTACAGGGATGGGAACAAATGACACCAATAATGGAATTATAAGAACACCTGGAACAACCAATGATATTGCTAGAAATACGGCACCTGTAGATGACAATAATGCAAATACACCTGGGGATACCATGGGTGGATCTAGAGGACAAGAGGGAGATATAGCTGGAAGAACAAATGAAGGAACTGATAGAACATCAGATTTAATAACTCCTGGAACTCCAGGAACGAACGGAACAACAGGTATAGGAAATGGCGATGCAAATAACACCATGGAAACAAGAATTATCCGAGAAGCTGAAAGAGTAAATGGAGTAAAAAATGCAGTAGTTTTGGTGAATAATGATGTTGCTTATGTGGGCGTAGACGTAGGAACAACTATAGCAGATGAAGACGCTGACTATGTAAGAGATGAAGTAATCAACCGTATCCATACTGCGATCCCTACCATCGAGAGAGTATATGTATCCTCAAATCCTGATACGCTAGGGAGATTACGAGGCTTTGGGAACGACATCCGCGGCGGAAGACCAATTACAGGCTTTATCGACCAAGTAGAGACTATGTTTAGAAGGACAATCCCAAGAACGTAGGGTTAGACGTTAGAAGTTAGAAGTTAGAAGATAAAAGAATTAAAAGAGCAGTGGGTGAGAAGTATAAGCTTCACACCCACTGTCTTTGTTTTCTAAATAAAAATAAATGTAATTATTATTTTGAGTTTGATACAACTTCTAGGGAGCGCCCCCTGTGGCGTTCCGTTTTGGAATAGCAAAATTTTAGATCTTTAAACGGAATGGCACAGGGGCCATTTACTACGAGAAGATAATGTGGAAAGTTTTTGGTAGTTCTATCCTCCTTGCACCCTTTCCCACTTCCACGGCATAGTATATATGGGGGGAGGTATGGAAATTGGATGCGAAAATAAAAGAGATTGTAAAGAGATTTGGCTTAAGGGTAAATAATATCATTCCCCTCCGGGCAGTGTACATGGTAGACACAAACGAGGGACGATTCTGCTTAAAGAAAATCAATTACACAGAGGATAAGCTCTTATTTCTATACAATGTAAAGGAACACTTGGCTGAAAATGGATTTGACCATACAGATCGTTATCGGCTCGCATACCAAAAACCCTTTGTGAAAAATAAAAACAATCTATATATCATGACCCGATGGATTGATGGAAGAGAATGTGATTTTCATAACCCTATAGAAGCAAAGGAAGCAGCAGAAAACCTAGGCAAGCTGCATATGGCATCCAAAGGATTTATGGCTCCAAAAGAAGTAAAAGTGAAGTCAGATCTAGGGAAGTGGCCAAAAACCTACTTGCAACGATGTGAAGACCTTATTGTCATAAAGAATTTAGTAAAAATGAAATCGGTGAAGGATAAAGTCGATATGCTCTTCTTAAGGAATGTTGATATGTGCTATCGAATGGGCATGAATGCTGTTCAGATGCTCCAAGATCACAGTTATGATCAACAGGTTGAATTGGAAGGCAGAGAAGGTTACTTATGTCATCATGACTACACGTACCATAATATCATTCTAGACTCAAACGGCAAGCAACATGTGATTGATTTTGACTATTGCAAGCACGAACTTAGATGCTATGACTTAGCCCATTTTATTATGCGGAATATGCGTCGATTTTATTGGGACTTTGATATGGCATTGACGTTGATCGAAGCCTACAATCAAACCCGAACTGTATCAGATAGAGAAATGCGGCTCATGGTAACCCTATTCCAGTTTCCACAGAAATTTTGGCGAATTTGTAATCGATATTATTATGAAAAATACAATTGGACCGAAGAAATATTTGCAAAGCATCTGTCAGAAAGCATCATTGACCTTCCTTTTCAGATGGATTTTTTAGAAAAATATTATAAAAAATTTTTATAGGGAAGAATTGTAGGTGATAGAATAAGGAACGCTAGTCGCTGCTCGCCGCTCGCTACTGGCAAAGAGCAAATGAAATATCTTTTCCGAGAAGCGAACAGCGAGTAGCGAGCAGCCACTACTCTACACTTCCATGTCCAATAAAATCTTGCAGCAAATCAAAGCGTCTATTCTTATGATAACCCGTAAAAACAATACCATCATATCCCCGATTTCGCTCTTTCCCATGATATACCTGTACAGCTTCGATGCAGTCGCCAATGATGGTTTTGGTAATCTGCTGGGCGTGATATTCGTCACGAATGGTAGATTGCAGTAAATCTGTGGAAATAGAGGCTGCTACTGAAATCACCAGGTTATTCTTAGCAGCTAAAGCTAGACAGACAGGGGGAATAGCCAGTTCTGGGATAGATATTTTCGTCAAAAGCTTACTGGAAATACCATGGGGACCATGGCTGGGGATACTATAACCAATGCTGTCAAAAAGATCAAGCTCTAGATTAAGCTGCTTACGGAAAGATAATAGCATCCGAGCCATAGAACTTTTTGAGGACATCTCGGGGTAACAGTTTGTCAAAACCATATCAGCTTTACCTTCCTGAAGATGGTCAATGAGCGTGTCGATAACGGAAGATAGGTCTCCATTCATATCTCCATCTACAAAGATTATGCCGTCTGCTTTTCGCTGTAGTGCCATCCAAGCGCCAACAGCTCTAGGAATATCCATGCCAAGGGGTTTGTTGCAGTAGATGTATTCAATACGTGGATCATCTATACCCTTTACGATTTCAAAGGACCTATCTTGACAGCCATTTAGTACAACGATGATCTGATCTGTCTGGGTTTTTAAAAGCATATGAAGGGTTTGATTGATCTTTTCCTCTTCATCTTTTACAGGAACAACTGTACAAATCATAAAATTACCCCATTTCCCTATAAGGCTAGAAGCATGGATATAGGTTATATATCACCTATCTGTCATTATATATTACGAAGTGGACCTTTTAAAAGTGATTATGCACCACACATATTTTCTCCACATACTATGATATTACAGAAAAATTCATCTGGGAGGAAATATTGAATGAACTATTTAAGGATAGGAGATTTGGTGGCAAGAAAGTCATATGACTATGATATATTGTTTAAGATTGTAGATATTGTGGAACGCCCAGGAAGACCAAGTACGGTAGTGCTGAAGGGCGTAGATCTCAGGATTGTAGCGGATGCACCTGAAGAAGATCTCCAAAAGATACCGTTAAATAAATTAGATGAGTTTCATCATTCCTACAGTAAGAAAATCGATAAGCTTGTAAAGCGTATCCTAAAGGAAAGAAATCAGAAATATGAGGGGTATGGTGGATTGACAAGAACAATACCTGAACATATCAGAGGGGGCATACCCTTTGGCAAGCCAGGTAAGGTATTGCATTTAGATGGAGATGGTGAGTATTTGGATGTTTGCTTAAAAACCTATAAACAGTTAGAAATTGAAGCTGTGGGGAAACAAATATCCGAATCTGATCAACCGCGGGTTATATCTGATCTTTTGCGGGAGCATGCACCAGATATTTTGGTAATTACAGGTCATGATGCACTTCTAAGGGGATACAAGGATTTTACAAATATTCAAAACTACAGGAGCTCCAAGTATTTTATAGAGGCTGTAAAAGAGGCAAGGAGATATGAGCCAAACATGGATGATCTTGTAATTTTTGCAGGAGCATGCCAATCTCACTATGAAGCTATCTTATCAGCAGGCGCAAATTTTGCCAGTTCACCCCATCGCATACTTATGGAGTGGAGAATGTAGAAGTTTAGTAAGTGTCCAAAAAAAAGGACACTTTTTTTATGGGATAAATAGGAAAACGGTTGGAGGTTAATATATTAACAAAGTAAATAATTACTAATAATGATGAAGATAAGGAAATATCAGAAATTTTTAAGTTGGCACTAGAATTGCAAATATAATCAAGGAGAAATTGGATAAACAATTAACAAACAAAAAGGGGGATTTTTTATGGGTAAATCTTACGAACAAATCCAAGTAGGGGATCAAGGTCATTTTGAAAAAACCATTACAGAAACAGATATTTATCTATTTGCAGGAATCACTGGAGACTTAAATCCAGCCCATGTAAATCAACGGGTGGCGGAAAGCTCCATGTTCAAGGGGAGAATCGCTCACGGCATGCTCTCAGCTGGGCTAATTTCAGCGGTACTAGGGATGTATTTGCCTGGTCCAGGTACGATCTATTTATCTCAAAATTTAAAGTTTATGGCACCGGTCTATATTGGTGACACCATAAAGGCTGTCGCAGAGGTAATTGAAAAGATGGAAAAGGGTAGAGTACGGTTGAAAACCACTTGTTACAATCAAGATGGAAAGATTGTCCTAGATGGAGAAGCGGTGGTCATTGCACCCAAGGAAAGCTGTTAAAATATTATCTTTATCCCTCAAAGCAGAAACAGATGGGCTAGGGATGCGTGTTCACTTTGTGAACACGTTCAGAATTTTTGAAATACTTACAAATACTAGAAAAAAGCGCAATTGAAGAAAAATGCTTATGTAAAAAAAATGAACACGCCATAAAAATTGGAATCGACAAGGGGTGGAGGTTGAGGTCGAGGGATAATCGTAGGGGCGATTCACGAATCGCCCGTGGACCATGAATATCGGGCGATTCGTGAATCGCCCCTACAAACTTAACCGTGATCTTGATCTTAATCTCAGTCTTTAAACGCGCCATTTCGCAAATATTGGTTTTTGGCATGATAATTGCTATATAGGATTCCATGAAAACATTTTCATAAGATGGGAGGTCGTTGGTGTGAGAGTAAAAATCGCCACAGCAGAAGAAGCAGTAAAAAGCATAACCAGTAATAGTACAGTTGCAACGGCAGGATTTGTTGGAAATGCAGTTCCTGAAGAATTAGAGATCGCGTTAGAGAAACGCTTTCAGGAATCAGGAGAGCCGAAAAACTTAACATTGGTGTATGCAGCAGGTCAGGGAGATGGAAAGGACCGAGGTCTTAATCATCTAGGACATGAGGGGTTATTAAAAAGAGTAATCGGAGGTCATTGGGGCCTGGTACCAAAAGTACAGAAATTAGCTTTCGAAAATAAAATCGAGGCCTATAATTTGCCACAGGGAGCTATTGCCCAGCTTTTTAGAGACATAGCAGCAGGAAAGCCTGGAACCATTACCCATGTAGGGTTGAAAACATTTGTGGACCCTAGGGTAGAAGGCGGAAAGCTAAATAGTGTGACCAAGGAAGATGTGGTAGAGGTAGTAGAAATTTTAGGAAAAGAATACTTGCTATATAAAGCTTTTCCAATTGACTTTGCTTTGATCAGAGGTACTTATGCCGATGAAAATGGTAATGTTACTATGGAAAAGGAAGTAGGAACTTTAGAAGTCCTTTCCATGGCCCAGGCAGTGAAGAACTCAGGAGGAAAGGTAATCGTTCAGGTACAGAAGGTGGTAAAGGCAGGCGTTCTAGATCCTAGATTGGTAAAGATTCCGGGAATTTATGTCGATACTATCGTACCCGTAGCAGATATGAAGAATCATATGCAGACCTTTGCAGAGAGCTATAACCCTGCGTATACAGGAGAGATTCAGATTCCAGTAAACTCAGTAAAACCATTAGAATTAGACGATAGAAAGATTATAGCCCGTAGAGCCGCCATGGAACTTATCCCAAATGCCATTGTAAATCTTGGCATCGGTATGCCAGAAGGGGTTGCTGTTGTAGCAAACGAAGAAGGCGTGGGCGATCAGATGATCCTTACGGTAGAACCAGGACCTATTGGAGGAATTCCAGCGGGTGGACAGAGCTTCGGTGCAGCCATCAATGCAGAGGCCATCATTGACCAGCCTTATCAGTTCGATTTCTATGATGGCGGCGGATTGGATGTGGCTTTCCTAGGATTGGCCCAATGTGACCAAGCAGGAAATATCAATGTAAGTAAATTTGGACCCAAAATCGCAGGAGCGGGTGGATTCATCAATATCACGCAAAATGCAAAGAAAGTTATTTTCTGCGGAACCTTTACCGCTGGCGGATTGCAAATCACTACAGCCGATGGAAAGCTCATCATTGAAAATGAAGGAAAAGTAAAGAAATTTATTGAGCAAGTAGAACAGATTACTTTCAGTGGTCAGTATGCTGCAGAGAACAAGCAGCCTGTACTATATATTACAGAAAGGGCTGTGTTTGAACTGAAAGATGGTGGGGTTGTATTAACAGAGATCGCACCAGGCGTGGATCTGGAGAAAGATATTTTGCGCCATATGGATTTCAAACCAATCATTAGTGAAAACTTAAAAGTAATGGATGCAAGGATTTTTAAAGAAGAGAAGATGGGATTACAATTGTAGTATCCTTCCATGGCCCCTTTGGGGGCCAACCCTTAACTAGATGATATTATCATTATCATAAACTCATTAAATATTATAATAAGGAGGTATATTCATGGGTGTTTTAGGTATTATTATTTCTTTAGGGTTATTGATGTACTTGGCCTATAGGGGCATCACAGTATTGGTATTGGCCCCGATTCTTGCTTTGCTAGCTGTATTGCTGGGTGGGCAGGGTGACTTATTACCGATGTACACAGAAGTATTTATGAAAAATACGGCAGGCTATTTAAAGACTTATTTCCCACTATTTTTACTAGGTGCTATCTTCGGTAAGTTGATGGACGAATCAGGCGCAGCAAAAGCGATTGCTCACTGGATCGTAGCGAAGATAGGAAAAGAAAGAGCGATCTTAGCGATTGTATTGTCTTGCGGTATCTTAACTTATGGCGGTGTTTCCTTGTTCGTTGTTGCTTTTGCCGTATATCCATTAGCCGCAGCGTTGTTTAGAGAAACAGGTACACCAAAGCGTTTAATTCCAGCTTGTATCGCTTTAGGTTCCTTTACATTTACAATGACAGCGTTCCCAGGAACGCCACAAATCCAGAATGCTATTCCAATTCCTTTCTTTAAGACAGATGCATATGCAGCACCTATCCTAGGTCTTATTGCAGGTCTTATGATGTTTGGATTGGGAACATATTGGATAACAATGAGAGCAAAGAAAATGATCGCCAATGGTGAAGGTTATCTGCCAGCGGGTATAACAGATGAAACAGCTGCTACAGCTGAGGCGAATGTTGAAAAAGAGCTTCCATCAGTAGGCGTTGCAATGTTGCCAATTTTATTGGTGCTTGTGCTTAACTTCTTCTTATCCAAAGTATATTATCCAGGTGCAAGAGCAGAGGCGTTAATACCAGTTCTTGAGAAGTATGGTACGGCACCAGGAAGTGTTATTGGTATATGGAGTATTATCATCGCCCTTGTGGTTGCGATCTTATTTACGATCATCGTAAACTGGAAGAGAATCAATGTAATGGAAACAGTAAACAAAGGTGCCTATGGTTCTATGCTGGCTATCTTAAATACGGCTTCTGAGGTTGGATATGGTAATGTTATTTCTGGTTTGGCAGCATTTGCTATCGTAAAGGGTGCGCTGCTAGGTATTTCCTCAAATCCGCTGGTTACAACAGCTGTATCTGTTAATATTCTTGCAGGTATTACAGGTTCTGCTTCTGGTGGTATGAGTATTGCCCTAGGTGCTATGGGAGAAACCTTCTATAACATGGCAGTGCAAACAGGTATGAATCCAGAGCTGCTTCACAGAATTTCTACATTGTCCTGCGGTGGATTGGATTCTTTACCGCACAACGGTGCCGTTATCACATTGTTAGGTATTTGTGGATTAACCCACAAGCAGTCCTATGCCGACATCGGTATGGTTTCCGTAGTTATTCCATTGGCTACAACAGTCGTTGCTATTATCCTTGGTACAATCGGTATTGTTTAAAAAACCATATAAAAACAGAAGCACAATGTCTAAAGGCATTGTGCTTCTTATCAATTTTATAGATAAGCAGAACATATGAGATTGCCTGAGGAGGATACAGCATGGATAAGATGAGGAATAAAGAGATTGAAGCGCTGTTGACATTGGCGCCAACCATTTATAATTTAATGACGACCATCCAAGGAGAAGAAATCGTCATGACGATTTCAGATAGAGAAAAATTTCTGTTTTCAAGATGGCCTTCGGATTTCGACCTAGGCATCCGTATAGGTGATGTGGTGAAGGAAAATTCAGGGGCATTCCATGTAATGACGACAAAACAGCCATTACGAAAAGAAATGGACAAGAGTGTATTCGGCATTCCGTATATCGTTTATTGTCAACCGGTCTTCGAAGGGGGCCAAGTGGTAGGAAGCATCAATACTGCCATTAAAACAGTCAAGAAGGAAATGCTCTTAAATTCTGCTACCCACTTGGAAAATGTAACAAATGAAGTGTTTTCATCAATGCAAACCGTTGCAGCCAGATCCAATATTTTGCAAGAGATTGGAGAAGCCATGAGCAATGAGGCAGCGGCTTCTAAAGAGCAGCTTGCCAGTACCTCAGATTTCATATCTGGTATTAAGAAAATTGCTGATCAAATTAATCTTCTTGGCTTAAATGCAGCCATTGAAGCAGCTCGGGTTGGTGAGCAAGGCAAAGGCTTTATGGTGGTGGCAGAAGAAATCAGAAAGCTATCCACGGAGAGTAAGATTTTTGTAGACAAGATCCAACAGTTTCTACAGGGAGTAAAAACAACCGCTGTAGGCATAGAAGAAAAGAGTCGTTCCATGAGTGGGCATACCAAGGAACAGAGCGAAATCAGCGAAGAAATTGTAAAATCTATAGAAACCTTGTCTGAGATAGTGGGCAAGTTAAAGGATATCGCCATCAAAATCGGATAAAGTGGGATACCCTATTTATTCTATTCCTTTGGGATGAAGCATAAGTATCTTCATAAAGGAAACATGGAGGAGGGATTATTATGGCTGAGCAAAAGGTGAAGGTGACCCGTCATTTCACAGGAAAAAAGCCCCTCGCAGAAGTTCTCAAGGAGATTATTTTGCTCAAGTGGAAGAGTAAATAGGGGGAATTTATTTTGCGGTGTGCTGTATATGCTAGGGTTTCTACGGAAATGGAAACCCAGAAAACCAGTATCGCACATCAGATAAAATTTTTCGAAAAGTACATTCAAGAGAAGGGCTGGCACTTATATCGAGTCTATGAGGATATGGAAAGCGGCAGGCGAATCGATAACCGAGATGGGATGAAGCAGCTATTAGAGGACAGTACAAAAGGGAAGTTTGATGTTATTTTAACCAAAAGTATCTCCAGATTTGCGAGAAATACATTAGAGGGGTTAAAAATTATTCGAGATTTGAAGGCCCTAAACCTTCGATTTGTAACCATCGAGGATGGGTTCGATTCAGAAGCCTATGATGAATTTATGTTCACTTTGCTCCTGTCTATTGCCCAGAAGGAGTCGGAAAAAATCAGTGAAAGAATACGATTTGGTAAGCACTGCAGGGCAAAAAATGGGCACTATAATGGCAGTGTCCCACCCTATGGCTATAAGAAAATTGACAAATATAGAATAGTACCGGCTGAGGATATATCTGTAGATGTGGTACAGCGAATTTTTCAGTTATATTTAGAGGGACATGGCCTATACAAGATTGCCAAGGAGCTCAATGACAAGGCCTATCCCACACCCAGTCAATGGATGAATAAATCAAATGGAAGCAGCATTTGGCATCAGAGCACCATTCGAAAAATTCTTTCCAATCAGATCTATGTGGGCAATCTTGTCCAAAATAAAAGTGCTACGGGAGATTTGCTGACGGGAGAACGAAAAAGAAATAAAGAAGAGGATATTATCCAAGTCGTGGACACCCATGAGGGAATTATACCTCAAGAGATTTTTGAAGAAGTGCAGCATAGATTAGCAACGAAAAGCAAAAAAAAATCGAAAGCATCTGCTCACCTTTTTTCAGGCTTGATATTCTGTGGATATTGCGGCAAGTCCATGCATTACAAAAAGGCAAAGGATGCCTATCTTTGTGGTACGGTGAACAAAATGGGGAAGGATAGATGTACGGGTGCCTACATCCATGAGAAAACATTGCTGGAAGCTATAACCCAGGACTTAAAAGGGTATATAAAGGAACATATTTCTAAAGGAGTTGTGTTACTGGCGCTGCAAAACGAAATAAACCATGAACTAAGAGCCCAAGGGAATGAAAGGGATCATAAACTTTTAAGAAAATTAGAAACGAAAAGAGGTAGGATTGCAGAGCTGTTTATCGAAGAAAAGCTGGACGAGGAGCTATATCGAAGAAAAATGTTAGAAACAGAAAATCAAATAGCACTTCTGCATGAAAAAATGAGGGACCTGGAAGAAAGGATTTCTTTAAACAACGAGACGTTGGTTAGTCAAGCTCTAGAAATCTTGGATCTAAAAGCTTTGGACCACATGATATTACAAAAGCTGATTGAGAAAATAGTTGTTTTTGGGAAAGATAAAATAGAAATCTATTATGGATTTGCGCTATAATGAAAGTGTACAAAAAATGAACATGATGTCGTAGGGAGCGGCCCCTGTGCCGTTCCGTAGAGGACATGTTAAATAGACAAGACATAGATCAATCTGTTTAAAAAGTTGGCAAGATAATTGCATAATAAATTTGTAGAATTAAATGAATAGATACATGAGGAGGAATAAAAAAATGAGAGAAGTGGTCATTGCCAGTGCAGTAAGAACACCTATTGGAAGTTTTAATGGAGCTTTAGCAGGTTTTACGCCAGGAGATTTAGGAGCCATCGCTATCAAAGAAGCGATTACAAGGGCTGGGATTAAGCCAGAACAAGTTGACGAAGTATATTTGGGCTGTATTCTTCAGGCTGGACATGGTCAAGGGGTGGCAAGACAAGCCGCAATCAAGGCTGGAATCCCTGTGGAAGTACCTGCAACAACAGTAAATATCCTTTGTGGATCAGGATTGAGAACCGTATCCTTAGCAGCCCAGACGATCATTGCAGGAGACAACGATATCGTTGTGGCTGGTGGTACAGAGGTAATGAGCTCAGCGCCTTATCTTGTAAAGAATTCCCGTTGGGGACACAAAATGGGCCATGGAGAGTTTGTGGACTCCATGATCAGTGATGCCCTTACCGATGTATTCAACAACTATCATATGGGTGTGACGGCGGAAAACGTTGCAGAGCAGTGGGGGATCAGTAGAGATGAGCAAGATGCTTTTGCTGTTGCCAGTCAAAACAAAGCAGAAAAAGCAAAAAAAGAAGGCAGATTTAAGGATGAAATCGTTCCAGTAGAAATCAAGACAAGAAAGGGAACGACGTTATTTGAAGAAGATGAGTATATCAAAGATGGTGCAACTTTAGAATCCCTTCAGAAGTTAAAGCCGGCCTTTAAGAAGGATGGTACTGTAACAGCAGGAAATGCTTCTGGTATCAATGACGGCGCTGCTGTGATTGTCGTTATGTCAAAGGAAAAAGCCGATGAGTTAGGGATTAAGCCTCTAGCTACGATCGTATCCCATGCGACTACAGGAGTAGATCCAACGATTATGGGTATAGGACCAATTTCTTCTTCTGAAAAAGCCCTTCAAAAGGCTGGTCTAACCGTAGCGGATATTGACTTGGTTGAAGCAAATGAAGCCTTTGCAGCCCAAGCATTAGCCGTTGCGCAAGATTTAAAGCTAGATAAGGAAAAGGTAAATGTAAACGGTGGTGCCATTGCCCTAGGTCACCCAGTAGGTGCCAGCGGCGCAAGAATCTTGGTAACATTGCTGCATGAAATGGAAAAGAGAGATGCAAAAAGAGGTTTAGCTACCTTGTGTATCGGTGGCGGTATGGGAACAGCCCTTGTTGTAGAAAGAAAATAATTGTTTAAATGGATAGGGGGTGATTCGACATCCCCTATTATTATATTTACTGATAGCTGCTTGCCCCTCGCTTCTAAATGGTTTATAAGCCAGTAGCGAGAAGCTAGTAGCGAGAAGCCAAAACCAATGGAGAGAAGTGAGGAAGATGGACCGTAATGATCATATCTATGTGCAGAGTTTATTGAATACTTTGGTGGATATAGCTGGTGAAGGGATTGTGGCCATCGATATAGAGGAAAATGTTACGTATTTAAACACAGCAGCAGCTAGGCTTTTAGGCGTAGAATCCAGTGACTATATCGGGAAAAAAATGAACGAACTGATTGAGGATACCACACTTCATCGGGTCATGCGTACCAGGGAATTGGAATTGGGTGTTGTATTCAATAAAAACGGAAGAGAATTTATCGCCAATCGAACGCCAATCTTTCATAAAGATCGGGTTATCGGGGCCTTGGCTTTATTCACCGATATGACGGACTACAATCGGATTGATAAGGCTTTAATGAGTGAAAGGGAGCATTCTAAGGTATTAGAAACTATTTTTAAAACAGCCTATGATTGGATCGTGCTGGTAGACCCAGAAGGAATTGTAACCATGATGAGCGACTCCTATCTAGACTTTGTATCAATGTCCAAGGAAGAGGCTATTGGTAAGCATGTGACGGAAGTAATCCCCAATACCCGAATGCATATTGTAGCCAAAACTGGAAAAGCAGAAATCGGAGATATTCAGGAGATTAAAGGGAATCATATGATCGCCACAAGGCTTCCTGTGGTTGTGAATGGAGAGGTTGTAGGGGCTGTTGGGAAGGTGAATTTTAAAGACATCAGCGACTTCAATACCATGGCAAAAAAAGTAACGAAGATGGAGAAGGAACTAGAGTATTATCGGGATGAATTGAAAAAGGAGCGGGCAGGAAAGTATTCCTTTGAAAGTATTGTAGGAACCAGCAATGGGATTATGAGGGTAAAGAATATCAGTAAAAGGGCAGCAAAGAGCGATTCCACTGTACTGATCTTAGGCGAAAGCGGGACCGGAAAGGAACTGTTTGCCCACGCCATTCATAATCTTAGTACCAGGGCAAACAATCCCTTTATAAAAGTCAACTGTGCAGCCATCCCATCAGAGCTTCTGGAATCAGAACTATTCGGATATGAAGAGGGAGCCTTTACAGGGGCAAAGAAGGGTGGCAAGCTGGGTAAATTTGAGCTGGCAGATAAGGGAAGTATTTTCCTTGATGAGATCGGCGATATGGACATAAAGATGCAAGCAAAGCTCCTGAGAGTTCTTCAAGAAAAAGAGATTGAACGGGTAGGGGCTAGTAAAACCAAGCGTATTGATGTACGTATTATTGCTGCTACCAACAAGAAGCTTGAGGACTTGGTGGAAGAGGGGAAATTTCGGGAAGACCTCTATTACCGATTAAATGTAGTGACCATTCAAGTGCCGCCTTTAAGAGAAAGAATTGCTGATATTAAATCCCTTGCCAAGCACCTGCTGAGTAAGCTTTCTCATAATATGGGAATCATCGTGACCAATATCTCTGATGACGCCATGCATTATCTGATGAATTATCGGTGGCCGGGCAATGTACGGGAGTTGGAAAATACATTGGAGCGAGCACTGAATCTATTGGATAAAGAAACCGTTATTGAGGCCCATCATTTACCCCGAAAGATTACAGAGAATAATGATGTAGCTTCTACGGATATCGAGGGCTTTAAGACAGCCATTGAGCGATTGGAAAAGGACATGATTGTAAACTGTCTAAAGGTTGTGGATGGCAACAAAAAAGAAGCAGCCAAACGACTGGGAATCAGCAGAACAAGTCTATATCAAAAAATGGAGAAGTTTGGATTGTAATGGATGTTACTAACCGCTATCAGATAATGAATAAAACCTAGGAAGCGGTCCAAATAGAAAAGTTGAAAACAGTTAAGATGGGTGTACACAAACTGAACACTGCGTCAGCCTGGGCAAACACCATGGGGGTCCCTATAAGACCCGGAAAAAGCATATGAAGTGAAATCGTGTCCATATTTTGTACAGTTTCTTTTAAACATTCGGAAAGGGTTTTCCTTCAAAGGGTTTATAATGAAAAAGATGTTCTTGGCACGACTATTGCATATAAAATAGATAGAAATGATTAATCATTAAAGGAGGAAGAATCATGAGATTAAAGGATAAGGTAGCTATCGTAACTGGTGGAGGAAGAGGTATTGGAGAGACAACTTGTTTGCGATTTGCTGAAGAAGGTGCGAAGGTAGTGGTTGCAGATTTAAATGCAGCAGATGTACAAAATGTTGTTGAGAAGATCAAAGCTGCAGGCGGCGAAGCCGTAGGCATGCCTGTGAATGTGACAGATCGTGAGCAGGTTGATAAAATGGTTGGAGATGCTGTTGCCCAGTATGGCAGATTGGATATTATCGTAAACAATGCAGGCATTACGGCGGATGCAAAGCTTGAAAAAATGACAGAAGAGCAGTGGGACCGTGTAATTGATGTTAACCTAAAAGGTGTGTTCAACTGCAGTCAGGCAGCTGCAAAGGTAATGACTGGTCAAGGTTCAGGCGTAATTTTGAATGCATCCTCTGTTGTAGGGGTTTATGGTAACTTTGGACAGACGAATTACGCGGCAACAAAGTGGGGCGTAATTGGTATGGCAAAATCATGGGCCAAGGAATTAGGACCAAAGGGTGTTCGTGTGAATGCTGTGGCACCAGGCTTTATCATGACACCAATGACAGAAAAAATGCCTGAAAAAGTTTTAGATATGATGAAGGATAAGTCACCATTAAAAAGCTTAGGCTACCCAGAAGATATCGCCAATGCTTATGTATTCTTAGCATCTGACGAAGCAAGATTCATCACAGGTACAGTATTAAGCGTCGATGGCGGCGTAGTATTATAAGAAGCAAACCAACGTGCTAGGGGAAACCCTAGCATTTTTTTTATTTAGTAGGCTAAGGTTGAGGTTAAGGTTAAAATCGTAGGTGCGATTCACGAATCGCCCGATGCAAGAGCCTTCACTGGTGTTCAGGATGACAGCACGATTGAGAACTGTGGCCCAAGGGCGGGGAAACCCCGCCCCTACTGACATGAATGATTTCCTGTAGGGGCAGGGTCGCCCTGCCCGCCCTTCTATTCAACCCTAAAAATAAAAATTATGTTAAACCCATGGAGATCTTGGAAAGAATGATATAATAGGAGATAGGGTTGATTTACAATCAATCCTAAAAAATATTAGATAGGACTGTTTTCCATGAATAAATTAACCATGAAGAACATTGAGAAATCCATCAATACCGCTGTGAGCGGCGGTCATTTTGAAAATTTACAGCGGATTTATCGTACCATTCCCCAGGGGCGCTGTCATGGCTGCACAAAATGCTGTATGGAATCTGTACAAACCCATTATGTTGAATTCCTTCATATATTTCAGTACCTGCAGGGGAATCGTGCCCTTTATGAGGCGTTGTTCCCAAAACTCATTCAATATTACTTCTTAGAGTTAGTGGAAAAGAACCCTTGTCCATTCTTAAACGAAGAGGGCATGTGTATGATCTATAGCTATCGCCCTCTTGTCTGCAGGCTGTTTGGCCATTGGACAGAGGAAGAATACGAAGACAGCTATCGTGCTGTCTATAACGAAAATCTTCAGAGCGCCAGATTGTTCAAGAACAAATACGGCATTGCATTGCCAAAACAGGTGGTAGACTACAAGATTCAGTATTGCCAGGACTTTGAAGTGAAGAAAAGGATACAAAGGAACCAAAGACAAAATATGGTGGACAATATTTTTACCATGGAGTCTGCCTATTTTATGAGAGGCCTGCTTACCGAGGAGGACCTAGGTACAGGATTGATCTCTTGGTTCATTTATACCATCTTTGATCGAGAAGAAGCCAGTTCCCTTCGACTCCAGGTCATGAAAGAATATTTAGAAGACGGCGTCAGTGAAACCTTGGAGGAACTGGTGGGGAAGACGCGGGCGGTGATTTAGGGCTTTGTTAGCGGTTAGCGGGTTAGCAGTTAGAAGAAAAATCAGAAACTGAAAAAGCTTTAAATTTACAACGACTTCTAGAGTGAGATACTTTAGAAGTTTTTTTATTTTGATTATCTTCCAAGGACAACCCCAATTCGGCTAACCGCTAACTGCTAACCTGCTAACCTGTTCTACATCCTCCACTCCACACTAATCCATTGCTTAGACCCGGTATTTATTTGTGAAAAAATCGCGTATACCAGCGTGGACCGGTTTATTCCTATTGAGGAGATTTTGGAGAATACCATCACGGGATTAAAGGGCGTAGGAGGGCTGCAGACCAGAGGCAAATATAGACAGGGACTCCCTAAATCACCATATCAATAAGTAGTTCAAACGGCCAAAGGGGGGGAAAAATTTGGATGATAGAAAAGAGAGGATCTATGTAAAAGTATATGACCATCAAACGGAGCAACTGGCTTCAAAACCGATGGTAGAATTGATGAAAGAAATGATTGCTGCCCAAATGCCCATTTCCTTTGAAAGGGAAGCCTTAAAAGCGCAGGCGATTATTGTGAGAACCTTCCTTGTAAGGCAGGTGAAGTCTTTAGGTGGAAGCGGATGCAGTCAATACGAAGATGCTGACTTCTGTACAGGAGGTCATTGTGGTGACTGGATTTCAAAGGAAAGCTTGATGGCATTGTGGGGCAGCGATTTTCATATAAATTGGACCAAACTAGAGGAGGCAGTAAAAGAAACAGGGGATCAGATTATTACCATGAACAACAAACCTATCGAACCTAGATATCATATCACTTGTGGTGGAGCCACGGAGAACTCAGAAAACGTGAAGGGCAATAAAATTTTGTATTTGCGTAAAGTGCTGTGCAGCTACTGCAACAATTCACCCTATTGGAAGCAAACCGTTGAAATGACCATTGAGGAGATAGAGGAAAAGTTGAAAATAAAGATGTCGGAAACTTCATCTATCGAAGGTCCTTGGATTCAAGGTATGGTTGAAAATGTAGAACGAGATGAAGATGGGCGTATTATAGAAATGAAAATAAGCGGAACAACTTTTAAAGGTACTGACCTTGTGGCCTTACTTGGTCTTGACTCCACTAGATTTGGATGGAAGCCGATTTCATTTAAATTCGAAATAGGTGGAAAGGGAGATGGATTGGGTCTTTGTCAATACGGTGCCAATGCTATGGCAAGAGAAGGTAAGGACGCCGAGGAGATTTTAAATTATTATTTTACAGGTGTTTCCATCAAAGAATTTGAAAAAAGAAGTATAAATATGCCCTTAAGTGGAAAAATAATTGTGTTAGATCCTGGACATGGCGGAGATAACTCGGAGGACAATGAAGGTCCAACAGGTGTACGAGAGAAGGATGTAAATCTAGCTATTAGCAGCAGCTTGGCTGAAATTCTACGAAAAGCAGGGGCCGAAGTTTATGAAACCCGAACGGAAGATGTGTATGTGTCCTTGGGTAAAAGAGCAGCTTTAGCCAATAAAATACGACCAAACTTCTTTTTAAGTATACATCAAAATGCATTTGCCAATCCAAATATATCGGGAAGCGAAGTCTATCACTATCGGGGTGATCGTGATGGAGAAACTTTGGGGAATCTCATCTTAAAAGAACTAGCCCAAAGTTTGGGTACGGCAGAAAGAGGTGTTAAGATCGCGGATTTTTATTTGTTAAGGGAAGTAAGAACCACAGCACTTCAGATAGAAGTTGCTTTTATTACAAATCCTGAAGAGGAACAAAAACTACAGGATCAAGTAAGCCGAAAAGATGCTGCGGAAGCCATAGGGAAAGCCCTTATCAAGTATTACAGCTATGAATAGAAATAGAAGAACGTAATGTTCTTCTTTTCTTATATCGTTCAGATGCTTGACATAAAATTCTTAGGAAAATGTTACCAACCACAAGAAATGGAGATTTGTTGACAATCCATTGGAACCATTGTATAATATTTGGCCAAAAATTTGACAAATATGTACAATGTGATATAATAATACTGTATACTTTGAAAGAAGGTGATTAGGTGGCTACTAAAAATACAATAGCCGAGATCAAAAGGAATGTGGAGCACCTTGTTGGAGAGAAAGTAAGATTGAAGGCCAATAAAGGAAGAAAGAAGGTATCTGTTAAAGAAGGTATCCTTGAAACGACTTATCCTAACATCTTTGTGGTATGTATTGACGGAGGCTATAACACTGTAAGAAGGGTTTCATATAGCTATTCAGATATATTGACAGAAACAGTAGAAATTACTTTATGTAAAGATGAGAAAAAAGTACAAGTAAGCTAAATAAACCGCCAATGAGCTTTATAGGCGGTTTATTTTTTAATATATAAGAATAATTTTGAGAATACATGGGTGGGGAAACCCCACCCCTACTGGTATTTCTGTACCTTTGTAGGGGCAGGTTCATCCTACCCCTTCTTTTATACATATTTAACAGAAAATTCTAGGAAATACAAAAAAATTTTTATGAATGGATTCCAATGTTTATACATACCATGAATAATCTACGGTTACGAAATAGTTAGAGCAAACAAGAAGGTTTTCAAAAAAACAATAAATTCCAGTTAAAAAATTCCAATTTATTCATCTCATGAATATTCACAGTTATTACATATTATGGAAATTAGCAGGGATACCTTGAATAATCAAGACTTGAAACCATATCCGAATAAATGTATACTTAATTTAGAAAAGTTAGATTATTCATGAATCGACAAAGGGTGGAAGACATTCCATGTATTGGGGGGAAGCAAATTGACAACAGATAGAAAACCATTTCTTGATGTGAGATCAGAAATAGGAAAATTAAAAGCTGTTATGCTGCACCGACCAGGAAGAGAATTAGAAAGAATTACACCACAATATTTACATGAACTATTATTCGATGATATTCCATGGCTAAAAAAAATGCGGGAAGAGCATGATGGGTTTGCTGATGCACTGAGGATGCGTGGCTGCACCGTATATTACTACGAGGATATGCTAGGGGAGATTCTAAAAGATAATCATGTAAAAGAAGATTTGGTAATAGAGGTTCTCACAAAATGTAATATTGCAAATCCAGATCTTGAAGAGTTAATCAAAGGATTTTTAATGGAGAAAGACGCTCAAATAGTTGCAGAAATAATGATTGCTGGTCTCCATAAAAAGGATTTTCCTGATATACACCGGGAAAAGCGGTTGGTTGATCATATTAAAGAAGAATATCCTTTCTACATCAATCCCCTGCCAAATTTATATTTTACAAGAGATCCAGGGGCTGTCATAGGGAATGGTCTTTCTGTTAATTCCATGAACACCCATGCTAGGGACCGAGAGACGATGATTTTAAAATATATTTATATGCATCATCCAAGCTTTGAGAAAGAAGTAAGCCCTCTTTGGTACGACTATGACAGAAGATACAGCCTTGAGGGTGGAGATATACTTGTGCTGGGAGAAAACGTTATTGCAGTAGGCTGTAGTGAAAGAACCTCTGCCCGAGGCATCGAGGATCTAGCCATGAACCTTTTTAAAGGAGATGACAAGATCAAGCAGGTTATTGCAGTACAGATACCCTTTACCCGAGCCTACATGCATTTAGATACGGTATTTACCATGGTAGACTATGATAAGTTTACCATTTATCCAGGGGTAGAGGATAAGGTGAAGGCCTTCTGCCTTACAGAAGGAAAAACTTGTCCAAAGGTAGAACCCATGGGCAATCTTCAAGATGCACTGAAAAAAGCGCTGAACATTCCATCAATCCAATTTATTCAAAGCGGCGGTGGCGATGAGGTAACAGCTGCCAGGGAACAGTGGAACGATAGTACCAATACCCTGGCCATTGCACCAGGGGTCGTGGTAACATATAATCGAAATGAAGCCTCCAACACAACCCTAAGAAAGCACGGGATAGAGGTTGTGGAGATTGAAGGTTCAGAACTGGTAAGAGGCAGAGGCGGTCCAAGGTGTATGAGCATGCCGCTGAATAGGGAGAAGATATAGAGACGCTATTCGCTGCTCGCCTCTCGCTACTCGGAAAAGACTTTTGTTTTAGCGAGAAGCGAGTAGCCAGTAGCGAGCGGCCCGTAGACATGACTACAAATCAACACAAATGAAGATAATGTATTAATTATAAATAACCATAAACAAGGAGGAATACACCAATGGCAGTGAATTTGAAAGGAAGAAACTTTTTAACTTTAAGACATTTCACACCAGAAGAGATCAGATACCTATTGAATCTTTCCAAGGACTTGAAAAATAAGAAAAGAGTCGGTGGAAGAGAAAAACTATTGGAAGGTAAAAACGTTGTACTGTTATTTGAGAAGGCCTCTACAAGAACAAGATGTGCTTTCGAAGTTGCGGCAATGGATGAGGGCGCAGGGGTTACCTTCTTGGGCTCCAATGACAGCCAAATGGGCAAGAAAGAATCCTTAGAAGATACTGCAAAGGTACTGGGAAGAATGTATGATGGCATCGAATTTAGAGGATTTAAGCAAGAAACCGTAGAGTTATTGGCAGAGCATGCCGGGGTTCCAGTATGGAATGGATTGACGGATATGTACCACCCTACACAAATCCTTGCAGACTTACTTACCATAGAGGAGCATGTGGCGAAGCCTTTGAATAAAGTGAAGTTCGTTTATGTGGGCGATGCTAGAAATAACATGGGGAACTCCCTATTGATCGGTGCTGCAAAGATGGGTATGCATTTCGTTGCATTGGCACCAAAGGAATTGTTCCCAGCAGAAGATCTGGTAGCAGCGATGGAAGAAGTGGCAAAGGAAACAGGGGCAACCATTGAGCTGACAGAGAATATTGAGGAAGCCGTTAAGGGTGCAGATGTGATTTATACCGATGTATGGGTATCCATGGGTGAAGAGGATCAGTTTGAGGAAAGAATCAAAATGCTTCATCCATACCAAGTAAATATGGATATGCTGAATAAGTCTGGAAACCCAGATATAATTTTCCTTCATTGTTTACCAGCTTTCCATGATCTTGAGACGAAGGTTGGTAAAGAAGTTTTTGAAAAGTATGGGTTAAAAGAAATGGAAGTTACCGATGAAGTGTTTAGAAGCAAGCATTCAAAAGTATTTGATGAAGCAGAAAATAGACTTCATACCATAAAGGCAGTGATGGTAGCAACGATTGCATAGGGGGAAGATAACCATGAAGAAAGATAGAGTTGTGATTGCCCTTGGGGGAAATGCCTTACAGGCAGATCCTAAGGATACAACGGCAGAATCCCAGTTGATCACTGCCAAGTCAACAGCAAAGCCTTTGGTGGACCTTATAGCCGATGGCCATGAGCTCATTATTGCCCACGGAAATGGACCCCAGGTGGGGCAAATCGTTGCTACCTATGAGGCAGCGGCCGGGGTACCTACCATGCCTTTTCCTGAGTGCGGGGCTATGAGTCAAGGGTATATTGGCTATCATCTACAGCAGGCCATCCGAGAGGAAATGCATCATAGAGGGATAGATAAAAGCGTTGCAGCTGTTGTTACCCAAGTGATTGTGGATAAAAATGATCCAGGATTCCAGAACCCAACAAAACCTGTAGGTTCCTTCTTCTCTGGGGAAGAGGCCCAACGACTCCAGGAGGAAAAGGGTTATGTGATGAAGGAGGATGCTGGCAGAGGCTGGAGAAGAGTGGTAGCGTCACCAGAACCGATAGGGGTGGTAGAAGCACCGATTGTGAAGACGTTGGTGGATGCAGGGCATATTGTCATCACCGTTGGCGGCGGCGGAGTGCCTGTTATCGACAGAGGAAACGGTGTTCTGGAAGGGGTACCAGCGGTAATTGATAAGGATTTTGCATCGGAAAAGATCGCAGAAATTTTGGAGGCAGATTATCTGATTATCCTAACGGCTGTTGAGAAGGTATCTATCAACTTCAATAAGCCAAATCAGCAGAACTTAGATCGAATGACAGTGGCTGAAGCCAAGCAATATATCGAGGAAGGTCACTTTGCGCCAGGCTCTATGCTGCCAAAGGTAAAGGCAGCCATGAAGTTTGTAGAATCAAAACCAGGCAGAAAAGCCTTGATTACCTCCTTAGAAAAGGCCAAGGAAGGTATCGAAGGCAGAACAGGTACCGTTCTTGTATACGAATAATGATCAAAGGGATCTAGCTGAAGTGCTAGATCCTTTTTGCAGTTCGCTGCTCGCTTTTCGCTTCTCGGCCAACCCTACTATCACTTTTGTTTTGCTAGTAGCGAGGAGCTAGTAGCCAGTAGTCAAAAATTTTTTTTCAATCTATGAAACTTTTTTGAACTCCTTTCGTCATACATATATAAAGGAAAACAAATTGCTGATAGGCAATTTTGTTATGGGGTATAAGGACAAGAGAAAGAGATAATACATAAGGAGGTAGAAAACAATGAAAGGTAAAAAATTAGCTGCTAGCTTGGTTGTGACATTGGCTTTTAGTACAGTAGCCCCTGTCTTCGCCGATAGTACCATATCCATTGGGAATATATCGGTTACACCTATATCAGCACCTGCAAATGCCGTGGTGATTCAGGATGCATCAAAGTCTGAGATTAGCAAAGAAAAGGCGATGGAGATTGCCAAGGAAGCTTTAAAGAAGCACTTTGATCTCGAATTGGATGATAAGAAATACCAGTCCAACATTGAGTACCGCAAAGATTGGAACGATCCAGAGCGGAATGTTTGGGCCATGTATTGGAATTACAACGATCCTATGGAATACAGCCATGCAGGGGTGACCATTGATGGGAAGTCAGGAAAAATATTAGAGATGAACAAAGATGGTGGAAAATACGGAGAGCAGACACCTAAGAAAACCCTAATCACCAGAGAAGAAGCACAAGAGAAGGCGGAAGCATTTATTGAAAAAATCCTGCCTGGACTTGTAAAACAGACAAAATTGATGCCTTTGTATGAGGATTATGGTCCTATACCTTATGGAAACCCAAATCCGATCTTCTACCATTTTAACTATCAGCGCGTTGTGGATGAAGCAAAATATGATGCCAACTATATCAACGTAGGAATAGATGGGGCAACAGGAGAAATAAGAAATTTCAACTATCGATGGGAAGATGAACTGAAGCTTCCAAGCAAGTCTGGAATCATGACCGTGGAAGAAGCGAGCAAGATTCTACGGGATAAGACCAAAATGGAATTGATTTATCTGCCAATCCGTGACGAGTTTAACTATCAACCGATTCCAAAATCCCTAAAGCTGGCGTACAGACCTAGCTATGATTTTGCAAACATGTTAGATGCTAAGACTGGCAAAATGATAGGCTGGAATGGTAAAGACCAAGATCAGCAGCTTCAAGCAGCGGGATTGACAGAGAAACAGATTGCAGAAATCAAAAAGAGCGCAAAGCCTATTGTGAAGAAAGCGGAAGTGATTACCCAGGAAAGAGCCAAGGAACTCGCCATAGAGATTTTAAAGAATGAAATTGAGGGCGATGTAAAAATCAATAACGTCAATTATGTGGAAGGTGACGGTTATTGGGAAACTGCTGGAAGAAAGGCTTGGAATATTGACTTTACGGTAGAAAAGAAAGCAGACCCAAAGGTAGATGCCAAATTATCTATTATGCCTATAAATAATGGTAGAGTGATGATTGATGCCCAAACAGAAGAATTGATCGCATTTTCCAACTGGCAGAATGACATGGTATATGGACAGCCTTTTGACCCTGTATTGACATGGGAAGAGGCATATAACAAAGCCATAGATATGGTAAAGAAGTACCAGCCTGATAAAATTGACCAGATCAAAACAGAACAGGTTTTTGTAAAAAACTATGAAATGATTGACGGCAGAGAAATTCCACCGATGGAATACTATTTCAATTTTACCAGAACAGTAAATGGTATAATTTATGAAGACAATCAAATCAATGTGAGCTTTAATTCAAAAACAGGAAAGCTCCAGAACTTTAATTCCAGATGGAACGAGGACTTAAAATTCCCTGCCAGAGAAAATGCAATCTCCTTAGAAACAGCAAAGGATAAGTTCTTTGATATCAATGAAGTGGAATTAGGATACTATAGATACAACACAATCAATGATTACCAAAATCCTAAATACGATACAAGATTGATTTATAGGCTTTTATCATTAAAACCTCAATATAACTTGATTGATGCCATCAGTGGAAAGTTCATTGACTACAATGGAAGAACAATGCCTGAGGTTTCCCAGGGAGATTTTAATGAGAAAATCAAAGGACACTGGGTAGAAAAACAAGCAAAAATCCTGGCACAGCAAGGGATTATAGATAAGGATACCTTCAATCCTGATCAGGAAATATCTAGAATAGAAGCGGTGAAAATGTTGGTATCAGCAAGGGGAATGGATTATTATTATCCTCTAAAGGAAGCTGCTGCTGAAGTGAAATATTCTGACGTCAGTGAAGATGACAGCGACCTACGATTTATCTATATGGCCATGAGACATGGAATCATTGAAAATAAAGAGGGTAAATTTAACGGCAGCGAAGTGATCAACCGAGAAGAATTGGTTGTGATGCTGGTGAAGATGCTGCGCTATGATGCATTGGCCAAAGCCAGTGATATATTCAATGTTTCCTTTGCCGATAAGGACAGTATCAAACCAGAGGTGTTAGGTTATGCAGCCATTGCCCAAGGGTTAAAGCTTGTAGATGGCAGTGGAAGCTTTAGATCTGCAGACAAAGCCACCATGGCTGAAACCGCAGACATGATTTATAAAGCATTAAGCTATGTGAATCGCTAGTATAAGGGAGACGAAAGTCTCCCTTTTTTGTGGTTAAAGGTTAAGGCTAAGGCTAAGGTTAAGAAAAAGACCCTCAGCGTTGTACACAAGCAAATTCTCAACCTTAACCTCAGCCTCAACCTCGCGTAGCTTTGCTACGCAGTATTTATTACATTCCTATTACAAAATACCCAATTGCTCATAATATTAGGTAAAATATGGTAGAATTGTAAGGTAGGTTTAGGAAATACCTACATGGAAGTCAAAAAAACAGGGGGAATGGATTGAAAATGAAGAAACTTATTAGTATGGTCCTTGTACTTGTGCTGTTGTTGGGAATGATGATACCGGCGTTTGGCGAGGAAAAAAATAATGGCATTAATGAGGAAAATCTGAAGATTACAAAGGATGAAGCAAAGGAAATTGCCATTAAGAGATTAAAAGAATACCTTGATGTTCAGGTGGAAGAAAAAAAGTTTCAGACGAGAATGGAGCTGAGATCGGATTATGAAGATCCTCAAAATTCGCTTTGGCATATCAATTGGGACTTTAACGACAATGCAAAGAGCATCCATATCAATGTATCCGTAGATGGAAGTGATGGGAGTATCCGCAGCCTTAGTCAGCAAGAATATATCCATAGTCAGGAACGTGCTGCCATTGCAACAATCACAGAGGAGCAAGGTAAGCAGTTGGCGGAAAAATTTGTTCAGAAGTTTCATCCAGAAATATATAAACAGGTGAAATTGGTAGGCGACGGGGCGATGAATTACGGTCCAGGTTCCTATTATTCTACCAATTATTCCTTTCGATATGTGCAAACGGTGAACGGGCTATCCTTTGAACCCAATTACATGACTGTAGAGGTGGATGGCATTAAAGGAAAGATCACAGGATTTTCCTATCGATGGAGAGATGGACTGACATTTCCAGGGGTGAAGGAAGTCATTGGTGAAGAAAAGGCAAAAACTTTATTTGAAAAAGAGCTAAAAATGGAATTGAGATATATGCCGCATCGACCACAGCCCTATGATTATAACAGCCCCATAAAGACGATTAAGCTGGCATATTATCCTACATTTACCACAGGTGATCAAGTGGATGCGAAAGAAGGAAAATTCCTCATATGGCCAGCAAGAAAGCAAGAAGACAAAATGGAGAAGGACATCAGTGAAAAACAAAAAGAAGAAATTTTCAATAGTGGGAAGAAGATAGAAGCACGGACAAAAGAAATGGATGAAAGTCAAGCTGCTCAAATCATGAAGGAGCAGCTCGAGAAAACATTTGGTGAAGGCTATGAAATAGAGAGCTTACGATACATGGAAAATGAAGACTATTGGGAATCCTCTGGGAAAAAAGCTTGGTCTGGACAGTTTGTTAAAAAAGATGGAGATACTCGTTATAATGACAGGGGCCAAATCACCATCGATGCCCTAACCGGGGAGCTCATCAACCTCACTAGCCACAATTGGAGGGACATGGAAGAAAAATTTGAACCTGTTCTTTCATGGGAAGAGGGATACGATAAGGCTATAGAAAGCATCAAAGAATACTTCCCTCATAAAATAAAGGAAATTGAAACAAAGAGTGCTTATATAAAATCCTCATATTTGGTCAATGGAAAGGAAATAGAGCAGCCATATTATTACTTTAGCTTTCCAAGGCTTGTCAACGGCATTGCATACCCGGAGGATGGAATTACTGTTGAATTGGATCGAAAGACAGGACAATTTCAATCCATACGATGTATGTGGAATGACTATGCAGTATTTCCAAATCCAGCAGATCGAATCAAAGAAGACAAAGCCCTGGAGATCTTCTTTGAAGACTACGGGCCTAACTTAATATATACCTTGTATAACAGCTCATCAGATCCTCAAAAGCCAGTTGAGGAAGTTAAACTGGTATATCGACTGAATCGTGATACTGCCTATATGTATATGCCGTATTCCAATGTGGACGCTTTGACTGGGGAGAAAATTGATTATCAAGGTGGGGTAATCAGTAGCAAGGGGAATTCCTTTAAGGAAAAGATCAAGGGCCACTGGGCAGAAAAAGAGATAAATATTTTGGCAAACCAAGGAATCATCGATGTGAGCCAGTTTGATATGGACAAAGAAATCACCCTCATGGAAGCCATCAAGATCATGGTGAATGCCAAAGGATATGAGACCTATAGACTTCGGGGTGTTGATACGTTGAAGTTTGGAGACTATAAGGCAGAGGATAGTGAATATAAATACCTTCAAATGGCAGTGCTCTATGGTATCCTAGAGAATAAGTCCATGGTCTTCGATGGAGAGAAAAAGATTTCTCGAGAAGAACTAGCAAATCTGATGGTCAGGCTGCTTAGATATGAGAATGTGGCGAAGATACAAGGAATCTATACCCTTCCTTATAGTGACAAAGGAGAGGTAAACCCTGAATACCTTGGAGCCATGGCTCTTTGTACTGGTTTAGAGATTATCAATGACCAGGATGGAAAGATCAGGCCAAAAGACAATGCAACCATGGTAGAAATGGCCATAGCAGTGTATAAGGCAATGGAGAACATCCAGCCAATTCGTTAGAAGCAAAAGAAGTGGAAAAGTTTCATTTTCCACTTCTTTTTTTGTTTAGACTGTCATACATATATAGAGACGAGTTAGCCTTGGACATTGGAAAAAACATAACATATTTTTGCATCCGATAAATATTATTATAGTAGGAAATTCAAGGTATAAAGGAGGAAAAAGGAATGGCTGTAGAATTGATTAGAGATTTACTGAAGATAGACCAGTTGGTAGGAGAAGAGCATGCACAGGCCTTAGTGGAGGGTGATATTGTCGTTCCTGATGTAAAGCCTGATATATCACGGATATTATCAGTGGATGGGATCGTGAATATAACGAGTAAAGAATCAGTTCAAGACAAAATCATCGTGGATGGGTCTGTTCAATTTAAGATTTTGTATGCTTCCGATATGGGAGACCAGCCTATCTATGGAATGAATGCCAGTGCCAGCTTTAGTCAAAACATTGATATCCAGGGCACAACCCCAGATATGAATTGTGACGTAACTGGAGATATTGAACATATCGATTTTAACATCGTCAATGAAAGAAAAGTAGCCGTTAAGATTGTCCTAAACCTATCAGGGAAGAGCTATGGTGTTTCCAAAATGGATATTTTACGGGAAATCCAGGGGGTACCTGATATTCAGCTGCTTAAACAGCAGGTACGTTATAGTGATATGGTGGGAAGTAATGCAGCAGATACCATCGTGAGAGAGAACTTTGAGATTGACGAAAATATGCCAGAGATTCGAGAAATTTTACGCTGTGATGCCTATGCAGTGGAAAAGGAAACCAAGGTAACTGATGGCAAAGTAATCGTAGGGGGCGTCGTCAAAACAAATACCCTTTATGTGGGAGAAGATGAGCGTAATCCTCTATGCCTTGTAAAGCATGAAGTGCCCTTTACACACTTTGTTGAGATTCCAGCGGCCATGGCCCATATGGACTGTAAAGTAGCATTGAAAGTAGACGAAGTATACACCGATGTAAAGGAAAATGTTGATGGAGATAGAATGCTCTTTGAAATGGAAGCCATTGTAAAAGTCCATGCTGCAGTCAGTGAGCTGGAAGAGAAAGAAGTCATTGTAGATGCCTATTCTCCAAGCAAGGCCATGAAGCTTGACAAGAAAAAAGTAAACTACAACTTAACTGTGGGCAGCAATTCTGCCAATGCAGTAGTAAAAGAAATGCTTGAAGTGCCTGATCAGTTCCCAGAAGCATTTAAGGTATTTAATGTAAATGTGAAGCCAGTCATGACAGATTACCGGTTGGTAGAAGACAAGAATGTGATTGAAGGGATCATAGAGGCCAATGTGCTTTATCTTTCTCAAGATAAGGATCAGCCAGTACATAGCTTCCGACAAGAGGTACCATTCCGCCACTTTATTGAAATGCCTGGTGTAGATGATAACATGAATGCTGATGTGAATTTAGCCGTTAATGATGTGGATTATAGTCTTATCAATCCAACCCAGGTAGAGATCAAGGTAAACGTTGGGGCATCCTGTGTGGTCACAAAGAAGGCCCAAGTAGAGCTTCTGGTGAACGCAGAGGAATCCGAAGAAGTAGTTGATCTAAAGAGCCGACCAAGTATCACCATCTACTTTGTCCAGCCAGGAGATACCCTATGGAAGATTGCGAAACGCTACAATACCACAGTCAACGAATTGGTAGCAGCCAACGATATTGAAGATCCAAGCATGATCAAATCAGGGGATCGATTGGTGATTCAAAAGACATATGAATATAAGTTTTAGAGAAGAATCCGTGCATTGCACGGATTCTTTTAGGTTGAGGTTAAGGTTGAGGCTAAGGAAAAGATAAAGACAGTATAAGGTTGAAGTTAAGCAGCTTGGGCAATTCTGTAGAGAAAGCCTCGAAGAACTGCCTTAAAAACCTTAACCTTAACCTCAACCTTAATCTCCTAAAATATTTCCCCAATTACTTATTTTCCTGTATAATATCTTTAGATCTATACATCAAATGCTAAATAGGTGTTACACTATACGAGACTGGACTTATATGGGGTGAAAAGTTTGAGTGAGCTTAAAATACGTGGAAGAGCAAAGATAAATCTATCACTGGATGTACTAAGAAGACGGGAAGATGGTTATCATGAAATAAAGATGATCATGCAGCAGGTAGATCTATATGATGAGATTACCTTGAGGGAGATTGAGGAGGGTATTAGACTCCAGTGCAATTGTGAGTTTATTCCTGCGGATGAAGGAAATATTGCCTATCGAGCAGCAAAGCTAATCAAGGAGAAATATCATATCCAGAAGGGCATATATATATATATTGAAAAGAATATACCTGTGGCGGCGGGATTGGCTGGAGGAAGCACCAATGCAGCAGCTGTGCTGTTAGGATTAAACAGCCTATGGAATCTAGGCGCAAGCAAGGAGGAGCTGATGGCCCTTGGATTGCAGTTAGGTGCCGATGTACCGTTTTGTGTCCTAGGAGGCGCTGCTTTAGCAGAAGGGATTGGGGAAAAGCTGACACCCATCCAAGGCCTTGAGAACACATGGGTGGTATTGTGCAAACCCAATATCGGTGTATCCACTGCCGATGTATATAAAAATTTAAATATAAATAACATTCAACAGCACCCTGATACAGAGAGGATATTGGATGCTTTGTGTAGAAAAGATATACAAACTGTAGCAGGAAATCTTAAGAATGTGCTGGAACAGGTAACGGAGCAAATGCATCCGATTGTCAGAGATATCAAAAGAAGGATGTTGGAGTACAATGCCCTGGGGAGCATCATGAGCGGCAGCGGCCCTACGGTATTTGGCCTGTATAAGGACTACAACAAGGCGAAAAGTGCCTTTGATAACCTGAACAAGGTCTACAAACAGACCTATGTGGTGAAAACTTTTAGTGGGGTGGAAGGACTATGAGTATTAACGGATTAAGCGGATTGAAGCTTCAAAATTATCAGCCCCTCCGGGATGTAGTATTTGAGCATCTAAGAAATTCAATTTTAAATGGAGATTTAAAGCCTGGAGAAAGATTAATGGAAGTACAATTGGCAGAACAGCTTGGTGTCAGCCGCACTCCGGTTAGGGAGGCCATTCGAAAGCTGGAGCTGGAAGGCTTGGTTGCCATGGTGCCAAGGAAGGGTGCCTATGTGGCCGATGTATCGGTAAAGGATATCCTCGACGTGTTAGAAGTCCGCAGTGTCATGGAGGGTTTAGCGGCTTATCTGGCAGCGGAACGTATGACCGAAGAAGAATTGGAGGAATTGGAGTTGATTTCCTACCACTTCAAGAGGGCCATGGAAGGCGGAGATACAGAAAGCTTGATCGAAAAGGACATGCAGTTCCATGACAGAATCCTTCGCTCTACCCGCAACAATAAATTGATTCAGATCGCCCAAGGATTGCAGGAACAGGTGCAGCGTTTCCGGATCACCTATTTCTCGGAATATAATAAAACCAATGAGTTGCTGGCGGAGCATCAGGCGATTCTAGAAGCCATTGCCAATCGTGATGCGGCCCAGGCCCAGCAGGTAACCCAGCACCATATCGATATGTTGGGAAATACCATCATCACCTTTGCAGATAAAGGACGGTAAAGTGGTGTAATAGAGAAAGGATACGATGGGACTGTCGTAGACCAAGACTAATAAAATTGTAGGGGCGATTCACGAATCGCCCAATGTTAGCAGAATGGTAGTGCCATAGTTGCTGTCATGCTGAGCACAGCGAAGGATCTCAAAGATCTAAACCCAGATCCTTCACTACGTTCTGGATGACAGAAGGGTGTGGTATCGGGTCTGAGGGCGATTCGTGAATCGCCCCTACTAAGCTAAACATCAATCTTTGGCACATCGTTCTACAAATCAGCAACAGATCAATAATTCCTTACAATCTTAACCTTGTGGAGAGAGGACTTCGGTCCTCTCTATTTTTTTGTATAGCATCACCGTTAGATGCAAACATTATAGAGGATAGAAAATCTTTGAAGAAGGTGAAGAATTTTGCTATTGAAATGGTTGGACCTATTTTATAAAGAGATTCAGGATTTTTATGGCCTTCATGTGATGGTCATCGTCGTGTTGATTGGCTTGTTTGAAGCATTTATTAGTTACAAACAATTGACAGAAAAGAAGCTTAAAAGAGAGGCCAAGATTGCTAGATTTATAGGAGCAGGGTATGTGGTCGGTGGTATTGGGCTCTTTATTCTACTTAAGATATTGTAAGAGAGGAGGATTGCCATGGGTTTTTTTGATAAACTATTTGAGAAAAATGAGAATCCCATACCTAAGATACCCATTGTAAAGGATTTTCAGAACAATTTAGACCAAATCAAGGAAATCCTCAAGGATGGGGATGATATCATCTATCGAGAGTTCATGGTGGGTCAGGAGCAAGACATGAAGTTTGGACTGGTCTATGCGGAAGGTCTTGCGGATAAAAACCTATTGAATGAACATATACTGCAAAACTTGATGGTATTATGCAGGACTGCCCCTATGGAGGTTCCTGACCTAAGGGATAAGATATATGAAACCATCAAAAATGGCAGTGTGGCCGTTACAGATTTGAAGGAGATCGATGACATCCAAGTGGCTATCGATATGATCCTATCCGGGGAATCCATCCTCCTCTTAAACCATTGGGATAAAGCCTTGGTCATCGCCACCAAGGGCTGGCCTATGCGGGGTGTCAATGCGCCAGATACGGAAAAGGTGATTCGCGGGCCTTCCGATGGTTTTAATGAGACCCTGCGGGTAAATACGGCTCTGGTTCGTAGAAGAATCCGTGATCCCAAATTTAAGATCAAGCAGATGCAGGTGGGACAGCGGTCCAAAACTGACATCGCCATCCTCTATATTGAAGATATTGTGAATAAGGATATCTTAAAAATGGTAAAGGAGCGAATCGATGCTATTGATATTGATGCCATCATGGAAAGCGGCTATATCGAACAGCTGATTCAGGATAGCTGGCGTTCCCCTTTTCCACAAATGCAGCATACCCAAAGACCCGATACTGTGGCTGCAGCCCTCTATGAGGGCAGGGTGGCGGTTATAGTTGACAATACGCCCTTTGTATTGATTATGCCAGCAACGGTGGTTACGCTGATCCAATCCCCTGAAGACTACTATGAAAGACCCTTTATTGCATCGGCTATAAGAATGTTAAGGTTTGCTGCACTGATTCTTTCGTTGATCATGCCTTCCTTATATATTGCCATTACCTCCTATCATCCAGGTATGCTGCCAACGGATTTGGCCATGTATGTGGCAGGAAGCAGAGCAAACGTACCTTTTCCCGCTTTTATCGAGGCTTTTATCATGGAGGCCGCTCTGGAGCTGCTAAGAGAAGCGGGCATTCGGCTGCCGGGGCCTATTGGTTCCACCATTGGTATCGTAGGCGGTTTGGTGTTGGGACAGGCAGCGGTGGAAGCCGGGATCGTTAGTCCCCTGATGGTCATTGTGGTGGCTTTGACAGCCATTGCAGGGTATTCATCTCCCAGCTATAGTTTAGCCATTTCTTACCGACTATTGCGATTTGTAATGATGGCTTTTGCAGCATTTTTAGGATTGTACGGCGTGATCTGGGTAATTATAGCGATTTTGATTCATCTATGTAACCTCAAGAGCTTTGGTGTACCTTATCTAAGTCCCTTTGTAGGCAGCGCAGCCACACCGCAGGATTTTAAGGATGTATTTATCAGAGCGCCTTTGCGATATATGAAAAATCGGCCCCAGTATCTCCATGCGGGGGATAGTCAGCGGTTAGCCTATGATACACAGGAAATATTAACGGAAGAAGGTGATGGGAATGGGAAGCAGAAATAATGACGTTATTTTAAGCAGTCAGTTTGCAGCGATTCTTTCTGTGACCATCATTGGGGTAGGGATCTTGTCCTTGCCAAGATTGGTGGTGGAGGGAGCCGGACCTGATAACTGGATCTTACTGCTTGCAGCTTCAGGGGCTGCATTGTTCGTCGGGTTGGTTATGGCCTTTGTGGTAAAAAAATTTCCGGGTAAAACCTACCTAGAGCTGACCCAGACTATGTTTGGAAAGCCAATAGGAACGTTGATTACCCTAGGATTCTCTTTCTATTTAGTGATTTTTTGTGCAGCAGAAGTTAGGATATTTGGGGAGGTTACCAAGCAATATCTTCTTTTTAATACACCCTTGGAGGTGCTGAGTGTTACCCTGCTGGTGTTGGCTGTCTATTTGGCACGAAGCGGCATTGAGACCATCGCCAGGATGGCGGAGGTGATATTCCCCATCGCTACGGTCATTGCTATACTCATGGTATTGCCTGTTTTGCCAGAACTGGATGTATCTTACATATTACCGATAATTAGAACACCTTTTATGGATTTTGTAAAGGCTGTACCTACTATATTTTTCAGTTATTTAGGGATTGAATTCATCTTATTGTATGGATCCTTTGTTAAGGACACCAAAAAAGTCCATAAGAGCGTACTCCTCACTGTGGGTCTGGTCACTTGGTTCTATTTATCGGTTACATGGCTTACGGTTTCCAGATTTGGATTGATCGAAACCACCCATATTACCTGGCCGGCCCTGGAGCTTTTTAAAACCGTGGATATTCCCGGGGCATTCTTAGAAAACATTGAGGCATTTATCATGGCCATTTGGATTTTCTCGGTATTTATGACCTTGGCAGTGGCCTATTTTGGTGCCAGTTTGACCTTGAGCCAAGCGATCAAGTCCAAAGAACAGAATTATCTGGTGCTCCCTTTGCTGCCCATTATTTATTTTGTTGCCATGATTCCTGATAATATCGCCCAAGTCACGGAGTTTATGGACCTATATGCCTTCTATATGGGCACGCTATATATAACCATCATTCCTGTGGCTCTCTTGATCATGAGCTTTTTCAAGAAGGACAAAAGGGGGAAGAAAAGTGCCTAGATGGAGGAAAATTTCCATTTTGTTGTTAAGCTGTATCCTACTCACCGGCTGTTGGGACAAGGTAGAGATTGAGCAGCGGGCCTTTGTAAGTGCCATGGGTATTGACAAGTTTGATCCCCAGGAAGAACAGGAAAAGGATGGGGCAGAAGAAGAAACAGAACCTGAACAAATATCGAGAAATCGATATATCGTGACCTATCGATACCCCAATACGTCAGTGATTGCTGGCAAAGGCGAAGGGGAGCCTGTGTTTAAGGCAACTTCCATAGGGAGAACCATTACCGACATCAACAGCGAGGTTGCTACGAAGCTGGGGGGGAATCTTTTTTTTGGTCACCTAAAGCTGATTGTCATTGGAAACAGCTTGGCAGAAGATGAACAACTCATGCGGGAGGTATTTGATTATATAGAAAGAAACGCCATGATCGGAAGAAAGATACATTATATGATTGCCTCGGGAAAGGCCAAGGATTTATTAGAGGTAAAATTGGCGCGACAGCCTGTGGCAGGGTTATTTGTCAGAGATATTATTGAACAGAACATGAGGACATCTCAGATTGCCGATGCGGATATCGGATATATTCTTCGGGCCCTCCATGAAAGTAGGGCAGCCATCACACCACAGCTAGAGGGATCAGAAGACGAATTGAAAGTAGCGGGAGCAGCGGTATTGAAGGATTATAAAAAGATAGGCTGGTTGGGAGAACTGGAAACGGGAGCTATCATGTTTATGATGGATAAAGTGAAAAACACAGAGATTACCGTGAGGGTGAATGAACTGTTTATACCTGTCATGATCTATAATTCTCGAACCGCCGTAAAGGTGGAGGTAAGAGATGGAGAAATCTATGCGGTCTTTGATATAGAAAATGAAGGGGAACTAAGTCAGCACCTATTTGAATTAATAGGAGATACTTATGAAGATGAATATCTTCGAGATGTTGCAAAGGCAGTTTCAGAAAAGATTAAAAACCAAGTGGAGGATACCTTTATAAGAAGTCAAAAGGAGTTTAATGCTGATTTGATTCAAATCAATGAAGAATTGCGAAAGCATGAACCGGATCTTTGGGATGAGGTAAGGGACAATTGGGAGGAAGTGTATCCTAAAGTTAAGGTAGAAGCCAATGTGGAGACCGATATTCGAAGAATTGGCACTACACGATAAAAATATCCTAAAACTTCCAAGGAAAAATTTATAGAAACCAGTTTAAAATTTCCCCTCTTTGCTAATACTGAGAGTAGAATAAAAGATTAGCAATGGGGGGATTTTTATGGAAAGGATGTACAAAGTAGTAGATGTACATAGGGCGAGAACGAGATTTATACTGGGACTTATTTTTATATTTTTAACGACATCCATATTTTATAGTTTGACAGGGGATGTGTATAAAAATCAGAAAAGCTATAAAGACAGCTTGATTCGATTCCATGTCTTGGCCAACAGCGATTCCCCAGAGGATCAAGCTTTGAAGCTGAAGGTAAGAGATCAGATCATTGCAGCCATGAACCCAAAATTTGAGCAATCTGAGAGCTTGGATGAGACAAGGAAAATCATCAAAGATAATATAGAAGAAATTGAAGAGATTGCTTTGGCCGAAATTCAAAGAAATGGCAGTGACTATGGAGTAAAAGCCAGCTTGAGCGATGTGGTATTTCCAACGAAAAACTATGGCAGCATTACGCTTCCAGCGGGTACCTACGAGGCACTGCGGGTTGAGATTGGCAAAGCAGAGGGTGCGAACTGGTGGTGTGTCCTATTCCCACCTTTATGCTTCATTGATATCGAAAAGGGCTTGACTAGTGAGAAAACCAAGCAGGAAATGATGAACGTATTGACAGAAGAAGAATTCAAGATGATCCAGACCGCCTCCAGCGAGGACAAGATTCCCATTAAGCTTAAATTCAAGGTAGTAGAAATCATCGAAACCGCCAAGGCGAACTTTGGCAAGGTGGTAGGGATGAGATAGTCATATAAGGTTGAGGCTAAGGTTAAGGTTAAAAGATAGAGAATTATTCGTAGGGAATGGCCCCTGTTCCATTCCGAAAATTAAAAATATATGAAAAAGGGAAGAACGGCGTTCTTCTCTTTTTTATGTGTCAAATATAACCATCCATGTAAACGAGAATAATTGATAAATCTGCTACAAAAAATAAAATTGAAATACATTCTCCAATTGAAAAATATATGGGATGGATTTAGGGGGTCTACTTCTAACATCTATCTTAATCAAGAAAGGAGGAACAGCATGAGAAAAGTTGCATTGGCAGCATGTTGTATATTGATTTTCGTCTTTACTGTAGGAGCTTTCGCCTTGGATAGTTATTTTGCTGTAGGCTCAGCCCAAGAAACCCTTTACTGGGGTTCCAGCGGGGATCAAGTCAAAAAGCTTCAAACTACCCTAAAAAACTGGGGTTACTATGCTGGACCAGTAGATGGAGTCTATGGGGGCGGTACATTTAATGCTGTAAAGGCGTTCCAAAAGAAGCATGGTTTATCTCAAGATGGGGTGGTGGGGCCAGCCACAGCAGAAAAATTAGGATTTCCTGTGAAGCAGAAGGCTGCACCTGCGGAATACAAACCTAGCAGAGGGAATATTGCTAGGGATGATGAGGTTACACTTATGGCTAAGGCCATCACAGGAGAAGCAAGGGGAGAACCTTATATTGGTCAAGTGGCAGTAGGCGCAGTGATTTTAAATCGAACCCGCCATCCATCCTTTCCCAATACCATTGCGGGTGTAATCTATCAGCCAGGGGCGTTTACAGCGGTGGATGATGGACAAATCAATTTGCCTGCTGATCCAAGCTGTCTGAAAGCGGCCCGGGATGCGTTGAATGGATGGGATCCAACAGGAGGAACCCTCTATTACTGGAATCCGGCCACAGCAACCAGCAAATGGATTTGGTCAAGAACTGTGGAAAAGAAAATAGGCAAGCACTGGTTTGGAAACTAGAAAAAAAGGTGGTGAAGAGATGAAACGCGCCCTTTCAACGGTTTTGGCACTGGCTCTCGTCGTATCGGGAGTATGGGGATATACCCAATATCAGGAGAAAAGAGAATATCGTACATTTTTGAACAATCAGTTTCATCGTATGTATTATGACTTAACAGGGAGTGTAGAATCCATCACATCAGATATTTCGAAGCTGATGGTATCCAGTCAAACCAAAGAAAATGTAGTACTGTATTCCAATATTTGGCAGAATGCTTACAATGCTCAAGAAAAATTGTCCCAGCTGCCTATACGGCATGCAGAGATCACAAAAACAGAAAAGTTTTTAAGTCAGGTAGGTGATTATACCTTCGCATTGGCCCAAAGAAGCATTGAAGGACATCAATTGACCGAAAAAGAGATCGATAGCTTGGAAAAACTTCATAACTATGCCCAAGAGCTAACCACGGATCTCCATGACATTCAAGATACAGTATTGACAGGTTTGGTGTTGCCTGGAGAATTAAGTAAGGAAGGCGGTAGAAAATTAAACAAGCAGGCAGAAGAGAAAAATCCCATTCAAGTAAAGTTCCAGAAGTTCGAAGAGAGAATGGTGGATTATCCAGAGCTGATCTATGATGGTCCGTTCTCTGAGCACGTGATTGCAGGAATGCGACCTAGACTGCAAGGCGATAAGATTACAGAAGCAGAAGCCAAAAAGAAAGTAGAAAGCGTTCTAGGAGATAAAAAAGTAGACAAGGTAGAGAAGTTAACCAATGGTAGAGGGAGAATAGATACCTATAGCTTTGAGGTTGTGCCTGAAAATAAAAAAGAAGGCAAAAGCAACCCTGTCTACATAGATATTAGTCAAAGAAAAGGCTATGTGGTATGGCTCTTAAATAATCGTGAGGTGGAAAAGAAAAATATTTCTCCCAAGCAAGCTATAAAACATGCCACAAAATTCTTAGAGGAAAAAGGCTTTAAGAATATGGTGGCTACCTATACGTTAACAAACTATGGTGGTGCTGCCCTCATCAATTATGTTTATCAACAGGATGGGGTACTGATGTATCCAGACTTGATCAAAGTAAAAGTAGCTTTGGATAATGGAGAAATTGTGGGCTTTGATTCCAGTCATTTTCTAACAGCAAATTATAAGCGGGATATTAAAGAAGCAAAGCTAACGCCCGAACAAGCTCGGGAAAAGGTGAGTATTCGGGCGACAATCGAAGGTGAACCTCGATTGGCGTATATTCCTACCAGTGCCCATGGGGAAATCTATTGTTATGAGTTCAAGGCGGATTATAAAGGAGATACCTTCTTTATCTACATCAATGCCGACACTGGTGAAGAAGAAAAGATTCTAAAATATATTAAGATGGAAAATGGTTCCCTAATGATGTAAAAGAGGTGATTTTATGGAAAATACAACAAGAGGAAAAATCCCAGATCATATCAAGCGAGAGGTTGCAAAAGAACTGGGTGTCTATGACACAGTCATGCAAGACGGCGGCTGGGGCCGTGTAAGCTCAAGGGACTGTGGCAATATTGTAAAGAAGACTTTAGAAAGAGTAGGAAGAAACGAGCTGCAGTAGGAGTTAGAAGTTAGAGGTTAGAAGTTAGAAGCTGAGAAGATAAAAGAAATTGAAAAAGACTTTTGTAGGGTCGGACGACCCTGTCCGACCGTTGGAGTGTTGGAAATAATTGTAGGGAACGGCGCCCCCGTCGTTCTGCAAGAAAAGGGAGAGCAATTCTCCCTATTTCTATTTATGCTGAAACATGAAAACCAATATATATGGCATACTATCCGTGACACCGCGTATCGGACACCGTGCACTGGCCCTTAAAAAACATTTGAATAATATTTACTAGAGGTATAGAATATTAATGATATGAAGAATAAAATGGGGTGTAATATCCCTGAGAAGGGGGTTGCAATGATGTCGAAAAAGTTAAATGTAGCAGTGGTATTCGGAGGGAAATCCGGAGAACATGAGGTGTCCCTCATGTCTGCAACTTCAGTCATTCGAGCGATGAACAAAGAAAAATACAACATTATTCCCTTGGGTATTACAAAGGAAGGGCATTGGATGTTGTACAATGGACCGATAGAAAAGATAGAATCTGGAGAGTGGGAAGGTATTTCTAACAAGCTTTTGAGAGAAGACCCTCAGCACAATATATTTTCAGTTGTACCCATGGGTGGAGAAGGGGTAGCTCTTTCTGTAGAGGGAATTCCACCAAATCTAGGAGAGCAGATCGACGTAATCTTTCCTGTGCTTCATGGTCCCTTTGGGGAGGATGGTACCATTCAAGGATTATTTGAAATGGCCGATATTCCCTATGTAGGGGCAGGCGTGCTGGCTTCAGCAGTGGGCATGGATAAGGTATATACAAAGAAAATTTTTGAGATGGCAGGATTGCCCCAAGGGAAGTATATGGTGGTGATGCGGAGTAAATGGAGAGAATCTGAATCCACGTATGTAGCCTTGATTGAAGAAAACTTTCAATATCCTGTTTTTGTAAAGCCTGCAAATCTAGGCTCAAGCGTAGGTATCTCCAAAGCCCATGATCGGGTAGAACTGATTAAAGGAATCCATGAGGCTGCTAAGCACGACCGTAAGATTCTTATTGAGGAATTTATCAACTGCCGAGAGGTAGAGTGTGCTGTTCTGGGAAATGATGACCCCATGGCCTCTGTAGTGGGAGAGATCATACCATCCCATGAGTTTTATGATTATGAAGCCAAATATTTCGATGATGGGAAGTCGAAGATGGTAATTCCCGCTGACATACCTGAGGAGAAGGCGTTAGAAATCCGAGCTATGGCAGTCAAGGCATATAAATCCATCGATTGTACCGGCTTAGCCAGAGTGGACTTCTTCCTTGACAAGGAGAACCAACAGGTATATATTAATGAAATCAATACACTGCCAGGGTTCACAAGATACAGCATGTATCCATTGTTGTGGGGCGCCACAGGTATCCCCTACGATGCGTTAATCGATCATTTGATCCAGCTGGCCATAGAGCGGTATGAAGATAGATAAGACGGTACGCGGTACATGGTACACGGTTTCACGGATTTTTCCTGACACCGCGAACCGAGCACCGATCACCGAATGATAGCAGTTTGAATATTGATAAGTACAGAAATTAGATGGAAAGTTATATATGGATAAGAAAGAAATATGAGGTGAAATAACCAATGAAGAATGTAATGCTTCGTATTGAAGGAACTCAGCAAAGCTATGATGGAGAAGAGAATAGTATAGAGCTGGTAACAGAAGGAAAGCTTTATCAAAAAGAGAATGCCCTATACTTGGTTTATGAGGAAACCGAAATTTCTGGTATGGAGGGTTGTACCACTACCTTGAAGGTTGTAAAGGATAAGATTTCCATGAGACGATTTGGCACCGCCCATTCAGAGATCATTTTTGAAAAAGGGAAGCGGTTTTCTACCAGATATCAAACGCCTTATGGAGACTTTGATATGGAGATTATCACAAAGGAAATGGAAGCCAGTATCTCAGACCACAACAAAGGGGACATCAACATCGAATATGATGTGAGCCTCCGGGGTGTCATGGAAAGCCAGAACACATTAAATATAAGAATCATGTAAGGAAGAGCCCATGAGGAATTTTAGAGAAGAGATTGTCGATGGAATTTGGGAGATTTTAAAGGAAGCTTCAGTATCTATGTCTTCTAAGGAAGAAATATCTGTGGAAGCTCCTAAAAATAAAGAGTTTGGAGACTATACCACCAATATTGCTTTAAAGGCAGCAAAAGGCCTTCATCGAAAGCCCATGGATGTTGCCCTAGATCTGCAGCAGCGCTTGGTGGTTAAATATCCGTGGATAGAGAGAATCGCAGTGGCAGAGCCTGGGTTTGTGAACCTCTTCCTGGGGGATCAATGTCTCTATAGAGTGTTAACGGGCCCAGCAGCTGATTACGAAGAGATTTTTTCAAAGAAAGATGTAGCTGCTCATTGGCGTGGACGGCTGAATATCCTGCTAGAGGAAGCTGAATTCAAGGGTGACTTGAAGGATATGCAATACGTCTACAGCCGTATTCATTCAATCCTAAAGCTTTTGAGAGAAGAGGGATTCAAGCTGGAAGAAGCTGCCGAAGAACAAGTCGTTTATGGGAAAACAGATTTAGAAAAAGAGGTTCTTCGAAGACTGGGGGACTTTTCTCAATATGTTGAAGCCGCCAAGAAGCAGGATCAACCAGATGAAGTATTGAATTACGGCATAGGATTGGGAAAACTGTTTTTTAAGCTCCATGAAAAGACCTTGTTTCGTCAGTTGGACAGAAAGCAACTTTATGGTGCTTTGCGAATCCTAGAAGCCATGGGCTTGGTTATCAAAACCATCTTAGAAGCCTTTGAAATAGAAGCACCTGAAAGAATGTAGTTGTAGGGAAGGCCCCCTGTGGCCTTCCATGGGTATGGCATGGCTACTGTGGAGCGCATTCAATTTAACAATGCAATAATCGGAACGGCACAGGGGCACGTTCCCTACGTTTTTTCTTGATCTCAATCTGAATCTGCGGCATTTATGTCGCATATTTATTTACCACGACTGACGAAAATTGGGCATGTACTGACGAAAATTGAGCGGAGGAATAGCCGATGGATTTAATTTTTTCAAAGAAAAATATGGAGATTATCCTGGACTATGTAGGTGAGGGAATTCAGATTATTGACCCAAGGGGTCGGATCATCTATTATAACCGGACGGCGGCAGAGCTGGAGGATATCAATAAGGAGGACACTATTGGGAGGCACATACTAGAAATATACCCTTCCTTGTCGCCAGATACCAGTACCTTACTGCAAGCCATCCGTACGGGGAAGCCGATCTTTAACAATCAACAAACCTTTATCAATTATAAGGGAAAGAAAATCACTACCATCAACTCATCTATTCCCATAACCTCTAAGGGTAAGATCGTAGGTGCCATTGAGATTTCAAAAAACATTACCGATGTGAAGGAATTGTCTGAGAAATTGGTAGATCTCCAAGAAAAGCTTTACAAGGATCAGGAAAAAAAGCGTCGAAAGGAAAGCAGCGGTGCCGTTTATACTTTTTCAGACATGATCGGCCGGAGCAAAGCCATGCAGGATATCAAGGACGTTGCATTGAAGGCAGCCCAGACTTCTTCGCCTATTTTGGTATACGGAGAAACTGGAACGGGAAAAGAGCTGTTGGTACAAGCTATCCATAATGCCAGCAGCCGAAAGAGCAAATCCTTTATTGCTCAAAACTGTGGGGCACTACCAAGTGCACTGCTGGAGGGGATTCTTTTTGGCACCGTAAAGGGAGGATTTACAGGGGCAGAGGATCGACCAGGGTTGTTTGAGCTGGCTGATGGGGGAACACTGTTTTTAGATGAGATCAATTCTATGCCCTTGGAACTGCAAGTGAAGCTTTTGCGGGTTCTTCAGGACGGAACAATCCGCAGGGTTGGGGAAGTAAAAACCCGGCATGTGGATGTCCGAATTATTGCGGCCACCAATACAGAACCAAGTGTTTCCCTAGAAAATAAGGAGCTTAGAAGAGATCTGTACTACCGTCTCAACGCAGTGGAGCTGCGGATGCCGGAACTACAGGAGCGAGTAGAGGATATTTCACTATTGGCCCATTATTTTATTGATAAATTTAACCACCAGTTCAATAAGCGAGTAAGAGGAATATCTGAAAGGGCAATCGCCTTGCTGAAAAAATATGATTGGCCTGGAAATGTGCGTGAGCTGGAGCATGTAATTGAGGGTGCTATGAACTTGATGGATGGGGATGAAATCACTCTGGAAGGTCTGCCTCAACGGCTTCGATATCTGCTGCAAGGTGTAGAAGAGGTTCGGCGAAATAAGGAAAACCATTCCTTAAAAGATGCGGTAGAGGCATTGGAGAAACAGATGATTGCCCAGTCCCTAGTGGATTGTGATTGGAATGTTAGTCATACAGCAGAGGAATTAGATATTCCTAGACAAACCCTTCAGTACAAGATACGAAAATATGGTCTGAAAAGATAGTGTTCCGTAAACACTTCCTGTCATCCAGAGCGCAGCGAAGGATCTAAAGAGCTTCTGAATGGCTTAAAATCTAGATTCTTCGCTGTGCTCAGAATGACAAAAACAAGGAAAAGCATTGAAAGAACATGGTTTTGTAGGGTTGGACGACCCTGTTCATCCGATAATAATACATCGCATGCCGAAAAATGGGCAGAAGGTAACCTTTAAAATCGCTGTTTCGTAGGCATCTGCTGGCAATTTGGGATATCGTTTTCCTGCCTGAGTCACTGAAAATACTGGTTTCCTTACTGGTCACTGGCAGATAAAAGTTTAGAACTGCATACTTTGGCATATTCTTTGCAACAATAGGGACTGGACTTTAAAAAGATAATCTATGAAAAATAAAATATAGGAGGAATTTAACATGAAAAAAGGATGTCCTTATGGAACACACAGAGTAATTGAGCCGGTTGGTGCACTGCCACAGCCAGCGAGAAAGATTGATAACAACATGGAGATTTTCGATAATGAGATACTTATCGATGTACAGACCCTGAATATTGACTCTGCAAGCTTTACACAAATCAAGGAACAAGCAGGGGGAGATATTGAAAAGATTAAGGAAATCATGCTGAGCATCGTGGCAGATCGAGGAAAACATCAGAATCCAGTGACAGGTTCAGGTGGAATGCTGATTGGGACTGTAGAGAAGATTGGCGCTGCATTGGAAGGTAAAACAGACTTAAAGGTGGGAGATAAGCTGGCAACGTTGGTTTCCCTTTCTCTGACACCATTAAGAATCGACGACATATTGGAAGTAAGAAAGAACATAGATCAAGTAGATATCAAGGGTAAGGCTGTATTATTTGAAAGCGGTATCTACGCGGTATTACCAAGTGATTTACCAGAAAACCTTGCATTATCTGTACTTGATGTGGCAGGTGCTCCAGCCCAAACGGCGAAATTGGTGAAGCCTGGAGATACAGTGTTGGTCATCGGCGGTGCTGGCAAGTCAGGTATGCTGTGCTGTTATGAAGCAAAGAGAAGAGCTGGCGTTACAGGTAAGGTTATCTGTTTAGGCAGCAGCGAGAAGAGCTTAAATCGTGCAAGAAAAGCAAATATTGCTGATGTGTACATTTCTGCTGATGCTACGAAGCCAGTGGAAGTCATGGAGAAGATTGCAGAAATCACCAATGGTGAAATGACAGACATCACCATCAACTGTGTAAATGTACCAGATACAGAAATGACAAGTATCTTGGCAACAAAGAAGGATGGTCTTATCTATTTCTTCAGTATGGCAACAAGCTTTACAAAGGCAGCTTTAGGTGCAGAAGGTGTAGGATCAGACGTTACCATGATCGTAGGAAACGGCTACACAAAAGGGCATGCTCAAATCACACTACAAATCATGAGAGAAAGCAAAGAACTGAGAGAAATTTACGAAGAGCTGTACGCGTAGGAGAAGTTAGCGGTTAGCAAGTTAGCTGGTTAGCGGTTTTCAGCAAGTGCTCCGCAGCTCTTACTACCCTAATACCGCTAACTGCTAACGGCTAACCAGAATTTGAGAAAACATAGAACGCACAAAATACTTGTTATCTACCAAAATTCGAGGGGGATTAAAAAAGAATGAGACACTACAGTGAAATAGAACTATGGAAAGACGTTACAGATGAGCAATGGAATGACTGGCATTGGCAGGTACAGAACAGAATTGATAATGTGGAAGATCTAAAGAAAGTAGTTAATTTAACAACTGAAGAAGAAGAGGGAATTACAAAATCCTTGGAGATCTTAAGAATGGGTATCACACCGTACTACGCACTTCTTATGGATAAAGATGATCCAAATTGTCCTGTAAGAAAGCAGGCTGTACCTACGATGTCTGAGACATGCAAGAGTGATGCAGATATGGACGATCCACTTCACGAGGACACAGATTCTCCAGTACCAGGGTTAACCCACAGATATCCTGATAGAGTACTGCTTCTGATCACGGATATGTGTTCTATGTACTGCCGTCACTGCACAAGAAGAAGATTTGCAGGTCAGCAGGACGATGTAATGCCAATGGACCGCATTGATATGGCGATTGAGTATATTCGAAATACGCCAGTAATACGAGATGTATTGTTATCTGGTGGAGACTGCCTACTGGTAAGTGATGAGCGTCTTGAGTACATCATCAGTAAGCTTAGAGAAATTCCTCATGTTGAAGTGGTAAGATTAGGCTCTAGAACGCCAGTGGTACTACCACAGAGAATCACACCTGAACTGGTAAACATGATGAAAAAATATCATCCAATTTGGTTAAATACACACTTTAATCATTCTAAGGAAATGACACCTGAAGCGAAAAAGGCGTTAACGCTGTTGGCAGATGCAGGGATTCCACTTGGAAACCAATCTGTATTGTTAAGGGGTGTAAATGACTGTGTTCATATCATGAGAGACCTGGTCCATAACCTTGTGAAAATGAGGGTAAGACCATACTATATCTATCAGTGTGACCTGTCTGTAGGCATCGAACACTTTAGAACGCCAGTAGCCAAGGGAATCGAAATTATCGAAGGTTTGAGAGGACATACTTCTGGCTATGCAGTGCCTACCTTCGTTGTGGATGCACCTGGCGGCGGCGGAAAGATTCCAGTAATGCCGCAATACATGATTTCCCAATCGCCAGACAAGGTGATCCTAAGAAACTTCGAGGGTGTAATCACAACATACACTCAACCAGAGCCTTATAAGGATGAATGTCAATGCCCAGTATGCAAAGGCGAAAAATCTCATAAACTAACGGGAGTAGGCGGATTGCTGCAAGGAAACCAAGTGGCCCTAGAACCAGGGGATTTAGATAGACACAAGCGCGGGCATCATGAATAAAGACGGTACGCGGGACCCGGGATCCGGTGACCGGTGGTTAGGGTAGGCTTCTGGGAAACTTATAGAGTATTATTCTGCGGATTAAATAATCGAAACTTAGAAGCAGTAGAATGGTTTTCCGAACACCGAGCACCGCGAACCGTGCACCGAAAATCAGGAAAGGTGGAAGCAATGTGCAGTTAATGGATCTCATAGAAAACAAGTATCGGATCATCTCGGTGGTGGGGATGGCGAAAAATGCTGGGAAGACCATGACCCTGAATGCCTTGATCGATGAAGCCATGGAGCGGGGGATTCGACTAGGCATTACCTCCACGGGAAGAGATGGGGAAAAACAGGATATTGTAACCTTTACCGAGAAACCACTGATCTATGTAGATGAGGGTACGTTGATTGCAACCACAGAAGAAACCATAAAGCATGCAGAAGCAAGACTGGAAATATTGGAGGTCACAGACCACCGAACTGCCATGGGCAGGATTGTCATCGTCCAGGCAAAGACCCCTGGCCATGTACAGGTTGCAGGACCGGGAACCAATAAGGAAATGAAAGAAATAGCAGATAGGCTGCTGGTCTTAGGTGCGGATCTTGTCATCGTGGACGGGGCCATTGATCGTGTTGCCGCAGCCTCTCCTGCTGTTTCCGAGGCTGCCCTGTTGGCAACGGGAGCTGTCTTGAGCAGAGATATGGGGCAGGTGGTTGAACGTACCATCCATCAAACCCAGATATTTTCCTTACCTAAGCTAGAGGACCTGCTGGTACAGCAAATCGCAGAACCAATCATAGAAGAAAAGGGTTTTTGCCTCATCAACCATGGGTATGAGACAGAAATCCTTGAAATAAAAACTGCCCTGGGCGGAGGTCGGATCATTGGAGGAGCGCTACAAGAGGACACCCAATACGTCATCATTGGAGGTTCCCTGGTGAGCAAAACCCTGAAGGATATTATGGAATGTACAAATCGGTATAAGCAAGTGGTTTTTGTGGTGAAGGATGCCACCAGAATTTTTATTGAACCGAGGGACTGGATGTATTTTATGAAAGCTGGGATAAAGATTCAGGTGATGGAGGAAATCCATACCCTGGCTGTCACGATCAATCCCTATGCGCCCCAGGGATACTTTTTTCAACCCCAGGAGTTTTTAGGAAAGATGCGGCAGTTTCTTAGTCCCATTCCAGTGTTCGATGTGGTGTTAGGTGGTGAATAAGGATGCTTTTGTCAGATCGCGTGTTGAAAAACTTAGAAATTGATTATATCTTTCATCGTTTGATGGTCTATACCCCCTATGGGGAAGCTTTGAAGAGGGGCATGCAGCCCTATATGTCCTGTGATCGAAAAGCGCTGGGGGAGGAGCTCGATCGAATAGAAACGGTCGTTGCCCTCATCGAAAAGGATCGTTATACCTTCGTGGAAATGCGAAGTGTATTTAAGCATGTGAAAGATCTAAGGGGCTCCTTTCAAAGAGCGGCGGAGGGAATTACCTTAAGCTTGGTGGAGCTTTTTGAAATCAAAACTTTTGTGGGAATGTTGGAGAAACTGGCTCATTATCAAGAAAAACTAAAGTGGAATTGGCCAGATCATCTGAAGGTTCACCCTATACCAGTTTTGAAACAACTTTTGGACCCTCAGGGAAGCGGAATCAATACCTTCTATATCTATGATGAGTATTCAGAAACGTTGAAAGACCTAAGAAGGCAAATGGGAGAAGTGGAAGCAGAAATCAACAAAGGGAAGCTTCAAAGCCGGGAACTGGTACAGAACCAGTTGAAGGTGAAGATTCGACCCAATGGAGAGCTGACGATCAATAAAAGCAATAAAGAGCTTATGCATCAGCTTGAAGGTTGTGAAGGCTTGGTCTACAGCTCTGAGACATATATGAACATCACCTATAAGGTGAAGACGGCTGGACAGATAGAAATATTGATGAAAAAGCTGGATGACTATAAGCTTCAGGAAGAGGAAGAAGAATTAAGGATTCGCCAGAAGCTGACGGCAGAGATCAACAACTATATGTCGGAAATTCATCACAATATCGATGCCGTCGGGGCTTTAGATTTGTTGGTAGGCAAAGCCTACCTAGCCATTGGCATGGACGGTATAAAGCCTATGCTCACAGAGGATGAAGTGATAGAAATTATTGAAGGAAGGCATTTGAAGGTTGAGGACTCCCTGACAAAGCAGGGAAAGGCCTTCACACCTATTACGGTGAAACTAGAAAATGGAGTTACCTGCATCACGGGGGCCAATATGGGAGGAAAGACCATTTCCCTAAAATTGATTGGATTGCTGACGGCCATGGCCCAATATGGATTGTTTGTACCTGCGAAAGAGATGCGTTTTTCTCCTAAGGAGTATATCTTCTTTTCTGTAGGAGATTTACAATCGGCGGATATGGGTCTCAGTACCTTTGGGGCGGAGATTATGGAAATAAAGGATATCCTTCAACGGACAGAGGAGAGCGGCTTGATACTGATTGATGAGCTAGCGAGGGGTACAAATCCTGCAGAAGGGTATGCCATCTCCAAGGTCATCATCCAATATCTAAAGGACAAATTGGCAACCACTATTATCACTACCCATTTTGATGGCTTAGCTGATACAGAGGGTATTGTACATCTTCAAGTAAGAGGATTAATAGACGTAGATTTCAACCTTTTAAAGCAGCAAATGGGAAATGAAGGAGAACTAGGGATTAACCTGGTGCATCAATATATGGATTATCGACTGGAAGTCATCAAAGACCAAAGAAAAATCCCACAAGATGCAATAAACATCGCAAGACTCATGGGATTACAGGAAGAAATACTGCAGGAAGCAGAAAGATATTTGGAGTAAAGAAACGGTGCACGGTATACGGTACACGGTGTCCCGGAGTGTCGCTTATAATGAATGGATGGTCTTATGCGAGCTTAAGGTAAGAACGAAAAGATTATTGTCAGAGTAAGCTTTACCCGGTGACCGTGAACCGCGGACCGCGAACCGATAATTTGGAGGGAAGAGGATGCAAAGTAAATTAAATTTAGATCAAGGGTTGATTGAGAAGGCGAGAGGCTCAGCCAGACGTATCGCTGAGGATACCCAGGCGTTTATTGACCGTCACACGACAGTGACGGTGGAGCGCGCGGTGGCAAGATTGTTGGGAATCGATGGGGTGGATGAGATCGAGAAACCTCTGCCAAATGTAGTTGTAGACAATATCAAGGAAGGCGGCGGCCTCGCCCAAGGTATTGCTTATTGGATAGGAAATGCCATGATTCATACAGGGAAAAGTCCCCAGGAAATCGCTGAGATGGTGGCATGTGGACAACTGGATTTAACAAAGGTGCCTGTGGCAGATTTCCATAAAATTCAAGAAGTGGTTACACCGATTGCGCAAAAGATGGTGGATCGGATTAAGGGTAATAGAAATGATCGAGAAGGGTTCCTAACGAATTTAGGAGAAGGACCAAAGCCTTATTTGTATGTGATCGTAGCCACCGGAAACATCTATGAAGATGTACTTCAAGCACAAGCTGCGGCAAGACAAGGTGCTGATGTCATCGCGGTTATCAGAACCACAGCGCAAAGTTTATTGGATTATGTGCCTTATGGACCAACCACGGAAGGTTTTGGCGGTACCTATGCTACCCAGGAAAACTTTAGAATCATGAGAAAAGCCTTAGATGAGGTAGGGCAAGAAGTGGGTCGATACATTCGACTATGTAACTACTGTTCAGGGCTTTGTATGCCAGAAATCGCTGCCATGGGTGCCATGGAAAGATTGGATGTCATGCTAAATGACGCATTATATGGTATTTTGTTCAGAGATATCAACATGCAGAGAACATTGGTAGACCAATACTTCTCTAGAATCATCAATGGCTATGCAGGGATCATCATCAACACAGGGGAGGACAACTACTTAACTACGGCTGATGCGGTAGAAGAAGCCCATACGGTGTTGGCTTCTCAGTTCATCAATGAGCAGTTTGCATTAAAAGCAGGAATTCCAGAAGAACAAATGGGATTGGGCCATGCCTTTGAAATCAATCCTGACATTGAAAATGGATTCTTACTCGAACTTGCACAGGCTCAGATGGCGAGGGAAATCTTTCCGAAGGCACCATTAAAATACATGCCCCCTACAAAGTTTAAGACGGGCAATATCTTCAAAGGCCATATCCAGGATGCATTGTTCAATATGATCTCTATCATGACAAATCAAGGGATTCAGTTATTGGGTATGCTGACAGAGGCCATCCATACACCGCTGCTTCAGGATAGAGCCCTTTCTATCGAGAATGCTAAGTATGTCTTTAACAATGCACGAGATTTCGGTGATGAAATCGAGTTTAAGAAGGATGGTATGATCCAAAGAAGAGCCCAAGAAGTAGTAAAAACTGCAGCAGATATGCTGGAGGAAATCGAGAAAGAGGGTCTGTTCTCCACCATTGAGCAAGGAAAATTTGCCGGGGTAAAGAGAGCCATGGACGGTGGAAAAGGCCTCCAGGGTGTTACCCAGAAGCATGAAAAATATATGAATCCATTCGTAGATTTGATGTTGGGAGGTGCAAGATAATGGCGATCCAAAAAGTAGATTTAACAAAGATCAAACCGTATGGAGATACCATGAATGACGGGATGGTACAGCTATCCTTTACCCTGCCTATACCATGGGGGGAAGAAGCCAAAGAAGCTGCCAGACGTCTTGCGCTGAAAATGGGATTAGAAGAGCCTGCTGTGGTTCATGCGGAGGATTTGGGTGTAGGTTATACCATGTTTGTCATGTACGGAAAATGTCAGCATACGGTGGACTATACAGCCATCGAGGTACCAAAGGTGGATGTGGAAGTCATGGACAAATATGAAGTAGAGCACTATATTGAGGACAACATTGGCCGTGATGTGGTGATTGTAGGTGCGTGTACAGGTACCGATGCCCATACTGTTGGGATCGATGCTATCATGAATATGAAAGGTTACGCGGGGCACTACGGACTGGAAAGATATAAGGGGATTAAGGCGTACAATCTAGGAAGTCAGGTTCCTAACGAGGAATTCGTGGCAAAAGCCATTGAGCTTAACGCCGATGCCCTGTTGGTATCCCAAGTGGTTACCCAGAAGGATGTTCATATTCCAAACTTAACCCAATTGGTAGAGCTTCTGGAAGCAGAAGGTATACGGGACAAAGTGGTTCTGGTTTGCGGCGGCCCTAGAGTAAACCATGAGCTAGCCAAAGAGCTTGGGTACGATGCAGGATTTGGCAGCGGTTCTTACGCTGAAGACGTGGCATCCTTTGTGGTTACAGAAATGACAAAAAGAAATTTAATCAAGAAATAGTCAAGAGGGAGATCAGTGATAATACTGATCTCTTTTTGATTCAATCATCCTATCACGGGCGGGGTGACCCCGCCCCTACCGACGAGTATTCACAACATTGAGTAGGGGCAGGGTCATCCTGTCCGAAATTTATGAAGAAAAGGATAGATATATGGGAAAATATGTTATAATATGGAATAAAACTAATTATTTTGAAAAGTTTTACAATTTTACAAGAAAGGTGGGATACATTGAAAAAAGGAATGATTATTATGATGTTTTGTTTTTTCATCATCCTTATCAGCCTATCTTATGGAGAGGAACCCACTGTGTATCAAGCGGTATATTATGATAACAAGGAGGGGATAAATCATTATCAGGATATCGTCGAAGCTTTAACCCATGTGGAAGAGAATGGTACCCTTTATGTGGATAAGCCTATCACCATCTCAACCCTTGGTGTGAAATCATTAAACATCAGGAAGTCCATGACAATTAGAGGATTAGGCAATCAGGAAAATAAAATCATTATTAAAAATAGAGGAATCGGCCCAGTATTTAATCTAGGAAATATTACATCTTTTCAATTAGAAAACATGAATATATCAGGAAATGATGTGGTGGTGGTGAAAGGTGCAGCCGATTACATCACGATCAAGGACTGTCAGTTCCTAAATTGTATACCTCTCTATACAACTGCCTCGAGACTTAAGGAAGTATTATTTGAATCAAATGAAGTGGTTGGGGGAAGCGTATACATTCAACCTTCTATTTATGGGGCGGAGGTTGTAGTAAGAAATAATATTTTTGATGTACCTGATACGGCAGTTTATGGATTTAATCTGGAAAACAGTAACGTGCTTATTGAAAACAATCATTTTAATGGAGTCAGTTTCAACATACATGATGGAGAAGGGGCTGCAGGATTGATTCAGAACAATACCTTTGAGAGGGACGGAAGAAAAATTCTAGTGAAGGAAGACAATCAGGATCTTCAATTCAAAAACAACTGGATCTATAAGAATACTGGTGAAGTATATTATAGAGGAAATGGATCATTAAGTTTTACTAGAAACTGGTGGGGAAACAAGGATGGTCCAGAAGAAGATATTTTTGATGGGAACATCGACTATGGCGATTGGGCCCTCTTTGAAGACTTTCGTAGATATGCTGAGGATCCATATACAATGGCAGATCTTCAAGATGCATATGATTATCTGGAGCAGGCTGTAGATAAAGATAACTGGATTTATGATATGGATAAAGATCAGCACATCAGTTTTTTAGATCTCATCGCCATCACCAGAAGGATTGCCGAATAGAAAGGGGGAGAAGGGGTGAGGAAAAGATGTATATTTAGTTTGAGTTTAGTTTTCTTTTTTCTCTATTTTTCTATAGTCTATGGCACAGGGCCTGGCCTTGAAATGAACATAAACCTGCAGGAAATGACAATCCATGAAACCTTCAATATTGAGATTACAGCAAAGGATATCGACGGAATTGCAGGCGGCGATATCCTTTTGTATTATGATCATGAGAAATTGAAACTCATTTCCAAAAAAATCGAATTACCAGATGAGGATATGGTGGATTTTCAAAGGTCCATCACCCGCATAGGGGATAGGCTTGGTGAAGTAAGGTTTGTTTTCGCATTGAAGAAGGACAAGCCGCTGCTGGAAGGGGCTGAACGGGCTCTGGGCACATTGTCCTTTGAAGCCATAGGGACTGGAGATGTAGAAATAACCTTGGCCCCAGCAAGTCAGTTGGTGAAAGAAAGCGTTATTGAAACAGGTATAGAGTATAGTTATATAAACCCATGGTTAGCACCACCAATGGAAATTCATATTGAATCATTACCCCAGGAAATACCTAACGAAGATCCTACCCCACCTCCCGTTGAAGAACCTGATGATGAATCTGATGAAGAACCAGGGGATCCTCCGAATGATGATGTTGACGAAGAACCTAACGATACACCCCCTGATGTTCCTAGGGATGAACCTGAGGATAACCCCAGTGGGGATCCCAATGATGATACATCAGACAAAGATGGCAGTTTACCGATAGGTTCTGTGGAAGACGATGAAGGTTTTCAAGATAACCCTGGGAATTATGGGGATAAAAATCAGCTGGATACCCTAGATATCCACAGCATTGTTCAAGAAGGATTAAAACTGTGCAGTCAGATTTATTGGCTAGATACCCCGCAAATGATACTAGAGATTACGATTCCATTTGAAGGAGAGGATCTAGATACAAATAGATTAGGGATTTATTATTTTCATGAGGAGAAGAAGAAGTGGATTTACTTAGGAGGAGAAATTCATGGAAACACTTTAACAGTAGGACCTATAAGTAAGAACATTAACTTTAATAGATTAGCAGTCCTAGAGGACAGGACATATCCTGCTTTCACTGATATAGCAGGTAAAGATATGGAGCTTGATTTGATAAAGATATTAACATTAGGAATCATGAGGGGATACGAAGATATAACATTAAGATTGGATGATGTCATGTCAAGGGAGGAATGGACTACTGCATGGATTCGTGCATTAGATGTGCCATTATCGGAAGATAATATGGCGTCTGGGTCTATGAACGTGCCCCCTTGGGCTCGAGACTATGTAAAAACGGCCGCAGAATTGTTAGAGGATGAATCTTTGATGGGGAATGGAAACCTTAGCCTAGAGGAAGCTGCAGCGGTATTGGAAAGCACTATGAAAAGGATACATGGGCCAGTAAAATTCACATTGCCAGAAGTTGAATCCGATGCACTGTTGACAAGAAGACAGGCGGTGAGTCTGTTAGCAGAGGCACTGAGGTATTTGAAGATATGAATATATTGATATTGTTGAAAACTTTATCCTAGAACAAATGTAGGGAGCGCCCCCTGTGGCGTTCCGTTGATAAGGCGGTGATATCGATGGAATTGTCACAAAGGAAATTACAACGACTGAAAAATTATGATTACAACCAAAACGGACTATATTTTATTACAATATGCACACAAAACCGTTTGCATTTGTTTGGAAGGATTGAGAATGCGTGGATGATTTTGAATAATGCAGGTAAAATGGTATTAGATAAATTTGAAGAAATTCCTGAATTTTATCCGGGTATTTCGATAGATAAATGTATTATTATGCCCAATCATTTACATGCAATTTTGAGAATACAACATGATGGAACGGCACAGGGGCCGCTCCCTACGATGAGGTTATCCGAGTATATACATCGTTTTAAAACTTTGACTACCAAACTATATATAGATGGGGTAAGAGATGGAAATTATCCGACATTCAATAAAAAAGTGTGGCAGCAATCTTATTATGATCGCATTATCCGTGATGAGACAGAGTATGAAAAAATATGGGAATATATCGATACTAATCCATTGAAATGGGAATTGGATAAGTACTATAGTGATAATGAATAAGCATAAAAGAATCACAAGCATAAAACTAGGAGGGACTTTTGGTCCCTCCTGGATTATTTCTTTACTGGAATTGTCAAACTGTTGTTTAGAAGAATGGCCACATCTCCCCTTGTCATGGGTTTACTGGGATCTAACTTTAAACCGTTGGTTAAGCCAATTTGCTCAGCTTTCTGAACAAAATTGTTGGGCCAATCCCCAGGGGCGACATCCTTTCCATGACCTAAGGCATTCACAAGAATCGTCAAAGCTTCCCCATAGGTGATGGTGTTGTCATGTTTAAATGTACCATCTTCATAGCCGTTGATCAGCTTGCTGTCGGAAGCAACGTTGATAAACCCAGTGGCCCAGTGATCCTTTGGTACATCCTTGAATTTTGTTGGGCCCTTACGGCTTGCAGCCAAAGCCTCTTTGCCCATCAGTTTGATAGACACGGTTGCAAACTCCGCTCGGGTAATTTTATCCTGAAAGCGCATGCTGCCATCAGGGTCACCAACCATGAGGCCCAAAGCCTTTAATTTAATACCCACGTCTTGGAGTTTGGGAGGTTCTGCTGCGGAGCTGATATGTAAGGTAAACATGAGCAAAACAATCGTTAAAAGTAAAGTTCGTTTCATTGTTGTAGTCATAGATTGCCTCCTTTTGTTTTCTTTGTCTCCATTATATCAGCAAATGATGACAGACATATTTCAATCCTATTACATTCTCTAGACAATCACGAAATACAACAAAAGATCTAGCCAGGGGGCTAGATCTTTTGTTGTATAAGGGTCAAGCGTATGTAGTGTATCTTTTAATATTCATCATAGTCAACGATTCGATTTTTGCTGTCGCTGTATTCGTAATAACCTATGCGATAGCCATCCTCATCATAAACGTAAACATCGATATCTTCGTTGTATTCGGAATCTATTTCTTCACAAATTTCTAAAATAAAGTCACGGAAATCGTAGCTGTCACGATTGCGCCATGTGCTGGAGGAACGGTAAAAATCTCCATCCATTCGGACCCGAATATCTCCGCTCGAGGATTGCGTTAAGGTATATTCGAACCGCATATTCACGTAATCATCCTTATAACGATAAAAATCATCTTCAAGATCATCCTCTAAGCGGCTAAGCGTTGTATTTGATGTAGATGAACTGCTGCTAGATCGTGGTTCTCGAAGCATGGACAATTCTAGTTCTTTTTGCTGTAATTGATATTTTAAATTGCTGATTTCTAAGTTTTTTCGATCGATATCATACTTAAGGGTATTTAAAGCTACACCATGATTGGCAGAGGAAGCTAAGGTCATAGTTTTGTTTGTATCATCCCACTGGATGGTATAACCCAACTGCGCTGCCACATCATTTAAGGAGACATAGGTATGATTGTTATAAATGAAGGGACTGGATGAGAAGTTTAACGCTTGTCCATCCACATTGACCTTGATATCATAAAACCAAGCTGTAATAGTCTGACTAATGGTTTTACCACTGATTAAGGATGGACTTAAGACAAGCATCAAAGTGATTAGAATAAAAATGAATCGTTTCTTTTTCATTTGTTCACCTCCGAATATTTTCCATTCTCGTAATCATATTGTAACACATAAAAAGGAGGATTTACAGCCAAAGTCACAGAAAGAGAAATATGGAGAAAAAGTACGAAAATTGTAGACGACAAGAGGTTGAATAATGACAAGGGACAATTGTAATGGTACCATTAAAAAGGACATGATGAAGAATAAAGAAAATCATGGAAATACCTATAAAAGATGAAATTTATGGGGAACCATGCCGATATCTATATTAGAATTCTATCTACATTTGGGGGGATTGTCTTGACAAAACGAATGATCATCTTTGTACTCATTTTTACACTGATAGCTTCTACAACGCCAATACAGAATGGATGGGCGGCTGTAGGTACTGTTGTCAATAAAGTAGACCTATTTACTACAGCTGAAACTGACCAAACGGGAGTGACCATTATAAAGGGACAGGAGAATGTGCCCTATACAATTGGGGTAATCAAATTCCCTGTGGCGCCAGGGTTTGTTTTACAGTCTTCAAGTCTGTTGAACAATATCAAGGTATATGCAGGTAGTGAGGATGAAACATATAAATTTGATATTGGTGTAACAAATGGATATTTGCAGTTTAAGCTTAAAACAGACGTGACCAATACATCTCCCTATCAACTGAGGAAGCACACATTATATCTGCTTTCCCTTCCAGAAGGGTTGTTCGCAAAGAATAATGGAGCAGATATAAGCTTTGGAGAAACGTTTAGCTTTGTCACCAACAATGGAGCAGCAGGGAGTGATATCTTAAAAAATACAGTACCCTATAATACACAAAACAGTGTAGACTATAAAAACGGTAAGGTCATCGCTACATTTATAGATAATGTAGCGTTTTGGGATGTTTCTCAGATCGGAAATTATATAACCATCTCAACGAAAAGTTTACTAAATAGCAGTAGTTCTTACATATCAGAGCCGTTAGATAACTTTAACATACAGATCATAGGAAACAGTTTAAACATTGATTCAAAGGATGGGAAATTTAAAGATTTAACAGCGTATCAAATAACCCTAAAAGAAAAAACTGTGTATTTAACCGCCAGCCCAGATGTTGATGGAAAAATATTCAATGATACGTTGAATCTAGGATTTGCCACCGACAATATTGTGGCAAGCACAAAACCATTAAATAACGGAACAAATGAAGGATTGGAGCCTGTCATTACCTTTCAATTCAAACAGCCTGTCATTGAACCAGCATTAGGGGCCATGAATCTTATCAAGCTTGAAGAGACAGTTTCTGGGGCAGCGGTTGCGGTTACACGCAGTTTGTCAGCGGATAAAAAAACACTGAGCATCGCTGTGCAAGAAGATGTGAATCAACCGGGATTAAAAAAGGATACAAGCTATCGCGTAACCATACCAGCCAACACCTTTACCTTAGATGGAACATCTATTGTGAACAAGGGAAGCATTATGTTAAATTTCCGGACAGGCAGCCTGGGAGATACACCTATGGCTTCAGCCTATGGATCTAATGAAAGCTTCACCGATGATATTCGGGATCTCAACCGTACACAATTGGGAGAGAGCGGCTACATATACATAAAGATGAATCGACCCATTCAATGGGATAAGGACTGGGATGGGGATACGAAGAAGACAGATCGAATCAATGGAGTAGAATTGTATAAAATGCCTGCGGTAGACCCGAATGATCCAGGGGCCAAGGCTTACGCTCAGAACGGCATTCAATACGACAAAAAGTTTTGGTATATGAACGATGGAGCTAATTTTAAGCTGGCTACTACTCCTGATGACGGAGCCACAGTGACTGCTTCTGTTTATTATAAGGAAAAAACAGCCATTGAAAGCATAGAGATTGTAGGTCAGAACAAGGATATTTTAAGAATAAAAGCCAAGTTTCCCCTAAATAGTCTAAATCAATATCAGCTCCGTATCAAAGGTGAAATGATTGAGGACCTGCATGGTGTGAATACATCGGCAGCTATAGATTTCTACTTTTGGACGAAGGGAAATGGGGAGACGAGTATTCCTTCCTGGGGATTTTCAGATTCAGCCCCATATACATCTCAAATCATAAGTACAACACCGTATATCAAGGAAAGAATTGTAGGAACCTCAAAATATTCTCCTAGCAACCCTATTTCCATAAGCTTTGGTGCAGAACTTATACCTGCAGCTTCAGAAGGAAAAATTGTGAGCAGTAGTTATCAGAATAACGCCCTTGGAAGGATTTTGCTGCGGCCTGTCAACTACACAGAGAATAAGGTAATCATCGGAACAACCTTGATGGATGCGAGTCCACTCGATGTAGATACAACGGTACAATTTACGGTGGCACCAGAGCTGAATCCAACGTCAAGTCCGGTATCTTGGATTACGAAAAATGGAAACGTTGCTACTGTTGATGGCAGCGGTCGGGTGAAAGGAATCAGCAAAGGACAAACGCAGCTGGTGGCCTTAGATAACAAAGGGAATATATTGGCAACAGTTAACCTCACAGTGAAGCAAGGGGACGTTCATATAGGAAAAGTAAAAATTATTTATGAAGTAACGAGCGGTGGAAAGCAAACACTATTACGTCTTTACCCGAATCAAGGGTTGACCAGCGGCAAGAGCTATAAACTGTTCATCCCTGGAGATGTTTTTCAAACCAGAGGAAAAACATACACACCACCGAGGGAAATTGAATTCGTAGTGGCGGGTGATATCAGTGAGAACCCAGTCATTGAATCCATTGACAATGGAACAGCATCCATTGGGGAACTGCTGAATACGTCAGAACATGTATTTTACATAAAAGGTTATAATTTTGAAGAAAACATTAAAGAAGTTCGGCTGGTACCTTCTAAAGGCGGTGCAGATATTGTCATAGGGAAGGCATACATTACATACCTAGGGGCAGATCAAATAAAGGTTAGCATCAAAGGTGCCGCTAAGACGGCCCTTGTGAATCAGGCCAGTGGAGATGAATATCAAGTGGTGGTGCATTTCGATGGAAGCCAAGCACCAGCCACGTCGCCTGGAGGCGTAGGTTTTAAGACTTTAGCCATGGGCTCGCCCAATGTGATTGCCCAGTATCCAGTCCACGATGGAACCTATAATGAACAAAGCTTTGTACATGGGGTGAGTGACAGCTTCACCAGTGGAAAGTATTTCTTGAGAATCACCTTCAGCGACCCGAATGGCACCTTGAATTTCAACGGGCTAACTGGGTTAGTCAATATCATGAATTCAAGTGTGGTGTCCCTAGGGAGTCAAGTTTCCATGATTGACACGGATTTCATCAATCAAATTCGAGAAATGGGTGATTACAATCGGGATAGTGCCATCAGTAAGTATTTGCTTGTGAAAAACAGCAGTTCCAAGGAAGCAATACTTTATATCCCTGTAAAGCCATTAAGATCCCAAACCACGTACCAAGTCATTCTGCGGCCAGAAATTGTGGGGAATAGTGCAGGATATAGCACAGAGCTCCAGTATTTATTTCATACAAACAGCATGCCATATATAGGGAAAGTAGACATTGGAAGTGTGCCGCAAAACTATGATATCAACGAACCTATTATACTCAAGGGTGATTTCTTTGATAGCAATACCACCAAGGTGTATTTCAATGAGATTTCAGCATACAGCGTTAGTGTGAAAGAGGAAATGAAAACCGATGGAACCAAGGAAAAATATCTGGAAGTGTATCTGCCAAGGGGAAGCAGTAAGCTTTCACCAGGGATCTATAACATCAAAATCTCCAGCGGCAGCAGCAATGAAAATATTGAATACGGCGCCTTTAGTGTGGTAAGCGGTGGGAATAAAGACAGCGTTCCTAATGAAGACTTTCGCTTCAAGCAAGAAGTACGGCAAGGGGATATAAAAGGAGAAATCAAGGTAAGTCAGGATACGCTATACTTGAATTCTCGTTATACCGATGACAGCGCCTTGCGACTAGATTTAGATGACTTGATGGGGCAGGAGGTATGGATAAGGAAAATCAGCTATAAAGGAGACAAAAGAGATGTTATTGGTATCTTAGAAACAAAATCTAAGTGGGCAAACATCACCCTTTATGGATTGACCCTAGACCCCAATGGACAGGATGATACCATCAGCATTGCACTAGGTAGAACCTCCACCAGCATGATTCAATCCATACAGAAAAAATTAAAAGGAAGTGTCAAATCAGACTTTATACAGGTAACGGGTGAGAACTTTAAGACATCCAGCATCAGCATATCTATTCCATTTAAGAACGCCGATGGGAAGAAGCTAAAAGTCTATAGATATGATGAAAACACAAGAGGCTTTTATGAAATAAATGCAGCAGTAGATGTAGTAAACGGTGTAGTGAAGATAGCAAGTAATGAACCAGGTATTTTCGTGGCTGTAGAATAGGATAAGGCGGTGAAACAATGATAAAGAAGAAGACCCTTAAAAGCATATTGTCTCTAGTGATTATTTTTACCATGACCTTCGGTGTATTTCCATGGAGCGATTTGCGCGTAGCGTTTGCAGAACCCCAAATAACAAAGATTGAAGTAATGAAGATCTATAGTGGGAACTATAACCTTCCCACATCCTATAACTTAGCGGTTCATGGGAACGATTTAACCAACTTGGAAACATTTATACAGGGAGCGGATGGTCTGTATACACGATTAACGGCTTCTTATACAGGTGTAAACCTTGCACAGTATAGCCTTTCCACCAGCCAGGCCGGTGCTACTTTCTTGATCAATGGACAGACCTATGTGTTTGATGCCAGTGATATGCCAGAAATTAAGAGCGTTAGTCCTGCCATGGTGGTTTCTGAGGGAAACCTCACGGTTGTTGCAAATAATCTAAACAATATCAAGACCACACCTGAAGCGGGCGATACGACTTTAGAGACCATAAAAGTATTTTATTACCAAGGTCTTACAGAACAAGACATTTCGTCTTACCTTGGAATTCCTGCAACAGACCCAAGTACAGAACAACCAAAGGTTGTGCCAACCACAACAGGCTTAGGTATTCAGAATTTAAAGGTACTGAAAAAATATGTTAAGCCCATAGATACTGGATCAGTAGAGGTAGAAATCTCCTATCGATATATTGATGCCTTTAGTATCTATAAGGAAATTACTGAGATTGATGCAGAAGACATTAACATGAATCCAACAAAGGGAAAAAGAGGGGATAAAGTTACACTGACTACAGAAGATTTCCCAGAAGATTATTCCGTGTTTTTAACGGACCAGGCCAATGAACCCTTTAGAGGAAAGCACTTGGGAAAGAATATCATCATAAATCGCATAGCAAACCTGGACGATACCATAACCTTTAATATACCAGATACGCTGGACTTTAAGACTTATGATGTGTATATCACCAACTATATTAATCCTGCAGGTATAAAGCCTGAGGATAATTTATCCAAACTGATCGTAAAAAGGTTATTCATTGGTAAGTTTACGGTAGTAGATGGAGCTATCTTACCACAGATTCAATCGGTGCAGCCAAATTCAGGACCTGATTCAGGTTCCGAGGTGAAAATAAACGGTAAGTTTTTTGAAGAGCTCAATATTGATAAACTGGAAGGGTTTAAAGATAGTGGGATTGATGTAACGAACCCAGTACGGGTTACTGTGGAGAAGCGTAATGAATTGCAGCAGTTAAAGATTATGTATGAGCCAACGAACGGGACTGCAGGAACCTATGAAGGGAAACCAGCACAGGTAACACGATACATATCTGTAATCATCGGGAGAGAAGCTGACTTTAGAATAGAAGACCTCAGCAAACAGATTTTTAAATATGGCGCCAACCAGTTCGATACATTAACCGTGTTGACCAAAGGCCTTGGGGACGATGGAAATGATTTGATTAAGGACGTCATTGTAAATATTGAAACGGTTATTAAGGAAGGGACCAATGAATATACAATCAAGGAACAAGCCACTGCCAATAATGCCTATACCTATATTAAGACCTTTACGGAGCCGATTATTGATACATTGATCCCAAATGTAGTCAGTATGAAGGAAGTAAATCCAGGTGAATACCAGACCGCAAATGAAGTAATCTTGGCCTTGAGTGGTAAGGACTTTCATGTCTATAAGCATACACCTCAGACTGGGGACAATGCCAATAAAGAATTGGTGATGTACCCAAAGGTGGTTCTGGGTGGAAATGATGACAATGGTGAAATCGTCATTACAAGGGTAAGCGATGTGGTCACGATTAAACATCGAGGAGGCACTGCCACATTACCTGGTGCCTATCTTGAGGTCCTAAATGCCCAAGACAAACTGATGGATGGTACAGTGGGGAATGAGGTGGGCAGCAAAATCATCCTCCGTATTCCTTCAGGACTAACCATTGCACCTGAGAAAGTGAATGCGTCCCTACAAGGGATCGGTGTTGCCAATGCCATGAGGGGATCAGAAGACTACGGATTATACACACTAAAATCTGATATGATCAAATTTGTTTCAACCCTTGATGTGCCAGTAATCGAAGAAGTGAAGCCAAATGTGGTGACTGTTGATGGGGGCGAAGATATCGTCATTATAGGAACCAACTTTGCATCGGATGTGAAGGTATTTATTGATGGCAAAGAGGTGACGGGAATCAAGAGAAATGGGATTGGTACCCAAATCGACTTCAAATCTCCGAAGGGAAGAGAAGGCGATACTTTGGTCTATGTGCTAAATCCAACCACAGGGGGAGTTGCTACATATCCCTATAAGTATGTGAGAACCTACACAAATCCAAAGATTATAGACTTTTCTCCGAAAAAAGGAAAAACCGGCACCCTTGTGGTGATTGACGGAGAGAACTTTGTAAAGCCTGATCCAACAGCCCTAGAGAAGGATATTTTCAAGCTAATTGGGGCAAGGGTGATGCTTGAAGGGAAGGATATCAATGAGTATTATCGACATCCGGTGACGAGACAAATCACCCTGCAAGAATATACCGCTGGGCCTTCAGGACAGCGTATCCTTACAAATGTAGGGGGAAATTTGATTTTAGCCAATTATTACAATAGTATCATACTACAAAATGAGGACACCCAGCGGTTCTATACATTAGACAAAGATGTGTTAGGAAATGTGATATTGACCAACGGTATTGACCAAAAATTTATCATTAAAGCTGATGGGTCAGGATCTAATATAAAGGCTGAAAAGGACGGGGGCGGTACGTTTACAGTCATCGCAGCCCAGCATGCCAGTGGGGATTATGATCAGATGATCCTGAGTGATGGCACAACAACCCTGACACTGAAGGTGATGACCCCATTTATTGTGCAAACAGATACAACGACAAACAATCGAACCATAACAGGGAATAATGTAAAGGTTATGGGGATAGACAAAATCTATTTTACAGTTCCAGTATTACCAGGGGATGGCTACTATGATGTTACAGTAGAAAATCCAGATACCAAAAAAGATACCAAAAAGGATCAAGCAGGATTTTACTACTATACCCAGCCTTCCAGCAAACCCAAAATCGATAAGGTAGAGCCAAAGGAAGGCTCAGTAGATGGCGGATATATCATTAAGATTTTCGGAATAAAGGAATTGGATAAAGAATGCTTCGTAGACAATGGCGTGGAAAAAACCAAAGTGTTTATCAATGGTATCGAAGTGCCCCAAGCGCAGATCAATGTGGCCCTAAGTGGGGATGCTATCGAAGCGGTAGTGCCTAAGTTGAACATTGATATTCGTGCCAAATATGGAACAGATCGGTTAACGGTCCCTGTCGTTGTCGTCAACCCTGATGGGGGTAGTGACAGTTTAGAAAATGGATTTACCTATATTGTTCCAACTTCACATCCGGAGATTATCAAGATTGTTCCTCAAAAAGGAAGTGCTGCTGGAGAGGAGATCGTTGAAATTACTGGGAAGGATTTTAGATTCTATGAGCCGTATAATGATGCCAATAGAGATCAGGTATGGAACCCTAGTCCAAAGGAAGAATACCGTGATATAAACGGAGTGTATTTTAATGGTACAACCTTTATCACCGATGATGGAACCAAAGGACCTGACGATTATACGGGTAAAAGCCTAAGTGATTTGAGAGTCATTGCCCAAAATTCTGTACCGCCTAGGGATTATGACAAAGTTGTCTTATCTGTACTGCCCAAGGTATACTTTGGAACAGCACAAGCTGAGATCCTAGAGTTTTCCAGTGGCTACCTAAAAGTGCGGACACCAAAAGGAAAAGCTGGGGATGTGGACGTATACGTGGTGAACAACGATGCGGGAATCTCCAACCGAGTAAAGTATAGCTATGAAGGTTCAAATCCCAAGATCGACAAAATTATACCATCGGAAGGAAAGAAACAAGGGGGCGACAAGGTCGAGGTAAATGGTCAAGGTTTTATTCAAAGTGATATAAAAAAGTACAGAAAAAATGGTACAACCTATGACACGGTTTCTGTAAAGCAAACCCTTGTAAGATTAGGAAATATCTATAATAAGGATATTCCTAGGGAGCAGTTGAATTCAGGAAGAATTGACAACAGCAGGGCAACTGTTAACTTGGCAGGCAGCCTTACCGTCAGCTACAACGGAGAGAATGCAAGTAACACCAAGCTAACCCTTAGTATTGTGGAGAATCAGGTAAACTATTCTGTAGAGCTCCCTTACAACAATGAGGCAGTCTACATACCCGTGAGCCTGCTTACGAATCCAAACCTCCAATCCTATGTGAGTGGAGACAGAGGAGACGAGTGGATCCGCGTTGAGGTATCGGATCGAAGATTATTTGTGGAGCGGGGCTATGCACCGGCTGTAGAATTTATCAATGGAAATCAGATTGTGGTACACACACCATCCTATCATACGGTAGGACAAGTATCTTTAACGGTCATTAATCCAGATGGTGGAACAGCAGAAGGGAAGTTTACCTATAAGAATCCAAGCAGTAGACCGACCATCGTGAATATCACAAAGGATGGACGAAATCCAAGTGAAGAAGCCGTTGGCGGTGTTCCGATGAAGATTCTGCGCTTGACGTATAAAGGCGGGAATATTGTTTCTGTCATGGGAACGGATTTTAGAGAAAATGCAACGATTAAAATTGGGGATATATTAGATGTTAAAAAAGAGCAGATCAATTACCAGCTCCCTAGCAAAATGACCTTTACCATGCCAGCCGTAGATGAGAAGGTCGTTGGTAAACGGTATAGAGTTGTGGTAAGCAACGAAGATGGCGGAAATGCCGCTTCCGATGCTTCGGTACCGCCAATCTATATTGAGTTCATCAAAGGGGAAACGGAGCCAGCTATTGAAGAAATTACACCGGCCCAAGGGCCTTCCAGCGGTGGGACAACCGTAATTATTAAGGGGAAGGATTTCAGAGAAGGCCTGCTGGTGTTCTTCGGAGATACCCAGGTACCCACAGCCAATGTGAAGGTAATCGACTATAAGACGATACAAGTCATTACACCGCCTCGGGCCCCAGGGGAAGTAGAAGTGAAAATTGAAAATCCAGATGGCGCACTGTCCAGTGCCAATGGTACATTTACCTACTTGAGCACCCCGACGGTCGTAGCCGTGGTTGATCCTGCAGACCCTTCCGAGACAGCCCGAATCAGCGTGATTTCCATCCTTGGTGGGCAGGAAATAAAGCTAAAGGGTACAGGATATTACGAAGGGGCAAAGGTAATCTTTAACCCAGTATTGGAAGAGGTGAAGGCTGAGGCGCCCACAGGGAATGTAATCTATCTCAATGGCAAGCCTTATATCTTGAAACAAGGGGCGGAAGGATCCGATGTAAAGATCATTGATGGGGAAACACTTACTGTAAAAACACCGCCAGGGAAGAAGGATACAGGCGGGGTAATCGTGGTAAATGCTGATGGAGGTGCCAGCAACGTTTATGGTGACATCAAATATGGCGTACCAGAACTGGCAGCACCTAGCGGTGTCATTGCAGAATTGGTATATGACCGATACATCAAGGTTAACTGGAATCCTGTAACCGATGCCAAGGAATATGAAATATTTGTGGTGATCAATGAAAATGTCCAGGAGGTCATCGGCACCACAGAATTAACAGCCTTTGTGTATGAAGATTTAGAACCTAAGACAAGCTACAAATTTATCGTTAAGGCTATCGGTGAGTTTGGATCCTCCAAGGCTTCAAACATCAGTAATACCGTTCGAACGGGCAGCAAAGTAGGACCACCGGATAATGATGGCAGTCTGGGAGAACAGACCCAACAAGGCAAAAATGGAGACCGGGCAGAGGTGACGATCGGAACCAAGGAAGACTTGGGAAAAGATTTTACCATCGACCTAACCAAGGGCAGCCTAGCAGGCAGTAAAGAAGTTGTCATTAGTATCCCGGCATCGGTAGTGGCCGATGCAGGTACCAAGAGCATTGTTGTCAATGGTCAAGACTTCAGAATCAAGCTGAATCCAAATTCCTTCTATAATGACAAAGTAAGGGAAAATAGGGACAAACAAGATGCTGGCGTACGAATTGAAATCGGGCCAACGGCAGAAGGTGTTACCACAGCAGGTACCAATGGCCAGACGGGTGTATCCACAGCATATGCCATCAAAGCTGCTGTTTTCGTAGGCAAGGATCGTACGGAAATAGAGTATATACGCTCATCCATTCAGGTAACCTTAGATGTTGACCGCGTAAAAGCAGATGCAAGAAAACTAAAATCCTTTGCCCTAAACCGATACGATGGTTATGAAGGGAAATGGGTGGCTGTGGCAGCTGGTAATGCAGACAGCATGGCGATTACTGCACTTACAGACAGATTGGGCAAGTTTATGATACTAGGTAGGAGGTAAAACAATGAAAAAGATTATCTGGACACTGTGCATATTACTGCTCGTAAGCTCTATTACCTCCTATGGTGACATGAATGGCCCCTATAGAGATGGATTTATAGAGGGGTACATCAAGACGATCGTGGAAAATCAGATTCAGATTGAGGAGTATGATGGTACCATCCATCTGCTTCCTCTAGCGCCTAAAGCAGTACTTACCATAGATGGTATTCTTGTGACGTTGAAAGACTTTAAACCAGGCATGGAAGTCTATGGAGAACTACAGGGAAGACGATTAAGCACTTTGGAGAGCTTCTCTACAGAAAACCCTGGCTATATTCTGCCAGGAACAAAAGTGAGGACGGGTATCGTCCGAGGGATTGATAGAGACCAAATACAAATACAAACCCCCTTTGGCAGTAATGAAACATATTTTACTTCTCCAGCTACCGTTGCTTTGAAAAGGGGCGTCAATATTTCCCTTAGTTCTCTATATGAAGGTGATCGGGTAAGACTATATTTTGATGAAATGGATACCCGTTTTATCAGTCGAATGGAGATCGAGGGTGACTCTATCCTTGTAAAGGATTTGCTTAGGGGAAAGCTCACAGTTTCTAGTCAGTTAGAGAATCAAATCGTGCTAGAGGATGTGGAAAAGATTCAAAATGGTAAGTGGGAGCTGGTGCAATCCACCATGAGTATTCCTTATACCACGGATTTACCCCTTTATGTGGGGGGACAAAAGATATCCTACCAGAATCTAAAGTATTACAAAGGCAAGACTGTTTATATGGCGGTAAAGGATTTCTTTGGCAAGAGTCGGGCAGAGAAGATGATTGTAAAGGGGCAGTATCAATCAGATTTTTCCGATAAGATTGAGGATGTGAATTGGTATACCCAGGCCTTAGAACTGGGAAATCATAAGAATCTTACTTTCCATGAAGGGACCATCATCGTAAAAAATGGGCGACTGGTTGATATGTACAGTATCAATGCCCAGGCTGATGCCTATGTGGTGGCTGATGGCAGAGGCAGTCAACTGACCGCTGATGTAATTTATCTCTACAATGAAGATATAAACAATTCCAATATTGGACAATATGGAGTTTATGCTGGAAGATTAGATGTCATTCTACAAAATAATGTGACATTGAAAAATTTCTTTATCCTAAATCAAAATGACTGGGAATCCTTCAGCGGAGAAAAAGAACTATATTATGACAATGATACCTTCGTCTATGATCTGGAGAGCCAGCAGGCAGTTTCGCCAAAGGAGTTCTATGCCAAGGACTACGCCGTTGATGAGACCACCGATTATGCAAAAGATAAGGGCTTAAAGGATTGGTATGGATATGTCTATACGGATGGAGATCGGATTTGCGGCATTGTGGTTCAAAAGAGTATGGATTCTCTGTTAAGACAAAGAACGACCAATGGGGTAGTGGAAAGGGTAGAGGAAGATACCCTGTTAGGCTGGACTGTCCATGTCAGGGATGGTAAAGACTGGAGCAGCAGAAGGAAAGAGTGGATGGCAAAAAATTCAACCTTTAAGGTGAATTTAGAAAAAGCCATGATTATTAAAAATGATAGCATCATCCAGCCCTATGAACTAAAGCCGGGTGATCGACTTTATATGGTAAGAGATGATTTAGAAGGAAAAGTAATCCTTGTAAAATAAGTGTTTAGTTGAGGGATAATGCTATCCCTCAACTTCCATTTCCAAAAGAAAATTGAAAAACCATCCAAAAACACCTATAATTACTAATAGAATCATTAAAACTAAAAGACAGACCATAGCCTCCCTTTGAACCGTGTACCGCGCACCGCGTACCGAAATGCATAGGGTGTAACTATAGATAGGGAATTCGTTTCAATAATGCTAACACATATAATTGCGAACAATAAAGGGGGTAAAGAACTGTGAAAAAGCTCGTATTAAGCTTGATGATAATCATTTTGTGCACAACGCCTATCAGTGGATGGGCCGCGCCTCCTGAATTTTCCGGAGGGATTAATAACGAATATGCCTATGAAGAGGTGATCTTCATCACGGGACAACCCATAAAATTTATAGGAACATTCACGGTCTCAGAAAAGGATAAAGGAGAGACAAAAACCATTACCTATAAATTTAACAAATTAAAACCAGAGGACAAATCCATCGACGCAGAATTGACGAAATCGATCACCTATGTGGTGGATTATACTACCAGAAATGATAAAGGACAGACCATCGCCCAGACACAAATATCTGGAAAACCAAAAGAGACTTTGGAGATTGGTGAGGATGAGTATGAATTATTTGACTATCAATTCTCTAAATCCGATGTCATAGACAATCGACCAGCTGCAGATTTTTATTCTGGCAATATGACAGGACGTAAGCTTTATTTAATCAATGGGAAAAAACCTGAAGATGCCGAGGGTACTGTCACTGTGGATATCACGGGAGGGAACGCCGGGTATGAGAATTTCTGGGGAAATACGGACACACAGATCAACGATTATGTAATCAGTTCCACAAGAACCATTGCTGAAGATGATTCAGAGGATACAGATGAGGTATCCTGGCAGGGTACTGTAAAGGTTCAGGTGTCTGACAGCATGACAAAGAATTTGAGATACTCGGGCAATGAAGCAAATTTTTCAAGCTTTAACGGTGGACATATACGGGTTACCAACCGTGAAATGGTGTCCAGATATGATTATAACCTACCGAGATTTAGAGATGGAGAACTGGACGGCTCCAGAAGAGAAAGAGACAGTATTCAGCTTTCCAAACAAATGGTGCCTAAGCTTGAACGACTGATTGTACCAAAATTCAGAGATTTAAACGGACACTGGGCTCAAGAGAGCATCGAAAAATTATATTCTCTAGATGTATTTGATGAGCAATCCTCGTTCTTCTCGCCGAACATTCCATTTACTCGAGGAGAATTTACCAAAGGAATTATCCGAGCCTGTGATATCAGGACCACCATGGAAACAGAGAAGAAGACCACGAGAAGAAGAAATGAACCACCGGAGCAATCACCATTCCAGGATGTGGCGGTAGAGGACCAGAACTACCAATATATCAAAAGTGGTTTGGAAAAACAAATCATATCAGGTGTATCACCCACAGCGTTCCAGCCAAAGGAGCCGTTGACAAGGGCCCAGGCGATATCTATATTGATCCGTGCCCTAGGCTTTGAAAATAAGGCACCAAACCCTGGCTACTACACATCCTTCGCCGATGATCGTTCCATTCCAAACTGGGCGAGGGACAGTATTTACGTAGCCCGAGAGATTAACCTGATTTCAGGGGATGAAATGAATCGGGTGAATCCAAATAAAGTAGTTTCTAGAGCAGAAGCAGCGTCTATGCTGGTGCGTTTCCTAGAGTTCTTGGAAAAAGATTTACAAAGAGATTATAGAGAGAATATTATTCAGTTTAATTAGAAAGGTCATAAGGTTAAGGTTGAGGCTAAGGTTAAGGAAATGCGTTAGAGCAGCGCTTTGGGGGAGATGCTATGTATAGAAAATTTAGAGATATGCCCATATGGAAACAGGCATTAGATGTTTCGGTGAGAATTTTTAAGCTGACAGATAATTTGCCCCGTAAAGAGGACTATGGACTAACTTCTCAAATACGTAGATCAGCGAATTCCATGGGTGCTAATATTGCTGAAGGCTTTGGCCGGAGGCACACAAGAGAGAAAACTAATTTTTATGTCATTTCTAGGGGCTCTGCATATGAAACGATTCATCATATTCTATATGGGACAGAAATAGAATACTTTTGTAAAGAAGAAACAAGTTCGATAATTAAGGATCTTGAAGGAATTATCTATGAGATTAATAAAATGATTAAATCATTGAACGATTCTACTTAATTCCTAACTCCAATTCTTCGATTGATCTAGACTTAATCCCTAGATTTATTTTCTTGCTTTTAACCTCAACCTTAACCTTAACCTCATATAGAAAGGACTTGGGAATATGATAAAATCTATGAACCGGATCATTTGTTTAGTATTAGTCAGTATGTTAATTACAGTAGTTCCTATCCAAGCAGCGCCTCTTAAAGTTAATGATATTTCCGATTTGATGCGGCTTATTCAAGAGGATTATTTATTTGAGGTGTCACAGCAGGACCTCATAGAGGGGGCCATGCGGGGGATGTTTTACCCCTTAGATCCGTACAGCAATTATTTTTCCAAAGAAGAATATACAACCTTTGATCAAAGAAACGCAGGAAGCTTTGCCGGAATCGGAGTGACTCTTTCGGAATATGATGGGGAATTGATGATCGATGAGGTGATTCAAGGGGGGCCTGCAGCCAGAATTGGCCTTCAAGCGGGAGATTTGATCCTATCTGTCGATGGAAAAACAGCAGAAGAAGATGGATTGCCAGAACTGGTTAGACTTTTAAAGGGCCAGCCCCAAACCAAGGTAAGGCTTAGTGTAAAGAAAACAGGGACAGCACAAATTGTAACAGCCGAGGTAACTAGGGAGATTATTAAACTCCAGCCGGTCACCTATAAGGTTCTTGAAAACAATATAGGTTATATCAAAATAGACGAGTTTATTGAAAAGGTCAGTGACGAGGTAGACAAGGCAGTTGAAGCGCTAAAAAAAGCAGAGGTAACAGGAATCATTGTAGATGTTCGAAACAATCCAGGGGGAATCCTAGATGAAGCGGTAAACGTGGCGGATATCTTTCTACCCAAAAACAAACCTGTGGTATACATTGAATACAAGAACAAAAGTCAGCAAACACTATTCTCAAGAAAAGAGCCAGTGAAAATTCCTTTGGTCGTATTGGTCAACCAGGGTAGCGCCAGTGCTTCTGAGATATTGGCGGCATCCATCCAGGAAAATAAAGCAGGTACAGTCATTGGTAGTACCACCTATGGAAAAGGCACAGTGCAGATGGTTGCTGAATTACCGAATGGAGGAGGTATGAAGCTAACCTTTGCTAGATACCTTACGCCAAATAAAACCTGGATTCATGAGAAAGGTGTCACACCCGATGTGGTCATTGAGAACCCTAAAAGGGTCAATTTGCCTGTCTTTGCTCCACTGATTGAAGAAAAGGATTATGTGGAAGGTGAAAAAGGTCTGAATGTCTACGGTGCTCAACAGCGGCTAAGCTTTTTAGGATACAAAGAGGTTATTGCCACGGGAAGTATGGATGTCGTAACTGCTAAAGCATTGAAAGCCTTTCAGGAGGAGAATAGCCTTAGTGACAAGAATGGCATATTAGACATAGAAACAAGGGATATGCTAAATAATAAGATTGTGGATATATACATGAAATCACCAGAGGATTTGCAGTTAAATAAAGCATTAGAATTATTGCATAATTAAAGAAAAATATTTATAAATGCCTATTGACGCAAGAAAATGGATAAGATATACTATTAAAGTTATTTTAAAAATCAGAAATACGAGCACCCTATTAGGGTGCCCTGCCATAAAAAATTGATGCGGACATCGGTAGGTCACCCGTAGGGGGTGGCCTCTCTCTTTTTTGGGGGAAAAGACTATTTATATCTTCTTTCTATGAACTATCTTTAATTATTTCTTACAACAACAACTATAAAATCGTAGGGAACGGTTAGTAACCGTTCCGTTAGCATAAGGGTAACACTTGGATGAAAACTGTAGGGAACGGCCCCTGTGCCGTTCCGGAAATACATTAAAACGGATACTACAAATTCAAATATAACAATCAGATGAAAGGAGAAGTAGAGCGATGACAAAGTATATTTTCATTACCGGCGGTGTTGTCTCATCCTTAGGAAAAGGAATTACCGCAGCGTCATTGGGACAGTTATTAAAAGCAAGGGGTTTAAAGGTAACCATCCAAAAGCTAGACCCCTATATCAACATGGACCCGGGTACCATGAGTCCATATCAGCATGGAGAGGTATTTGTAACCGATGACGGTGCAGAGACAGACCTGGACCTAGGTCACTATGAGCGTTTTATGGATATTAACTTAAATAAATACAGCAATGTTACCACAGGAAAGATCTATTGGTCTGTAATCACAAAGGAAAGAAAAGGTGACTACTTAGGAGGTACTGTACAGGTAATTCCCCATATCACCAATGAAATAAAGGAAAGAGTATTTAGAGCAGGCCGAGAAACAAATGCCGATGTGGTGATTACGGAAATCGGTGGAACAGTAGGAGATATTGAAAGCCTACCTTTCCTAGAGGCTATTCGCCAAATCAAATATGACATAGGCAAACAGAATGTTATGTACATCCATGTAACCTTGGTACCTTACCTGGGCAAAGCGGGAGAAATCAAAACAAAGCCTACCCAGCATAGCGTAAGGGACTTACGAGAGATCGGTATTCAACCCGATGCCATCGTATGCAGAACAGAAAAGCCATTATCTGAAGAAGTAAAAGAAAAGATAGGTCTATTCTGTAACCTTGATAGCAACAACGTAGTACAAAACATGGATGCCGACTCCCTTTATGAAGTACCTTTGATGCTGGAAAAAGAAGGGCTAGCCAATATGGCCTGCCAAAGGCTCGAGCTAACATGCAATACGCCTGATTTGACGGAATGGATGAACGTGGTTGAAAAAGAGCGCAACTTAAAGTCCGAAGTGAAAATTGCTTTGGTTGGTAAATATGTGGAACTTCATGATGCATATTTATCCGTGGCAGAAGCTCTGAAACATGCTGGAATTGCCAATGGCGCAAAGGTAGAAATTGATTGGATTCATTCCCAGGATGTGACGCCTGAGAACGTGGCAGATTATTTAAAGAGTGCAGATGGTATCTTGGTACCAGGCGGCTTTGGTGATCGAGGAATTGAAGGTAAGATCGCAGCTATTCGGTATGCAAGAGAAAACAAAATTCCTTTCTTGGGAATATGTCTAGGCATGCAATTAGCAGTAGTAGAGTTTGCGAGACATGTAGCAGGATTAACAGGTGCCCACAGCTCGGAGCTGGATCCTCAGACACCATACCCTGTTATCGACCTTATGCCAGATCAGAAAGATATCGAGAATATGGGCGGTACCATGAGATTGGGCATCTATCCATGTAAGGTATATGACGGCACAAAGGCTGAGGCTGCCTATGGTGAAGATCTGATCTATGAAAGACATAGACATAGATACGAATTCAACAATCAATTCAGAGATATCCTCACTGAGAAAGGCCTGGTGATCAGTGGTATTTCCCCTGATGAAAGACTGGTAGAGATCGTAGAATTACCAGAGCATCCTTGGTTTATGGCAGGGCAGTTCCATCCAGAATTCAAATCCAGACCAACTAGATCCCACCCAATGTTCAGAGAGTTTGTAAAGGCGTCTCTTGAAAATAAGGGCAAATAAAGCTATACTAAAATAGAGCCGAGCCTATGCTCGGCTTTTAAATTGAAAAATTCAATGTAGGGAACAGGCATGCCTGTTCCGCAGGAATACAGGTTACAGAGAAAGGGAAGGGGGACCCTTCCCCTACGAAAAACGTGTTTATGATGTAGGGGCGATTCACGAATCGCCCAAAGACCACAAAAACTACCTGCAACTGTAGGGTGCGGGGTCCTCCCGCCCGATAATGTAATGGCAATCATGTAGGGAACGGCCCCTGTGCCGTTCCGCTGAAAATGAACATCATATAAACTGGGGTTTAACCTCAACCTCAGCCTTAACCTTATTGAAGAAAGAGTGAAATGAAAATGATTAAAATTGAGGAATTGCGCAATAAATTCGGATTATGGTATATCGCATTTATAACCTTCTTGGGCATCTATCTAAGACTTTGGTGGATTAACAACATACCCACAAAGCCCATCTATGATTTTGAAACTTACCAGGAAATTGCCACCAATATCTTCAACCACTTAGGACACAGCTTCAGAGGTGAACCCATCGCATTTCAAGGCATGGGCTATCCCATGGTGTTGGGATTTGTATATCGCCTTGTGGGAAACAATGACCTATACACAGCAAAAATGTTCAATGTGGTGTTATCTATCCTTACCCTAATCCTCATATTCTTTATACTGATTAAGCTAACCCATAGAAGATTTATTGTGTATACCGCCTATACCTTTGCAGCCCTATTGCCTAACTTTATTGCCTACAACAACGTGATCAGCACAGAAGTATTCATCACGTTCATTCTGACAGCGGCTCTTTTCCTTCAACTGTATACCTTTGATCCTCGAATCAGATATCCTCTGCTGGGGGCACTCATTGGTGTTGCTGCCTTGACGAAGCCCTTCTTCATGGCTTACCCGGTAGTTATAGCAGTGGCAGTATGGCTCAAGGGGAAGGATATAAAGAAAACTGCCATCTTATTTGCCACAGTGTTTCTTTGTATGGCTTTGACAGTGGCACCTTGGACCTATCGAAACTATCAGAAGTTCGGAAGATTTATCCCTGTATCCTATAACTCAGGATACGTATTCTATGTGAACAACAACGCCAATAACACCACTGGGGCATGGATGCCTCTCAGTGAGATCTATGCTTCGCCAGAATTAAGAGCAAAGATGGATTCTATACTAAACCATGGTGCTAGAAGTGAAAAGCTCGCCCATGAGCTTGAAGTGATTTTCAAGCCTGAAGCGAAGGAATGGATTCAGGAGAATCCATGGGAGTTTACGAAGCTGGGCCTTCTAAGGCTAAATGCCACCTTTTTCAGCGGCGCTTGGGACATAGAAGCATGGACAGCCAATGAGTTCAAAGAGAAGCAGGACTGGTGGACGGAAATCGAGTATCTAAGGAGTGCCAATGCTTTCCGTGCCGTGACGGACTTTGTTATTAATCTATTGAGTGCCTTTGGATTTATGTACGTATTACTTAATGTGAAGAATATACTATGGGGATTGTTCAAGAAAGATGAAACCCTAAATGACTTGATTACCATTCCCACACTAAATATCGCCTTTTTCATCGCCATATACTTTGTTTTCGAAGGACAAGCAAGATACAACTTCCCCGTATTATTCTTCTTGATTTTAGCTACAGTAGTGATATTAGATAGGATGAAAACAAGCCTATACGACAAAAGCAGCAGGTAACCCCTGCTGCTTTTACATACTATTTATTCAATATACCTATACAAATTAAACGACTTCTCTTCTAAATAATAAATATGAGACATAAACCCATGAAACACTCGAAACAAAATCAACAAATCCTTCGGTAGAGACATGGTCTTATCAAAAACCTTAGACCCCATGATAGTATTCAGTTTATAGGTAAGCTTCCAATACTTAAAATCAAAATCTTCATCTACCAGAAGGGGCTCAAAAATCGTATCCAAAATAGGAATCAAAGCCCTGCCATAACTATTTAAATCCTCCCCATGAAAACCCAATGAAACTAGTAAATCAGGAACTACTCCATAGGACTCATTCCTTAGGCATAGAATTAATTCCTTAAAGTGCATGACAAAGGAAGAATCATATTGCTTCACGCAACCAAAGTCAATGACTTGCAAGGTCAGTTTGCCATCTAGTCTTTCTACAAAAAAATTGGCGCTATGGGGGTCTCCGTGGAGGATGTGATGCCTAAATAACCCATCAAAATAAAAACCAGCCAAAATATCGAGAATTTCCCTTTTCTCTTCTTCTCTAGCAGTAGATAAAAACTCTTTTAAGGATATACCGCTGCACTTTTCTTCTACAAGGATATTCTCAGAAGAATATTGGGAATACAGAAGAGGGATATGAATTTGATGATGACGTTGAAAGGCTTCTTGAAAGAGCTTTAGCTGCTCTGCCTCATAGGTATAATTGGTTTCACTTTCTATAATTTGCTCAAACTCTTGAAGATGGCGAATCAGCAAGTCCTTACTTTCCTGAGGGAAACGAAAGAACTTAAACACAAACCCAAGGGTGCTCTTTAAAAACTTCCAGTCATGGGTAAGACTTTCCTTGATCTTAGGATACTGGATCTTTACGATGACCTTTTGGTCGTTTAATCTGCCGCCATAAACCTGCCCGATAGAAGCTGAAGCCAGGGGCTCCTTGTCCAACTGAATCTTGTGGTTCGTCAGGTTTAGGGCACGCTGGTATAGTTCCTGATCCTTATAGGGAATCCCCTCATCCAAAAGATTCTCAAAGGACTTAAACTTTCTCCGATCTACGAGATACAAAAACTGCCCATATTTCTGGGGAACCCCCTTCATCTCCCCAAGGATATGAAAAAGCTTCTCCTGATCAGCACCGCTTTCTTTCATAATATGAACAAGAAATTTGAGTAAATTATATTTTCTTTTTAGACTCATACACAATACCTCTCCATAAAACGCAAATTCGATGACTTTAATTCTTTAGAATAGTATTTATCTTTAGCAGCAATATTATCAATAACGAGGTTCTATGTAGGGAACAGGCATGCCTGTTCCGCAAGAACAGATGGACAGCATTAGATACTAGCCTTGAAAAAGAGAAAGGGAGAATTTATTCTCCCTAAGGTTTTATTTTTTTACCGATCACCGTTAACCGTGCACCGCGTACCGTCTTTTACTCTTCATACCGATCAAACAACTCTGCCCATTGGGTTTCTTTCCTTAACTTTGCCATTCTCTTCTTGCCTTTATCGGGCCACCAGATATAGTCGTGGTAGAAGAAGGAACCAAAAATAAAGATATTCACCAGCGGTGTCTTAAAGAAAACATCCTGAATCCGCTTCAATGGCCCAAACCACAAGAAATCTCCAACCCTAGAAGCTAAATTATCTCCAACGGTAAAGCCCCAGCTTTCCTTTTCAATATCTTCCCCAATAATTTCGATATCTTCCATCTTGCCTACACCCAATCCTCGATCATGGGCTAACTGAATATATTTCAATTCCTTATATGGATCAAAGCCCATCATTTTGGCGGCCACTGCATCGATGGCAACCTGGTCATCACTGGCGAGGATAAAATCCTTCTCGATTGGCAGCATGGTTCTAGGCCCAGGGCCATTTCCTGCTACCGTACCGTCCATTACCGCGAAGATACCACTATGAATTTCCTTCTGAATGGCCAAAAGATCGACCAAGGTCTCATGAATCACACTATGGGTATAGTGACGTTTAGAGTTCAACAACCCACCAAAGGCATTCTTCATGGCGCCTGTGGTGGTGGTATAGATATGACACTTCATGGTTGGGAGATGGAGTACATTCTTATCAAAGAAATAATCAGGAATACGGATACCCTTCTTAAAGATTTCATCCAAAGCTAGCATCTCCGCCTTTGGCGTATACTCCACCCACTTCATGTCTTCTTCCTTGAAGTTAAATAAAGTAGGAATATTATAATTCTTTAATATTGGAACATACTTATTCATTTTTTCTCCCTTGAAGGGATCTGTTACCACCGTATTGTTCTGAACACAAGTTACTTTGTCATACCCATGTTTTTGAAGCCCTTGGATTACCCCTTCTAGCTGCCAAGGGGTTGTATTGGCACTCAAATAAGGAAAATGCCAGCTGATATTGTCTTTCAGAATCGTTGTCTTGTCTTTAGGAAGATACTGCTGGAAATCAGCCATCTCCATCAGGCGAATATAATCTTCTAAAACCGTCTCCGGCCTTGTTTTCAATACTACAACTTTCGCTTTCTTTTTCATCATTCTCCACCTCATCTATTAGTCACCAGTCGCCAGCTGCCGGTCGCCAGTTTTTATAGCTTACTGTTGGCTCATCGCTACTGGCCACTCGCTACTCGCTCTTAAAACACCCTATAGACACACTTACATGATTTTAACCTTAGCCTTAACCTGCTCTTAATCTTTTCCTCCATACATCCTCTTCTGCACAGCTACCAAGCCAATTAACCCAACGGCTACCCCTAGCCATAACGTGGAAAATCTCGTAATGATCGTCGTAGCCACAGCGATATCCTTTGGCAGCTTCATCATCATCAAAAGTCCCACGATACTACCTTCAGCTGCGAACAATCCTCCTGGCATCATGGATACAGCGCCTACGATAGAAGAGAAGGAAACTGTAAAGATAGAAGCCAAAAGAGGAAACTCAATACCCATGGCCTTCACCGTAAAATAAATCACGACTCCCTCAAAGAACCAAGAAACAATCCCAATCCCGATGGCAAAGAGCAAAGGCTTCCATTTTAAAATAATATAAGTCTTGTCATAGAAGTTTTCTATGGCTGATCCAAAGCGGTTCACCAAGGAAATCTTCTTCAAGATAACTATAACATAATGGACTAGCTTAGGAGATTGTACGAATAGAATAAATGCCATCATACCAAGAAGTACAAAAGCCAAAATACCTTTCCCATAATTATAGGACAGTGTACCGATACTGGCCAACAGGAGCATACTGATTCCGTCCGTCAAACGTTCCCCCATAACGAGAGGAGCCGTACTGCTAATCGGAATATTTGCTTTTTCCTTCAAAAGATAAGATTTCAACAACTCCCCAATCTTCCCTGGCGTCACCGTCATACACAAGCCACTGATAAAGATGAGGAAGCTATCCTTAGTGGGCACCTTCGCATCAATCAAATGAAGATAATATGACCACTTTACATATCGCAGCACATAGTTCATGGGCGCAAGAAGTAGGATAATCGGCAAATACCTATAATTAAAATGACTAAATACCTTTATCAACTTATCTATATCTGAATAAATAGATAGTCCTGCAAAAACAACAATACCAACAATCAGAGAAACAAATAGCTTCTTCTTTAGATTACTTAAATCCAATAAAGCACCTCCCAAATCAACATGCGGAACGGATGTATCCGTTCCCTACCCACGATCTATTTCAAATGTAGGGAACGCGGCACTGCCCGTTCCATCTAACAACGACGAACCCTAAATATTACACTGTCCGTTCTGCAACTTAATCATGATAGAAATTACTATAAAACTTATCCAGATGCCACTGCATAGGGTTGTTACGAATATATTCCCTGACATTATCTAAAGATTCATCTTTTCTGATGATATGATCATAGTAGGACTTTTGCCATTTGAAGTCCATTCCACCATTCATTTTACGAATTTCCCTTGAAACGGATGCCTTATATGGACCAATGATTCTAGATAGATTCTGCCCCTGTAGGGAACGGATATATCCGTTCCCCATGGTCAGCACAAGGATTCCATGAATATGATTAGGCATGACCACAAATTCATCAATTGATATATCTTTAAAATGTTCAGGAATAGACAGCCAATGATTTCGCGCAATAATACCTAGCTTATTTAAATGCATTTCACCATCTTCAATCATACCAAATTGATTTTTATAAGATTTGGTACATATGGTGATAAAATAAGCACCGGCTTGAGAATAATCATATCCAGATAATCGATTCAGTTTACGATTTGGGTATTCCATAACATCACCTTCTACAAATTTATATCATGCGGAACAGGCATGCCTGTTCCCTACAGAACATGTGTATTTTCATGGGATATATCTGCATGTAGGGAACGGATATATCCGTTCCGCATGGGTAGGGATTCAAAACGCAGGGAACGCGGCACTGCCCGTTCCGAAAGGATCTACAGAAAATACAATATTCCTACACAACTAACAACCCACAATAATATATCAATAATCAACGGCTTGTCATTCAGTAATACCAACTCAGGGGTTTCCCCCATATCTTTCGTATGGGCGATATATTGATATCTAAAAATCCCATAGATCACAAAAGGAATCGTTGCCATCATGTAAATAGAATTGTGGCTATTAAAGGTATATAACGAATATGCCATTACAGTAGAAGACGTAACGATATGAAGCATGTCATCAATCAGCTCAGGGGTATACTCCTCTAAAATCTTTCTCGTCGTCTTTTGACCGTTGGCCACCAGTTTCATTTCACTCTTGCGCTTATGAAGAGCAAGGAACATGGACAAAAGAATCGTACACAGCAGCAACCACGGCGAAATCCTCACATCCACCAATACCGCCCCAGCCACAGCCCGTAAAACAAATCCAACCGCAATCGTCATCACATCCAAAATAACAATGTGCTTTAAATGAAAGGAATATAGAGTAATGAGCGCAAAATATGCAATCCCAAGGTAAGCAAAGATTGTGTTTAATTGAAAGGATACTATTACAGTAGTGACAAAGAGTATAATAAGGAAGAAAACCGCCTGTCTTACAGAGACCAACCCAGAAGCAATAGGGCGTTTACGCTTCTTAGGATGAGCTCGATCTTTTTCTAGATCGATGATATCATTAATAATATAAACAGAACCTGAAAACATACAGAATAATAAAAATCCCAGACCAGTCGTACCAAGCAAACCATAATCAAAAAGGTTATTTGAAAATATCAAACCCGCAAAGACCAATAAATTCTTCGTCCACTGCTTAGGTCGCATAGTCTTAAGTAATCCACTTATAATTACAAACAAATTTCTCTGTTGAACCAGTGCTTTATTTTCCATAGTAATTAAACTCCTTCTTAAAATACTGTCGTATATATTGCTGCGGAACAGGCATGCCTGTTCCCTACATCAAACTATCAGCCAGTAGCGAGAAGCGAGTAGCCAGTAGAGAACAGCGACCATCTCTATCATATCATTTTTCCTTCCTTATATAAACTGGAAATTGGTGAAGGAATACGCTGTAGTAATATAAAAAAGTTTATATTAGCAGCAGGAATTCAAATTTCACCGTCGAATATAGACATACTGGAAAAATACAGAAAATTATGATCTCATGTGATTCCCCTTATGGGGAGGTCTGCTCTATAGATAGACTACCTCAACGGGTACTGGATATCGCGTACCGTGAACCGACCTTACCTGCGTAATCTACATGTAAAGAAATGTAATCTTTCTGTAATGGAATTTTACCTAGGGATTATGTATAATTAGTTTAGTAAATGGATAACATTCAGATGGATTCAAGTGGTAGCAATGTTACACTTATATTACAATCTCATCCAGTTGGTTGACTAAGGGGGCTAGGATTGGTATAATGAATGATGTACGTAAGCGTTGTCCTTTGCAAGCAGATTAGCAAAACAAGCTAATAGGTTTGCAAAGGGTAATGAAAACCCTTATAAAAAAGTTTATCGGTAGCTTGGAATTCTCTTATACATAGGTGCACCAAACATGTATAGGCTAAGGAAGAGCGAAAGATAAAGCATTCATTTTTACATTGGGGGAAACTCCAGAAAAAACAAACACAAATTAAAAGGAGGAATTTTAGCATGAAGAGAAAGTTATCTCTTTTATTGGCGATCGTAATGATTTTATCATTAGTGCCAATGAGCGCATTCGCAGCAAGCAAGACTAGAGTAGACAAAGTGCCATCTGTTGCTGCTGATCATGATTTCCTAGCAGCTGGCAATGAGCCAACACTGTACATCACAGAGGATAAGGATGCTTTTGATGATGGAACAAATGGTGGAGAAATATTTAGATTAGTGCTTACTAATGCTAAATGGCCAGCACAAGCAGATTTAAATGCAGAGTTTACTGATGCTCAATTAGTAACAAGATTGTCAGACTCAACTGTTGAGGTAGTAGTTTATGGTACTGGTGCAACAGACGAGTATGCTTTCCCATTGGTTGCTGAAGTAACTGATGAAGGTGAAGTGAAAGTTACAGTAGACAACAGAGACAGTATCGTTTCTTCTGGAACTTATACTTTTGCAGTAGCTGGAAAAGGTAAAACTGTTGCTACAGTTGATAAGTCAAAAACAATTCAATATGGATCAGGTGAAACTGGTGCTAGAATTCTTATCGACGAGGTAACTGTAGGTGCTGTTGACGAATCATCTAAGGTAGAATTCGTATTACCAGATGGTTTCGAATGGACTACAGGTACAGTTGTAAAAGACTTTAATGGTGCAACGATTTCTACGTATACAATTGACAAAGAAGAGTTAACAGTTACTTTTAATCCTGGTGCTGCTGGTGTTAGAAGAACAGCTTTCGTTACTCCTGTAATCAAAGTAACAAAAGATGCTGACCTTGGTGATGTATTAGTTGATATCCATGGTGGCGGAGACGTTGCTGGCGCTAAAGATTTATTAGTTGCTAAGTACAAAGACTATGCAGTTACTGTAGAACTTGACAGTGATTTAGAAAAATTCAATGCTGGTGTAGTAGCAAATGATGAAATCGAAGTATTAATCGAAGAAAGCATTGCTAACTCACTTATTGATGGAAGAATGATCGAATTCGAATTACCTGAGTGGGCACAAATCCAAGATGGTAAGAATGTAACATACAGCATCAATGGTGGTGTTGAAGCTACAATTGAAACTGGTGATGAAACAGAGAACACAAGTGAATTTGAATTCAAATGGGTAGATCCAGGTACATCTGGAGCAGACGATATCCTTATTACATTACCACTTACTTTCGAAGCTGACCAAGCTGGCGATTTAGTGTTAACTGTAAAAGGTGCTGGTATTGAAGAGCAAGAAGTTAAGATTGCTGAAGTAATCGCTCCTATTACTGCAGAAGTAAAAGTTGCAGATGTAAAGATTGGTATCCAAGATCAAGATGCACCAGAAATCATCATTACTGAAAACGTAGAAGGTGCTTTAATCGAAGGTGGAGACCTAGTATTATCATTAAGCAGTACTTTAGGTATGACATTCGAAGATGCTGACTTTGAAGTTATCTCTGGAGATCTTAAATTAGGCGATTCTAAAGTTAATGATCATTCATTAGTAGTAGAAATCGACAGAGATTCTCATGAAGCTTCTAAGATCAGAGTATACAACATCAAGATGACACTTGACAGAACAGTTCCAGAAGGACCATTTGATTTATCAGTTGGTGGAAGCGCATTAGTTGAAAATGCTGACTATAATGATGAAGAGTTCGCTAACAATGTAGCTAAGTTTAAGTTTGCTAACGTTGTAACTAAAGCAGGTGGTACAGTTGCTACTACTTCTAAGTTTGTAATCGGAAGCACAACTTACAAAGTACTTGTTGGTGGCGTAGAAGTAGAAAAGACTATGGACGTAGCTGCGTTCATTCAAGATGGTAGAACATTCTTACCAATCAGATTCGTTGCTGAAGCTCTTGGTGTATCTACAGATAACATTGTATGGAACAACGAAGCTAGAACAGTAACAATCATGAAGGGTGACAGAGTTGCTCAAATGGTAATCGGTTCTAACGTATTAACTGTAAATGGTGTTGCAGTTCCTATGGATACTGCTGCAATGATCAAAGATGGTAGAACAGTTCTTCCAGTAAGATACGTTGCTCAAGCACTAGGCGCAGAAATTCTTTGGGATGCTGCTACTCAAACAGTAACAGTTAACCAATAATTCTTAACTCAACAAACAAAAGTGGACTCCTTCGGGAGTCCCTTTTTATATCATTAGTCAGACATTGTATGAAAAAGTACGTATATAAAAATGAAGGAGGGAAATATATGATCAAGAATAAAGTAAAATATGTGGCTATGGGAATGGTTATAGGATCAATTGTAACCATGAGTAGTCAAGGATTTGCAAATACCCCAATAAACCCAGTTACAGCGTTTGTATCAAATCTTATTCAGTTTGATATAAATGGAGAAAAAGCAGAATTACCAAGTGATTATGAAGTCTTAATTTATAAAGATCGTACTTATGTTCCTGTTCGTTTTATAAGTGAGCAATTAGGTGCAATCGTAGATTGGAATGATGATACAAAAGTTATTAAGATTGAGTCCCAAATAAAAGAAGAGAAACCGACAGGCCATAATTCTGACTCAACCGTAGACGATAATACTCAAGAGGATGAAATTAAAAAAGACTATAAAAAGATACCAGTAACTTATAATGACATTGACATGCTGTTGGGGATATCCGCTATCACTGAAACTGATGACGAATGGAAAGTTCATATGATATTAGAGAATAAAGGAACCACACCTTTGCAGATCCAACCAGGTGAGACGAAGATTGTGGTGGATGGTAAAGAATACTTTATGAAAGATGTACCGCTCAACAAATTGGATACCAAATGGTATAGTGACGTAAGGGAAGAAGAGAGACTCGAAGGATATATTAGTCTTCCTAAATTGCATAAAGATCCTCAGAAGCTGGATTTAAAAGTAACAGTACTTAAGAATGATGGTCGGGATAGAAAGAATGAGGTTGAGTTTAATATCTTACTGGACAAATAAAAAACACGGGAGATGTAAAAATGAAGCGTAAAAGTAAAAAGCTGATGAGCAGCATCTTAATTACGGCGATGTTGGCAGTAGTACCTACGTTTGTTAGTGCGAATACAAATTCAGAGATTGAAATATACATTAATGGAGTCAAACAAACTTATGACACCGTACCTATGATCAAAGCAGACAGGACTTTAGTGCCTATGAGGGGAATTTTCGAAGATTTAGGTGCGGAGATCACTTGGGATGAAAGTAACCGTACGGTCAAGGCTGTAAAGGAAGATATAGAGATAGAGCTGAAAATAGATTCTCATTTTGCTAAGAAAAATGGTGAGACGATACAGATGGAGGTACAGCCATTTATCTATGAAAATCGTACGATGATTCCTCTACGCTTCGTTAGCGAGGCATTGGGTGCTGATGTGGCATGGCAAGGGGATACAAGAACGGTGAATATTGCCACAAAAAAGGCAGATACAAATGCTGAGGCAGGAGATACTATACCTAGTAAGGGAAATGTCATTACTTATGATGATGCCATCAAAAGGGCCATTGAGAGGAACTACGAACTAAAAAATAAGGAAGCTGCTTTAGAAAAGGCAGAAATTAAATATGACAATGTGTATCTATCACCTGGATTTTATAATCCAACCTTGATTCAAGCGAAAAAAGGCCTAGCTACAAGTCAAGAGTGGGCAGAGAAAGAAGTGACTCTTACAAAAGAAGCTATTGAATACCAAGTCACCAACACTATGAATGAGATTAATATGCTGAAGAGTGAAGCTGCTCTATTTGATAAAAAAATAGCAAACGGGCAGACTAAGCTAAAGATAGCTACCTTAAAGGCAGAAACAGGCCTTGAGAGTCAATTTAACTTAGACCTAGAAAAGAAAGCTCTAGAGCAGTTGGAAAAACAAAAGGAAATACTTGATAAGACAATAAGTAACAGCTTTATTAAACTGGATCAAATGATAGGACTGCCAGAAAAGGAAAGACCAGCAATAGAAGACAAGATTAGCTACCGACCAATGGAGGCCATTGATATAGATCATTTGGCAAGGACTGCATCTTACGAAGATCCATACATCTGGTCGTTGGAAAAACAAATTGAAAGTGCTGAATTGGGTATAACCCTCTATGAATACAATGTGGGGAACGATCCATATGCTGTGAAGGAAATCGATGTAAAAACAGCTAAGAATAATTTGGCCGAGTCCAAAGAAAAACTACAAGAATCTTTAAAAACCAGATATAATCAGGCAAAAAAGTTAGAAGGCAGCTATGATATTCTAGAAATCAATCTTGGGAATGCTGAAAAAAGTCTAGGAATCCTACGAGTGCAATTTGATCTTGGTATGGCAACAGAGATGCAGTTAAGAAATGTTGAACTTGATATTGAACAATTAAAACATGACATGAAGGATATGGCTGAACAGCATCGAAAGTTAGTAAAGATTATTGAAAAACCATATTTAGCACCTGATTATCTATAAAGAAACATAAAAAATCACTATGGAACATCCATCATAGTGATTTTTTATGTTTCCCCTTATAAGTCTTGCTATTTGTTACTATTATATTACATTTGTCGATTTTAGAAGGATTTGGGATAAAGATATAGAAATAATTGTTAAGAAAAAAAGGATAGGAGGATTATGGTGAAGATGAAGAAACAAGTGAGTATAATTATCTTAATTGTAATGATATCGATGAGTACGATCGGCAGCTTTGGAGCCACGGTTTTCTCAGATATTGATAGTGTGCCATGGGCAAAGGATTTTATTAACAAGATGGCAGATAAGAGTATTATTAAGGGATCTATGGACGACAAGACTTTAAAGATCGTTTACAGACCAAGTGCAAATGTGAGTTACAATGAAGCAATACAAATGATATACAACTTTCTTAAGGCAACAAATCGACTAAAAAGTACAACGGGGTTAGTAGCCAAGTATCAAGCAAGTCTCACAGTAAATAATATCCCAACATGGGCACAAGAAGCAGTAGCCTATGCACTGGAGGACAAAATTATTACATCAGGGGATCTTGGAAGCTTTATGAAGGGCGATAATCAAAATCCTGCCCGTAGAGTAGATGTGGCGATGTTTGTGGGAAAAGCATTAAATATGGAAGATGAGCTTAGTATGATTCCAATCTTAGATTTTAAAGACGCAGAAACGATTATTAAGTCTGCTATGCCTTATGTTGAACTTTTAGCAAACAAGAAAATAATAAGTGGAGATTTAGATAAGAAGTTTAACCCAAACAATCCGATCACAAGAGCCGAAATGGCAGTTGTTTGCTCTAAGACCTACGATCTTTTGATGGCAACAACTAACAATACGACACCAACAATCCCTACAACACCAACGACCCCGGCACCAGCAACCAACTATGAAACAAAATTAAGAGTGATTGATTTTATCAATAGTGATGCCACCATGATGGTTGTGAAGGATGACAAAGGGAATACAGAAGTTTACAGCATGGATGTCACTATACTGGTGAAAAAAGGAAATTCTTTTCTTAGGGCGAGGGACTTAAGGATAGGGGATACCGTTAAACTTAGTTTAGACAACAAGGACAAGCTAGTTAGCATTGAAATTGACAATAGTTCGGCTGACTTCACAGGTATACTTCAGTCCATTAAAGATTACGATAATTATCATCTAATTGTTGTTAAGGACAAGCTGGATCCAATGATTAAAAAAGAATTTAAAATCGATGACGATACAGATATACGACTAGATGGAAAGTCGGTCTCCACTAGTAAGCTCTATGAGGGTGACAGTATTACTGTAAAATCCATGGGATTGAGGGCAACAAAAGTAACCATTGAGTCCAGTGAAATGACCTATGAAGGAATCTTAGAAGAAAATAAGTATCATACCATCAAGGTAAGGACCAATAACAATCAAGTAATCGAACTTGAGGTTTCTGACCGAGTGTATGTTAGAAGAGACGGCAGTAGAAGTGATATCATAGACCTGATGACAGGAGATATTGTAACAGTAACTGTGGAATATAATGAGGTAACAGATATTAGAGCCATCGCAAGGAGTGTAGAGAGTGAGGATGAAGGAACCATCAAGGCTATTATAATTGGCTCTCCTTCAAAGATTACCATTGTTTCAAAAGATGATAATGAGGAATATACATATGAAATATCTAGTAATGTAGATGTGAAAATTGGCAGAGATTATGCTAAAATTTACGATTTAAGACCGGGCTATACCGTAGAGTTAGAGATAGAGAATAAGGTTGTTATGGAAATTGATGCTGAAAAGGTAGAAGAGAAGAATACAATTTCCGCGGAAATCACTAGGGTATATAGTGACATCAATAGATTAAAGGTAGAGTATATTGACTCGACTACAAGAGAAAGGGTCATTCGATTTGTGGAAGTCTCTGATGATACGAGGATCATATCTAGTGATGCCACATCAATCAGATTATCTCAGCTAGGTTCCGGTGATGAAGTGTTCATTGAAGGATACTATGTAGATGATTTGTTCGTGGCGAAGCGAATTATCCAGCTTGATTAAAACATGTGATTTTAAATGGAAGTAAACAGAAAGCCTGTCAAGTGAAAATTCTATTCTTGGCAGGCTTTTTATTTTTGCGCAACATAAAGGTGGATTAGAAGGAAAACAATAATCTTTGTAGAAGTAAATAAAGGTTAGTGTATTCAACGACTTATGAAAGTCATAGATAGCAGAAAAAAGAACTATTAGGAGGAGTAGAAATGGAAAAAGCAATGATCAGAATGAGAATGAGTATGCACGATGCGCACTATGGCGGTAATTTGGTGGATGGGGCGAAGATGCTGCAGTTATTTGGAGATGTGGCGACAGAGCTGCTAATCCGTAATGATGGAGACGAGGGACTTTTTGCAGGCTATGACAAGGTGGAGTTTAAAGCGCCTGTGTTTGCAGGAGACTATATAGAGGCCGTAGGGGAAATCGTGAGTGTCGGAAACTCATCAAGAAAGATGGTGTTCGAAGCAAGAAAGGTAATCATCCCAAGACCAGATATCAATGAGTCAGCTTGTGATGTTTTAGATGAGCCTGTTGTGGTATGTAGAGCAGAGGGAACCTGTGTGGTGCCTAAGGATAAGCAGAGAAGGAAATAGATAAAGGTTAAGGCTAAGGTTGAGGTTAAGGAAAAGATTGAAAAGAAGATTCAGATTGAGGAAAAGGTTTTTCTAGTGTAGGGAACGGTCAGTGACCGTTCCGCTAGTAAGTAAGAACATCGGAACAGTTACTTACCGTTCCTTACATAGTACGAATAAATTTGGAGAACCAGAGCGAGAGGATGAAAAATATGCAAAAACTAATAATTACCGCTGCCATTTGTGGAGCGGAGGTTACAAAGGCTCAGAATCCTAATGTGCCATACACAGTAGAGGAAATCGCAAGGGAAGCACAGTCAGCTTATAAAGCAGGGGCTAGTATTATCCACCTGCATGTTCGCAAGGACGATGGAACACCAACTCAGGACAAGAACCGATTTAAAGAGTGCATCGACGCCATTCGTAAGCTGTGCCCAGATGCCATTATTCAACCATCTACAGGTGGTGCTGTAGGGATGACCGACATGGAACGTCTCCAATCCACCGAGGTAGAAGAGGCAGAACTAGGACTTAAACATCCAGAAATGGCTACCTTAGACTGTGGAAGCTGTAATTTTGGCGGAGATGAAGTATTTATCAATACAGACAATACCATTATGAACTTTGGAAAGATCATGATCGAGAGAGGGGTAAAACCTGAGATTGAGGTCTTTGATAAAGGCATGATCGACATTGCACTGCGTATGCATAAAAAAGGATATATCCAAGCACCGATGCATTTTGACTTCGTATTGGGCGTGCAGATGGCTGCAACGGCTAGAGACCTTGCTTTTATGGTGGACAGTATACCCCATGGGTCTACTTGGACTGTAGCAGGCATCGGTAGAAACCAATTCCCTATGGCTGCATTGGCGATTGTTATGGGGGGACATGTACGGGTAGGCTTTGAAGACAATGTATTTATTGATAAGGGCATACCTGCAGAGAGTAATGGTCAGTTGGTTGAAAAGGTTGTAAGAATTGCCAAGGAACTAGGTAGAGAGATTGCAACCCCAGCAGAGGCTAGAGAGATATTGGGATTGAAACCGTTAAGTTGCTAGTCACTAGATGATAACAGAAACAGAAATAGAATACCTATCTGCAAATTGCATATAATACTATATTGGCTACTCGCTACTCGCCGTTCGCTTCTGGGAAAAGAAATTTTTCTTAGCGAGTAGCGAGGGGCGAGCAGCGAATAGCGAAAAAGGGAGGAGATAACCATGAAATTATTTATCGATACAGCCAATGTCAAAGAAATAGAAGAGATTGGTGCTTGGGGAGTATTGGCGGGGGTAACCACAAACCCAAGCTTGGTAGCAAAGGAAGGTCGAGACTTCATTGAGGTTTTAAAAGAAATCACGGAGATCGTAGATGGGCCCATTAGCGCAGAAGTACTGAGCATGGATGCTGAGGGAATGCTTAAGGAAGGCACTGCACTGGCGAAGCTCCATAAAAATATTGTGATCAAAATTCCAATGACTGCAGAAGGTTTAAAAGCGGTGAAGGGACTTCATGAAAAAGGAATAAAAACCAATGTGACACTGATCTTCTCGGCGAATCAAGCGTTGTTAGCAGCTAGGGCAGGGGCTAGCTTTGTGAGTCCTTTTGTAGGCAGAATGGATGATATAGGGAATCCAGGGACGTATTTGATCGAGGATATTGTGGGAATCTTTGATACCCATGGGATAGAAACAGAGGTTATTGCAGCTAGTATTCGTCATCCGATGCATGTAACGGAAGCGGCATTGGCAGGCGCCCATATCGCTACCATACCTGCGGATGTATTCAAGAAAATGCTGTCTCACCCAATGACAGATCAAGGCATTGAAAAGTTTATGAAGGATTGGGAAAATAGGAGATAAGATCGAGATTGAGAAAAGATAGTGCAGGTTAGGGTTAAGGTTAAGGTTGAGGTTGAGGTTGAGGTTGAACACATGGAATGGGCGTGCCAATTCCATGTGTTTTTTAGTGAATAAAATATAGATAATCAGGAATTCTTAGCATAAATAAGAGAATAATGGTATAATAGATAGGATATAAAAGAGGTATAAGGATTTATACTGAATAAAGGATGAGATAGGTTGGAAGAAAAGCTAAGAATTTCATTGATTGATTATCTGATAGTTTCTCTGTTTATATTAAAAGGTCAGTTGTTTTATCAATATATTGAAATTGCCAATGGATATGGTAAACTGCTTATTGTATCATTGATATACTTCGTGTTTTTACGTATCGCAATATATAGAGCCTTTTCAAGAAAAGATTTACATATCTTTTATGGCACATATGCCTTTCTGTCAGTTATCATGTTTTGTGATGTGGTATACTTTCAATACTTTCACCAGATGCCGTCTATTCGATTGGTAGGACTTACCTCTCAACTGGGTGCAGTACGATCTAGTATCCAATATCTTATACAACAAAATCATTGGTTATTCCTATCTGATTTAATACCCTTAGGGATTTTCATCATAAAAAGAAAAGAAGATTTTTCTAATATATCCATAAACAATACTTGGATGATCAAGGATAGGGGAACCTTAACCATATTCTTATGCATGATGACATTGCTATTCATAAATGGTGACTTTGTGGAAAAGCTAATAAGACAAGAGTTCTTAACTTATCATATGTATGACATGTATAGTTCGATGATCGCCAAGGCAGATGGGCAAATAGATGATTATGGCCTGGAGTCATATCTATTACAAAAGAAAACCCAAGGGGTTATGGCTGAAAGTAAAAAATATTTTGGTATGGCAAAGGACAGGAACCTAATCGTGATTCAAGTAGAATCTTTACAGAACTTTGTAATGAATAGAGAATACAATGGGCAGGAAATCACGCCCAATTTAAATAGATTGCTTCAAAAGGACAGTATCTACTTTGATAACTATTATCAGCAGCTGGGAAAGGGAAATACGTCAGATGCAGAGTTTGTATCCAACAATTCCCTGTATCCCGCCATGGATGGATCTACCTATGATAAATATGGGGAAAATGACTTTTATGGACTGCCATGGGTATTAAAAGAGCAGGGCTATGATACCGCTGCTTTTCATGGACATGACCCTACCTACTGGAATCGTGATAAAGCATATCCAAAGCAGGGATTCGACCGGTTTTATCATGATGCAGATTACATTCTAGGGGATTATGTGGGCTTTGGATTAACAGATATGGATTTTTTTCATCAATCAATAGGGCATTTACAGGCAATGCCGCAGCCTTTTTATGCTTTTATGATTACATTGACCAGTCATCATCCCTATGTGTTGCCAGAGCATTATGATACGATACCCTTGAAAGAGGAGCATAGAAATACTCTTTTTGGAAACTATTTACGAACCATTCATTATACAGATGCTGCTATTGGAGAATTTATTGAAGAGCTAAAAAAACAAGGATTATATGAGAATTCTATGATTGTAGTTTATGGAGATCACTATGGATTATCTAGTAAACATTCTGAGTCTAATAAAATCATGACAGAATATCTGGGTATAACCTATGATTTTGATGAGATGTTTCGGATTCCTCTGATTTTTCATGTGCCTGGGGCGGGTGTGGTTGAGAAAAATAGCATAACTGGAGGACAGATAGATTTTATGCCTACGGTACTGAATCTTATGGGAATAGATAGTGAAAAAGCCATTATGCTAGGACAGGATTTAAACAATGCTTCAGAGGGCTTTGTAGCCCATCAGACCTATATGCTGAAGGGTTCCTATTTCGATGACTATGTGGCCCTGGAAATGTCAAGAGATGGTGTGTTTGAAAACAGCAGAGCTTGGTACATTAAAAATCAGCAGCCTGTAAATGTGGAGTTATGCCGCAAGAATTATGAGCGTGCCCTTGAAGAGATAGGAAGATCAGAGTACATATTGAGAAATAATTTGATAAAGCAATTAGATAAAATGAAATAATTGGCATAAATACTGGAAACACACGAAGTAGTGTATAATAAAATATGATATAATATAACATATATGATTTGGAAGGAGTTATCTTATGGATAGAAACTTAGCATTAGAGCTTGTAAGAGTTACGGAGACAGCCTCACTGGCTTCGGCGAGATATATGGGTAGAGGAGATAAGAACGCTGCGGATCAAGCGGCGGTAGATGGTATGAGAAAGGCATTTTCTCATGTATCTGTACGCGGCACTGTGGTTATTGGCGAAGGAGAGCTGGATGAAGCGCCGATGTTATATATTGGTGAAGAAGTTGGTACCTGTCAGCCAGGAGACCGGGAAGTAGATATCGCTGTAGATCCCTTAGATGGAACTTCATTGATTGCAAAGGGCTTGCCCAATGCCATTGCTGTAGTAGCCATGGCGCCGAGAGGAACATTACTCCATGCACCGGATACCTACATGAAGAAAATTGCCGTAGGACCAAAGGCAAAAGGTTTGGTACATATCGATGCGCCCATTGAGCAGAATTTACGAGCAGTAGCTAAGGCTTTGGATAAAGATATTTATGATTTAACTGTAATTATTCAAGATCGACCTCGACATTTTGAAATGATTCAAGAAATACGAAGAGTTGGATGTAGAATTAAGCTTTTTGGTGAGGGTGACGTAGCAGCGGCTATTGCCACTTGTTTTGACCATACAGGTGTAGATATCTTTATGGGTATCGGGGGTGCTCCCGAGGGCGTGATTGCAGCCGCCGCGCTAAAATGCTTAGAGGGAGAAATGCAAGGGAAGCTTAATCCATTTTCCGATGAAGAAATAGAGCGGTGCCATACGTTAGGTTGGAATAATGAGGATATTAATAAGGTATTGACCTTGGATGATTTGGTGAAATCCGATGATGTATTTTTTGCAGCTACGGGTGTAACTGATGGAGATTTATTAAAAGGTGTAACTTATCTGGAAAATAATCGCGCATCTACCCATTCCATCGTTATGAGATCGAAGACATCAACGATTCGATTTGTAGATGCTGTTCATAAGCTAGACAAGAACGAGACAATGATTGAAATGATGAAAAAACATAAATAAGGGGGATTTACTCATGGATAGAAATCTAGCCTTAAACTTAGCCCGGGTAACAGAAGCAGCGGCTTTAGGGGCTGCCAAGTATATGGGACGTGGAGATAAGAACATTGCTGACCAAGCGGCAGTAGATGGTATGAGGAACATGTTTGACACGCTAAATATCGATGGGGTAGTAGTGATCGGTGAGGGCGAAATGGATGAAGCCCCTATGCTATATATCGGCGAGAGAATTGGGAAAGCATCGGATGGTGCGCCCAAGGTAGACATCGCGGTAGATCCATTGGATGGCACCAATTGTGTTGCTAAGGGATTACCTAACGCTGTGGCCGTAGTGGCTATTGCGCCTCAAGGACATCTGCTAAATGCACCAGATATGTACATGGATAAGATTGCCGTGGGTCCAAAAGCAAAAGGGGTCATTGATTTAAATGCGTCAGTGAAGCAGAACCTTTTCAATGTGGCCAAGGCTTTAAATAAGAATATTGAGGATATTACCGTAACCATGCTGGACCGTGAGCGTCATGAGGGAATCATCAAGGAATGTAGAGAAGTAGGTGCAAGAATTAAGATGTTCAAGGATGGGGATGTAGGTGCTGCTATTGCCACTTGCTTTGATCATACAGGCATTGATATCATGCTTGGAATTGGCGGTGCCCCAGAAGGGGTTATTGCAGCGGCAGCATTAAAGTGCCTAGGTGGAGAGTTCCAAGGCAAGCTAGTTTCCTATAGCGATGAAGAAAGCGCAAGATGCGCAAAGATGGGTGTAGATCTAAACAAAGTATATTTGCTAGACGATATGGTAAAAGGCAATGAGGTATTTTTTGCAGCCACTGGTATCTCCGATGGAGATCTATTAAAAGGTGTAACCTATTATGGCAACAACATGGCTAAGACCCATTCAGTCGTCATGAGAGCAGAAACAGGAACCATAAGATTTATTGAAGCGATTCATAGACTAGACCAGAAACCTGAGTATGCGAAGTAAGGGTTAGAAGTTAGAGGTTAGAAGTTAGAGGTGAAAAGATAAAACAGCTAACGGCTAACCGCTAACTGTTTCCTATTTGAATAAAACATGATAATATTGGAAATAGAACTAGAATAACAATGAAATTTTATAGCGTTAACACGGAGGTGTAAATTTGGATTTATTTGAGCTTGAAAAAAAGAAAATAAGCGAGCTAAGAGAAATGGCAAAGGTCCTTGATATAAGCAATATTACAAAACATAAGAAACAAGAACTGATTGAACTGATCATTGCCAACTCCAAGAAAGAAGAAATAAAGGTAGAAGAACCCGAAAAAATCATTGACATGGACAGGCAGAAGTTGCCCCAAAAGGTCAATAACGAAATTGATAGAAGTGAAGAGGTAAATACAGTAGAAGGTGTTTTAGAGCTGACCGAAGGTGGATTTGGATTTCTTAGATTTTCAAACTTTTTAACCAGTGAAGAGGATGTGTACGTATCCCCATCCCAAATACGAAGATTCAATCTAAAGACTGGCGATAAACTTCTTGGCATTACGAGACCACCCAAGACTGGAGAAAAATTTAGAGCTCTTCTTTATGTACAGAAAGTAAACGGCGACAATCCTGAACTGGCTTCCCGAAGACCTAACTTCGATAATCTTACCCCTATTTATCCCAATGAGAGAATTTCACTTGAATATAGTCCTAGCGATCTTTCCCCAAGAATTATTGACCTAATCGCACCTATTGGTAAAGGCCAGAGAGGTCTTATTGTTGCGCCGCCAAAGGCAGGAAAAACAATTTTACTGAAAAAAATTGCCAATAGTATTGCAGAGAAACACCCTGAGATGGAAATTATTGTCCTCCTGATTGATGAAAGACCGGAGGAAGTAACAGATATGCAGCGGTCTATTAAAGGAGAGGTAATCTATTCTACCTTTGATGAGCTTCCCAGCCATCATATCAAGGTGGCTGAAATGGTATTAAATAGAGCGCAAAGACTGGTAGAGCATGGGAAAGATGTGGTAATTCTACTGGATAGTATCACTAGACTGGCGCGGGCCTATAACCTTACGATTCCTCCTACAGGAAGGACATTATCCGGTGGTTTAGATCCTGGTGCGCTTCATAAGCCCAAGAGATTCTTCGGTGCTGCTAGAAATCTGGAAGAAGGCGGAAGTCTTACCATTTTGGCAACGGCTTTGGTAGATACAGGAAGCAGAATGGATGATGTAATCTTTGAAGAGTTTAAAGGCACAGGAAACATGGAACTTCACCTAGATAGAAAGCTTTCAGAAAAGAGAATTTTCCCAGCAATTGACTTGAATAAATCAGGAACAAGAAGGGAAGAACTGTTGTTAAGTCAAAAAGAGCTTGAGACAATCTGGAGTATACGGCGAGCTATGTCAAATAATTCTACCCAAGAGGTAACAGAGTCTATTATCAATAAGCTTATGGCCACAAAGACAAATCTAGAATTTGTGGAGAATGTGAGAAATAAGATTATAGGGTAGAAAAGATAGAGTTCAAGATTGAGGAAAAGATAAGGGCAAGAGCAGGTTAAGGCTGAGGTTAAGGTTAAAAAAACAGCATTAAATTTATCAGAGGTCAATGATGCTAATCCGTTGAAACAATCGAAAATTATTCCTTGAAATGTGAAAATGCCTATGCTATAATATAGAAGTTGATAACTAGCCTTAAAGTATATTTTTATATACAGAGATACATGAAAGAAAGAGGTGAAGGGAATGAAACCAGGTATCCATCCTAACTATAAGAAGACATCTGTAAGATGTGCTTGTGGAAATACATTCGAAACAGGATCTGTTAAAGATGAAATCGTAGTAGAAATTTGTTCAGAATGCCATCCGTTCTTTACTGGTAAACAAAAGTTTGTTGACCAAGGTGGACGAGTTGAGAAGTTTAAGCAGAAATATAATAGAAAATAATAAAGTCCATAGAATAAGTCACTGAAAGGTTAGAGAGCATATCTCTAACCTTTAATATATTATAGAATTTCCGAGGGAAGGGAAGGATTGTAATGTATAGACCCAATCATCATGGTTCCATAGAAGTGGTTGTAGGACCCATGTATAGTGGAAAAAGCGAAGAGCTCATCAGAAGAATGAAACGAGCGCAGATCGCCAAACAGAAAGTAGTAGTATTCAAACCAGCTATAGATGATCGTTACTGCATTGAAAACATCGTATCTCATAATGGTTCAAAGCTTAAGGCGGTTCGTATTGTTCACGCAAAAGATATTCTTGAATACATAGAGAAAGATACCCAGGTAGTGGGAATCGATGAAGTACAGTTTTTTGATGATGAGATTGTTCAAATATGTAAACACCTAGCGGATCAGGGGGTACGGGTTATCGCGGCCGGATTAGATATGGATTTTCGCGGAGAACCCTTTGGGCCAACACCTGACCTTTTGGCTATCGCGGAGTTCGCTGACAAGCTCAGTGCCATATGCATGACTTGCGGTGAACCAGCTCACCGGACCCAGCGATTGATCAACGGAAAGCCTGCCAATTATTCGGATCCAATTATTCTGGTAGGTGCAACAGAGAGCTATGAAGCTAGATGCAGGCTTCATCATGAGGTGCCCCATGATGGGGAATGCTTTCATGAAATAGCAGCAACTATAAAATAAAATTACACAAAAGGCATTGTCTAGCTGACAATGCCTTTTAAACTATTTAAAGATATCTTTGTATCTTTCTTTTGTATCAATATTTCGGATATAGTATTTATCATTCTCTTTCTTCAGCAAAAATAGGAGCGGTTGCGGATCAAGGTTTGTAACTTCTACAATAATAGGAGAAAAGCCTTGCTGTTCTTCCATATCTTTGAGAACACCTTCAACAAATTCACCTTCTGGAATTAATCTAATTTGGATATCTTCAATCTTTATATTGTTTTCATTCTTATAATCAGTATAGATTTTGATATACGATTCTACAAAGGCATCTTCGTCCTGGGGAAGATCTAGAATTTCTTTAAAAACCTCTTTCTTTTCATTCAGTCCCGCATCAATGAAGTTGAGGACCGCATTTTCCGGGGTACTGTTTATTCTAGGAGTACAGGCCAATAGGGAAAAACTAATACAAAAAACAAGAAGAACTACTTTAAATTTTTTAAACATATAAGATGCTCCTTTTCGTTGTATTGAATTGCTGTGAAACAGGTATGCCTGTTTCATACAGAGATAGCTATACCAAAAAGATAAACACAAACAATGGTTAGCTATTGTTATTCTAGCATAAGTCAGGTGCAAAGGCTATGGATAAATATAATAGAAATTACAGCGTTTATACTATTGTGCCAAACATAACATTTTTTTATTTCTAGTGAATAACTTGTACCTCCTTAGTAAATGATTTATAATGGTATTATAAAATTGGGAAATGGAGGAAATAAAGATGCTAATGAACAAAAAGAAGATGATTGTGGTAACGATTGTGATTACGATGCTGCTATTATCCTTAAATTCCATAGGATATGCATCGCAAATAAAAAAGACAGTAGATGCTTGGTACAGCAACATTAAAGTAGTTGCTAATGGGGCAGAGGTTGCTATGGACGTAGAGCCGTTCATCGTTGATGGAAGAACATATGTACCTGTCCGTGCAGTTGCGGATATTTTTAATAAGGATGTCCAGTGGGATGGTACGAATTATAAGGTAATCATCAACAATAAACCAGATCCTACGGTTACATATCTATACAGCAGAATTGCAGAGAAAGATACACAAATAGCAGCGCTGCAAAAGCAGGTGGCAGACTTAGAAGTCCAGTTATCCAAAGGAAATGGAGATATAGATGATCTTGAAAATCAGCTGAATGATGACTATGAAGAATATGAAGATATCGATTTTAAGATTTATCTAAACGGTGATGAGGATGATATCGAAGTAGAAATCTATGTGGATTTACATGATTTTGATGATGAGTGGGATGCGCTAACTAGCTCTGATATTAAGTACTATCTTCAGGATATTGTAGATGATATTGTAGATGAATTTGAAGATGCAGATATTGAAGGATATATAGAAGATGAGGATAGCGGAGATACATTGGTGGATTTCTCTGTAGATTCTGATGGAGACGTAACCCTTGATTCACTGAACGATGATGCTGATATGGGTGATTTAGAAGATGAGCTAGACGATGAATATTATAATTACTTTGATAATTTCATTCTATCAGTAAAATTAGATGGTGATGAAGATGAGATTACTTTCTATGTTGAAATTGCCTACGATGATTATAGCGATGAGTGGGAGGAATTATCTACAAATCAAATCGAAAGACTGATGAATTATATCCATAATGACATTGAAGATGAATTTGATGATGCTGATATTGAAGGATATGTATACGATACAGACAATGATGAATACCTGGGAGATTATACATATGAAGATGGATATGATCCTAGATAAATTTAATATTTAATTTTATGAGATTGGAAATTGGATAGGGCGAATTTGATTCGTCCTTTTTCATTTGAGGCAATCTGTCCCGTAAGCTAAAGTTTTAAAAGGAGTATTTTTATCAGAAGTAGAAATTAATGATAATAAAAATGTATAGAATATTAAGAGAAATGTTTCGTTTTCTATAAATAGGAATTATAATTATATAAAATAAGAGAGTAGATAGGGAGGAGTTAATTTGAAATTTCAAAAGATTGTGGTTTGTGTTTTGTTATTTTTAAGTTTTCTAATTGGATTGATGCCAGCTCAACAAGTATTTGCGGCAGATAATGAGGTGACCATTATTGTGAATGGTATCAAGCTTTCCATGGAACAGCCTGCAGTTATAAGAACAGGTAGAGTGCTTGTGCCATTGCGGTCTATTTTTGAAGCTCTTGGTGCAGTATTGGATTGGGATCCCAAAACGCAAACTGTAAGTGCTGAAAAGGAAGGAAAAGATGTTATACTAGTAATTAATGAGAAGGTGGCTAAAGTAAATAAAAAGGAAAAGGACCTAGATGTACCACCTGTCATTATCAATGGAAGAACCTATGTACCATTAAGATTCTCTGCAGAAAGTTTAGGTGCCACAATTGAATGGGATAATGATACGAAGACAGCAACCATTGAGGATTATAGAAAGGCTGACTATGTAAATGGTGAGATGAAAAATATAACTGTAACCTCAACTAGGTTTTATAGCACTGAAGATGGAATCCCAAGTTATGGTGAGAAGCAGTATACGGATAGATTCCCAGAAGATACAACAAAATACATAAATTCAGAAGTTAGTTTTATTCATTCATTACCCGGAAGGCAATTACAAATACCAATTAAAATAGTTGTTTATGCATCGAGTGGCAAGTCTATTTATGAATCAAAATATAATCATATAATTGAAAAAGATGAAAGCAAATCATCTTTACACATGAGCTGGAAATATGATAATAATAAGTGGCTAATAGGACCCTATAAAATTGAAGTATTTTGTAATGAAAAGCTAATAGCTTATGGAAAATTTTCTATAGTTGATTAGACAAATAAAAAGAGCCTCGGCTCTTTTATTTGTCTATAGTGTTATGTACAAGATGTTTGACGATCATTTCCTTTATGCACTTTTCGTGTTACAATAGAATAGAAGTGTTATTGATTGAGATACATTAGAAACGAGGCGAAATATGAAACGAGAAGATATATTCAGAAAGAGTGCGACGCCTACCAGTGTTGGCGGTCAGGCGGTTATCGAAGGGGTCATGATGAAAGGACCCGATGCCATGGCTATCGCTGTGCGAAAGCCTGATGGTGAGATTGTCATTAAAAAAGATCCTGTACAGGCTAAAAAGAAAAGTTCTATTAAGAAGTTGCCTTTGGTACGAGGTGTCTTTGCGTTGGTGGAATCTATGATGTTAGGGGTAACTTCCCTGACTTATTCAGCAGAATTCTGGGATGATGGCAGTGAGGTTGGAGAAAAGAGCAAGCTAGAGCTGTGGATCGAGAAGAAATATGGGGATAAGGCAGATGATATCTATATAGGTTTTTCTGTATTTATTGCCCTCGCTGCGGCAATACTATTGTTTATCATTGCGCCAACGATTGTAACCAACTTCATGCGTAAAATGATTACCAATACATTCCTATTAAATGGTGTAGAGGGTATTTTCAGAATTGTATTGTTCATCGGATATGTGACCCTGATTTCTAGAATGAAGGATATACAGAGGGTATTTCAGTACCATGGTGCTGAGCATAAGACCATCCACTGCTATGAAGCAGGGAAGGAATTGACAGTGGAGAATGTAAGAGGATTTACCACATTACATCCGAGATGCGGTACTAGTTTCTTGGTGATTGTTATGGTAATCAGTATGATTCTGTTTTCTGCCATTGGTTGGCACAATCCATGGGTACGGATTTTGTCTAGATTTATACTCTTGCCGATCGTAGCGGGTTTATCCTATGAGGTTATCAAATGGGCTGGGAAAAGCAATTCGCAGCTGGTATATGCCATCAGTTATCCAGGACTGCTGATGCAGCAAATGACCACAAGAGAGCCTGATGATCGTCAAATTGAAGTTGCCATTGCAGCCATGAAGAGTGTGGTAGAAGAAGATAAGGAGGCTGACCAGTAATGGTTCGCATACAAGATGCTTTGAGAGAAGCTGTAGAAAGACTGGAAGCTATAAATATTATGACACCTCTGCTAGATGCAGAGGTGCTTTTATGTCATGTCTTAGACATGGATCGACTATTTTTATATGTCCATCGTGATAGAGAGCTGACAGAGGATCAGCTGAAGACGTATAGCAGCATGGTTGCTAAACGTCTGGAAGGGGTACCTGTCCAATATATTGTCAATAAGCAGGAATTTATGAGCTTGGACTTTTATGTGGAGGAAGGGGTATTGATTCCAAGGCCGGATACGGAGATTTTGGTGGAATCTGTATTGGCATGGGCTAAGGAACAGGGTGATCAACACAATCTGATCATTGCTGACTTGGGTACGGGTAGTGGTGCCATTACTGTGAGCCTTGCTTATTATTTGCGAGAATCCTTTGTGTACTCAGTGGACATATCTCCAAAGGCACTATCTATTGGTCGAAAAAATGCAAAAATCCTTGGCGTTGAGGAACGGATTGGATTTGTCCATGGGGATTTGTTTGAGCCTTTACGAGAAAAGGGTTTGGAGAATTGCTTGGATATTTTGGTATCAAATCCGCCTTATATTCCGAAAAAAGAAATAGATAAGCTTCAAACCGAAGTTGCAAAGTATGAACCGAAACTTGCACTGGATGGTGGAGAAGATGGTCTTGACTTTTATCGGAGAATCATCGACGAAGCATACGTTTTCCTAAAAAATGGGGGATTGATTGCTTTGGAAGTAGGTCATGATCAAGGAGAAACCATAAAAAAAATGATGGAGCATAAAAATATTTATGCAGATATCAGAAAAATAAAAGATTTGTCAGATATTGAAAGGGTTGTGGTTGCTACAGTTAGAAAATGATAAATAAATAACAAGATATAAACTGCATAAGGCATAGAAAAACGGCGTAAACGTGAAGGAAGCTAAGAATAAGAAAGATGATAGATGTTTTTCATGTGCGCCGTCGAAAGGCAAGATTTCTTGCAGGAAAAGGCGCGTTTTAAGTTTTCCCCTCCGACTATATAATGATATCATTGGTTTTTGTGCAAAATATATAGATACAGCCTCGAAAATTTATCTTACTTTGTTGTTTACTTTGTCTATCAAGATATGTACGTGATTTGGTTAGCAGATAGCGGTTAGCGGTAAGAAGAAGGTTTAGCAGCTAACGGCTAACTGCTAACAAGAGTGGACAAAGAATCGCAGACATAGGATACCAAATATCAGGCTTATTTATCTATATATGAAGAATATATAGAGTTGGAGGATAAACTCATGGAAAATGCGTCAATGATCGCAACGGATGAAATATTAACACTGATTGTTATTATTCTGGTTGTAGGAATGATTTTTGGAAAGTTAAGCAAAATTGTAAAGCTGCCGGATGTGGTGTTGTTTTTATTGGCAGGAATTATTATTGGGCCAGCCATATTAAATTGGGCCAGTGTAGAAGGGTATCCCATTGGAAATCAATTGATCTTAACCTTTGGGTCGGCCTTTATCCTCTATGATGGCGGTAGGGAAATCAAGTTGAGGGTTTTGAATGATGTGAAAGTTTCTGTAGCCTTACTTGCCAGTCTAGGTGTGTTAATTTCAGCATTTATTGTAGGCTATGCAGCCATGCTAATCTTCCATATACCTTTTATATATGCTTTACTCCTAGGCGCAGTAGTAGCCTCCACTGACCCGGCTACATTAGTACCAGTGTTTAAAGAAATTACGTTGAAGGATAAGGTAAAGCAGACGGTCATCAGTGAATCAGCCTTTAATGATGCTGTAGGTGCCATCATGGTATTCTCTATTTTGGCCATCATCCAATCGGGTACGTTCTCATTGATGGACAATTTGGGACAGCTGCTGCAGATGTCGTTTGGAGGAGTTTTGGTAGGTGCAGCTATAGGTATGAGCTTGTCGTTGCTGATTTCTGATACGAAGTACGGTATCATGCATGACTATGCTTCTATCATCTCCATCGTATCGGTGGTTATTGCTTTCATCTTTGCAGAAAAGATCGGGGGCAGCGGATATATGGCCACATTCACCACGGGATTAGTCTGTGGAAATAAGAAGAAATTAAGATTATGGGTACCAGAAGAGGATTTTGTTACACAAACCCATGTGAGAGAAACCCTCGCCTTCGTCATGAGAATGGCAATCTTTATTTTGCTAGGTACCCATGTGAATTTTCAAGTTTTAGGAAAATACTGGATGGCAGCCTTAGTTGTTGTAGTTGTGTTGATGTTTATTGCAAGACCGCTTTCTGTTTTGGCCTGCGTGCTGCCAGACCGTAAAGGGAAATGGACGGTCAATGAAATTGGGTTTCTGATGTGGGTTCGGGAAACAGGTGTAATTCCAGCAGCCCTTTCCGGTATGATTGTAAGTATGAAAATCCCCCACAGCGATGTGATTTCTTCCGTCGTATTTATGACAGTATTAATTACCCTAGGTATCCAAGCCAGCACAACAAAGTTTGTTGCTCGGAAGCTGGGGATATTGGAGAATAGAGAAGAGTTTTAAAAACGATTTGGTTAGCGGTTAGCTGTTAGCAGTTAGCCGTTTTTTCATGTGAGGTAGGTATAAATTTGGGTATTTTGGAAGAATATATAACGATGATAATATGTATTTTGTAGGGGCGATTCACGAATCGCCCGTAATGTAATCAGAAAACTTGCGATGGAAACATAGATGTGATAAAATAATCAGATGGAATATATTTTATGAGGTGAGACGGATGTTTGATAAATTAGATTTTCTTCAAGAAAAATACGATGACCTCAGCAGAAAAACTGCAGATCCTGAGGTAATCAACAATCAAAGTGAATGGCAGAAGTACATCAAAGAGCTTTCAGATATAGAGCCTATTGTAAATAAGTACAGAGAATACAAGGATACAAAAACAGGCATTGCAGAGGCAAAGAGTATCCTAGAAGAAAGTAATGATGAAGAACTAAGAGAAATGGCAAAGATGGAGCTAGGGGATCTGGAAGATTCTATTGAAACGATTGAGAATGAGTTAAAGCTATTGCTCCTTCCAAAGGATCCTAATGATGAAAAGAACGTTATCGTGGAAATACGGGCAGGGGCTGGTGGTGATGAAGCTGGTCTTTTTGCCGGTGAATTATTGAGAATGTATACCAGATATGCAGAAAGAAGACGCTGGAAAGTGGAAATGATGAGCTTAAATGAAACTGGTGTAGGTGGAATCAAGGAAGTTATTTTCATGATCAAAGGAAGCGGTGCTTATTCTCGTCTGAAGTACGAGAGCGGTGTTCATAGGGTACAAAGAATACCAGCTACAGAATCTGGCGGAAGAATTCATACATCAACTGCAACGGTGGCAGTGCTTCCAGAGGTAGATGATGTGGCAATTGACATCAATCCAAACGAAGTGCGTGTAGATGTATTTAGATCTTCTGGTAATGGTGGACAGAGCGTTAACACCACAGACTCAGCGGTAAGATTAACGCATATACCAACGGGCATGGTGGTTTCATGTCAGGATGAAAAGTCTCAGCTAAAGAATAAGGAAAAGGCGTTTAAAATCTTAAAGGCTAGATTGTATGATAAAATGCTGGAAGAGCAAAATGCAGAGGTAGCAGAGGCTAGAAGAAGCCAAGTAGGTACTGGAGACCGAAGTGAAAGAATCAGGACCTATAACTATCCTCAAGGCAGGGTATCAGAGCATAGAATCAATTTAACCCTGTATAAACTTGACTATTTCCTAGATGGAGATATCGATGAAATTCTTGATGCATTGATTACATCAGACCAAGCAGAAAGAATGAAGCAAGTGGTGTAGGATAGGATACCCGTTTGGAGTTGGTGTCTTATCAGGAGTGTTCAGTCGTAGTAGGGCAGCATCTTAACCTCGGTACGCGGTGTCCGGTGTTCGGGGAGGAAGAAATGCTGTGGGGTCGATGGGGTTAAAACATATCGTCATAGAATAAAATGCTGAGCGACTAGCAAATAGTTGCTCAGCATTTTTTATCGCGTACCTTGTATAGGGCTCGTACATCGAAAGGATCGTATCCGTGACACCATGTACCGGATCCCGCGTACCGAAGATTTTACACCGAGTTTCGCCACTTGAAAAAAATGGATGACGGTGATAAACTATAATAAGACTTTTCGTATACGTCGTATTTAGGAGAAGGTGCGAAGATGGCAGTAAAATATAAAGGATACACATAAACATTGTCCTAGACATAATCTTAGAAAAGGGGGACGATTTTATGGAATCTAAAATGTTTTTCTTGTTACAAATAGCAATCTTATTATTGGGAGCCAACCTGGGGGGCTGGGTTAGCACGAAGTTAAAACAGCCAGCGGTGTTAGGGCAGATTTTAGTGGGCATTATATTGGGATTGGGAATAATTAAAGAGACGGAGCTTATTCATCATATTTCTGAAATTGGTGTTGTATTTTTGATGTTTATCGCAGGTCTAGAAACGGATGTGGAAGAGTTGAAAGCATCCAAGAGTTCTTCTTCAGCCATCGCCCTGGGCGGTGTAGTATTTCCTCTAGTGATGGTGTCGGGGGCTGCTTACCTGATCACGGGAGAGATGATTAGCAGTATTTTTCTTGGTATCGTTTCAACGGCCACCAGCGTAAGTATATCGGTGCAAACCCTTCGCGAACTAGGGCATCTACGGACGAAGCAGGGTGTAGGCATTTTAGGGGCTGCGATTATAGATGATATCGTAGGAATTATTTTATTAACGGTTATGATTGGTATGGTGAAGCCTAGCGCAGGGAGTAATGTACTGGTCGTGCTGATAAAAATTGCCTTATTCTTTTTTATTACTTTTGTGGTCGGAACGATTTTGGTAAAAATGCTCCGGCGCATAAATAAAGCCATAAACCTTAATGACAAGATTGTTACGTATGCTGTTGTATGTTGCTTTGTATTGGCTTTCGTATCAGAGGAGCTGGGCGTGGCAGCCATCACAGGGGCTTATTTTGCAGGCGTGATTTTATCCATGACACCCTATCACCGTAAGATATCCTATGATATTCAGTTGGTGGCATATTCTTTCTTTACCCCCATCTTTTTCGTAGGGATTGGACTAGGTGTACATTTAAGTTCTCTTGGTCATGCTTTAGGTTTTGGTGTACTCTTGCTGGTGCTAGGAATTATTGGAAAAATTGTTGGCTGCGGTTTGGGTGCCAAGCTAACGGGCTTTAGCAATCGGCATTCTTTACAGATCGGTATCGGGATGATACCAAGGGCAGAAGTGGCAATCATTATTGCAAACTTAGGGCTGCAGATGAAGATCATTGGCAGTGATGAATTTACCTCTGTTATATTGTTGGTGATTGTGACCACCTTGATGACGCCATCACTATTGAAGATGGCCTTTAAGGAGGAAAAGAAGGGGTTGGCTGTGCAAAACAGTTAGTATGTATACCTGTAGGTCTTGCGGAACAGGCATGCCTGTTCCCTACGGTGAATAAAAGAATATTTGTTAAGTTTGAGCCTTTGGGAAACCAAAGGCTTTTTGTATTATTGCAGGTAGAAATAGAATATATATTAAGGATAAGATTAAGGGTGAGATCTGTAGGGGCGATTCAAGAATCGTCCATTGACTTCAGATAACCACTAACCCTACAGGAGGTAAAGACATATGTCTATCATATCAAAAACCACATTGATTGGTTTTGCGGTGGGAATGATGGGGACTGGATTGGGCGGTTTGATTGCTTTTTTTCTAAGGAACCCCAGTAGAAAGTTTCTCAGTTTTATCCTAGGATGCTCTAGCGGTCTGATGTTGGCCATTGTATGCTTTGACTTGCTGCCTGAGGCTTTTGAACTTGGTCATATATCCATTGGTGTTTTAGGAATTGTGGCAGGAGTGATACTAATTGTTTTTCTTGATACGAAAATCTCCGATGACCACGGCCATGGACTGCTTTTATCAAAAGAAAGCTTTGTGAAAACAGGATTTTTGTTAGGGGTAGGCGTAGCGCTGCATAATTTACCAGAGGGCTTAGCCATTGGATCGGGATTTATGGCCACGAAAGAATTGGGGATAGGAATCTCTATCGTGATTGCTTTGCATAACATTCCTGAAGGTATTTCCATGGCTACACCCATGTGTGTGGGCGGGATACCAAGATGGAAGGCTTTTCTTTATACCATCATGGTGGGTATTCCCATGGGCTTAGGTGCATTTGTTGGTGTGCTCCTGGGAGAAATCTCCCAGGGACTAATTGCTTTTTGTCTAGCATTCGCAGGTGGAACCATGCTGTATATCACCTGTGGAGAGTTGATCCCCAAAGCCCATGGCCTAAATGAAAGCCGAATCTCCAGCTATGGTGTGATTCTGGGGTTTATCATAGGAATGATTGTGGCGGTGAAATTGTAGGAATAGCAACAATCGGGTGGGGAAACCCCACCCCTACGAGGGTTCAAGAATTTCTTTGGTAGGGGCAGGGTCATCCTGCCCGGGGTATAGGAATACACCTTGTGTAATATTAGCCATCACTGATTGAAAAAAGGATTTAAGTCACTCTGTTTTGGTGTATAATAATGGATAGTACATACAGAGACTCGCCCTAAATTTCTTTAGCGAGAAGCCAGCGGCGAGTAGTGAATAGCGATAAAAAAACAGAGGTGAATACTTTGATACATACACAAATTTTGGAGATAAATCCTAATGACATAGACATGGACAAGCTTGCCATGGCGGGAAATATTTTAAGAGATGGAGGAACCGTGGCTTTTCCTACGGAAACAGTTTATGGCCTGGGTGCCAATGCCTTAGATGAAGCTGCTGTAAAGAAGATATTTGAGGCCAAGGGACGGCCATCAGACAATCCATTGATCGTTCACATAGCAAATATTGAGGATGTAAAGCCATTGGTTATGGATATTCCTGATCATGTCCATGTTTTAATGGAAAAATTTTGGCCAGGTCCATTAACCTTGGTCTTCCCTAAGTCCAATATTGTACCTTCTATGATTACAGGAGGACTGGATACGGTAGCTATTCGAATGCCTGCCCATCCTATTGCAAGGAATTTGATTGCTATGGCTGGTGTACCAGTGGCTGCACCAAGTGCCAACCTATCAGGAAAGCCCAGTCCTACGCTGGCAAGTCATGTAGTGGAGGATCTGCTGGGAAGGGTAGATGCTATCATCAGTGGTGGCAACTGTGAAGTAGGTGTAGAATCCACTGTGTTAGACATAACGGGTGAGGTTCCTATGATTCTTCGTCCAGGTGGCGTAACCAAAGAAGCTTTAGCGTCAGTGCTTGGTGAAGTTGTGGTGGACAGAGCCATCACTGCAGGGGATGAAAAGCATCTAATCCCCAAGTCCCCGGGTATGAAATACACCCATTATGCACCAAAGGCAAATGTCGTTGTGGTGGAAGGGGAGTTGCAAGCTGTTGTAAACAAGATTCAGCAAATACAGCAGGAAAAACAAAAAACTGGTATGAAAGTAGGAATAATGGCAACTGATGAGACAAAAGATAAATATGATAATGCCCAAATTCTATCGGTAGGAAGCAGAGAAAGATTAGAGACGATTACGAATAATTTGTTTAGAGTGCTTCGAGAATTCGATGAAATAGGAGTAGATATCATATTGGCTGAAGCCATAGAACGAAAAGGCTTAGGGGATGCCGTTATGAATAGATTATTGAAGGCGGCGGGGAATAGTGTGGAGAGAGTTTAGTTGATAGGTTAGCGGTTGGCCGTTAGCAGGTTAGCAGATCTGGGGCGATCTATATGGTCACTAAAGAATATGAAAGACAGCAGTAGCTAATGCAATGAAACCGCATAATAATTTGTACTTCTTCAAAGATAGACCTAAATACGGCTAACCGCTAACTGCTAACAAGAATGAAGCTAGATTAAGCAAACGAATTAATACACTGATCATGAAATCATAGGAAATATGATATTCAAAGCGAGGTGAATGATAATGAAAACAATTCTATTTGTCTGTACAGGCAATACATGCAGAAGCAGCATGGCCGAAAGTATGATGCGGAAGATGTTGGAGGATGTCGGTGAAGCAACAGCTGGAATAAAAGTTATTTCTGCGGGAACAGCAGCGGCTAAGGGGCAAGGGGCTTCAAAGCATGCCATTCAAGTGATGCAGGAAAAGAATATTGATTTACACAAGCATCGATCCACACCTTTGTCGAAACCATTGATCGATCAAGCTGATGTGATTTTGACCATGACGAGAAACCATAAATCACAAGTATTGAGTATGGCACCTGATGCTGCCCACAAGACATTTACTTTGAAAGAGTATGCTGGAAGGTTGGGGGACGACAAGGAAATCATGACAGAAATCGAAAAGCTGCAAGGAATCATTCGAAAGAAAAAGGTAGATTTCTATAAAGAGTATGAGGATGAGATTATTGTCCTAAGGAATCAAAGGAAAGAGCTGATGGACCGTCTCCAGGCCATTGATGATCGAATCAAGGAATTAGAGAGTGAAATGGCAAAGACTGTCGAGAATGAACAGCGGGAAGTTACGTATCTACAGGACATGCTGCCTTCAGTGGATATACTAGATCCCTTTGGTCAACCCTCTTGGATCTATAGAGAGTGTGCAAAAGAAATTGAGGAAGCTTTAAAAGTAATTATCCAAAAAATAACACATCAATAATATCGTCAATATCAGTTGAATTTTAAATGCTCAAGTGTTAAAATGTTGTAGGCTATAAGGTTCGAGGTTAGAAGTTAGATGTTAGAAGTTAGAAGATTACTGAAGATTTAGAGTTTTGGCTAACTGCTAACGGCTAACCGCTAACAACTAACGGGAGGTGTATACATATGAAAATTGCCCTTGGCAGTGACCACGGTGGCTTTAAGTTAAAGGAAGAGATTAAGAAATATCTTGAGGAAAGAGGCATTGCATACCAGGATTTTGGAACCAATTCATCTGAATCTGTGGACTATCCAGCGTTTGGGATGAAGGTTGCAGAGGCCGTGGTTGAAGGTGCATGCGAGCGGGGAATTCTTTGCTGTGGTACTGGAATTGGAATATCTATTTCCGCCAATAAAGTACCTGGCATCCGATGTGCAGTGGTAACAGATACCTTTTCTGCTCAGATGTCCAGAGAACACAACAATGCCAATATACTTGCTTTAGGAGAGCGGGTTGTTGGGGTAGGACTAGCCCTAAAGATCGTAGAAGTATGGCTAGAAACTGAATTCGCAGGCGGAAGACATGAGAACAGAGTAAATCAAATCGGTGATATTGAAGCAAAGTACAAAGGTTAGGCGTCTAGTGAGTAAAGAAGTAATTAGATGGTTTGTACATCTAACTTCTAACTTCTAACCTCTAACCTCTATTATGGGAGGAGCGAGAAAATGAAAAATGTATTTGTGATGGACCATCCATTGATTCAGCATAAGTTGACATTGATTCGAGATAAGGAAACAGGTTCAAAGGAGTTTAGAGAAGCAATAAAAGAGATTGCCATGCTGATGGGTTATGAAGCAACAAGAAGTCTGCCACTACAGGAAATCGAGATCGAGACACCTATTTGTAAGACAAAGACGAAGGTGCTAGCAGGTAGAAAGCTAGGGATTGTACCAATTTTAAGAGCTGGTCTTGGAATGGTAGACGGTATGTTAAATTTAATTCCAGCGGCGAAGGTTGGACATATTGGTTTGTATAGAGATCCTGAAACTTTAGAACCAGTAGAATATTACTGCAAGCTTCCAGCCGATGTTCATGAGAGAGATTTGATTGTTTTAGATCCAATGTTGGCTACCGGCGGTTCTGCCAAAGCGGCAATTCAATTCATCAAAGACCGTGGTGCAACAAGCATTAGATTTATGTGCTTGATCGCTTCACCAGAAGGCATTAAGGTGATTTCAGAGGCTCATCCTGATGTAGAAATTTATGTTGCTGCTGTTGATGAGAAGTTAAATGACCATGCCTATATCGTACCTGGCTTAGGGGACGCAGGCGACCGATTGTTCGGAACGAAATAAAGAATATAAAAGGGGTGAGCCTTAAGGGTTCATCCCTTTTCACATTTTTCATAGGTGATGCATAGGATAGATAAAATGCTGTTTTTGAGGGAGATGATTGATTCGCGAAATGGAAAAAAGTAGTACATCTTGATCATGTCCCATTTTGAAATAACTTGCAGGAATCTGGCATAGGAATGTAGAAGTATGTTTGTAGGAAAGGGCTATTCGCTGCTCGCTACTGGCTACTCGCTGTTGGGTACGATAATAGGGCGATTGGTGGTAGAGTAGCAAGTAAAAGAACTAGATATTTTCATAGAAATCGTTACACGATTTCTATGAAAAATGCAACAAATGAGTAAGTATTAGCGTCTATAGTTATATGGATGTAATCAATGTAGGGAAAGAAAGGTTCTAGCCATTAGCGAAAAGCGAGCGACGAGAAGCGGTTAAGGGGGATACGAAGGATGCGTCCAGATTGGGATCAATATTTCATGGAAATGGCAGAGCATGCCAAGACCCGCTCTACTTGCAGAAGAAGACAGGTAGGGGCAGTGATAGTGAAGAATAAACGAATCCTATCTACAGGCTATAACGGTGCGCCATCTGGGACACCCCATTGTCTTGATATAGGATGCATGAGAGAAAAGCTAGGCATTCCTTCGGGAGAAAGGCATGAATTATGTAGAGGTTTACATGCGGAGCAGAATGCAATTATTCAGGCTGCTTACCATGGTGTGAGTATTGAAGGGTCTACCCTTTATGCATCTTTGCAGCCCTGTGTCTTATGTGCAAAGATGGCGATCAATGCAGGGATTACTCGAATTGTTTTCAAAGGAAATTATCCGGATGCTCTTTCTATGGAAATGTTGAAAGATGCAGGTATAGAATTAATACAATTTGATAACATTTAGTGGGTAGACATTGATTTTCGTATGGCTTTCATGTACAATTACACTGTAAACTTATGTCTAATAAGGAGTGTTATTTGTGAATAAATACGTAATGGTATTTTTAATAGCTTTGGTCGTTTCTTTGGCGATGACACCATTGGCAAGAAAGTTAGCCTTTAAGATAGGGGCTATTGATGTGCCAAAGGATGATCGACGTGTACATAAAACCCCAATTCCAAGATTAGGCGGATTAGCGATCTACCTAGGATTTGTGGTCAGTGTACTATTTATGTTGCCAATGAGTAAGGCAATTGCAGGCATGCTGATTGGAGGTACCTTGATTGTGGCCATGGGGATTGTGGATGATATCAAGCCTTTATCCGCAAAAACCAAGTTAGCAGGTCAGATTGTTTGTGCCATCATCTTGGTATACAGCGGTCTCCGAATTGGTAAATTCAATATTCCTTTTATGGAAGATACGGCTATTTATTTGAGTTTTCTAAGTATACCTGTAACAATCTTTTGGATTGTGGGTATTACCAATACGGTAAACCTCATCGACGGATTGGATGGATTGGCAGCAGGCGTGTCTATGATTGCGGCTCTTTCTCTATCCTATGTAGCCCATATCAATGATCTTCACTGGATTCCTTGGGTTGTTGAAGCCAATGGAGGCTCCAGTGCTGCGATTATGACCTTGGCCATCGCTGGGGCATGTTTAGGATTTTTGCCCTATAACTTTAACCCTGCCAAAATTTTCATGGGAGATACAGGGTCTCTATTTTTAGGATATATGCTTTCTGCAATTTCTATTTATGGTGCGATCAAGGGGGCAACAGCTTTAGCCACGTTTGTACCAGTATTGGCATTAGGTCTTCCCATTTTTGATACTGCTTTTGCAATTTTAAGAAGAGCCTTGAATGGTAAACCGATTATGGAACCAGATAAGGGACATTTGCATCATAGACTGCTTTCTACAGGCATGGGACAGAAGAGAACGGTATTGGTACTGTATACGATTAGTGCTACATTGGGGCTAAGTGCAGGCTTTATGTCCAGCAGTAAGATGATCGATGCATTGGCTATTTTACTTGTGGCCAGTGGCATGATGTATATGACCATTGGTATTCCAAGATTCCAGAAACAAAAAAGTACATTGAAAGAATAATACCAGGAAGCCTATTCCTGGTTGTTTTTTAGGGAAAAGCGAATCCGCTTCTCGCTGCTAGCTACTGGCTACTCGCTAAAACCTTTTGAGTTAGTCTATGTATGTAATCTTTTTAGCATACTCTTTTGATATAGTCGTAAGTAAGACGATTAGTACTTTCTATAGGTTTGATTTTAAAAGTGAGCGGCGAGTAGCGAATAGCGAGCAGCAAAAACAGTGAGGTGTAAAATATGAAGAAAATAAAAATCATGTCCATTTTTGGGACAAGGCCCGAGGCCATTAAGATGGCACCTGTGGTGAAAGAGCTGGAGAAGCATGAGGAGATTGAATCCATTGTATGCGTCACAGCCCAGCACCGAGAAATGCTGGACCAAGTATTGGATTTGTTTGAGATCAAGCCTGATTATGATTTGAATATCATGAAGGCAGGACAAACCCTAAGTGAGATAACTTCTCGCGTGTTGTTGGGGCTTGAAGAAGTAATCAAAGAAGTAAAACCCCACATGGTGTTGGTTCATGGGGATACGACGACAACCTTTGCAGGGGCGTTAGCATCTTTTTATCAGCAGGTGAAGGTAGGGCATGTGGAAGCAGGATTACGAAGCGGGAATATCTATTCTCCTTATCCAGAGGAAGCCAACCGCATGCTGACAGGGAGATTGACCCATCTCCACTTTGCACCTACCCAAGGGAATAAAAGAAATCTTTTGTCCGAGGGAATCAAGGAAGAGAATATCGTATTGACGGGAAATACGGTTATCGATGCGCTATTGCAGGTGATTAAAGAAGATTATCATTTTGAAAATGATTTGTTAAATCAGTTGGATTATAAGAATAAGAAAGTTATTCTTATGACAGCCCATAGAAGAGAAAACCTAGGTGATCCTATGGTGAATATCTTTTCTGCCATCAGAGAAGTGGCGGAGAAGAATGAGGATATTGAAATTGTATTCCCAATCCATTTAAATCCCCAAGTGAGAAATCTAGCTGCTGAGATTTTAGGAAGTGTAAAGAACGTACATATCATAGAGCCTTTGGATTATGAACCTTTTGCGAATCTGCAAGGAAGAGCCTATATGTTGTTAACGGATTCAGGAGGCATTCAGGAAGAGGCACCTGCCCTAGGTAAGCCTGTTTTGGTCTTAAGAACAGAAACGGAGCGCCCCGAGGCAGTGGAGGCAGGGACCGTAAAAATCGCTGGCGTTGAGAAGGAAAGAATTGTAGCGCTCATGGAAGAATTGATCCACGACAAAGAAGCCTACGACCAAATGGCCAATGCTGTAAATCCCTACGGCGATGGCACCGCCGCCAAAAGGACTGTAGAGGCGATCTTAGAGTATTTTAAGGAAGAATGTTGATATTTTATGATGGGATGAAAAATGTTTCTATGTGAGATAAAATGTAGGGAGCGCCCTCTGTGGCGGTCCGTCAATGATAGGGATTCGAACCAATGGAACGGCACAGGGGCCGTTCCCTACGAATATCTAGAAAATTTATGCAAATCTATTGAAATAGCTTTTCAAAGATAATAAAATAGAAGTGTAAATTAATGACATATTCAAAGTCCGTGACACCGTAAACCGTGAACCTGACTTAAGGGGGTAACCCTATGAGAACATATAGTGATGATACAGTGTATTTTATCTCCTATGCAAAGCTGCCAGGGGAGATGCCGGCGGCTAACCTTCATAAGGTCGTGGGCGTGGGGTTGATTATTCATAAAGATACAGGTATCATTGAGGATTCTTCTTGTACTTTGATTACAGAAGAAGCTAGGAGTTTTCTAAAACAAGTTCTTGTCGGTCATAATCTTCACACAGAGGGAATCGATGCCCTGATTGAAAAGGTAAAGTATCGATTTCATGGCTTGTCTCAAAAGGCCATCTGTGTAGCCCTTAAGGCCACCTATGATCGTTATATGACTTGGCGAAATGAAATGAATATCTAAAAAAGACTGCTTTCCTTGCAGTGATTGTGCAACCCACAATGACTAAGTGAGTAAAATCCAGTACGAAACATTTAAGGGAAAACCTTAAGCTGTTTTTGTGCTGGATTTCTTATTTTGTTAGCAGTTAGCGGTTAGCAGCAAAACCAACCCTATCCAGACTACAGAGCACCTACCCCAAATACGGCTAACCGCTAACTGCTAACCAGAGATGCAAGATCTTAATGAGAAAATAGAAAACGATTGTAAAATTACAACTTAAAGGAGGTACACATCAACATGAGTCAAAACAAAGCGCCAAAGAATAATGTTTTTTATCGAAATCAGAACTGGCACTATCCAAAGATAGACCGGGGAGAGGGCATCTATCTATATGATGTAAACGGAAAGCAGTATATCGATGCATGTTCAGGTTCGGCTGTAGCCAACATTGGTCATGGAAATGAAGAAATAGCAGCCTATACTGAAGAACAGATGAAAAAGATTGCCTTTACCCATTTATCAAGATGGACCGTGGATACCATTGAAGAATGTGCAGCGAAGGTAGCTGACTGGACACCGGGGGATTTGAATCATGTGTATTTTGTTTCTGGCGGCTCAGAGGCTACAGAAACAGCCATCAAGATGGCAAGACAGTACTTTATCGAAAGGGATGGAAAAGGGTCAACGAAATGGAAGGTGATTTCAAAATGGCATGCTTTCCATGGCAATACCATGGGTGCCCTTTCCATGACAGGCATCCCTGAAAGAAGAAGAATCTACGAACCTATGCTGCTGGATTTCCCAAAGATTCCACAGTTTTATCATTATCGAAATCCCTGGGGATGTGAAACCCTAGAGGAGACCAGTGTAAAAGCTGCGGAGGCACTTGAGGCTGAGATATTAAAACAAGGCGCAGAAAAAATTGCAGCCTTTATCACAGAGCCAGTAGTAGGGGCAGCTTGCCCAGGAATTCATTCAACCAAGATATACTTTGAAATGGTACGAGAAATCTGCGATCAATATGACATACTGCTGATTGTAGATGAGGTAATGGCTGGTTTTGGAAGGACTGGAAAAAAGTTTGGTGTAAATCATTATGGTATAGTGCCGGACATCATTACTGCTGCTAAGGGAATGAGCTGTGGCTATACACCGATTGGGGCTGCCATCGCCTCCCAAAAGGTGTTCAATAGGATTATGGTAGAAGGCTCGGGCCAATTTATCCATGGGCATACCTATGCAGGGAATCCTTTGTCTTGTGGCATTGCAGCTAAGGTAATAGAAATACTGGAGCGGGATCATGTGGTGAAAAACGCAGAGCTCCAAGGAGAATACCTCTTAGAGAAGCTTCGTAGTTTGTATCAGTATCCAATCATAGGGGACATCCGGGGCAAAGGCTTGATGATAGGTATAGAGCTAGTCAAAAATCAGAAGACAAAAGAACCTTTTGAAGCCCAGCAGAATGTCAGAGGAAAGCTCACGGTAAACTGTATGGAGGAAGGTATCGTCCCATATCCAGGCGGCGGTGCTGTAGATGGTACCCACGGAGATCACATTCTCATCGCCCCACCACTAAACATCACCAAAGAACAGGTTGACGAGTTGTTTGAAGGGTTAGAGAGAGGGATTAGAAGAACGATTAGGGATATAGGTTAAGGTTGAGGCTAAGGTTAAGTTTAAGAGCGAGACCAGGGCAAAACCCTTTGCGGGTGGACATTAATTTGTAATAGGTTTTTAAAAAGCGAATAGCCAGCAGCGAGTAGCGAGAGGCGAAAATAACTCCGTGACACCACGTACCGTGTACCGCGCACCGAAGTTTTCATATCAAAAAGGGGGAATTAATCCATGGATAAACTAATAATAACCATCGCACCCACAGGGAATGTGCCGACGAAGGCAATGAATCCCAGTGTACCTATAACAGTGGATGAAATCGTAAAGGATATAAAGGCATGTCACGAAAGAGGGGCAGCTGTTGCCCACATCCATGTGAGGGATGCACAAGGGCAGCCTACCAGTGATAGAACATTGTTCAAGGAAGTGCTGGATCGGCTGGATCAGGAAAGGGTGGATATAATCAAGCAAGTATCCACTGGAGCCAGAGGTGGAGATAACACCGTGGCGTGGAGAGGCCAAATGCTGGATCTCAATGCTCATATGGCAAGTTTGTCTACGGGGTCATCGAACTTTCCCAGTGCTGTAAATGCTAACGCACCAGATCTAATCAATGCTTTGGCTGTCAAGATGTATGCCCATGGAATCAAGCCCGAGATTGAAGCCTTCGATGTAGCAATGATCTCCAATGCAAAACAACTTCTGAAGAAAGGCGTATTGAAAGGACCCTTGCATTTCAACCTGGTAATGAATGTACCTGGATCGATTGAAGGAACAACCAAAAACCTCCTTTTCATGGTGGAGAGCCTGCCACAGGGTTCTACTTGGACAGTGTCTGGCATTGGGCGATCCCAAGTCACCATGCTGACCATGGCGATCCTCATGGGTGGTCACGTGAGAACGGGATTAGAGGATGTATTAGAACTGGAAAGAGGGATTCCAGCCACTAACCCATTATTGGTGGAGCGTATCATTAAGATTGCCAAGGCAGTGGGACGAGAAATCGCATCGGTGGAGGAAGCGAAGAGGATTTTGGGGATCATGTAAGGGCTGTTGGCTACTCGCTGCTCGCCACTGGCCTCTCGCTTAAAATCTTACAGAACATCCCAGAAGTCTTTAGCTAGTAGCCAGTAGCGAAAAGCTAGGAGCGGATTGAATAATTCCACATAATGGTGAAATACTAAACACAGTCATTGCAAGGAACAATGACTGTGCTTGGTATTTTTTAAATTTACGTAATAGAAAAGAAGGAAATTTGAAAAAAAAGTCGAAATTTCTATAGGTGTGTTCTGATAAAATCGTTAATTTATTATCAAAAAAATCTTCATAAATATTCGTAATTGGTTGTATATTTAGATAGTAATGCTATAATGAGAAAGAAGGGAATTCTCATGGAAAATAAAAATTTGAACTTCCTAAAAAACCTTTCTCTTTTAACATATATAGGATTGGCAATGTCGATCCCTATTTTCACGGGTGTATATATAGGCAATAAAATGGATCAGTACGCTAGTACGGGAAACCGTTTCCTGATTATTTGTACCATTGCTGGTGTTGGTGCTTCCTTTGTCAGTGTATACAAAATTGTCATGAATTCCATTCAAAAGAAATAAATATAGAGTTATAACCCTACAGAAGGAAGTGCTTCGAGCTTATGCTAGGATATACATGGGACATACAGGTAAAGATTGTTAAGTACACACTTATCATCATGATATTGATTGCTGCTGCTGCTTTTATGTCTTTCCAAGAGCCGAGGCCTTTTATTTATGCTTTGATTTTTGGCACGCTGATCAGCATATTGAACTTTAGAAATCTGGCGTTAACCTTGGAAAAGGCGGTAACCATGAATCCAGGGCATGCCCAGGTGTATACAAGTTCTAAATACTTTATTCGTTTTTTCATCAATGCAGTGGTGATCTTTGTTTGTATCAAAGCGAATTATTTAAATGTATTGGGGGCAGTACTAGGTTTGTTCACCATTAAGTTTGTCATTATTGGTACAAACCTATTTACTATATTATTTTCAAAAAGAATCTTTAAAAGAAAGGAGGAAGAATAGTGGAAGGAGGATTTGGCCCAAGAGTCATATTTGAGTTGCCAGGAGGCATTCCGGTTACGGAAACTGTAACTACTACTTGGATCATTATGGCGGTCCTAACCATTTTTGCACTTGTTGCAACTAGACGGTTTGACAAAGTGCCCAAGGGACTACAAAATGTGATCGAACTATTAGTAGACATGGTATACAAACTCACTGCTCAGACCATGGGAGAAGACAAAAAGGCATTTGCACCTTATATCGGTACTATGATGATGTACCTCATATGCGCAAACCTTGCAGGCTTGTTTGGTTTTAGACCACCGACAGCCGATGTAAACACCACCATGGCCTTGGCCCTATTAACATTTTTCATGATCCATTTCTTCGGTATGAAGCGAAAAGGAGTTGGCACTTATTTAAAGGGTTTCTTACAACCTTTCCCGGTAATGCTCCCACTGAACATTATTGGTGAACTTGCAACGCCTATTTCACTATCATTCCGTCTCTTCGGTAACATTGTTGGAGGGCTTATCATCATGAACTTGCTTTATGGTGCCCTAGGAGGCCTAAGTACAAACTTAGGAATCTCAATTCCTGTTTTACAAACCGGAATTCCAGCGGTGTTACACTTGTACTTTGACGTGTTTGCAGGTGTTTTACAATCCTTTATTTTCGCCATGCTGACGATGGTATTCGTTTCAGGGGCAATGGATTAGTAAATTCTGCAAGAAGGAGGATGCAATAAGCTAAAGGGGGACAAATGAATATGGAAGACGCCAACTTTATTGTAAAGTTCCTTGATTGGCTGATGACATTTGACCGTAAAGCTCTGATCCTTGCAGCTTCGGCAATCGGTGCTGGAATGGCTATGATTGCTGGGATCGGACCAGGGATAGGTCAAGGATATGCAGCCGGAAAAGGGGCAGAGGCAGTGAGCATTAATCCAAAGGCTTCAAAACAAGCCACTCTGGTAATGCTATTAGGAGCTGCCGTTGCAGAGACTTCGGGTATATTGGCACTAGTTGTTTCATTAATTCTACTGTTTGGTAATCCTATTGTTACGCAGGAGGGTGCAGTAATCATCCTTGTTGCATCGGCATTAGGTGCTGGAATTTCCATGATTGCAGGAATAGGACCTGGTATAGGCCAGGGTTATGCTGCTGGTAAGGGTACGGAGGCTACCGGAAGAAGGCCTGAGTATCAATCCAACATCATAAGAGCCATGTTCCTTGGTCAAGCAGTAGCGCAAACAACTGGTATCTATGCTCTAATAATATCTTTGGTTCTCATGTTCGCAAATCCATTAGTGAAATTATTATAAATATAATGGAGGAACGGCGGTTTTTCAAAATAAAACCCTGTTCTATATGTGAAACATGCAGTGATGCATAATGACAATCATAGATTGGTATGCTAAAAAAAGAATTTATTGGAAAAAGAAAACTGTTGAATAGTAAAAGGAGGAAAATTATTATGGAACCAATTACAGGAAAAGCGTTAATATTAGCATGTTCAGCTATCGGAGCTGGTTTGGCAATGATCGCAGGTATCGGACCTGGTATCGGTCAGGGATACGCAGCAGGTAAAGGTGCTGAAGGGGTAGGAAGACAGCCAGAAGCACAGGGTGATATCGTAAGAACTATGTTACTTGGAGCTGCCGTAGCAGAGACAACAGGTATTTACGGATTGATCATAGCATTAATTCTTCTATTCGCAAATCCATTAGTAGGACTTCTATAATTCGATAGAAGAGGTGGAGATGGTAAAGCCCATCTCCTGCTCATGATTATCCCTTGGGAAAGGAGGCAGTATCCAGATGGAATTAAAAGCAGGATTAGTAGAAATAAGCTGGACCTTAGTGTTTCAGCTGGCAAATACACTTATACTATTTTTGATATTAAGAAAATTATTGTTTAAGCCTGTTTCAGAAATGATGGCAGGCAGACAAAATGCTATCGTTGAATCGATCAAAGAGGCAGAAGACAAAAATGCGGAAGCAGAGCAACTAAAGCTGGAGTACCAAAGAAGACTTGAGGGTGCCCAAGCAGAGGGAAGAGAACTCATCAAGGATGCTTCCAAAAGAGCTGAGACCAGGGCCGATGAAATTGTAGCCCAAGCCCAGCAAGAAGCAATGAAAATAAAGGACAGAGCCGAAGCAGATATCCAAAGAGAAAAGCAAAAGGCTGCGAACATGATGAAGGAAGAGTTGGCTGCCCTAGCAGTGATGGCTGCTGGTAAAATTATAGGTAAGGATCTTGATGAGAAGGGACATGACAAGCTCATCAAAGACTTTATCGATGAGGTAGGGGAAACAACATGGTCGAATTAGTTGCAAAAACCTATGCAGGGGCTTTGTTTAGTGTTGCCCTGGAGCTGAACCAGTTGAATCAGTACGGGGAAGAGTTAGACTTTGTCATGGAAAGCTTTAAAAATCATACTGATTTTTACGAACTCTACAAAACACCAAGGATCAGCAGTGATGAAAAAAAGCAGATTATAGAAGCTGTTTTCCAAGGAAAGCTGAGCGCCGAAATCATGAATTTCTTAAAAATTCTTTCTGACAAGAGAAGAACCAACGCCTTTGAGGCGATTGTAAAGGGCTATCACAAGCTGGCCAATGAGCACCAAAATATACTGGAAGCTGTGGCCGTTACAACGGTGCCATTGAAGAATGAAGATAAGACTGCGCTGGAAATGAAGCTTTCGAAGATGACAGGCAAGAAGATTAGCCTTAGAAATGAAATGGATCCAACCATCATCGGCGGAATGCTGATCAGAATGGGCGATAAGGTAATAGATGGCACAGTGCAGGGTCGTCTAAGCAAAATGAAGGAAAGCCTTGCGCAAATAATAGTTTAGGTGATAGGGGTGAAAGACAATGAATCTCAGACCTGAAGAAATCAGCTCTATTATTAAAGAGCAGATTAAGAGATATGAGAATAAACTTCAAGTTACAGATATCGGTACGGTCATCCAGGTAGGTGACGGTATCGCCAGAATACATGGATTAGAAAAGTGTATGGCCGGAGAATTATTGGAATTCCCAGGCGGTGTATACGGAATGACACTAAACCTTGAAGAAGACAACGTTGGATGCGTACTTTTAGGATCTGATGACAACATCAAGGAAGGTGACATTGTAAAGCGTACAGAAAGAATTGTGGAAGTACCTGTAGGCGATGCATTGATTGGACGTGTTGTAAATTCATTAGGTCAGCCTATCGACGGAAAAGGTCCCATCAAATCAGATAAATATAGACCAATCGAAGCCAATGCACCGGGTGTAATCGATAGAAAGTCAGTACACCAGCCGCTTCAAACAGGTATCAAGGCTATCGATGCCATGATTCCAATCGGTAGAGGTCAGAGAGAGCTGATCATCGGAGATAGACAAACAGGTAAAACAGCCATTGCTATCGATACAATCTTAAACCAAAAGACAGAGAATGTAATCTGTATCTATGTGGCTATCGGACAAAAGAAGTCCACGGTTGCTGGTATCATGAAGACCCTAGAAGATAGAGGTGCCATGGATTATACCATCATCGTTTCTGCCACAGCCAGTGAGTTGGCACCGCTGCAGTACATCGCACCATATGCGGGTGTTGCCATGGCCGAAGAGTTCATGTATCAAGGCAAGGATGTACTCATCATCTATGATGACCTATCCAAGCATGCCGTGGCATATCGTGCCATGTCTCTGTTACTTCGTCGTCCACCGGGACGTGAAGCCTATCCAGGAGATGTATTCTACCTTCACAGTAGACTATTGGAGCGTGCAGCAAAGCTGAGTGACGCCCTAGGCGGGGGTTCCATTACAGCGCTGCCATTGATTGAAACCCAGGCAGGGGACGTATCTGCATACATCCCGACAAACGTAATCTCCATTACCGATGGACAGATATTCCTAGAGACGGAATTGTTCTTTGCGGGTCAGCGTCCAGCGGTGAATGCGGGTATCTCTGTATCCCGTGTTGGTGGAGATGCTCAGATCAAGGCGATGAAAAAGGTTGCAGGTAAAATCAAGCTTGAATTGGCTCAATATAGAGAATTGGCAGCATTTGCCCAGTTCGGTTCAGAACTAGACAAGGATACCCAAGAAAGATTGGCCCAAGGGGAAAGAATTCTTGAAATCCTAAAGCAGCCACAGTATGCTCCTGTAAAAGTAGAGCATCAAGTAATGGTTATCTATGCAGTAATTAACAAATACTTGGCAGATATTCCTGTGGTAGCTGTAAAGCGATTTGAAGAAGAATTCTTAAACTTTATGGATGGCAAATATGCAGAAATTGGTGCTTCCATCAAGAGCACAGGCGTAATGTCTGACGAAATGGAAGCCAAACTAAAAACTGCAATCGAAGAATTCAAAGGACAATTCAAGTTGGAGATATAGGAAGACACGGTGTCTCGGTACATGGTGCAAGTGCTCGGTACACGGTACACGGTGCGCGGTGTCACGGCAACAACTAATTCTTGAATACGACCCAGTGTATTATAGATGCTAGGCTTACTGGGTTCAAAACGACCGCTTAGGGTATGGCGAGAGGTCTTGGTTTTACGGTTTTAACGGACACCGCGAACCGGACACCGCGTACCTGCCTTTAAGCATGGAGGTGAGCAACGAAGTGGCAGGAATGGGAATGCGCGATATAAAGCGTAGAATCAAAAGTGTAAACAGCACAAAACAAATTACAAAGGCAATGGAGATGGTTTCTTCTGCAAAGCTTAGGCGTGCCCGGGAGCGAGTAGAGAAGACCAGACCCTATTTCGATACAATCAAAGCCACGGTACAGGATATTTTCTCCAGTTCCGGAGGTGTCAAACATCCTTATGTCAGTCAGCGAGAGATAAAAAAGACATGTTATATCGTCATTACTGCTGATAGAGGCCTTGCAGGAGGCTACAATACCAATGCGATCAAGGCAGCTGTATCTCATATGCAGGAAAAAGAGGCTGTGTCAGTGATTACAGTTGGCAAGAAGGCAAGGAGTTACTTCAAAAAAAGAAGCTATGATTTCGATGGAGAATTTGTACAAATCTCAGAAAATCCTAGTTATTCAGACGCCAAGCAAATTGGCAGCTTAATCATGCAGCTATATGAAAAGGGCATGATTGATGAAGTAAATCTGGTATATACACAGTTTGTAAGTACAATTTCTCAAAAGCCTGAAGTGATCAGACTACTTCCTCTAGCTGGTGAGAAAAAGGAAAAGGATGCAAATAAGAAGTTTGAATACGTATCCTATGAACCCTCTCCAGAAGAGGTGTTGGATTATTTGATTCCAAAGTATATCGAGAGTACGATCTATGGTGCTTTGGTGGAATCTGCAGCATCCTATCAAGGTGCTACAAAGGTAGCCATGGAAAATGCTACGAATAGTGCGGAAGATATGATTGGTAACTTGACATTAAGCTATAACAGAGCGCGTCAAGCGGCCATCACCCAAGAGATCGCTGAAATTGTAGGCGGCGCAGAAGCCTTAAAATAGCGCAGTGATCAGCAAAACGAAAGGATGTGAAAGCGAATGGCGCAGAATATCGGAAAAGTGGCCCAAATCATTGGTCCGGTTTTGGATATAAAATTTAGCTCAGATAATCTTCCAAGGCTGCAAAATGCAATCGAAGTAACGGCTGGTGAAAGAAAAATAGTTGCAGAAGTTGCTCAGCACATTGGAGATGATACGGTTCGATGCATCTCCATGTCCTCAACAGACGGATTGGTTCGAGGAATGGATGCAGTAGATACAGGTGCTGCCATCTCTGTTCCTGTAGGTAAGGCTACCCTAGGTAGATTGTTTAACGTATTAGGAGAACCTATCGATCAAAAAGGTGCTGTTCCTACAAAGGAAACGTCACCAATTCATAGACCAGCTCCTGCATTCGAAGATCAAGAGACATCTACGCAAATCTTTGAAACAGGTATCAAAGTTATCGACTTGATCGCACCTTACGCAAAGGGTGGTAAAGTAGGTTTGTTCGGTGGTGCCGGCGTAGGAAAAACCGTATTGATTCAGGAGTTAATCAACAACATCGCAAAAGAGCACGGTGGATTATCTGTATTTGCGGGTGTTGGTGAGAGAACGAGAGAAGGTAACGACCTTTATCATGAAATGATCGATTCAGGCGTTATTGACAAAACAACCATGGTATTCGGACAGATGAATGAGCCGCCGGGAGCGAGAATGCGTGTGGCCCTTTCAGGACTTACGATGGCAGAATATTTCAGAGACAAAGAAGGACAGGACGTACTTCTGTTCATTGATAATATCTTTAGATTTACCCAAGCGGGTTCAGAGGTATCGGCGCTGTTAGGACGTATGCCAAGTGCCGTTGGTTATCAGCCTACATTGGCAACGGAGATGGGTGCTTTACAGGAGAGAATCACTTCTACCAAGAAGGGATCTATCACATCTGTACAGGCAGTTTATGTGCCAGCCGATGACTTAACTGACCCTGCTCCAGCTACAACCTTTGCTCACTTGGATGCAACAACAGTACTTTCCAGAGCGATTTCTGAGCTAGGTATCTATCCAGCGGTAGACCCACTGGATTCAACATCTAGAATCCTAGATCCTAACATTGTTGGGGAAGAGCACTATAGAGTTGCCCGTGATGTACAGGAAGTACTTCAGAGATATAAGGAATTACAAGATATCATTGCCATCCTAGGTATGGATGAGTTATCTGATGAGGATAAGTTGACTGTTTCCCGCGCAAGAAAGATGCAAAGATTCTTGTCTCAGCCTTTCCACGTGGCAGAGCAGTTTACAGGCTCGCCAGGTAAGTATGTTCCATTAAAGGAAACAATCAGAGGATTTAAAGAAATCCTTGAAGGCAAGCATGATGATATACCAGAATCAGCTTTCTTATATGCTGGTACTATTGATGAAGTAGTAGATAGAGCGAAGAAAGAAAGCTAATGGAGGTGGAGACATGGCTTCAGCCTTTCAACTGGAAATTGTAACCCCAGATAGAAAGTTTTACGAGGATGACGTAGATATGGTAGTCGTGAGAACGACTGCGGGTGATCTAGGAATCCTGAAAAACCATATGTCTCTTGTGAGTCCCTTGGCTGTAGGCACTATCAAGATAAAGAAAAATGGTGAGCAGTTAGAGGCGACTTGTGCTGGTGGTTTTGTCCAAGTTAGACAGGACAAGACAACGATCATCACCGACTCTGCTGAGTGGCCAGAAGAGATTGATGTGGAAAGAGCAAAAAAAGCTGCAGAAAGAGCAGAAGATAGACTGAAGATGAAATCATCTGAACTTGATATGATCCGTGCCCAAGCAGCATTGGAGCGTGCCCTCAACAGATTGAGAGTGGCAAGAAGAGATTAGATTTTAAACCCTCGAACAGGAATGTGTTCGAGGGTTTATTTTTTATTTTTACCACACTTGAGCAGCTAACTTTTGTAAAATCATAGAATGATATGTCGGAATATTTAATAAAAATGTTTGAACCAAAGTTTAGTAGGTATAATATGAATAACCAACAATCATTATTAAATAAATATCTTTCCAATATGCAAATAGCAAACCATCCGAAAGGATGGGACGCAAAGCCAGGTATCTAAGGTATATCCTAGATGTACTAAGATCGACCGACTGCCATGCAAATGATGGCAGTCGGTCGTTGTTTTTTACATATAAAATTTTAAAAATAATCGAAAGAGGTGAGATTATGAAAGGGTTCAGAAACAAAGCATCGATGTACATGATTATTATTGCACTTGTAACCTTCTATGCTACGCCAAACATGAATACAATAGCTTTCGCAGAAGCAATAGAGGACTTTGAACAAGGGGACGAGACATTAAAGACAGTCATAGAAGAAGTGTATTTGCTTGAGGATACAGTGCCCGAATCAGGAAATGGCATCATACCTACTGAAATCGAAGGTAATGACCCAGCTATTTCAGGTTATGAAAAGTACAAAATTGATCCACCTAGTGATGGAACATATACATCAGGAGATTTTGAAGTAATCGTAGATTTTTATGATGGTGATATCTTCGCAAGTTTTGAATCAAATATGGATGTTAAATATGTATTTGTAAAGGGAGGAAACGGAGGATATCTATACGAATATGAGCCAGGTACTACAGCAGATAGTGACCTAAGGGCACCAGGCGTAGGAAAAAAAGATAACCAACCAGAAATCAGTCATATATCCTTCTATTATGAAATCGTAACAGACCCAGACCCTGATCCAGACCCAGACCCAGACCCAGACCCAGATCCAGACCCAGACCCAGACCCTGATCCAGACCCTGATCCAGACCCAGACCCAGATCCAGACCCAGATCCAGACCCAGACCCAGACCCAGATCCAGATCCAGACCCAGATCCAGACCCAGATCCAGACCCAGACCCAGACCCAGACCCAGATCCAGATCCAGACCCAGATCCAGATCCCGATCCAGACCCAGATCCAGACCCTGACCCAGATCCAGACCCAGATCCAGATCCAGACCCAGATCCAGACCCTGACCCAGATCCAGACCCAGATCCAGATCCAGACCCAGATCCAGATCCAGATCCAGACCCAGACCCAGATCCAATTGATCCACCCGATGATGATGACGATGATGACGATATAGTAGATATTATCGATGAAGAAATTCCATTGGCTCCAGTGGATATAGATACCATAGAAACAAATCAGATTCCTGAAGCTACAACAGAGGTCATCGAAGAAACACCTATCGATATTGTCGATGAAGAAATACCATTAGGTATTGCTTCACTACCTAAAACAGGAGAACTACCCCCAGAATTATTCTATGGATTAGGCGGATTGATTACCTTAACAGGAGTTATAAGTAGAAAGAAAACAAAAAATAAGTAGGACAAAAATTAAGAGTTGAAGGAACGATCCTTCAACTCTTATATTATTTATCTGAAAAAATGAATAAGTCAAATGATTCTGATAAAAATAATTGACGAGAAAAAGTGTATATGGTAACATGTACATATATATCTAAATATTACCAATGATAAAGGCAAACCATCTGAAAGGGTGGGACGCAAAGTAAGGTATCTAAAGCATATCCTTGTATGCTATGATTGACCAACTGCCATGAAATAAAAGTTATGGCAGTTTTTTTATTTATCAAAAACATATGTAAAAAATGAAAATCGGTATAAAAGAGAAAAGGGAAGAGGGGAAAGAATGAAGAGGTTTGTAAGAAGTTCATGTCGATATCTTTGTGTTGGTTTGATGGCAACAGCGATTGCTGTGCCAAGCACAACGATTTTATCCTCAGCTGAGGTTGGACAAACCTATCTGATAGATGGGGAAAGTATTGGGAATTATAGCCTGTTGTATTATGCATTGGGACAAGGAAATGATAAGGACAAAGCAACAAAAGAGAATAAGTCAAATGCAAATGAGAATGCACCTGGACAGAATGGTGAAGCACTTCCACCGGGGCACATAGGAAATACGCCTCCAGGACATGTTGATAAAGACAACCATGGACATAATAACCAAGACACTCGGCATGGGGATGATTTAGCACCAGGTCATAGAGTGGGTGATCAAACCGATGGAGGAGGCGACCAACCTGGCGGAGGAAACGAGCAACCTGGCGGAGGAGGCGAGCAACCTGGCGGAGGAAACGAGCAACCTGGCGGAGGAAACGAGCAACCTGGCGGAGGAAACGAGCAACCTGGCGGAGGAAATGAGCAACCCGGCGGAGGAAACGAGCAACCTGGCGGAGGAAATGAGCAACCTGGTGGAGGAAATGAGCAACCCGGCGGAGGAAACGAGCAACCTGGCGGAGGAAATGAGCAACCCGGCGGAGGAAATGAGCAACCTGGCGGAGGAAATGAGCAACCTGGCGGAGGAAACGAGCAACCCGGCGGAGGAAATGAGCAACCTGGCGGAGGAAATGAGCAACCTGGCGGAGGAAATGAGCAGCCTGGCGGAGGAAATGAGCAACCTAGCGGAGGCGATATAGGAACCAACCTGGAAGTTATCATGGATGAAGCAATTCCGCAGGGCCCAGTAAATCTCATACCAGTAGAAAATCCACCAGCACAAGGAGAAATGACTACCTTGTTAGATGAAGAAATACCTCTGGGTATTGCAGCCCTTCCGAAGACCGGAGAGCTACCACCAGAAATGTTCTACGGACTGGGAAGTATCCTGACAACAGTTGGTGTTATGATTGGAAGAAAAAAGAAATAATGTATGATATAATAAAGCTGAGGGAATAATCTCTCGGCTTTATTTTTGGTATTTTACTTTAGGTAGGTGATTTTGATGAAACGAATTTCTATGTTTCTCATTTTTGTTGGTATTCTTACGGCAGCTTATCCCTTGATGGATCGGTTGTATACCTGGTATTGGCAGCAAAAAGCTTTAGAAGGTTATCAGACACTGAATGACGTTTTTATTTCAGAGATAGAGAACCCCGACGGCGATGATGAAGCAAGAGAATCTGCGGTATATGTGGATGAAGATATAAATATCGATAGGAGAACCAATGAAAACAGTAATCCTGCTCCAGATAATGATGCGAGTCCATCACCCAATGAAGGAGAACAAGTTGGAAAAGAGAAAGTAACACCTATCGGGGTGATGATGATTCCAAAGATTAATCTCAAACAGCCCCTATTCTCTGGTGCCAGTCAGAAAAACCTCAAAATCGGATTAGGTCATATGGTAGAGACATCCAAAATAGGAGAAGTGGGAAATGCATCAATTGCAGGTCACCGAAGCCATACCTTTGGCAGGTTTTTCAATCGACTAGATGAGGTAGATGTAAATGATGAAATTGAAATCCTTATAGATGGGAAAACACTGAAATATATTGTCTATGAGAAAGTAATTGTAGAACCTACGGATATTTCTGTTCTGAAACGAAATAAGAAAGATAGAATACTTACACTCATTACCTGCCACCCCTTATATACCTCAACCCATCGACTAATCATTCATGCGAAAATGCCTTAGGAAGTTTTAAAGCATCTGATTGATTAGGATGATTAAGGGTAGAAATGAGTATGAAAAATAATGTTTTCAGAATATCTTGACGATTTATGTAAAGAATGGTAAGATGATGTTAAATAAATAAAGATGTATCTGTTGAGAACTTTTCAACGATAAAGGCAAACCATCCGAAAGGGTGGGACGCAAAGCCATAGGGCCTTTCAAGAAATTGAATGGCAGCCGAGCCACCGAAAGAGGAGTTTTTATTATGAAAAAAATGCTCGTTTTTATAACTGCATTTATTATATTATTTACAAACCTTGGATATGCAGCAGAGAAGACTTATGTTGCAATGTTCGATAATTCCAAAAGCAGCATGGGCGTCATCGGTGTAAACTATGGCGTAGGAGAGAAAAAGGTCAAGTTGGTTGTTGAAAAAGGACAAGCTAGATATACATACAATCTTAAAGGTGATGACCAAACAGAAAGCTTTCCTCTTCAATTAAATGATGGTAGCTATAAAGTGAGCATATTAGAAAATGTCAGCGGTAACTCCTATAAAACTGTAGCAGTGACAAATCTTGATGTAAAGATGGAGAATGAGCAAAAGGTATTTCTTAATTCCATACAGCTAATCGAATGGAACGATTCTATGAAGGCAATAGAAAAAGCAAAGGAACTGACAAAGGATATTACTACAGATGAGGAAAAGATTGCTGCAATCCATAAATATGTTGTTGAGAATGTTCGTTATGATTATGATAAGATTAAGAACTTAAACTACGATTACCTACCCAATATCGAAAACACATTTGAAACGAACCTTGGTATCTGCTATGATTATTCTTCAATGTTTGCAGGTATGCTTCGCAGTATAGACATTCCTACAAAGTTAATCAAAGGATATACAAAAAATGCACAAGGCTACCATGCATGGAATGAAGTGTATGTAAATGGAAAATGGATGATCGTTGATACAACCTATGATGCACAAATGAAAGAGAACAAGCTTAAGTATACAATCAGCAAGAACAGTACAGATTATGAAAAAACATACGAATACTAAAAATGAACCGCTCAATATGAGCGGTTTTATTTTAGTTCATTAGTAGCCACGAAAATGGGTATACTGAGGTAAGAAGATATTTCATAACAGATAGAAAGCATCAAGGAGATGATAAAATGGATGAAAAAAATCAATTGGACAGATATATAGATTTTGCATTATCAGGGATACCTGAACTCAAAACAGCCGAAAGACGAAACTGGCTGGGTGAATTCAGAGAGAAGATTGTGCTGGCACTAACCAGTGAACAAATACAACGTGATGATGCTTTGCAGCTCGTAGAGGAAAAAATGAAAGACCATAGGGTGGATGCTTTAATTGTAAAAGGGCAAGTGAATCAAGAAATTGCTGGTAAGCTTATGACGATCTGTCAGCGGACTGGAAAAGACTACCGGAGTATCAACCGCCCTGATTTAAAAGGGGATATTGCCATGGTACTGGTGAGTAATGATGCTGTGGATGAAGAGAATGTTTTGCTGGATGCTTCAGCTCTTTTATCAGATACATTTTATCATGCTAGAAGCAACAAACTGTGCAAAAAACATATGGAGGAACTAAAAAAGCAGTATCCTCAATTCGAAAATCGTTTCGAAGAAATAGGACTACTAGACAAAATGATCGGCACCAAATGCGGTGTATGTGAAGGTGGAGAGGAAGATTTGGGGCCGTTGTATTAGGCGGTGGGATAGAAACGGTGCACGGCGGGAGTGGATCGGTATACGGTGCGCGGTACGCGGTGTCACGGAGTAGCTTTCTAGACATAAATTCGCATTAACTCATAAAGAATAGATTTATATACAAGTAATGAGTAAGTATTAATACTTAGAGTTCTTTAGTTTTTTAAGTTTTTTCCGAACACCGGTCACCGAGCACCGTGTACCGTGTGTTGAAGGTTTTCCGGTCACCGCGAATCGCGTACCGAAAAAATGAGCCAATCTCTAGAGTAAGACACATTTTTAAATGAAACTGATTACGAAAATTTAAGACCTAAAAATGTATATTCCCTTTTTGTACGGTCAATACTTTTAATAACAAGGGAAGAGAGTAAGTAGAAAATATGTTTTCGTCCCCCTTTAACATATTTACTACATTTATAAAGTAGATATTTCTTTAGAATCTGAAATAGATTCCTTGAGACCGTGTACCGAGCACCGCGTACCGAAAATTAGGGAAAACTACTTAGGGGAGTTGTAGATTGTGATGGATCGTAAATTGTTAACGAGAAGGAAAACTGGTCTTTATTTATTAATTATGATGTATTTGGTACTAGTTCCTTTTTATCAGTCAAAGGCTGGGATGAAGGAGGTAGAACTAAAAGAAGTTTTAGAAGCATCGGGCGCACAACTGGTGGAGTACAATGTCAATGCCCATGTAGGTATACTTGGTGAATCCAAGGATATACAAGAGGCAGAAAGCCTATGCTGGGATTTATCCAGAAGGCTGGGTGTTAAAAAGGCAGTGATGGAGAGTAATCAATCATCAGAAAATGTACAGACCTGGGTTAATGGAAAGTATAAAGACGGACAAGATATTACAATTATGGTCCAATCGTCCCAGTCTGAAGCAGGAAAAGAAAGCAACATTATTGTTGATTTGCAGGGGAATGAAAAACTAACCTCAATCCAAGGAATAGGGAATGAATTAAAGGGTGTATTGGAGAAACATGGAGATGTGGCGTTGTCTTCCTGGATATCTGGCACCTTTCAAGGTCAGATGGCAAAAGAAGATCAAATCCATATTGCCGACAGCGTGATGGCACAGGTAGAGGCCAAAGAAATAGAAGGTATCCGAGAGAACAATATTATTAGTATCGTGGGCTACAGCAAAATGATTCCCCAGTGGATTCAATACGGAGGAAAAAAAGTTAACCTCAATATTGCCCTGAGATATAACGCTTATGAGGATAAAACCTATTTATGGATTGGGAATCCATTGATTTCTATTGCCTATTAATAATATACTACTTTTTTCCTAGAGGAAAATGAAAATAAATGTAGAAGTTTACAGAAAAAAGGTGTATATTAGAATGCGGCAGTAATAATCGAAACAAAGGAGGACCCAATGTGGCAAAAATCATTGTCGAGAAAAGCGCTCCGCTAAAGGGGACCGTAAAAGTAAGTGGAGCTAAGAATTCAGTATTGCCGATCATTGCTGCATCCCTGCTAGCTCAGGAGAATTGCGTATTAGAGGATATACCTGGGCTAAAAGATGTAGAAGTTATTTGCGATGTGTTAGGAGCTCTAGGAGCTAAAGTAAATAGCAATCATAAAGGAATTATTGAGATAAATGCATCAAAGCTTCATGATATAGAAGCACCTTATGAATTAATCAGAAAAATGAGAGCTTCATTTTTGGTAATGGGACCTTTGCTAGCTCGAAAAGGAAAAGCAAGAATCGCCCTGCCTGGTGGGTGCGCCATTGGAACAAGACCGATTGACCTTCACTTAAAAGGCTTTCAAGCCTTAGGGGCAAAAATAGAACTAGGACATGGATATGTGGAAGCATCGGCAGATCGTTTAATTGGAAGCAAAGTATATTTAGATTTCCCTAGTGTGGGAGCCACAGAGAATATCATGATGGCAGCAACCATGGCAGAAGGGACAACCATCATAGAAAATGTAGCAGAAGAACCAGAAATCGTAGATTTAGCAAACTTCTTGAACAGCATAGGGGCAAAAATCAAAGGTGCTGGTACAGATACCATCAAGATCCAAGGTGTAAAGGAATTGGGTGGATCAAGACATACCGTCATACCTGATCGAATTGAAGCAGGGACGTTCATGATTGCTGCTGCCATAACAGGTGGAGATGTAACTGTTTTAAACGCATTGCCGGATCATCTTAAACCTATTACGGCGAAATTACGGGAATGCGGCATGACCATAGATGAATTTGATGACAATATCCGTGTAAGAGCCAATGGAAAATCCTTGTCTACAGATATCAAAACACTACCATACCCTGGATTTCCAACGGATATGCAAGCACAATTCATGTCTTTGCTTACAGTAGCTCAGGGCACTAGCGTGGTTATAGAAACAGTATTTGAGAATCGTTTTATGCATGTAGATGAATTGAAGCGCATGGGCGCCAATATCAAGATAGAGGGCAGAAGTGCAGTAGTTCAAGGCGTCGATAGGTTACAAGGCGCCCAAGTAAAGGCTACAGATTTAAGGGCAGGTGCAGCTTTGATCCTTGCAGGTATGGTTGCCGACGGACCTACAGAAATCAGTGACATTTACCATGTGGACCGTGGATATGTAGAGATCGAAGAAAAGCTAAGAGCTTTGGGTGCCAAAATCCAAAGAACTGAATAAACTTGTAAAACAATAAAAATGTGTCGTTTCCTGGCACATTTTTTTATATGCCGCCAATTTCCCGGGAAATATGGAGAAAAAAGAAGAAAAGGCGGCTACTCGCTACTCGCCACTCGCTTTTCGCATAAGACGTCTAGGGTAATTCTTAAAAGTTTTTCAAAAGCTTTTAACCGAGTAGCCAGTAGCGAGCAGCGAGTAGCGAATAACTCCCTGTCATATTCTCCTCTCCCCCAACATACAATGTAAGGTCAATTTATGTTCAGCATTAAAAGGGACAAGGGGGAGGATAACATATGAGAAGTATTTTGATGCTGTTAGCAAGTGTACTGGTAACGATTATAATAATACCCATGGTATTGATATCAAGCTGCGATATCTCGGGACCTGAGATCGAAAAGGAACAAATTGTTGAGAACAGTCAGATGGTAAAGGTATATATCAACAAAACCAAAGAGATTGTTGAGATGGATTTGGAAGAGTACGTAAAAGGTGTGATATCAGGTGAGATGCCTGCGAGCTTTGAAATGGAAGCCTTAAAGGCCCAAGCGGTGGCTGCAAGAAGCTATGCTGTCTCGAGAATGCTGAAATTCAAAGATGGAGGACAGTCAGCACATCCAGGGGCAGCGTTGTGTGATGATGTCCACTGTCAAGTATGGTTATCGAAGGATAAGCTAAGGGAGGTAAAACCCAAGTATTGGATGCGGGATTACTGGCCTAAAATAGAGGAAGCCGTAGAAGAGACCCAAGGACTTATACTAACATATAAAGGTGAGCCCATCGGAGAGCCGTTGTTCCATTCGTCCAGCGGTGGAAGAACAGAAAATTCAGAAGATGTATTTGCATCAGCAGTGCCTTATCTAAGGAGTGTAGAGAGTCCCTATGAGGAAAACACACCACATTATTCCGATGTACAGGTTGTAACAGTTCAAAGCTTTATATCGAAATTTAAATCAAAATATAATGACAGTGACATCAACACATCTAATCTAAAAACTGCACTAAAAATCCTAGAACGAAGTGCAGGTGGTAGAATACTGAAAATGCAAGTGGGAAACAAAGCTGTAACAGGTAGAGAAGTTAGAGATCTATTGGGCCTCAAATCCGCCAATTTCAAAATGACCATAGACAACAAGAATATAGAAATCACTACATTCGGCAATGGACACGGCGTAGGTATGAGTCAATATGGCGCCAATGGCATGGCTTTGAATGGCTATAACTTTGAAGAGATTTTGAAGCATTACTATGTAGGAACTGAAGTGATGAAGATGAGATAGAGCGTTGGGCTACTCGCTGCTCGCCCTTCGCTTCTCGCTTAAAGGCCTTAAAATCCATAAAGAAACACAATAGATGGTTTTAGCGAGTAGCCAGTAGCGAGAGGCGAGTGGACAAAATGTGAGTAGCGAGTAGCCAAAATGTGAGCAGCCAATACCCGTCACCCACTACCCAATACCTTCCACCTTAAAATTTTCCCATCCGCCCATGTATGAATTCCTTCCAGGTGGTAACAATAGGAAATGGAGGTGTCATATATGGGTATGAAAAAATGGTTTACACAAAAAACAAATAAAAGTATATTTAACAAAAAAGAAAACGGCATTTATAAATTTCTAGATAAGGAAGGGTTTTATGTAATACTGTTTCTCTGTATTTGCATTGTAGCCACTTCAGCAGTTTGGGTAGCGAAGAGTAACATTGATCGTTTAGCGGTGGATAATTTGAACAAGCCATGGCTGCCAGAGAAAAAAGATATGTCTGATCCACCATTAAATCAGGAGGCAGCGGAGAATTCCCAGCCACCTGTCATCACGTTAGAAGAAGATCCTGAGGATACGGCTCCTGCCATGGCAGCAGAAGCGCGCAAAATAGAAAAGCCATCCGCTGAAAAGCCTGTAGAAGTGAAAAAGGCCGAGGCAAAGCCAAAGGTTGAGAGTACAGCTAAGCCAGCCCAGAGCAGCAAGGCCAGTTCTATGAAAATGCCTGTCATGGGAACGGTAGGGATGAATTATGCAACAGATACATTGGTATACTCAAAAACGCTTGATCAATATACTACCCATCATGGACTAGATATCGTTGCACCAGAGAATACCCCCGTTGTAGCAGCCCTATCAGGAGAAATAATTGAAGTAGTTACTGACTCTAGATTAGGGATAGTAGTTGCCATCGCCCACGAGGGAGATATGATCACTAGATATGCAAACCTAAGTACCAGTGAAATGGTAAAGATCGGAGATCAGATAGAAAAGGGACAAGCTATTGGGGGCGTAGGAAAAACAGCACTATTTGAAAGCATGGAAGAACCCCATTTACACTTTGAAGTCTTGGTAGATGGTATGCCTGTAGATCCAAGCAAATATTTGCCGAAGAAGTAGGGGTTAGTGGATAGTGGTTAGTAGTTAGTGGTTGAAAAATATTTCTTGTAGGGAACAGACATGTCTGTTCCGTAAGAACGGAGTTAGAATTATATGTAGATTATATACAGCAAATAGAAAACAGGGCCTAAGCCCTGTTTTGTCATTATGTACTCTTGTGTTTACTATGTTAAACGGAACTCTCGATAGCGTTATCACGGGTGACACCGCGTACCGAGCACCGTGTACCGTTCCTTTATACGCTTCTGTACTTCAATTTTGTGGCTTTTCCGCCTCTGATGTGTCTTTCCGCCTTGTTGTTATCAAGTATCCCTTTCACTTGATTTGCTACTAGAGGGTTTATCTTGGGAAGTCGTTCCGTAACATCTTTATGGACTGTACTTTTGCTTACTCCGAAAACTTTAGCTGTTTGTCGTACGGTTGCTTTCTTGTTTATTATATATTCAGCGATCTCTAGTGCCCTTTCTTCTATGTAATCTTTCACAGGTTAACCCCCTCCTTGATGATTCCTTTGTTAAATAATATGCACGAGCTATTCTCTGTAGAACAGAAAATGTCAACTTCCAGAATATACTTTAAAAAAGTTATAAAAAGAAAAAGGAATTATGTAATTTATCGCGAATACAAATACTGGTTAGATATAAATTTGTTTTTCCATAAGATTTGTGTCATAGAAACCGAATAATTCAGTTTTCATGTGAAGACCTCTATGGACCTTTTTGTACCGTGTATCGAAGAACGAGGGAATTAGAATGAGTCTAGAAGAAACCTGTTAGTATACATGATTGGAAAAAATAGAGAAGAACAAAAAATAGCCAGTGAAAACGTGGGCTAAATGGAAGGTGATAGCAAATGTTTGGTTTTGGAGCTGAAATTGGAATTGACCTTGGTACGGCCAGTGTACTTGTGTACATTAAAGGGAAAGGCATTGTACTGCAGGAGCCTTCGGTAGTTGCTATTGATAAGAATACAAATCAACTATTGGCTGTAGGGGTAGAAGCAAGGAAAATGCTTGGAAGAACACCTGGGAATATCGTCGCAATCAGACCGTTGAAAGATGGTGTGATCTCAGATTATGAAGTAACAGAAAGAATGTTGAGATACTTTATTAGCAAGACCTGTGGAAGAAGACGATTTTTCAAACCGAAAATTATCGTATGCGTTCCAAGTGGCGTAACAGAAGTAGAAAAAAGAGCAGTAATCGATGCCACTACGGAAGCTGGTGGTGGAACAACCTATTTGATTGAAGAACCCATTGCAGCTGCCATAGGTGCAGGGATTGATATTTCCAAACCAGATGGTAATATGATCGTAGATATCGGCGGAGGTACTGCGGATATTGCGGTAATCTCTTTAGGCGGTATCGTTGTCAGTGAATCCATTAAAGTAGCTGGAGATAAGTTTGATGAGGCTATCGTCCGCTATATGAGGAAACGACACAATCTATTGATTGGAGAAAGAACTGCAGAAGACTTAAAGGTAAACATCGGAACAGCTTATCCAAGAAGTCAAAATCAGAAGATGGATTGTAGAGGAAGAGACTTGGTATCAGGTCTTCCGAAGACAATCAGTGTCACCTCTGAAGAAATGCAAGAGGCATTAGAAGAGCCAGTAACGGCCATCGCCGACGCGGTCCATTCTGTGCTTGAAAAAACACCACCAGAGCTTGCAGCAGATATTAGTGATCGAGGCATCGTCATGACTGGGGGCGGAGCATTACTTCACGGATTAAATATGTTGATTGAAAAGAGAACAGGAATACCTACCTACATCGCAGAAGATGCAGTCTCTTGCGTAGCCAAGGGTACAGGTATGTCTCTAGAATCTCTTCAAATACTAGAAAAGAGCATGACCAGTAGTAAGACTTTTAGTAGATTGAGATAGCTTTGGTGTTAGTCGTTAGTGGTTAGTAGTTAGTAGTATAAAGGAAATTATGCAAATGTTGCTGTAGGGAACGACGCCTCGTCGTTCAGATATTTTAATATCTATAAAAAATATTTTTAGGGGAGACTTTCGTCTCCCTTATTATTATATGTAGGGGCGAACAATGTTCGCCAGCAGACCCAAGACCCTTCCCAGCACTTGTAGGGGCGATTCACGAATCGCCCGGTGACCCAGGACTCGGCGGTGAACATGTAGGGAACGACGCCTCTGTCGTTCCGAAAAAGACACACATCGGAATATCAATGTACGGGACATACGCGATCGCCCGTAAACTATAGGACTAAAAACCTATATATTCCACAAAAAACATCCTAAACATTTCGTCAAAATATGCCGAAAAATATAAATAGACTATGGACTAACCGTAAAGGGGTTGAAGCTTCATGTTAAGAGGGCTCTATACAGCTACTTCTGCCATGACAACAAACAATAAAAAACTAGATGTTGTAACCAACAACATTGCCAATATCAATACTACAGGCTATAAGAAGGACCTTGTAGTATCTGAAACCTTTCCCGAAGTACTGATTAAAAAAATAGCAGGATCTAGAGACATGATGGATACAGACTTCTTCAAAGGCGTTGAGGTTGCACAAAACGGCAACACTTATGAGATGAAAACCGAAGGTGGATTCTTTCGAACCAAGACGCCATTGGGTATAAGCTACGAAAAGGCCCTCAACTTTGCAGTTAACGAAGAAGGCTATCTGAGTACATATTATCGAGATCAGGACGGAAACGTAGATACCTCTGCAGGCTACCAAGTGCTAGGCAATAGGGGCCCTATCTTTGTAGGGGATGGACAACTAGAAGTAAACGATAGAGGCCAAGTACAGGTAAATGGGAATATTGTAGATAACCTTGTTATGATAGCACCACCAGGGATTATTGGTACATTAAACTCAGGGGTAAGACTAGATAAGATAGAAACAAACCATCACCAAGGACAGCTATACGAAACAGACAATAAGATGGATCTGGCCATCAAAGGAAGAGGCTTCTTCCAAGTGGAAACACCAGAAGGTGTCCGCTACACCAGAGACGGTTCTTTTAAGTTAAATACTGCAGGTGAACTAGTAACCAATGAAGGTTATCCCGTACTGGGATCACAGGGAACTATTCTGATCGAAGGCGCAGAACTGGCTGTATCAGAAAGAGGAGACATCCTGGTAGACGGAGAAACCATCGATTGGTTGGATATGATTGAGATTACCAACGTGAAAGACCTAAGAAAAGACGGAAACAACCTTTACCGTCTAGAAGAAGGTATGGAACTAGAAACTCAACCTTTCACCGGACAAGTACTGCAAGGCTTCCTAGAGAGCTCCAACGTCGACTCCGTAAAAGAAATGGTAGAAATGATCACCCTATTCCGAAACTACGAATCCAACCAAAGAATGATCAAAGCCTACGACGATACTTTACAAAGAACAGTGAATGATATAGGTAAAGTATAATTGTGGTTAGCAGTTAGCCGTTAGCGGTTAGCAGCTTAAAACCAAAAGGTGGTTGATAGATATGAGTAAATTTAAAGAATTAGGTGTATGGGAAAAATCACATAACCTTACTCTACATATTTATAAACTCACTATGCGTTTCCCATCCGAAGAAAAATATGGATTAACTAGTCAGATTCGAAAAGCCGCATCCTCAATACCTGCAAATATTGCAGAAGGACAAGGCAGATCTAATAATAAAGAGTTTATTAACTTTCTTAGAATAGCCAAAGGTTCAGCTACAGAGCTGGAATATTGGTTGCTATTATCACATGAATTACAGTATCTAGATATAAATGAGTACACAGATTTGTTGAAACAGAATCACAAGATATTAGCTATGCTTAATAACTTGATAACTTCACTAAGCAATTTCCCTAAGAAATAAATATCTTTTAGCTAACTGCTAACCGCTAACGGCTAACAAGGGAAAAGAAAAATCTCAGTGAGAACATTAAATACATTGTCACATAAAAACTCAATCAGAGGAGGAACACAAATGCGCGCTCTATGGACAGCTGCATCGGGAATGAAGGCACAGCAATTAAATGTAGATACCATTGCGAATAACCTAGCCAATGTAAATACAACAGGGTTTAAAAAACAAAGAATTGAATTTAAGGATCTTCTATATGAGACATTAAGCAAAACTAACTTAGATCAAGGACAAGGTAAGCCTGTAAACCTAGAGATCGGTCACGGGGTAATGCCTATGGCGACCACAAGATCCTTTACAAGAGGGAACTTAGAGCAAACAAATAACAACCTAGACTTTGCCATCGATGGAGATGGGTTCTTTGTGGTGCGAGATGAAAACGACAACCTATTCTATACAAAAGACGGCAGTTTTAAGTTAAGTGTAGAGGATGATGAGGCAAGACTAGTAACCTCAGAAGGTTATTATGTTCAAGCTGATGGTGCCGATGTGGAACTTGGTTCCGATATCGAAGAGATCAATGTATCCGATCTAGGCATGATTACGATAAAAAGAAAAGGCGAAGAAGATATCGAAGAATTTGGTCAATTAACTTTGGCACGTTTCGTAAACCCAGCAGGTCTAGAATCCCTAGGGAAAAACCTATATGCACCAACAGCAGCATCTGGTGAAGCCATCGAAGCCTTCGAAGGCGAAGCAGGAAGTATCATCCAAGGTTTCCTAGAAACCTCCAACGTACAAATCGTCGAAGAAATGATCAAACTCATCACCGCTCAAAGAGCATACGAAATTAACTCGAAGTCAATTCAAACTGCAGACCAAATGCTAGAGCAAGCGAATAACTTGAGAAGGTAAGTTGAGTTACTAGTTGCTGGTTACAAGTTACTAGTCTATAACCTTATTAAGGAGAATATGATGAGTGATTATAGAAACCTAGAGGTGTGGAAAAAGGCTCATAGCTTAACTTTGGAGATATATAAGATAACAAATAACTTTCCAAGTGAAGAACGTTATGGACTAACTTCGCAGATTAGAAGAGCTTCTTCCTCTGTACCGATGAATATTGCAGAGGGAAGCGGAAGTCTGTATGGAAAAGAGTTTATTAGGTTTTTAGATATTGCTAGGAGATCTACGTGTGAAGTAGAGTATCAGCTATTATTATGTAGAGATATAGGATATATTGATGAAGCAGAATATACTGAACTGAACGTGGCTTTGAGAGAAGTAGCTAGAATGCTTACTGGTTTAATTAAAAGCATGCTTGAAAGCAATAAATAGGTTTTTTTACTAGCAACTAGAAACTAGTAACTAGAAACTACAAGGAGTGTTCCCCATGCGAATAACACCAACAACACCCATCGATTTAAATCAAATTAATATGAAGAAAGCTGAATCCCAGACAGAGCCGTTCAAGAGCATGTTGGCAAAGGCACAAGATGATACCAAAGACAAAAAACAAGATGCCCAAAAACTGATGCAAGCCTGCAAAGACCTTGAATCCGTCTTCGTAAACATGATGTTTAAAAACATGCGTGCCACAGTTCTAAGTGACGGATTCATTGAGAAGAGCTTTGGACGAGAGACATTTGAAGGCATGCTGGACGAGGAAATAGCAAAAACCATCGGAAAAGGTCAAGGTGTCGGCCTCGCCCAACAAATGTACAAACAACTCTCGAGAAATATCAAAATAGAGGATTAGTTCTAAGATGAACTATAATCTTTAGCGAATGGCGAGCAGCGAGAAGCGAGTAGCCAATAAGACGGGCCAGTAGCGAGAAGCGAGCAGCGCCAAAATGAATTGTTACATTTTAAATAAATTTTGGAAAATAAAAAGGAATCATAGAGAAATATGTTGAATAGACAAGAGTTGGAGAAATCTAGCTCTTTTATTTTGTAAAATGTTCTATAAAGTGTATGATTTAACAAAAAACCATATTTTGTTGAAAATTGTGTATAATAGGGGTAAAATTAAAGAGAATATTTTATCAAAACTATTTTTGTAAAAATGTGCCGGTTAACGATATTCAAGATACTAAGAATTTTGTATTACATATATTTTAAAATATGTGCTATTAGTCATTAGCTATAGGCAATGTGCTATGAGCTGAAAAATAAGGAGAGATAAATATGTTAAATAATGTTGAAATCCAAAAGATCATCCCCCATAGATATCCATTTCTGTTAGTTGATAGAATCGAAGAAGTAGAAGCTGGTAAAAGAGCTGTAGGAATAAAGAATGTAACTATCAATGAACCCTTCTTCCAAGGACACTTCCCAGGAAACCCGATTATGCCTGGAGTACTCATTGTTGAAGCCATGGCACAGGTAGGAGCTGTAGCCATGATGTCTTTAGAAGAAAATAAAGGTAAACTGGGTGTTTTCGCTGGAATCGATGAATTACGCTTCAAAAGACAAGTAGTACCTGGAGATACCTTAAGAATGGAAGTAGAAATGATTGCCCTCAAAAGAAACATCGGAAAAGCACAAGCTGTGGCATATGTGGGCGAAGAAATTGCCTGTAAAGGCATCCTTACCTTTGCATTAGTTGACCAGAAATAGCAATAATAATATGATATTTCATTAAAATATGCTTCTGATATTCTTTCTGTCATTCTGAACGCAGTGAAGAATCTAAAGGAGTGGGGCTTCCCTTAGCATGACAGACGAAAAGATTAATTTATATAGCATAGATATTAGAGTATAGCCATAAATGTAGGGGACAGACATGCCTGTTCCGCAACAAAACACAAGATAACAGAAGGGTAGGAATCAAAATGGAAGAAATCTCTTTACGAGAACTCATAGAAATATTATTAAGACAGAAAAAACTAATTATCGGAATCACACTAATCGCTCTGGTTACAGCCTATATAGTGAGTTTCTTCGTGCTAGATCCAGTGTATGAATCAAAAGCTATCTTGATGGCTTCTGGGATTAATAGAAATACACCACAAGTAACAGGACAGAATGAAGGCATACAAGCTCTACTAGATACCATGTCCCAATACCCAGAAATGACCATCGAAACCTATAAGGAACAATTGAGTAACCCACAAATCCTACAACAAACCATCGATGAGCTAAAGCTTGGGGAGATAAATATCACGAGAAGAAGCTTAAAAAACATGATCTCATTAAGTACAATCAAAGATACAAACTTGATAACAATAACTGTCCAATATCACGATAAAAAGGTTGCCACAAATATAGCCAATACCCTTGCAAAGAAATTTACAAACTTTGTATCCGATATGGCAAAAGAGCAGGCAACAAAATCATCAAACTTCATTATGCAGCAGATGGAAGTTGAAAAGGACAATTTAGAAGCAGCCCTATTAGAATATAAGAATTATCTGTCCCAGCCAAGAGGAAAGGGAGAATTAGAGAGTGAGCTTCAATCGAAGCTAGCATTGGTAACCCAATATAAAACCGATATCATAAACACGGAGCTCGAGATTCAAAAAAATAACTCAGCCCTTAAAGCAGCTGAGCAAGCTCTAAAGAACACATCAGATAAAATCACTCTGAATAAATCCCTATCTGATGAACCTTATCTATCTCAGATTGCAGGAGAGAACACAGGAAAAACAACAAAAGAATTATACACCGTGAAAGTACAGTCAGAAGAAATCAATGACGCCTATATTGAGCTGAAGAAGCAAGCGGATTTATTGAAGATTGAGCTAGCAACAAATACTGCATTGAAGAGTAATTTGGAAAAACAAATCTTGAATACCCAAAAGGAATTAGAAGTCCTTCAAGTAGAATTAGCTGAAAAGCAATATGAAGATAGAATCATTAGTCAGAAAGTTGAATTTGCACAGAATACCTATGATTCTTTCCAAGAGAAATACGAAGAAACGAGAATCGCTAAGTCATCTGCCATTGGAGATGCAACTATCATTATTGTTTCACCAGCTGTAGAACCAATGCAGCCTGTTGGACCTAGAAAAGCATTAAATATGGCCATTGCAGGGGTATTAGGCATTATGCTAGCTGTATTCATCGCATTTTTTAAAGACTACTGGAAAAGTTCAGCACCTGTAAAGGCTGAAAATTAGAAAAAAGATATCTTGTAGGGAACAGGCATGCCTGTTCCCCATAATGGAGGCCACCTATGACTACCAAAACAAAGAAAAAAATAGAAGATTTATATAGCATATTGTCTCCTGGACAATATCTAATATTTATTTCCTTATGCATACTGCTCTTTTACCCGCCTTTCTTTAGGGGACTTTTTTTCCAAAAAGAACTTTTGATTACCCATATATTAACCTTTTCTTTATTTACCATTTGGATGATTACAAAATTTAAATCTAGCACTTTTCAACTCATAGATTCTATAACAGATGTATTGGCTCTCGGAGTTTTATTCATGTATGGTATCTCCATATTTTATGGGGTCAATACACGACTAGCCATAGCAGAGTTTCTAAAATATGCAAACTATATCGCCATATTTTTCATGGTGAAGAAATTCAGTATGGAATACCCACAAACGAAAATCAGGATATTAAATGTGCTTTTACTAAGTGGTGCAGTGGTTGCAATCATCGGGGTTGGCAGTGCTATCGGCACCTTTAGTTATAAAGGTGCCTTTGTGGGTGGCAGGATCAACTCTACCTTCCAATACCCCAATGCCTTGGCAGCCTATCTCTTTGCATTGTTTATCCTTGCATTAGGATTGTTGCAAACCAGTAAAAGTGATAAAGAAAAATATTTCTATGGAAGCCTAGCCAACCTATATTTCTTTACCTATATCCCTACCTTTTCACGGGGAATGTGGCTTATGTCACCAATCATTTATTTCATATACCTTATAGTTCTTCCAAAAGGCAATAAGTTGAAGATGTTGTACTATAGCATTATTACTGCCCTGCCAGCCCTTTTACTATCGATACTCTTCATCAGAGGAATAGCAAGTTCTAGTAGCTTTGTCCAGTGGTTGATCTTAATTGGGTCTATGGGGCTCACAGCGGTCTTGATTTATGGATCGGGCAAATTAAATCTTAGTTTCGAAAAGATTTCTTATAAAAAGATGATGACTGCAGGTATCGTTCTAATTGTAGCATTGGCGACAATAGGGACCATTGTACTGAATACTATCCAACCACTGGTTTTATCCAATATGGACAGCCAAGTAGATACTTCCAAAATTCTCACAAGGGAAATACAGAATGTATTAAAGAATAAAGAGTATCGATTAGAAGTAAATGCAATCATTAAAAATCTTCAGAGCAAGGATTACGCTGGGAAAATAGATATTTATAGCATCAATGATAAGGGAGAAGCAGAGGCCCTTACAACGCAGAATGTTATAAAAAGTGAAAAAGTAATACTTCCTTTTGCCACCCTAGATACAACGCAATCTATTAGAGTTCGATTTTTAAATCGATATACAGAAACTGAAGCAGTTTTTGATGAGGCTGCAATATATGATGCTACCACTGGGGAAAAGGTAAAGGACTTAAAACTAAGCTACAAGTTCATACCTGAAAGCATCATTGGAAGAATTAACAGCATCACCGCTGGAGAGAATAGCATGGAGGCTAGATTCTCCTTCTATAAGGATGCCTTTAAGATCCTAAAGGACTATCCCCTATTTGGAGCAGGGGGTGGCGCCTGGGCAACATTATACTTCAAATATCAATCCTATATGTATTGGTCTACCCAAGCCCACAACTTTTTCCTGCAGCTGTTGCTTGAGATTGGAACCATTGGGATGCTTATATTTTTAGCTTTTTTAGGAACTATAGGCTATCACCTATTTAAGAACATAAGGAAAACAGAAGATAGTACACTACAGACAAATTTTCTTAGTATTGCCATGGGCTCTTTAGCCATACTTGTCCATAGTGTGATGGACTTTGATCTATCCCTGGGAGCTATGTCAATTCTGTTGTGGAGCTTATTGGCTATGCTCCCTCAAGATAAAGCTTTCAAAGGAAAAAAAGCTTTTCAACCCAAGCTTTATTCCTATGTAGCAGTGGCATTGACGGTTATCTTTACATTGGGAAGCTTCTCCCTCAATATGGCGCAAGGCTTTGCAAGAGATGGTGTAGTAGCAGTTAATCAATCAGATGGACCAGCAGCCATATCTTATTTTGAAAAAGCCAAGAAATTTGATCCATTTTCAGCAGCTTATCCTTTAGATTTGGCTACGATCTATAGGATGACTGAGAAGAATGAAACATTCTTTGCAAAGATACAAGAGTTAATAGAAGAAGCATCTCATTTAGAACCCTACAGTGCTAAGATTCTTGAAAAATCTGCTGAACTAAGCTTTAATACTGGAGATTATCTAAAAGGGCTGGATTATCTGGATCAGATGACCAGTGTACAGCCTATGAATGTGGACAACTATCTATATAAATCTGAAAGTTATTTAAAAGTCATCAATAGGATGATAGAGGATCAAAACTATCAAGAATTGGAAAGCATCGTAAGAAGAGTACCAAATATAAAAAATCAGTTAGAAATTACAGCAAAAAACTCATTACAACCACTAAAAGCAAGTTCTCAGCTAGTACAGAGCTCTCAAAAACTAGGCTATGTGGTAGAACATCAAAAAAATCCTGAAAAACTTGGAAGGGTTAATGACGTTGAGTTGTATAATCGATTTCAACTGGATATAGACCGCAACCATATTCCTGATAATAGTTGGGTCACAAATAGCGAAAAGGGAAAAGCAGAAATTCAACAATATAAAGAGTACATTTCTTTCATCAATGGGGGAGCAGACTATGGAATGCTCTGGGTGGATAATGTGACAATTCAATCCAACGAAAAGCATGTCTTAGAAATAGAGTACACCAGTACGTTAAAAGATGAAAACCTAGACCTATATGTTTATGACTATTCCAGTGGGAAAGAACAACTCATTGCTAGGTTGGATAATCTGAAACAAAGCAGTGAGTTTACAACCCAAAAGTTTGAGTTTATTGCACCTGATGGAATGGCAGGAGAAAAACAAAGGATAGGGATCGTTCATCGTGGAAATGATCATGGAGTCGTGAATATAAGATTGATGAGCTTGATGAGAGTAGTGGAATAAAGATAGTTGGCAAAGCCTATTAACTTGTTGGCTTAGTCATAATAGGAGAAAGTATTGATAGAAAAATAGTAACAAGACTAAGTGATGACTTAAATGAAAATTATCTTGTTTCATACTTTTTGACATAGTATATTATAAAGACATTTCAATTTAAGAACTAATGAGACACATTGACAGCGTAGGAAGTCCAATTTATAAAAGACATTCAAAATAGTAAGGAATCATTATAAATATCAATTGTTTGGATTTTTCAGTTAATTAGATGTGGTTACTATGGAAGGATAATATATGCTTAACGATAGTTGAACGATGGTTCATCAACTGTTTAACTATTGTTAAAATGAGGGGGTACGACTGAAATGTTTAATAAAATTTGGCTTGCTTCACCTCATATGAGTGATGAAGGTTATGAAATGCAATATGTACAAGAAGCGTTTGATTCTAACTGGATCGCTCCACTTGGACCGAACGTGAATGAGTTTGAAAAGGAACTTGCTGCAAAAGTAGGTTCAAAACATGCCGCAGCGATGTCTTCTGGAACAGGAGCCATTCATCTAGCGCTTAAAGCTGCTGGTGTTGGTGAGGGAGATGTCGTATTCTGCCCTACCCTTACTTTTTCTGCTACAGCCAATCCGATCATCTATCAGAATGCTACCCCGGTCTTTATTGACAGTGATCATAAAACGTGGAATATGGATCCTAAAGCATTAGAGGCGGCCTTCGAGAAGTACGGTGATAAGGTGAAGGCTGTTTTAGTTGTGCATTTATATGGTCTTTCAGCTGATATGGATAGGATCATGGAGATTTGCAGCAAATATGATGTGACAGTCATTGAGGACGCAGCTGAGTCTTTAGGTGCCTATTATAAAGGAAAACATACTGGAACCTTTGGAGAGTTTGGCGTGTTCTCGTTTAATGGGAACAAGATTATTACTACTTCAGGTGGAGGCATGCTTGTCTCTGATAATGAAGAGAAGATTAAAAAAGTTAGATTCTGGTCTACCCAATCTAGAGATGCAGCAAGGCACTACCAGCATAGCGAATTAGGGTTCAATTACCGTATGAGCAATGTCGTTGCTGGGATTGGTAGAGGGCAATTAAAAGTATTAGGTCAGAGAGTAGCTAAGAAGAAATATATCTTTGAGTTTTATAAGAGAGAACTTGGTCAGTTAGAGGATTTAGAGTTTATGCCTATTAATGACTGGAACGAGCCTAATTACTGGTTAAGTGTAATGACATTAAAAGGTAAGGTTAGACCTCTTGATGTTATGGAAGCACTTGAGAAAGAGAATATCGAATCAAGACCTGTGTGGAAGCCAATGCACATCCAGCCATTCTTTGCTGAGTATGATTATGTTGGCGGCGATGTGAGTGAGAAGCTGTTTGAGAATGGTGTGTGCTTGCCGAGTGATACCAAGATGACGGATGAAGATCTTGAGAGAATTTGTGGAATTATAAAGGGACTGTGGTCTTAATAAGAAGTAGGTGCTAATAGATGCAGAGTGAAGTAAAGGAAGACGTTAAAGTTAAAAAAAGCATATACACAAGATTTCTTAAACGACCAATGGACTTCATTTTGTCTTTGATGACAATTATCGTTTTAAGTCCGGTGCTTATAATCGTTGCGGCTCTTGTAAGGTTGAAGCTGGGTAGCCCTGTACTTTTTAAACAGAAAAGGCCAGGGCTTAATGAGAAGATATTCACCATGTATAAGTTTAGGACTATGACGGATGAGAAGGACGAGAATGGTGAGCAGCTTCCAGACAGTGATAGATTAACAAAGTTTGGTAGGATGCTGAGATCCACATCATTAGATGAACTGCCTGAGCTGTTCAATATTCTTAAGGGTGATATGAGTATTGTAGGGCCAAGGCCGTTATTGATTCAGTATTTGGAACTATACAACGAGCATCAAAAGAGAAGACACGAAGTAAGACCCGGTCTTTCTGGACATGCACAGATCAATGGACGTAATTCTATTAGCTGGGAAGATAAGTTTAATCTAGATGTTGAGTATGTAGATAATGTTAGTTTTATTGGCGATTGGAAGATTATCCTTCTTACTATAAAGAAGGTTTTTGTTAAGGAAGGCATCAATTCAGATACATCGGTTACGATGGAGCCGTTTAGAGGAAGCAAGGTAGACAGTTAAAAGAAACGGAATCATACATTTATTACTTCAGAGAGGAATGTGCTGTTCGTGAAAGATATATTGATCATTATTGGTGCAAGTGGACACGGAAAGGTCGTCGCTGACATCGCAATAAAAATGAATAAGTGGCAAAGTATCGCATTCTTCGATGATGACGAGTCAATTAAGGCATCTATGGGGTTAAAAGTCATCGGTAATACTACAGATGCTTATATATATATAGATAAAGCTGATTTCTTTGTTGCTATTGGAAATAATGCAACGAGAGAAAAGGTACAAGAGAAATTGATGGATGAGGGAATGTCTGTAGTTAGTTTAATACATCCTAGTGCAGTTATTGGTACTGATGTTGAAATAGGTATTGGCACTGCTGTGATGGCGGGAGTTGTAATCAACAGCTCAAGCAAAATCGGTAAGGGTTGCATAATCAATACAAGTTCTAGCTTGGATCATGACAATGTCATTGAAGATTATGTGCATATATCTCCTGGGGTTAATTTGGCTGGAACAGTGAAAATAGGCAAGGGAAGCTGGATTGGAATTGGAAGTGTTGTAAGCAATAACGTGAACCTCTGCAGTGGTTGTAAAGTAGGTGCAGGTGCTGTAGTGGTTAAGGATATTACTGAATCTGGGACATATGTTGGGGTTCCGGTGAGGAGAGTTGTTAGATGAATGTATTATTTCTAACATTATTAGATTTTTCAACAATTAATGAAAATGGCATATATACAGATTTAATGCGTGAATTTGTCAAAGATGATCACGATTTATATATTATTTCTCCAACAGAAAAAAGAAAAAATGAGCCAACAAGATTGATTGATAATGGCAAAGTGAAAATATTAAAACTTCAAATTGGAAATACACAAAAAACAAATCTAATAGAAAAGGGAATCTCGACATTAACGCTTGAGTCAAAGTTTAAGATAGGAATAAAAAAGTACTTTGATGATGTGAAATTTGATTTAGTTTTATACTCAACACCACCTATTACACTACAAAAATCAGTCGAGTTCATTAAAAAAAGAGATAATGCTAAAACGTATTTACTTCTTAAAGATATATTTCCTCAGAATGCAGTGGATTTGGGTATGTTCAAAACTTCAGGGGTTAAGAGCTTAATCTATAAGTTTTTTAGGAATAAAGAAGAGAGATTATATAAAATTTCTGATTATATAGGATGCATGTCGAATGCAAATGTGGAGTTTCTTTTAAAACATAATCCATCAATACCTAATGAGACTGTGGAAGTATGTCCTAATAGCATTGAACCAATAGATATTGATATTTCTGAACACGAAAAAAAGCAAATTAGAGAGAAATACAATTTGCCGATTGATAAAACTATTTTTATATATGGAGGCAACTTAGGGAAGCCACAAGGGATAAATTTTTTGATTGATTGTGTAAGAGCTAATGAATATAATGAGAATTCATATTTTTTCATTGTTGGTTCAGGAACTGAGTTTGTAAAGCTGCAGTATTTCTTTGAAAGAGAAAAGCCCAAGAATGCTATGTTGAGGAGCCAATTACCAAGAAATGATTACGAACTCTTAGCAAATTCTTGTGATGTAGGCTTAATATTTTTAGATAGTAGATTTACCATACCAAATTTTCCGTCTAGGCTTCTTTCGTATATGCAGTCATCCATGCCTGTTTTAGCTGCGACTGATATAAATACAGACATTGGAAAAGTGATAGAGAGTGGCAGTTTTGGATATTGGTGTGAAAGTGTTGATGTTGATAAATTTAATCAACTAGTTAATAAATTATGTGATGTAGAATTAAAACTAAAGCTAGGTAAGAATGCAAGAAAATATCTAGAAAATTATTATAGCGCAAAGAATGCATATGAGATAATTATAAAACATTTGAAAAAATAGAAGAGAGGTAATCAGATGTTTAATGGAAAGACTTTACTAATCACAGGTGGAACAGGATCTTTTGGGAATGCAGTAATGAAAAGATTCTTAGATATAGACATTAAAGAAATTAGAATTTTTTCTCGTGATGAGAAAAAACAGGATGATATGAGAAAACTCTACAAGAATGATAAATTGAAGTTTTATATTGGGGATGTTAGAGATCTTGCAAGTGTTAAGAATGCAATGCATGGTGTAGATTATATTTTCCATGCAGCAGCCCTTAAACAAGTACCTTCCTGTGAGTTCTTTCCACTTGAAGCAGTTAAAACAAATGTGTTAGGAACAGATAATGTATTATCTGGTGCTATTGAGATGGGAGTTAAGAAGGTTATCTGTCTATCTACTGATAAGGCTGCTTATCCAATTAATGCGATGGGCATCTCAAAGGCGATGATGGAAAAAGTGTTCGTAGCAAAAGCAAAGACTGTTGATCCTGAAAGAACGCTTATCTGTGGTACGAGATATGGAAATGTAATGGCATCTAGAGGATCAGTAATTCCATTATTTATAGATCAGATTAAGAACGGACAACCTCTAACCGTTACAGATCCTAATATGACAAGATTCTTAATGAGTCTCGAAGAGGCTGTTGAGCTTGTTGTTTTTGCATTCCAAAATGCAGAAGCAGGAGATATCATGGTTCAAAAATCACCTGCATCAACTATAGGGGACCTGGCTCAAGCAATTAAGGAGTTATTTAATGTAGATAATGATATAAAAATTATCGGTACGCGGCATGGTGAAAAAAGATATGAAACACTGCTTACTAAAGAAGAGTATATAGTAGCACATGATATGGGAGGATTTTTTAGAGTTCCAGCTGATAAAAGAGAGCTTAACTATGATAAATATTATACCAAGGGTGATCACGATCTATCTTGCGACAAAGAGTACAATTCCGATAATACAGAAAGGTTAAATGTTAGACAGATTAAGGAAAAATTATTAACACTTGATTACGTTAGAAAAGAATTAGGATATACAGTAGATAAAAATGAGGCAGCGATGACAACTGTTGTATCTGAGTAAAACAGAAAGGCTGATTGATTGATGAATATTCTAGTAACTGGTGCAAGAGGGTTCATAGGGAAGAATCTCATAGCTGAATTAAGAAATAGAGGGTATAAAAACATTTTTGAATATGACAAAGAAACAGACCTAGCTTTACTTGACAAATACTGTAAGGAAGCTAACTATGTATTTCACCTAGCGGGTGTAAACCGCCCTAAAGAGCAGTCGGAGTTTACGGAAGGTAACGTTGGCTTTACTTCAATACTATTAGATACATTTAAGAAGCATAATAACACTTGTCCAGTCATGATTGCATCTTCTATTCAAGCAGAACTGGACAATCCATATGGCAAAAGTAAAAGGGCAGGGGAAGAACTTCTATTTGCACATGGTAAAGAAACAGGAACTGAGGTACTTGTATATAGATTTCCTAATGTTTTTGGAAAGTGGTGCAGGCCAAATTACAATAGTGCCGTTGCCACGTTCTGTCATAATATCGCACATGACTTACCTATTCAAGTGAATGATCCAAGTGTAGTGATGAATCTTGTTTATATAGATGATGTGGTTGATGAGCTTATTAATGCTCTAGAAGGTAATGAAAATAAAGTAAATTCATTCTGTGAAGTACCCGTCGTATATGCTATTACTTTGGGTAAAATAGCAGACCTAATATACTCTTTCAAGAAAAGCAGAGAAGAACAGTCGGTTCCTGATATGTCTAATGCTTTTATAAAAAAACTCTACAGCACATATTTAAGTTATTTACCAGAAGATCAATTTGGCTATGATCTTAAAATGAATGTGGATCAAAGAGGCTCATTTACAGAATTTATAAAAACTCCAGATAGAGGCCAAGTTTCTGTAAATATATCAAAGCCAGGTATTACAAAAGGTAATCATTGGCATCATACAAAAAATGAGAAGTTTTTAGTTGTCAGCGGAAAAGGGGTCATTCGCTTTAGGAAAATAGACTGCGATGAAATAATAGAGTATTTTGTAAGTGGAGATAAGATGGAAGTAGTAGATATTCCAATAGGCTACACGCATAACATTCAAAATTTAGGAAATACAGATATGGTAACTATTATGTGGGCTAATGAGCCATTTGATCCTGAAAAACCCGATACTTACTTTTTGGAGGTATAACTGATGAAGAAGCTAAAAGTCATGACGGTCATAGGTACAAGACCAGAGATTATTAGACTATCAGCTGTTATTAATAAATTAGATAAATCAAAAGCAATTGAGCATATACTTGTCCACACAGGCCAGAACTATGATTATGAGCTCAATGAAGTGTTTTTTAAAGACTTCAATTTGAAGAAGCCAGATTACTTCCTGAACGCTGCAACAGGTAAAGCAGTAGAAACAATAGGAAATATTCTTATTAAGATTGATCCTATATTAGAAGAAGTAAAACCTGATGCGCTTCTTGTACTAGGAGATACGAACAGCTGTCTATGTGCCATTGCAGCTAAGAGAAGACATATCCCCATCTTCCATATGGAAGCAGGGAATAGATGCTTTGACCAGAGAGTACCTGAAGAGACAAACAGAAAGATTGTAGACCATACAGCAGACATTAACTTAACCTATAGTGATATTGCTAGAGAGTATCTGTTAAAAGAAGGTCTTCCAGCAGATAGAGTCATTAAAACTGGTAGTCCGATGTTCGAAGTTCTTCATTCAAGAAAAGACGATATTGAGAAATCAGATGTATTGGAAAGACTAGAGTTAGAAGAGGAAAAGTACTTTGTTATTTCAGCTCATAGAGAAGAGAATATTAGTTCTGAGCAAAACTTTATGGATCTAGTAGATAGCTTAAATACGATTGCAGAAAAATATCAGATGCCATTAATTGTGAGTACCCATCCTAGAACGAGAAGAATGATTGAAGCGAAAGGTATTGAGTTTAACCCTCTAGTAATTACAATGAAGCCACTTGGATTTAATGACTATGTGAAGCTTCAGAAGTATGCTAAGGTGGTATTAAGTGATAGTGGTACTATTAGTGAAGAGTCATCAATTCTTGGATTTAGAGCACTGAATATTAGGCAATCCCATGAAAGGCCAGAAGCAATGGAGGAAACATCAGTAATGATGGTGGGGCTTAAGAAGGATAGAATTCTTCAAGGACTGGAAGTATTAGAAACTCAAGAGAAAAATTCTCTGAGATTGGTAGCAGATTATGGTATGCATAATGTGTCGGATAAAGTGTTGAGGATTATTTTATCTTATACAGATTACGTAAATAGAGTTGTTTGGGGGAAATAGGATGAAAAAAAAAGTCCTAATAATGGCGGGTTACTATTTACCAAGTATAAAAGGCGGAGGCCCTATACAGTCAATTAAAAACATTGTTGATAATTTGTCTGATAAATTTGATTTCTATATTGTCGCAGCTGACAGAGATCTTGGAGATGACAAGCCATTTGAAAATATTACTGTTGATCAATGGGTTCTGGTAGGAAAAGCTAATGTGTATTATACTGATATTTCAACATTAGGCTTTCAAAAAGCGAAGAAGATTATTGACAGCTCAAAGTGTAAAATCATGTATTTAAATAGCTTTTTTGATTATAAATTTACAACGATACCTCTTATATTAAACAAGATAAATGAAATAAATGTTAATAAAATCATCGTTGCTCCGAGAGGGCAATTTTCTCCTGGCGCACTTGGATTAAAAAGCATAAAAAAGAAACTTTTTATAAAAACAGTAAAAATGATAGGTCTGTACAGTAACCTATGTTGGCACTCAACAGCTGGTCTTGAAAAAGAGCATATCCGATCAATATTCAAAAATGAGATTAATATAGTTGTAGCAAATAATTTAACTGCTAACTACAAAAAATTAACTTATGAAAAGAATCTGAAAAAGGTAGAAGGAGAATTAAAAGTAGTTTTTGTATCCAGGATTCACCCCAAAAAGAATTTAAACCAAGCATTAGATTTTTTTCGTGAAATAAAAGGAGAAGTCATTTTTAATATTTACGGTCCAATTGAGGATAAAGAATACTGGGAAAAATGTAAAAGGTCAATTGCTTCTCTTCCATCAAACATTAGAGTGGAATATCAAGGTGTTGTTAAGCATGAAGAGATTATAAAAGTTTTCAAGAAACATCATATCTTTTTATTTCCTACTTTAGGAGAGAATTTTGGACATGTAATTTCGGAAGCAATGATTGGAGGTTGTCCAGTAATAGTTAGTGATCAGACTCCGTGGAGAAATTTGGAGAAAATAGGCGTGGGTTGGGATGTAGAAATATCTAATGCAAAAAAATATGTACAAATATTGCAATATTTGGTAAATATAAATGGAGATAAGTATAAAGAAATCTCAAGCCGAGCTTTTGAATATGGAAAACTAAATTCAACAAATTCAGAAAATATTAATGCATATATCAGTCTATTTGACTTATAAGAAGTATCTGAAAAACTAAATCAAGAGGTGAGATTAATGAAAATAACCATAGCAGGGACAGGTTATGTTGATCTGGCCAATGCAATACTCTTAGCTCAGCATAATGAGGTAATTGCGCTCGACATCATCTAAGAAAAAATAGACATGATTAACAATAAGAAGTCTCCGATAATTGATCCAGAGATGCAGGAGTACCCAGCAACAAAGGATGTAAATCTAACAGCAACAACTGATGATTTCGAAGCTTCCAAAGATACAGAATATGCTGTCATTTCAACGCCTACAAATTACGATCCAGAGAAAACTACTTTAATACAAAAACTGGTGAGGCAGTTATCGCAAATGTTCTTTCAATAAATCCTGATGCTGGAATGATTATTAAATCAACTGTTCCAGTGGGATATACTGAATCAATAAAAGAAAAATTTGATACAGAAAAAATCATCTTCTCACCTGAGTTCTTGAGGGAAGGAAAAGTGCTTTATGATAGTCTTTATCCGTCTAGGATTGTTGTAGGAGAGCAATCTGAAAGAGCAAAAGTGTTTGGTGAACTCCTAGCTCAAGGGGAGATCAAGAAAGATATTCCAATTCTTTATACAGATGCTACAGAAGCGATTAAATTATTTGCTAATACTTATCTTGCCATGAGAGTCGCTTTTTTTAATGAACTTAATTCTTATGCTTAAGTAAGAGGGCTCAATACGCAGCAGATTATTGGAGGTGTTGGCCTTGATCCTCGTATAGGTGATCACTACAATAACCCTTCATTTAGTTATGGTGGATATTGCTTACCAAAGGATACGAAGCAACTTCTGGCAAATTATCAAGACATACCCCAGAATATTGTGACAGCTTTTGTAGATGCAAACAGAACAAGAAAAGATTATATTGCTGATATGATAATAAAAAGGTAACCAAAGATTATCGGAATTTATAGACTTACCATGAAGATGGATTCCGACAACTTCCGTCAGTCCGCAATTCAAGGTGCTATGAAGCGCATTAAAGCGAGGTCGTAGTGTATGAGCAAGCACTACATGAAGATGAGATCTATCATTCAAGGGTTATCAAAGATTTTGACGAATTCAAGAAAATCTCTGATATGATCGTAGCAAATAGATTATCTGATGAGAGTAAAGATGTTGTGGACAAAATATATACTAGAGGTTCATTTAGTAAAGATTAGTGTGAAAAATCAACAATAATAACTGTTTTTTAAAACAAAATGATTGTTTAATACTAACGTCGTTAAGGGTGAATGTTATATGAATGTGACAAGACATAAGTTATTCAAGTATTTAATTGTATACTACTGGTTTTTATCAGTATTTGTTGATTATAATCCAGCTAGTTACACCAACTCTGGAATCAAGTATTATTTACTTGTAGTTCCTGTAGCCTTGTTTATCATTATGAATTTTGACCGTATAATTAAAAAAAAGATTCGGGTTGAATCTCTACTATTGATTCTGTTTGTATTAACAGCTATAGTATTTAGTATTATCAAGATTGATATTGAATCAATTATTGATATTACAATATGGACTTTACCTTTAATTATTATTTTTAACTCTGACTATACTGTTGATTTGTGTTTATTAAATAGACTATTTATTCTAACTATTATCGCGGGAGTTATTTATTATCATCTTGGAATTAATGACTTTGGGTATCTCCCAGGTCAAACTTTTAGGAATTTACATCAAGGGCTATGGTGGAGAATATCCATATTTCCGTATCGAACTCCACCTGCGACGGGGATGTTTTCATTGGTTGTATTATTCGCCAATTACTATAATAATAGCAATCAGAAGTCGAGATTATTTTTTATTGCAATAACACTTTATTTTCTTGTTTTAAGCGGATCAAGGACAAGTGTATTAATTTTATTAATTATTATGGCAACATTTATTATTCGTAAAGCAATTGTAATTAAAGGATATGTATTTACAAAAGTTATGACGATAATACCAGTAGTTTTATTATTAATGATTTTTATTTTTCCAAACATTCTGTTAAAACTAAATTTTGAAAACAAATTATTAAATAGCTTAATTTTTAGAAGTACGAGTTCACTGCAAAATATTGAAGAATTACAAAGCACTTTGAATAGACAAAATATTTGGCAGCAATATTTTGATTTATATAAAGAGAGTCCGATAATTGGAGTGCATAGTGATATGGTTTCAACTATAGGTCAGACAGAAACTATGATTATGAAGTATTTAGCGCAATTTGGAATTTCTGTTTTTTTTCTTATAATATATTTCTATCGAAAAGCAAAAGTAGCAGTGATTAATAAAAATGATTTTGCTTTCTCGATGATTAGCATGGCTGTTATTTTAATGATAGCTTATTCTAGTTTTTTACTTCCTTATAACATTATATATTTATTAATATGGAGTCAAATTAATTATTCAAAAAATTATGTTTAATAACGATACTTAAACATATGAAATGAGGGAACAAATGCACATGTTGATCGATCAATTTTTAAGATTTGAACAAGATGAAGCACTTTATGATGCTAGAATCAAAGGTGTTAAGTTTTGGTCCATCATAAGAGAAAGAGTTTATAATTTAATTTTATATAACAAAGAAAATATAGGCATAGCTCATACAAAATTCAGAGATAAACAAAATACTAAAAAGATTACTATTTTGATAAGCCTTATACTAAACTCAATAACTAGAAATCCTTATTTAGTAGGAAATAAAGAGATCCTTTTTATAAATCATCCAAGAAGAGTATATGACGGTAAATACTACAATTGTTTGTATACAGATAAAATAATTGAGAGAATAAATTACTCATATTGTGTTTTAGAAATTGCTGATTCTGGTGAGCATAAAGTTCCAGTTAAGACTCAAAACTTAAAGTATGCAGATGCTTTAGATCTTAAGTTTTATTTTTTGTATTATATTAATCTGTTAATGAAGAAGCATAATTTAAATGATTCACATGTAGAATATCTTGTGCATTTAGTAATTAAAATTAATAAATATTTCGATATTGAAATTAATCAGAAAGAATTTATTGACATTGTAGAAAAAAGTATTCTGATGCATGATATTTCATGTAAGATATATAGCAAATTATTAATAAAGATAAAACCAAAATTGATTATTGAAGTGAATGGATATGAGCGAAGAAGAAAAGCAATAAATTCAGTTGCTAAGTTATTAAACATTCCTACGATTGAACTTCAACATGGAACAATGGGTAAATATCATGAAGCCTATAACTTTGAAAAAAAGATGGATTTATCGACTTTTCCAGATTATATATTTTCATATGGACAGCTTTGGAAGGATGATACAAGATTTCCCATTAGAGAAGATAGGTTTAAAGTTGTAGGATGGCCATATTACGAGAAGAAAGTAAAAGATTTTAAGAAAAACATTATAAAAGAGAAAAAAACAACAATCCTTTTCATATCACAAGGAACAATAGGCAAAGAGTTGAGCAAAAGAGCAGTAGAGTTATCTCGTATTATGGATAAAGATGAGTATAAAATAATATATAAGCTGCATCCGGGAGAATATTCAAGATGGAAAAATGAGTATCCTTGGCTTGTTAATGATGATTTTCAAATTGTTGATAACAATGATCATGATATGCACTATTATTTTGCTAAATCTGATATCCAAATTGGCGTATGTTCTACTGCATTATTTGAAGGATTAGGACATGAGCTAATAACAATTATTGTAAGACTGCACGGTTATGAAACTATGATGGCATTATATGAAAAAGCAGGAACTTATTTAGTTGATAGCGCAGATGAAATATTAAGTATCTGTGAGAATTCTAAAGGTCAAAAATGTGATTATGATGTGTCATATTTTTGGTCACAAAACAGTATGAACAATATTATTAATGAAATCGACAAAATAATAAAAATGAGAGATGAAGAATGAGACTTAGAAATATAAGGAGTGTAATAGATCCTAAATTGTTACGATCCGCTGGAATTTATACCATGACCAGTGTGATAAATAGTGCAATGCCGTTTTTTCTTTTACCTATTTTGACGCGATATTTGACACCTGAAGACTATGGTGTCGTTTCAATGTTTGGTGTGTTAGTAAGTATCATTGCACCTTTTACTGGATTAAGTATACACGGTGCAATTGGAAGAATATACTATGAGAAAGACACAGTAGATATTAAAGAATATATTGCGAATTGTTTATATATTTTAATGTTTAGCACTGCATTGGTATCAATTGTTTTCTATTTTTTTTCAGAATTAATTGCAAAGATTGCTTCTGTTCCGGTTAAAATGCTGTGGATGGTAATTGTAATTTCTTTTGCTCAATTTATAACTAGAATTGTATTAACGTTATGGCAGGTTCAAGTTAAGCCTGTTCAATATGGGATATACCAGATATCACAAACAGCTTTGGATATGTTATTAAGTATAATACTAGTAGTTTTTATTGGATTGACATGGAAAGGAAGAATCTATGCGAACCTAATGACGTTTTTAATTTTCACAATAGTAGGATTGATTACATTATCAAAGAACAAGTGGTTGGAATTTAGTTATAATCGCTCATATATAAAACACGCTTTGAGTTTTGGCATTCCTTTAATTCCCCATGCATTAGGGGGGGTAATAATGACCATGACAGATCGTGTGTTTATAACAAATATGGTAGGGATTGAGACTACAGGAGTTTATACAGTTGGATATCAAATTGGAATGATCATTAATCTTCTAGCAACATCTTTTAATCAAGCGTATATTCCATGGTTATATGCTAAGTTAAAAGAAAATATCATGTCGTCTAAAAGAAAAATTGTTAAATTAACATATACCTATTACATTATTATAATTTTAATGGCAATTTCGCTATCCATAATTGCACCTACGTTTTTAAACTATTTCGTTGGAAAGAAATTTAGTCAATCTAGCATATATGCCACTTGGATAGCTATAGGTTATGCTTTCAATGGAATGTATTTAATGGTAACAAATTATATGTTTTATGCTCAAAAGACATCATATCTTGCAGGAGTAACATTTATATCTGCGCTTCTTAACATTGTGTTAAATTATGTGTTGATTAGCAAGTATGGTGCAATTGGAGCAGCACAAGCTACTACAATTATTTATTTCATTAAGTTTATTTTTACGTGGATACTTTCGGCAAAAATTTATAAAATGCCTTGGAATTTAAAGCATTCAAATGATTGATTGACTAAATAGATACTAAATAAAATGGATCAAGGGAGGATAACATGAGTAAAATTTTGGTCACTGGGGCAGATGGTTTCATCGGAAGCCATTTAACAGAAGAATTAGTTGAACAGGGTCATAAAGTTAAAGCTTTTGCATATTACAACTCATTTAATACATGGGGATGGCTAGATACACTTCCTAAAAATATAATGAAAGAAGTAGAAGTTTTTACTGGAGATGTTAGAGATCCGAATGGTGTGAGAGAAGCGATGAAAAGCATGGATGAAGTCTACCACCTTGCGGCATTGATTGCTATACCATTTAGTTATCATTCTCCAGACACTTATGTAGACACAAATATAAAAGGTACTCTTAATGTCCTTCAAGCAGCCAGAGAATTGGATACTTCAAGACTTTTAATCACTTCAACATCTGAAGTATATGGAACAGCTCAATATGTTCCAATTGATGAGAATCATCCTTTTCAGGGACAGTCTCCATACTCTGCTACTAAAATCGGTGCAGATCGTTTAGCGGAATCTTTTTACAGAAGTTTTAATATGCCAATCACAATCGTTCGTCCATTCAACACATACGGTCCTAGACAATCTGCAAGAGCAGTGATTCCAACAATTATCACGCAGCTTCTTGCTGGTAAAGAAGAAATCGAGCTTGGTTCATTAACACCAACGAGAGATTTTAACTACGTAAAAGATACAGCAAATGGATTTATTGAGATAGCAAAATCTTACAAGACAATTGGTGAAGAAATCAATATCGCGACCCAACAAGAGATTTCAATCGGTCAACTGGCTGAAGAATTGATTAGACAAATTAATCCAAAAGCAAAAATTGTTTGTGACGAACAGAGACTGAGACCTGAAAAAAGTGAAGTAAATAGACTTTTGGGGTCCAATGAGAAGATTATGAGACTAACCAATTGGAAACCAAACTATACTTTTGAGCGAGGGCTAGCAGAAACAATAAAGTTTTTTCAGGAAAATTTAGAAAAATATAAGGTTGATATTTACAACATATAAATTAAACAATGGAGGTTAAGATTATGAAGTATTGTAAAAAATGTGTTATGCCTAATACAAGACCGGGGATCAGTTTTAATGAAGAAGGAGTTTGCTCTGCATGTCAATCATTTGAAAGACGTAAAGAAATTGATTGGGATAACAGATACAAAGAATTAGAGAAACTGTGTGATAAGTATAGAGGTATGAATGGTTCCTCATACGACTGTGCAATTGCAGTTAGTGGAGGAAAAGACAGCCATTATCAGGTTTTTTTGATGAAAGAAGTAATGAAAATGAATCCTATTCTTTTCAGTGTTGAAGATAATTTTGAAATGACGGAAGCAGGTAAACACAACCTAAAGAATATTTCTGAGGAATTCGGATGTCCAATTATTAGTCTAAAGCCTGATAGAAAAGCTCAAAAACAACTTATGAAGTATACATTTGAAAAGTATGGGAAACCTACTTGGTTTATTGATAGATTAATCTATACTTTTCCTATGAATATGGCATTAAAATTCAATACACCTTTATTAGTTTATGGCGAAAATGTTAGTTACGAGTATGGTGGTCTCGGTTATGAAGAAACATATTCTGCAAGAAATCAATTGAATAATGGCGTTGCTTCAGATATTGATATTAATGAACTGCTAGAAATTGATGGTATAACTGAACAAGTTTTAGAAATGACTAAGGCGCCTTCAAGCGAAAAATTAGAGAAACTAGATCCTATGTATGTTTCATATTTTATTCCATGGAATAGTTATTCGAACTACCAATTTGCGAAGAAGAGAGGATTTAAAGATTTAACACATGAATGGGATAGGACACATCATGTCGAGAATTTTGACCAAATTGATAGTAGAGCATATTTGGTTCACTCATGGCTTAAATATCCAAAATTTGGACATGCCTCGGCAACTGATTATGCAGCGAGATTTGTAAGATACGGACTTCTAACTAGAGAAGAAGCAAAAGAGTTGGTTAAAAAACATGACCATGCACTAGATCCTAGAAGTGTTTCTGATTTCATAGAATTTGCTGGTTATACAGAGGCAGAATTCTGGGCTGTTATTGATAAACTTTATAATAGAGAATTATTCGAAAAAGATAATTTTGGAAGATGGGTCCTAAAGAAACCAGTTTGGATAGAAGAGTAGGTGAGTAGGATGGATAAACTATTTATACCTCTATCTGTTCCAAATTTAAAGGGAAAAGAACTTGAGTATATAACCCGTGCTGTAGAAACAGCATGGGTATCAACTGGTGGACCGTACGTTAATCAATTTGAGGAAAAGATAGCTGAGTATGCTAAATGCAAAGGTGCTGTTTCATGTCAAAATGGTACATCGGGACTTCATATAGCACTTGAAGTATGCGGGGTTACAAAAGAAGATGAAGTTATAGTTCCAACACTAACTTTTATAGCTGCAGTAAATCCAGTGAAGTATATAGGTGCAGAACCAATTTTTATGGATTGCGATGATTCACTTACATTGGATGTCGATAAGTTAAAGGTTTTCTGTGAAAATGAATGTAGCTTTATAGATGGTAAGCTTATTAATAATACAACAAAAAAGCACATTAAAGCTCTGATTGTTGTTCATGTTTTTGGTAACATGGCTGACATGGAAGGCATCAATGATGTCGCTCAAATTTATAACTTGAAGGTTGTTGAAGATGCTACAGAAGCAATAGGAACTTATTATATCAAAGGGAAATACAAAGGTAAGCATGCTGGCACAATAGGTGATATAGGAGTATATTCTTTTAATGGGAACAAGATTATCACTACTGGTGGAGGAGGAATGATTGTTTCGGATAATGAGCATTTTCTTAAAAAGGCGAAGCATCTGACAACACAAGCAAAGAGTGATGAACTCTATTATACTCATGATGAGATAGGATATAACTATCGGATGACAAATCTTCAAGCTGCATTGGGGCTTGCACAACTAGAGCAATTAGAAGATTTTATTCAGATAAAGAAAGAGAACTATCAACTTTATAAAGATAAAATTCAAAAGATACTAGGATTAAGACTTTTAGATTTTAAGGATAGTATTCGCCCAAATTATTGGTTTTATGCTTTGTATGTAGATCCAGAATACACATTAGATAGAGATCAAATCATTAAATATCTAGCGTCCCAAAATGTTCAAGCTAGACCCATATGGGGATTAATCAGTGATCAAAAACCTTACAAGGACAGTCAATCCTATTCAATTGATAAAGCAATTCATTATTGGAAGCATGTTGTAAATATTCCGTGTAGCTCCAACTTGAGCAAAGAAGATGTGCTAACAGTTATTAATATCCTCAAAAATGCTTAATTCAAAAGAGGTGAGGAGGACAAGGTTTGAAAGTTAGTGATGTAATAATTGATGAAGACAATAGTATGATAGATGCAATGGAAAAATTGGATAAAACATCAAAGAAAGTTCTTTTTGTTCAAAATGAAGGTAAATTAACTGCTGCAATTACGGATGGTGATATTCGGAGGTGGATTTTAAAGAAAGGTAATCTAGATGCAAAAGTTAAAGATATTGCTAATTATAATCCTTTATATTTAAAAGAGAACCAAAAATATGAAGCAAAAGAATTTATGAAGAAGAATTTTATTGATGCTGTTCCAATTGTAAATAAGAGTATGGAGATAATTTCAATAATTCTTTTAAATGAAGAAGATATTGACAAGAAAAAAGAGTTGGGAATTCCTATTGTTATTATGGCGGGCGGACTTGGCACTAGACTATACCCCTATACAAAGATACTTCCTAAGCCACTCATTCCTATTGGAGAAATACCAATTGTTGAGCATATCATAAATCGTTTTAATCAATATGGAAGCGATCAATTTTATCTTGTAGTCAATCACAAGAAGAACATGATTAAAGCGTATTTTAATGAAATTGAAAAAGCTTATAAAGTTGATTATGTAGATGAAGATAAGCCATTGGGCACTGGTGGTGGATTAAGTCTACTTAAAGGCATGATTAATTCAACATTTATTTTATCTAATTGTGATATTTTAATCGAAGAGGATTATGAAAAGATCTATAATTATCATAAGAAGGGAAAAAACTTAATTACAATGGTTTGTTCGCTAAAGAACATTAGAATTCCATATGGTGTTATAGAAATTAGTGAAACAGGCGAAATAGAGAATATGAAAGAAAAACCAGAACTATCTTTCTTCACAAACACTGGTATGTATATAGTAGAACCAAAAGTGATAGAAGAACTTGAGGAAGACAGGGTTATTGGCTTTCCTGATATAATAGAACAATATAAGTCTCAAGGTGAGAAAATCGGAATTTATCCTATCAGTGAAAACAGTTGGATGGATATGGGGCAAATAGATGAAATGGAAGAAATGCGAAGAAGGTTAGAGAGAGATGAATAAAAAACTACTTTTAATTGGTGGCGGAGGTCACTGTAAAGCAGTATTAGATAGTCTTCTTGAACTAAATGAATATGCAGAGATAGGGGTTGTCGATAAGAAAGAGAATATTGGCAAGTCGATTATGGGTGTTCCTGTGGTGGGATGTGATGATGATCTAGGGTTTTTATTTAGCGATGGTTATAAATATGCCTTTGTCACAGTTGGAAGTATCGGCAATCCATTGCTTCGTATTAAGCTATTTAACATATTGATTAATATTGGATATGAGATTCCTGCCATCGTTGATGATTCAGCTAAAGTTAGTAAGCATGCCAAAATCGAACAAGGCGTGTTTGTTGGGAAACAGTGTGTAGTCAATGCTGGTGCCCTGATTCAGAAAGGGAGTATCATTAATTCTGGATCGATTGTGGAGCACGACTGTCAAATTGGTGCCTTTTCTCACATTGCTCCAGGAGCCGTTTTAGCTGGAGAAGTAGTTGTTGGAGAGAGTTCTCACATTGGATTAAATGTTACGGTTAAACAACAAATTCACATAGGACCTAACTCAATAATTGGCATGGGAAGTGTCGTCTTACATAATATTGATTCTCATATAATGGCTTACGGGAATCCATGTAGGGAGGTGAAGAAACTATGAGTGTATTCGTTATTGCAGAAGCTGGTGTAAACCATAATGGGAGTTTGGAATTGGCAAAAAAATTAGTCGATGCAGCTAAAGATGCAGGAGCTGATTGTGTAAAGTTTCAGACTTTTGTTTCTAAGAATATCGTTTCAAAAAATGCAGTAAAAGCTGAATATCAAAAACAGCAAACACAACCTGAAGAATCTCAACACGATATGCTTAAAAAGCTTGAGCTCTCTTTTCATGAATTTGTGGAGCTAAATGAATACTGTAAAGGTAAAGATATTGAATTTATGTCCACTGCTTTTGATTTTGATAGCATTAATTTTTTAAATAGTCTAGAGATGAGTACTTGGAAAATTCCATCTGGAGACATTACGAACCTACCTTATCTAATGAAGATTGCTAAACTTAATAAGCGTGTGATACTTTCCACTGGGATGAGTACAATGGACGACATAAGAAGTGCCATCCAAGTGTTAAAAGATAATGGATCAGGAGAACTGACTGTTCTTCATTGTACAACAGAATATCCGACACCTTTTACTGATGTGAACTTAAGAGCTATGCTAACAATAAAGGATGAATTTGGCGTCAAGGTTGGTTATTCTGATCATACAAGAGGTATAGAGGTTCCTATTGCGGCGGTTGCTTTAGGTGCTATGGTTATAGAGAAACATTTCACATTAGATAGAAACATGGAAGGACCTGATCATAAAGCAAGTCTAGAACCCGATGAGTTGAAAGCTATGTTAGATTCTATAAGACACATAGAGTTAGCCCTAGGTAACGGAATGAAGCAGCCAGCCGAATCAGAGAAGAAGAATATGGCTGTTGCCCGAAAGAGTATTATTGCAATGAAAGATATTAAGGCAGGAGAGCTTTTTACGGAAGAGAACCTTACAGTAAAAAGACCGGGTGATGGAATAAGTCCTATGAGATGGTTTGATGTTATAGGTAAAGTTGCACGAAGAGATTTCGAAGAAGATGAGTTGATAGAGCTATGAAGAAAATAATCAGTATACTAACAGCTACAAGGGCTGAATATGGTTTGTTAAAACCGATTATTGCAAAACTTAATAAGGTTGAGGAATTCGATGTGAGAATCGTAGCCACTGGAGCACATCTTTCTCCAGAGTTTGGCTTAACGTATCAAGAAATTGAAAAGGATGGTTTTATTATTGATGAGAAAATAGAGATCCTATTGAGCTCAGATACGCCATCCGCCATTTCCAAATCAATGGGCCTTGCTATGATTAGCTTTGCTGAGTATTTTGAGAAGTTACATCCGGATTTATTGATTGTTCTTGGTGATCGATATGAAACACTTGCTGTAGCAACTACAGCTATGAATCAGAGAATTCCAATAGCCCATCTTTATGGCGGAGAAACTACAGAAGGTGCCATCGATGAGTCTATTCGTCATGCAATAACAAAACTAAGCTATCTTCATTTTACAAGTACAGATGAATATAGAAATAGAGTTATTCAATTAGGGGAGCATCCAGGTCGTGTATACAATGTTGGAGCAATCGGTATGGAAAATATCTTAAATGAAAAATTGTTACTAAAAGAAGAACTAGAGAATGAGTTGGAAATTAGTTTATCAAAACCATATGCGATGGTTACATTCCATCCAGTAACACTTGAAAACAACAGCTCTGAGAAGCAAATTGAATCCCTTCTTGAAGTCTGCAAAGAATATAGGAACTTAAGGTTTATTTTCACTAAAGCAAACGCAGATGCTGAAGGTCGCATAATAAATCAGTATATTGATAGATATGCCAGGGAAAATGAAAACATTGCATCTTTTACATCTCTCGGCATGAAACGTTACCTCAGTGCGCTTAAGTATTGTTCAATGGTTATTGGGAATTCCTCTAGTGGGCTACTAGAAGCACCTAGTTTTGGTATCCCTACTATCAATATTGGAGACCGACAAAAGGGAAGGCTACAAGCAAGTAGTGTCATTAACTGTGAACCAACACAGGGAAGTATTAGACAAGCAGTGAATTTAGCATTAAGCGAAGATTTCATACAGAAAGCTAATGAAACCGTTAATCCATACGGTAATGGAGACACATCTAATAAAGTAGTCGAAGTAATAAAAGAATACATTATTAATGGTGAAATTGATCTTAAGAAAAAGTTCTATGATTGTGAGGTGGAGTAATGAAAAATCTAGCGATTATTCCGGCACGGTCCGGGTCGAAAGGTCTTAAGAACAAGAACATTAAACTCTTAAATGGAAAGCCTTTATTGACTTATACAATTAAAGCTGCAGAAGAATCGGGTTTATTCGATGAAATAATGGTTTCTACTGATTCGGATGAGTATGCTAAGATTGCTAAACAGTGGGGTGCAAATGTCCCTTTCTTGAGGAGTGAAGAATTATCTAATGATACCGCCTCATCATGGGATGTTGTCAAAGTAGTTATTGAAAGATATAAGGATTCAGGAATTGAATTTGATACGGTTGCATTATTACAACCAACGTCACCACTTAGAACTTCAAATGATATTATTGAAGGTTACAAGGCTTTGAAAGAAAAGACTGCCAATCTTGTTGTTGGTGTTTGTGAAATGGACCATTCACCGTTATGGGCAAATACATTGCCGGAGAATCATTCGATGGAAAACTTCATAAAACCAGAAGTCGTTTTGATGCCTAGACAGAGTATTCCTACATATTATCGAATAAATGGGGCTTTATATATAGTTAGAATTGAATACTTGATGAACTCCTCAAATATCTATGCAGATAAAAGTTTTGCGACAGTTATGAGTAAAGAGAATTCTGTTGATATAGATGATCAAATGGACTTTGTTTTTGCCGAGACGTTATTACAATATAGAAATAGTCTAGAGTGGTAAATAGCAATGAAAATACTAATAACAGGTGTAGCCGGATTTATCTGATTTCACCTTTCAAGAAAATTACTAGATGATTCTTATCAAATAATAGGAATTGACAACTTATATAATTATTATGATCCAAGCCTTAAACAGTCGAGAATTGAGGTCTTAGGGAAGTATACCAACTTTAACTTTCACAAAGTAGATTTAAAAAATAAATCCGTAGTTGATAATATCTTCGACACTTACCAATCTACTCATGTCATAAACTTAGCGGTTCAAACAGGAGTGCGATATTCAATTGAGAATCCCATGCTTATATAGATTCTAACCTGACTGGATTTATGATCATTTTAGAGGCATGTAGAAACTATCCAGTGAAGCATCTTCTTTATGCTTCTTCCAGTTCTGTCTATGGTGGCAACAAAGTAGTGCCATTTTCTACTAATCATAATGTGGATCATCCTGTTTCGCTTTATGCTGCGACGAAGAAATCTAACGAGCTGATGGCTTATCATACATATAGCCATCTCTATGTTATCCTAACAAGTAGTTTAAGATTCTTCACAGTTTATGGACCATATGGAAAACCAGACATGGCTTACTTCTCATCTACAAAAGACATCCTAGCTGGAAAGCCTAACTAAGTTTTTAACCACGGTAAGATGGGAAGAGACTTCACATAAATTGATGACATTGTAGAAGGCATAGTGAAGCTGATCGTTAAAGCTCCAATTGCCAATAGAGAGTATAATGAAAGTAAGGCGATTTAAGTACAAGCTTTGCACCATACAAGATTTACAACATAGGAAATAATAATCCAGTGCAGCGTATGAGATTTATCAATGCTTTAGAACCTGCACTTGGAAAAGAAGCGGAGAAAGTCTATGTGGATATGCAACCTGGCGATGCTCTTAGAACATATGCTTATGTATCAGATCTTGAACAAGATATTAACTTTAAGCCAAGTACAAGCATAGAGGATGGTCTTCAGAAGTTCGTTGAATGGTATAAAGTGTATTATAAAGTTGGGAATTAAGCCAAACAATAATGAAAGCCACAATCAAATAACAAGTAAACTAGCAGGTCTTCAATTCTGAGACCTTACATAAACAAGGGGGTAAGAATCTATGAAAATAACTATCGCTGGAACAGGTTATGTTGGCATGTCCAATGCTATACTTTTAGCACAACGCAATGAAGTAATTGCACTAGACATCATCAAAGAAAAAGTTGATATGATCAACAACAAAAAGTCTCCAATCATCGATCCAGAGATTGAGGAGTATCTTGCCACGAAAGACCTAAATTTAAGGGCGACAACTGATAACTATGAAGCCTATAAAGATGCTGACTATGTCATCATTTCTACTCCAACAAACTACGATCCAGAGAAGAACTACTTCAATACTAGATCAGTTGAAGCTGTTATAGCGAATGTATTATCGATCAATCCAGATGTTGTAATGGTTATTAAATCGACAGTACCAGTCGGATATACGGAAAAAGTTAGAGAAATGTTTGGTACAGAGAACATTATTTTCTCACCAGAGTTCTTGAGAGAAGGAAAAGCTCTTTATGACAATCTCTATCCTTCAAGAATAGTAGTTGGAGAGCAGTCTGAACGAGCAAAAGTATTTGCTGAACTTCTAGCTCAAGGAGCAATAAAGAAAGACATACCTATTCTTTATACAGATGCAACAGAAGCAGAAGCCATCAAACTCTTTGCAAATACTTATCTTGCTATGAGAGTTGCTTTCTTTAATGAACTTGACTCTTATGCAGAAGTCAGAGGTTTGGATACACATCAGATTATTGAGGGAGTTGGACTAGATCCACGTATTGGAAATCATTACAATAATCCCTCATTTGGGTATGGTGGCTATTGTTTACCGAAAGATACAAAGCAGCTTCTAGCTAATTACCAGGATGTGCCTCAAAACATAATGGGGGCAATAGTTGATGCTAACCGCACAAGAAAAGACCATATCGCTGATATGATTATTAAAAGAAACCCTAAAATTGTAGGGATTTATAAACTTACAATGAAGATGGACTCTGATAACTTTAGACAATCTGCAATTCAAGGTGTAATGAAGCGTATTAAAGCCAAAGGTATTGAAGTTGTTGTATTTGAGCCAGCACTTCATGAAGATGAGTTCTACCACTCAAGAGTTATAAAGGACTTTGATGAATTCAAGCAAATCTCTGATGTTATCGTAGCAAATAGACTATCAGATGAGATTAAAGATGTAGTGGACAAGGTCTACACAAGAGACTTATTTAGTAGAGACTAATTGAAAAACCCTAACATTGTTTAGGGCTGTTCAGCATAAATGGGCTACTATACTATCATAGCCCATTTATCAAGGGGGAGGTTCATCTCAATATGAAAGTACGCAAAGCAGTCATACCAGCAGCTGGACTTGGAACGAGATTCTTACCAGCGACAAAAGCTATGCCAAAGGAAATGCTACCAATCGTTGATAAGCCAACGATTCAATATATAATTGAAGAAGCAATCGCAAGTGGCATCGAGGAGATATTAATCATCACTGGAAAGAGCAAAAGAGCAATCGAGGATCATTTTGACCGTTCATGTGAGCTAGAGCAAGAGCTTGAGAAGAAAAAAAACCAGGAATTATTAGATATAGTAAAGACGGTGTCCGAGATGGCGGATGTGCATTATATAAGACAAAAAGAAGCCAAAGGATTAGGACATGCCATCTACTGTGCTAAGACCTTTGTAGGAAACGAACCATTTGCCGTTATGCTTGGAGATGATGTAGTTCATAATGAAGAGGCTCCATGTCTTAAGCAGATGATAGATGCTTATGACCAGTATCAGACATCTGTATTAGGGGTTCAAACGGTAAAGGATGAAGATGTTTGTAAATACGGTATAGTTGATGGTGAGAAGATAAGTGATAGAGTCTACACAGTTAAGGGACTTGTTGAGAAGCCTGCTGTGGATGAAGCACCATCTAATGTTGCAATTTTAGGAAGATATATCATCAATCCGACTATTTTTGAGATATTGGAGCATACAAAGCCTGGAAAAGGTGGAGAAATTCAATTAACTGATGCACTAAAAGAGTTGGCGCAGCGTGAAGCCATGTATGCCTATGATTTCGAGGGTAGAAGATATGATGTAGGAGATAAGCAAGGATTTTTAGAGGCTACGGTTGAGTTTGCATTAAGAAGAGATGATCTTAGAGACGAATTCAGAAATTATTTAGTGAAGCTTATAAATAATGAATTTGGTTCTAAAGCGTGTAAAGAAGCTGCGAAAACAATGGAATAGGGATAAGCTGGAAACGGTGAGAAAAGGAATTTCTAGCCGCTTTCTTTTATTATCTAATAATGACTAAAGCTGAGAATTATTTGCAATCTTTTCGGTTCAATTGACATAAAGGGTGTAAAATTGTATATTTAATATAGACTATACTATCGGAGTGGATAAAATGAAGAATAAGATTTTGAACTTATTACTTGTATTTATAGATGCGGTATGTATCAACTTATCTTTTATCCTTGCCTTTGCCATCAGATTTGATGGGCAAGTATTGAGTCATCCAGTAGCAATGCAATACTTGCCTATATATCTTAAGAGTATCATTACGTTGACACTGATTAAGTTGGTCATTTTTTACGGGTTAGGACTGTATAATAACCTATGGAAATATGCAAGTATTGAGGAGTTGGTGCAGATTGTAACCACATCTTTTTTTGCCACTGCAGGTACGGTCAGTTATATGTTCATTATGCAGCAGCAACTGCCACGAAGTATCTATATTTTGACATTCATGATTGATATTATCCTCATAGGGGGTGTCCGATTTAGCTATCGTGCATCTAGGAATATACGAGAAAACGGATTGAGTAACAGGAAGAGCTTTAAGCGGGTCATGATTATCGGTGCAGGACAGGCTGGAGCCATGGTGATCAAGGAGCTAAAAAACCATGAAGAGTTAAACAGTGTACCCGTTGCAATTATTGATGACAATGATAGTAAGATCGGAAGAAAGATCAATGGAGTACCTGTTCTCGGAGATCGATATCATATACGGAAGGTAGCGGAGACGAAGAAAATTGATGAGATCATTATTACAATCCCCTCAGCCTCCCAGAGTGTAATTCGTGAAATCGTAGAGGAATGTAGTAAGACCAAGTGTAAGCTAAAGATATTGCCAGGTATGTATGAACTGATTGATGGCAGGGTAAGTATTAATCAGATTCGTGATGTAGATATTGAGGATTTGCTAGGAAGAGAAACTGTAAAGGTTGATTTGGAAGAAATGAGCTCCTATTTGCAGAATAAGGTAGTACTGGTGACTGGTGGCGGCGGGTCCATCGGATCAGAGCTGTGCAGACAGGTAGCCCAGTTTAACCCTAAAAAACTATTGATTTTAGATATCTATGAAAACAATGCTTATGATATTCAAAATGAGTTGGGTGCCAATTATCCTGAGTTAGACTTGACTGTTTTGATTGCTTCTGTGAGGGATAAACAAAGATTGCAAGAGATATTTAGCAAATATAAGCCCCAAGTGGTATTCCATGCAGCAGCCCATAAGCATGTGCCTTTGATGGAGGAGAGTCCAAAAGAAGCCATCAAGAACAATGTTTTTGGTACTTTAAATGTGGCAGAGGTTGCTAGTTCATTTGGAGCCGAAAAATTTGTGCTGATCTCTACAGATAAAGCGGTCAATCCTACCAATGTGATGGGTGCTACGAAGCGTATTGCTGAGATGATTGTACAAGCCATGAGTAGAAATAGCAAAACAGAGTTTGTTGCTGTTCGATTTGGAAATGTTCTTGGAAGTAATGGTAGTGTGATCCCTTTATTTAAGAGACAAATTGCCAACGGTGGACCTGTTACGGTTACCCATGCAGAGGTGACCCGTTACTTTATGACGATTCCTGAAGCCGTGCAGCTGGTAATTCAAGCTGGGGCCATGGCCAAGGGTGGAGAAATTTTTGTGTTGGATATGGGAGAGCCTGTGAAGATCATTGATTTAGCCGAGAATCTGATTAGATTGTCTGGCTTTGAACCATACAAGGATATCGATGTTCAAGTCACAGGGCTAAGGCCTGGTGAGAAACTCTATGAGGAGCTATTGATGGATGAAGAGGGTTTAACAGAGACGAAGCATCATAAGATTTTTATCGGGAAACCAATATTTATTGACTACAAGGTTTTAATGGCGGAGCTTACTCATTTAAAAGGTATTTTATTGGATGAAAATAGTGATTTAAGGGATTATATTGAGCATATGGTACCCACATATAAAAGAAGTTGTTAATAATTGATGAAGGAGGACTGACTAAAGGGCATTTGGTCAGTCCTCCATGTTTTTGTTATGAAGTTTGTGAAAAATTGAAAGGAATTTCAACTGTAATTGATGAATAGTACTATGGAGATGAGCATATCGATATATATATAATCTGTCCACACGGAAATTTAATGTCCAGCCATCGGAATGGTCACTGACCATTCCCTACGGGTAAAGGCTAAAATGATAGATAAAGGAGAATGGGAATGGCATATATGGAGAATTATTTGAAATGGATAAATAGTGATTATTTTGATGAAGAAACAAAACGAGAGTTAGAATCCTTAGAAGGTAATGAAAAAGAGATTGAGGATCGCTTCTATAGAGATCTTGAGTTTGGTACCGGGGGACTTAGGGGTGTAATCGGGGCAGGAACCAATCGAATGAACAAATACACAGTCCGTAGAGCAACTCAGGGCTTTGCAAGATACCTTTTAGAGGCTGTAGAAGGCACTAAGACAAAGGGGGTTGTTATTGCCTATGATTCTCGGCATATGTCCTCAGAATTTGCAGAGGAGGCAGCTTTGGTGATGAATGGCAATGGGATCAAAGCCTATCTCTTTGAATCCTTGAGAACGACACCTGAGCTGTCCTTTGCTGTACGGGATTTAGGCTGTGCTGGAGGGATGGTCATCACTGCTAGTCATAACCCGCCAGAATATAACGGCTATAAGGTGTATGGGGAAGATGGGGGACAAATCATACCTGATGAGGCGGAAAAGATCATTGCTGAGATACAGAAGATTGAAGATTATAGTGCTGTAAGCTATATAGATAAAGGAGAGGCGCTGTCTACAGGATTACTAGAAATCATTGGGGAAGATATAGATAGAAGATATATAGATCGTGTAAAAGGTGTAGCATTGAGAAAAGAATTTATCAAAGAAAAAGGACCTGCTGTGAAGATCGTCTACACACCTTTGCACGGTACTGGAAATATGCCTGTAAGAAGAGTACTGGCAGAGTTGGGATTTGACAAGGTATGGGTGGTGCAAGAGCAAGAGGAACCTGATGCCAATTTCTCTACGGTGAAATCTCCGAATCCTGAGGAGCATCAAGCGTTTACTCTAGCTTTGGCACTGGCAGATCAAGTGGATGCCGATGTGATCATCGGGACAGATCCTGACTGTGATCGGGTAGGTGCTGTAGTAAAAAATAAGGATGGAGACTATCAGGTATTGACTGGCAACCAGACAGGGGCACTGCTGATTGACTATGTCCTATCTGCCATGAAAGAGGAAGGTAAGATACCAAATAATGGTGTGGTGATAAAGACCATCGTTACCAGTGAAATGGGGGCAAAGGTCGCCAAAAGCTATGGGGTAGACTCCTTGGATACATTAACAGGTTTTAAGTTTATTGGAGAGAAGATTAAAGAGTTTGAGATGAGTGGAGAAAAAGAATTTATATTTGGTTACGAAGAAAGCTACGGCTACCTAGCAGGGACCTTTGTCCGAGACAAGGATGCTGTGATTGCTTCCATGCTGATTTGTGAGATGGCAGCCTACTATAAAGAAAAGGACATGACTCTATATGATGGATTGATGGAACTGTTTGAGAAGCATGGTTATTATCAAGAAGGACTAGAATCTATCACCCTAAAGGGTAAGGAAGGGATGGAGAAGATCGATGAGATCCTAAGCTACTTCCGTACAAATCCTCCAAGGGAGATAAGCAATCGGAAAGTTCAAATCTTAAAGGACTATGACCATGGAAAGCAAACAGATCTGTTAACAGGAGAGATTTCAAGGTTAACCTTGCCAAAATCCAATGTGCTCCATTTTACCTTAGAGGATGGTTCCTGGTTCTGCATCCGCCCATCGGGTACAGAGCCAAAGGTAAAGATATATTTTTCCGTGGTAGGAAACAGTTTGGAGAACGCCAAAGAAAAGCTAGAAAGTCTAAGAACTGAAGTTATGGGACAGATGGGCAACTTATAGGTTAGTTTTGCGGCGGAACAGGCATGCCTGTTCCCTATATTTTGGTGTAACATAGGTACAGATTATGATATAATGGATATACACGAAGGAAACGGCATCTGGGAATAGAATATTTGGAGGTGCTGATATGGAACAAGAGATCAAAGATACCCTACATCTGCTTGTCGGTATGATTGATGAATTGGGAAAAAAGGTTGACAGATTAGACACGCGGGTGGAGCGGTTGGAAGAGGAAGTACAAGGCATAAAGGAAGAGCAGCAGAAAATGAATGATAAATTTGACGCTGTGATATCAATGTGGAGTGACCATGAAGTATTTATTCGACAGCTGAAGATGAAGAAAATTATATAAAAAGAATAAATAGGAAAAATAAAACAACGGGAAAGAAGGAGAATACCTCGTTGTTTTATTCATTTTATAGTAATATAATATTGATTGACTTAGCAGATTGTATACACAAAGAAGGAGAAGGAAATGAAAAATAGAAAATTTGAAGTGATCAAAGGGAAAAAAGATGCCGATTACGGGTTAACCCATAAATTTATTGAAGCATGTGCCACCAATACAAGACTCATGGGTGTCGTTGGGCTGGTCATAAAATGGGAAACAGAGCTAGGGGAAGAGTTCCATCAATTCTTCCATCTCGATGCAGAAGAATTTGGTCTAGATGACTATATTAGCATTTTAGATGGATCAGATGAAAGCATTGCCATGGCGGCTGCCAATATGATGGGAGGCTTGGGCGGCAAAACCGTGGACATTAGCCAGCGGGAAGCAGTGTATCTAGTTCATCATTATATGGAGAAAAGCAAACAGTTCAATGAAGAGCTCCCAGAGCCAATCAGTGAATACGAATACGCCATCCATGAAAAGCCTCAGCTGAACGAGACAGAAATCACTGCTCTATGGGACAAAATCTGTGAGCCTGTGGCTTCACCGATTCAACTGGTCAACTACTTTATGATGCGGGCTGTAGCCTGTGACGAAGAGGGTTTGGGATTTTTAAGCGATGGACAGAAGATCCCTTATCAAATCGTGAAAAAACCTGCTACCCTACTAAAAAATATCATCGAACCAGTAGATGGGCAGAACGAAAAAGCCTACATGGCAGAGTCCCTTATTGATCTAGAACAAGGATACCGAATGGTGGTTTCTGAAATCCAAGTAGAGGAAACTGGCAAAGGCTGGCGGGTAAAGGCAGCGGAAGTCAAGACATCCATGAACATCACAGGGATGGAGGCAGCCTTTAGCTTGGGCAAGGATGAATACATCACCGTATACCATGTGAAAAACTTTAGAGAGTTCATGCGAAAAATGGATAGAGAAAAACCCCATGCCATGAAGCATGGTTATGAAGTGGGGATATTATATACAGAATTCAACCCCACCAACGAGCACGTGAAAAATACCAACTATTATCTCAATGATGATATCTATGGGGTGTACTACATTACAGAAAGCAGTCAACTTCTGGTATGTGCCTATAATCAAAAGCAGATCTTAGAATTGGAGAAGTATTTCAACAGCCCTAATTACGAGGGGATTCTTGAAATGGAAGAAAGATTCCATCTAGATCGTTCTGTACTCTACGAGTTTGTTCACAGCGGCTTTGACAGCTTCTATGAATTTCTAGAGGAAGAGTAAAATATTTTTTTATGCAAAAAACAGAATCAATAGCTCCATCAGCCGCCAGGAATGGCGGCTTTGCTTATGCTTGTACGGATGGTTTACCGTTTACGGAAGAGACCCTAATGGTTTTTATCCTGGTATCATAATTGATATCTAAAAAACCTCGAGCAAGGTATCGGGCCCTTTCTGGCAGGATAGTAAGATTGTTTGTTATTACTATTACAATAGTAGGACATCACACGGAGATTACATTTCCAATTATTCCCTACCTAAGAGCCATAATATGCCTACTCCCAGAGCATCGGCAATAGCAACGAGTTCGATGTCAGTTACAGGGCGAGTTTTTGCCTCTATTTTGGAAATGGTTGTTTTCTCTAGTTCTACTCCTCGAACAGATAAACGTGCCAACAAGTCTGTTTGTGTTATCTTGGGCTTTGATTTATGGCGGGCTTGATGAACACGATCGCCTATTAAGTTTTTTGCATTTGGATTGTCAATAAAAATCATGAGATAACCACCTAACTTTTTTATTATAAACTTGATTATAGAGCAAGTTTAATGCTGTAATTTGCTTTATAAGCAAGTTATATAAATGTTATATTGGAGGTTTGTCATGAAAGAACTAAAAAAGCCCATGGAAGAATTAAGGGAAGTGCTAAATAGATTAGTAGAGGAAATAGATAAGCATGATAATGAAAAGCTATTAAAGGTTAGTCAAGAGTTGGATGAAGTTATAAGAGCATATATCAAAACAGAGTGTGGTAAATAGTGTAGATGACAAAATACTAGTGTGGAGATATGGCAGAAGAGAGATGAATGGATGAAGAAGCAATGGATTAAAGGAAAAAATACTGAAAAATCTGAAAACTATAACTATATAGGTAATGACTAGAAATATGAAGCTATGATATAATAACAATGGAAATAAACCTTGAAACAGTAGAAAAACTTTGCTAGACAGATATACTTATGAAAGTAGGTGTGATAGATGGATTTTGACGTTAGGTGGAAACAAAGATTTGCTAATTTTAAGAAGGCTACAATGCAACTGACTGAGTTTATAGAAAAAGATAAGTTAAACAAATTTGAAATCCAAGGATTGATACAATGCTTTGAGTATACATTTGAATTAGCCTGGAGAACTATGAAAGATTATTTAGAGCAAGAAGGTTTTGATGTGAAGAGTCCTAGAAGTACCATCCAAACAGCTTTCCAGATTCAACTCATAACGGATGGGCATATTTGGATTGATGCATTGGAAAAGAGAAATCTAATGGCACATACTTATGATGAGAAAAAAGCACTGGAAGCAGAAGTATTAATAAGAAAAAGTTATTATAAAGTAATGGTTGAATTATGCACTAAGCTTGAGGTATTACAATGCGATTTGGATTAAAGGAAGATGACTTAGCGTATATCATTGGTAAAGTAAGAGAATTTATCGAGATAGAAAAGGCTGTTATATTTGGATCAAGGGCTAAAGGGAATTATAGACCAGGGTCAGATGTAGATCTAGCGATTTATGGAGATCAAATAACATTTGATACCATTTCAAGCCTTCATGCAAGGTTAGAAATGCAAGGCCCACTACCGTATTTTTTTGATATTGTAGACTATACCCATTTAGACCATAAGGAACTTAAAGATCATATTGATAGAGTTGGAAAAATTATTTTTGAAAGATACTAATTTAAAAAACGAGCGTTGAAGGAAGCTTTCATAGCATCAGGCATTTGTTCCTGGCAGGGGACCACAGGTTAGGGATGTTTTTATAGATAGTGCTGGGGCGATTGTTGGGATTGGACAGTTAGTAAATTAGCAAGAAAAAATACTATGTAACAAAAACGAAAAGAGGTGAGACTAGGATTTAATAATCTTAGCCCACACCTCGTTTTAGTTACAGTTTCGTTTTTTAGCTTACTACCTAAAAATTGATTGGTGCCTGACACCAAACTATTTATGCACCGCCTGTTCTTCTAGGGAGGCTGTTTTGTTTTTTTGTTACTGGATTTTTTTTGCTTGCGTTCGTATTGGAAGAATTAGAATCCAACTTCCCTACGCCTTTGCCTTGATTCTTGGCAGCGAGTGCTTGCTTCATAGCATCCTGTAGGCTAATCTTCTTCTTTTCAGGAGCCTTTGTATCTTGTGTATTATTTTCTGAATTCGACATGATGGGTATTCTCCTTTTTCATTAGATAATGATAATTTTTTAGGACAATCATGAGTATAACATTATCATACACCAAAACCAGCTACAAAAGAAGATAAATAATATAAGTATTAATTTAGTAGTATGGGAGGCATTCGCAGTATGAAAGGAAACTTTCATTGATTTGAGATTTGATTAGGGCACGGATTCTATGAGGAAGTATGAATCAATGTCATATAGTCAAGGATAACAGGTATGAATCACAGCAGGATTTACATAAGATAAAGAGAATTAAATAAGATATGAATATGCAGAAAGTGGGAAATTCATGAAAAGGGTTGCGGCATGGACTTTAGTGATCCTATGGTGTGGTGTGATCTTCTTTTTCTCTGCAGAAAATCGAAGTGTATCCCATGACAGGAGCTCTAGAATTAAAGAAACAGTAGAGAGAGTCATCGTAAAAGTGTTTGATGAGAAGGATATAAATGATAATCTACGAGGGCGATTAGAGTACTATATCAGGAAGACAGGTCATCTGGCAGAATACTTTATCCTCTCAGTATTGGTATGCAATGCCCTATGGATCAGTGGACTAAGGGGAGTAAAGCTGTATTCTGTCACCTTTTATATGTCTGTGGTCTATGCCAGTCTCGATGAGTTTCATCAGTCCTTTGTACCAGGGCGAGGACCCCAGGTGGAAGATGTACTATTGGATGGTGTTGGGGTTGTGATAGGTATCATAGCTTCGTTTATGATATTGAGGCGTCGCATAAACATGGAAAAATAGATAACAAACTGATATATTGAACTAAATGTTGTCAAAGCATAAAGTAGAAGCTATATCTTAAAAGAGAGATCCTTCGCTAGCGCTCAGGATGACAAGGAATATATAAATATTTTAACAAAGGCACAGTATTGTGTCTTTTTTCGTTGGGGAAATATAGTCATTTCAAGCCGAGGTGAAATATTATATAATATTAAGTATAGGAAGGGAGGTATATAGTGGAGACCTTAAATCAGATTTTGGTATTATTTTTACTGCTTATTATAGGTTATATATGTAAGAAGTTACGGATCATTAGCAACGATATGAATCGTGATATCAGTAATTTTATTACAAGTATCGCGCTGCCATGCTTGATTATTGTTACATTGAGCAGCTTTGAGTTTTCTGAGGAAACGTTGGTTAAGAGCGGAAAGCTGTTTATGATTTCATGGGGTGTATATGCATTGTCTATCGCTATATCCTATATTGTACCCAAACTTATCAAGGCAGAGGGTACATCCAGGGATATTTTCCAATTTATGATGGTGTTTTCCAATGTAGGGTTTATGGGGTATCCGGTGGTGAATGCGGTTTTTGGAGAAACAGGCGTGTTTTATACAGCCCTTTATAATCTGCCGTTTAATATGGTGATTTGGAGCTTTGGGGTGGCGGTGTTGAGCAGACCGAGCATGAAACAAAACAAGCTGGCCTTGGATGAACGGGGCAGTATTCAGATAAAGCAGCTTATTAATCCTGGACTTATTGCTGTATTTATTGGGTTTACTATGTTTTTGACTTCTACCAGACTGCCAGGACCAGTGCATCAAGCTTTTAAGATGGTGGGAGACGTGACCACACCCATGGCCATGGTGTTCATTGGGTCGATTTTAGCAGATATCCATATTAAGGAAATCTTTTCAAATACCAAGGTGTTTATTGTAAGTGCAGTACGGCTAGTGGTTTTACCGATTTTAGTATTGCTGATTTTAAAGATGTTTGATTTGGATGAGATCATGACAGGAATCCCTGTGCTAATCGCAGCCATGCCAGTAGCGGCCAATTGCGCCATCATGGCTACACGATATGAAAATGATTACCACCTGGCATCTCAAGCCATCTTCATATCAACCATGCTTTCTATGATAACGATCCCATTGATTGTGACACTACTTTAAGATCGCTGTTCGCTACTCGTCACTCGCTTCTCGGAAAAGATAGAAGAAAAGCTTGACAACAAAATTCGGCCAAAATAAAATTGCAGTAGCCAGTAGCCAGTAGCCAGTAGCCAGTAGCCAGTAGCCAGTAGCCAGTAAGATTAATTCTGCGTTGCGAGTATAATCGCATCTGCGATGATTTTGGACATTTTCATGACGAGGCTGAGTCGGATGTTGTGGATGGCAAAGCAGTCGTCGTGGTTGATTTTATCTACGATACCGACAATTGAAAGATGACCAACACTGGGCAGCTTCTTTCCTACGCCTTTGCCAGGAAAGATGGGGCCCTTTTTTATGTGGATGCTGCCGATACTTTCTTCAGCGCCTAAACAGGCATCGACAGCAATAAAAAAACCATCTGGATGCAGGGTGGTGATAACAGCCATCATCTCTTTTAAGTTCACGGCATGGACGGGATCGTCTACGGTGCCGTAGAAGGGATAAGAAAAGCTTTTGCTCTCCAGCATCGTCCCTGTGATGGGCCCCAGGGCATCGCCGATGCATCGATCGGTGCCGATACAAACCAGAACCATATCTTTAGTGAGGTGTTCCTTTATATAACTTGCTAAAGTTTCAACGGCATTTTCGTCGGTGTAGTGTACACGTACCTCGTATCTATATTTCCAAGGATTGGGGATCAAGAAAAATACACCTCCTCTATAAGGAATATATATACGCAGGACGAGGTGTTGATGACAAGAAAAAAGATTGAGATCGAGATTAAGATTGAGAGAAAGAAAAGAAAAGGTTAAGGTTGAGGTTAAGGTTGAAAGGCGAGGAGCGAGAAGCCAGTAGCGAGTAGTGATGTTCCATGCATAATTATGGAAATCTTATATCATACTACAAATGAAAGCATGAGATTGCTTTTGGAGTGAAAAATATGATATAGGGTGGTATCGAATATGACAGAGCCAAGGAAAAGATATAATGAACTGGCGGTTGTGGTTTTAACGGTGATTACGGTACTGGGTATTTGGAGCATGCGACCCGCAGGAGAAAGAATAGTACCGGAATTAAACATGGGGTATAGGCCCAATGGCAGCTTAGAAGAGAAAGTTCCCCTTGAGACAAGATTGGATATTTACTTTGATGAAATCTTTGACCTAAGTCAAGAGGATGAACAGCACCAAATGATCATTGATGATGCGACTTTAGATAAATTTATTTATGTTTATCATGATAGGGTAAGGAAAAGCCATGCACCCATTGAAATTACCTTTGAGAGAAAGGAAGAGGTGCGAGTTTTGTTAGAAAATATGGGGACCATCAACTTGGTTCGCTTAAAGGAAGTATTGGGACAAGACGTAAGTGATGGAACTGTAGAACAGGTGGAGGCAATCCTTCAGGAGAACCTTTTTGAGCAGGAGCTACAGCATTTGGATAATTTGATCATACCAAAATAATAAAACAGAGGAAATCCTCTGTTTTATTATTTTGATATGTTATTTTGTGTACATAGGCACAATTTCATAGGTTACCTTATCGTCATTTACGGTAAATACCATATACTTCAGCTGGGTGAAGATATCCATATCATTTTGCAGTGGATAATCCTTCAGGGTTACATATCGCACACCGTTTTGTGGGGTTACAGTAAAGTCTGAACCGCCGCCGCTTAATACCCATACATCGATGTTCTTTTCCTGTTTGGCTTTCGTCAATGTATCCTTAAATAACTTCTCTTCGAGTGGGTCACTGAAGGATAGGGGCTTTGGAAGCACCACAAAGATTTGTTTCGATTCGGCAGTCTTGATGGTATTGATAAACCAAGTCCACTGCTGAACATTGCTTTCTCTCAGACTGCCTTTTCGGTTATCCAACTGAATAAACATGCTGTTTTTATGGGCCGTAGCCGTGTAGTTACCATCGCCTAGGACAACGGTCTTTGTTAGACTGTCCTTTAGGGATGAATCTAGTGTGCTGGTAAATACATTGAGCTCTGCATTGTCATTGGACAATTGTGCCAGCTTTGTCACGGCCATTTGATCTAAAAGGGTATCAATACCGCTCACAGCACCATGAGCAAAAAACTTATAGGAGTTTGCACCTTTAGGAGGCTCACTCACGTTTCTCGCATCTTGTATAGGTACTTGAGGAACTGTGCCATCTAGGTTTGATGGATAGGAAACAGTTAAACCATCCATATAAATTCTTCCTGTATCCTTGGCAAGGGGATTGGTTTCTACCACATAGATTCGCTCGAGAACCACAGGTACCTTCAAGGTGGAAGGAACCGGCGCTTCTACATACTTCCAACCGCTCCAATCAATAGCAGTTGCCAGGTTAATGGTATGGGCTGTGCCGTCGGCACCGACTAATTTGGCTTTTAAGCCATGGCCGCCGCCTTCGTTGCCATAAACCCAAAGACCAATTTTGGCTGGAGGCTTTTCGAAGCGAATACCGCCGTTATTAAATACTAGGTATGCTGCCCGTGTTGCATCTGTTGTTGTAAAATCATAAGACAGTGTACCAGCACTATTGCCGGATTTAGGGAATGGTGCCATCTCATAGGTTCCAGTTACTTCTGCCGGATAAGATAGGAAGCTTCCATTCACAGCTTCGAAATCATCGATCACTACCTCCTGGGAACCTACAGCAACTTGGATATAGGCCCCTAACCCTTTAAATGTGCCTTTGATGATACCTGATCCATTCTGAGAAGCTGCTTTAAAGAAGCCTCTTTGATCGATATACCCTAGATGTTGAGGAACTTCAAAGGTAATATCCTGAGAACTTAGGGTTGCGCTGTATCCTTCACCGTCTACAGCGGTCATGGTGATAACGCGCTCACCATTTTTATCTACAAAAAGCTTATTTGGAGACAGCTTTAGATTTACAGGTTGATCCAGTACATTCATCTCCAATGTAGCATATTTCCCATCATACTCAGCTACGATCGCAGCTTTTCCTGGAGCAGTAGGCCTAAATATATTGCCGTTAAAAGTACCAGCGGCTCCCGTTATATGCCATTTCACACGGCTGTAGTCAACGGGCAGCGGGTTATAGTTCTTGTCATAAGCTTTGATTTCTAGTTGTCTGGAAGTGTTAACAAATACGTTGGAATCTTGGGTTTGTAGTTTCACACCAGCAATAGCTGTTTGTGGCGCTGTATTAACCACCCCGATGCCATTCATCAATCTGCGCTCACTGCCGTCGGAGAGGGTGTTGACAATCTTTTTGTTCTCATCGCCCAAGGGACGCAGAATCATTTCTGTAGAACCGCCGCCATCCAAGTTGATGGCTTGCTGGGCGCCTAGGTAAGCCATGATTTCGCCGAGTTCTTTTTGGGTAACCCCTGTATAGGAGGCTGTACGACCATCAACGGTTACCAAGATGACTTCTTTATTGTCCCTAGAGATCCCAATGGCTGTCCGAGGATGGTTGCCAGTGATATTGTGGGAGAAGGTTGTTGGAACAACACCATCTTTAAGTACTACAGCACCACCACCCATGGCTAGGGCCAAGGATTGATAATCAGGATTTGTAGAAGCTGAAATTTCGATTTCATCGCCCACGGCGAAGCTGCTTTCAATTAAAGCTGCAAAGGTTCCTGTGGCAAATACAACAGAGCCATTTTTGGGGATGGTAGTCCCTTCCTTTGCATAGTTGATTTCTTTGACTACATTGTCTTCGATCACCATTTCCACAGCACTGGAAAGATTTGGACTGAGGGCAGGGGTTTTTCCACCAAAGGCAGGGGTGAAGAGGATCGCTGTGTCTCCATAATCAGACTCTTTGTTGATGGAGCCTATCTTTAAGAACGTAATGGAGCGTTTATTCATGATTTCTACCATTTCTGAAGTCCAATAGTTGATGAAGGGCGTACCATCCTTTGATTGGTTAAATACAGCCATTTGGGTTGGAATATAGTAGGGAGTTGAAACCAGTTCTCCATCCTTTACGATAGGACCCAAGGTGGCAGCACCCTTTGTATTGAAAAAGTCTCCATTGATGGCAGCGATCACCTGAGGATTTTGGTTTGCCAACTCAGATAATCTAGCTTTGGTTCCTAGGCCGTTTTGATTAAACAGCATGTCCAAAGAAGTAAAATTGTCCTGAAGATTGATTCTCATGACATTTACATTGACCCAGCCCTTGTCGGTAAAGCGTAGAAGCTGTTCATGTTTAACACCTGATGATATGTATTCTTCCTTTTTTTCTTCATATAGAGATTGGGTCCAATCGGCATGGACTGGCATGAGAAAACCTGATGATGTCAAAGAAATTGCTAAGGTCGATGTAATGATCCATTTTTTCCATCCTTGCATATACATTGCTCCTTTCTATTTCTGGTTATGTTTATTAGGTTTTTTACTTGTAATAGATAAGTGTAGGGAACGTGCCCCTGTGCCGTTTCGCGATTTTGGTCCTATCTTTTTCGGAACGCCACGGGGGGCGTTCCCTACATCCTTAACTACGATTACTGCTAATATACGATTATGTCTACCTTCCCCTCTATTATATCGTAAGAACAGAATAGAGAAAGTTAAGAATATATTACAAAGAAGGATCAACTAAGACTCGTTCAGATGGAGTTTGTAACTCCACATGAACGTCAAGTCGTGTTATCCAGGGGCTGTACAACTCTTGACTCTCGCTTGTATAAGCAGGGATCATAAATCTTTGATTTATTGATCATCGCTTACACAGCGTGCAAGCGGGAGTCTTGGAGTTGTTAGCCATCGGATAAAAATTCTTTTAAAAAGCTATTGCAAAATCTCTAATTTTGTCGTAAAATAAATCTTGTGATTATGTCGGGGTGTAGCGCAGTTTGGTAGCGCATCTGGTTTGGGACCAGAGGGCCGCGGGTTCAAATCCTGCCACCCCGACCATTTTTATGGCCCATTGGTCAAGCGGTCAAGACACCGCCCTTTCACGGCGGTAACCCGGGTTCGATTCCCGGATGGGTCACCATTGTACTAAAGTACAAATATCATTTAGCCAAATTCTTTTGAAGTGTACAAGCGTACACTTCTTTTTTTATCTAATAGGAAAGTTCTACTTTCCTATTAGATAAAAAAATCAGGGGTGCAGGGGAAGTATTCCCCGCCGTATTCAGAGGGGTGCTCAGGCTGAACGACGAGGGCGTCGTTCCCTACGTATTTATTTTAATTCAAGCAGTTTAAAAGTGGGGATTCATAAATGCGTAGATATCCTATATAATGTTAATGTAGGTCAGATGATAAGGAGATTAGGATGACGAATATTATAAAGTTTTTATCTGATGAAATCATGGTGATATTAATAGCAGCTATGCCTGTTTTAGAGCTAAGAGGTGCTATTCCTTTTGGCGTGTCTTTAGGTATGCATCCTTTACATGCCATGATATTGGGAATCTTGGGAAGTATGCTGCCTGTACCGTTCTTATTATTATTTTTGAAGCCTGTTTTTCGAGAAATGAGAAAGCATCGTTTGTTTAAAAGGTTTGTGGAGTGGGTTACCCATAGAACAATGAGAAAGGCGACAAATATCAAAAAATACAGTGCTTTGGGTCTTTTGATTTTTGTAGCAGTGCCGCTGCCCACCACGGGGGTTTGGACGGGGTCTATTGCAGCAGCATTACTGGATATGCGCTTTCGTACTGCTTTTTTTGCTATATTTGCTGGGAACTGTATTGCAGCCCTAATTATGATGGCACTCAGTCACGCAGCGTTTGGATTTTAAGAACGCTATTCGCTGCTCGCTTCTGGCTACTCGCTTTTTAAAAAAGCTTTTAGGGAACAGCGAGAGGCGAGCAGCGAGAAGCCAACCTATATAAGACAGGAGATATAATACAATATGAAACAGAAATTTACTAAACTGATTATACTTATACTTGGCCTGCTTCTCCTCACTTCCTGTGGGAGTATAGAAGTGGTAGTGGAGCCTGTACAGCAAGCTCAAGAGAATCAGGAGTTAGAGGTACACTTTATCGATGTGGGACAAGGAGATGCGATTCTGATTCGAACGCCTATGGATGAAAATATCTTGATTGATGCTGGAGGAAATGATGACGAAGAAAGGGTTGTCGACTATTTACGGAGCCAAGGCGTAGCATCTTTGAAGGCTGTGGTGGGAACCCATCCCCACGAGGATCACATCGGTGGCTTGGATCTGGTGATCGATCAATTTTCTGTGGAGAAGGTATATATGCCGAAGGTGATTCATGATACCAAGACATTTGAGGATGTTTTAGACGCCATAGATCGTAAAGGGTTAAAGATCACCCGAGCGATTAGTGGTGAAAAATTGGAAATAGAAGGTGCTCAAGGTTTATTTTTGGCCCCTGTTGCGGATAAATATAAAGAGTTAAATAATTATAGTGCAGTGATTCGATTACAATATAAAGACACGGTTTTCCTCTTTACTGGAGATGCTGAGGCTTTGGTAGAGGAGGAGATATTAAGCAGCGTTTCGCGGGGCTTATTGAAAGCTGATGTGCTGAAAGTAGGTCATCACGGTAGTTATAGCTCCACTTCAGCACCATTTCTTGAGGTGGTGGCACCTAGCTATGCAGTAATTCAATTGGGAAGAGATAATAAATATGGTCATCCCCACAAAGAAACCATGGATAGCCTTGAAAACAAGGGTATTCAAGTATTGAGAACGGATATGGATGGAACAGTTGTTTTTAAAAGTGATGGACAAAAGATACAGGTGTTGAAAGGGGAGTAAATCGATGTATATTTTGGATTCTATTGAAGGTGATTGGGCAGTCATAGAGTATGGAAAAATTATGCTCCAATTGCCAAAAGAATTACTGCCTGAAAATGCAAAAGAAGGAGATATTCTCCATATACATATTTCAGTGGATACAGATCAGACTAATAAAAGGAAAGAAAGATTAGAAGAAAAGATGGAGCGTTTGTGGGAAGAGTAATCGTTTTTGGCTGCTCGCCTCTCGCTACTGGCTACTCGATTAAAACACTATAGAGCATTCCAGATAGTCTTTAGCGAATGGCGAGTGGCGAGAAGCGAACAGCCAGAAAAAAACTATTGACTTTAAGAATCATCCATGATAGTATTTTTTCTGTTGAATTGAATAGAAATCTTGATGCCTTATCAAGAGTGGTGGAGGGAATAGGCCCTGGGAAACCCGGCAACCGGTAACAT
>NZ_JARBTM010000027.1 GCF_029240175.1 Anaerosolibacter sp.
ATAATTTGGGAGGTTTGCTACATGTTTAATATTGGCGATAAAGTAGTTTATCCGATGCATGGAGCTGGAGTCATTGAGGCTATCGAAGAAAAGGAAATACTTGGGAAAAAGCGGAAGTATTATATTATGAAGATGCCTTTAGGTGAGATGAAGGTAATGATTCCACTGGATAATGTGGGTGATATCGGCTTGAGAGATATTATATCCTTGGAAGAGGTAGAACAAGTAATGGCTGTTTTAAGTGACGATACGTCAAAGATGCCAAAAAATTGGAATAGAAGATACAGAGCGAATCTAGACAAGATCAAGAGTGGAGATATATATGAAGTAGCAGCCGTTGTGAGAAACCTAATGCTCCGTGACAAGGAAAAAGGATTATCTACGGGCGAGAAGAAAATGCTCAACAATGCAAAACAGATATTGGTCAGTGAACTGGTCTTAGCTAGAGGTATTGAAGAGCAAGATGCAGAAATCCTCATTAACGAGGCGGTTCAATAGGATATGAAACATGAAGCGTCTTATGGGCGCTTCGTTTTTTATATAATAGGAAAGTTTTACTTTCCTATTATATAAAAAACTGGGGTTGTAGGGGATGAAATCCCCTGCCCGCATTTAGGAAGGTGCTCAGACAGCTTTGCTGTCGTCGAAGGAAACCTAGGGTTTCCTAGCGAAAGCGTCGGAGACGCTATTTTTATCTTTTTTTCACATGGAGAAAATGATTATGGCATAGTCTTTAAAAATGAGACTAAAAAAATGTCGGGTTTCATCGATGAAAGGGTATAAAATAATATGATAGGGCAAAATTACCAAAAAATGCAAATCCTATTGAAAACCTAGGTGTTTTAGTTATAAAATAGATATACCATGGTTATAATTTTTAGATAGGAGGTGAGAAAGCATGTTCAATAGAATAATAAGAGGAGCATTAACCTTAGCAGGCGCTTCGGCAGGATATGCCATAGCAATGCTTCTTATGAAACTCGTTGGGATGCAGCAATTAATAGAAGTACCCCAGATTACACCAATCATGGAATTGGTAGCAAATGGTATTGGGGCGATTGCCGGTGGAATTATATTTTTTCTTATTACTCCATGGCTGATGGAGAAAGGCTTGGATTCAGCAAATTGGGTAGAGGGCGAACTACAAAAAATTCCAACAACGGATATCATCATTGGCTCTATGGGATTAATTATTGGTTTGTTTATCGCCTACTTGATAAGCCAACTTTTATTAGGCATACCGATACCATTTTTAGGCATGATCTTATCGATCATATTGTATGTGTTCTTGGGATATCTGGGTGTAAGCATTGCCACGAAGAAAAGAGATGATTTAAGCAATTTAACTTCTTTATTCAAGAAAAACACTGGAACAAAGGAGAAGACTCCTGCAAAGATAGAGTACAAGAGTCCCCCTAAGATTCTAGATACCAGCGTCATTATTGATGGTAGGATTGCAGATATTACAAAAACAGGATTTGTTGAGGGGCCCCTTGTGATACCAGAGTTTGTACTGGAAGAACTCAGACACATCGCTGATTCATCGGATAGTTTGAAGAGAAATAGAGGACGTAGAGGTCTTGATATCTTAAATCGAATTCAAAAAGAGCTAAATGTTCAAATTCAGATCACTGATAAGGATTTTGAGGATGTGGCAGAGGTAGATATTAAACTTTTGAAATTGGCTCAATTTATGAATGGAAAAGTAGTAACAAACGACTACAATTTGAATAAAGTTGCAGAGCTGCAAGGTGTGCCCGTATTAAACATCAATGAGTTGGCCAACGCAGTGAAACCTGTTGTTTTACCTGGTGAGGAAATGATCGTACAGGTCATAAAAGAGGGGAAAGAATCAGGCCAAGGTGTTGCTTATTTAGATGATGGAACCATGATTGTGGTGGAAGGTGGAAGAAAGCATATTGGAGAGACGATGGGTGTTTTAGTAACCAGTGTTCTCCAGACTGCAGCAGGAAGAATGATTTTTGCAAAACCAAAGTCAATGGCTGATAAAACGGCATAATACAATATATTTATTTATAAAGCCCAGCTTATGCTGGGCTTTTCTGCAAGAAAAGATAGATTACATAGGTAAGAATAGATAGGTATTGTGGTGAGCTTAGGAAATACTTTATAATTAAAAGCAGTATAGGTGAGAAAAGGAGTATCAACAGATGAATACAGCGATCATATTAGCAGCTGGGCAAGGGAAAAGAATGAATGCCGCATCAAACAAACAATACTTAATCTTAAAAGAAAAGCCAATTATTGCTCATACAATCAATGCTTTTGAAAAATGTGCTTTAATTGATGAAATTATTTTGGTAGTCCATGAACATGAGCAAGAATTCTGCCAAAAAAGTATCTTAGAAAAATATAAATATACAAAGATAAAGGGCTTGGTGAAAGGCGGTAAAGAAAGACAAGAATCTGTTTATAATGGTCTTAAGGAAATAGGAGAAGAAACGAATATCGTTTTGATCCATGACGGGGCAAGACCGCTGATTACTGAGCAAGTAATCCAGAGATGCATTCATGGAGCCATAGAACATGGTGCGGTATCGGCTGGCGTACCGATCAAAGAAACCATTAAGATTATGGGCAAGGACCGTTTCGTAAGCTATACACCCAAACGTGAGGATGTATGGGTTACCCAGACTCCCCAGGCATTTCAGAAAGATATTATCCTAAAGGCTCATGAGTTTGCTATTGCCCAAGAGATTTTGGGTACCGACGATGCCATGCTAGTAGAGCACATGGGGCTGAAAATAAAGATGGTGGAGGGTGATTATGAAAATATTAAGATTACAACACCAGAGGATTTGATTGCGGCAGAAGCCATATTGAATTATAAGAGAAAAAGGTAAAACAGGTAATATTCCTTGTTTTACCTTTTTTATTTTGAGGTAATTATGAACAAAGTATGCCACATACTGGCATGAATGTTGCGAATAACTATTATGGAAGTCAATGGATAAAAAGAATATTAGTTAATAAAAGGGGGAAGTAATATGCTGCTACAGCAGGAAAGAGAGCTAATTGTAGAGTATGGCAAAAGACTGATTACAAGCGGTCTTACAAAGGGTACAGGAGGGAATATCAGCATCTATAATCGAGAAAAAGAGCTGATGGCGATCAGTCCCAGCGGATTGGATTATTTTAAAACGAATCCAGAAGATATTGTTGTACTGAACCTTGAGGGGGATGTTATAGAAGGTAATAGAAAACCATCTAGTGAATTGGAAATGCATAGTATATTTTACAAAAATAGAAAGGATATCAGTGCGGTGGTCCATGCACACTCTAACTTCGCCACAACTATTGCCTGCCTTAATTGGGAGATTCCTGCAGTCCATTACTTGGTCGCATTTGCTGGTAAGAACGTCAGATGTGCAAAGTATGCAACATATGGAACCAAAGAGCTGGCGATCAATTCTTTTGAAGGAATGAAAGAAAGAAATGCAGTATTATTGGCAAATCATGGCTTGCTTGCAGGGGCAGATAATATCCATCAAGCATTTAATATTGCAGAAGAAATTGAGTTCTGTGCGGAGATTTACTATCGTACAAAAGGGATTGGAGATCCCATTATTCTACCTGAGGAAGAAATGGAATTAATGTTAGTAAAATTCAAGTCTTATGGACAAAAAAAGTAGAAAATACTTATATATACACAGAAAATGAGTATTAAAATTACACGATATATATGATAGAGAAAAAAGGGGGGAGTGAAGTGGCTAAGGTAGTAATCATAGGTGCAGGTGCAATGGGAAGTGCATTGACAGTACCACTAGAAAGAAATAATCATGAAGTTTGTCTTTGGGGAACAGAATTAGATGAAAGAATTATTACAGCCTTGAGAGCCGGAGAATATCACCCCAAACATAATCAGCCCCTACCAAGCAGCATAAAGACATACTATGCTTATCAGCTTCAAGAAGCCATGGAGGATGCTGAAATTGTAATTGTGGCAATAACATCAGATGCTTTAGCAATGATTTTCAAAAGGGTTATACAGTATTTGCATGAAGGGATGATTGTCGTTAGTGTTTCAAAGGGATTAGAATATAGTACTTCGGGTGACATTACGATACTTCCCCATATACTAGAGGAGCTATTGCCGAATCAATTAAAGAATAAAATACCTATTATAGGCGTAGGGGGCCCGTGTAAAGCCATTGAAGTCGTATGGGAATCATCCACATCTGTTACCTACGCTTGTAAAGACGTTGAATCTGCCCGGAAAGTAAAAGAATTGATTATGACAGACAGGTATAACATTGAAATAACGGAGGACATGGTAGGTACAGAAATCTGTGCAGCCATGAAAAACGCCTATGCGGTTGGTCTGGGCCTAGCTGAAGGATTCAAAAATAAAGGTGGTTTTCTACATAATAATACAAAATCAGCGCTATTTAGTTTTGCAGTAGCAGAGATGGCTATACTGGTGAAGGCTTTAGGGGGAGGTCTAGCATCGGTGGTAGGGCTGCCCGGTATTGGAGATTTAGAAGTGACGGGAGAGGCTGGAAGAAATAGAACCCTGGGGGAAGTTATTGGTGCAGGACTGCAGGCAAAGGATGCCATTAAAAAGATGCAGGAAGAAGATATTACAGTTGAAGGTTATAGTGCTATACGATATGGGTATGAATTGTTAAAGCAATTGGAACCAAGAGGGAAATTATCCTTAAAGGAGTTTCCTTTGTTGGCAGGTTTATATAGGATACTCTATGAGGATGCACTTGCCTATGAAACAATAATAGATATCCTTCAACAGTGTACTGGTAAGTATTCGTGGGATATATAATAAAAACGGCCTAAGAAGTATCTTAGGCCGTTTTTATTATATATGTATGGGATTGTCCAATTCCATTGGAATGATTTGTTCGTCTGTGGCATAAAGTGTTTTAGAAATACGAAAAGATATAGAACTTTTTGTGACAGATGGTGTGTGGCTTAAATCCAATTTGGCAGCAGGGGTAAATAAAAATGTTGGAGTTAATAAAAAACGAGATTTGGGGATTCTTTGAAAATACAGAAGAAAACAGATTTTAGCACATAGAGAAATAAATAAATGGTTGCAAAGAAAAAAGTTGTGTACAATATGTGCCGGCAAATGGCACAGGTATTGCTATTAAAAAAGGCAGGTGGAATAAATGAATAAGTTGATTAGGCTCATTGAAGATGAAGATAAGAGAAATCCTCTGACGGATGAAGAAATTGCTCTTAGATTGAAGGTTCGAAGAGGAGATGTTATTAAATTAAGACATGAAATGGGGATTAAAGATTCAAGAGAGAGAAAAAATGAGTTGCTGGAGCCTGAAATTAGAGGAATTTTAACGAAAAATCCTGCTATCTCCATAAGGGGGATTACAGAAATACTGAATGCGCAGGGATACAAGGTTTCTCGAAATATAGTTTCTAAATTCTACAGGGAGTATAGCAATATAGATCATGATGAGAGAAAAGATCGTAAGGATAGGGATGGTAATAAAGCTTTGGATGCTTTTGATACTTTAATTGGGGCAGCAGGAAGTCTTAAACCTCAAATCGAGCTGGCAAAGGCTGCTATACTTTATCCAAACAATGGACTTCATACACTATTATATGGTGCTACTGGGGTAGGGAAGAGTGATTTGGCTGAATGTATGTATAAGTTCTCCGTAGAATCAGGCGTTAGAAAAAAGGAAGCACCATTTATTGTATTTAACTGTGCAGATTATGCGGAAAATCCCCAACTGTTATTGGCTCAACTATTTGGATACACAAAAGGAGCGTATACAGGGGCAGAAAGTAACAAGGAAGGTTTAGTGGAAAAAGCTCATACTGGGATTCTTTTTCTTGATGAAGTCCATAGGTTGCCGCCGGAAGGACAGGAAATCCTTTTCCATTTAATTGATAAAGGAAAGTTTCGTAGATTAGGTGAGACTGGTATTCACAGAGATGTGGAAGTCATGATTATTGCCGCAACAACAGAAGATATAGAATCAACCCTGTTAGCTACATTTAGAAGAAGAATTCCTATGGTGATTGAACTCCCAACATTATCCAAAAGGCCATTGGAAGAAAAGCTACAAATCATTAAGAGTTTCTTCCGGAAGGAAGCCAATCGCATGAACGCTACGATTGTAATTGCTTCCAATGTCCTCACAGCTTTGCTGCTTTATGAGACAAAGGGTAATATAGGCCAACTGCGCTCAGATATTCAGGTTGTATGCGCCCGGGGCTTCCTTAATTATATGGTTAAGAAAGAAAAAGTGCTGCGAATCGAAATAACGGATCTCTCTAGTCAAGTGCTTAAAGGTTTACTCAAAATGAACCAATATAGAAATATCGTCGAAAAAATTATTTATGGTGATATTGAGATATGTCCTAGTAAAGATGTATTTGATGATCAATTAAAAGAACCAAATTATATGTTTCCTAACGAAATTTATAAAGAGATTGAAGAAAAATATCAGAAGATGGAAAGAAAGGGCATAGATAACCCAATAATTAACAGAATTCTAGGGGATGAATTGGAATTAAAAATCTCACAACTTGTAAAACAATTTCAACATAATAACAATGCGATGATTAAGCAAGATCTTGAAAAAATAGTGGGAGAAAAGATTGTCAACTTAGTAGAAAAAATGATGAAGAAAGCAAAAAAGAGAATTCCAAATATTGATGACAGCTTATTCTATTGTCTTGCTACACACCTTTCAACGTCCTATGAAAGACTAAGACATAATAAGCCTATCAATAATCCTAAACTGAAAATGATTCAGATGGAGTACCCCTTTGAATATGAAATAGCAGAAGAAATGAGCAAAATTGCAAGCTACTATTTAGAAATGGATTTGCCTGACGATGAAATAGCATTTATTGCAATGTATTTAAAAACTTATTCAGCCCAAAATCTCTTAAATGTTCAACATGTGGGCATATTGGTGCTGTCCCATGGTCATGTGGCAGAGGGAATGGCGGCAGTGGCAAATAGACTTTTGGGTGTAGAACATGCGAAAGCAATTGAAATGTCATTAGACGAATCTCCCGATAAAGCTTTAGAAAGAGCTGTTGATGAAGTAAAGAGATTAGATACGGGTAAAGGCGTATTGCTTCTTGTTGATATGGGTTCATTGGTTGGATTCGGTAATATTATCACAGAAAGGACTGGGATTAAAACAAGAATCATCAGTAGGGTGGATACAACAATGGTCATTGATGCCGTTAGGAAAGCAATGTTACCAGACAGTGACATACATGAAATTGTGGACTCCTTGCAAAGTAAATTTATATGTGAATCCAACTTTGGAGAGAAAAGGGCGAGAAAACATTCAAAAGTGATTGTAAGCATCTGTTTAACAGGAAAAGGTGCTGCAGAATTAATCAAAAAAGTTATAGACCAACAGCGAAGTCAACGAAATGAAAATGTGGAAGTTATAACCATAGGTGCCCTAGCAGAATTGAATTTAGATATGGTTATTAACAAGCTGTATGAGAAAAAAGATATTCTAGCAATTGTAGGGACCATAGATCCTAAAATACCAGGAATACCATTTATATCAGCTAAAGAAATTTTTAGGGGTGATGGGATTGCACGTATAAATCATCTATTCTACATCCACGACCATATAAAGGATTATGAAGTAGAAGATCCGTCTCTTCGTAAGCTGATTAGACCTGATCTGATATTCGTGAAATCAGATATTAAGTCCAAAAATGAAGTGCTAAATATAATGGCAGAGCAAATGGTCCAACGGGGGTGTGTTACTGAAAACTATATATATTCAGTTTATGAAAGGGAATTGTTGTCACCCACATTGTTCAAAAATCAGATCGCTCTTCCCCATGGTAATCCGGAGGAGATTTTAACACCGGCAATTAGCATTGCAACGTTAGCATCACCTATAGAATGGGAAAAAGGAGAAGAAGTAAGCTGCGTGATCATGTTGGCTTTGAGCCAATACAATAGAAAAGAATTTACTAAGCTATATAGGCTGATCAATGATGAAAAGCTGTTGGAAAGAATGAATAAAGTAGATCAAACGGAGATGCTGATGGAGGTGCTGTTGGAAAATGACTAAATTCTTTTTTGATGAAAGGGTAGTACATATTGGATTATCAGCGGTGGAGGATATAGGTGTATTAAAGAAAATGGCCGATGCACTCCAACACGCAGGTTATGTGAAAGATAGCTTTTCACAAGCGATAATCCAGCGAGAGAAGATATTTGCCACAGGACTCCCTTTGGAAGTTTATGGTGTAGCTATTCCACATACAGATCCCCATCATGTTGAAGTTGAAATGATCTCCATTGCTACATTAAAGGAACCTATTTCTTTTGGTGTGATGGGCAATCCTGAAGAGAAAATAGCTGTTAATATCGTGTTTATGTTGGCAATGAAGGATAGCAGCGCACAATTAGAGCTGTTAGCAACTTTGATGTGCATCATCCAAGACACATCGATACTAAAGAAGATATATGAAACACAGAACCCTAGAGAATTGATGGCACTTCTGTCTACAAGTATGGACAAATTCATCTAAATAAGAAGGAGGTGAAAGTATGAGAAAATTTAAGGTTTTAACTGTATGTGGCACAGGGATTGCTACATCCACTGTTGCGGCAGAAAAAACAAAAGAGATGCTGAAGGCTAGAGGCATAGATGTAGAGGTAATAGAGGCAAAGGCATCGGAAGTAGCGTCTAAGGTACAGGTATTCAATCCAGATGTGATTGTTCACACTACACCAGTTAGTGAAAGTGCTGCACCTGGTATTAAAAAATTTAGGGGACTGCAATTCCTCACAGGGATAGGCATGGATAAACTAGCCGATGAAATTGCAGCATATTTAAAGAATTTGGAGTAGATTCCCGTTTTAAAAATGAGGAGGGGGATTTTCAATGAGTATAATCCAATTTATTCTCGATCTAGGTCCAACGGTCATGATGCCTGTCATCATCACGTTATTGGGACTTTTGTTTAGACAAAAGATTTCAAAAGCATTCCGCGCAGGATTAACGATTGGAATCGGGTTTGCTGGTATAAATCTAGTAATTGGACTTTTGGTTTCGAATCTTTCGCCTGCAACCCAAGCCATGGTTAAAAACTGGAATCTCAGTCTAGATGTTATGGATGTAGGTTGGCCGATCTCAGCTGCCATTAGCTTTGGTACCACCATTGTGCCAGCCGTATTCTTATTAGGCTTTGCAATCAATATTATCATGCTGGCATTTAACTGGACTAAGACCATGAACGTGGATCTTTGGAACTATTGGCATTTCATCTTTACTGGTGCCTTGGTAATGTTTGCAACCGATAGTTTGGTTCTTGGATTGGTTGCAGCAGGATTAACCATTATTATCATCCTAAAACTTGCAGACTGGACTGCCCCTTATGTACAGGACTTCTTTGGGTTGGATGGCGTATCCTTACCCCATACAGAAACTGTATCATGGGCACCTTTAGGTATTGGAATCAATAAAATCCTTGAACGGATTCCAGGAATCAATAAAATCGAATTGGATACAGAAATGATCCAGAAACGATTTGGATTGTTTGGTGAACCGATGCTTATGGGTCTATTGTTAGGTGGTGCCATTGGCGCTGTAGCAAGATATGACTTGAAAGGAATTATCCAGCTTGGCATAAGTATGGCTGCAGTAATGTTCCTCATGCCGAGAATGGTAAGAATCCTAATGGAAGGTCTTATTCCTCTATCTGAAAGTGCAAGGGATTTTATTAGTGCTAGATTCCCAGGAAAAGAAGTATTTATTGGATTGGATGCTGCGATTGCCATAGGTCATCCTGCTGTTATAGCTACAGGATTGGTAATGATTCCTATAACCCTCTTATTAGCGGCCATTCTTCCAGGAAATAGGTTGTTACCATTTACAGATCTAGCTATCTTACCATTCTTTATGATTTGGGCAGTTGCTCCATCCAAAGGAAATGTGTTTAGAGGGATAATTACCGGCACAATTTTTATGATTGGAATTCTCTATATTGGAACAGCCATATCTGGTGTTTCAACAATAATGGCACAAAGTGTAGGATTTGCCTTCCCAGAAGGAACCGCAGAAATTTCCTCCCTTGATGGAGGCGCTCATTTAGTACCATATATTATCTACAAAATAATCGAGCTAATTTTCTAAGATATGAATAGATTTAGAGCCATTAAGTACTCACTTAATGGCTCTAACACCTATAGACAGTGGAAAGGGTTTTCCTGGCCTGTAGGATGGCGTTATTTCGAGTCTTAAAAGGATAATACAGTTTTCATAGATTATCTATTCTATAAAAGGGGGCATTTTTATGAATGGGAAAATGAGAGCGATGATGTTTTATGCACCAGGGGACGTGAGGTTTGAGGAAACAGATATACCTAGACCAAATGACGATGAAATATTGGTTAAGGTGAGAGCTGCCACTACATGCGGTACGGACTTAAAAACCTATCGAAGGGGGCATCCATCCATCATTAAAACTGTACCTTCCACCTTCGGACATGAATTTTCTGGAGAGGTCGTAGAAGTCGGAAAAAATGTTCAAAAATTCCAAGTAGGAGATCGGGTTGTAGGAGCAAATTCAGCGCCTTGTTTTCACTGCTATAACTGTAGGCAGGGGATGTACAGCTTATGTGAAAATCTAGAATTTTTAAATGGTGCCTATTCTGAATATGTTGTTGTACCGAAGCAAATTGTAAAGCACAACTACTATAAGATACCTGAAGGTTTAGATTATAGGGAGGCAGCTCTGGTAGAGCCACTGGCTTGTGCCCTTCATGGCATTGAGCGAACACCTATCCGAGTAGGCGACACTGTAGCAGTTATCGGAGCAGGGCCAATTGGCCTAATGTTTGTCAAACTAGCAACACTAAAAGGGGCAACTGTCATATCCGTTGATCTATCAGATTATCGATTGGAGGAAGCGAAAAAGTTCGGCGCTAGACTCACTGTAAATGCTGAAAAAGGAAATACCGTTGAAGTAGTTAAGGGGATGACTGAAGAAGGCAAAGGTCCAGATGTAGTAATTGAGGCAACTGGTTTCCCAGAGGTTTGGGAACAGGCTGTAAATATGGTCAGACCAGGCGGCATTGTAAACCTATTTGGCGGTACAAAAAAGGATACAAACTTTAATATTGATTGTCAATGGTTCCACTATGCAGAGATTACAGTAAAGGCTGTTTTCCATCATACTCCGTATCATATCAAAAAGGCGTTAGAATTATTGTCAACGGGTCAAGTGGATGGAAGTATGTTCATATCTGGAGAATATCCATTAGAGCAGACATTAGAAGCCTTAGAGCGGATTGGGAGACAAGAGGGAATTAAATACGCAATCATTCCTTAAAGTTCGGAAAAAGGGAATCACTGACTCAAAAGAATAAGAAGTATGTTGGGAGGGATTTTCTTTGATTTACGAGCTAATGCGTGCTGCTTCAGGTAAATATCTAGGAAGTTTAATTGATCAGTATATTGCCCATCAGACCATGTTGAATTTAATAGTGGTCATCGCAGGCTTTTTTTGGATTACCTATAAGCATAAACATGGAACTGTAAAAGATGGTGGCAGAAACAACTTTTTGGGGTTGGAACTAACAAGAAACAAAAAGGAGACTTAGCATAGTAGAAGATTGCAGAATGACATTTACTGGCACAAGAATATAATATAGACCATCCGAAAACGGGGGAGATATCATGTATGAAGAGAAAGTAGTCTTGGAGAACGAGGCGGGTCTCCATGCGAGGCCAGCATCGCTTTTTATACAAAGAGCATCAGAGTATAAATCAAATATTAATATTATAAAAGATAGCACTAGATGTAATGGGAAATCTATCATCTCAGTTTTATCCCTTGGAGCAAAAAAGGGTGTAGAGATTACAATTCGGGGAGATGGAGTCGATGAAAAGGAGGCCGTGATAAGCTTGGTAAAACTTGTAAAAACAGGTTTCGGTGAAAAATAGTACGGAAAGTTTCTAGTCTTTGTTTATATATAGGAAATTATGGTCACATAATGCGTTATATATGGGGTGCGCAGAGAAGATTTCCTCTTTCCCCCATTGAACTTCACTTCCCATGGGCTTACGAAAGATGTAAAGTTTAAGGGTAGTTGGCTCATACATGACCGATGAAGAATAAGTGACGAAAGAAATAGAAAAATATAGATCAATAGGATGTTTATAGGGAGGGAGATTCTTGAAAGCATTGGTAAAGAAAACACCCTATGCAAAGGATACCTACCTGGAAGATATACCTAAGCCCAAAGCAGGGCATAACCAGGTCGTAGTAAAAGTAGAATCAGCGGGCCTTTGTGGAACAGATATAAAATTCTATAATACTGATATGGGAAAAACAAAGCTGGAGACACCTGTTGTGATTGGACACGAAGGTTGTGGGAAGATTGTTGAAGTAGGAGAAGGCGTGCGTGGCCTTATTGTGGGAGATAGAGTTGTATGTGAGACCTCCTTTTATCATTGTGGAAGATGCTTATATTGTATGACTGGTTATCATAATATGTGTACGAATAATAGAACTAGTCTTGGCTCAAAAGTAGATGGCTTTTTTGCACAATATATCCTTTGTAATGCTGATTTTGTTCATAAGATCCCTGATAACATAACCTACGATGAGGGTGCTATGATGGAGCCTCTTGCGTGCTGTGTCCATGCAGTGTTAGAAAGATCATCCATAAAACCAATGGATAACTGTGTCATATTTGGACCTGGACCCATTGGAATATTAACTGCACAAGTTGCTAAAGCAGCTGGGGCACAAGTTGTTTTAGTAGGTACAAAGCATAGTGAAAAAAGATTGGATTTGGCGAAGAAAATGGGTATTGAGAGAACCCTTGTTTTTGATGAAATTAACCTAATGCACCAAATTCAGATGTTTACAAGCGGATTGGGTGCTGATGTGATATTCGAATGTTCTGGTTCTGAAGATGCATTGAAACAAAGCTTAAAGAGTATCAAAAAGTTGGGTGAAATAGTTCTCATGGCTGCTCCAACGGGATGCCATATAAATCTATGGGATGACTTGGTTCTAAGGGATGTAAATATCGTGTCATCTCTTTCTTCCAAGACAAGTTCATGGAGAACAGCCATAGCGCTAGTGGAGTCAAAAAAAATAAGCCTAATGGATCTAATCAGTCATAGACTTACAATAGATCATTGGAAAACAGCTTTTGAATTGGGAAGTTCTAAGGAATGCATGAAGATCATGATCTATCCCAATGGATAAAGGGGGAATCTTTGTGTATGTTTTAGGTATAGATATTGGTACGCAAGGGGTAAGAGGGGTAGTCGTCAATCAACAGGGAAAGATAGTTGCTTCGAGCAGCGCACCTTTTGCGCATATGAATATATCCATAGAAGAAGGACATAAAGAACAGGATGCTGAGACATGGTGGGAAGCCACCATGGATGTCATCATCAGTATTATGAGAGAAATGAGTCGTAATGGTGTTACGCCAGAACAGATCACAGCCATTGCTGTAGATGGTACTTCGGGTACGATTGTTGCATTGGATTCATCCCATGGTGTACTTTGTCGTGGAATAATGTATAACGATAATCGCGCTGTAGAAGAGGCAGAACTGGTTCAGTCAGAGGGAAGCGTCCTTGCTGAAAAACTCGGATATAGATTTAATTCATCCTTTGCATTGCCGAAAATATTGTGGTTGAAGAGACATAGGGGCGATGTATACGAGGGAGCCCGTTATATTATTCATCAGTCGGATTATATAGTAGGACGATTAACGGGGCGATATGATGTTTCCGACTATTCGAATGCCTTAAAAAGCGGATATGACCTTTTGGAAAGAAAATGGCCAGAGTTTATTGAGAATGGACTTGGAATAGATATCAAAAAGCTTCCCCATATTGCAGCACCAGGAACCTATATCGCAAATGTTTCGGAAACAGCAGCAAGAAATACGGGTTTAAGTATAACGACAACTGTCATGGCAGGGGCAACCGATGGGTACGCATCAGCCATTGCTTCAGGGGCGGTTCTGCCAGGAGATTTCAATACCTCCATTGGAACAACAGTTACGATAAAAGGTGTTGTAAAAGAAATTATAAAGGACTGCCAAGGTAGGATCTATTGTCATCTACACCCTGATGGTTATTGGATGCCTGGAGGTGCATCAAATACTGGCGGCAGATGCTTAAATCATTATTTTCCAGTGGAACGGTTCGATGATTATAATAAGCTTGTGGAGAAATTTCTGCCTACAAATGCAATTGTATATCCTCTAGTAGGAATAGGCGAAAGATTTCCTTTTGTAAATAGGAAGGCAAAGGAGTTTATTCTTGGTAAATATAATGGAGAAATAGAGTTTTATGGGGCATTAATGGAGGGTGTAGCGTATACAGAACGGCTGGCCTATGAAACCCTGCAGGAATTAGGTTGTCAGGTGAATGAGCATATATATATTACCGGTGGAGCTGTAAAATCAAAGGTTTGGTCTCAAATAAGGGCAAATATATTGAATAAGCTTCTACGAAAACCACTGATTGCAGAGCCTGCCATGGGTAGTGCAATCATAGCTGCCTCTAAGACGGGATATCAAAATATCGGTGAGGCAGTAAGAAAGATGGTGATTATTCACGAAGAATATTTGCCTCAAAGTGAAAATGTGAAACGATATGAGGAAAGATATCAGTTATATAAGCAGGAATGTAAGAAAAGGGGGTATATCTAGATTGAAAATGGATCTGCACATGCACTCCCATTATAGCGATGGAACCCTTAGTCCTAGAAAACTAATGGAACGGGCAAAGGAAAAGGGGATCGATGTTGTATCGCTAACGGATCATGATAATGTCACAGGAATTCAGGAAATGAAACAATATGCGGATATCTACGGGGTAGAATTTATACCTGGCATTGAAATAAGTGGAAACTATGGAAAACAAGAATTCCATATCTTGGGTTACTATATAGATCATCAGTGTGAGGAACTCCATGAGACTTTGGAAACCTGGGGAAGAATTCGGTCTAGGCAGGTAGAAAAAATGTGCCGCAAACTAAATGATTTGGGCTATGGGATATATCTTCATAGTATTCTTGAAATGGCAAAAATCCGAACAATAGGAATTCATCTTTTAGGTTTGGCTTTAAAGGAAAGCGGATACGCGCAAAGCATAGATGAAGCCAATAAGAAACTCATCAGCAAACAAAGCCCAGCCTATGTGGAGAGAGAAAATATTGAACCTAGAGAGATTATAAGAGTCATACGGCGAAGTGGAGGTATACCCGTTTTAGCCCATCCTTGCATCAGTAAGAATCTTAGTTATATTCCTGAATTAGTAGACCAAGGACTAAGAGGCATTGAGATATACTATCCTAGGCATACAGAAGAGGATAAAACGGTGTTGTTGCAGATTGCAGAGAAATATAAATTGTTGGTTACAGGAGGTTCGGATTATCATGGACCTTTTGGAGCCCATAGTGAGGATGGGGTAGAGATAGGATGTGTGAGCACGCCCAAGGAATCCTTAGAGAGAATGAAGGATATTATCTCAGGAGGAAAAGAAAATGGGTATCTATAAAGATTGTGATATTCGAGGGATTTATGGTCAAGAACTGGATGAATCTACCGCTTTTAAGATTGGAAGAGCCATTGGATCTCTGGTGCTGGGAAGAAGAATCGTTGTTGGTGGAGATGTTAGACAATCAACACCCAGTCTCAAAGAAAACCTGATGAAAGGGTTAATGAACAGTGGCGTATCGATTGTGGACATAGGGATGGTACCAACACCCGTATTTTATTTCGCTAAAAACTTTTTAAAAGCAGATGGAGGAGTTATGGTTACTGCATCCCATAATCCCGCGATTTTTAATGGTTTTAAGATCATTTTAGGATGTATGCCTATTACAAAGGAGGACATTGAGCAAATACAAGAACTTGTTGAGACAAATGATTTTACCGTCGGGGTCGGCGAGAAAGAAGAAGTAGATGTGTATCAAGCCTATAAGGTACATATTAAGAAACTGCTAGGACATGAGGGGAAACTAAAGGTTGTGATAGATGCTGGAAATGGAGCAGTTTCTAAATTGGCCCCAGAATTGTTTCGATCTTTTGGGTATGATGTGAAAGAACTGTTTTGCCAGTTTGATGGACGTTTTCCAAATAGAGAGCCGAATCCAGCTGTCTATAAAAATTTGGTAAAACTGCAGCAGTCGGTTGTAGAAACCGAAGCAGATATAGGCATTGGATTTGATGGGGACGGAGATCGTGTTGTTTTTGTCGATCTTAAAGGGCAGATTGTTACGAGTGAGGAGAGTTTTGTAATCTTTATTCGGGAGTATTTAAAAAGTGAGCCTTCACCCGTAGTGTATGATATCAAATCATCTTCTATCGTTGAGAAAGAAGTGTGCAGATATAGATCACAGCCAATCATGGAACGTTCGGGACACGCTTTTATTAAAAAAGCCTTTCTTGAACACAGTGCTGTCCTTGCAGGAGAGGTAAGTGGACACTTTTTCTTCAAGGAGTTGGGTTGTGATGATGGGATTTATGCTGCATTAAAAATGTGTGAGATATTGACAAAAAGCAAGAAGGATCTCGTGGCGCTTACAGAAGGGATAGAGAAGACGATAATGACGCCAGATATTAGAATTACTTATCCTTGGGAAAAACAAAGGGATTTACTAGTAAAAGTAGAATCTTTAAAATATAAATACCCTATTTCTACCCTTGATGGGATAAGAGTTCAGTTTCCGTATGGATGGGCACTCATCCGGCAATCTGTTACAGAACCTTGTGTTACTATACGGTTTGAGGCCGACCATGAGGAAAATATGCTAAGCATAAAAAAAGAATTTCTCGCATGTGTACCAGAACTGTACGGTTTACATGAAATGCTTAAATATTGATAGTGGTAATTGAACAAGAAATATATAAACGAGAAAAATTGGGAAAATTATTTTCGTTAGAAGAGTCGTATGCTGAAGAAAAAGAAATTTTAGAGCTTGGAGTGATATATATGAATAGTTTTCATTACTATCTTCCTGTAAAGATTCACTTTGGTATAGGAAGTCTAGGTAAGGTTGGCGATGAAGCAATTGCCATGGGTAAAAGAGCTGTAATTGTGTGCGGGAAGAAATCAATGAAGGAAAATGGTGCCATTGACCAACTAATCCATTTGCTAAAAGAAAAAGGGGTGGAATGTATCCTATGGGATGGGATAGACCCGGAGCCTGAAGTAGTAGCGCTTAATCAAGCCCTATTACAGATAAAAGATGAAAAGGTAGACATTGTTATAGGTATTGGCGGAGGAAGTACTTTAGACTTAGGGAAAGCGCTAGCTTTATTAGCTGAATATCCAGAGAAAGCAGAAGCTTACTTTGGAAGTCAAGGTGTACAGAAACTTAACAAACCAGGAATACCTTATATTGCCATCCCTACAACAGCGGGTACGGGCAGTGAAGTTACAAACAATAGCGTATTTATTAATGCCTCAACGGGGTTAAAACAGAGTATTGCCAGCCCTTTCATGTTTCCTAAGGCAGCCGTTATAGATCCGGATCTTACGAAAGGTGTTCCTCCTAAAGTGACAGCTGCTTCAGGTATGGATGCCCTTACTCATGGGATTGAATCTTACCTATCTCGTGGAGCAAACGATATAACCAAGACTTTGGCATATAAATCAGTAAAGTTAATTTCAAGAAGTCTGAAACGTGCCTATGATCATCCGGGTGATATGGAGGCAAGGGCGGATATGGCAGAGGGAAGTCTTATGGCAGGTATGGCTTTTGGGAACTCGGGACTAGGAATAGCCCATGGAATTAGTCATCCGCTGGGATATCACTTTCATATCCCCCACGGGGTTGCTAACGCAATGTTGCTGCCTAAAGCTTTGAAGTTTAATAGGGAGGTTGCAAAAATAGAAATCGCCAATCTTTATGAATGCTTTTTTGCAGAAAATAAAGCGAACTATAGCATGGGACTAAAAGTTGACGCTGTAATATCACATGTTGAAGAATTAGCAAGGCAGCTCAATATCCCGCAAAGTTTGAAAAATCTAGGGGTAAAAAAAGCAGCATTCGAACAGATTGCTTTGGAAAGTTTTTCGTCAAGATCCATTAAATACAATAAAAGAGAGGCAACCGTTCAAGATGTTAAGAAGATTTTAGAGGAAATATACTAGTGCTTATTGTTTATCGAGTAAAACAAGGGATTAAGCAGAGAAATGAGACAGCAAAATGATTTTGCGATAGGGAATAAATCTTAAGGGAAGAACATATGGATTATAGATTGGATCAAATACTTATCTTATGATGCCAAATGAGGTGTTCCCATGAATATTACAAAAATGCAAGCAGAGTTGTTCTGTGTAAGCTGTAATCAAGAAACCCTTCATGATGTGATTTATCTGGAGGAAAGCATTGAGCGGATAAGCTGCATAGAGTGTGAAACCACATTAGAAATAGATGAAAAGCTGGTGCTATCTGCATATACAGCATCTTTGTTCAAAAGGATTAACACAAAACCAGAGCGAATGAATAAAGAAATAAAAAAGGACCTTTCAAAATTTCTTTGTTCCATGCCTATGCGCGTAGTGACAAAGCCTTATCGAATGGTGAAAGAATTTAAAAACATTAAGAATATGATGAAGGAAAAGTAAAGTGAATCATACCTAATGAATATATAAATCCCTTCCTGTTGTCTAGCGTAAGGAAGGGATTTGTTATTATATAAAAAATCAAGGGAGATAAGTTTTAATAGATGAGAAAAAGTGGTATCAATAAAGAAAAGCAATTCACTAAGGGGGTATCAAGAATGATCTATGTTCGTAATGAATCAACCAATCCATATTTTAATCTTGCTCTAGAGGAATATGTATTGAACCATATGGATGGAGATGATTATTTTTTATTATGGCAAAATGAACCATCTATCATTATAGGGAAGCATCAAAATACCATTGAGGAAATAAACTTGGAGTTTGTGAAAGATAATAATATTCATGTGGTCAGAAGGCTTTCTGGAGGTGGGGCAGTCTATCATGATTTGGGAAACTTAAACTTTACTTTTGTCGTAAAAAATAGTGAAAGCAGTCAGTTTAACTTTAAGAAGTTTACGGAACCGGTGATACTTGCGTTGAAAAATTTAGGTGTGCAGGCGGAGTTTAACAGCAGGAATGATTTAACCATCGATGGGAAAAAGTTCTCTGGGAATGCCCAATATATGAAGAAGGATCGATTGCTCCATCATGGAACCCTGTTATTTTCTTCGGAACTTGAGCAGCTGGTAAAGGCGCTTCATGTATCGGATGAGAAAATTATATCCAAAGGCATTAAGTCTATTCGCACCAGAGTAACCAATATTAGCGATTTTCTTACGGAACTGATATCTATACAAGGATTTAAAAAACTGCTTCTCCAACATATGTTCCAGGAAGAACTTCAAGAATATACTTTAACAGAGAAGGAAATTGATGAAGTGAAGCAAATAATGGAAAAACGATATGTGACATGGGAATGGAATTATGGCGCATCGCCGAAGTTTAACATAAAGAAGGAGAAGAGATTTGAAGGGGGAAAAGTAGAAGTATTGCTAGATGTAGAAGATGGGATGATTGGTAACTGTAAGATTTATGGTGACTTCTTCGGAAATGGAGATATCCATGAACTTGAAAAAAGCTTGGTAGGAATCAAATATCATGAGGAATCAGTAAAAAACTGTATAGAAGCTTTAGAAGTAGGATATTATCTCAATAGTATTAGTAGAGAAGAGTTGCTAAGTTTATTGTGGGCATGATAAAACCCATTTTGGGAAAAATATTATGAAGAAATGCGTAGCTCCATGAAAATTCATGTAAAGAAGATTCACTTTATGAAAAGGAATAAACCTAAGAGGTGGTTTGTATGGGAATGACAAAGATGCAAGCAGACTTATATTGTGGGAACTGTGAGAAAAATACACTCCATGAAGTAACTTACTTTGGAGAAAGCATCGAAAAGATTACGTGTATGGATTGTGAAACCTATCTAGAAATCAATGAAAAGCTTGCCTATACCAATTATGCAGCTGAAATGTTTACAAGGGTTGCAACAAAACCTGTGCGTATGACCAAGGAGATCAATGACGACTTATCGAGGTTTCTTTATACAATTCCCTTCCGTGTGGTGACAAAGCCTTATAGGATGATTAAGGAGTTTAAGCAGTTTAAAGAACTATAATCATGTAAATGATAATTGTCTGAAATACGGAAAAAATGATTCGAGAATGTGGTAGAATAAAGTAGGGCGGTTAATCATGATATAGATCTGGAGGAAAACCACATATGATGAGAATTGGGCAAGGCTATGATGTACATAAGCTGGTGGAAGGAAGAAAATTAATTATGGGAGGCGTAGATATACCCTATGAGAAAGGCCTCTTAGGGCATTCCGATGCGGATGTGCTGCTTCATGCCATTAAAGATGCATTGCTAGGAGCTGCGGCCCTTGGTGATATTGGGAAGCATTTTCCTGACAGTGATGAACGATATAAAGGGGCTTCCAGCATGATGTTGTTGGAGGAAGTGAATCGATTAATTCATGAAAAAGGATACAGTGTAAACAATGTGGACGCCACAATTATTGCCCAGAAGCCTAAGATGGCGCCCCATATAGAGCAAATGAGAAAAAATATTGCATCGGCCCTTCAGATTGATGTCGATGGTGTGAATGTGAAGGCGACCACCACAGAAGGTTTAGGTTTTACGGGTACTGGCGAAGGGATTGCAGCCCAAGCCGTAGCAAGCATTGTGAAAAGATAAGGATTTCCCGTTGACAAATAAAGGGGAATTGGTTAATATATATGTAAATTCATATCAAAAAGGCTTGGATGGGGAATAGTAGATTTGTAAATGCCTACAGAGAGCAGTGTTCTTTGGCTGAAAAACACTGCAGGTGATAGCATATCAAACCCGCCCCGGAGCTTAAGACTGAATCATAGTAGGTTTTTACGGATTTGGACCGTTACTTCCAAAACAAGGGAATCCCTGATGGGATTAATTAGAGTGGTACCGCGGAAAGATAACCTTTCGTCTCTATAATATAGTAGAGATGAAAGGTTTTTTGTTTTTAATATACTAAAGCGATAGACCCCAACACCGTGAACCGCGTACCGCACACCGACGGAAAGCAGTTAGATGATGATCAGCGTGTAAAATAGTGGATTAAGATGTATTCTGAAGAGCATGATAAATTGAAAGGAGTTGTATTGCATGTCAAAAAAAGAAAAGCAGTTTGTAGAAGATATTACCCCGATGGAGGTAGACTTTCCCCAATGGTATACGGATGTAATCACAAAGACAGATTTGGTAGACTATTCACCAGTTAGAGGATTTATGGTGATTAAACCCTATGGGTATGCTATTTGGGAGAATATCCAAAAATATATGGATAAAAGATTCAAGGATACAGGACATAAAAACTGTTATTTCCCTTTATTGATTCCAGAAAGTTTATTGAAGAAGGAAGCAGAGCACGTGGAAGGATTTGCTCCAGAAGTAGCTTGGGTAACCCATGGAGGGAAAGAAGAATTACAGGAAAGACTTTGCGTAAGACCTACTTCTGAGACGATCATTTGTTCCATGTATGCCAAATGGCTAAAATCCTATAGAGAGCTGCCATATTTATATAATCAGTGGTGCAGTGTTGTGCGCTGGGAAAAATCAACAAGACCCTTCTTAAGAACATCAGAGTTCTTATGGCAGGAAGGACATACCCTTCACGAAACCTATGATGAAGCGCAAGAAGAAACTTTGCAGATGCTGGGTATCTATAAAGAAACTGCAGAGGAGCTAATGGCCATTCCTGTGGTAACGGGAAGAAAGAGTGATAAGGAAAAATTTGCTGGAGCCTATGCAACCTATACCATGGAGGCATTGATGCACGATGGAAAGGCGCTTCAGGCAGGTACCTCTCATAACCTAGGGCAACACTTCACAAAGGCTTTTGAAATAACATTCTTAGGCAGAAACGGGGAAATACAAAATCCATACCATACATCTTGGGGTGTTTCTACGAGATTAATCGGTGGAATTATTATGGTACATGGTGACAACCGAGGACTTGTACTGCCGCCAAGACTGGCACCAATCCAAGTCATCATGATTCCTATTGCGCAACATAAAGAAGGTGTACTCGATAAAGCCTATGAATTGAAAAAACTATTAGGTGATGACATCCGTGTGGAAATCGACGACAATGATAACTACTCTCCAGGCTGGAAGTTCAATGAGTACGAAATGAAGGGAGTTCCAATCCGTATTGAGGTGGGACCAAAGGATATAGAAAAGAATCAAGTGATGATTTCAAGAAGAGATACCCTGGAAAAGCAAGCTGTACCAATGGAAGGTCTTAGAGAAACCGTATTGTCATTGCTAGATGATATCCACAATAACATGTTGGAGAGAGCGAGAAAGCATAGGGATGAAAATACCTATTCTATCAGCGATTTTGAAGACTTTAAGCAGAAAATGGAAGAAAAGCCTGGCTTTGCAAAGGGTATGTGGTGTGGCACGCGAGAATGTGAAGACAACATTAAGGCAGAAACCAGTGCGACCATTCGTTGTATGCCATTTGAGCAGGAAGATCTTGGTGACAAGTGTCACTTCTGTGGAAAAGAAGCGAAGCACATGGTATATGTAGCAAAGGCATATTAGTCAAAAGAGGTGGTTATACGGTGTATAACCACCTTTGTTGTAAGAAGATGGTTAGCAGTTAGCCGTTGGCAGGTTTGGGCGTGTTTTGCGGCTAACCGCTAACTGCTAACAGAGCTGGAAATACAGCAGAAAGAAAAATAAAATAATAGAGCGAATCAAAATAACAAAGGGGTAGTTAAGCATGAGATTATCAAAAATGTACTTTAGAACCCTAAGGGAGATTCCAAGTGATGCGGAAATACCAAGTCATCAGCTTCTTTTGCGGGCAGGCTTGATTCGGAAGCTGGCTTCTGGCATTTATGGCTATATGCCCATGGGTTACCGGGTGATAAGGAAGATTGAACAGATCATTCGTGAAGAAATGAATGAAAAAGGTGCCCAGGAGCTGCTGATGTCTGCTGTCCAGCCAGCAGAACTGTGGATAGAATCGGGCCGATGGTCTGATTTTGGCCCTGAGATGTTTCGTTTAAAGGATCGAAATGAAAGAGAATTTTGCCTTGGGCCTACCCATGAAGAAATCTTTACAGACATAGTTCGGGATGAGGTAAAGTCTTATAAGGACTTACCCATAAATCTGTACCAGATACAGACAAAATATCGAGATGAGAAGAGACCAAGATTTGGATTGATGAGATGCAGAGAGTTTATCATGAAGGATGCCTATTCCTTTGATCGGGATTGGGAAGGCTTGAACAGGGTGTATGAAGATATGTATGATGCCTATACCCAAATATTCAAACGCTGTGGCTTGGATTTCAGAGCTGTAGAAGCGGATACAGGGGCAATGGGCGGAAGCGATTCCCATGAATTTACTGCCATGTCTGAATTTGGGGAGGGTAAAATCGCCTACTGCGAGAACTGCAGCTATGGAGCTACTGTAGAAAAGGCAACTTGTGATTCGGCTATACCAGAACAGCATGAGGCGTCATTGGAATTAAGAGAGATACATACCCCAAATGTCAAGACCATTGATGAACTGACGAAGTTTCTTGAAATCCCAGGCAAGAAACTCCTAAAGACATTAATTTTTAGCGCAAAAAATGAACTGGTTGCAGCTGTGCTTTTAGGTCATAGGGAATTAAATATAGTTAAACTGGTAAATGCCTTAGGTGTTCAGGAGCATGAACTCGAATTTGCAACAGAAGAAGATATTCTACAATGTACAGGTGCAGCTGTTGGGTTTGCGGGACCAATAGGATTAAAAAATATAAAGATGTTGGTAGATCGTGAAGTGCCTCTTGAAAAAAATACGGTGATAGGTGCCAACAAAACCGATTATCATATAGCCAACGTAAACTATGGCAGAGATTTTGTAGGGGATCACATACTGGATTTAAGAATGGTCGAGGAAGGGGATTCCTGTCCACTCTGCGGCAGTGGTGTGAAACTGGCAAGGGGTATCGAAGTGGGACAGATATTTAAACTTGGAACAAAATATAGTGAAGCTATGAATGGAACCTATACTGACGAGGGGATGAAGGAAAAAAACATTGTCATGGGCTGCTATGGCATTGGTGTTTCCAGAACAATGGCAGCCATCATTGAGCAGCATCATGACGGGGACGGGATTCGATGGCCGTTATCCGTGGCACCTTATCATGTAATGATCGCCGTGGTAAATGTAAAGGATGAACTGCAAATGGAGATGGGTGAAAAACTATATAGGGAACTCCTTTCCAATCAAATTGAGGCATTGCTGGATGACCGAGATGAGAGGGCAGGTGTTAAGTTTAAGGATGCAGACCTCCTGGGCATTCCTATCCGGATTACCATAGGAAAACGAGCAAGTGAAGGGATTGTGGAGTTCAAGCTAAGAAAAGAGAAAGATAAGGAAGAACTATCGTATGGTCATGTCATCTCAAGAATAACAGCCATTCTCAAAGAAGCAGGAATTCAATAGAATTTCTTGATAAGAAAAATATTTTGGGATATAATAAACTAATGTAAAATACGGATAGAATAAACCAAAGAGAAATTCAATGTATTGGGAGGCAATAAAATGACAGTAAGAGTTAGATTTGCACCAAGTCCCACGGGGTTTGTACATATAGGCAGCTTGAGAACCGCGCTCTACAATTATTTGTTTGCAAAAAAAAATGGTGGTCAGTATATCTTGAGAATTGAAGATACAGACCAGACAAGATATGTAGAGGGCGCCATCGAAGGGATGTTGAACTCCATGGCTTGGGCCGGGGTAAACCATGATGAAGGAGCAGTTCTGGAAGATGACAAGCTTGTGGAAAAAGGAGATCACGGACCTTATATTCAATCGGAGCGATTAGAGATTTATCAGAAATATATCCAAGAGCTTCTAGAGGCGGGTCATGCATATTATTGTTTCTGTTCTAGGGAAAGATTGGAAGAAGTAAGGGAACAGCAGAAAGCAGCAGGGATGACGCCGAAGTATGATGGACATTGCAGACAATATACCTTGGAAGAGGCAAGGACGAAAATCGCCAATGGAGAATCCTATGTGATTCGTTTAAAACTACCAGAGAATAGAGATATACAGTTCTCTGATGTGGTTAGAGGCAATGTAACAGTAAATACCAACGATATCGATGATCAAGTGTTAATGAAATCCGATGGATTCCCAACCTATCACTTTGCAGTGGTGGTAGATGATTATTTGATGGGGATTACCCATGTCATCCGCGGTGAAGAATGGCTGATTTCCACACCTAAGCACGTATATCTTTATGAGGTGTTTGGCTGGAAGGCACCACAATATGTGCACCTGCCGAATATATTAAATGCTGAACGCAAAAAATTAAGCAAACGCCAAGGGGACGTAGCAGTAGAAGATTTTGTTCGAAAAGGTTATCTACCAGAAGGATTGGTAAACTATATTGCCTTGGTAGGCTGGAGTCCTGAGGATAATCAGGAGTTGTTCTCAATGGAGGAATTGATTGAGAAATTTAGCCTAGAGCGAGTATCCAAAAGCGGGGGTGTTTTTGATACAGACAAGTTGAATTGGATCAACAGTCATTATATCAAAGAGAGTCCAGTGGAGCGCATCACGGATTTGGCAATTCCCCACTTGATAAAAGCAGGTTATGTCACTGAAGTGGAAGTTAATGAAAAGTACCAGTGGATCAAAGATATGGTAACAGTGCTACAAGATCGTCTTTCCTATGTGGGAGAGATCGTAGATAAAGTAGATATTTTCTTTACAACGGAAATAAAGCCTGAAGATCAGGAAGCAGAGGAGATTTTAAAGGTAGAGCATTTGCCTCAATTGCTAGAAGTATTTGGTGAAAAGATTAAAGCTATTGAAGTTGTAGATGAAGATGTGGTGAAGGGTATCTTCAAGGAAATTCAGAAAGAAACAGGAATAAAAGGCAAGAATCTTTTCATGCCGATCCGTGTAGCCTTAACAGGTGCAGTTCATGGACCAGATCTTCCTTTAACTTTAAAAGTAATTGGTAAACAAAATATTCTATCTCGCATAGACTATGTAAAGAACAATTTGTTATAATAAATAAAAGACCATGATTAGGAGAGTACGTTTATTTTATCCTGACAGAGAGAAGCTATCATTGGCTGAGAGTAGCTTAAGGTATTGATAAACCGAAATGCACCTATGAGTCGTTGTCCGAAATTGAGTAGGCGCAATCGGCTGAGCTCCGTTACAGGCTCATAAAGCTGGGGAAGTTACTTCCTAAGCAGAGTGGAACCGCGAACAACCTTCGTCTCTGTATATATGTATGGAGATGGAGGTTTTTTATTGTTGATAGGATAGACGATGAAAGTCAGCTCCAAAGGCTACAGCGCAGAACATGCAAACCACTAACCGCTAACGGCTAACCGGAGTAAGATAATACCTAGGAAGAGCTATAAGCATAGTTTTGCACAAATTTTGAAGATGTAGTGATAAAAGGAGGGAGAATAAAGGATATGTCTCAAGTGTTTAAGTCCATTAGGGAAGATATACATGCAGTTATGGAAAGAGACCCAGCGGCCAATAGCTGGGTAGAGGTGCTTCTTTGCTATCCAGGGATACACGCCGTAATATCTCATCGGCTTGCCCATGGCTTATACAAAAGAAATTTAAAGCTGCTGGCGAGGATCGTATCTCAGATCAACCGTTTTTTCACAGGGATCGAAATTCATCCAGGGGCGCAAATTGGCAGACGCCTATTTATAGACCACGGTATGGGCGTAGTCATTGGGGAGACGGCTGAAATTGGAGATGATGTAACCATTTATCAAGGTGCAACTTTAGGAGGAACAGGGAAAGAAAAGGGGAAAAGACACCCTACCATAGGCAATAACGTGGTGATTAGCAGTGGTGCCAAGATATTAGGGCCCTTTACAGTAGGAGATGATTCGAAAATTGGTTCAGGTTCTGTTGTGCTAAGAGAGGTGCCGCCTAATTGTACGGTAGTAGGTGTGCCAGGACACATTGTAATAAAGGATAATGTGAAATTGAAGAGTATGCATAAAGAAGAAATTGACTTAGATCAAGTAAGATTGCCAGACCCGATTGCAGAAGAGCTAGAATGCTTAAGGAAACGAATTGTTGAATTGGAAAAGAAAATGTTAGAAAAGGAGAGAAAACAATGAAATTGTACAACACACTAACGAGAAAGAAAGAAGAATTCGTATCAATGGTGCCAGGAGAAGTAAAAATGTATGTGTGCGGTCCTACGGTATACAACTATTTTCACATTGGAAATGCACGACCTTTTACGGTTTTTGATACCATGAGGAGATATTTGGCGTATAGTGGATATAAGGTGACCTTTGTCCAAAACTTTACCGATATCGACGATAAAATCATTGCCAAGGCTATGGAAGAGGGAATCAGCCCGAGTGAAGTGAGCGAAAAATACATTGATGAATATTTTAAGGATGCTATGGCCCTTGGGGTTAAGAAAGCGGATATACATCCTAAGGTAACAGAAAATGTACCAGAGATTATTGCTTTTATTCAGCGGCTCATTGATAAAGGCTTTGCTTATGAGGTACATGGAGATGTATATTTTGACACGACTAGATTTGAAGACTATGGAAAGCTTTCAAAACAAAGCCTTGAAGATTTAGAACTGGGCGCGAGGATTGAAGTAAAGGAAGTAAAGAAGAACCCAATGGATTTCGCCCTATGGAAGGCACAAAAGCCAGGAGAGCAATCATGGGATAGTCCATGGGGAAAAGGCAGACCAGGTTGGCATATTGAATGCTCTGTAATGTCCATGCGGTACCTGGGGGAAACCATCGACATCCATGCGGGAGGGCAAGATCTAATTTTTCCCCATCACGAAAATGAAATTGCCCAAAGTGAAGCATGCACTGGACATCCTTTTGCAAGATATTGGGTTCATAATGGGTATATCACCATCAATGATGAAAAAATGTCTAAGTCAAAGGGGAATTTCTTTACTGTAAGAGACATATTGAAAGAGTTTGATGGAGAGGTTATTCGATTTTTCTTACTTTCTGCTCAGTATCGAAATCCTATTAACTTTAGCAGAACATTGATGGAGCAGGCACAAAATGCTTTAGAACGTTTGTATAATGCGAAAAACAACTTATCCCACCTGCTGGAAAAGGTAGAAAAACTCGAAATGCAAGAAGGAGAGAAAGAAATATTTGCTGACTTTGAAGCATATAAGTCAAAGTTTATTGAGGCCATGGATGATGACTTAAATACTGCAGACGCTATTGCTGCAATTTTTGAGTTGGTAAAAGAAATCAATTCCCATGTAAAAGGAACAGCTTCAAAAGAATTGATACAAAAAAGTTATGACTTGTTAATGGAGCTGGCTGGTGTACTAGGGCTACTGGGTAAAAAAGATGAATCTGGTGTTGACTCAGAAATAGAGCAATTAATCGAGGAAAGACAGAAGGCGAGAAAAGAGAAGAACTTCGCCCTAGCCGACCAAATCAGAGATCAGTTAAAAGAAAAAGGTATCGCTTTAAAAGATACCCCTCAAGGCGTTCAGATTATTAAATTAAACTAGAAGGCATTAAACTGCCGATGATCCCCATCGGCAGTTTAATATGCTTTGAATATAAGGCTTCGGCACCTTGAGATTCATAGTAGATTATGATAAGATGCTTATGGTAATGTATAGAAAATATGAATTTTTAGAAGATAATAAGATAGATGGTATGTGAGTGAATTGACGATAGATAAAGTCGGATAATCACTAATGTTTTCCCGGACACCGTGTGCCGTGCACCGCGTACCAAAGAAATGGATACATCTTCGCTGTGTGTATAAATATACGAAGATGTCCATCGTTAGGCTACTAAAAAATTGACAAAGGTTGGTTGCATGATGAAGAAGGATATTCTGACTTCCTTAGGTATTGCGAAAAAGACAGAGGAAGAAATTCGTTTTCTCTCTCCTTTGGTATATGCCTACATAGGAGACGCTGTTTATGAGGTATATATTCGAAGCTACATCATAAACAAATATGGGGGCAATGTAAATGCACTCCACAAGATTGCTACGAGATTTGTAAAGGCGGCATCTCAAGCCCATGCTGTCCATGAGCTTGAGCATCAACTGAGTGAGGAAGAGTGGGGTATCATCAAACGAGGAAGGAATCAAAAGTCAGGCTCTGTGCCTAAAAATGCCAATCTTGCGGATTATCGATATGCCACAGGCTTCGAGTCTTTGATTGGGTATTTATATTTGATGGACAAGCATGATCGCATTGAAGAAATCGTGGAAAAAGCAATCGTAATCATCGAGGAAAAAACGAAGGATTAGGAGTGAAGGAAATGGGAAAAAAGGAGAAGGTTTATCTATATATCACGTTGCTTCTTGCAGTGATCCTTGTTACAAAATCTCTGGTTTTGGATGAGGTAAGAAATCTAAGTGGAGATGAGATCAAAGTAAAACAGTTTGTGGAAAGAGCTGTAGATGAGAAGTACGGTGGTTTTCTTAAAAATAAAGGGATCGTGAAATATAGAATCGTTGATATTAAGCAGGTGGATACAAAAGGAATTTCTACCATAGAATATTACGCTCAAGGAAACAACCAGCTTGTGAAGGATGACATTGAAGGAAAATACCAAGCAAAGGTTAGGGGTTATTTCTTGCATATCATTCCCTACAAGGAGTTCAAGGTAGCTACCAATAATGAGAAGTAAGTGTAATAGGTGGTTAGCTGTTAGCGGTTAGCCGTTAGCATGAAAACCATTGTAGGGAACGACGCCCTCGTCGTTCCGAAAAGATAGGTATAGCCTTTACGCTTTAGAGGTTTGAATGATTTTAGGTTTTTTAACGGCTAACAGCTAACCGGTAAGGTTAAAGCTTTAGTTAGGCTTGACCGCATTCTACGAGTACGCATATTCGATCTATACAAAAGAAGGGGGATTCTCTTGAAAATTACATTGATCCAACATACACCAGAACCTGAAAAAGTCGTGGCTGCAGCCGCGAAGCTTTGTTATTCTGCCGTAGGCGTAGATAGTATTATGGAAGACCTACAGTCAGAAAAGGTAGAAAAATTCGTTGATATGTTAATGGGATTAGGCCATGAGTCTCCCATTGAACATGTGAGCTTTACCTTTGCTGTAGAAGGGGTAAGCCGTGTGCTAACCCATCAGTTGGTAAGACATCGTATCGCCTCTTATTCTCAACAATCCCAGCGATATGTTAAGCTGGACCAGTTTGATTATATCATTCCTCCGAGTATTGCTGCGATACCAGAAGCCAAGGCGAAATTTATAGAAGCTATGGTATCGGATCAAAAATTATATGATGAATTGGTAGGGATTCTACAAGAACAGCACTATCAACGATTGGTTGAGGAAGGGAAAACGGAGAAGCAGGCCATAAGAATGGCAGAAAAAGTCGCCATAGAGGATGCTCGTTATGTTTTTCCGAACGCATGTGAGACCAAAATTGTACTGACGATGAATGCGCGAACCTTGATGAACTTTTTCCATCATCGCTGTTGTGAGAGAGCCCAGTGGGAGATACGAGAGCTAGCCACAGAAATGTTGAGTTTAGTTAGAAATGTCGCCCCTAATTTGTTTAAATATGCAGGACCAAACTGTATTAAAGGTACTTGTCCGGAAGGTTCCATGACTTGTGGAAAGATCATGGAGGTCCGTGAAAAGTTCAAAGGATTATAGATTTGAGATTTAAGGGCAGACTAAAGATACATATGCTGTTTATGGAATAAATAGCATAAAGAGATGATGCATTGAAAAAGAATGAACGAGGTGACCGAAATGGCAGAAACGGATAAAATTGAAGGAAGAAACCCAGTATTGGAGGCACTGAAGGCTGAAAGGGAAATCGATAAGATTCTTGTAGCAAAAGGTGCAGCAGAAGGATCAATCACAAAAATTATGGGGATGGCCAAGGATAGGGGAATTCCTGTTCAACAGGTGGAAAGACAAAAGTTGGATCAACTTTCGGAATCCCATGCACACCAAGGGGTTATTGCCTTCGCAGCGGCCCATAGTTATGTGGACGTGGAGGATATTTTGGCCCATGCAGCAGAAAAAGGAGAAGATCCATTTGTAATCATTCTAGATGAAATAACAGATCCCCATAATTTAGGATCTGTATTGAGAACAGCTAATGCAGTTGGTGCTCATGGGGTAATCATACCAAAGAGAAGGGCTGTAGGATTGACGGCTGTGGTGGCTAAATCATCGGCGGGTGCCATCGAATATGTCCCTGTTGCAAAGGTTTCAAACCTAGCCCAAACTATTGATAAATTAAAGGAAAAAGGTCTATGGATTATTGCTGCTGATATGGATGGAGAAAAGGCATTCTATGAAAGTGATCTTACAGGCAAGATCGCTTTGGTGATTGGCAGTGAGGGTCAAGGGATAGGAAGGCTTATCAAAGAAAAATGTGATTTTATTGTTAATATACCAATGAAGGGTGAAGTTAGCTCTCTGAATGCATCTGTAGCAGCTGCAGTTTTGATGTACGAAGCAATGAAACAGAAAGCAACAAAGAGATAGGGTGACAGCGTTTTGAAGAAATATCTATTGGTTGATGGGTACAATGTAATCAATGCTTGGCCTGAACTGAAAAAATTAGGGGTAGAACATTTACAGGAAGCAAGAGATCGATTGATAGAGCTGTTGGTGGAATACAAGTCTTTTACTGGAGATCGTGTAATCCTTGTTTTTGATGCCCACCTTGTAAAAGGGACCCTGATTAAAGAACAATCTTTACATGGCGTGGAAATAATTTTTACAAAAGAACATCAGACGGCGGATTCTTATATTGAGAAAAAGGTGGAAGAACTAACAAAAAATAGGAGGAATGTGGTGCGGGTAGCCACTTCTGATTGGGCAGAACAGCAGGTAGTTTTAGGCAGCGGCGCTACACGGATTTCGGCTAGGGAACTGCATATTGAGATAGAGCTGGTAAAAAAACAGATCCGAACAAAGACCAATGAAGTACAAAAAAACTATGATCGATTAGGGGATCGGATCGATGCAAATGTTTTTGAAATCCTAGAGCGATGGAGACGAAGGCAGTAAACCAACTTGACGGATAGGGACAAACTGATGTATAATGGAAATACAGTTTTTGCGCTTGTGAAATAAGTAATCGGGGGCGATATTGGTGGGAGCTATTGTACAGAAAGAAGTCCTAGACAATTATGAACGAATGGTTGATGAAGACGTTGTTGAAGATGCGAGACAAGGAGATGCCAGAGCTCAGGAATATCTCATTAAGAAATATAAAAACTTTGTCCGTGCAAAGGCTCGTTCATATTTCTTAATTGGTGCTGACCGAGAAGATATTATTCAAGAAGGGATGATAGGGCTTTTTAAAGCAATCCGTGACTTCAGGGCAGACAAGCTATCGTCTTTCCGAGTGTTCGCAGAGCTTTGCATAACGAGGCAAATCATTACTGCCATCAAAACTGCCACAAGACAGAAACACATACCACTGAATTCCTATGTGTCCCTCAATAAACCCATCTATGATGAAGAATCTGATAGAACCTTATTAGATGTATTGTCGGGAGTAAAGATTTCTGATCCCGAAGAATTGATCATCTCTAGGGAAGAATTGGGCAACATAGAATCGAAAATTGGGGAGATTCTTAGTGATCTGGAGTGGAAGGTATTGATGTCTTATCTCCAAGGGAAATCTTATCAAGAAATAGCCGTGGACTTGGATAGACATGTGAAGTCCATAGACAATGCTTTGCAGCGAGTGAAGAGGAAGCTGGAGAGATACTTAGAAGTTAGAAGCAGCTAAAAACTGGAAATAATTTTACATAGAAAGTCATTGACTTTCACACAATAAGATAGTAAAATATTTTACAGTAATGCCCATGTGGCTCAGCAGGTCAGAGCGTCGCCTTGGTAAGGCGGAGATCGGCGGTTCGAATCCGCTCATGGGCTCCAAAAATTTATTTAATACATATAGACACACCCGGATAAGTTTACTAAGTCACAGAAATCGTTTGGGAGTTAATAAAGACTGAAAAGATTAAAAGGAGGAAGAAAGAAATGGCAAAAGCTAAATTTGAAAGAAATAAGCCCCACGTAAACATTGGAACAATCGGACACGTTGACCACGGTAAGACAA
>NZ_JARBTM010000043.1 GCF_029240175.1 Anaerosolibacter sp.
AAGAACATGGCATCTTGGTTACGATCTATCCTTTGCAATCTGTATGCTAATAAAAAACCAACCACCTGTTTATTTTCTATTGCTACAAATAAATAGTGTCTTTCGTTTGAAAGAAAGTTTTCCAAATACGCCAAGGATAGACCGTTTCGCGTATTCGTATCATCTCTTAATTTAATATTACTTAATGCATCACAAGCTAGATTTGCTTCGCTGCTATTTACCCGCTTTATTATCATGATCTATCTCTCCTAATATATAAATCGAATTAGTTTATCTGTAATCCTATGCCTGACACCTTGTTATAACCAAATTCCGCATAGGTAATGTTTATAGTAGCTAAGACAGCACATACATTCATTCTATGTTTTTGAGGAAGATTGGATTTAATTCTATCTTGTATTGGTATTAGTCCTGTCTGCTGTTCTTGACCATCCAATCAAGTATATATAAAAATCGTTCTTCTGTTAAAGCATGCTTTCCAGAAAATCTTTTATGTTGAAGCCAGCTTATATCCTGATTTTTCAGCATGTTTTTTATTTTATTTTCAATTTCATCTGCATCCTTTGAATATTTATCTTCATCAGCTGATAAAATAAGAATTTTTCTTGGAGCTATGGATAGAAATAGATCTTCTAAATCAAATTGCTGTGTGAATCCTGGAATTACCGATGCCATCTCAATACCCACGTCTCTATCCATCCGTGCTTTAAAAGTTGATGCTGCACCGCTAGAACAGGCATACTGGATTCTCTCATCTAATGCTGCTAGGAAATTTACAGTGTTTCCCCCATAAGAGTGCCCCAATGTACCAATTCGTGATTGGTCTACCAAGGGATGATGATAAAGCAAGGATACACCTATGCTTGCATCTTCCGTTACCTTTCTCATTAAGGTATCTCCCTGAATTGTCCGATAGCACATTTCATTGTAATGCTGCATCCAATCATTATCTTCATCAACCTTCGTACCTTTACAATTCTTTCTTCTATCTTCAAAACAAATCGAATCCGGAGCTAAGACTACAAAACCATTCTTGGCTAAAGCCGGACCAAATGCTTGATATGGATCACCGATCAAACCACATACCTCACTCTTTCCCAGGTGCCGCTCTCCATTGTGTTGGTGATGAACGATCACTGCTGGAAATGGACCCTCTCCTTCTGGTAAGAGAAGATATGCTGGTATGACATCATCATCGTGGCTTTGGTAGGATATAAGGAGTCTCTCGTATCCGTCCTCAGGATATCGCTCCAAAACAGAAAAGCAAACTGGATTGATATCTAGATTAATCTTAAGAAACCCTTTTATAGCATTTCTTATGGTACTTTCCACAATTTCTTTCCCCCTCTGGGTATAAGTTGATTTTTCCTTTTACCTATTATATCATGTTATTAGAAAATTTTTACAATTGTTGATGCGATAGCATTTTGGGGGAGGCGTGCTATGACAAACTACCTAGATTTTCAAATTACCTCAAACTTAAAGAAGGATGTACAAAATTACTTTATAAAGCACGATAGGACCGATACGTATGAGCATACCCTAGATGTTGTAGAAGAACTCCATCATATAAGGCGACAATTTGGAGGTATTGAATCTGGCAGTGAAATCGCCTGTTATTGTCATGATTTGGGACGAGTGGTTAAAAGTGATGACATTATACGATTTTGTATAGAGAATGATATTGAGATCACCGGCGAGGAAAAGACATTGCCATCTATTCTACATCAGAAGATATCATGCTTTATAGCAGAAAAAGTATTTGGTATAAAAGATTCACTGATATTAGATGCAATCAGATACCACACAACTTCAAGAAGAAAGCCTAGCATGATTGAAATAGAAGTGTTTATAGCGGATAAAATGAGCTGGAAGGAAGATGGATACAGAGAATTAGCCGATGGAATTAGAGAAGCATTGAAATTATCAAAAGAAAGGGCAATGCTATATTATTTATCTCATATGGAGGACAACAAGGAAAACATGAAATTATATCATTTAGACTCCCAAGAGGCTTTTCAATATTTTAATGAAATGCACTTCTAACGCTAGCATGTTTTGTTATCTCCACAGTATAAATGTTGGACTCGTGCAATCGTTGTTGGTGATTCTTACTATCTTAAAAGGGGCGAAATGCTGTGATCAAGTCAAAAGAATGGGACTGGGAAAGAGGAATAGAGGAAAAATGGTGGTCTGAACCTTCAGAAGATGTTTATTATTATCTACATCGATGGAAAGACCAAGGCTTTAAGCGTTTTCTAGATCTCGGCTGCGGTCTTGGAAGACATGCAATTTTATTTGCACACAATGGATTTGAAGTTGAAGCCATGGACTTAGCTGAGAAAGGATTAGAAGTGCTGAGACAGAATTCAAAAACGCTTCATCTTAATATAGGTATATCCCTTGGGGATATGAATCATCTTCCCTATACAGCAGGTACATTTGATTGTTTATTGGCTTATCACGTGATTTCACACACGGATTCATCAGGAATCAAAAACATTATTGGAGAAATAAATCGAGTATTAGTCCATGGTGGAGAGTTTTTTATAACCTTATGCTCAAAAGAAAGCCCCTCCTATAAAAGTGGTAAGCATCCTATAATAGATGAAAATACAATCTTAAAAACAGAAGGCCCGGAAATCGAAGTGCCTCATTTTTATTGCGACTTGGATACAGTTAAAGAAATTATAAGTGAATTTGAAACTCTGCATTTAAGGCATATCCAAGATATTTATGAAAATACCTATAGTTGGCATTACTTTGTTCATGGGAAGAAAAAGGACTTATAAATCTAATTAGAGTTTTATGAGATAGGATTAAGGATGCTGGAGGCATGACCATGATAGATTACGATGAACTAAAAGATATACCCTGTTATGATACTTGGATATCAATCGAACCGATAGATCAAGGATTTTCAACTGATAGAAAGTTTTGTATTACAGATATTAATTGCGAAAAATTCTTTTTAAGATTATCAGATGCCACATCTTATGCTAGAAAAAAGCAAGAACATGAAATAATTCGTTCGATGTCATGCCTTGGAGTGCCAACAGTAAAAGAAGTATATTTAGGCTTATGCAATTCTGAAAAACATACTTATATGCTACAGACCTGGATTGATGGAGAGATACTTGAAAATGTCCTTCCAACATTTTCAAAAACTAAACAATATGAGTTAGGCTTAGAAGCAGGCAGATTATTGAAAAGGATCCACTCATGGCAACCAAAAGCTAGTTTTGACTGGTATTCAACAAGATTTAATCAATATCTGTCGAACTATGATAATTATAAAAAACATGGTTTAAGCTATGAATACGAGCAACAAATTGATCGTTACATTAAAACAAACATTCATCTGCTGAAAGGCAAACAAATATCCCTTGTACATGGTGATTTTCATGTTGGGAATATGATTTTATCTCCAGCAGATGATCTATATATTATCGATTTTGATCGTTTTGACTGGAAAGATCCCATTGAAGATTTTTACAAACTTGCAGTCTTTAGCCGAAACGTCAGCATTCCTTTCTCGATAGGCCAGATAGACGGTTATACAGATTTTAATCCATCTATAGAGTTTTGGGAAATGTATGCTCTAAGTATAGCAATGACATCTTTTCTATCTTTATTATGGGGGAAACGTATATCTGAAACCATGTATAAGCATAGAAAAAGGCTTTGTGACATTTTGGTTGAAGATCATGATTGTTTTAAGCATAGAATCCCTAAGTGGTATAAAAAATAATTTATCTCTCTATTATTATACAGCTATGACTTACATGCTTTTTGCCTTTCCAATCATACATTTGCTTTAAATTATGTATAGAAACCTCTTCATAATTACATATGGTAGGTTGAATATTTTTCCTATCATCAAGCCATATTGACCATAATTCTAATTGCTGTCCTTTACCAATATTTTCTTTTAGGTATTCTAATAATTGCTTTGCTCTTAATTCCGTATATTTAAAATCCACTGAATAAATGAAAGGTTTATCTGTATACCATCTCACATTTTTGTCATATACATTATCTTTTCTAATAACTAGTTCACCTAAATCACTTTCTTTTTCAAAAAACAATATCTTATCATTTGGATTCATCTTCTCCCAAGGCATAAGCTCATGTGCTTTTATTTCTAATTCAATCGCCTCTTGCACAGTAATTATTTTTTCCTTTGAATTGTCTATTTCGGGTATTTCATAATCAGTTGCTATAAATGAATAAGCACTCATATAACCACATCCTAAATATCATTTTTGTTTATTTCATAACAACCTACGATTACGATAGTAATTCTAATATTGCTGACATTAGATCTTTTTTTATTGTCTTAATATCAGTTTCAGGTCCGCTAAATTCTAGGCTTTTTAAGCTATCAATTAGCTTTTTAATTACACCCTTTTTCGTACTACCTTCATCAAACTTATTTTCCAATTCTTCAAGTTTTTTCAATAAATTTTCATCTTGATCATTGCTATTGCTATCTGAAAAATCCAAATTACCACCTCCTCAAATCTTATGTAATACTATTTAAAACTATTTACCGTATGCTATGACTACGACATAATGTTTCGAATATCATGTAGCAGAGCAATCTTGCATCCAAATTGAATAAATATCGTGCCTATAATCCACATTTCTTATAAATTTCAGCAATACAAGGGTTTTTAGCTTCCATATAGTGATCAATATCTGTCGGATACTTTATTGCAGCCTGTAGTTTTATTTCACTATATTTTTTTTTATCTTCTTTGTGTGCTCTCAAATAATCTCTGAAAGCAATATGCCTTTTTAATTCATTTGAATTTCTAGGACAAACGTATAAATGATGTTCCATAACTCCCTGCTTTTCACTGTATGCAAAAGCTTCTCTATCTTTAATTCCTAGATCACCTTCATGATAATAACCCGAACTTTCCAGACGAGATTTTACATCTTCAAACCTATCATAACTTTCAATAATAACATCTATATCAATAATTGGTTTAGCAGATAACCCTTCTACTGAAGTACTTCCTACATGTTCAATCGCAACAATGCTGTTTTCAAGAGCTTTTTCTAAATACGATTTTAGTTTTTGAAACTCCTCATTCCATTTAGGATCATATGGAACTACAATCACTCGTTTTGTTTTCATTTCATTGCCTCCAATAAATTTAAGTAGATGTTCTAAGTCTCGTATAACTCTATCTAAATATTATATCTTCTGATCAAAGTAATATCGCCGCCCAGTCCATAATCTCCATCCCCATACATATCATAAAATTCTTCTTTTACATAGTTTCTTGGATCAAAATCTTCAAATAAAGTAAATCCACATTTCTTGTATGCTCTTATAGCTGCTACATTTTCCTTTGATGGACGTATAATAAATTCTTTTATTCCTTGCTCCCTATGTAGTTTGTCTATAAGTTGATTAAGTGCATCCACTCCATAGCCAAGACCACAGTATTTGAAAGACCTCATCCAAATGTCTAACTCAGCCACCTTGTCTATAAGGTGGAAACAGGCATAGCTAATCGCTCCCATCTCTTCCCCACCCAATGTGATAATTAAGTAGCCGCCTAATTCAGGGGCTGAATGATCAAATAAAAAATCTGACTCATCACGATTGAAATTTTCCCAGGTTTCTGGTGGATTGTCATCATCAAACATTTGAGAAGTCACGTCAGATAAAGCTAACCACTCATATATTTTTCGTTTTTCATTGGGTTCAGCAAATCTTAGAGCAACCTGATTCATATATCAGTACTTCCTTTCGTAACATACATGTCACCGTTTTGTTGATTTTTCTTTTTATCTATTATATCATAAGAATTAGAAAATTTTTACAGTTGCTGCAAATGAACAATTACTTAAAACTTACATAAAGAATATTCCTCAAAAGGACTTAAGAAGAATAACGAAATCGATGATTTTATAAGTTTGAAGGTTTTGCAATAAAACTACAAATCTTTCAATACAAGAATCCGCTAGCTTAGATCTAGAACAAATAAATAATAGGCGAGGAAACAATAATGGGGCTTCGAACAGTACGAGTTACAATTGAAAATTATTCACTATTTGACGATATAGTAGCTTGGAGAATGAATGGTAAGGAGCGGACAGATGAAGAAAAGATCACAAACAAAAATTTTTCATTAGAGAATATCCGTTACAATCTTGATCATGAAGGATTTTATGTGTATGGCGCACTTCTTGAAAACAGATTTGTCGGCTGGATCTCTTTAATATATCTTCCCAAGATTGGTGTTTGGGATAATGGTATTATTTATGTAGATGAACTGTGGACTGCACCCCTGTATAGAAATAATGGAGTCGGTCAGAGACTTATGGAAAAGGCTTTTGAACTACAGAAAGAATTGAATGCATGTAAGATTAGATTATATGTTAATCCAGAAAACATTGCAGCTGTAAGATTATATGAAAAATGTGGTCTTCTCAATTTAGGTAATGCATTATTTATGCAAAGCTAATGAAAACCACTAAAGTTTAGGAGAGATTGATTATGAATTCCAGGCAATTGAATCTTAGTGATATAAATACCGACAAGAACTTAGAGTCTCTTTTTAAGAATATAGCGACATAATGGTACTATCTTCAAACTACATTTTGAGATTTCATACAGTCTGGATCATAACATGAAGTATTTTCCTGTGCACAAATTATTTTTTACACCAAAAGGTTTCGGTTGAAACAGGATAAAAGCCAATATTGTAATAAAATTGTTGTGATGAACCTACATATGCTCGTTTTGCCCCGAGTTTTCCGCAACGCATAACAGCTTCAAGCACTGCCGCCTTTCCAAGCCCCATCATTCGGTATTGAGGATCTGTTGCCACAGGTTCTACAAGGGCATAGTCCGTATTACTCTCATACCACATCCCACAGTAGGAAACAAATTCTCCATTCGGTGCAACAACTGCTATTTTATGGTCAAGATTTACATGAGGTCCAGAAAAATTATTCTTTATATCTTGCATGTGTTCCTCTGTTTTCGGAGGTTCGCCATCATGATTGAATCCTCGCCATAACACTTTGCTGTATTCATTTAAATCAAATCTTTCTGCAAGACTTACAATACTAAATCCCTTAGGCAGCTGATAAGAAATACTATCATTAATATCTATCTTTGCAGTACATTGTCTGTTCTGTGTTGGTCTGTAGCCATGGGCAATAGCAATACGCTGAAACATATGATCATTATCATCAATAAGTACTTTATGCCCACCGCTGAAATTATGTTGCACATAGTTCAAAATATCTTCTTTAAGACAATGATAATCTTTATCCACACAGATATAGGCTTCATCAATATCAGTTTCATATGTTGCTAGTGCCACAATTTTTTCATCATCTTTCCATATTCCAATTCTGTCTAAAAGGCTTTTATTAAGGTAAGGCAGTGAAAACATCCACTCCCATCTGCCCCATAAGAAGTTCGGCGTTGTGATGGTTTCCTGATTTATTCTTTTTAAAAAATCATAAACTTTTAGAAAGTCATTTGTGAAACCCTGTTGGTTGATATAATTGCAAAAATTTATTGACATCTGATCACCTCACAAAATATAAATAACCTTACTTCGCTTTTTAAGAATGTTGCGACATAATCGTAGGGAGCGGCCCCTGTGCCGTTCCGTTATGTTATTTCTCCGTGATAAACGGAAGGCCACAGGGGGCCTTCCCTACATAATGATTGATGGGTTGGTATCTATGGTCTGCGGGCGATTCGTGAATCGCCCCTACTGGTCTGAACGGTATCTCGCAGGGATCGATGCCCCCGTCGGTCCGCAATTTTTAATTCATATCATTCGGAACGATGAGTTTTATAGGGTCGGACGATCCTGTCATACCGCTGGTGCTGTGTCGCATTGTTCTACTATTGCGATACGAGGCCCATAATTAGCATTATACTTTGCTATCGAAGTACTGTTCCTGCAAATAAATTTGTCTTTCCATTTATACTTTTGTGAAAGTCATATATAGGGGTGTCCCTACTCTACTATTTATCTCCATGGTCATCCAAATGATTTCATCGTCTTCGTCATATTGGATATCATCCTTTATAAAACCCATTTGCTCATAAAAATCATATCCGGTTCTACTGCTAGGCACATGGAGAAAATCAATAATCATCTTTTCAGCCTTATGAAAAAGATGATTAAATAAGGCTTTTCCTATGCCTTTCCTATGTAACTCAGGTTTTACGTAGAAATTCGATATACTATACTTGGGTGTATCTGCATCCCCAAAGTTGGCAAGGGCACCTGTGGCAACTACTTCTCCTTCAATCTCTACTACGTATATATCTTTCCAGGTCATTTGATGCTTTAAGTCTTCAGCTTTATTGCGGTCCCTATACTTCTCTACTATTTCTTGAGAATGCTTTTGAATGAGTACTTCGTCAAAATTTCGTTGGATGGTTTGGGCAACAGCTTCAATGTCGCGTTCATTAATTTTCCTGATAACCACGTTTACTTCCCCCCAGTACAGGTTGATTTTTGTTTTTACCTATTATATCATAGGAACTAGAAAATATTTACAATTTATATTTATAAGGAGATTATCATGAGGACAAGATGTTCAGCCCGTATCATCGCCATAAATAAGGACAAGAAAGTTTTATTGTTTAAATATGAAGATGACAGCATTTTTGGCTCCCAAGGTCCAATCGGTAAACCATTTTGGGTAACCCCCGGAGGTGGAGTGGAAGATCAAGAAACCTATGAAGATGCAGCCAAGCGAGAACTGTTTGAGGAGTCTGGACTTGTTCCGGTAGCTTTAAGTAAATGCATATGG
>NZ_JARBTM010000028.1 GCF_029240175.1 Anaerosolibacter sp.
AAATTTCTGGGTGGTTTCGCTGCTAACCGCTAACGGCTAACTGCTAACCAATATATATGCTGGCTTAATTCTTACACTGTGTAGTTTTCAAAGACCAAAACTTATTTATCATGCTGCCAGCGTGTATCGCTGACTCTTAATACTTTAGCACATCTCAGACATTCTGTCAACCACTTTTTCGTTGGTAATTTTTATTACCTTGTTTCTCGTGACGACAAGATATATCTTATCATGTTTTCTTACCTAAATCAACTGGTAATATTTCCTTCCAGTTCGCCATCACCCCTTAAAAAGTGACGGAAGAATAATATAGCATAATATAACGATAGAGTCAATGGCTAAATCAATTCTATATTATGGAAACCACAGTTATTTCTTATAACTTCCGTAGAGACTACATATTAAACATCATAAATATATCCTCCAGATACAATCAGGAGGATATGAACCAATCGTTTTATATAGATACTATTTATAAACCATTTCAACAATATGCTCTGCAGCAACCTTCATAATATTAATCACGGGAATGTCAATAGAGTCTTCCTCAAAAGCCAAGGGGATCTCCGTACATCCCATCACAATTACCTCGGCACCATTCTCTTTTAAATGATAGGCTGCCTTTGTTAATCTCTCACTGGGTTCGCCGCTGATATAACCTGCTTTTATGCCCTTTGTGCCATAAACTGCTTCCATCACATAGTTGTCTTGATAGTATTCATCTGGGTATATAAGTTGAAAGGAGCTCAACGCCCTGTCAAATATGCCGCTATTCCTGGTTCCTGTGGTACATAATGCGCCAACCCGCTCCTTATCCTTATGCTTAGCGTGCAAATATTGATCTACTATTTTAGGTAAACTTAAAATTGGAACGCCAATATTGTGTTGCACTTCTTCTAAGAAATAATGAGCTGTAACACAAGGAATAAATATGCCATTAACACCAAGCTTCTCAAGGGCTTGGGCAGTCTTCGTCATCTCTTCAACTGGACTTGTGCCTTTTCCCAATATCGCTTGGGTTCTATCGGGTATTTGTGGATTACTATATATGATCGTTTTAATATGTTCAGCATCCTTTTTTGCAGGTGTTGCTTTGATGAGATATTGAAAAAAGTAAGACGTTGCTTCTGGACCCATGCCGCCAAGGACCCCTAAAGTATAATCGGTCATCTGCATCCCCCCTGGATGAATATAGCACAAACTATTTATTTGCAGCAATTACACTTCCTAATGCAATGGAATTCAGCTTCGCCTCATGGGTATCGGCCCTAGAGACCAATACAACTGGAGCTTTGGCCCCCATGATAATCCCTGCAGAATCTGCATCAGCAAAATAGGTCAAAGCCTTTCCAATACCATTTCCCACCTCAATAACTGGAACAAGCAGGATGTCTGCATCTCCAGCTACAGCACTCTTAAACTTCTTAATTTCAGCTGCTTCCTTTGAGATAGCTAAGTCAAAAGCCAGTGGTCCATCTACAATGACACCTTGTCCAAAATCACCAGCCTCGCTCATTTTCTTTAATGCATCGGCATCTACTGTAGCTTGCATCTTTGGATCTACCTTTTCTTTTGCCGCCAAGCAGGCTACCTTTACCGTCTCAATGCCCATAGCCTTGGCAACTTGGACAGCATTTTTTGTAATTTTGACCTTTTCTTCTAACCCCGGTGCAATATTCATTCCCCCGTCGGTTAAGAAAAGCAGCTTATGATAATTTTTCATACCATATACCATCACATGGCTTAGCTGACTATCTGTTCTTAATCCAATTTCTTTATCTAAAACCGCCTTAAGTAATATTGACGTATCTAAAATACCTTTCATAACGAAATCTGCTTTTCCTGAGCTAACAAGTTCTACTGCAGACCTCGCAGCTTCATCCAGATCTTTTTTGTCTATGATCTGATAATCGCCGATATTTAAATGATGATCTTGAGCAATCTCATTTATCTTTTCTACATCTCCAACAAGGATTGGTTCAACTATGCCCAATTCAGAAGCGTTGCATACTGCCACTAACACCTCTTCATCTTGCGCTGCAGCCACAGCCAGTCTCATTGTTTTCTGATTTTTAGCAGCCTGAATTAATTCTTGAAAATTTTTAATCATACGATCACTCCCATATAAAATTTTTATTGAACGTTACAATTTTTTAGTAATACCAGATCAAAAAAAACCCCTTTTTAGGTTGACTGCACTCTTTGCATAATAAATATGCGGCTTTATTCAGAATAATTATACTATAATTAAAACCCGAATGCTAGTAGAAAGGGGCAACATTTTAACACATCTCAATGATTACTCCATGGACTTCAGCTTATCTAAGCATATCATGGTGATCTCATCATCTGGGTTTTCTCTCAAAGATCGCTCTAATACTTCTCTTGCCAATATTAAATTGCCCTGCTCCATGTAAACCATACCTAAATTGCATAGGATTTCACTATCACTAGGTTTAAGCTGAAGGGCCTTCTTTAAGTATTTTTCTGCATTTATATGATCCTGTAACGTTGCATAACAGATTCCTAGTTCATTCAATGTATCTACCTGACTTGAATTGATTTTTAATATTTTTTGAAAATATTCTATTGCCTGTTCATACTGATTCAATTGTCTGTAGCCAAGACCAATAAAGAATAAAAGATTCCACCATTCAGCATGTTTTTCCTCTAGGGGTAACAATTTTTCCAAACCCAGTTCTGGCTCGTTACTTAAAATTAAGCTGTAGCCTTCTTCATATTGAATATGGTTCTTCAAACTGTCCAACTGTAAAAGGATTTCGCTTTCCTTTTCTTCATCAATCCGTAACTTCAACGCCTTTTCCCAAGTTAGCTCAGCCTTTTTAAAAAGCCTCTGATTTGCGTAATAGAATCCCAAATGATAATAGCCTAATGCGAAATCAGGTTGTTTTTCAACCAAAAGCTCTAAAACCTCATGGGCTTCACTTGAAAAGTCCTGTTCCACATCCCTATCTTGGGTTTCGTAGGCAATATCTTGACAACATCGAGCATAATTGAATAACCCATTGATATTCTCTCCATTTAATAGGATTAATGCTCGGAAGTAAATCAAAGCTGTATAGAACTCCTTGTGATCCGCTGCCTTCAAGCCCTCATAAACAATATAGTCCTCAATATTGGCATCGAAGGCATATAAGAACGCCTTATATGCCTCTATGTATTTAAAATGATGATCCAAACCTATTAACCAGATCATAGCCCGTGACATGGATGCCAGAGAAATCGTCTGCTCTTCCTCTTTCTTTTTTACCGTTTCAGCTAACTCACTCACTATTATAGGCACGGGTATTCCCATAAGCATTTTATATTGTTCATTTTTCGTCGCGATATTTTCTTTCAGTTCTATGAAAACAATACGCTCAAGTTGATTTTTAAGATGTTTATCTACTTGTTGAAACATGTGCATCGCCTCCTATTCATCTATCGATTATATCCTATTTATTGATTTTATAGAAGAAAAAGTGTGAAGAAAATCCCGCCAATGGGATTGTCCTCACACTTCATAGGATTTTATGAAAAATAAGATCATCTACATATGCATCTAGGGCTTCATCATAATGATGTTGATAGACGGAGCCTGCGAACGTAAACCCACAAGATAAAACTGTATTGATAGAAGCCCTGTTGTTGCTATACACATACGTTCTAACTAACTTTATTCCTGCTTGCTTTAATCGTTCAAGGCTATATAAGGTTAGTTCCTTTGCTACTCTATATCCCCGATGTTTCTTTCCCACCGCAACCGTTAGGTATGCTGCATGTCTTTTATTTTGTTTCCCTCGTATTGCTCTGAATACAGCAAGTAATTGATTTTCATCTACAGCCACATAAACAAAAACATCCTCATCCGTTAACCAGCTTTTAATCTCATCTTCTGATAGAATCTCTGCAAATGAAACCTCTGCCTCTTCCAAGGCCAATTCCCGAAATAAATCAACCACCCTAGGTAAGTCTTCTAAAAACATTTCCCTATAAACAATTTCCATTTTCTGTCCCCCTTATCTGGCAACTTTTCAATTATAAATCTTCATTGATCGTTCTTAACTCACCCTTATCAATGATCTTTTTCTTAAAATAATCAAAGTAGTCAAACTCACCTACCCGTAAAATTTTCACATCGATATTGGCGATGGAAATCTCTACCTCAGCAATAGAGTGATTCCCAAGTTTCGCTCCGTCATAGGCAATCATAATCTCCCGGGTCATAGACTTAATAATCTCAAACCTTATCTTTGTGTCCAATGGTAGAATCAACGGGATTTTAAGTGGTCTATTGATACTATTATCATTGGGGTGAATGGGAATCAATTGGTATACAGGCAGTTCTGAATGGGTAGCAACGCCTCCAGCCCAAATGCCATAACCCGTTGCACCCATTGGTGTTGTTATAATGAATCCATCTCCAGTAAAGTAGTTAAAAGGGCGTCCATTCACGAACAGCTTCGCTTCCATGAGCCTAGGGTCTAAATGCTTAATAAGAATCTCATTAAAGGCATACTCTTCAATATACGTACCGCTGTTGGTTTTAGCACGGACTTTGATTAAAGGATATTGATGGATATGGTATGTTTTTGTATGCAATGCATGAATAAATCTGTTAAAATCCCCTGGTGTAACTGTAGGCAAGAATCCCAGATTCCCAGTATTGATTCCTATGAATGGCTTCTGCAAAAGCTTATATTGACGAATTGCACTGAGCATCGTACCGTCCCCGCCAATGACAATAATCACATCAGGGTCTGTTTCTACGGAGAGCATTCCAATTTTATTTAACTGTTCCTCCAATTCCTTACGGACCAACATACTCTCTTGCTTATAATTGTGATGTATTAAAACTCTTTTCAAACGACCACCTATTTTCTAGTTTTTGATATGTATTCTTTTCTATGATATAAAATTCCTCTTTCTAATCATGGTTTTTGCTATTTTTTTACACCAAAGTATTGCAGCATTCGATCCGTCTGCAAGTATTGTTGTGTTAAGAGTGCGAACCCTCCTGTTATAATGACAAAAAATATTAACTTGCTATTTTGTCCATAAAAATTGCTGAAATAAATAGGGCCGCCAGCTATGCCCAAAAATCGACAGCTGTTATATACCGCTGTTATCACGCCCCGTTTCCCTGGAGGTGCACAGCTGGTTACAAAGGTATTCAGAGCTGTTAGGGCCATACCCGCAGCAATTCCAATCACTTCTAGCATAACTAATCTTATGATAAATGATTCCCCATAGGGTATCCATAATAAAGCGATAATACATATAACAAAACTATAGAGAACCATCTTTTTATAGATTCCTCGTCTATTCTGCAAGTATGTACCCAACCAATAAGATACAATAGACATCGTAGTGACGGGTAGTGCAACGATAAATCCTCTTTTTAAGACATTGCTTGTTAACGCGCCTCCAAGAATGTCGGAAATATTTGCAAGAACACCGTAGAGAATAAACAATATCCCAAAACCGCCTAAGAGGCATATACCCAAAGAAAAACCCTTGGCTTTAAGAATCGTCCATATTTCGCCAAAATAAATTCTAAGGTTTTTACGTTCTGCGTGGCTCCTATCTTCCTTGATCACAAGCCCTACGAAAACAGCCACAGGTATCGTGAGAAATGAATAGGAAAAAAATATAAAATACCAAGCGATCATGGCAATGATGGACCCCAAAATTGGGCTTACAACTTTCCCCACCCCGTTGGATGCTTCTATAATACCTAATGCCTTGCTCCTCTCCGTTGAGGAAAACATGTCGCTTACCAAAGCCATGGCAATAGGAGATGTTCCCGCTGCACCAAATCCTTGAACAATTCTTCCGAATATAATCAACTTATAGGGATCTTTAGCAAAAACACTGGCAAATCCTGATATAAGTCCTCCAACGCCATAAAGAACCAAAGCTGGTATAATGACTTTCTTGCGGCCAATTCTATCAGATAAAAATCCAAGGAAAGGGATAATTAATGCAGCTGAAAATGAAAAATAACTGAGAACTAAGTTTGCTTCAAGACTGGTAATATTCAGTTCTCTTTTAATATCTGTCAATACTGGAATAAGCATTGAATTACCTAAGACCATGATAAAAGGGACAAAGGATAAGGCCAACATTTTAACGGACTGGTTCTTAATCACTATTTTCCACCCTGCTTTTTAACTTTTTAGTTTCCATATGTACTTTTTATTTTTTCCTTATTTATGCTATTTCATGTTGAATTTGTATCACATATTTTTTCTTGGGCTACAGATAATGAAATTAAGAGGTGATAAAATGAAACATACAATTGTCGCTGTAAGAAAATTTCGCGATGGCAGTATTCAAAGTGTAAAATTTAAAGATGGAAATGTCCTCGACATTGATCGTGCCGTAAATGTTGCCAAGGCAGGCCTAATCGATAATGTTCGTGTCGAACTAGATCCTGCCACCGGTGTTGAATATCTAGAACCATCTTCAAGCGACCATAAAAAATTACAAGATTTTCCCATTTTCTAGTTTATATAGTTATAAAATATAACAGGTGACCCCAGAAGGGTCGCCTGTTACATTTTATAACTATTTCTCATAAACATTCTTTTCCTACGAGAAGTTGTACTAAGTACATTAAACAATAATCCTCTATATACCATGATAAAGGATAATAATAACTGGGCAGTTATATATCCTGCAATAGATTGCGTAGATAACGAGAATATCCCTCTCCCGAATATGGCAGTGGCATTGGGTCCCGAACCAGTCAACACCGCAAAAACACCAAATAATACAGCGTTGGGTACAAGCCAATCCAGCCAATTTTCCTTCATGAATTCAAAAGCATAGGTAAAGCTCTCCGCAACATGATAATGTTTTTGGTAGATAACCTCTGGCAAACAGTTCAATAGAATAAAAGCAGCAATCATCAAAATCGACCAAAGTGATATAAAGCCCAATTGAATATTCAATATGGGTCTTAAAAACAAACTTGCCCCATAGTTTACAAACCAAATCACCACGAGAATTCCATAGATTTTACCTAGATACACCTTAAATCCCTGTTTAAAATCCTGCAGATCAATCTTTCCGTATCGAACGATGTTCTCAATAAGATATAGATAGTTAGAGAACAACGCCCCTTGCACCAAAGTAATAATGATCCCCGCTAAAATAGAGAACATAAATGCCACACGCCCTAAAACACTTAAGATTACTGCATAAACAAAACCTGTAAAAATAATTGGCCAGTTGTTCAAAGTCAACTTTACACTCTTAGGTATGATCTCTTTGTTTACCCCAATCAAATCTTCAATGATATTCAATGTTATCACCCCTCTAAATCAATTTTGTAAACCTTAGATTTTGAAAACACTTTATAATCCAATGCATAATCGAAGAGCAAGGTCGTAGGCGCTTTATGGATATCTACCTTTTCTAGCTTTTCAAAGCTTTGTAATACATCATACTGGAAGCTTTCAAAATGCACTTTTTTGATAATCTGCTTTGCTGGCTGTCCTTCAAACCGTGGCAGATATTTTACCACATTATCCTGGTTTTGCAAGAATTGATGAACCTTATTTTTAAAGTCTGTATCCTCTAAGGACTCGAAGAATAGAGGAATGGTGCTTTTTCCCTGTTTTAAATAATCAAGTTTTAAAAGTTCGCGGAAATAATCCATCGCTTCCCACTTCTTCTCTTGATAAAATACCAACAATATTTCATACATAGCATTTCTACCGTGGGATGTATGATGATAACCCCTTGCTTCCCAAAATTGTCCTAGCTCCAAATAAAATTCTGCAGCACTTTTGTAAAATTGTTTGAGAATAAATTCGACGCCATGATCGAATGCATGGGTATTAAAGTAATGCTCAACCATCTCCTCCATCACCTTTATTTGCAGCATTTCTCTATAGGTCAGATAACGGTTCCCCAGTACTTCATAGGGCGGTTCATCCCGATAAATATAGCCATGCAGCCCTTCATCTCGTCGGATGCCTGAACCCTTTAATAGCTTTAGGAATCCTAGCTGAAGCTTCTCTGGTCTTAAATTGTAAACTTCATCGAAAGATAGCTTAAAACGCTGCAACGTTTCATGGGGCAGCCCAGCAATTAAATCTAAATGGAGGTGAATATTATTATATTTTGAAATATGCTTCACGGTCTGGCTTAATCTATGGAAGTCCACCTTACGATCAATGGCCTCCATGGTCATATCATAGGTAGTTTGAACACCTACCTCAAATTGAAACAAACCTTCTCTTACCAGTGATAGAAAAGCTAATATTTCCTCATCCAACAGGTCAGCTGTGATTTCAAAGTGAAAATTGGTTGTTCCATTATCATGTTCATGGAGATATCTCATAATTTCTAAACAGTGAGATTTCTTTGCATTAAAGGTTCTGTCTACAAACTTTACCTGCTTCACCCCTGCTGCCAAGAAAACATCCATATCCTTCTTCACTCTATCAATAGATAGAAATCGAACGCCTTTTATGGTCGAAGAAAGGCAATATCTACAATTATGGGGGCAGCCCCTTGAGCTTTCATAATAAATGATTCTATTGTCATAACCAACCAACCCATCGCCAAAAGGAGAAGGTATCGTATCAAGTTCTTTTATCAGCCCTCTTTCATTGGTCTCAATAGCAACGCCATTCACGCGAAAGGCAATGCTCTGGATGGATTCCAAATCCCCTTGGAATTTTACCAAGTAGTCCAATAATTCCTTGAAAGTAGCCTCACCTTCACCAATAACGATATAATCAATGAATGGGCTTTTATCCAATAGCTCACGGGCATCAAAACTTACTTCTGGGCCACCCAAAATGATTTTTACCTTTGGATTGACTTTTTTTAAATTTTTAGCGATACGCAATGTCTGTTCGATATTCCAGATATAACAGGAAAAACATACGATCTCATGTTGTCCCCTATATATCTCTGCCAAAACATAATCCAAATCATGATTGATCGTATACTCTTTGATATCTATGATCTCGGTCATATCCCTGCAATAACTTTTCAAATATTGTAATGCCAGGGATGAGTGAATATATTTAGAATGTAGTGTCGTTAACAGTATCCTCATGTCCTTAGTCCTTTCGTTCCTTTGTTTATATATCTTCAACGATTTTCCAAGCTTTTAAACACATTATAACACAAAGTTCCCCAATAAATACCAAGAGATAGGATCTTTCCTATCTCCTATAGCCTAAGATATGTAAAAACCGTATTTTTTTAAAAGCATAATTAGCTACGGGATAATCAATGCGGTCAATGGTATGGGCGGCGATCAATATTTTTTCTAGACTTCTTTCCCCAGGCTGTATATCAACAACTACAGGTGTATGGTTGTAAATCCCATCATCTTCGAAGTCCAGTTGAATCAGATCCCCCACTGTAATGCCTTGCATATTGGTCTCTTCCACAACAGGCCCTGCACCTTTGTTATGAATCAGAAACTTATGAAGATACCTTACGCTGGTCCAAGCAGGGGCGCGATCATTTATGCTCCGATAATACCATCCATACTGGCGATAGTTCATGGGGCATCCCCCTGCATTGAGTACCTGAGAAGCAAAATTTGTACAGTCTCCACCCATTTTTTCAAAATCAGCATAACGAGGATTGCGAGCCAATGCCCATTTTCTCGCATAAGTAACTGCTGCTTTCCGGTTGTATGGATAAATCATTACACCACTCCTTTGATAGACTTATATTCTTATATAATCTATGTTTATTGGTTATGCCCTTGAAAAATGAACTTCCTTTTGTAAAATTTTTCAAATAAATTCTGAGCTATTCTTAGCAAAACATGGTATAATAAATAAAAGATGGTTTTAGGGGGTGGTCCTATATGGCAATTATGTCGTCAAAGCTGCTCAGGCATACGTTCTGCATGGAGGAACTACGTAAAATAGGCGCACAGGTGATTAATGTTCAAGGCATTAAGTTTTATGTAAAATATACAATCAATAATTTGAACATCGAATATCTTTATCATGTTAATCCTGATGATACCTATTTATTAGAGCGTATTAAGCCATATTTGCTCATTGTTGGCGAATATCCTACAGAAGAAGACATCGTCGAAGCCATCAAGGTCGATATTGACCAATTTAAAAATGCAATGAAAAGTAAGAACTTTAATGATTTCGTGGCCATAGATCGAGATTTAACTGATATTGTACGATATTTTGAAGATTTATATCTTTACTATAACATCAACCGAGAAGATCTCTCCTTAATGAAGGAAGAAATCAATCATGTTGTAGATCTCATACTACAGATTAAAAATCGCAGCCAACGTGTTTATCACAAGAAGGATCCTGACAACTTAAAAGATAAATAAGAACCTACATTCCTTTTAACAAAGAAAATAAAGCACACAGGGTGTGCTTTTTTGCTTGAATATCTGGAATATATTTTCAAAAACATTTTATCAATTTTTGAAGGTTTTAGGCGATTTATATCGAATAATTGAATATAACATGCTTAAGTAGGAAAGGTGGTCCATATGGAACAGTTTGACAGAATATCAATTCAAGAAATTTCAAAGACAGATATGCTAATGATTATTAAGGCCCTTGAATATACAGGTGAAAATGCAAATATCCCTTCCTTCATCAGTCTTAAGAATAGTATTGTAAAGCAGTTAAGCGAGTTAGCTGAAACTACTGAAGAAGAATTCTTATTATATCTTCAAAAGAAGTAACATTTCCTATAGACAATTTCGCCAAAACATAAAAATCACAGCCCTATCTACAAGGCTGTGGTTTTTTATTGTATATACGTGTACCTTTTTCATTTCCAATCTACAGTCTTCTAAAAAACTCGTCTCTATATCTTTCCCCGTTTTCTAGGGCTTCTTCAAGATGTAACAACAGCTTGCTTTGATCCTGAGGAAGAATTCCCTGTAGGGAAACATAGTTTGAGGGATGATTACTTCGCAGCATACAATCCTTCACTTGGAGTTGTTGTATAAACAGGTGGGTTTCCTTCATGATTTCTTCCGGTGAAAGAAGCTGGAAGGTGCCATCCTGAACTTCCCTATACAGCTCTGTTTCCTCTTCAAGGAGCAGTGTTAGTAGCCCTAAATATTGAGGGTTTATGGCATTGACAACCCTAGCTGATTCTATAGCATGCTCTTTCCATCTTTCTACACCACCCAATCCTGAAATAATCGTTGTCGACAGACTTATACCGGAGCGAATGATCTTCCTCCCTGCTTCTATCATTTCCTCAGCCGTTACACCCTTTTTTATGGATTTTAATATTTCGTCACTACCCGATTCTATTCCTAAATATGCAATCCCTAAGCCAAGTTCATTTAGTGACTTTAATTCTTCCACCGTCTTTCTGAGTATATCCTTAGGAGCACTATATATGCCCACCCGCTCACATTCTGGGAACAATTCATTGATTTTCTTTAAGATTGTCTTCAAGTCCTCTATTTTTAGCACCAAGGCGTTGCCATCGGCCAAAAATACTCTTTTTATGGACTTATAATGTACTCTAGCAGCTTCCAAATCCTTTATGATCTCAGATATTTGCCGAATCCTAAATTTTTTATCTTTATACATACTGCAAAAAGTACATTGATTATGGGAACATCCTATGGTCACTTGAACGATAAGACTATACGCCTCACTCGGAGGTCTATATACGGTTCCTTCATATCTCATATAATCCTCACTCCTATCGTATAAATAGTCAGCTGACAAAAGACAGCTGACTATTATCTGTTACTACATCTTCTCTGGTGCTGCAATACCCAGGAGGGACAATCCATTTTGAATCGTTTGCTTTACAGCATAAACCAATGCAACCCTTGATTTTTGTAATGCTTTATCTTCTACGATAATTGGACAATCATGATAAAACTTATTGAAACCTTGGGCCACATCCACAATATGCCTTGATATAATCGCAGGCTCATATTTTCTTGCTGCATCTTCCACAACGGATGGGAACTGCTGAATCAATCTCACCAAATTCATTGCATCCTCATTAGACAGCAACCCATAATCAGCGGAAGTATCTATTTCTACTTCCGTTTTTCTTAGAATACTGGCAGCTCTAGCATGGGTATACTGCACGTATGGCCCTGTTTCCCCATCGAAGGACAGCGTCTTATCCCAGGAGAATACATAATCCTTGTTTCGGCTATTGGATAGCTCTTGGAATACGACAGCTCCAATGCCTACCTGTTTTGCTACTAGATCTTTATCATCAAGATTTGGATTCTTGGCACTGATAATTTCCTTTGTTCGCTCCACTGCCTTATTCAATACGTCTTCGAGGAATACAACTCTTCCCTTTCGCGTAGACATAGTACCTTCTTCAAGACTAACCATACCGAACGGCACATGGATACAATCCTTGGCCCATTCATTTCCCATGAGCTCTATAATTTTCATCCATTGTTGGAAATGGAGGATTTGCTGAGATCCTACCACATATATGTTCTTATAGAAGTCATAAAGTTCCTTTCGATAGATGGCTGCCGCAATGTCCCTGGTAATGTATAGGGTAGATCCATCACTTTTTCGAATCAAAGCCGGCGGCATTCCATGAGGTTCTAGATCCACAATATCTGCTCCCTTTGACTCTTTCAGCAGGCCTTTTTCTTCCATCATTTCCAATACTCTTGGCATTTTATCAGAGTAAAAGCTTTCTCCTGCATAGGAATCAAACTCAATACCCAGCATGTCATATACTCTGCTAAATTCTTTTAAACTCTCATCCCTGAACCATTGCCAAAGTTTTAGGGCTTCTTCATTCCCCTCTTCCAACTTCTTAAACCACGCCCTAGCTTCATCTTCTAATTCTGGATTTTTCTCTGCCTCTTCATGGAACTTTACATAAAGCTTTAATAACGCTGGAATCGGTTCTGCTTCAACTTCTTTTGCATCCCCCCAACGCTTAAAAGCCACAATCAACTTTCCAAACTGTGTTCCGTAGTCACCAAGATGATTAATTGTAATTACATCATAGCCAAGATATTCATAAATATTGGCTATGGCATGACCAATCACTGTGGTTCGGATATGTCCGATATGAAAAGGTTTCGCAATGTTTGGTGAAGAATACTCAACGATTACTTTTTTGTTTTCACCCATATCCGACGCACCAAAGTTCTCTTTTTTGTCAAAAACCTCACCAATAACAGATTTAGCAAAGATGCTCTTATTGATAAAGAAATTTACATAGGCCGCTGCATTCTCCACCTTTTCAAACAATTCAATACCACCTAGTTTTTCAGCGATCTCTTGGGCAATGATGTTTGGTGCTTTTCTAAATTCCTTTGCCAATTTAAAACAAGGAAAAGCGAAATCTCCCATTTGTGGATTCGGTGGAATTTCAATCATTTCCATCACTTGATTTAATTCTAACTGCCCTGTTTTATCTACGAGGGCTTGAGCAATTTCCTTTTTAAAGTTAATCATATTCTAAATCCTCCTTAATAAAATCTAAATAAAAAAACCCCCATCTCCTTTATGCAAGAGACGAGAGTTATATCCCGTGTTACCACTCTTATTGATACAAATTGTATCCACTCTACACCCCGCTAACGGTGGGCATCCGTTCTACCTACTGGCTTTCAGTAAAAAATCTCCGAGGTGCGCTTCACTCAAAGCTGTATATCGGACTTTCACCAACTCCGACTCGCTAAAATACTATGCCAAGACCTACTATCCTCATCACAGATCAATATCCTATTGTTGAGTATTAATGTATCATATATTTTTTACCAAATCAAGGTTTTTTATAAGGTTTTTTTCATATTCTACAGGGTATGTGTGTTACAATAGAATAAATACAAAATTTGGAGGGTTTTTCTTGCTAGTAAAATCAACTGCGCTACTTATGAAATCCTTTATTGAACAAAAGGAATTTTTTCTATATCCGTATCGACCGATCGATACCATCACAGATATCGTGCTCCACAAACAGTTATGGTTTAAAGAACACTTTATAGAGTTTATAGATAATCCTGAATTTCTCTTCGGTTCTCTAGACTACCAAAAAAATATAATTTATCCTTCTATTAAAGAAATTCAGGTCCGTAATCGCTACAAAAAGCTGTGCTTTTATAAAATTCTATTGATCGAACAACCTTATCAGCAGGAACAGCTCGATCAATTGCAGGAGCTTCATCGATGGATCATCACACAGAAAGTCAATCTCCATTTAATCGTTCTAGACTTGTCCAGACTGCAGATCGTACATCACCAATCTAATTTTCTTGATGATGAATATGTTCTTTCATCCATCCAAGCATGGCTTCCCCAAATCCCCCATGAAGATTTGGAAGCCGTTGACTTACTGGATATAGAACGGACTACCAAACAGTCAAAGGGCTATTTCTTCCCTAAAAAGAAATTCTACTTTACAAATATACTCTTAGCTGTCAATATCCTAATCTTTATTTATATGTCTATGACAGGAAGCACGACCAATACTGGATATTTGATTGCCTTTGGTGCAAAGTATAATCCACTGATTGCGACAGGTGAATACTACCGTCTCCTTACCAGTATGTTTCTTCATATAGGCATTGCCCATCTAATGTTTAACAGCTACGCTTTAAATATGCTGGGAAAAGATGTGGAAGCCATTTATGGTACATCGAAATTTCTTTTGATCTATCTCATAGCTGGTATTTTTGGCAGCCTCGGGAGTTTTCTATTTAGTCCTGCCGTGTCCGCAGGGGCATCGGGTGCCATCTTTGGTCTCATCGGCGCCTATATATACTTCGGACTCCGAAAGCCCGCCATCTTTTCTGCCCGGTATGGCCTGAACCTCGTATCAATGCTTGTAATCAACATCTTTTTTGGATTTACGATTCCTGGTATTGATAATTTTGCCCACTTAGGCGGTTTTTTAGGTGGTTATATAGCTAGTTGGGCCCTAGGTCTTCATAAAGAAAAATTCTTCCTTAAAAAACAGCTGCTCCCTCAGTTCCTCATCGTTCTTCTGGTAGCTGGTTCCTTAGCAACTGGTATAAAGCTCCAGGAAAAAACCTGGGAATATCACCTGCATAAGGGTGTAAAAGAGCTTCAGGAAGATCGGATTGCATCAGGGCAATCCTACCTTGAAAAAGGTGTATCTATTAACCCAGAAGTCGGGGCGTTCTATTATTATCTAGCCTATACCCACTATCGGAAGGGTGAAATTTCAACCGCCATAGACCTTCTTCATCAGGCGATCTCCATAGATCCGCAAGATGAACAAGCCCAAGAATTCTTACGAGAACTCAATCAAATGCAATAAAATAATAGAAGCAGCCATTGGCTGCTTCTATTATTTTATTTGTCTGGATACAAGCCTTCCATGTACCCGAATGGATGTGTCATATCAATACCATTAAGCTTTTTTACAGGCTTTCCTTCCACGAGGATCTCTACTTCCTCAATTCCCTCTAATACCGTAAGGCTATTGACAATGGACCCAATGGAAAGCAAGGTATCATTACTGATTCCTTTTTGCCCGTCTGCAAACTCCTTAGATAAATTTACAACCACTTTTTGATTTTCTTTTTCGATGGATAGGAGCTTCGTACCCTTTGGTATAGGATTCACATAGGCTTGAAAATCTTCAAATCCTATTAATTCTCTAACGACAAATTCCTCGATGGAAATCCCTTTTAACCGTTCATCGCTTTTCTTAACACTATAGGCTTCATCCAGAATATATGGTTTATCCTTGTGCTTAAGAAATAGTACATAATCAATTTCTTCCTCTGGTTGGAGATCCGCAGCATCTTTTTCTTCTTGTTCAGCAGCTGGCGGGTTATTATTCTGCAGAGTTTTCTCCTGGTCACCTTTACTGCATCCCGCAAATATCATACTTACTACCAATAGAACGAACAATAGAAACGATAGTCTTTTTCTCATTGGTATCCCCCTCTCTAATCTCTAATACTTTTTCTATATATATTCCCTAAAATCCTCCTCATCTAACACCAAGATTCCATGTTTTCTAAGCAAAGCAGCTGTAACACCGTCCCCATGGGTTACTTTCTTTTGAAAGCTTCCATCGTAAATTCTATCTTTTCCACAGGATGGACTCCTTGCTTTTAGTATGGCTTTTTCTACCCCATAAAGTTTTGCGATCTTCAAAGTTTCTTCAGCACCCCTAATAAAGCAATCCGTTAGATTGGCGCCTTCCCGATTATAAACAGCTGCAGATTTTTCCAGCACACTTCTGCCATCACCATCTCTGATTTCACACGGAATACGGGGTGTAGGCAATCCCCCAAGCTGTTCTGGACATACAAGAACTGCTTTACCTTCCTTGATAAGCTTTTCAATTTCAACAATCTGCTTACTGCCTCCATCATAACGGCAGTTAATCCCAGCTAAACATGCACTGATGAGAATCATAGATTATACACCTCTCATTTTTTTTTCTTGTTTAGTATTTGGGTAATATCATGCTGAATCATATGCTCATCCATGGGTAAAAGCTTTTGGTTATCTCGTTTGCTCTTATAATATTCAACCCCTGCTGTATGGGCTTTTTCCATAGCACCTTTATCACCAGGCTTCTTCGATAGTTCTCTCAATGCAGCTTTATACTCTTCCAAAAGCACAAGATTTTGTTTCATTCTACTAATGACAATCAAAATTGCCGATCCGGCACCCAATAGGATTCCAAGAAAAGTCATCCATGAATTTTCCCAAACAGATCCTAAATAGAGTACAAAGAAACAGACAATCAATAAAATAAATCCAATCAATCTTCCAAGCATTCCCCCACGCTCCTGTCTATTTCAGCTCTACCACAGTAACACCGGCACCACCTTCACCATAGGCGCCTTCTCGAGAAGACTTTACATGCTTATGTCCCCTCAATAATTGTTTGATTCCGTCTTTTAGAACACCTGTTCCTTTCCCATGAATAATCGTAACTTCCTGAATGCCTGCAAGGTATGCATCATCCAAATATTTATCCGTATTTAACAGCGCCTCCTCTAGAAGTTGGCCTCTTAGGTCAATAGAGCTTTTAATATTTTCAGCCTTACTTTTCATGATCTTTCCGGTTCCAGTTTTCTTTCCCTTTTCCTTTTCTTCTCGATCCAATCTTAAATTCTCAACATTCACATTGATTTTCATAATCCCTACCTGTACTGTCAAGTCACCATTGGCATCGGGTACTGTCACCACATTTCCTTTTTGGTTTAATGATAAGATTAATACAGCATCCCCTGGTCTCAATTGCTTTGGTGGTTTAGTATTTACACCTAATGATACCCCCAATCCAAGACCTTCATCCATTTGTCCTAGTTTATCTCTTAAACCCTTCCTTGCCTCTTCAATTCTTCGATTTTTCTCCTTCTCCTCTACCTCTTGAGACAGGGTTCTCAATTCCTTAATGATTTGATCTGCATCCTCTTTGGCTTCTCTTAAGATTCTTCTGGCTTCTTCCCGGGCCTCTCGTAACAGCTTCTCTCTCTGTTTCTCCAGCTTTTCACTTTTCCTATCATATTCTTCTTTTTGCTGCTGGATGGCTAGTTTAAGCCGAATGGCGTTATCTCTCTCCTGCTCCGCTTTTTGCTTGTCTTTTTCAATGGAGGTTAACAAATCTTCAAACGCAATATCTTCATTAGAAATCGATTCTTTTGCTTTGTCAATAATGTATCCACCGAGTCCTAGACGCTTTGAAATTTCAAAAGCATTGGATTTTCCTGGTACACCAATCAACAACTTGTAGGTAGGACTTAAGGTTTCCACATCAAATTCCACCGAGGCATTCTGTACACCCTTGGTGGTTAGGGCATACTGCTTTAATTCCGTATAGTGGGTGGTAGCAATGGTCCTTACCCCTAGTCCATACAAATGATCTAAGATGGCAATGGCCAAGGCTGCCCCTTCCGTTGGATCCGTTCCAGCACCCAACTCATCCAGCAAAATCAGAGAGCTTTCTTCCACTTTTCCAAGTATTTCAACGATATTGGTCATATGGGATGAAAAAGTACTCAAGCTCTGCTCAATACTCTGTTCATCACCTATATCAGCAAACACTTGATGAAAGACAGACAGCTCTGTACCAAAATCAGCAGGCACATTAAGGCCCGACTGGGCCATCAAGGTAAAAAGCCCTACCGTTTTTAAGGTTACCGTTTTACCGCCAGTATTTGGGCCTGTAATAATCAGTGTACTGAATTCGTCACCATTCCAAATATTCGTCGGCACAACATTTTTCACATCGAGAAGGGGATGTCTTCCATTCTTGATCCTTAAATATCCCCTATTGTTCAATTTAGGCTCGATTGCCCTCATTTTAACCGACAGTTTCCCTTTTGCAAAAATGAAATCTAACTTTTTAAGAACTTCCTGATTGCAGCGTATTTCAGTGCTTTTTTCTCCAACCAAAGCCGTTAATTCCCTTAGAATTCGTTCAATCTCAATCTGTTCTTTGATTTTGAGTTCTCTTAACTCATTGTTTAATTCCACTACAGCCATAGGTTCAACAAATAATGTTGCTCCACTGGATGACTGATCGTGAACCAACCCTGGAACGTTTCCACGATGCTCTTGTTTTACAGGCACTACATATCGATCCTGCCGCTGGGTCACAATGGCATCCTGAAGGTACTTTTGCATTTGGCTGGATGATGTAATACTATTCAGTTTATTCCGAATCGCAGCATGCTTTGATTCCATCTGTCTTCGAATGTTTCTTAATTCTGGACTTGCATGATCAGAAATTTCTTCATCGCTGATGATGCACTCGTTTATGCGATCCTCGATGACCTTCATGGTGCTGATCTGACCAATATATCCCTCCATGATGGGATATTTTCCTTCACCTTCCTTGGATTCCTTAAACATGGTCTTTAGTTTCCGCGCAGCCCGCAGTGTATCACTGACTTCTAAGAGTTGTCCAGGGTACAGGTAAGAACCGATCTCAGCCCGTCTCACATGATAGGACAAATCGTGAACACCTCCTAGGGATACATTTCCTCTCTGAATCAATATACCCGCAGCTTCACTGGTTTCCTTCTGCCACTCCATCACAGTTTCCATATGGGTAGATGGCTCCAGCTTTTCAGCCAATGCTCTCCCAAGACTGGATTCAACCTTCTCTAAAAGCATATCTCTAATTTTTTCATATTCCAACACTCTCAATGTTCTGCTATTCATTTTCCTCTCCTCATACTTTCTATTTGCTTTCATCAACTAAGACTCAGTTCAGATGGAGTTTGCACCCGCCGCGGGCACAGGTAACTCCACCTGAACGCCAAGTCGTGTTATCCAGGGGCTGTACAACTCTACACCCCTGTAAAAATGGCCTTTTGTCAATCCATTTTTCCGTATTTCCTCCAAAAATGTCTCAGCGGAAGGTGTCATTTTTCCCCTTTGAAGAACACTGCTATACGCCTCCATGATTGCCCTTGTCTCCTGGGCATTCTCTATGGTAAACTGAATTTTTAGATTTCCCACACCTGCATCCATTATCTCATGAAGATGGTCCAGCAAGCATAGGCTTTGAGAATTCAAGATATGGGTTCGGCAATGATCATCTGTCATGATAGGAAAAACCATATCCTTCCTATCCTTTAAGCCTAAACTACTATTTCTACATAGACTGCAGTTCTCCTGCTGATTCTTCTTACCAACAACTGCTGACGTAGGACAGTACCGCATAACCATTAGGGGCAAGTATCCATGAACAATAACCTCTCCTGGAATAGCAGCATGGGCCATAATTTCTTTGATTTGCTTTAGCGTCAACTCTGGAGATAAAGCAGCTTCCTGAACACCCCATTGCTGTAGTAATTTTAGCGCACCATTGTTAAATACATTTAAAGTGAAATCTCCATAGATATGCTCAAATCCCAAATCTCTTGCCACCTTCAAGGCACCAAGGTTTGGCACCATAACACCTCGAATCTGATTTTGGCTTCTCGATAAGAATTTGTGTACATCCTTTAGTTCCTCATCAGAAGTTATTCTTGAGAAAGACGGAACGATCTCAATAGGATGGCCTTTCACTAGCATATGTGCATCATCATAGCTGGCTAGATCCGTATAGTAGATACGCGTTATAGGAAATGAAAGCACCGCTTTTAGCTGGGTTATATTATTTAGAGATACTCTCATATTCGGTTCTGCCCTTCGTACAGATGTGTAATCACTGAACCATTGACTGATTTTTGGGTTTAAAACTTGTGCTACTATAGCCTTTCTACTATTGTGATTTGCTCTTAAATCATCTAATCGCTGGATGGCATCTCTCCTCAAGCTGTTCAATTCGCCAACGGGTATGATCCCATCTCCATCCAGTTCAATCACTAGGCTGTCATAGACGTAGGTTGTGTTTCCCAGTTTCATCAGCTGTTCCCGAACTCGATCCTCTTCTGTTGGCTTTTTCAACGCCTTCTCCACTACATATTCTCCTTGAAGCTCCACATGATGCCCTTCTTGATCCCAAAGGCTCAAAAATATTCGCTCTCCAATTCTGCCTCTAAAGGCACCATCAATTGGTATTCTTCGCTCTACTCTCTCATAAGTTGCCTTCGCTCGCTGAAACAGATCAATATCAGAGGTTTTATAGACAGACTGCCCCTTTGAAACAGGGTGCTTAAAATTTACCTGAATGGTTTCATTCGGATTTCCTACTTCTCTTTTCTCATTCTTTACTGTTAAAACCTCTACGATAGCCCCAGGGCTGTCGCCTTTCTCCGTCCAAATTTCTATGCCGTCACCTTTGCGTAATTCATCAGTAAGTCGAATCTCCACCCTTTGTCTTTTCTTATCATAACCTATAACTTCTCCGACCTTTATTCCACGGTTACTGGGTTTTTCAAGGCTCATAATTTGCTTTCCCTGATCTCCTAGAATATATCCTTTGGTAAATTTACGGTTGAAAATTTGCTCCACATCTCTTATCATAGCTGATTCCAGTTTAGACATAGATTTATTCATGATATATTGATCAATAGCCTTGCGGTAAGCACCTACCACGGTAGCCACATATTCTGCCCGTTTGAGGCGCCCTTCAATCTTTAGAGATTTAACACCCGTACCAAGAACCTCATGGATATTTTCCAGTGTATTCAGGTCCCTTGGACTCAGTAGATAATCCCCCTGTTCACTCTTTATCGTCTCTCCACTTCTTCTATTGACCAACTGATAAGGCATTCGACAAGGTTGAGCGCACCGCCCACGGTTTCCGCTTCTCCCTCCGATCATGCTGCTCATCAAGCATTGGCCTGAATAACAAATACAGAGGGCTCCATGGACAAATACCTCAATATCTGCTTTACAATTATCCTGCACCGCTTTGATCTCTCGTGCAGACATCTCCCTTGCCAGCACAATCCGTTGAAAACCAAGCTCTTCTAAGAGCCTGACGCCCTCTAAATTATGAACAGACATTTGCGTACTGGCGTGAATCTCAAAATCAGGGAATAGATCACGGATAAGCTTTGCAGCACCGAGATCTTGGACGATAACGGCATCTACATCATTGTTATATAAAAATGAAATATATCCCCCTAACGCCTTTAATTCTTCATTGGATACCAAGGTATTTACAGTTACAAACACCTTTACACCCCTAATATGACAGTACTTTACAGCTTTGATAAGCTCCTCATCATCGAAGTTATTGGCACTTTGTCTTGCACTAAAGGCCTTCCCCCCTAAATATATAGCATCAGCACCATTCTGCACCGCAGCTACCAGTGCTTCCCAACTTCCTGCCGGTGCTAGTAATTCTATTTCTCTCAATTTTATCAACCCCTGTTTTTAATTAATCATATTACCATGCGCACAATAAAAAAAGCAGCAATATTATTATATCACTACTTTTAGCATACCATAAAAGATATAGAATTATTTTTTTCCATCTCCACCAGAACCCTCTAAGTGGGCTTCAAATTCCTTTCTTGATTGTACATATTTAATCTGCATTTCAAATAACTTATTTTGTAAATCCTCATTCATTTTGCGAATCTGCTCTATTTCCTTTTCTTTTTCAGATAAGGACACTCTTAACTCCTGATTCTCCAAAAGCAGCCCTTGGCTCTCTTGTTCATTGGTGTTAGCATTTCTCAAGTCCTCTTCCAAACGCTGAATAATGTTGATATATTCCTGGTTCTGACTTTCAGCCTCTGTCACTGCAGCCGCAAGCTGACTGCGCACCTGATCTAATTCATACAGGGGCTGAAGCGCTTCCTTTTCTAAGGCTTCAAGCTGTCCTTTTGTCTTAAAATATTCATCTGCTATATTTACGGAAGTCAATACAGCTGCCATGGCAGTACTTAACTTCTTACTTTGCTTTGCAATAACCACCATCTTATCATCAACATAATTGGCGACCTTTTGCATATATTCACGGGGCTCGGTACCAACCAAGGTATATTCCTGCCCATTGATCCGCACAACGACCTTGCTTTTGTTGCTCATCAATATCTCTCCTTCTATGGATTGGAGTCCCTATATTAATTCTGTAAAAGAATAGTATTTCCTTCTTTTTTTTACTCTATTATATTACATCCTGGACATGAAATAAATACTGCCGTTGCCTTATATCCATGAAATTTCGTAGGTATATCTATCCAATTTTTCGTAGAAGAGGAATGAACAAATCCGGCAGTCTGCCGGATTTGTTTTAGTCTCTCAATTGAGCATCTAGCTTTTCTTTTAATTGATTTAATATCTTATCGTGAACCTTCACAACTTCTTCATCTGTCAGCGTACGATCCTCGCCCCGGTACGTAAGGGCATAAGCCACACTTTTATAACCTTCTTTGATCTGTTTTCCTTTATAGACATCGAACAGTTGAACCTGCTCCAGCAGCTTTCCGCCATTTTCTTTGATAATGTCCTCAATTTGCTTCACATAAACTTCATCTTTCACTACCAAAGCAATATCCCTTGTGATTGCAGGATATTTAGGCAGTGCCTTATATATTCTATCTAGTCTCGTTATTTGAAGAACAATATTAAAATCAATCTCTCCTAGATAAGTTCTTACTTCTAAATCATAGTTTTCTGCAACATCGGGGTGAATCTCACCAATAACGCCTAGTATATGATTCTCCCAAACAAGGTTCGCACATCTGCCGGGATGGAAAGTCGGATGATTCTTTTCTGGAGTGAACGCTATATTTTGAATACCTAAATTATGGAATACACTCTCAATGGTTCCCTTCATTGTGAAGAAATCAATGTTTTGGCCATACATCCCCAGGGTAAGCACTGGCTTTTCGATTGGGAGCTGATCCACAGGAATGCTGTGGGGTAGAAATACCCTTCCGATTTCAAAAGCCTTTACAGATTCCACATTACGGTTATTGTTTCTTGAAAGAACCTCAAGCATATTTGGCATCAAGGTAGTCCGCATTATACTATTTTCTTCCCCTAGTGGATTGATTAATTTTACGGACCTTCTCATGAAGCTCTCTTCGGGCAAACCAATCATATCAAATCCCTTTGGACTCACGAAGGAGTAGGTAGAAATCTCTGTTACACCAGCAGCATTCAAATATTTTTTCGCATAATCTTCAATGATCTGTCCATTGGTCTTTGCGCCTTGAGAATTCCCTTTTGGAATCGTCACATCGATCCTATTGTATCCGTATATTCTTGCTACCTCCTCCACGATATCAATTTCCTCTGTAATATCTTGGCGGAAAGTAGGTATGGCTAGTAATAATCCTTCCTCATCTTGAGACACTTCTATCTCAAGTTTTTGAAGGATATTTGAAATTTCCTCTGGTGATAATTTTGTACCTAATAAATCATTGATTCTTTGAGGCCTTGCCTTTAATGATCTCTTCTCAAGTTTATTGGGATAAATATCAATAATTCCCCCAACAATTTTCCCTGCGCCCAGTTCCTCAATCAATTGACAAGCTCTATTCACTGCATTTAGTGCAATATTTGGATCTACGCCTTTTTCAAACCTCGCAGATGCCTCAGTTCTCAGCCCAAGCTTTTTAGAGGTTGCTCTCACATTATCATTATAAAAGTTGGCAGATTCAAGGAGAATGGCTCTTGTTTCATCGGTTACTTCTGAATTTTCCCCGCCCATCACACCTGCTATGGCTACTGGCTTTTCACCATCACAAATCATAAGCATGCTGCTATCCAGCTTTCTTTCTGTTCCATCCAAGGTCGTAAAAACAGAACCCTCTTCTGCCTGCTTCACAATAATTTTTTTATCAGTCAGCATATTTAAATCGAAGGCATGGAGGGGCTGCCCCATCTCAAGCATCACATAATTGGTTATGTCTACAATATTACTGATTGGTCGAACACCTGCCTCCATCAGTCTTCTCTGCATCCACTCAGGTGATGGCTTGATAACAATATCAGTAGCTGCTCTAGCTGCATATCTTCTACAAAAATCTGTATTTAATACTTCAACTGACGCCACTTCTTCGATATTTCCATGTTCATGGTTAATCTTGATTTCAGGATAGTTCATATCCAGATTAAAGGTTGCCGCAGTCTCCCTTGCCATTCCCAACATACTCAGACAATCTGGTCTGTTTGGTGTAATTTCAAATTCGATGACATGCCCTTTTATCCCTAGGATCCCCTTGATATCATCGCCAGGCGTATAGGCCTGATCTAAAATATAAATTCCATCCTTTTGATAAGCTGGAATGACCTTATCGACCAAGCCTAATTCCTTAGCAGAACACATCATACCACTTGACTCTTCTCCCCGCAGCTTACCCTTTTTAATCTTTACGCCGCCTGGCAAAGTTCCACCAACAAGGACAATAGGCACATAATGGCCCTCCTGAATATTATCAGCTCCAGTTACAATCTGTATGATTTCGCTTCCTACATCTACTTTGGTCACGAGAAGTTTATCTGCATTTGGATGTCTTTGGATCTCTAGGATCTTTCCAACCACAACCTTGTCTATTTCTTCTCCCAACACTTCAACGGCCTCTACCTTAGACCCAGACATTTCTAAATCCTCACTTAACTTCCTTACATCCATATGATCTATATCCACATAATCCTTTAGCCATTTCAATGGTACAAACATGATAGAATACCTCCTTTATTTCGATTTATCTTTAAACTTATAACCTAGAACTGCTTAATGAACCGCATATCATTCTCAAAGAAAAGACGAATATCATCTATTTCATGTTTTAGCATGGCAATTCTGTCTAATCCCATACCGAAAGCGAATCCGCTGTAGACCTCTGGATCAATCCCACATACCTTCAGTACATTAGGATGAACCATTCCAGCCCCAAGAATTTCAATCCATCCACTGCCCTTACATACACGACATCCTGCCCCTTGGCACTTAAAGCAGCTTACATCCACCTCAGCACTTGGCTCCGTAAATGGAAAGTAATGTGGTCTAAACTTCGTCTTTGTTCCAACACCAAAGAACTGCTTCGCAAATAAGTCCAGTGTTCCCTTTAAATCTGCCATGGTAATGTTTTTATCTACCACAAGGCCTTCAATCTGATGGAACATCGGTGAATGGGTTGCGTCAGGTGTATCCCTTCGGAAGCATCGTCCAGGAGAAATAACACGAATTGGCGGTTTTGAGCGCTCCATGGTTCTCACCTGAACAGGTGAAGTTTGTGTTCTTAATAAGATATCCTCAGAAATATAAAAGGTATCAGATAGATCTCTTGATGGGTGATTTTGCGGCGCATTTAATGCATCAAAGTTATAAAATACAGTTTCTACCTCTGGTCCTTCCGCTATTTTAAAGCCCATACCCATAAAAATACCCTTGATTTCATCTAATACTACATTCAAAGGATGTCGGTGACCAATTTCTTGGGACTTGCCCGGCATGGTAACGTCAATAGTCTCTACAGCCAACCTTGCATTCTTCTCAATAGCTTTGACCCCTTCTACTGCACTGCCTAGTGAATTTTCAATGGCCTCCCGCACTTCATTGGCAATCTGCCCAACAATTGGTCTCTCTTCTTGAGACAATCCTCCCATGCCTCTAAGAACCGCGGTAAGTTCTCCCTTTTTCCCTAAGTATTTGATACGTACTTGTTCTAGTTCTTGCATAGACTGGGCTTTCACGATTTCTTCCAAAGCCAGTGTCTTTATTTGTTCAAGCTTTTCTCTCATTTTCATTCTCCTTCCTATATTATTTCTTATTTTATTTATTGAAAAGATTCCCGAAGGATCTAAACAGCATTTGTGCCAAAATATAAATCATTCCAATGAAAAAAGCATAATTTGCAATGGTTTTTAGATCTTTTTTCTCTCCTGAACTGCGCCGACTGTTTATAATCAAACTCATTATAAAATACACAACAAAGAAAATTCCAAAGCTAATGATGTATGTCATATTCACGATACCTCCTACACAAATAGTATCTCTGGCACACTCCTTATTCTTCCATTTTTTCGCAATAAAAAAAATCTTCAATCCCGAAAGGGACGAAGATTTCTCCGCGGTACCACCCTAATAGTTGTAAAACAACCACTCATTCGACATAACGGCGTCCACCGATAGAACCTACTGTACATTTCAGTTCTATAGTTCAAGAGGGAACTTCAAATGCTTTAAAACTTAGAAATGCTCGCAGCCCTTGGCATTCCTTCTCTGTAAGTCAAACTACATTCTACTTTTCTCTATCATAACTGATCTCTATATGATTAATTTGTCCCAAGTTCTCTATAAGCCAAGTAGGCGTTAATGTTACCGGTTAACATAAATACTCTCCAAAACCATTCCTTTGTGGCAAACATAATTGCCGACACCCCTTTTCACTGGCTGATTTATATACATTATAGCACAGGAAAAAAAGGTTTACAAGAATTATACAGCGAATAAAAGGAACTAATTTTAAAATTTTCTGACTATATTTTTACCCTTTGCCTTACGGCCTCATACATGACAATCGATGCTGCTACTGATGCATTTAAAGATTCCGCCTTACCCGGCATAGGTATCTTAACCAATATATCAGAAGCCATCATATCCTCATGTTGTACCCCATTGGCTTCATTTCCTACAATAATCCCGCACAAGCCTTTATAATCTACCTCAAAATAGTACTTTTCGCCTTCTAGGCTGGTGGTAACAATCTTTATCCCATTGGCCTTCAATATATCAATGGTCTCACTGGTGGTTCCAGTGGACAAGATAGGCACATGGAAAATAGAGCCCATGGTCGCACGGATTGTCTTACTGTTATAAAGGTCTACAGAACCCTTGGTAATAAAAATGGCATCTGCCCCTGCCGCATCAGCAGTTCTAATAATGGTTCCCATGTTCCCCGGGTCTTGAATTCTGTCTAGAATAATATAAAAGCCTTGGGGCCTGTTTAATATCTCTTCCATGCTATGTATATCCATAGAAACAACCGCCATAATCCCTTGGGGATTTTGGGTATCTGAAAGCTCTTTGAAGAGTTGAACAGGTATTTTATAGGATGCCATGCCTTTTTGCTGAAGATTTTCCAAGAGTTCTTCCCCACCGGCAGTTTCGTAAAGTTCATCACAAAATAAAATCTGCTTTAAGGTTTTTTCATTCTCCCATGCATCCTTAATGATTCGAACACCTTCAATGATGTATTCCTGATATTGTTCTCTCATTTTTCGCTTCGTCAGCTGCTTTATATGCTTTATTATAGGATTCTCTGGAGAGCTTATCACATTGATCAAGGCATACACCTCACCTTTTACCCTTACTTTTCATGGAAAATATCTGTTTTTATAATATCCAAAATCAATATATTCTATAAAAAAAGACTCTTAAAAGAGTCTTTTTTTATTAAGCGTTAAGCTTTTGCTTTGCTACATCTACCAATTGTTTGAAACCAACTTCATCGTAGATTGCCATCTCAGATAGCATCTTTCTGTTGATTTCGATACCAGCTTGCTTTAATCCATTGATTAATCTGCTGTATGACATGCCATGCATTCTAGCACCAGCATTAATTCTCGCGATCCATAATTTTCTAAAGTCTCTTTTTCTTAACTTACGTCCAATATATGCAAATCTTAAAGCTCTCATTACTGCTTCGTTAGCAGGTCTAAAAAGTTTACTTTTTGCGCCGTATTGTCCTTTTGCAAGCTTTAAGATTTTCTTATGCTTTTTCTTAGCGTTTATCGCTTTTTTTACTCTTGCCATGTATTTCTACCTCCTTTACAACCCTATTTTATGCGTATGGTAATAATCTTTTAATTCTATGCTGATCAGCGCTTGTTAAAAGCGTAGCTTTTCTTAAATTTCTCTTTCTTTTTGAAGTCTTCTTTGTAAGGATATGGCTCTTGAACGCCTTATTTCTCTTAACACTACCTTTTTTCGTCAACTTAAATCTCTTTGCTGCGCCTCTATGTGTTTTCATTTTTGGCATATTTGTTTCCTCCCCTCTAAGATCTAACTATTCTTTGGTGTTAGGAACATAATCATGTTTTTTCCTTCCATGATTGGCTTTTTCTCTACATTTCCTACTTCAGCAATCAGTTCAGTAAACTTTTCCATAACACGATGTCCTAAATCCGCATAGCCAACTTCTCTACCTCTAAATCTAATAGTAACTTTTACTTTATCGCCATCTTCTAAAAACTTAATGGCGTTGGTAGCTTTCACATTTAAGTCATGTTCTTCAATATTCGGACTTAATCGAACTTCTTTTAGCGTAATAACTTTTTGCTTCTTTTTCGCTTCCTTTTCTTTCTTAGAAAGCTCATACTTATACTTGCCAAAGTCCATGATTCTGCAAACAGGTGGTTTTGCCTGCGGTGCAATTTTCACCAAGTCCAATCGTTTTTCAATGGCAATCTCCAACGCCTGCTTTGTTGGCATAACACCTAGTTGTTCACCATCTGCATCAATTACCCTAATCTCACGGTCTCTTATTTCTTCGTTTAACTCTAAATCTTTAATAATCGGCCACCTCCTATAATTTTTAAAACAACATCCACATGCATATATAAAATAAAAAGACGGATGCGTAACGCATCCGCCTCATAAGCTCAAAAGAATACTTAAAAATAAGTAACAAGCTCATATTGACCTTACGAACCTTTGTTGTAAGGTGAGAAGCGGATAACTTCTACTTCATATCACTCAATTAGTTTACCATCTCAATGAAAAGTTGTCAACCTCATAAATTATTTTTTATTTTTTCTTTTTCACAAGATTTTTCCAAGCATGCAATCCAAGGGATACCCCGATAACGCCATAGGCAACAAACACTCTAAAGTATTCGCCAACCATGGCATTCCCTAATAGGTTTTTACCTGCATAGGGTGATACTACAAACAATGTATGGAATAGCAATGTTCCTATGATCGCATGCCAAATGGATGCCTTCGTCACAGAAGCACCGCCAATGAGGATAGATGCTACTGCAAACATTCCTACCTGTTCATGGCTTCCATATGTATTTAGGGTCCCAAGATTTTGTAGGAAAATAATTTGACCCCATCCAGCTAGAACTGTAGAAATAACAATGGCGATTAATCGTATTTTGTTTACATTGATACCAGATACTTCAGCGATATGCATGCTCTGTCCAACTGTTCTAAATTGTTGTCCAAGCTTAGTCTTCACAATAAATGTGGTAAATAAACATAATGCTGTAATAAATACAAAAGTTCCTACTGGTACTTGCACGATAACAAAGGGAGATTTTTTTCCCATAGACATGAATCCCATCACTGAAATCAAGATAAATATAATTCCTGTAATTACAGGTTTACTGTTTAAGCGAATTTTATTTTTTTCTATGACTGTTTTGTAACCAGTATATGCAAACATGCATAATGCAGTGAATGCACCGCCATATGCCATCGTTTTGAACATGTTCCACTTAATCATGTTATCCATAGCATACTTGATGGTACCTGCTAAGTCTATTGTATTTTTGATTCCAATACCTCCACTCAATACCAATACCGGGTTATTCATAGGGATAATGGTTCCTATCAAGAAAAGGAAAAGTAATTGATATAATCCATTGGCAAAAAAACCCAACATTAAGCTTGTAACCATCTCTTGCCCCTTGGTCTTGTTCAATAGCTTTCCTGTCATATACCCAAATATAATCGCTAACGGTGTCGTGAGTACCATGATCAACAGGAGACCCGGCACGCCTACAATTCCCCAGTGGGTTACTGCTACAACTGCAATTTGTCCTGCCATAGCGCCTAACACAATTGCAAAGTTCATACCCATACCTGCAATAACCGGAATAATTAATGCCAATACCACAAAGGAATTACGAGCAAGCCTAGCTACCAATTCATTCACCACATACGCCGCCGGTAAACCTGAAAACTTAAAGCCTAGAGAACAAATGATAATGAATAATATGGGTACAATATTGTTGAATAATGCACTCTTGATTTTGCCTCCAATAGGATTCTTCGATTTGTCTTTTACATTTAACTCGACCATCTTATTCACCTCCGCCAGCTTGTGTCAATGCATATAGTATAAACCCATAACTTACGATTACCCTGGCTACTTCCGATAAATTTCCTTCTGGAACCATCTTATTGGCCACAGGCAATGCCACAATCAATAGGGTTTGGAACATCAAGGTTCCTAAAAGCACATGGGATATTTTTGCATTCTTGGTAGATGCTCCACCAATCAGAATTGCAGCCACAGCTGGAAAAGCCATCATCAATGGCGCTTGATACAACTGGAAAAATCCATAGCTTTGAGCATATACAATGATACCAATTCCCCCAAGTACTGTTGATACAACAGTACCAATGATACGCCCTCTATCCACACTCAACCCTGACGCTACAGCAAAACGTTCATTCTCTCCTACGGCCTTCATGGCAATACCCAATCTACTCTTTAAAAATAAACCAATAATGAAGCAGCACAATCCTAGAAAAAGTAATGATCCTGTAGGGATTGTAACCCCAGCCACATCAAACGCTAAAAACTGATCTAAAATCTTATCAAATCGTCCGCTGAGTGTAATGGTTTGCCTCAACCCTGAACCTGCAATGGCAAATACAAGTTCTGGACTTCTAAAAGGTAAAAACAGCCAGCCTATACACATGAGTGATGCCACAGAAAAACCTACATATGTAGCCACTGTCATTTCAGACCCTTTCACTTTATTCAAAAGCAGTCCGTAGAAGTAGCCCGTTATAACAGATAACGGAACAGAAATAAGCATCGCCACAGAAATTGCAGTGAAGCCCTCTAAATCCATTTCGATACTTATTAGACCTCCTATGATTCCACATATAACGCCTAGGGGCAATCCAAAGTTTAAGCCAGTACCAGATAGAATACTAGGAACCATGGCTAGTACCAGTACGCCATTCATACCAAGTCGAACCAAAGTATCTGAAAGAAGCATCTGTATGGATAAGTCATAGTAAAACGCACCTACGAATAAGAGTATGAGAAAACTGATGATAATTGCACGGGGTATACCAATTTTATTGATTACCAACTTTAATTTTTCCTGCATCTTAAACGGCCTCCTTCCCATGAACCTTTTTATACTCACCGGCCATCATTAGGCCAAAATTTGCATCGCTATCATCTGGCGATAATATTCCTTCCACTTTGCCTTCCGTGATGATCGCGATACGATCGCAAATAGACCGCAATTCACCTAGCTCACTGGATGTCATAATAATGGTCATTCCCATTTCTTTATTGAGCTTGACTAACAAATCCAGGACGAGTTTTTTTGCACCTATATCAATTCCCCTGGTGGGCTCTGATACAAAGAGAACATTTGGACTTAGGGTTAATGCTCTGGCAATACATACCTTTTGCTGATTCCCTCCGCTTAACCGCCTTGTTAACTGTTGAGGCCCCCTGCAGCGAATATCCAAGTCTTCTATCATTTTTAGGGCATGTTCTCGAATATGCTTGGCATCTGCTTGTTCAAAAAAAGCTAATTTCTTTAAAAACATTTCCTTCATCTGCATAGCTGTAATCACGATATTTAATTCTATAGAAGAGTCCAATAATAAGCCTACACCCCTTCGGTCTTCTGATACAAAAGCTAGACCATTGGTTAACGACGCCTTTGGATTATTCAATTCTATTTGTCTGCCGCTAAGCTCAACCTCTCCTGTAGCAGGATATAAACCCATAATTCCATTGGCAATACCGATCTTCCCTTGTCCTGCCAGGCCGCCAAGGCCAATAATTTCACCTTTTCGTATATCCAGATCAATGCCCTTTACTTCTTCTCCTGGCATCTCAACTTCAAGATTTCTAATCTTTAATACAATATTACTGTCATCCCCAAGGTCATGATCTCGCTGCGCCATCTTTTCAATTTTTCGTCCTACCATCAATTCTGCCAACTGGGTCACATTTGTTTCTTCTTTTTTCAAAGCTGCAACCAATTCTCCATCCCTAAGAATTGTGATATTGTCTGCAACACTCATTACCTCATCCAGTCTGTGGGTTATGAATAATATGGCAATGCCTGAATCGGCAATTTTTTTCATAGCCTGTAGCAGTGTATCTGCTTCGCTTTCCGTCAATACCGCAGTAGGTTCATCAAAAACCAATAACTTTATGTTTTGCTTGTCAATCTCTCTCGCTATTTCCACAAATTGCATATATCCTACAGGCAGACCAGCCACTTTAGCCCATTCATCTATACCAATTCCTAAGGTATCTAAAGCTTTTCGAGCATCCTTCTCCATTTGTGTCATGTTTAGACTTTTCATGCTATCACCCAGAACTCTGCTGACTGCATTATGCTTTGTTATTTCTCTGTTTAACTTGATATTTTCTGTGACCGTAAATCCTGGAATCAGCATAAATTCCTGATGCACCATTCCGATCCCAATATCCATAGCCTCCCTAGGAGACTTTAGCGCAACTGGACTGCCATTGAAGGTAACTTCACCATTAAATCCTCCTGTGGTGTGAATAACAGGCATACCAAATAATATATTCATCAATGTAGATTTTCCTGCCCCGTTCTCTCCCAACAGCGCATGAATCTCCCCCGGTTTCACAGTCAAATTTACACCTTTAAGAACTTTATTACCAAAATAGTCTTTCTCAATATTTCTCATTTCCAGTATTGTGCCGTGATTCACCGTTCTTTCCCTCCTTTATGAATTTTATGACCAAAATTAATGATGAATAAGGTTGCCTGTTGAGGCAACCCTATCTCACTTATTAGAATGTTATGTAATCTGAAAGAACCATAAAGAAGTTTTCAAGCTTTTTGCCTGATGTTTCACTTGTTAATGTATCAACTGTCATATCTACACCTGCATAAGTCTTGAAACATTCAACAAGCTTAGCTTGATCAACTTTACCATTTGTGTTGCCTTCTAGGTAAGCTTTGGCATATTCAACACCAGCATCAACAAACATCATGTTTACAGGTACCGGCCAAGTAGCAAATTTTCCTGTGCCGCCCTTTTCAGCAATTTTTGTCTTGATTTGCTCTGAGATATACTCTAAGTCACCAGCTTTGTCCTCTGGAATTTCGATTCCCAATGCTCCTGGGTATCCATGGTATGGACTAGGACAACACTGTTGTGGGAATAATGCACCTTCCTCTAGAACAGACTTAATCAATGGTTCCTGCATAGAGCAGTTCGTGCTAAAGAATGCAGTTTCTGTTCCCAACTCTGCTACTTTTCTTGGTACATCTTCAAGGATAAACTGCTGTGCACCTGGAACACCAGCATCTCCTGTTGGGTCTGGCGCTGTTGCATCAATAAACTCGATACCCTTTGCAGCACATTGCTCTTTAAAGATATCTCTTCTCATAGAAAGAAGTTGATAAGACATGTGTCTTGGGAATGAATAGTGTACAAATTTCTTTGCACCCATCTTTGCAGCTTGCTCAATGATGGAAGTACCCATTCCAAGCTCATCAGCTTGAAGTACGACATCCGCTTTAGCAGCGATCATATCTGGGTCTTCTCCAGGAACGCCGGCAATGAATAGGATATCAGGATTGATTTCTCTTGCCTTATCGATAGCTGCAGATGTACCTGGAATCGCTTGACAAATTACGATTGCTTTACAATCAGGATCAGAAGCCATGGCCAATACATTGGCAATTGTTGTTTCTTGCTCCTTCATGAAGTTATCAGGTGACGTGGTATGAAGTATCATTTCGGCCCCATATCTTGCCATCACTCTTTCAGCTGCTCTAAATTCCTCTTCATTTTGAGAAACAGTACCTGTCATGATACCAATCTTAAACTTAGCAGGCTCTTCAGCCGCTGCAGGTTGATCAGCAGGTGCTGGCGGTTGTTGTCCACAAGCGGCCAAGCTAACCATCATGAATAGTGCTAAAATGATTGCTAAACTCCTTTTAAACATTTTGATTCCCCCCATTTTTTAATTATATATTTCAAAGAAAGGGCACTAAGGAAAACCCCCTCTCTAAAACCCTGCTATGATTCATTTCTATGCGTGACTCGTCCTAATCATGAATAAAGTTATCATGAAAAAGAATTTGGTTACTCACCTTGGCTTAATTTACCATAAAACATTATATTCGATATTGGTCATAAAAATCCTTTTATTTTTTTGAATATTTTTAAATTTTTGCTATATTTATTACTTTTTGTATCTTTATAATTTTCGGATAAGCATTTTCAATCTTTCCATCACTTTTCTTTTTCTATGTGGGATTTTTAAAAACCTTATTTTATTTATATTTTTTCCATGACATTGGGTAAACTAATTATAACTACTTAAGGGAAAGAAGGTGATGAAACATTTCAAAACATAAAGTTATTTCCATTTTACTCGTTTCGGGGCTTGTTCTATCTTGTTTTTTACTATTGGCCTCCTTCGCTGGGAATCCACCATTAGTAAATATCAGCAATGCCAATCGCATATTCCTGCTGCTGACAGCCGGGAGTCTGTTTGCACTCTATATGAAATGGGGAGACAGCTCACCTGAACTAGAACCAGTCCATATCAAGAGCGAAAGAAAAGACAAAGATGATAAAAAAGGAGAAAGCTCCGATAGACCTTCTACACATTTCAAAGATGTAGCTGGTCTGGAGGAAGTAAAAGAAGAACTTGCTGAAGTTATCGACTTTATTAACCATCCAGAAAAATACTACAAAATGGGTGCCAAGATTCCTAAAGGTATTCTTTTCTATGGGCCTCCAGGGACTGGAAAAACTTTACTAGCCCAAGCCATTGCAGGTGAAACCAATTCTGCCTTTTTCCCAGCCAGTGGTGCTGAGTTCGTGGAAAAATACGTAGGCGTTGGCGCAAAGCGAGTTCGAACGCTCTTTGAAAAAGCAAAAAAAGATGCACCCAGTGTCATCTTTATTGATGAAATTGATGCCATTGGCGCGAAGCGAAGCTCTGAAAGCAATAATGAAAAGGATCAGACCCTTAACCAGCTTCTAATCGAGATGGATGGCTTTCATTCCAACCAAACGGTTATTGTGGTTGGTGCCACAAATCGCTTGGATCTGTTAGATGAAGCCCTGCTTCGGCCGGGTAGATTTGATCGCCACATGTTTATTGGTAACCCAGATATTCGAGCAAGAGAAGAGATTCTAAAGGTTCATATTAAAAACAAACCCATAGATGCAAAGGTAGATATCAAAAGCCTTGCCAAAAGAACCCACGGTATGTCTGGTGCCCATCTTTCAAATATCGCCAATGAGGCGGCTATTTTGGCAGTGAGGAACAATAAAAAACACATAGGCACCGAAGAGTTTAACCAAGCCATCGAAAAGGTTATGGCAGGCCTTCAACGCAAAAATGCAGTGGTTATGGAAAAGGAGAAAAAGATCGTCTCCTATCATGAGGCAGGTCATGCTTTATTAGGTAAGCTTTTGAATACGGATTTAATTTCCAAGGTTTCTATTATCCCAAGGGGCGAAGCGCTTGGATATGTTATGTATTCTCCAGAAGAAGACCGTTACCTTATTACGCAAAGAGAATTACAGAACAAAATTAAAGTATTATTAGGTGGACGAGCCGCTGAAGAAATAATTTTTGGTGAAGTCTCTACCGGTGCCAGAGATGATTTAAAAAAAGCCAATAATATCGCATATCAAATGGTATGTGAATATGGCATGAGTACCTTAGGCAATAGAATTTTCGATCCAAATCTTGCAAAAAACTGTTATCCCATGATTGACCAAGAGATAAAAACCATTATTGATGGATGCTATAACGAATCTTTAGACCATATAAAAACAAATCTAGATATTTTAGAAGAAGTGTCTAAAACGCTTTTTGACCGAGAAACACTGACTGGTGAAGAATTTGATGTTATTTTCGAAGAAGCTCAAAAAAAGCTGGCATGCACTACCCTAACATAAAAGAGTCGTTTTGAAAACAAAACGACTCTTTTTTATATACATAACTATAAAGTCTTTGATTGAATTTCTTCTTGAATACCCACAATAAAAGGCTGTATCTCTTGGCTGCCCAACTCACCCTTATCCCTTGATCGAACGGAGATTGTATTTGACTCCATCTCCTTTTCTCCAACGATAATCATATACGGTACTTTTTCCAATTGAGCTTCACGGATTTTATAACCGATCTTTTCATTACGATCATCTAGCTCCACACGAATATCTAAATCCTGTAGCATTTCTGTGACTTTTTCTGCATAACCCATAAACTTATCGGCAATTGGTAAAACCTTCACTTGTACCGGTGCTAACCAAACTGGGAACCTTCCAGCAAAATGCTCTATCAATATACCAATAAATCTTTCAATACTTCCAAAGATTACTCTATGAAGCATAACTGGAATGTGCTTCTCTCCATCTCTACCTACATAAGTGAGATCAAATCGCTGAGGCATTTGGAAGTCTAGCTGAATTGTACCACACTGCCATGTTCTACCGATACAATCCTCCAAGTGGAAGTCTATCTTCGGTCCATAGAATGCCCCGTCTCCCTCATTAATTTTATATTTAAGACCCTTTTCTTCCAATGCTTCTTTCAAACCATTGATCGCTAACGCCCATTCTTCATCAGTACCCATAGAATTCTCTGGTCTTGTAGAAAGTTCAATATGATATTTAAAGCCAAAGATGCTATAGACATAATCTACAAAATCGATTACACCTTTGATTTCGTCTTTAATCTGATCAGGAAGCATAAAAATATGGGCATCATCCTGAGTAAAGCATCGTACTCTCATGAGACCATGGAGAGCACCTGAAAGTTCATGTCTATGCACCAATCCAAGTTCGCACATTCTGATTGGGAAATCACGGTAGCTAAACATTTTTCTGCCATATACAAGCATTGCACCTGGGCAGTTCATGGGTTTTACAGCAAAATCTGTTTCATCTATTTCAGTAAAGTACATATTATTCTTATAATGATCCCAGTGACCTGATGTATGCCATAATTGCTCATTTAGAATAATAGGTGTCTTAACTTCCTCATATCCTCTTTTCACATGGGCCTTTCTCCAAAAATCTTCAAGTAGATTACGAATAACCATGCCCTTTGGATGGAAGAATGGGAATCCTGGTCCTTCTTCTTGAATGCTGAATAAATCTAACTCTTTTCCTAGTTTTCTATGATCTCTCTTTTTTGCCTCTTCCATCCTATGGATGTATTCCTCTAACTGTTTCTGCTTCGGGAAGGATGTTCCATAAATTCTTTGAAGCATCTTGTTCTTTTCATCCCCACGCCAGTATGCACCTGCTACACTTAACAGTTTGAATGCCTTTACTGGTTTTGTTGTAGCTAAGTGAGGTCCTGCGCACAAATCTACAAACTCTCCCTGCTTGTAAAAAGAGATGACTGCATCTTCAGGTAAATTCTCAATAAGCTCTACTTTGTAGGCTTCACCTTTCTCTTCCATATATTTTATGGCTTCATTCCTTGGGAGTTCAAATCTTTCAACATCTAAATTTTCTTGAGCGATTCTTTCCATTTCTTTTTCGATCTTCTCTAAATCTTCTTGGGTAAATCGATGCTCGGAATCAAAATCATAGTAATATCCATTTTCGATGGCTGGTCCTATGGCTAATTTTGTATTTGGAAATAGTCTTAGTACAGCCTGGGCCAAAATGTGGGCACTAGTATGTCTAAAAACATCTTGACCGTCTTCATCCTCGAATTTTAAGATACTCAAATCAGCATCTTCATTCACTTGATACTTTAAACCGACAACCTTATTGTTTACTTCGCCGCCCACAGCCTCTTTCGCAAGTCGTGAACTGATGCTTTCTGCGATTTCCATGACTGTTGTTCCCCTTGGAAACTCTTTTACCGAGCCATCTTTTAATGTAATTTTAATTTTTTCCATTTGGTATACCTCCTTCAACGTTATCCACATTTCAAAAAACTTGATCAAAAATATAAAAATCCTCCCACCCCAAAGCCATAGCTAAGGGACGAGAGGTTATTCCCGCGGTTCCACCCTAATTGAATCAGATCCACTCTTAGGCATTAACGCTGCCAACACGAACACCCTTTCATCTACCATTACTCAGGTATAGCTCAGAGCTAGTTTTTCCTATAGCCATATCTAAGGATGCTTCCAGCCATGGCATCCTCTCTCTGGTGATTGGATTTATAGTACTTTGTCTCTTCATTGCTTTTATGAATATACTATGATTTTTTACTATTATATGTGTATTTTCTGTACTTGTCAATCATTTTATCCACGTTTCTACCTTATTATACCACAATCCTTCATCATATGAACAAAACGATTAATCCTTGCAAAATCCCTATCAAAAAACCAATAACACCACCGAGCACCTCTATATGCTTTAATTCTTTTTGGGCAATGGCCAATATGATATGCTCTAACTTATCTATCTCAAAATTATTGATCTTATCTTCGATGATTTGCGCGATGTTTACGTTGCTAGTTGCCTTATGTACCATTTTCTCCGTCAGTTCAGTTATGGCAATTTCTGCCTCTTTATCAATCACATCATCAATATAATCCATAAGTATCAGCTTAATGGCACTAGGAATAATTCCAGGCAGCTTTTGTTCAATGATCCTTTTGATCTTCCTCTTGATACTAAAGATGATTTCACTTTTATTCTCATTTTCGATAAACTTATCTATGATTTCCTCAATGGAGATTAACTCGGATTCCACAATTTCCCCAATGCTTTTTGCCAATTCTGATTTCCGCTTTGGAATTAACCCCTGCAGCGTTATATTTAATACAGGTATTTGAATTGGCTGTAGCGGCCGAAAAATCAGCTTAATTGCCAACACGTTTGTAAACCATCCAATGGCAGCACCAATCAAAGCCAATATCAATAATTTTATCCAGAACAATATATTCACCCCAAGTTTATTGTCTTTTGTATAATCAACATTTTTCTCAATCGAAACCAAGTATATCACAGCCATTGTTTCCATTCAACCATAAAGCTATTCATATATTAAAAGAGTAGAGCGCTCTCTACTCTTGTTTCACGTGCTGTATCAATGAACAAAAATCACATCCTGTACACACATTCACTCGATCAGAAAACACATTCTTTATCGTTTTAATAATTTCCTTGTTATGAATCTTTCCTGTAAAATGAATATTGATCTTTTTAGGGGCGATGGTAATCAGAGAGCTAATAAGTAAATCATCATATCCAATGTCATTATCCAGCATTTCTGCTGCCAAATCCTCTATATAATCATTGTTGACACTTCTTCTCAACTTATCGAACAAATGATATTTGCCATCCTCATGAATAAGTACATTAACCGTATCTATTTTAGCTTCTTGAATATCCACAAAATATCTTAAGAGTCGTATAAACTCATTGTATTCTTTCTCCATAAGGAAATCTTCCACAGCCTTATCAACACTATCTTCCAATTCTAAAATATAGTTTTTTAATCTAAAACGTATAAATCCATCCAAATGTATAAAATCATTTTCCTTCAGATAATCCATGATTTGCTGTAATATTTTTGCTTTTCGGCTGATTCGATAAGTAACCCCCTCATGATACTTATACTCTTCATTTTTAAGTACGTTTTCCAAATGCCCTAGAATACTTTCTCTTTCTACAGGGCTAAAATAATAGTATTGTTCTTGAAGAATTTTTCTGGCCAGTTTCGTTTCTTCAAATTGTATGATAATGTCTGAAAAAGCATTGGCCAGATAATGTTTGAATATGTTTCCAAAATCTTTTTTCGTATAATTTTTCAGACTAGATGTCTGCACCTCAAAGCTAATACACTCATTTTTACCCTGTTTTTCAGTGTACTTCTCTATGACAATACCTTCTTTTTCAAAATAATGAACTTCCTTATCTATTCGATCATAAATATACTGGGATGTCTCGGAAAATAAAACAGAAAGCAGATACATTCCTTTTCACTCCTTTCTACGCTATTAGTAGTATATGTGTAATAAGAAGTGATATTCAAAATGAACGATTACATTTATTTCTTAAGATGCCATTAGAAGCACCTCCTATGAATCCATATGAAAGACCTGGTAACGATATGTAGCCTGGCGAAATCAACAATGCCTCAATTCCATGTTTCTCCACTGCCTTGGCAATACCATGGTCAGCTGTAATGATTGCTCTCTCATTTACAATGCAGATTGAACATTTTGAATATCCCTGTTTTACATCAATAAATTGAACATCTTGTTCCTTTAAAAGCTTTAGCAAAATCGGGTCTGTGTACTTGAAGCAATGGATTGCAAAGTTTGAAATCCTTGCTACATTATATGCAACATTATAGGGATAGTTACTCTTTAAATTTGTGCTCCCTTTAATTGCACGAAGACCCAATTCAATCATGGCTGTTCCCAGTTTTTCATAAACATTGGGCGCAATGATAATTTCCTCTTCGTTTATTGGATGTAATAGAATATCGGGATGATATGAAATCGCTGGGTACAATTCCTTGCAGCAAGTTGTCTTCACTACATGTATACCCATTTTTTCTAAACTATTCGAAATGATTGTAGGAGTCCTTCCATCTAATATCATAGCCATCACTGGTCTCTTCGGAAGAAAGGGTGTTTCTAGATATGTACGGTCTTTCATAGACTTCACCACCTGATTCGTATTAGTATTTGTAGTTTATCATTTATCAATCTACACAAAAAAATAAAAAATCCTAGAAATCTAGGATTATATGCTTTTGGAGGCGGCATCCAGATTTGAACTGGAGAATAAAGGTTTTGCAGACCTCTGCCTTACCACTTGGCTATGCCGCCAAAATTATGGAGCGGAAGACGAGATTCGAACTCGCGACCCTCGCCTTGGCAAGGCGATGCTCTACCCCTGAGCCACTTCCGCATGTTAACTGTTACTATGGTTTTTTACCTTTGCAATTAGTAGACTTACTCATGACTAAGCGATTCACACGAAATCGGAGATTTCGGTTCTCTGCTTATACCCCTGAGCCACTTCCGCATATATTAAGGTTGAGTTTTAAGGTTTAGGTTGAGTATTCAGGGTCATTCCTTTTAGGTTTTAACCCTTAAATATTTCTAAGGATATTTTAATCTCATCCTTAGCCTTAACCTTGTTTTTGGTGCCCAGAGCCGGAATCGAACCAGCGACACGAGGATTTTCAGTCCTCTGCTCTACCGACTGAGCTATCTGGGCAATATGGCGACCCGGAAGGGGCTCGAACCCTCGACCTCCAGCGTGACAGGCTGGCATTCTAACCAACTGAACTACCGGGCCAAAATGGTGGGCGCAATAGGGATCGAACCTATGACCCCCTGCTTGTAAGGCAGGTGCTCTCCCAGCTGAGCTATGCGCCCTCACTAACAAAACTGACAAAATATATATTACACTATTTTGGCCATTTAGTCAATGTTAATTTCACCATTTTTTCTCACCTTTTCCCACTTCATTTACGTATTTTTAACCATTTCTCTCTTCAATTCCGATTCGCTTAATATTTTCTTATCGAACATCTATCTTGTTGCTTCAGTATATAATCTTTCTAGATGGGCTTTATCGAAATGATATTTTGTATTACAGAAATGGCAGGTTAACTCTGCTTGTCCATCCTCATCGATAAGTTCTCTCAGATCCTTGGCCCCAATACTCATCAATGCCTTTTCTAGTCTATCTACCGAACAATCGCAGTTTAAATGGATTTCCTTTTTTTCAAGAATCTCCACATCCAAATCTTCTAAAATCATTTCCAAAACTTCTTCAGCACTCTTATTACCATCTATGATTTCAGTGATTGGAGGCATATAACTTAATCTATCCTCTATAATGGTAATAATCTCATCTCGTATGCCTGGCAAAGGTTGAATAATAAATCCACCGCTTGCTTTTACGGTACGATCACGATCTATTAAGACACCCAATGCTACTGCCGATGGTTGCTGCTCAGAAACAGCAAAGTAGGCTGTTATATCCTCTGCAATTTCTCCTGATGTTAATTCTAACTGTCCAATGTACGGCTCTTTTAAACCAAGATCCTTGATCACTACGATTTTTCCCTCTTTACCAACAGCACTTCCAACATCTAATTTCCCATCTTCCCGTAGTGGAAGCTCCACATGGGGGTTTGCCACATATCCCTTCACATTCCCCTTAGAATCAGCAGCCACAAGGAGTTGCTTTAAAGGCCCTTCCCCTTTGATTTGAATAGATATTTTATCTTTGTCACCCTTTAACATGACACCCATCATAGCGCCAGCAGTCAATGTTCTTCCCAAAGCTGCAGCAGCCACAGGTGTGGCATCATGAATCTGTCTAGCTTGCTCAACCATATCAGTAGTAATGGCAGCAAAGGCTCTAATACTCTGGTTCGCTGCCACAGCCCTTACAACATAATTTTTCATAACATTCCCTCCTTGTTGCATCTCCTATATATTATAAACAATATTCTTTATCATAAACCAAATTTTACAAACCAATGGGTTACGTGAACTTACCTACATCATTATAAAAGCCCTGACTGATATCAGGGCTTATTCGCTACTCGTCTAGAAACAATTTTGATTATGCTCTTGAAACGTTTGTAGCTTGAGGTCCTTTTTCTCCTTGCACTACTTCAAATTGAACAGCTTGACCTTCTTCTAGCGTCCTGTAGCCGTCCATATTGATGGCGGAGAAGTGTACGAATACATCGTCTCCATTTTCTCTAGAGATGAATCCGTATCCTTTTTCTGAGTTGAACCATTTTACAGTACCCTTTTCCATGAAAACAATCCTCCCAACCTAAATCTAACGTAGTATTCTACCTACTTTCTAAAGTTTACCATAGGCAATAATTTCTGTCAAATGATAAAAGGTTTTCCTTTTTCAACGATTTTTTATCATCTTTGACAAACAAAATAAAGCCTCTCACTATCGGTTGTAGGTTTTTGGAAAGTAAAAGCATCAAAAACCTCGGTGGATTTAAAGGGGATCATGCCCAGGATGTTCATTATTTCTTCCGCACTATAGGCTCGTTGACTGTGACTTTCCGTATATTTTCTATATAACCCTTCTTCCTGAACAAATAATGTCAAGTCAAAATCACATATGGCCCTTGACGCATCATAATAGTTCTCCCAAATATAGGATACATCTTTATGATTCTCTGCGAAGGTATTCTTGCCAAGTATGTGTGCTAATTTATACTGGGAACTAATATCAAATATTAATAATCCCCCAACCTTTAGATGTTCATAAGCAGAATGAAATATCTGTTTCAAGTCAGCCTCTTTCAGTATATAATTTATGCCATCACAAACGCATAGTATACAGTCTAACTCACTCGGCAGCATCATTTCCTTCATATCTTGATGTAGATAAATCACTGACACACCCAGATCATATGCCTTCTCTTGAGCAACCATCAACATATCTTCCGACAAGTCAGTGCCAATGAGGTTATATCCCAGCTTCGCTAATCGATTTGTTATATTGCCTGTCCCACAGGCTAACTCAGCAATGTTCTTTGGTTCTATTCCATATCTATTAAATATATCCTCAATATACCCTATCCAGCTTTCATAATTAACCTCCGCCATAAGAACATCATATACATAGGCAAAACTGCTATAAGCATTCATTTAGATTCCCCTTATTTCCGTGTAGTTTTTCATAAATTTGTTCAAGAATTTGACTTGCTGAACCTTGGATCAATAAATCTGCTTGCTGATCATAGGTTGTTCTTCCAAGGTTTATGATCATTAACTGCTTGCATATATTCGCAAGATAATTCACAGGGCCTACTTCCAAACTCGAACCAATGACAATTAACAACTCTCCATTCTCCACCTCACTCCATGCCCTATCAAAGCAAGGCGGCAGCGAATCTCCGAACAGTACCACACTCGGTCGCAATGTTCCTTCACAGTCAGGACATTTGGGTGGTATTTCCCCTTTTTCCAGAATTCTGTTCATATCTACCATAGACACTTCCATACCACAGTTTAAACAATAACAGCTTCTTGTATGTCCATGAACCTCCAACACATCCATTGAACCTGCCTTTTGATGTAAATTATCAATATTCTGGGTTACGAGAAGATTTATATAGCCTTCTTTTTCCAATTTAGCCAATATTTCATGGGCTTTGTTGGGTTCTGCATCATCCATTGAAGTTAACATTTGAAACCCTACTTGATAAAAATGTTCAGGATTTTGATATAGTGCCTTCGTCGATAATACCTCCATAGGATCTATTTTTTCCCATAGGCCGGTACCAGGACTTCTGAAATCTGGAATTCCACTCTCGGTTGAAATACCCGCACCTGTCAAAACAATTGTTTTTCTACTGCTTTTTATGAGTGCAACGGCTCTTTCAATTTTATCCATGACCCTTCCCCCACTTCATCAAATATTATATATCCCATCTGATCTGCTCTTCTGCAGATACAGGTTGTATTAGTTCAGGATAATCATTTTTTACTGAGTTTACTGCATCTGTGACCCTTTGCTTTTCAAAATATCGGCTTGGATAAGGCTGTAACATATCTTTTAATTCATCCAAATCTTTCATATACCCATCCAACCACCGATCTTCATCCCCTTCATGTAAGATCACAGCCATCCTATGATGATATGGACGTAAATATTCATTGGGTTCTGTGGTAATGACAGTAAAAGAATAAATCTTTTCGCCTTGTGGGTTTATCCATGTATCCCATAATCCAGCCATGGAAAATATTTTGTGACTTGTTAAACCAAAACGAAAGGGTTGTTTCGTATTTCCTGTTTTTTCCCATTCATAAAATCCACTGGCTGGAACAATACATCTTCTTTTTTGAAAAGCATCACGAAAGCTATTCTTTTCCAGCAACGTTTCAGCTCTGGCATTGATCATTTTCGTTCCTAGGCTTATATCCTTTGCCCAAGAAGGAATGAGTCCCCATTTAAAAAGCTTCAATTGTTTGGTTACATCATTTATAATTACTGGGGCGTATTGGGTAGGTGCAATGTTATATCTGGGTGTATAGCTTATATCTGTATGGGTTAGATGATATCGTTCTTCTAAAGTTTGAAGACTTTCTATTAAATAGTACCTTCCGCACATAGGGAACCTCCTAAGATTCATTACAAATATTATATCCCATTTTTGTATAATAGAGAATTCTATTAAGCAGAAAGTGAATAATGTTTCATTCTTCAGCATTCGCCATGGATAAAGGATGTGACATAATACAGGATTAAGGTAAAAATCCGTAGGGGTTGCATAGTATGCAACCCGCCTAAGGGGTAGGGCAGTCACTTCGGGTCTCGGGTCGCATACTATGCGACCCCTACAAATTGGATCTCGATCTTGCGTCGCATCTATCTACAATCACGCCATATTAATTCAATAAAACAAAAAGAGGAATAGTAATCCCTATCCCTCCATGGTATTTTTCTGATTGAATTGTTTTTTCCTTACGGTAATCAATCCGCCGATTCGGCCTGTCTCCTTGGCAGTCAAGCCTCCCCAGCCAAACTGTTCAACCTTATCTGCTAATCCTAATTCAGCTGCAATTTCATATTTCCATTGGTCCTCTATGGTTACGATTTTCTTCTTTTTGTTTTTTAGGCTATTTTTCTTTGACAATTTCTACCCCTCCCCTCTTTTGTATTATGGGTAATAGGGGTAGCTTTTATACATGATGTTTTATTTTATATTTTCTAATAGTTTCAACACACCTTTAAAGCAATTCACCTGCTCATCCACGGGAATCCTGTTCAAACCGCTGCTGGAGGAACATACATAATCTAACACACCATCCACCACTGAATCAGCTTGCAAACCTGGTTTAACATTTTTCTTCTTTGCAAACTTGTGATATACACCTATGCCTACATAACAAGCAATCTTAGGGCGGTATCTCTTCAATAATTCCTTTAGCTTTTCACGTCCTGCCTCATATTCTTCGTCGGTCAATTCAGCAGCGCTCTTTGATTCTCGATCAATGATGTTTGTGGACCCATATCCGTATTTTAGAAGCTCACGATCCTCATGGGGATTGAGTTTACAGGGCGTTAACCCTGCTTCATATAATAGTTTCCAAAACCGATTACTCTTTCCAGCATAATGATGCCCCTCTTGAGCGGACTTCAGACCTGGATTATATCCGATAAACAGCACATCCAGACCCTCTTTGATGATGTCTGGTAAGGGTTTATTGCTTTCATTCATTAAATGATCCATATAACTTTCTCAATCCTTTCAATTATGCCAACCGCTGAATTTGTAAATAGCCCAAAAACACAAAAATGATTAGTGTTATATACACGGGAATGAAAGATGTAACAGACACATTTCCTGCTAGAGACGACGGTTCCTCAAGGCCTTCATCCCCTAGGATTTCTTCCGATCTACCTCTTTGTTCTTCTTTTTTGGTATCCTTAATAATGATCCGCAGCAGCAGGAAGGCTGCTGTGCCCCCAAGAACAGCAAAAAAACCTACCACAAAGGTCGCCATCATCAATTGCATCGTATTGGGCATGGCTTGAGCACTGGCATCAACCGCATTTCCTAAAATCTTTTGAAGCTGCATCAACCCGTAACCCAAGGTTACAGCAAACCCATTATTGGTCATGTGACCAATGATCCCTGCATAAAGTGAGTCTGTTTGATAGACAAGATACCCAAAGATCAATCCCAATACAATGGGTCCTAAGAGATTTTGCAGGTTAAAATGAAATACACCGAATAGTACCGATGATAATACAATGGCATTGGCTTTTCCTAGCCTTTCATAGCCTCGCATCATGAGTCCTCTAAAAAAAACCTCCTCACAAATTCCAGCTGATACTGATATAATCAACATCAAAATGATGTAATCCTTAAAATTATCTGCCACTGGCACTGGCAGCTGTTCCAGCTTTCCGAAATTGCTCATAATAGTCATAGCGATCAGATTAAAGAATAGTGCCACTGGATAGCTGAAAAGGGTAATCAGCATAATGAGAGCCCCGTGCTTGGCCCGCAAAGGATTCAACCTCAGCACATCCTTTATGCTCTCTCCCTTTATTTTCAAAAATACAATAACAGGAAGTAACACAAGCACATATTCCGTAATAATCAATCCAATCCTCACATCCCTATATTGAACAAAGGCCCCAACAGTAAGCAGCATCAGTGCAACCACTAGATAAAGAATATTTATACCAAGCACCTGTATCCCTTTTTTTCTCTCCAATCCATTCCCTCCTTTATACGTTCTGCTATATTCTATTCTTCAATGATATTTTTCAGCCTCATATAGTCTAGATACACTTGAATACCCGTCAACAATACATCTTCATTAAATACAAAGCAGCTATTGTGCAGAGGATGAACATATCCCTCCTGCTCATTTCTCGTTCCTAAAAAGAAAAATAAGCCTGGAACAGCTTTCTGAAAATATGAAAAATCTTCTGCAATCATTTGGGGGGTAATGAACTCAAGGTTTTCTTGCCCCACAGCATTTTGTAAATCATGGAACATCTCTTCATTATTTACTACTGCTGGATACATATCCCGAAATACAATGTCAATGTTGCATTGATAGGACAACGCAACGCCTTCTGCAATCTCTTTCATTCTTTTCTGGATTGTTCTATACGTATCCTCAGAGAATGCCCGCATGGTTCCTTCCAAAATAACTCGGCCCGCGATAACATTTCTCCGTTCTCCTCCCCACATCTTTCCAATAGTCATTACAGCCCCTTCAATAGGGTCAATATTACGGCTCACTATAGATTGATAGTTCATAATTAGATTTGATGCGATGACTAGACCGTCCACTGCCTTATGGGGAATGGCACCATGTCCGCTTTTCGCTGTGATGGTGATATCAAACTCTCCCGTTTGCGCCATCATTGGACCAGGTCTGCATGCTATTTTTCCCTCAGATACTTCAGGGAAAACATGGAGTCCCATGATACAATCAATCTTAAATTTCTCCATAATCCCCTCTTGAATCATAGGTTCAGCACCGCCAGGACCTTCCTCTGCCGGCTGAAACAAAAATACTATATTCCATCTTAATATAGCTTTATTCATTGAGAGAAATCTTGCTAATCCCAATAGAATGGCCATGTGGGCATCATGGCCGCAGGCATGCATCATTCCTCTGTGGGTAGATGCATAGGACAAGTTTGTTTTTTCCTCTACAGATAAAGCATCCATGTCTGCACGGAATGCAATGGTTTGATCCCCTAAGTTACCTCTTAAATATCCCACTACACCCGTTCCTGCTATATTTTTATGGACTTCAACACCATATTCTTTCAGCTTTTCAATGATAAATGCACTGGTTTTATACTCTTCAAACCCATTTTCGGGTATCTGATGGAGTCCTCTTCTTAACGCGATTATTTCGTCTTTTATTGCTGCTACAGCTTCTTGTATTTGAATCATATCAATCACCTCATATCTATTATCTGTCAACCTACATAAATTCATTGTATCCTTTTTACTTTTTCATGAAAAGCAAAACTTTATTTTTTGTTATGGGTTGACTTATCGTTATATGCGTGTTAAGATACACTAAATTGAATATATATTAAACATTCAACGAATTTGATGTGTCTTAGAGGTTGCGAAGGACAATGATTACTTTTGGCTAGGTTTAGGGAACCGTTAATACCAAGAGGAAAGGTGTCTTCGCCGAAGTGAATATTCAACCCTTTGGATATTTGCTGGGACTGTGCTGAAAAAGCATAGGACTGTCATCGATAAATCACCCAGTTTATCGACGAAGCGCTACTACACACAGGGTGAAAGTTGTATTCTATTGACGTTTTAAAACGGCTAAGAGTACCTTTTACTCCTACGCCGTTTTTTTGTATCCATTTTTATATGATTCATCTCATACTTACCTTTATGCACCAGTAAACTACACCTCAGAATATAATATATGAACCCGTGCAAAATATTTACTACATTCTTGCTTTAAAAATATTTGCAAATTTATCCACCCCATGTTAATATAATTGTAACCATAATTTAATAACTATATTATAATAATATTAGCAAGACATGATCACACATTGAGATATGGAGGCGTAGGATTTGATTACAGAAGCCCGGCGAAAAAAGATATTAGAAATGATTGAAAGAGAAGGTATTGTGAACCTCCAGCAGTTAACGGATGCCTTTGATGTATCTATCTATACCATTCGCAGAGACCTCACAGACCTAGAAGAAAAAGGTCTTTTAAAAAAGACCCATGGGGGCGCAACCCGAATTGAGAAAACCAAATGGATTCCTTCCATTGAACAGGGAAAAAATGAGGCCCTGGCAGAGAAAAAAGCCATTGCGGCAAAAGCAACGGGCTTCATCGAAAACGGAGACACCATCATGCTCATGGGAAGCACAATCGCATTGTTCATGATCCCCATGATGCGGGACAAAAACATCACGGTTGTCACAAACTCTCTAGATATAGCAAAAGAGCTTTCACATATAGACTCCATAGAAACCATCGTCATCGGTGGCCGTATTAAAAATTATAAAGGAAATATCTTAGGCTCCAGAGCAGTGAATGATCTTAGAAATTACTTTTTTGACAAAGCATTCATACCCTGCGCTGGCATTAAAGATGATTTTGGCATCAGTACCTCTACCATTGAAAGCGCAGACTTCCTAAAAACACTGATGGAGTGTACACAAAAAAATATTGTCATAGCAGACTATCGAAAGATCGGTCGAATTACGTTCGCGAAGGTGTGTGATTTACAAAAAATAGATATGCTGATTACTGATGAAAATGCCAACAAGGATGAACTGCATCGTATTGGAAAATACGGTGTAAAAATTGAACTAGCAAAGATGTTAAACAACTCGATTAAATGATAAATATTGAAAGGGGCTATTATAAATGAAAAAAGTTAATTTGGCTGTGGTTGGAGCAACTGGTATGGTAGGAAGAACATTCCTAAAGGTTCTAGAAGAGAGAGATTTTCCTTTCGACCAACTTTATGTGTTTGCATCTGCAAAATCTGCCGGTGAAAAGGTAACTTGCAAAGGCATTGAATATACGGTCCAAGAGCTTACAGAAGCAAGCTTCGATGGAGATATTGATATCGCATTATTCTCTGCTGGCGGAGATATCAGCAAAAAATTTGCACCTATCGCAGCATCTAAAGGTGTCATTGTTGTAGATAACAGCAGTGCATGGAGGATGGATCAAAATGTTCCCCTTGTAGTTCCTGAAGTAAACCCCCAGGACATCGCATGGAACAAAGGTATTATCGCAAATCCAAACTGCTCTACAATCCAGGCTGTTGTAGCTCTTAAACCACTCCATGACAAATATGGTATCAAAAGAATTATTTATTCTACTTATCAATCAGTCTCTGGTACTGGTGTAAAGGGTGTCCAAGATCTTGAAGAAGGTCTAAGCGGAAATGATCTTTTATTGGCATATCCTCATCCGATTGCCCATAACTGCCTGCCCCACATCGATGTATTTTTAGAGAATGGTTATACAAAAGAAGAGATGAAGATGATCGAAGAAACGAAAAAAATCCTTGGAGACTATAACTTAAAGATCACTGCAACAACAGTGAGAGTTCCTGTTTTCAATAGTCACAGCGAATCTATAAATTTGGAACTAGAAAAGCCTTTTGAAGTGAATGACGTTCGTGAACTGCTAAAAAACAGTCCTGGTATTGTACTTCAAGATGATCCATCAGCGAATGTATATCCCCTAGCCCGAAGTGCAGCTGGAACAGATGACGTATATGTAGGAAGAATACGCAGGGATGAAAGTACTGAAAATGGTTTAAACATGTGGGTTGTAGCGGATAACATTCGAAAAGGCGCTGCCACCAATGCTATTCAAGTAGCTGAACTTGTAGCCCAATCTTTATAATTCTACCCTGCTCGTACAGTCTGAATATAGTGATTGATGATTATTTCTCTCGCTGGCTCTGGCAAGTCAGTGAAAATATTAAAAGAGAGGATGTTGTGAATGAGTCTATTTACGGGTTCTGGTGTAGCAATCGTTACACCCTTTAAGGAAGGTAAAGTAAACTATAGCAAACTAGAAGAAATCTTAAATTGGCATATAGAACAAGGGACCGATGCAATCATCGTATGTGGCACTACAGGTGAGGCCTCTACCATGACTGAGGGCGAACAAAAAGAAACCATTAAATTTACGATAGAAAAAATCAATGGGCGTATCCCTGTGATCGCAGGTACGGGCAGCAACAATACAGCACATGCTTTGGAAATGAGTAAATACGCTGAGTCAGTTGGCGCTGATGGTCTTTTACTGATTACGCCTTATTACAACAAAGCAACGACAAAGGGTCTTATCGCTCATTTTACAGCCATCGCCGATGCTGTCAACATTCCTATTATTCTGTACAATGTACCCGGTCGTACTGGTGTAAATATTCTCCCTGCAACAGTAGCCGAATTGGCAAAGCATCCGAATATCCAGGCAATTAAAGAGGCCAGCGGTAATATTGCGCAAGTAGCCGAAATCGCCAGACTTGTTCCATCAGACTTCCATATATACTCTGGAAATGATGACATGATTGTACCCCTTATGTCATTGGGTGGCCATGGTGTTATTTCTGTTGTGGCTAATGTAGCGCCTAAAGATACCCATAACATGGTTCAAAAGTTCCTTGATGGTGACGTGAAAGGTGCTTGTGCCCTTCAGCTTCAAATGAAGGCTTTGATCGATGCCTTATTTATTGAGGTAAACCCCATACCTGTAAAGACTGCCATGAATCTCATGGGCTTTGAAATGGGAGAGTTGAGATTACCGTTGACAGAAATGACAGAAGGAAATTTAAGTATATTAACCGCTAGAATGACAGAATATGGTTTATTAAAATAGGAGGGATTCCTTTGTTGAAAGTAATACTTCATGGATGCAATGGAAAAATGGGTAGAGTTCTCGCAAAGCTCCTGAAGGAAGACCCAGAAATAGAAATTGTAGCTGGTATTGATCATAACCCTGACAAATATGTAAACACCTTCCCTGTGTATGGTCAGGCAAGTGCCTGTAAAGAAAAAGGTGATGTGATCGTAGATTTTTCCCATCACAGCGCCCTTCCTGCACTTATTGATTACTGTGTGAGCTCGAAGACGCCATTGGTTACCGCAACCACTGGATTAAGTGGTGATGATTTTTCAAAGCTTGTAGACAGCGCAAAAGTCGTTCCCATTTTCCATTCTGCAAATATGTCCGTGGGAATCAATTTGGTGACAGATCTAGTAGCCAGAGCTGGTAAAACATTGGGTACCTCTTTCGATATCGAAGTAATTGAAAAACATCATAATAAGAAGGTTGACTCTCCCAGTGGTACCGCCTTCATGCTGGTAAATGCCATCAATGATGCCTTTGAAAACAACAAAGAGTTTATCTATGGAAGACATGGTAAGACGGACGTAAGAAAAGATACCCATATCGGTATCCATGCTGTTCGTGGTGGTACCATTGTAGGTGAACACACGGTTATTTTTGCAGGACCCGATGAAATCATCGAAATTACCCACACAGCATTGTCCAAGGATATCTTTGCATTGGGTGCTATAAGGGCTGCTAAGTTTATCACCCAGCAAAAGCCTGGCTTCTATAATATGAATAGTATCATTCAAGAACAGCCAATATAAAATAAACTATTTGATTTAATACGATAAATCCCATATATGAAAACAGGGATATGCCACAGTTCTTCCGACTGAAAAAGTATGAAAGGAATGATTTTACCAATGACAATAGAAAAAGATACTGCACAAGAACAATTTGACTTAACAAACCCATACGAAATTGCTAAATTTATTAAGCAAGCGAAAAAATCTACACCTGTTAAAGTATATGCTCAAGGAAATTTGCAGGCTGTAACCCAAGAAGGAATAAAGAAGTTTGGCAGCGATAATTTTTGGATTCTCTTTGGTGAACATGGAGAAATTGCTGATTTCTTAGCAGCTCATAAAGATTTAATCAAAGATTATGTGATAGAAAACGATCGTAGAAATTCGGCAATCCCAATGTTAGACCTTAAGCATATCAATGCTCGCATAGAACCAGGTGCAGTTATCAGAGATCGCGTAAAAATTGGAGACAACGCCGTCATTATGATGGGCGCAGTCATCAATATAGGCTCTGAAATCGGTGAAAACACCATGATTGATATGAATGCTGTATTAGGTGCCCGTTCCATGGTAGGAAAAAATGTTCACGTGGGTGCCGGCGCTGTTGTGGCAGGCGTTTTAGAACCGCCAAGCGCTACACCTGTTATTATTGAGGACCATGTAATGATTGGTGCCAATGCTGTCATATTAGAAGGGGTTCGTATAGGAAAAAATGCAGTAGTCGCTGCTGGTGCCATCGTCACCAAGGATGTTCCTCCAGATTCAGTAGTAGCAGGTTCACCAGCGAAAATCATCAAAGCCAAAGATGAAAAAACAGAAGAAAAAACAAAGCTCCTTGATGATTTAAGGGGATAAAAAATAAAAGCTAGTTTTCTAGCTTTTATTTTTTATTCTTTTCATACTGATTACCTCATCAAAGAAATTCTTTGGATAAGCAACGGTTACAATGGTGGTACGGTCGTTTTGCCTGCTATTCTGCATACCAATGACCGTACCTGAACATACCATCTCTCCTGTTCTTCCGATTAGCTGTACAACATCACCTTTTTGGGGCAATGGCAAGTATTCGTAGGGAAAGGAAATCCGTGCCTCCTCATCAGAATAGGTATAATCCTTTATATAGATAGCTAAGCCTGGACAAGCAGCCACACAGATACCACAACCGATGCACTTCTCAAAATCGATCCTTGGAAGATTGGTGATGGGATCACCAATAACAATCGCACCCTTTCTGCAGGATGTTTCGCAGGGGTTACAGGGTATTTCCTCAATGCACTCAATTACAGCGATAGGCCCCCTCATAAAATCTTCTGATTTTGGAAAGGCAGGAGAATTTCTTAATTCCTCTAAGGAAGGTGCTCCTACGGTTTTTAGACATGGACTGCCCATGAGATCATCTCCTTCCCAACAGCAAGAATTCTATCCTTCGCATCTCTTCTTTTTTGCCCAAATTGCCCGCATCTTAAAGCATTTAAATGATCCCATATCTCTAACGTACGCTTTCTCTTCTCTTCAGCTGTATAACAGCCTAAATCAGCGGCAGCACTGATCCCTGCCAACCGACCTTCCTCCATGGCTGTACTAGCCTCCTCTACACCCGATATATCGCCAGCGATATAAATACCTTTCACAGTTGATTCCATGTGCAGATCATGGATAGGTACATGACCGCCTAGTTCCGGTATGTAGGTAAATTCACATCCCGCAATCCATGCCAATTCCGTCAATGGTGTTAATCCCGTTGCCAAGCATATGGTATCTATCTTTAGGACTTTCTCCGTCCCTGGAATAGGATTCCACCCAGCATCTAATCCAACGATTTCTGCACCTGCAACACAGTGGTCTCCCATAGCTCTTTTTATCGTATGGGCCGTATAGAAAGGTACACCTGCCCGCCTTACTTTGGCTGTATGTACACCATAGCCCCCAAGCTGCGGTGCAGCCTCAATAATTCCTACAACCTCTGCCCCCGCCTGCAATAATTGATAGGAAACGATTACCCCTACATTGCCGGAACCAACCATAAGAATTTTTTTCCCAGGCAAAACATGATTTGTATTGATCATGGTTTGCGCAGCACCAGCGCCCATGACTCCTGGCAAGGTCCAGCCCGGAAATCTCACTGCGTTTTCTGTAGCTCCAGATGCCACAATTACTTTTTCTGCCCGAATGTTTACCGAAGTGTCCTTATTGCGAATTGCCCATATGTTTTTAGTTTGATCAATACCGCAGACCTCCGTATCTAACCACACCTCAATCCCTAAGTTTTTGGTTTCTTCCAGCAGCTGTCTGCCTATGTCCATCCCTCTTACTCCTGCTTTATGAACCCTTGAACCAAAAAACTTATGAATTTGTTTAAAGAGCTGGCCTCCTGGCTTTAGATTTTCATCTATCACCAAAACCTTTGCCCCTGCCTTAGCTGCTTCAATAGCCGCTGACAGCCCTGCAGGCCCAGCCCCAATGACCACGATAGGAAAACTATTCATGGTGATCCCCCCTCTTCCACTCCCCAACACCATATTGGGTTTCTATCACCATGCCATCTCGCACTGGGGTGATACATGTGCGTATATTCGGGATACCATCCACCGTCATGATACAATCCGTACATCGACCAATACCGCAATAGATACCCCGTGGTCTATGCTGATGGGCTGTATACCTAAAGGTCTTAATATCATTCGCCAGCAGCGCTGCTGCGATCATTTCGCCTTCATGGGCTGGATAAGGCTTTCCATCTACGATAATGGTTACCTGGTCCACGCCTGTCAAATCCCCTAAGATAGGATGTTCACAGATCCTTGTCATCTTCTTTCATCCTTCCTTTCTGCCGCCTTAAACAAGGTCTAATTTCCTCATATGTCTTTGGATTTCTGCCTTTACCGCTGGTTTCGCTGCTGTCAGGGGCAATCGAAGCTCACCTACCCGTACCCCCATCATGTTCAAGGCAGCTTTTACTGGGATAGGGTTGGATACCACAAATAATCCATTAAAGATATCCAGCAGCTGCAAGTGGATTTCTGTAGCTTTCTCCGTATTTCCCCTTAAAAAATTATTCATCATTTCCATCATCTTAGTACCAACTACGTGGGCAGCCACACTTACAACCCCATAGGCACCCACAGAAAGGCTGGGAAGGGTTAACCCATCATCTCCTGTGTATACTAAAAAATCTGACGGTGTTCGTTTTACCGCCTCTGATAACTGAACAATATTTCCACTGGCTTCTTTCAGGGCAACAATATTCTCTATTTTAGCAAGCCTTTCGATGGTTTCAGGCGCAATATTGCATCCCGTTCTACCGGGCACATTATATAGCATGATTGGCGTTTCTACCGCTCCGGCTACAGCTTTGAAATGTTCATATAAAGAATCCTGATCCGGTTTGTTATAGTATGGTGCCACCACCAGGAGACCATCCACACCACATGCCACGGCACGCTTCGCATTTTCTATGGTCGCCGCCGTTGAATTCGTTCCAACCCCTGCGATCACTGGCACCCGTACATTCTCCTTTATGTTACTAAAAAGATTTTCTCTTTCCTCCGCCGAAAGGGTAGAACCCTCACCCGTTGTACCGCAAATCACCAAAGCGGTTGTTCCCTCGTTGACCAAGCGATTCGCTAGCTCTATCCCCAGTTCGTAATTCACCTCCAAATTTTCATTAAAAGGAGTAACCATGGCAGTGATCAATCTGCCCCAACTTTTCATGACTATTTCCCCCTTTATACTTGTTATCTCTATATTCAATAATGACTAGGATTATCTATTCTCTTATTCATCCCTATCTTCGATCTCAGAGAATATGCCCATCCTTATGGGGCGTACAGGCTGTCGAAAGGTAGCAGGCGTAATCTCCTTCAATGGTATTCCCATTTCCTCCGATAGAATCCGTTCCATGAGTCTTCTACAAGTTCGCCCTTGACATAAACCCATGCCGGATCGGGTCCAACGTTTGATTTCATTGACAGTTGTTGCACCTTGCCGTATAGCCTCTCTAATTTGTCCTTCCGTAATTTCTTCACATCTGCAAAGGATTTCATCATTCATTTCATTTCCCTCCATCTGGGTTGGTGTGACTCTTGATATTGTATTCATCCCAATACTTGGTTACATCCTGGATGAGGTTTTCCGTATGTTCAATCATGCACCGCTCAGCCTCCTCGGCGTCATGGTTTTTGATGGCATTAAGAATATCACGATGGGACTTTGAATAAGGTGATTTCACTTGAGCCCTTACATATTCAAACAGCTTTGACTGCTGCCCCATTGTGGAAATAATGGTGTAAAGAGACTCTAACACTGTGTTTTTAGAAGCCTTGGCAATGGCCTTATGAAAGTCTATATCATCTTGGGCGATGCTGCTATGATTGGTAAAATGATCTTCTTGACGCTTCAAAACTGATATCATCTCATCTATCTCACGATCCGTGCTATGCTGGGCTGCCAGTCTTGCGGTCTCCCGTTCAATGGCTTTCCTCGCTTGAAGGACCATAATGAAATCTTCAAGCACCTTTGTGTTGATCATCTTATCTAGTTCATTCTTATGAAAGTTAATTTTTTCAATGGTCTTCGCATTGCGAATAGCATCTATACCAGTTGGCGTAATGACTCTGCCCTTAACACTCTCTTTTTCTACATACCCTAGCCGTTCTAGCCTATTTAGAATTCTTCCTATGGTTGCGGAACTGGTATTCACATCTCTTTCCTCTAACAACTCAACAAGAAACCATGAACCAATGGGCTCCTCTGAGGATGCGATACATTCCAATACAATTAGTTCCTTATCGTCTAAGATCTGCTTCATATTCTTCCTCCAGTAAAAATGTTATATATTGAGAAATGACGATTTAAATCGTCATTTCTCAATACCCTATATTAGGCAAATTATACCGTCTCTCTTTGTTCTATCTTATTATTTCTGGTAAAGTTGGATACCACCACGATCAAAACAGCAGAAATTACTAAGGCAGTTAATACTCTATTTGGTCCTAATGCAGTTACCTGGGTTAAAACAGAACCTGCAACAATACCTACCCTTGCACCCCATGGTGTTACCTTGCTGTTTTTCTTGCCCATCTCGAAATCTTCATTGGATCTTTCTTTCCACAATAGCCCTACGAGAAGCAGTGGCACTAAGCCGCCGCCTGCCATAGCATAAGCCTTAGAGAATAGATCCAAAATAGAGGATGCGTAGATGGCTGCCAATGCCGCAAAAATACCAATCACTACTGTTAACCACTTGGCATACTTGACAAGCAGTACATCAGTAGCTTCCTTATTAAAAGGTCTAATTAAATCGTTTACAATCAAAATCGAAGCAGAGTTCAAGTTAGAGTCTGCAGAAGACATACCCGCTGCTAAGATCAATACAAAAATCATTGCGGAGATCCCTGTTGGTACGTAATTCAGCATAAACCAAGGCATGGCGTCATCAGGTTTTAATCCTTGATTCAATGTTAGAATGACCATTCCTACCAAAGCTGTTAGCATTACCATTATAATTGCAATAATACCACTGTATAATAATCCATTTCTAGCGGTTTTGCTGTCCTTAGCAGAAAAACATCTTTGCCAGTATATCTGGGCTGCCAATATTCCCACACATCCTGTTACAAACTTTGTAACCAATTCAAGGGTACTGCCGCCTCCCATGGTCCACAATTCGGCCTTTCCTATTTCTGAAAGGCGCATGCTTAGTTCAGCCATACTCCAATTCACTGGTGAAAATGCATAAATGTAAAATGCAACACCGAAAAATATCACGAGAATCCCTTGCAATAAATCTGTCCAAACAACTGAATAAATACCACCCAATGTTGTATAAAGTATAAATACGGCTGAGAAGAACATGATAATTGGAATTGGGTCTGCCCCTGTTACGATATTGAAGATATTACCAAAGGCTTTTCCTTGGCCGCCTACCCATGCAATCATGATCATAGAAGCCAAAATTCCGCCTAGCGCTCTAGTTACCTTATCTCTAGCAACTAGGTCATCGATCATTTCTGGGAAAGTATTATAGGTAAATCTACCCGCCAACCCCGCAAAGAAAAGAGCGAAAATAATTTTAGAGCCCTGCTCACCTAAGATAAATGCCATCCACGGAAGTCCTACAGAATACCCTTTTCCCGCATGACCAACAAAGTTACCAACGCCCATGATGGTGGCAAACTGGGTAAAGAAAATCAGATACATAGGAAAGCTTTTGCCGCCAATGGCATAGTTAGAAAAGCTTTCGCCTGCTGTGTCCTTTACCTTCCATGAAATCACTAAAAAAGCGCCGCATAGTAATATGGTGAGTACCCACAACAATGATCCTAAACTCATATTCAATCCCCCTTTATTTTAATTTGAGCACTAGGCAAATGCACATTCCACCTCCTCCTGCCTAAATCTCTCAAGCTTTAATTCTTCCATATTATAATTAATCTGCTTACCTTCAATGCAGTCAGCCATCAGTTTTCCAGTGATTGGTGCTAGAGCGATCCCATCCCCTTCATGACCTGCAGCGATGAAAAATCCATCCCGATTTTCTACGCCTCCTAGAATCGCCTTCCCATCCTCTGTAGCAGGTCTAAAGCCTGCAAAAGAACGAATGAAATGGACTTTTGACAGTATAGGGAAAAACTGTACCGCTTGCTTCACAATCAATTGTAATGCCTCAGGATTTGTTTTTTTATCAAAGCCTGCCTCTTCTCTGGTACTGCCAATGATATAGTTCCCACAGGAGGCCTGGGAAAGGGCAAATCCAACACCCAGATGCTTAAATACTTCATTTTTCTCATTTGCCAATTCTGGCTTTAGTTTTGCAACAATATACTCTGCACTCCATACATTGGTATCTCCCAGCTTTGGTATTTGCTCTGTAATGACCACCTGACCCTTTTTGGGGCGTATAGGAATCTGTATATCTACCATTCTTCCAATTTCCGCTGCCCAAGCACCCGCTGCATTCACAATATATTCCGATTCAATATATGTACCATCTTTAAATGAAACCATCCATCCACTGCTTTTTTGATTTATTTCAGAAATATGAACACCCTTTCGAACTTCAAGGCCTAGGGCAGTTCCCCTTGATAAATAACCGCGCATTACCCGCAGTGGATTTACTTGGGCATCTGTGGGGCTATAAGTAGATGCCAAAACGCCTTGCCGAACATGGGGCTGCTTTCTATACACTGCTTTTTTGTCGATGATTTCTACAGTCAAACCATATTTCCTTTGCTGCTCAATATATTCCTCCATCACGTTCAGATGACGTTGATTCTCGATCAAGATCATCCCCCCATGGTTTTCATATTCAATATCTATGCCTAACTCATCAGACAAGGTCTTATACATATCTAAGCTTTCCATGGCCATTTCTAAGGAGATACCAGGCTTCTTTGATTGGAGGAGGATCATATCATCACAGGCTCCAGATGCACCGCTGCCAATTTCATTTTTTTCTATGACAATCACTTTTTTCTGACGTTTTACCAGTTGATAGGCGATGGACAATCCAATGATTCCTCCTCCAATCACTACAACATCATAACTCCTTCCCATAAAAAATAAATCCCCCTTTCATTGAACCGTCCTCTTACTACTCATCATATGATGAGTAGTGCATTTTGATGACAGACGGGTTTTGTTTTCTTCATTTTTTTTAGAATATTATGAAATAAATTTATGAATATTCTTTTTGTTTTGTAAATAATCATCCTTAACTGTTTCAACATAACATTTACATTATTCTATATTCATTTTTATGAAATTAAATATACTTTCAGAATACTAAAATATTATAATAAACGACCGCTACTCATCATATGATGAGTAATAAAAGCTTAAAGGGGGCTATTTCATGAATAATTATCGTATCGCCATCGTAGGTGCATTGGGGGCAGTTGGACAGGAAATGCTCAAAACCCTTGATCAGCGAAATTTTCCTTTTGAAACCATTAAGCTTCTGGATATTCCATCCAAAGCGGGTACAAAAGTACCTTTCAGGGGCAACTATTTAACCGTTGAAGCTGCGCAAAAGGGCGCTTTTTCCAATGTAGATGTGGCGCTATTTTCCGCAGGGGGAGATGCAAGTATAGAACTTGCACCAATAGCTGTAGAAGAGGGAGCTATTGTCATAGATAATAGCAGTGCCTGGCGGATGGATCCATCTGTTCCTCTGGTAGTGCCTGAGGTGAACCCAGAGGATTTAGACTGGCACAAAGGTTTAATTGCGAATCCTAACTGCTCTACCATCCAAATGCTCGTAGCCCTCAAGCCAATCCATGATGTCTATCAGATCCAGCGTGTGATCGTGTCTACTTATCAAGCAGTATCTGGTACTGGCCAGAGAGCCATCGATGAGCTCCGACAACAAACCGAATGTCATGTAACAGGTAAAGAAATCATTCCCCAGGTATACCCATATGAAATTAGCTTTAACGCATTGCCCCACATCGATGTTTTTCAAGAAAACGGCTATACAAAAGAAGAAATGAAGATGGTCAATGAAACAAAAAAAATACTGGATGAAAATATCCAGGTTAGTGCAACGGCCGTCCGTATCCCTGTATTCCGCGGTCATTCAGAATCTGTAAATATCGAGACGATTCAACCATTCCAAATGGATCAGATCTATATGCTCCTTCAGAATGCTCCTGGCATACAGGTAATGGATGATCCAGCCAATATTATATACCCTCTTCCTATTTTGGCGGAAGGTAAGGATGCTGTTTTTGTTGGAAGAATCCGTAAGGATTTCACCACCGAAAATGGTCTGAACCTATGGATAGTAGCCGATAATTTGAGAAAAGGAGCAGCATTAAACGCTGTACAAATAGCAGAAACCCTCATCCTTCGGAAATTGATATAAGGAGGGAGTCTATGTCCACGATTGTTCTGAAATTTGGTGGCACTTCATTACATACCTCAGAAGCCCGTGAGGCCCTGCTTCATAAGGTAGCGTTATGTAAAAGAGAAGGAAATGATGTGGTAGTGGTGGTGTCAGCCATGGGGAGATCAGGCGATTCCTATGCCACAGATACATTGATCTCCTTATTAGCTTCTGTCCATCAAGATATTGATGAAAGAAAAAAGGATCTGGCCATTTCCTGTGGTGAGACAATTTCTGCAGCCTTGGTTGCCCATTTGTTGGATATCCATGGCCTGCCCAGTGTCGCCCTTACAGGATTCCAGGCTGGTATTGTCACCGATAATCGCTTTGGCAACAGCGAAATTCTTCACATTGACACATCAATTATTTGTAGTCATTTACAAGAAAATAAAGTTGTTGTAGTTGCAGGCTTTCAAGGCATAACCTCTGGGGGTGAAATTACCACCCTAGGTCGTGGGGGCAGCGATACCAGTGCTGTCATCCTAGGTGGATATCTAGAGGCAGATAGGGTAGATATTTTTACAGATGTACCTGGCATCGCTCTGGTTGATCCTCGTATCGTTCCAAACCCTTATTTTCTATCGAACATCTCCTATGATAGCATGTTTAAGCTGGCATCCAATGGAGCCAAGGTTATTCATCCACGGGCTGTAGCGGCAGCAAAAAAATTTCAAATCCCAGTCAGGGTTCTTTCTACTTTCTCGGATGGCAGCGGCACCCTAATTTCTAAAGAAGATGAAACCCTATCCCATCCCTTCCTAGGTATCTCCGTTGACAAGGATGTCTATCATCTTCAGAGAGTTCCTTCAGCTGATTATGATAACCTGTGCAGGGTATCCATATTCTTCCGGGAAGAAGCTGTCGACCAATTAGATCAACTGAAAGACCTTATCTTCACCGCAGCACCTCAATCATTAGAATATTCTTCGGGACAGGATCATATTTCTGTCTTAGTAGCAAATGACCATTTACTATCAATAGCTCAGCAAATCTATACTACATTTTTTAGATCACAATAAAACAAAGAGACTGTGTTAAAGAATCTGTACAGATCCTTAAACACAGTCTCTATTAGTCTACAAAAGCAAATACATAAGGTACGTTTCTATAGTAGTCTCCATAATTTAATCCATAGCCTACAATAAACTTATCAGGAATCGTAAAGCCTACATAATCAGCCTCCAGCTCCGTTTGTCTTCTGGAGGGTTTGTCCAGAAGAACACATGACTTGATGCTGGCAGGTTTCTTTGTGGTTAGGTGTTCCATCACGAACTTCATGGTCAGTCCTGAATCAGCTATATCGTCCACTACCAGAACATCATAACCTTCCAATGAATCCTTCAGATCATAAAGGATGCTCACCTGACCTGATGATTCCTCCCCATGACCATAGCTGGCAGTAGCCATAAATTCAATCTTTACTGGTGCATCGATGGCTCGTACTAAATCCGCAGTAAAAATAAAGCTTCCTTTTAATAACGATACGACAAGAATTTTCTTTCCATCATAATCTTTGGCAATTTGACTGCCCATTTCCATGACTCTTTGTCGAATATCCTCTTGTGAAAAGAGAACCTCTTTTCTCTTTTTTTCTATATCCATGACTTGTAATCCCTCCGATATCTATAGTATGTAACATCTTGTGCGACTATATAATTATAAATATTCTAATGCAAATCAATTTCTTTGTCAAATAGAATCCCCAATCAAATCCTTCATTATAAGTCAATCTTCCATATTTCCTCTTAGCTGTTATAGGCAAATTACTACCAATTATTACATTTATTTAAGATTTATTTCTCGTTTCCTTCATTGAAACTCCTATGTGCCCATAGTAAAATGAAGTGGTATGCAAACGTTTCCTCAAAAATCTAATACACTACTGAATAAGATGGGGGTATAAAATGAAATCAATGGTCAGCGCAGAAGCAAGTTACCCAGGCACCACCAATCGTAAAAAATCAGTATCTATGGAAACCTATGTTTTTCTTCTTGTATGTATCGTCGGTTTTGGTTATCTCATATCCCAAATGGGTGTTGGTGTCATGTTTAACATCATCATGTATACTGCCCATGACCTATTGCTAAACACAGTGTTTTTTATCATGGCTATTGCCGTATTAGCCGGTGCCTTTGCTGCTCTTCTATCTGAATTTGGTATTGTGGCTTTAATCAACAAAATAATTTCTCCTATCATGGGCCCCTTATACGGTTTGCCTGGTGCAGCCTCTATCGGAGCCATCACCACCTATCTCTCTGACAATCCTGCAATTATCTCTCTTGCAAAGGATAAAGGATTCTCCAAGTACTTTAAAAATTATCAAACACCAGCCCTTTGTAATCTCGGTACTGCTTTTGGTATGGGATTAATCTTAACCACTTTTATGATTAGTTTAGGCAATGGTACTGAATTTATTGCCCCAGCCGTCATCGGTAATATTGCTGCCGTCATTGGAAGTATCGTAAGCGTTCGTCTCATGATTCACCACACAAAAAAATACTTTCACGTTGAAAAAGATCTTGAAGATCATTTTACTTCCGATCAAGATGATTTTCTAAACTATAGAGATGTTCGTCCAGGAAGCACCTTCGAAAGAGCTTTAGATGCCATCCTTGAAGGTGGGAAGAATGGTGTAGAAATGGGACTTGCCATTGTGCCTGGTGTGATATTTATCTGTACAATTGTTATGATCCTTACCTTTGGCCCTAGCGAAGTAAACAATGGGGTTTCCGTCTACAAGGGCGTGGCCTATGAAGGGGTGGCAATTCTACCAAAAGTTGGTCAATTCCTTGCACCTATCTTAAAGCCCCTCTTTGGCTTTCAGAGTGTAGAAGCCATCGCGTTTCCAATCACCTCTTTAGGTTCTGTAGGTGCAGCCTTAGGATTGGTAACAAAATTCTTAAGAGAGGGCTTGATCGGTCCTAATGATATTGCTGTATTCACTGCCATGGGCATGTGTTGGAGCGGTTACCTAAGCACCCATGTGGGAATGATGGATGCCCTTGGTGTAAGACAGTTAGCGAAGAAAGCAATTATCAGCCATACCATAGGAGGTATTTGTGCAGGCATCACAGCCCATTATCTTTATCTAATCTATCTATTTGTACGCTAAGAAGAAGGCAGGAGGGATGCTAAATAATCCCTCCTGCCTTTTATAATGCGGCCTGCATTTCATTCATTATCTTTAAAATCACCCTATCTGTACTGCCCATGCCATCTTGTCCCAGCCGCCCCAGGTTCTTAATGGTTTCTTCTGCGGTCTCAGCTACAATTCCATTTCTAGCAGGTACAACTTTGTTTCCAAGGGCAAGGATTGCCGATTGAATGGCAGTAGATGCTGCTGTTGCCAATTTCAATGCACAGCCTACCTTTGCGCCATCACAAATCATGCCGCTAATATTGGCAATCATATTTTTAATTACACCATCTATTTGTTGAGGATTTGCCCCCATCAGCCAAGCAATTGCTACAGCTGCACCTGTAGATGAAGCAACCCCGCAGCCGCACAAAGCAGACAACCTGCCTATATAATACTTGATATAACCATTTACAATATGACTCATCGCCAAGGCTTTGACCAGCTTTTCTTCGCTTACTTGAAACTTATTGCGGTAAGCTGCGATGGGCAAAATTGTCGTCAATCCATTGTTCCCGCTTCCATTGCTGCTCATCACAGGCATTGAAAATCCAGACATTCGTGCATCTGCACCAGCAGCTGTTAACATCATTGCTTGATTCATTAGATCATCCGATAAGATACCGCTCTTTATACTCTGATAAAGGCCGCTCCCTACACCCATTCCCATATCCTGATCCAATGCCGCCCAAGCTACTCTTTCATTCATATGCAGCCCTTCTAAAAGAAATGAAATCTGGTCATAGGGTAGCTCTTCAATCTGTAATAAAATATCTTGAATACTATGATCGTAAATCGTTTGCTCCTTTCTGTCCTCCTCTGCCTTTTCTCCATAGATATCCAGTATTTCATGACCATCAATTTTAATCGAAACAAATTGATTATGCCGCTCTCGGATAACTACCTCTACCGTGCCGCTATCCGCTTTTAAATACACCTCAACATATATCTTATCAAGGGTATCCTTCATCCCTATATGAACTTTCTCCTGTTCTAAAAGTTTCTTAGCGGATCGTATTTCTTGGATTGATAAACCTTCTAGTATACTTAAGTCCTTTTCACTTTTTCCTCCAACAATACCCAAAGCAGCCGCAATTTCTAGCCCCACTTCGCCTGTATTCGGTATTCCTACGCACATGCCGTTCTTGTAAATGTTTGGACTAACATAAATATTTACTTCATTTAATTCATCAAATATCAATAGCTCTCTGGCCTTCGCGCAAGCCAATGCCACAGCCACAGGCTCTGTACACCCCATGGCGGGTACAACCTCTTTTCTAAGTGTATCTACAATAAGGGTTTTTAGCTCCATAAAGCACCTCCATCAAATTTCCACATTGATAAAATATGCAATATGCATGCCAAAAAACCTATCTAAATTACCATGGACTTTTATTTTCTTTTCTCAATTTGAGACAAGTCTATTCTAAAATAATCTCAAATTGAGAACTAAGTCTCAATTTGAGATTATTTAAATTGGTATTCCTTAAGTTTTCGATATAAGGTGGCGCGGCTAAGACCCAATAGTTCAGCTGCCCTATCCATGGGCTGCTTAGAGCCCTCACACATCCTTAAAGCCTTTTTGATCTCCCTGTACTCCAATTCCCGAATTGTCATCACACCCTTGACGGAGTTCTGCTGTTTTTCTCCCTCTCCGGACCTTAGCCGCTTGGGCAAATCTACTTCAGAAATTTTATAATGACTACACATATTTACCGCATATTCTATGGTATTCTCTAATTCCCGTACATTTCCAGGCCACTGGTAATTCATTAAAATCTCCAATGCACTTGTCTCTAGGCCTTCAACACATTTCCCAAGCTTGTGGTTGCATTTTTGAAGCAGATGGTCGACGAGGATGTCAATATCCCCCATTCTCTCTCGCAGGGGAGGAATATTTAAAGGAATCACGTTCAAACGATAATATAAGTCCTTTCGAAATTCTCCTTCTAACACCTTTTGCTCTAGGTTTTTATTGGTTGCAGCAATGACACGAACATCAATAGGAATATATTCTCTTCCGCCAATTTTTTCGATTGCATTCTCCTGCAAAACCCGAAGAAGTTTTGCCTGTAAATGCAAGGGCATATCTCCAATCTCATCTAGGAAAATCGTCCCATTATTGGCCAATTCAAACTTTCCCGCCTTACCACCTCGTTTTGCCCCGGTAAAAGCACCCTCCTCATATCCGAAAAGTTCGCTTTCTAAGAGCTGCTCTGGTATAGCGGCACAATTGATTGGAATAAACGGCCCCTTTCTACGCTTCCCTTGAAAATGAATAGCCCTTGCAAACAACTCCTTGCCTGTTCCACTCTCCCCTTGAATTAAAACAGTTGATGGTGACTCACTGGCTTTTTTTGCTTCTTCCTTTACATCCAGTATTTCCTTGCTCTCCCCCATAATATGATGGAATTTCATCTCAATCGTGCTTCCAATCATATCATTCACCACATTTAAAGCTTCAGATATATTGCTGAAAGTAAATACAAACCCCACAGTCTCTACACCAACAATAATGGGATTGACCCCATAGATTCCCCGAACGCCATATGATTCTTTCTTATAACTAAACGCTCTATTCTTCATAGAAATACTTCTCATCTTTATATCATGAAAATCAATTTTGTCTAGTATTTCTCCTATATTTCTATGAATTGCATTTTTTGCATCCAATCGAAACAATCGACTAGCCTTCACATTTAAATGCATGATACGGCCAACTGCATCCACAGCAATGATGCCATGATCTACAGCATCCAAAACAATCTCTAATTCCTGGGCCAATAGTTGAATTTTCTCCGTTTTTTCCTCATCCATTAGCTTTGAGGCAATCAGATCAGCCATCCTATGCAAAAACGCCATGAGATTTCTCTGGTTATTCAAAATAGAACTTTTTTGAGTCTCTTGAAAAGCAATTAATCCGATAACGCCTACGGTTTCGTTGTTAACCTTGATAGGACAGCATACCTGTGCGTATTCTTTGCATTGATTATGATCTTCACATTGTTTACACGCCATATGTTCTCTTGGATTATCGATGATAAATTCCGCTCCCTGACTTAGGGCAAATCCAAACACAGAATTTTTGCTGACTTTGGTCCCGATATGGTCCTCATAGCACCCGGTAGCCGCGATACGGTTCAGCTCGCAGTCTACAATGGTGACGTCCACATTGATTACACTGGCAATTACTTCTGCAATTTTTTGTACGCTATTCGCTATACGCATTAAGTTCATTTCCCCACACCCTTTTGGTTTGTTCTATTTAAAAAGACTGGATCTTTAATCCAGTCTTTTGAGCTTTGTCTCTTGATAAAATTTTTCTACAGTTGCTGGATCGATATAGCCAATTTGCTTTTCCATGGCATTTGCAGCGCCTGCTGCCACCGCCAATCTAAATGCATCGGGCAGCTCTTTTTTCCTGAAGAGAGCCACGGCACATCCAGCTACAAAAGCATCTCCGCACCCTACTGTATTAACAGCTGAAATCTTAGGTGCACAGATTTTGTAAACCCCATCCTTTGTGGTAAAAATAGCACCCTTGTCTCCCAAAGAAATTGCTACTACCTCGATGCCCTGCCTACATATGTATTTTGACTCATAAATAATCTTATATTCACTATCTAATTCGTAACCTGCTAGTTCTTCTAATTCTTGTAGATTCGGCTTAATCATGAAGGGTTTTGCCTTGATCGCTTCTACCAGATAGCTCCCACAGGCATCAATGATCATCTTCACATTATTATCTTGTGCAATCTTCACCATATCTCCATAGATGGTCTTAGGCAGACCTGGAGGCACACTACCAGAGGCAATCATTATTTCACTATATTTTAACGTTTTCACAAACTCTTTTACAAAAGCGTTTAACTCTTTTTTCGTTACTTCGGGACCTTTTTCGCTGAGAAAGGTTTCTGTATTGTTCACAGGGTCAACAATGGCTGTAAATACTCTAGTGGCTTCATTGATCCATACAAAGGAAGTGGATATATTCAGTTTATCCAATTCTTCCTGTACAAACTTTCCTGTGACACCCCCTAGCAGACCTGTGGCATTTACTTTTTCTCCCAGCATGGCTGCTACCCGTGCTACGTTCAGACCCTTGCCACCAGCAGATACTTTCACATCATCCACCATATACCTGGTATTCGGTTGAAAATTATTAATCACGTAAGCCCTGTCAATAGCAGGATTTAAGGTTACCGTAGTAATCATGGAATCCCCTTCTTTACACAACAAATTCATTCACAGCCTATAAAACCACACAGTTTATCGACGTAAAATGGCATAAATCTATTATATACGCATCTTTTCTACTTTGCAAAGATTTTTTGTTTTCACTACACCAATCTGTGACATATTTACCTATGTAGCGCTTTTTGTCTCATAGATCATTTATAATTATTTTATAAAATCTTAATGGTTGATGGAATATGCTAAAATACCTATTTATCATTACTCCTTTGTATGCAAAGTCCTTAATAGGTCTTTAATCTCTTTTAAGAGTACAATAATTTTGTTTAAGGAATACTGCATAGTAATTAATATGACAAAAAAGATAATCACGGCAATCAGTATGTAATTCATTTGTATTTCCTCCTCTAAATCTTTAAATCCATTATAATTCATTTCGCTTTTTCCATCAACTAAGACTCAGTTCAGCTGGAGTTTGCAACTCCACCTGAATGCCAAGTCGTGTTATCCAGGGGCTGTACAACTCTTGTCTTCCGCTTGTATAAGCAGGGATCATAAATCTTTGATTTATTGATCATCGCTTACACAGCGTGCAAGCGGAAGTCTTAGAGTTGTTAGCCATCGGATCAAATAAAAATACACCGTTCCTAGACCTTCTCATCATAAAGACGTTCTAAGAAAAGTGTATTTGATTTTATACAATAAATCCAACGAACTGATATTTTCAGAACATTAAATGAATATGATTGCATAATCTATCCTATTTTAATCCTGCTCGTTGTTATCCAATTCCTTTTCACCAAATCGATTGTTGTCTTCCTCATTAATTTCCATTTTTGAAACGGATACTTCATAAGCAATTTTGGTGATAACATTGTCATCTTGTATTTTTTTCTGGTATTCTCTACTTTGTACTCTCCCCCAAATTTTGATATGGTCTCCTACCTGCAGTTTTTCAGAGTATCTTGCATTCCTTCCCCATGCAATACACGGGATATAATCGGATTTATTATAGGGCCGGTTAACAGCAATGAGCATATCTGTGATTTCTCTGCCAAAGGGTGTTGTTCTGTACACGGGCTCCTTGCAAATAAATCCATCTAAGAAGATTTGATTGGGATTTTTAATTTCTTCAAGATTTTCACAGGAACTCATGTCTCGGGCAAATATTGTAAGTACCAATTTATTGTTTCCGTCCTTGTACTTATTATAAGATCGCAATTGCCCTTCTACCTTTACAGCAATACCCTCCTTAATATCTAATCCTACCAAAATCCGCTCAGAAACAGTCACAGGTAGTACATCACTGTAATCACTCAGCCTAGGTATTTTTATATCAAATGTATAAAATCCTTCTCCATACATTTCATGGCTAAACTCTAGTTCTGAGTGCACTTCTCCCACAACCGAAACTACATTTGTTTCAATAACCTTATCCTGCATTTAACCCCCACGCTCCTTCCCAATTCTTATGTATTTTTTCAGGGTTAACCTACAAATATATGTATTCACCTGAAAACCAGATTATGATTAAAGAATAAAAAAATAGGAAGAGAATTCTCACCGAAATTCACTTCCTGTCCTTGATCTTTATCTTTATCTTTATATTTATCTTGATTCATACTTTATTGTTTTCCCAGTCTGCCCATGGGCCTTAAAAGCCGTTATAATATCTTCCGTAGAAATCCCATATATCAATCCAGTTCCGATGGCAGCTAGGGCAGAATGGATATCTGATTTTTCAAAATTAGGTATGTATACGGGGAATTCCATAGGATCAACCTCCAAGCCCCTTCGGTTTGTAATGCCCCGCTGGATACAGCATGTAAAATGAAGGTTGGATGCTTCTTCTATGCTGGATGCAGTAATGGTGGCTTTTGGAGAGAGACCATAGGTAATCACAAGTTTATTCTCTAAACAACCTATAAAATCTGTGTAAGCCTCGTCATCCACATTAATCAAAGCATATCCCTTGGCTGAAAGACTCTTAAATATTGTCTCAGACTCGTCATTTTCGTACTTATTATTTTCCCCTAGAAATGTATGGATAATGGTGTCCAAGAAGATATTGGACAAATCATACTGCTGTGGGGAAGAGCCAGGTAAATGAATTACTGCATATTCTAATTCACCATTATACGTATCCATATGGGAGGATAAAAGCTCTCTTACTTTTTGTGTATCATGGCCACAGCCAGTCGAATGAATACGTGCTGCTTTTTTCCCTGTACTACGAAAAAGGTGAGCTAGAAAACCGGATATTTTTATATCTTCATATCCACCTACCATTCCTATAATCTTCAGATTTTCCAGTGTATGAATATATGGATCATCCCCCATTGTTCTGTTATGAACGATGGTTCTATCATCTGTTTTCATGAATCTCCGCTCCCTTTCATACCGAGTATAATAAAATAGTTTATCCTCACACACCCCTGTCTATTCATGCATAGATTGCAACAAAAAAAATAGCGAACCTTTATCAGCAATGTCATTAAGTTAAGACATTGTGAGTAGATGCCTAAAAGAACAGAGTACGTAGAAATTACGTACTCTGTTCTTTTAGGAAAAAATTTAAAAAGT
>NZ_JARBTM010000004.1 GCF_029240175.1 Anaerosolibacter sp.
AGCAACTATCAATCAGTGGATAAGGGAAATTTAACAGCTAGACAAAATGGTTATGTAGGTGGATACATGACTAAGAGATTAGTTGAGATGGCTGAAAGACAAATGTCAGGAAAATAAGAATCATATAAAAAAGAAAGATCTCTGAGGTCTTTCTTTTTTATATGTTGCGAAAGAGTGTACATTTTTCGTTGAATTTGTTAGCAGAACATGAAAAAATTGCTAGAGTAAAAACCTTCATATGGGTTAAATTAATAGTACAAACAACAGGAGGTGAAGACGAGATGTCAAGAAACACAAATCAAAAGGTAGTTCCAGAAGCTAAAGCTGCATTAGATTCTATGAAACTTGAAATCGCTGGTGAACTAGGATTAAGCAACAATCAGTGGATAAGGGAAATTTAACAGCTAGACAAAATGGTTATGTAGGTGGATACATGACTAAGAGATTAGTTGAGATGGCTGAAAGATCAATGGCAGGTAGATAATAATTCTATCTATCCAAATAAAAAAGGCACAATTTATGTGCCTTTTTTATTTGGATAGATAATTTAAGTCGAGTTTTAAAAAGATGATGATCAAAAGGACAAAATAAAATACTGGTGAAACATCACCAGTATTGGGAGAGGAGAAATGAAGGAAGAGCTATAAGGGGAATTATATTTAATGTGCTTGTATATAATATGTGCATATAGTCAATTTTTATACAATAAAACCGTCGAAACGTGTAATATTCTTTTGTTTATATTTTACATATATGCTAAAATATTTATTGAAGGGAGAGGAATATTCTTGAGAGTAATTGCTGGTAAATTAAGAGGTAGAAAAATAAAAGCTCCTGATGGTATGCATACAAGACCTACGACAGATCGTGTAAAAGAGTCGATTTTTAGTATGATATATCCTTACATTATAGATAGCACAGTATTAGATTTATTTGCTGGATCAGGGAGCCTAGGTATTGAGGCCCTGAGCAGAGGGGCAGAAAAAGCCTACTTTGTAGATAATAACAAGCAAAGCCTAAGTATTGTAAAAGAGAATTTAATAAATTTAGGACTTTTGGATCAAAGTATCGTTTTATTAGCTGAAGCAATGAAAGCTTTAAAAGATATTTCGTTAAAGGACCAAATATTTGATATAATATTTTTAGATCCACCATACATGAAAGGCTTTATCATTCCATGTATAGAGACAATCAAAGAGAATGGACTACTGAATATCGATGGGATCATTGTCATCGAGCATAATGTTGAGGATGTTTTGCCAGCTGAAGTAGGTGACTTAATAAAGATAAAGGATAGAAGATATGGAGATACCAATATTTCCATCTATTCAAGGGAGGTATTATGATGAGAATAGCAGTATACCCAGGCAGCTTTGACCCAGTAACAAACGGACATCTCGATATTATTAAGAGATCCTCTAGGCTTTTTGATAAAGTTATTGTTGCAGTACTACATAATGCAAGCAAAACACCGCTTTTTACCGTTGAAGAAAAGATGGACTTGCTTTCTCAGGTTACGAGCGACATACCTAACGTTGAGATAGATAGTTTTTCTGGTCTGCTAGCTGATTATGTCATGGAAAATAAAATCAGCAGCATTGTAAAGGGACTTAGAGCTGTTTCAGATTTTGAATATGAATTACAAATGGCTTTGATGAACAGAAAACTAAACCCGGATGTTGAAACGATATTTATGATGACCAGTGGGGAGTATTCTTATTTGAGCTCTAGTATTGTGAAGGAAGTATTTAAGTTTAATGGTTGTATAAAAGGTTTAGTGCCAGATGAGGTAATTGATGCGATGAAGAAAAAGGTATCGCTATAACTTAATAAAGGGGGGACATCTATGAATGTATTGAGATTACTGGATGAATTAGAGGATATTGTCGAGAACAGCTCTACAATACCCTTTGCTGGAAAGGCTTTAGTAGATCGAGGAGAAATATTGGATATCATCAAAGAAATCAGAATTCAACTTCCTGATGAAGTGAAGCAAGCCCAGTGGATTAAAGAAGAAAGACAAAGAATTCTTGTTGATGCTCAACAGGAAGCAGAGTCAATTATGAAAGATGCACGAACCCATATTGAAGAAATGGTAGAAAAAGACGAGATTACAAGGTTGGCTCAAAAAAGAGCTGAAGAAATCATCGAGCAAGGACAAGCCCATGCAAAGGAAATCAGAATTGGTGCTAGACAGTATGCTGATGATCTGTTGGCAGGCATTGAGGAAAGACTTGATCAACTAGGAAATACCGTTAAACAAAATCGAAAAGAATTGAAAGGAATGAAGGGGTAACCCTTCATTTTTTGTATTATGAAAAACAGGAGTACAGAGGGCGTATTCCATGCTCCGGCAAGAGGGAACTCTGGCTGCTCTGCAGCTGTCGAAATGAACCAGCTATTGCTGAGGAAGGTATTGCTAGACGCGATTTTTGCTAGGAAAGATACAAATGAACTTGTTAAAAATACTTGAGAAAACAATAGATGCTACTAAGAATGTAATACTAATAACAGTAAACATCTGAACGGAGAAAAAAGCTTTGTTAAACCAAGTTTCTGCGAGACCATATGATTGCGTTGAATTGATGACGGGTGTCGCTATATTACTTGATGCAAGCTTATATACAGGAACCAAAAAAAGTGCAAAGATCCCTGCGAAAATAGAATGTAGCAGCTTAGAACCAATGTATACTGATATATTTAGGTCTGTATCTTGTATCATGCTTGCGGCTTGCGCGATGATGGAAAGACCACTCCAGGAGATAATCATCGTTGCAATGATTGCTTGTTGTATAAAAGAAATACTTTGTACTTCAGAAATTAACTTGCATCCTACAGTAATTTCAAATATCCCGCTAACGATGCCATTTTGTATTTCTTGATTTAATCCCAGCCATTTCCAAAGAGGCAATAATAAGCCAGATAAAAAGAAAATAATTTTTGATAGGATGAGAATCTTGATAATTACAGAAAACAATATGATAAATCCACCCACTAGAAGAATTGTTTCAATGGACTCTTTTACAGATTCGCCTAGAACCTTACCGAAAGGTTGCTTTGAATAGCTCTTACTATCAAGAAGATCCTTAAGGGCAGAAAGAACACCAGGTTGTTTTTTATGGACAGGATAAACCTTATCTGTCGGTTTTCTTTTATAGAATCTAAAAATTATTCCTGTGGCGATTGCACCGAGATAATGGGAAAAGGCGATGATCGTACCCAGGTGCATGCTTTGAAACATTCCAATAGCAACTGCTCCTATCATGAAGAGAGGACCAGAAGTGCTGGAAAATGACATAACTCGTTGTCCTTCCTCTCTAGTAAAAACGCCATCCTTTCTTAGCTTTGAAACAAGCTTTACGCCCACTGGATATCCAGATGTAAGACTCATAGCAAAGACGAAAGACCCTTCCCCCGGAACGTTAAATACGGAGCGGATAAGAGGCTGCAAAATTGTACCAATAAAGCGTACAACGCCTAAGCGAATTAGAAGTTCTGCTCCGATAAAAAAGGGAAGCAGGGAGGGTAAGACAATGTTAAACCACATGTCTACACCATTTTGGGCTGCTTGAACAGCCTCTTTGGGATAGGCTATGAGGCAGATAACAAAAAAAATAGTAAATAAGATCAGCAATAATCTTGAAATAAATGAAGAATAGCTGCTGAATATATATTTAAAAAACAAAACTGTACAGATAAGCAATAGTATAATCGTCATGGCACCCTCCAAAGCATTGTTACATATATGATATATATATGGGAGTTAACTCTATTTATTACTAAGTATAGCGTTGTAATTATGGCAATAGCGTACCCATCAGATTTTGGGATGTTTTAGCACGATTATTCAGTAAGGTGTATTCATACATAATAGAACCTCCTCTGGTAAAGTTGATTTATTTAAGTATATTTTTCAGATGCTAAAGAAATGAGTATTTTCATGATAGGGAAGCAATAGATTTTAAATACGATAATAATTTGGTATGATATGATTAGAACGGAATATATAATAAAACTTTAGGAGGTATGGAAAATGAAGTTTACTTTTGCCCACAACAATCTTAATGTGCTTGACCTAGAAAAGAGCATATCCTTTTATAAGGATGCCCTTGGTTTAGTGGAGACGAGAAGAAAAGAAGCCTCTGATGGAAGCTTTATTCTTGTATTTTTAGGAGATGAAGTTACGCCCCATAAGCTAGAGCTTACATGGCTTCGTGACCGGCATGAACCCTATGCTCTTGGTGATAACGAGATTCATATTGCATTTATGACGAATGAATTTGATGAAGCCCATAAATTACATAAAGAAATGGGATGCATATGCTATGAAAATCAGCAGATGGGCATCTATTTTATAGAGGATCCAGATGGTTATTGGATTGAAATTGTGCCTAAGAGATAGATAAAAGAATAAAGACCCAGGAATAGACGCCTGGGTCTTTAAGATGAATCTATTTATTGAGCATCATCTAAATCAAACTGCATAATATAGCGATCATGACCTTTTCCATATTCATCTTTGCTTTCTTTTACGATATCAAAGCCAATTTTATCTTTATAAAGATGAATAGCAGGCATATTTTCTACATCAACTGTGAGGCTCATTCTTTTGAATCCCTGCTCCAGTAAGTTTTCACAAATCGCAGTTAAAAAGTGATGACCTAATCCATTGCCTTGATACTCTTCTGCAATGGCATAATCAAAAAGATAGGCTTTATCAGGATCTTCCCAATCACGCATCAGAATCGCTAATCCAATAATGCGTTTCTTATCTTCCTCCTTAAGAATGAAAACATTGCCATGTCTAATCTGCGGTACAAGACCCCATTCATCCATACCCAACTCTCCAAATATATTTAATCCAAAATCAACCATTCGCTTTAATAGGCTTAGATTGTAATCCTGAACTAAATACACTTTGAGATGATCGACACCTTCAAGATCTCTAACAACTTTTTGAGGTAAATTTTTAATTTCTTCTAAATGCACCAAACCACACTCCTTATGTTTTTTTATTTATCATGCATCTAATATCATATCACATTCAAATGGTTTTTGCAAAAATATCCAGTTTGTATATTTGTAAACCAGGTTTTATTTCCACAAAAAAGACAGAAAAGGAGGGAAGTCTATCGGGCTTCTAGTATTATTTTAAAATGAATGGTTTTTTATAATAGTCCCATCCACCTATACGATTTGAGGGATTGCCGTAGGCGAGACTATAAATATTGGTTGCTTGAATATCAAAGGACAGCATTTGCTTAGCTGTTTCTGATGATAAAGATTCTCTATTTATATTGGTAAGTATGGGTATAGCAGAATGTTTCTTTAAGTGCTTTAGCAGTGAAGAACCATTTTTCGAAAACGCCAACACCCTAGCGTATTGAGCCCCGCCGCTTTCATTGAAAGAAGATAGATGACATTTATTAAGACCAACTAACCCATGAATGAATATTCTTTGTAGTCTAGTCATTGTATATCGTTTTGTTTTTACTGCATTTAGAAGTTCTGTATGAGAAATAGCTTTCATACTCATTTCTTTTAGCCTGTTCTCTAATCCTTCATTCACATCGAGAATATTGGCGAGTGCATCTAAAGAAGCCGTTCGTAAATAGTAAAGTATTAACTGATTAAAATCAGAATTGAAAATGGGACCGTAACCTAAATCAAAACTGCTCATAAGGGTTTCCAGACTAGCAGAAGGTATTACTTTAGATAAACTATCAACATCCCTTTGGGATTTGTAAAGATGCTCTCGAATCGCTGTAGCACTACAAATATTTCCTTCTATTTCTGTAGAGTGATAGTCCGCTTTGATACGTTTAATGGTGAGGGGACGAATCGTGCTGCCTAGCTTTAATAGCGCCTTAACATATTCAATACCGAGAATATTATTAGGGGATTGAAGTAAATAGACAAGTTCATGGTCATCAAAGTATTGGATAAGGGCCTTTGACCTAGCGAGAGGATAAGGCAATCCTTCGGCTAAATAGGATTTAAGCATCGTTCGATAAGATTCTGGTTCTTGGAGAAGGGTTTTTGAAATTTTAATCAGGTTTTCTAAAGCGCCATCCTCACTTCCAAAGCAGAGAGAATCAACCACTTTTAATTGGTGAAGCATCGATACAGCACCATAGGCAAACAGTTCAGCCGTATTACATGCGTAGACAAAAGGAAGCTCTAGGACCAAGTCCACACCCTCTTTTACAGCCATTTCAGCTCTATGCCATTTGTCTGTTATGGCAGGCTCACCCCGTTGAAGAAAATTACCGCTCATAACAGCGATGGTATGGGTCGCACCGCTTACTTTTTTTGCTTCTTCGAGATGATATTTATGACCATTATGGAAAGGATTATATTCTGTAATTAAACCAAGTATTTTCATGGATATTTCCTCCTACAAACGATTGGTGTGGATTAAAAGTACAAGCTATTTATAATATTATAGAATTTTGACAATAATATCAAAGAAATATTTATTACTTCATCTCGATAAAACTTGCAAAAATCCGAAATTCTTTTATAATATAAAGGGGAAATAAAAGGTAATCAGCTTTTTTTATAGAAACTATTTGATATTAAATTATTTAGGAGGTTAACAGAAATGAATGTATTAGTAATTAATTGTGGCAGCTCATCTTTAAAGTATCAGTTAATCAACATGGCTGATGAAAGTGTATTAGCAAAAGGCTTGGTTGAAAGAATTGGCATCGAAGGGTCTATTCTTAAACATGAGATTGAGGGAAAAGACAAAGTTGTTATTGAACAGCCTATGGAAAATCATAAAGTAGCGTTAACTTTAGTTCTCGGCGCTCTTGTGGATAAGGATCATGGTGCCATCAACGATATGAGCGAAATTTCTGCAGTAGGCCATCGTGTTGTTCATGGCGGCGAAAAATTCAGTGGATCTGTAGTAATAAACGATGAAGTAATCAATGCCCTTGAAGAATGTATTGAATTAGCACCATTACATAATCCGCCAAACCTAATGGGTATCGCTGCATGCAGAGAATTAATGCCAAGTGTTCCGATGGTAGGTGTATTCGATACTGCTTTCCACCAAACAATGCCAAAATCTTCTTATATTTACCCACTTCCATATGAATTATATGAAAAATATGGCATCAGAAGATATGGCTTCCATGGTACAAGCCATAGATACGTATCTGAAAGAGCAGCTGATATGTTAGGCAAAGATATCAAGGATTTAAAAATTGTTACCTGTCATCTTGGAAATGGAGCAAGTTTGGCTGCAATTGATGGTGGAAAATCAGTTGATACAAGTATGGGCTTTACACCATTAGAGGGTCTTGCCATGGGTACACGTTCTGGTGACCTTGACCCTGCCATCGTAACATTTATAATGGAAAAAGAAAAGTTAGATATTGAAGGCATTAACAACCTCTTGAATAAAAAGTCAGGTGTATTAGGTATCTCAGGAGTAAGCAGTGACTTTAGAGATATTGAAAATGCAGCTAAAGAAGGAAATGAAAGAGCACAATTGGCCCTCGACAAGTTCAATATCAGAGTAAAAAAATACATCGCAGCTTATGCAGCTGTAATGGGTGGCGTTGATGCAGTTGTATTTACAGCAGGATTAGGAGAAAATTCTGCATCCAATAGAGAAGATATTTGTACAGGCCTCGAATTTATTGGGATTAATATCGATCCGGTAAAGAATAATGTAAGAGGTAAAGAAGTGATTGTAAGTACTGATGATTCAAAGGTTAAGATCCTAGTGGTTCCAACCAATGAAGAGTTAGTAATCGCAAGAGATACATTGGAATTAGTGAAGTAGATATAGGAGGTAGGATGGGGGTCCTACCTTTTATAGATAGTTTAAGAAATATAAGGACAAGGGTTTATAGATAATAAATTCGCAGGTATCAAGTAATTTAGCTTGACAAATACATGCGCCATTTGTATAATAAAATCTGTCGATATAATGAGGTGAAATAATTGAAGATCAATATTAAAGAAGTAATCTCAGGACAAAAAAGCAGTATAAATTTTGAAACCATTGAACAAGTAACTGATACCCATAGTTTTGGGGATGAGGTTACACTTATTACACCCATTACATTGAAAGCAGAAGTTATAAAGATTGATCATAAACTTTTCATTAACGGCAGCGTTGAGGGAATCGCCGAATTTACTTGTGCTAGATGTCTGAAGAGATTTCAGAAGGAAATTAAGGAAAAAGTTTATGGCCAATTAATTATGGATGAGGATGAAGAAGAGGAAATGGATGAGTTTTATCAGATCGAAGAAGACACGATTGATACGTCCGAAATCATGCATGATGTTTTGGTTACATCATTTCCAATGAAAATTCTCTGTGATGATAATTGTAAAGGTTTATGTTCAGTCTGTGGCAAAGATCTCAGTGTTGACGAATGCAACTGTAATATAGAAGAGATTGATCCTAGACTTGCTAAATTAAAGGATTTGTTACAACAAGATTAAGGAGGTGGAAATAATGGCAGTACCTAAGCGTAAGATATCTAAGGCTAGAAGAGATAGTAGAAGAGCAGCAAATATTAAAATGACAGCCCCTAATATCATAGAGTGTCCACAGTGTCATGAACCAAAGTTACCACATAGAGTATGTAAAGCGTGTGGATTCTATCATGACAAAGAAGTAGTAAAGGTTCAGTAATTTAGAATAGTAATGATGATTTCATCATTACTATTTTTTATTTGGGCAAAAATATTAGAAATGTCTAAGGAATTTCATTCATAAAAATGTTGATTATGGGATATAAATAATATATACTTAATATTAGTATCAGGTACTAAATACTAGTACTAAAGAGGTGAGTATGTTGTCAGACAAAAAAGGAAGAAAGCAAATAAGACAGACAAAATTGCTTGAAAAGATAGAAATAGAGCCATTTGTTACAGATGAAGAGCTTTGTGATACCTTTGGGGTAAGTATTCAAACCATACGATTAGATCGATTAGAATTAGGAATACCAGAGCTTAGGGAGAGAATCAAGCAGGTTGCAGCTAAAAACTATCGAAAGGTTAAGACCCTAGGGAAAGCAGAAATCGTTGGGGAACTGATTGATATAAATTTAAATGAAGATGGAATATCAATACTTGAAACAACAGAAGATATGGCATTTAGAAAAACGAAAATTGTTCGGGGACATCATATTTTTGCAATGGCAGAGTCTTTGGCAATGGCAGTTATTGATGCGGACGTAGCATTAAGTGGTGTAGCAAATATGAAGTACCGTGTACCAGTTTTTGCTGGGGATAAGCTGGTGGCTAAGGCAGAAGTAGCTCGTATTCGAGGGAACAAATATTTTGTGCATGTAAAAATATCTGTGAATCAAGAACAGGTTTTCAGGGGGAAATTCATTCTGGTTTCAATCTGGGAGGAAGAGGAGGAATAGATATGCGGATTGCTGTGGATGGTATGGGCGGAGATCATGCCCCAAGAGAGATTGTGAAAGGCTGTGTAGAGGCCTTAAATGATTCAGAAGTTGAAATCATTCTGGTTGGCAATCAAGATCAATTAGAAGAAGAACTGAAAAAATATACATTCGATTTAGCAAGATTACATATTCAACATACTTCGGAAATTATTACTAATGATGATAAACCTGTCCAAGCCATAAGAAGTAAAAAAGACTCATCCTTGGTTGTAGGATTAAATATGGTGAAGGAAGGGACTGCGGATGCATTTGTATCTGCTGGGAATACTGGAGCTATATTGGCGGGAAGTATATTTAGAGTAGGCCGGATTAAAGGGATTGATCGACCTGCGATAGCTGCCGTTTATCCAACCCATAAAGGAATTTCTCTTCTTGTAGATGCTGGAGCAAATGCAGAATGCAAGGCAAGAAATTTGCTGGAATTTGGTGTGATGGGATCTATTTACGCAGAAAGGGTATTCGGAAAACCAAAGCCCTCCATTGGACTGGTAAACATTGGGTCTGAAGAAGGAAAAGGTACAGACTTAATTCGAGATGCCCATAGTCTATATCAGAAACTAAATCTCAACTATGTAGGAAACGCAGAAGCTAGAGATCTTCCAAAAGGAATTGTGGATGTCATAGTCTGTGATGGATTTATTGGGAATGTTATCTTAAAACTTACGGAAGGCGTTGCCATGACAATGTTCTCAATGCTAAAGGAAAAGTTCACAGAAAATATATTTAACAAATTGGGTGCAGCAATTTTAAAACCATCTTTGAGAGAATTTAAGAAAACTTTGGATTATACAGAGTATGGTGGTGCACCGTTGCTTGGTGTTAATGGAGCTGTCATTAAAGCCCATGGAAGCTCTAATGCAAAGGCCATTAAAAATGCTATTAAGCAAGCAAAAATTTTTGCTGAACAAGAGGTTGTAGGAATGATTTCCAATGAAATTGAAAAAATAGGAGATGGAGAAAATGTCAAATAAGCTCAATGCAGTGGGAATTTTAGGGATTGGCAGTTATTTACCAGAAAAGATATTAACCAATCAAGAAATTGAAAAAATAGTAGATACTACGAATGAATGGATTGTTACGAGGACAGGTATTGGTGCAAGACATATTGCTGATGAAAATATGGCTGCATCGGATTTGGCAACGGAGGCTGCAAAGAAAGCTTTAAAGGATGCGAATACGCTTCCAGAAGAGATTGATTTAATCATTGTTGCGACAGTAACGCCGGATATGCATTTTCCGTCAACAGCTTGTATTGTACAAATGAACATTGGGGCTAAGAATGCGGCTGCCTTTGATCTAGGGGCTGGATGTTCTGGATTCATTTATGGACTAACTGTAGCAAAACAATTTATAGAGACTGGTATGTATAAAAAAATATTGGTTATTGGTGCGGAAGCTCTTTCAAAAGTTCTAGATTGGACAGATCGAAATACATGTGTCCTTTTTGGAGATGGTGCAGGTGCAGCTGTTGTGGGCCCGACAGATGAAGGAATGGGTATTTTATCGACATATATGGGTGCTGACGGAGAAGGCGGAAAATTTTTGACAATACCAGGAGGTGGGTCAAGAATACCAGCCACATTAGAATCCGTGAAAAATAAGCTACACACTATAAAAATGGATGGAAGTGAAGTATTTAAGTTTGCAGTTCGTATTATGAATCGAGCTTCCCAGGAAGCCATTGATCGAAGTGGTTACTCATTAGAAGATATTAATTATTTAGTGCCTCATCAGGCCAATATTAGAATCATAGAGGCAGCAGCCAAAAAGCTGAAACTACCTATGGATAAAGTTCATGTAAATTTGAATCGATTTGGAAATATGTCAGCAGCATCTATCCCTGTAGCTCTAGATGAAGCAGTACGTCAGGGGAAAATTAAAAAAGGTGATTTGGTGGTAATGGTAGGGTTTGGTGCAGGACTGACTTGGGGCTCAAGTGTGATCAAATGGAATAAGTAAAGTTTAAGGAGTGGGAATATGATTCAATCAAGGATATGTAGTTTATTAGATATACAATACCCCATCATTCAAGGGGGAATGGCATGGGTGGCTACTGCAGAGTTGGCTGCCGCTGTATCAAATGCAGGTGGACTTGGGATCATCGCTGCTGGTAATGCGCCTGCTGCTATTATCAAAAATGAAATCGAAAAGGTTAAGAAATTGACCACAAAACCTTATGGTGTAAATGTAATGTTGTTGTCTCCGTTTGTAGATGAGATTATGGCGTTGATCGTGGAGGAACGTGTGCCTGTTATTACCACCGGTGCTGGAAACCCAGGAAAATATATGCCTACCTTAAAAGCCATAGGAACAAAAGTCATTCCCGTAGTACCTTCAGTAGCATTGGCCCAGCGAATGGAAAGAATCGGTGCCGATGCTGTCATTGCCGAGGGCACAGAAGCGGGAGGCCATATAGGGGAACTAACTACCATGGTGCTAGTACCTCAAGTCGCTGATGCAGTATCTATCCCAGTAATTGCTGCCGGCGGCATCGCTGATGGCAGAGGGCTGCTGGCAGGACTAGCCTTAGGCGCAGAGGGTATCCAGGTAGGAACAAGATTCATATGTGCAGAAGAATGTATTGCCCATGATCGTTATAAGGATGCGGTTTTAAAGGCTAAGGATCGTGATACCGTTGTTACGGGGAGAAGCACAGGGCATCCAGTGAGAATCGTAAAAAATAAATTATCGAAGGAATTTGAAAAATTAGAGAAATCAGGGGCTAATCCCGAACTATTGGAGAACCTAGGGGCAGGCAGGTTGAGGTTGTCTGTGGTAGAGGGCGATGTAGATCAAGGCTCAGTGATGGCTGGACAAATTGCAGGCCTCGTAAAGGAAATTAAGAGTTGTAAAGAAATTGTTGAAGAGATGGTAGAAGAAGCCAGAAAACAATATGCTGCCATGGCGTCGATAATGAAATAGGGAGTGAAAAGAATGGGTAAAATTGCTTTTGTTTTTCCAGGTCAAGGGGCACAATACGTTGGTATGGGAAAAGATATTGTAGAGAATTATGATGTAGCTAGTAAAATATTTGACTTGGCCAGCAAAGCAGTAGGCTATGATATGAAAAAATTATGTTTTGAAGGACCAGAGGAAGAGCTGAAAAAGACAGAAAATACGCAGCCAGCTATTTTAACCACTTGCATAGCAATGGCAAAACTGTTAGAAGAAAGAGGACTACAGGCCGAGGTGACGGCTGGATTAAGCTTGGGAGAATATGCTTCCTTAGTCATCGCTGGGGTTTTAGGGTTCGAGGATGCTGTTGCGTTGGTCAAAAAAAGAGGTAAGTATATGCAGGAGGCTGTACCTATAGGCAAAGGAACAATGGCTGCCATATTAGGAATGGAACGAGAAGCCTTGGAAAATGCCCTTGAAAAAGCAAAGTCCTACGGTATTGTGGAAGCCGCAAACTTTAATAGTCCTGGACAGATTGTTATTTCAGGAGAGGTAGAAGCTGTAGAAAAAGCCTGTGAATATGCTAAAGAATTGGGCGCCTTAAAAGCAGTAATTCTTCCTGTAAGCGCACCGTTTCACTGTTCTATGCTGGTGCCAGCAGGGGAGAAGCTAGCGAAGGAACTGGATCAGATCAAGATAGGTGAATTTCAAGTTCCGGTAATTGCCAATGCCAACGCTGCTTACTATAATGGACCTTTAGCAGTGAAGGATCTTTTGGTTGAACAGGTAAGCAAGTCTGTCCTTTGGGAAGATACAGTGGAGAAAATGCTTGCAGACGGTGTAGATACTTTTGTAGAAATTGGCCCAGGAAAATCTTTAAGTCAATTTATTAAGAAGATTACAAAGAAATCCAAAAACTCCATAAAAATATTTAATATAGAAGACAAAGAATCGTTAGAAAATGCAATTGAAAGCTTGTTAACGAAATAGGAGGGAAAGAGATGACCTTATTAGGAAAAACAGCTGTGGTCACAGGTGGTTCGAGGGGAATCGGACGGGCTATTGTTTTGAAGTTAGCTGAAATGGGTGCAAATATTGTGGTTAACTATACAAGTTCACCGCAAAAAGCAGAAGAAGTAGTGGCTTTGGTAAAGGAAATGGGTAGAGAAGCTATAGCTATTCAAGCCAATGTTTCTGATAGTGATGCGATTCAAAAAATGATGCAAGAGGTTGAAGAAAAATTTTCAACCATTGATATTTTGATCAATAATGCGGGAATAACAAAGGATACTTTATTGATGAAAATGAAAGATGAAGATTGGGATCAAGTAATGGATATCAATCTAAAGGGCACATTTAATTGTACGAAGGCTGTAACAAGAAAGATGATGAAGCAAAGAAGCGGAAAGATTGTTAACCTTGCATCGGTAGTAGGCGTTATGGGGAATGCAGGTCAGGCTAATTATGCGGCTTCTAAAGCAGGAATCATTGGTTTTACGAAATCTGTTGCAAAAGAATTAGCAACAAGGGGTATCAATGTAAATGCTGTGGCTCCTGGATTTATTCAAACGGAAATGACAGACATACTATCAGACGAAGTGAAAGAAGCGATGATGGCTAATATTCCAATGAAACAATTGGGTACGCCGGAGGATGTGGCAAATGTTATTGCATTCCTATGCTCAGATGATGCTAAATATATTACGGGTCAAGTGCTCCATGTAGATGGTGGAATGGTGATGTAGAGATGGATATGCATGTGGGAGGAGGTGAAAATAAATGGTATTTGATAAGGTAGTTGAAATTATTGCTGAACAATTAGGTCTTGATAGTACTGAGGATATCACAACAGAAACTTCACTGATGAAGGATCTTGAAGCAGATTCTCTTGATGCTGTTGAAATAATCATGGCTCTTGAAGATGAATTCAGTGTGGAAATCCCAGATGAAGATGCTGAAAAGTTCAAAAACATCGGTGATATTGCAAAATACATCGAAGAACATAAATAATACTTATAGGTCCTGACACTAGGTCAGGGCCTAAATTCCTAAAATTGTTGAATGCATTTATTCAATTTTATATAGATACAGCGTTGCTAAACTTTAAGGGGAGGTTTTAACATTGAAAAAAAGAGTTGTAGTAACTGGCATTGGGGCCATTACTCCCATAGGAACTGGTAAAGATACATTCTGGTCAGCTTTAAAGTCAGGAAAAAGTGGTATTGATAAGATTACCAAGTTTGATGCATCAAGCTATGATACTCAGATTGCTGCGGAGGTTAAGGACTTTGATCCTAATGCGTATATAGATAAAAAAGAAGCCAAAAGAATGGATAGATTTACGCAATTTGCTGTAGCCGCTTCAAAATTGGCATTGGAAGATGCTGCCTTAAACATTGAAGAAGTAGATTCCCACCGATTCGGTGTTGTTCTTGGGTCGGGCATTGGGGGGATTGAAACCTTAGAGAAAGAACATGAAAAATTAATGGCGAAAGGTCCAGGCAGGGTAAGTCCTTTCTTTATCCCAATGATGATTTCTAATATCGGCGCGGGCCAGGTATCCATGGCATTCGGGGCAAAAGGACCAAACACGACGGTGGTTACTGCCTGTGCTTCTTCGACGAACTCTATAGGTGAAGCATTTAGGATTATTCAAAGAGGGGATGCCGATATCATGATTACAGGTGGTGCAGAGGCTTCCATTACACCATTGTCTATGGCTGGTTTTTGTTCTATGAAGGCCATGTCTACCCGTAATGATGATCCAACGAAGGCGAGCAGACCTTTTGATAAAGACCGTGATGGATTTGTTATGGGTGAGGGAGCTGGTATACTTATTTTAGAAGAGCTAGACCATGCGATAAAAAGAGGTGCTACTATTTATGGTGAGGTTGCCGGATATGGCATGAGTGCCGACGCATACCATATAACAGCACCTGCTCCTGAGGGCGAAGGGGCTGCAAGATCTATGAAAAATGCATTGAATGATGCTGAGATTTCTCCAGAAGACATTGACTATATTAACGCCCATGGTACATCTACGCCTTACAATGATAAATTTGAAACCATGGCGATCAAGTCTTTGTTTGGAGAGCATGCATATAAACTGGCAGTAAGCTCGACAAAATCAATGACAGGCCATCTTTTAGGTGCTGCTGGTGGAATAGAAGCTATTGCTTGTATCATGGCAATCAATGAGAGTTTTGTTCCTCCTACGATAAATTATACGACACCAGATCCAGAATGTGACTTAGATTATGTACCAAACCATGGCAGGGAAAGAAATGTTAAATATACATTATCAAATTCTTTAGGATTCGGTGGACATAACGCTTCAATTATTATAAAGAAGTATGAATAGAGAGATCATAGAATCTCTCTTTTTTTTACGTAACCTTTTTTAATCACCTTTTAAAATGATAAGAAAAAGTGTACAATAAGTAATAGTGTATAAAACATTCGTTTTTAGGAGGTAGAAATGCATACTAGGAGTCATAGTGATACGTCATTATTAAAAGAATTAGAACTAAAATTAGGTTATAGATTTCATAGCGTAAATCTTTTAAATGAATCCCTCACCCATAGTTCTTATGCCAATGAGAACAAACGGAAGAATTATAAATATAACGAAAGACTAGAATTCTTAGGTGATGCAGTTTTGAGTATAGTAATAAGTGATTATTTATATAATAATTTATCTACACTACAAGAAGGTGAATTAACGAAAATTAGAGCGAGTATCGTGTGCGAACCATCTCTAGCTGCATGTTCTAAGAAGCTGAATATCGGAAGATTTATCCTCCTTGGAAAGGGTGAAGACGTAACTGGGGGTAGAGAGCGGGTCTCCATACTTGCAGATGCGTTTGAAGCCATTATTGGGGCCATATATCTTGATGGAGGCATAGAAAAGGCAAAAGTATTCATCTTAAATAATCTAAAAGAAACAATTGATGATGCGATTCATGGTAGAATACATCAAGATTACAAAACCCATTTACAAGAATTGATTCAAAGTGAGCATACGGAAAAAATTGTCTATGAAGTTATTGCTGAGGAAGGGCCAGACCATGATAAAATCTTTCATGTTCATGTGAAAATTGGTGACAGAGTTGTAGGTATAGGGTCAGGAAAGAGTAAAAAAGAGGCTGAGCAAAATGCAGCAAAGGAAGCGTTGAAAGAGGTTTAGAATCATGAAAAAAAAGCATTATATTATTCCTATTTTTGTTCCACATCATGGCTGTCCCTTTGATTGCATATTCTGTAACCAAAAAAAAATTACTGGTCAAAATAATGGTCTATCTGCAGCAGAAGTTGATGAACGTATCAATCAATTCATTTCAACAATTCCAGAACCCTTATCACAGCATATAGAAATTGCCTTCTTTGGTGGTAGTTTTACAGGAATAGAAATAGGGCATCAGAGAAAGTTGTTATCTACTGCAGCAAAGTGGAAGGAAAAAGGCTATATTCGGGATATAAGAATATCTACAAGACCAGATTATATTGATGAAGAAATTATGAATCTGTTAATTAAATACAGCGTTTCAATCATCGAATTGGGTGTCCAATCCATGGATGATGAGATTTTAATAAAGAGTTGTAGAGGTCATCGTGCAAATGACGTAGTACATGCTGTAAGTTTAATAAGAACCTATGATATTCAATTGGGATTACAGATGATGATTGGATTGCCTGGAGATACAAGGGAGAAAATAGATTATACGGCTGATCACATCATCGCATTAAAGCCAGACTTTGTAAGAATATATCCTACTGTCGTCATTCGTGATACAAGCTTAGAGCAGATGTATTTATCAGGAAGCTATCTTCCCTTTGACTTAGATGAAGCTGTACATATCTGTAAAAATCTGTTGCTGAGATTTAATGACGCCCATATTCCTATTATTAGGTTAGGATTGCAGGTTACTGAAACTGTTGCTATTGGAAAAGAAGTTGTTGCAGGTCCATTTCATCCTGCTTTTAGACAGCTGGTAGAATCAGCGGTATACAAAGATGTATTAGATAGAACTTGTATAAATGAGGAAATACACGATAGAAAGACAATTGAGATACAAGTACATTCACGCTATATTTCAAGTCTTGTTGGACAGAAAAAAAGTAATATAGAATATGTTCGGAACAAATATAACATTGGTTATACGCGTATTTTTCCTAATGATTCTTTAGGCTTTGGAGAGATTAAGATCATCAAGAAATAAGATGATTCTATGATCAGAACAATTTTGTCCATGTGATATAATATATAGCCTGTCCCTAATGGACAGGCTATATATTATATCACAATTCTAGGTGTCAGAATAAATGTAATGCAAGCAGAAGTGATTTAAGGGATTAGAAAGCAGGATGTTGTTCTTATTTTAATATGTCACGATATATGGTAAAATTATTAGCAGTAATTATTTAATAAAGAGGTGTTATGCTTGTACCTAAAAAAATTAGAAATCCATGGATTTAAGTCCTTTGCTGATAGAATTGAAATAGAGTTCGAGAAAGGTGTAACAGGCATTGTTGGACCAAATGGGAGCGGAAAAAGCAATATCAATGATGCGATTCGATGGGTGCTGGGAGAACAGAGTGCAAAAACCTTACGGGGGAGCAAGATGGAAGATATCATTTTCGCAGGCACTACCAACAGGAAACCCTTGGGAATGGCGGAAGTTTCTTTAACCCTTGACAATTCAGAAAAAAAGCTGCCGATTGACTATACAGAGGTAACCGTAACAAGAAGAGTTTATCGATCAGGAGAAAGTGAATACTATTTGAATAAATCTCTTTGCCGATTAAAGGATATAAAAGAAGTATTTATGGATACGGGTGTAGGGATAGATGGATACTCAATTATTGGACAAGGAAAAATTGATGATATTCTAAGCAATAAATCAGAAAATAGAAGGCTCCTCTTTGAAGAAGCAGCAGGGATTGTAAAATATAAGACGCGGAAAGAAGAAGCGGAGAAAAAACTTGAAAATACCAAACAAAATCTTACAAGGTTGGATGATATTATCTGCGAATTAGAATCTAGAATAGAGCCTTTAAGAATACAAAGTGAAAAAGCCAAAAAGTATAAAGCTTATAAAGATGAGCTTTCAGTATTGGAAATTAATATGCTTGTAAAGGAACTAGAAGATATTCGATCAAAGATTGAGACAATGAAGGAACAGGGACAAATAATAACGAATCAATTGACAGGGTATCTTAATGATAAGAAGGATATTGACACAAAATATAAGGGGCTCAAGAGCCAGTTAGAAGAACTGGATCAGTCGATTCAGATGTTGCAAAATAATATTTTTGAAACGATGCATACGATGGATCGAAAAAATGGAGAATTAGAGCTTTGTAAAGAAAAGATTATTCATGGAGAAAGCGATGCATCAAGAATAGATCGAGAAATACATGAAATAGAAAACAACCATGAATCCCTTCTTCAGCAGATAAGCGACAGTGAGGACAGTTTGAAAGAGTTAGAGAATGTTCTAGAGCAGGATCGAGAGACACTTTCAACAAAACTTTTAGCGTTCCAAAATATTACTGCTGCCATAGAAAAGCAGGAAGAGGAAATGGAAAAGTCCAAAGGCAATGTGATTGAGATTCTAAATGAAATTGCATCGAAAAAAAGTGATCTCAATAGTTCCTTAACACTCAATCATAATATCATTAAACGAGAAAATCAAGTTCAGCCAGAAAAAGAAAGTTTAATAATAAAAAAAGAAATCCTCCTCGCTGAGTTGAAGGAAAAAGAAGAACTGCTGACAGCTGTCGTTGATAAACATAAGAAATTAGTACAGGAAAAACATGATTTTCAGATTCAGGGTCAGGAATTAAAGAAAGAATCTGATCGACTTAAAAAAGAACATGATCATATAAAACAAAAAGTACAGCAGTGCTTCACTAGGAAAAATCTTCTGCAAGAGATGCAAAACGAGTATGAGGGATTTCACAAAAGTGTAAAAAACACTTTGCAGGAGACCAAGAAGAATAGTGCATTAGGTGTAGGTATCTATGGTGTAGTTGCAGAATTGGTGAATGTTGAAAAAGAATATGAAATTGCTATAGAGGTAGCGTTAGGCAGCGCGATGCAAAATATTATTTGTCAACGGCCAGAAGATGCAAACCGTGTAATTAACTATTTGAAGAAGCATAACCTCGGAAGGGTAACATTTTTGCCCATTGATACGGTAAAGAACAATGATTATTTCTCAAAGAAGAAAAATGAAATCACACAATTCCTCGGTGTGAAGGGCTATGCCGTTGATCTTGCGGATTTCTCTGAAAAATATAAAGATATATTTCATTATCTGTTGGGAAGAGTAGTTATTGTAGATACCATTGAAAACGGAATTGATTTCTCAAAAAAATGTGAGCAAAAATATAGAATTGTTTCTTTAAGTGGGGATGTAATCAATCCTGGAGGTGCCATCACCGGAGGTAGCTACAGCTCAAAAACCTTGAATCTATTGAGTAGAAAAAGGGAAATTGACGAATTAAACCAAGATCTAATGGTTTTGCAAAAACAATGTGACATTCATGAAAAAGAAATTATGAATGCGGAAGAGGAGATGCAGTTACTCTTGGCTGCAATAGATGGAAAAGACCAAGAGGTTAAGAAGAGTGAGATTGATCAAATAAACTATAACAATATCTTGAACCAATATAAGCGGGAAATCCAAGGTGTTGAAGAAAATATTCACCGTATGAACAATGAACTGGACCAGCTCAATAAGGACCGTATAGAGACAGAAAAAGCAATTGAGAATCAAAGGCTAGAAATTGAAATTTTGGGAAATAAGCAGCTAGAAATTGAAAAATCAGTTTCCAGCAATAAAAATTCCTATGAAGAAGAACGAGTGTTAAAAGATTCATTAAATAACGAAGTTACAAATCTAAAAGTTAGATTGGCTTCCCTAGAGCAAAGAAAGCAGAACCTGGTACTAAATCTTCAAGGACTGTATAGTACGATTAAGGAATTAGAAAAGAATAGACAAGTAAAGGATGCTGAAAAAGAGGGCCTAAGAGAAAACAAAAGCAGATATAGTGAACAGCAAAAGCTTCTGGAACTAGAGATTAAAGATATAGATGTATTGAAGAAGCAATATGAATTCAATTTATCTCAACTCAGGGCAAAGCGCTTAGAAGTGGATAATTCCTTTAAAAATATGGAATATCAGTTAGAAAAAGCAAATGAGACGATCGCTGACTTGCAAGACAGCAATCATAAATTAGAAGTTCGGCTAACGAGGCTGGAAATGCAGCAGGAATCTTTCTGTAATCGATTGTGGGAAGAGTACGAGATAACCTACGGAGAAGCCTTAAAGCAAAAAAGAGAGGATATTAACTTCGTGGAGGCATCAAAACAGATAAAGATTTTAAAAGATAAAATTAGAGAGCTTGGCAGCATTAATTTGAATTCTATCCAAGAATATGAAGAGGTACAAGAGCGATATGATTTTCTATCTGGACAGAAGGATGATTTAATCCAAGCGAAAGACTCATTGCTAAAAGTAATAAAAGAAATGGAAGGCACGATGAAGAGTCAGTTTATCGAGTATTTTTATAGGATTAAAGATAATTTCGACCATGTTTTCAAGAAGCTTTTTGGCGGAGGTCGTGCAGAGTTGAGACTGGAAGATGAGAGCGACATTCTAAATACAGGTATTGAGATTATTGCTCAGCCTCCAGGGAAAAAACTCCAGAATTTATCTTTGTTATCAGGCGGGGAAAGAGCGCTAACCGCTATAGCGTTATTGTTTTCAATCTTAATGGTAAAGCCTACGCCATTTTGCATACTTGATGAGATTGAAGCTGCCTTAGATGAGGCCAATGTATATCGTTATGCTAGTTTCCTTAGAGAATTTTCAAACGATACACAATTTATCGTTGTTACCCATAGGAAGGGAACCATGGAGTCAGTGGATGCCCTTTATGGTGTTACGATGCAGGAACAAGGGATTTCTAAACTGGTTTCAGTAAAACTCACAGAGAAAGCAAGTTAATATGGAGGGGAATGTATGTTTAAAAAGCTGATTTCTAAATTTAAAAAGGATCAACAGGAAGAAGATGTGAATATTCAAGAGGAGCCTCTTGATGAAATGCTAGAACAAGATGAAGAGACTGATGAAGAGAATACGGAAGAAGATTGTGCAGAAGTAGAACAATTTGAAGATAGTGAAGAAGCACCTTTTGATTTGGAACCCTGGAATGAGGATGAAGCTGAGCAGGATATAACCCATGGGCAAGAGCCACAAGTGATTGAATCAGAGCCAGAAAAGATAGGATTCTTTGCTAAATTAAAAGAAGGACTTACAAAAACAAGACAAGGAATTACTGCGAAAGTAGATCAGGTATTAAAAGCCTATAAGAAAGTGGATGAGGACCTTTTCGAAGAAATTGAAGAAATTTTAATCACCGCAGATGTAGGTGTAAGTACAACCATGGACATCATTGGTAAGCTTAGAAGCCAGTCCAAAGAGAGAAAGATTACGGAAGCGGAGCATCTAAGAGGCTTGCTAAAAGAGATCCTAGCAGATACATTGGATCTGGATAAATCTCACGAATTAAATATTCAACCACTACCAGCAATTATATTGGTTGTGGGAGTAAATGGTGTAGGAAAAACTACTTCTATTGGAAAGATTGCCCATCGTTTAAGAAGTCAGGGAAAGAAAGTTTTGTTGGCTGCTGGAGATACCTTCCGGGCAGCAGCTATTGACCAGCTAGAGATATGGGGAAATAGAGTAGGTGTAGACGTGATTAAACACCAAGAAGGATCTGATCCTGCGGCTGTAGTATTTGATGCTATACAGGCTGCCAAAGCGCGAAAGATAGATGTACTCATTTGTGATACGGCAGGAAGATTACACAATAAAACAAATCTAATGAATGAGCTGGGTAAAGTTAGAAAAGTAGTAGAGAGAGAGTATGGGGATGCATCAAAAGAAATCCTCTTGGTACTTGATGCTACCACTGGACAAAATGCCATTCAGCAAGCAAAAATCTTTAAGGAAGCCGTGGATGTAAGCGGAATTGTACTGACGAAACTTGATGGAACCGCTAAAGGCGGTGTTGTGTTGGGCATTTCATCAGAACTGGATATTCCTGTAAAGCTTATCGGAGTTGGAGAGGCCATGGATGATTTACAGGAGTTTAACCCTAATGATTTTGTAAATGCTTTATTTGGTGATGAATCTTAAGGCTGTTCCACAATAACAAGCTAAAAAAAGGTTGACAAGAGGGGTATTCTAGTATAGAATACATCTGTAAAGGATAAAACCTTTACAGATGGGTCTTAAGGGGAGTGTTGAAATGTTTGATAAGATGCTCCAAATTAGTATGCTTTACGATTTTTACGGACAATTACTCACAGAAAAACAACAGGAAATTGTGCAATTCTATTATTGTGATGATTTATCATTAGGAGAGATATCTGAGCAGTTGGGAATAAGCCGCCAAGCAGTTTATGATACAATTAAACGAACTGAAAAAATACTATTTGAATATGAAAAAAAGCTGGGACTTGTTAATAGATTTACATCGAACAATACAAGTATTGAAGAAATATTGAATATTATTGAAGAAATAGAGAATAGTTATCAAACCAAGACAGAGGAAGCTAGGGTTATTCTAGAGAAAGTAGCAAGAATTAAGGAAATAGCCGAAGAGATCCTAGAGAAATAGTTCCTAGGGAGGTGACGAAAATGGTTTTTGAAGGTTTAGCCGATAAGCTGCAAGGTGCGTTGCAAAAGCTAAAAAGCAAAGGAAAGCTTACAGAAAATGACGTAAAAGAAGTCATGAGAGAAGTAAAGCTTGCGCTGCTAGAGGCGGATGTAAACTTTAAGGTTGTAAAAGAATTTATTGATAAAGTAAAAGATCGTGCTGTGGGACAGGAGGTCATGGAAAGTCTTACACCAGGACAACAGGTTGTAAAGATTGTTCATGAAGAATTGACTGCCCTAATGGGGACAACCCATAGTAAGATTACCTTTGCGTCAAAGCCTCCTACTGTCATTATGCTGGTAGGTTTGCAAGGAGCAGGAAAGACGACAACCGGAGGAAAACTAGGTGCTTACCTAAAGAAGCTTGGAAAAAGACCTTTGCTAGTTGCTGGTGACATCTATCGGCCGGCAGCAATCAAGCAGCTTCAAGTCGTAGGTGGACAGCTAGATATTCCAGTATTCTCTTTAGGAGACAAGGTTAGTCCTGTTCAAATCGCAAAAGAAGGTATTGATCATGCAGGCAAACATGGTAATGATGTTGTTATCATAGATACTGCTGGGCGTCTGCACATTGATGAAAACCTTATGGAAGAGTTGGAAAACATAAAGAAGACAGTAATGCCCCACGAAATTTTACTGGTTGTCGATGCAATGACAGGGCAAGATGCTGTAAATGTTGCAGAAAACTTTAATAATAGACTAGGTATAGATGGGGTAATTTTAACAAAAATGGATGGTGACACTAGAGGTGGTGCGGCACTGTCTGTAAGATCTGTTGCTCAGAAACCTATCAAATTTGTCGGGATGGGTGAGAAATTAAGTGAGATCGAACCTTTTCATCCAGATCGAATGGCTTCAAGAATTCTAGGAATGGGTGATGTGCTTAGTCTCATTGAGAAAGCCCAAGCCAATTTCGATGAGAAAAAGGCCAAAGAGTTAGAAAAGAAAATAAGATCACAGGATTTCACTTTTGAAGACTTCCTTGATCAGTTACAGCAAATGAAAAAGTTAGGTCCTTTGAGTCAATTGTTAGAGATGATTCCTGGGGCAAATTCAAAGCAGTTAAAAGACATTGAGATAAATGATAAAGAATTGGCTCACATCGAGGCGATGATTAATTCCATGACGACGGAAGAGAGAAGAAACCCTTCTATGATTAATGGGAGTCGCAGAAAAAGGATTGCAGCTGGAAGCGGTATGACTGTACAGAAAGTAAACAATTTATTAAAGCAATTCGAGCAAACAAAGAAAATGATGAAACAATTTTCAGACATGGAAAAAGGTATGAAAAAGGGTGGCAAAATGAAATTGCCTTTCCTTGGTAAATAATTAGTACATGATATTTAAAGGAGGTGAATACAATGGCAGTAAAGATCAGATTGAAAAGAATGGGAGCTAAGAAGAAGCCTTTCTATAGACTTGTAGTTGCAGATTCTCGTTTACTGATACAGTGAAAGACTTGTTTAAAAAATACGGTGTTCTTGAGAAGTTTGAGCAGTCTAAGAAAGCGTAGAAAGCTTTCAGGGGGTGTAATAAATGGGTGAACTAGTAAAAGTAATTGCGAAATCATTAGTGGATAACCCAAATGAAGTCTCTGTTACAGAAGTTGAAGGAACACAATCACTAATTATCGAACTGAAGGTTTCTCCTGAAGATATGGGGAAAGTAATCGGTAAACAAGGTAGAATTGCTAAGGCCATTAGAACAGTGGTGAAAGCTGCTGCTACCAAAGAAAATAAGAGAGTAGTGGTTGAAATAATTCAATAATACAATAAGAGGGTTAGGAGTTCCTAATCCTCTTATTGTATAAAAAACTGTATACTCCCATGTTTTATGGATATAATGATATATAATGATTTCACGGAACAGCTGATGAGAAAAAAGACTTTACAATTAGGCAGGTGAATAGGTTGGACAAACTGCTAAAGGTTGGACAAATTGTGAATACCCAAGGGATAAAGGGAGAGGTTCGGGTATATCCCCTTACAGACTATAAAGAACGTTTTGAAGAGTTAGAATGGGTTTATATGGATACGGATACTGAAAAAAAGTATTATATTGAAAAGGTTAAATATAAAAGCAACCTTGTTATATTAAAGTTTAAAGGTATTGATGACATCAATGTAGCAGAAAGATTTAGGGATAAATATCTTACGATTAGCAAAGATAATGCGAGAGCACTTGAGGAAGATACATATTTAATTACAGATCTAATAGGATTGAAGGTTTATACTGTTGAAGGTGAATTTATAGGGACTGTAAAAGATGTAATTCAAGCTGCTGGAAATGACGTTTATGAAATATCGTCTGCAAATACTGCTGGAAAGAGTATTTTGATACCGGCAGTGGGAGAGTTTATCAAAAATGTGAACCTAGAAAATGATACGATGACGGTGAAGGTAATAGAGGGTTTGATAGAATGAAAATTGATGTTTTAACATTGTTTCCAGATATGTTCCGTGGGACATTAGGGGAAAGTATGATTGGGAGAGCCCAAGAAAATCAGATTATCGATATCCAAATTATAAATATTCGTGATTATGCTGAAAATAAGCACAAGCAAGTGGATGATTATCCATACGGTGGCGGCGCAGGTATGGTCATGCAGCCGCAGCCAATTTTCAGCGCACTGGAGGCTATACAAGCGGAACATAGTCGTGTGATTTACATGTCACCAAAGGGGAGAACTTTTAACCAAAATATGGCCATAGAATTGTCTGAAGAGAAAAGATTGGTTTTTATATGTGGTCATTATGAAGGTATAGATCAAAGAGTAATAGACAGTTGGGTGACGGATGAAATTTCAATAGGTGACTACGTTCTAACCGGGGGAGAGTTGCCTGCTATGGTCGTCATAGATGCTGTGGCAAGGATGATCCCAGGCGTGCTAGGGCAAAAAGAATCCTTTACGGATGAATCTTTCTATGGAGGATTATTAGAATATCCTCAATATACAAGACCCAGTGAATTTCAAGGCTTGTGTGTACCAGATGTATTATTGTCAGGCAATCATAAAAAAATAAATGAGTGGCGCAAAGAAGAAGCTTTAAAAGCTACACTTAATAATCGTCCGGACCTTTTTGAAAAGTACATTCTTGAAAAAAAATTAGATAAATACGAAAAAAAGGTTATAGATAAGTTATTAAATGACAATATTTCAAAATAGTTGTTGTCTTGAAATATTGTCTGTGTTATAATTGTTTAGTGGTAAAACGGACGGTCCTCTGTTTAAATGAGACATGAACGTCTAGGAAGGAAGGAGGGACAACCATGGATATTATTAGCATACTTGAACAAGAACAATTAAGATCTGATATACCAGCTTTCAATGTAGGTGATACTGTAAAGGTTCACTTAAAAGTAAAAGAGGGTACAAGAGAGAGAATCCAGATGTTTGAGGGTATCGTTCTTAAAAAACAAAATGGTGGTTTAAGAGAGACTTTCACAGTAAGAAGAATTTCTTACGGTGTTGGTGTTGAAAGAACTTTACCATTACATTCACCAAAGATTGAAAAAATCGAAGTGATTAGAAGAGGTAAGGTTAGAAGAGCGAAGCTTAACTATCTTCGTGAAAGAACTGGTAAAGCTGCGACAAAAGTTAAAGAGAAGAAATTCTAATTCAAGGGGACTGGTTACAGTCCCTTTGTCAATGTTTAGAAAACTATCGATATATGATTTTGAGGTGAAACTGTGGATAATGCGAACAAGGAAATTCGAGAGTGGGTTGAAACATTATGTATAGCAATTTTCTTGGCCGTTCTTCTAAAGATGTTTGTTTTTGACTTTATTCAAGTGGATGGAAACTCCATGGTTCCAACGCTAAATCATAGAGATCGACTATTCATTAATAAACTACAATATTTCATCCAGAAGCCAGCGAAGGGAGATATTGTGGTATTTCAATATCCTTATGACAAGTCATACTTTTTTATTAAGCGAGTAATTGCTACAGAAGGGGACACCATCGAAATAAAAGATGGCCAAGTAATTGTAAATGGTACTGTATGTGAAGAACCATACATTTTAGAGAAAACAATAGATTACTTTGGGAAAAAGTTTGTTCCAAAAGATACCATATTTGTTCTTGGAGATAATAGGAATAATAGTAAAGACAGCAGATACGAAGATATTGGGGCAGTTTCTTTAAAGCTGGTGAAAGGAAAGGCTATAATGAGAGTTTGGCCTTTGAGGCGCTTTGGTAAAATTACATAAAATGCGGAGTGATAAATATGTACATAAATTGGTATCCCGGGCATATGAAGAAAACAAAGGAATTGATAAAGGAGCATCTAAAGCTAGTTGATGTCGTGATTGAGCTGCTGGATGCTAGAATCCCAATCAGTAGCCGAAATCCACAAATTGATGAAGTTGTAGAAGGCAAGCCGCGGGTTATTGTGATGAATAAAAGTGATCTATCGGATTCTAAGTTAACAAATCAATGGATTCGTTTTTTTAAAGAACAAGGAATAGATGCGATTCCTGTTAATTCTCTGAATGGAGAAGGTTTAGAGAAGTTGGTAGAAGCTGTACAAGCTGCTGCGAAGGAGAAGATCGATAAGTTGGTTCAGAAAGGAATGAGACCCCGTCCTGTTCGAGCAATGATTGTTGGAATCCCAAATGTAGGAAAGTCTTCTATCATCAATCGATTAACGGGAAAGAAGAGTGCCAAAACAGGTGATCGTCCTGGTGTGACAAAGGGAAAACAGTGGGTAAGGCTCAAAGGAGACATTGAGCTTCTGGATACGCCCGGTATTCTTTGGCCTAAGTTTGAGGATCAGGAAGTGGGCTATAAGTTGGCTTTCACTGGGGCAATCAAAGATGAAGTATTGGATATCGATACTGTTGCGTTGAGACTTACAGAATATCTTGGAAATACTTATCCTGATATGCTAAAGGGACGATACAAGCTGGCAGATTTGGATGCAGAACCACTAAAGAACTTAGACAACATTGCGATGAAGAGAGGTTGTATATTTTCAGGAGGTAGAATAGATTATAGCCGAGTTGCAAATATTATCCTCGATGAATTTAGAAGTGGTAAAATTGGATATATTACCTTAGAAAAACCTGAGGACTTTAAAGACACTAATGTTGAATAGTGTCTTTTCTTATGTCACAAGAAAAACATCGAATGATTTGGTATGTTATAATAAGGTATAGAACTATTTAAGGGGGAGGTTAAGATATGGATTTTCAAGGAAAGAGTACAAAGGAAGTTGAAAAACAAATAAAAGCGATGGATTTAGAGTCAGCTGCTAAACTTATTCCTTTCTTATTAAAAGATGAAAGAAATGGTATTCAAAAACTTGGAGAGAGTTTATCAAAAAAGTTGGACAAGCATATCAAAGAAAAAGAAAGAATAAGAACTCTATGGTATTATGAGAATGAAATATTCAAATCTGGTGTAAAAATCATTGCAGGAATTGATGAGGCAGGAAGGGGTCCCCTTGCAGGCCCTGTGGTAGCAGCTGCTGTGATTCTTCCCCAAAACATATTTATTGAGGGTGTTGATGATTCTAAAAAATTGTCAGAGGCTAAGAGAGAGTTCTTGTATGAGGTCATTAAGGATAAAGCCTTAGGTATTGGTATAGGGGTTATTGATAATCAAGTAATCGATGATATAAATATTTTTAATGCAACAAAACTAGCCATGGGTCATGCCATCAAAAACCTTAACGTAAGACCTGATTATTTGTTAATTGATGCTGTAAAATTGACCGATATACATATTAACCAGCAAGCATTGATTAAGGGTGATAGCAAAAGTATTTCCATTGCAGCGGCTTCGATTATTGCAAAAGTAACCAGAGATCGAATAATTTGTGACTATGATAAACTGTATCCCCAGTATGGATTTCGCAATCATAAAGGCTACGGAACAAAAGAACATTATGAAGGTATTGAAAAATATGGAATTACAAACATTCACAGAAAAACATTTCTAAAAGGAATCGCAGGTGAATATTTAGGTGAAAATAACCATTTTAAATGATCAATTTAAAGGACTACAGTCAGCCAGTATTGAAAAAAAGGTATTGGGAGCAAATGCTGGACAGGATGGTAACTTCCAGGAAGGTCAAATCATCAAAGCCAAAATCAAAAGCATTTTGAATGAAATGATCTTGCTTGAATTGGGAAATGGAAAATTTATTGAAGCAAAGTATAAAGATGTTGCTGGACACAATTTGGAAAAAGGCAACACATATCAGTTTATCGTAAAGTCTGGGGAAGAGGGACAGATTTTAATGAAACTCTTGGCAAGCGAAGGATTGGAAATTCGCCAAGAGGATCTAAGCATTATTAAGTTCCTAGAGCAGACAGGGATCTATCCAGATAAGGATAAAATTCAACTGGTAAAACTTTTGTTAAAGGCCGAGATGCCTGTTACAGAGAAAATGCTTTTAGAGATAACGCAAACAAAACTTCAGTTTGATAAAATCAATGACTTATTAAGCGGCGTGAAAGATGTTGCTGAGGGTCAGCTTCTAGATAAAAATTTAGGGCAAGTGTTAAAGGAATTGATAAAAAACCCAGAACAGCAGAGTCATGGCGATACAATAATTCCAATGGATACCCTGGGAGCATCGAAAGCGATGAGTCTAAGTGCTGAATATTCCAGCAAGCTACAAGAGGGTAAAGATCTAGAATTTTTGTCGCAAGCTGCTGACAATAAAAATAATGAGTTTAGCGGGAATAGCGGGCGAATAAATGTCGAGGGTATGGATTTTGAGAAAATAATATTCATGCTAAAAAATGGACTCAAAGTCAATTTGAAGAATGCAACGGCGCTAAATAACTTGGTTTTTAGGCAATATCCTATGTCGCGGCAATTTGAAGAAATTATCCAAACTTTGATGAATGATGAAAAGACAACGAAGCTTGGAATGAGCCTCAAGGAAACCATATCTAAAATGCAAGATGCTTTAATGCATCGCAAGCCAGAATTTCAAGAGGCACTTAGGGAGCTATATACAAAGGCTGAATTAATAAAGTTAAAGATGATGTCATTAGAATCAGCTCATCAAAAAGATATTGTAAATCAGCTGGAAAACATTAAAAATAATATAGATTTTTTAGGAAAGCTTAATCCCTTGCAAACCTTTTTACAGGTACCTATTGAAATTGGAAATATCCATAGAAATCTTGAATTATTTATTGTTCAAGAACGGGGAAAAAGCAAGAAGATTAATCCAAAGGATGTCAAATTACTTGTATCATTGGAAACAAAAAATATGGCATTTGTTCAAGCCTTAATCGAAATCAAGGAAAAAAGCATAACGTGTAATTTCAGGGTTGAGCATGAACATGCCAGAGCGGTGATCCAATCCCATCAAAAAAGTCTTGAAAGCGTATTGATAAAATATGGATTTGTAAATGTGTATTTTCATTATGCAGTAAGCCAGAGGGAGACATATTTAATAAATACAACAGATAAAGATGCTGATCTAAAGCACCATTCTGTTGATTTAAAGGTGTGATCATATGAAAGAGAAAAAACCACTCGTTGCTGCCATAAAGTACGAGGCTGAAAAGGATCATGCACCTCGCCTCCTGGCAAAGGGGCAAGGGGAAATAGCCGATAAAATTATGGATATCGCTAGAGAACTGGATATTCCAACCTATAAAGATGAAAAACTAGTTCGACAGCTTCATCATTTGTCTTTGGGGGAAGAGATACCTCCGGAACTATATCAAGTGGTTGCTGAAGTGTTGGCTTTCATTGTTGATTTAGATATGAAAGAGGAAAGATAGTATGGGAGCACATAATAAGGAAATAGGTATACGCGGTGAGAATATCGCTGTTAAGCATTTATTAAGTCAAGGATATGTGATACTAGAAAGAAATTATCGTTCACGACATGGTGAGATAGATATTGTCAGTAAGCATAATAATACAATTATATTTGTGGAAGTGAAGACTAGGTCAAGCTTAGCATATGGAAGGCCTATAGAATCCATTGATTATAAGAAAATAAAGCATTTGCAATATACTGCTCAGGGATACATGCAGTGGAAGGGCCTTTATAACCAAGGTTGTCGATTTGATGCCATTGAGGTTGTTATTGGTTCCTTTGGTACTAAACCTAAAATCAATCATATACAGAACATTATTTAGTCATATAATATTAGTGACTTTGACATGAATTGAGGGAGGGGGAAGCGTATGGAAAAGGAGATCTTGATAGAGGGCGTAGATGAGAGGGCGATTACCACCCGCCGAAAAAAGAATGGTAAAAGTATATGGAAGACGCTGATCATATTCACGATGTGTATCACTTTGTGGAGTACCATTGTATATTATGGGTATACATATGCAAAAGGTTATATAGATACCTCGATCAGAAATATTCAGCAGGAAAATGCAATAAATATAAAGGAACTTGGGGAGCGTATTGAGCAAGTAAGTCAAGAGATTGCCAGCTTAAGGGAAAATATAGCGAATACAGATTCTACAATTTCAAATTCTACAGTGGTGCAGGAAAGAATTGATGAAAAATTAGAAAACCTTGATCTACAGCTGCAGGATCTAGAGAAAAGCTTAAGAATACTTAAGGAGGCACCAAATGGGCAAAATTAACGTTTTTTTGCTCTACTTGCTTGCACCATTTATAGCACTTTTTCTTGTAGGCTATGATTTTCAGGAGGATAGTAAGAAACTAGAACTTCCAATGGAGTTTGTTGGAGAACAGATGGATACATTGGATAGTGAGATAGAAAAGTTAGAGCGAAAAGTTGATGATTTGGGAATGATAATTGATCGGCAGACAGAGGTCTTCAATGTGCAAGATGAGCAAATAGCTCACCTTTCTGAGTCTAGTTCATCCCATAAAGAACTTTCTGACGATATATATGAAAAAAAAATATTGGATATGCTTGGACCTGCCACGGAAAATTATAGGTCAGATCGAGTGGAAATTAAAATTTTTCCATTGGCTGAGCTTGGTTATAGAGGATATATTGCAAAGGTTAAATTGTTTGATCCAAAGGCTTTTAAAGTGGTCCTAGGGAAGGACCGATTGGGTGAGTTGGAAACTATTTCGAGTGCTGCAAAACGTAAGAATGCTATTCTTGCCATCAATGGGGGTGGGTTTTATACGGAAAAAAGGAGTGGAACGCCGTATGCTCAAATGATTGGTAATACAGTCATTGATGGAATGCTAGTTGAACCCTTCAACGGCTACCCTGGAGATTTATTCTTTGCTGGGATTAATAAAAGCGGACAGGTTATCGGGACTGTACCTAAAACAGAGTCCGATCTTATGGAGCTGCAGCCTTATCAGGGAACGAGCTTTATACCCGTTTTATTGCAGCGAGGTAAAAAAGTAGAAATACCAGAAAAGTGGAAGAAAACAAATCAACCTAGAACAATTATTGGTAAGTATGCCAATGATGACTTGATTATGATTGTTATTGATGGCAGACAGGGAAATTGGAGCGTTGGTGTAACACTGGAACTCTTACAGGACAAACTTCTGACCCTAGGCGTTAAGGAAGCCTACAATCTAGATGGTGGTGGCTCAAGTGCCATGTATTATGATGGTAAGGTACTAAACAGACCTTCCGATGGAAAAGAAAGACCTGTGGCAAATCACATTGTCATATTGCCCTAGGCAGTGGTAGTTAGGTCAATGAATTAGACTGCAGTGAACATGTGAATATGGTTATAAATAAATCTAATGATCTATACGACTTTTAGAAGACTGATTGAGGAGATATAATGGAAGAAGTTTGGAAGATATTACGACATCTAACTGGTGGTATATATGTACCTGATGAGCTAAAGGATATGTCAATAAAGATTATGCATATCAGTGATACGCCTTCAATGATTTACAGGGATCTTATCCGACTGATAAAAACTGTGAAACCTCATGTTCTAATTCATACAGGTGATATTGCGGATGAGGTAAAACTTGAGATGCTTCCTTACCATGTTCAGAAATATAAAGCACGAGCAAATCACTTTTTGAAATCCATTAGTCCTTATGTTCAAGATAGAATCATTGTTACCTTAGGCAATCACGATTGTAGAGAGGCGTTGCATCCACTGGCTAAGCTGGAGATTTATGAACAGAGTACGCTGCTAGATATTTATGGGATAAAAATTAGTATCTCCCATTATTATGAAAAACTTCATGATGAAAGTGCGTTTTTTATGTATGGTCATTGTCGAGGAAACAACGATGATCCAAGGTATCTTGATGGTATTGATAGCATAAATATAATCAAGGTAGATAACTTAGAAGTCATTAAGCTTCTATATCCTGCAGGCACTGATGACTATAGGTTTAGAAAAAGTAAGATAGGTATATAGAGGGGGAAAAACATGATATCCATATTAAGGAATGGACCTAAAATAATTGTGTTTAATAGTTTTTATATAGACAAACTAGTGGAAGCAATATCAGGGCAATTCGGTGGAATTGTATCAGAGCTTAATGCTGCATTTGAGACAGCAGAGGAAGATCACACGATTGTACTTTTATGTGATCCAGGCAAGAAAAGCATCCAAATATCCGATATTAAAGAGACCATTGTTGTGCCACTTCCTTCAGATAAACTGTTTTCTTGCCTCATCAACACAAAAATATCCTATTTAATTGAAGATTCTCATATCTCTCCTGGCCTGTTGATTATGAGAACAGTGGGAGATCATAATCGGATTATTAACAGTGTTAGCGAAACTTATCAAGGCAGTATACTCCCATTAAATGAATGTTTCAATAGAGGAATGGCAAATCAGTCTATTATTAGTTTCACAAATCATCCAGTGAATAGAAATTTGAGTCTAGAAGACCTACATACAAAACATGTTCTAATCGATATGGATGTTTATAAACTGCAACGGAAAATGAGAAGTCAAGTGCTACACTTTTTTAATGAAGGCTTTCAAGATAAGAATTGGTATGACTTACAGATTCGTATTTTTGACAGGTACAGTCAATATATGCTTCATTATGAACGACTATTACTGATATTGGATGCCTTGGATGTGGGATTGATTTTAGGTGAGTCGTGGGGTAAGGATCATCCCAGGTTCCTAATGTCTGTGTTGGTATATCAGGTAAGATTATTTACACTTCTGGACCCTATTGAGATTAAGAAAATTCTTATAGGGCTAGAGCATTTAGATGATGGAACAAGGATTATCGATTTGGATTTGATCTATCGGGGGAACAAGATAGAATGGCCTCGGGCGATTGGAGAGAACAAACAACAAAAGAGTCGGAATGCTTTGGGCATGATTTATCGTAAGGAAGTCTTAAGTAAATTAAACGAGGAAGAAAAGAATGTACTTACTATTTTAGAAGAAAAGGTAATAGAGTCCAGATACTAGCTTGCATCTACATAAGACGAATCAGAAATGAATAGTAGATAATTATTTTAATAGGGAAGGCCTTCGGAATTTGCTTAGATCCGAAGGCTTTTTTATGACTATTTCCAAGGAAATAGTCATAAAACTACATGATACTACATATCAAGAACCCATGGTCCATCTGACGCGTGCAAACATGAGATTGTTTAATAAAAGTGTTTGTTTAGCCTAGAAGAAAGAAAAGAGAATTTATCGAAAATTAAGAAAAAAAGAAGGATAATGGAAAAAGGAATGGAACTATAGAATATGAAAAGATTTCCAATTGCGCAGAGGTGGAAAATATGCTGTCAAGAATATTTAGCTGTGTTTTAAACGGACTCGACGGAAGTACCACAGATGTAGAAGTAGATATATCTAATGGACTGCCTGCTCTAAATATTGTGGGGTTACCAGATACTGCTGTAAAAGAATCTAAGGAAAGAATACGTGCTGCCATAAAAAATTCTGGGTTTGAATTTCCGATGAAAAGGATTACCATAAACTTAGCACCGGCAAACACAAAAAAAGAAGGGACGCATTTAGATTTGCCTATGGCTTTAGGATTGTTAGATGCTGCAGGTGTTATCAAAAATGACAGCGTTAAGGAGTTTGCTTTCATAGGTGAGTTGTCTCTCAATGGAAAGATTAATAGAGTTACAGGCATACTGCCACTGGTCATCGCATTAAGAAATAACGGATTTAATAAGATTGTCCTACCAGATGAAAATGCGGCAGAAGGAGCGATTATAAAGGATGTTGAGATATATTCATTTTCTAATTTATATGAAATTGTCCAATTTTTTAAAGGAGAAATAGCAGCTACTCCGGTACAAAGAAAGTTAATCATTGAACACAACGAAAAAAATGACTCCGCAGAGGATTTTAGTGAAGTTGTTGGACAAGAGGGCATAAAGCGCGCTTTTCAAATCGCAGCGGCTGGGGGTCATAATATACTTATGATTGGTCCGCCAGGATCAGGGAAAACAATGTTAGCAAGAAGATTTCCAAGTATTCTTCCAGATATGACCTATGAAGAAGCAATCGAAGTAACAAAGATTCATAGTGTTGCTGGATTGTTGACAAACTACTCTTCCTTGGTAACTACGAGACCATTTAGATCACCTCACCATACGATTTCAAGCATCGCCTTGATTGGTGGCGGACGAATGCCTAAGCCGGGTGAAGTTTCACTTGCTCATTATGGAATTCTGTTTCTAGATGAGCTTCCCGAATTTCAACGGAATGTACTAGAGGTACTGCGACAGCCAATCGAGGATGAAGTTGTAACGATATCTAGAATCAATGGAACGCTTACCTATCCTTCTAAATTCATTCTGGTGGCTAGTATGAACCCTTGTGCATGCGGGAACAAACTTCAACTGAATTAAGATTTTGAGTGGGAAGAAAATAGAGGGAAAGCGTAATGTTCTCCTTATCAACTAAGACTTCCTTAACAATACTTCTAAGTAATCTCTTCTTATCTTCAAATGGTAGATACTCATATGTATCATCGAACTGTTCAATGTACTTCATAAAGGTATCGATATTATATGTCTCTTCATAATTGGCGTCCAATTCAGCAGCAACTTCAAGAAGTTGTTTTTTTATTGCCTTTTTCTGGTCTTCTAATTCTTTAAATCTCCCTTGAATGATTATCTCAGGAAGTGTACCTTTACCTAGAGCAATAACTAGATTCTTCATTTCCTTATCAATGTTTTCTAATTCAGATTGATATTTGCTTCTCTGAGCAATAAGAGGGACACGCTTATTATCTAAATCGTCGTTAGAGCTCTCTAGAAGCTCTGTTATAAACTCTTTGTTACTGCATAGGCCAGAGATATGTTTTACGATCATCTCTTCCAACAGATCAGCCCTTATGTTTGTATTATCACATAGGACTTTTGATCTCTGTTCCTTGGTAAGACATCTATAATATCTAAACTTTCCTTTACTATCATCAGTTGTTTTCTTTGAAGTAAAAATAGACATAGAAGAATTACAGCGGCCGCATCTTACTAAACCGGTCAGAGGAGAAATAGCACTCTTACCTAGTCTAGGTGGAGTTGATTGGTTCTGTAAAAGTTTATGCTGCACCTTCGTAAATACCTTTCCAGGAATAAATCCTTCATGATCACCTATAACCAGGATCCACTCATCTTCATTTCTTTCCCGCGTCGTTTTATTATGTGGCTTTCTCCGGTTGTAAAACATTAAACCATGGGTACCATCAAAATCATTCTTGGAATTAACGATTTGAACTTTAGTATGGTTCTTAAAATATTCATACGCGTCCAGGTCAGCGATACAATATAGAGGATTCTGTAGAATACGAGCCATCTGACTTGTGGACCAAGAACTATTGTTTTTAGTTTGATAATTATTAAGAGGATCATTAGCTCTGAAGGTAACATTTCGGATTGAACCATCTGATTCTAGGAACCAATCATAGAATTCTCTTACAATAGCCGATTCTTCATTATTAATTATTAGCTTGGACACTTTTTTGTTTCGGCCGTAGTTATCTGTAACTTCTTTATGTACATCAAAAGCAAAGGGAACAGGACCACCATTCCATTTTCCCATCTTAGCCCTGTCAATCATATTATCCCGTACACGTTCAGCTATAGTTTCTCGTTCTAGCTGGGCAAATACTGCGGTAATATACATCATAGCTCTACCCATTGGTGAAGTAGTATCAAAGTTGTCTTTGATACAAATAAAGCCTACACCGAGGCCATCTAACTCTTCGACAAGGGAGGAGAAGTCATTAACACTTCTAGAAATCCTATCAAGCTTATAGCAGATAATATAATCAATCTTTCTATTCTTGGCATCTCTCATCATTCTTTCAAAATCTGGCCTGTCCAAAGTCTTTCCAGAGAAATCATAATCTTCATAAACAATATAATCCCATCCCCGCATTTCACAGAGTGATATCCCGCGCTTTGTTTGATTCTCAATTGATTCACCTTTATCGGTGGCCTTTGATTTTCTAACATATATGCCAGCTGTTGCCATGGTAATTCCCCCTTAATATCTTAGAAAGAAGTTTTTTTGTGAACATATATAGATGGTAAGCTATGTAAGCATAGGACATGTTTTTCACCAATATCCCATACGATTTTCTGGTTAGCCATGAATTCAAGTTTACGCATAAGAAAATCATAGGTAACTAAAAAGTAGTCTGTTATATCTTGAATGGATGATATTACCTTATCATTAATTACTCTTATGAGCATGTCAGTAGGTATTAAAAAGTCAGTTGCCCACTTAAGGGCCTGTAGTTCCTTCTTATCCACTTCAAGGCGATCACGATAGCACATATACTTTCTTGGTGTAATATCCCCTATAGTAGTCCTATAATGACCTATTTCTTCTGCTAAAACAACTCTATAAAGTCGCTCATTGCTTTTAATACTCTCATTGATCAAGATACAATAATAGTTCCCATCATAATAATAATACCCAAGGGTGGACTCAGGTAAGGGATAAAAGCTTTTGATTATATGACATTTCGTTATAATTGTTTCTAGTTTTTCTGTAGTAATCATAGTAGTACCTCCAAATAGAACGTATGTTCTAATTATAGCATATTATTCCAATGGGAGAAAAGTTTTCGATTATTTTAATCAATAAATCATTGAAAACCATTTTATTAACTAGGTAAAAAGACCCAAAAGATTGATGCATTGTTGAAATGTGAAGGAAAAATACGGAAATTATCGAATAACTAAAATGCAGTTATAGCCAAATAAAATATTGACAGGAGGATGTGGCATGAAGAAATTAGCTTTGGCACTAGTCATGATAGTAGTGTTTACATTAAATTCACTATTAGTGGTTGCAGGAAATGAGGGTATACAAATAAAAATTAATGATAAGTTAATAGAACTCGATGTTCAGCCCGCTATAGTAAATAACAGGGTGGTCGTACCGGTAAGGGCAGTTTTTGAAGCACTAGGAATAAACGTAGGATGGGACGAGGCAACAAAGACTGTTATAGGAACAAAAGATGATTTGACGATAAAATTGCCTATAGGCAATAAGTCAGCTATAAAGAATAATAGAAATATTTCACTAGATACTCCAGCAACTATAATTGGTGGCAGGACACTCATTCCTTTAAGATTTATAGCTGAGAGCGTAGGTGCAAAAGTTGAATGGGATGCGAAAAATAGAATTGTGTCAATTTCAACAGAGAGTACTGAGTATCAGGTTATTGAAGTAAATGATGTGAATGAATTTATTAAGGCCATTGGATCAAACAGAAAGATAGTTCTAAAGAATGGCGAGTACAACCTATCGAAACCTAAAAAAGAGTATGAACAGAATAGGCATATACGCTGGAATAAAGAATCTGATGGAACAGAGTTAATTATTCAAAATGTAAGTAACCTAACGATTGAAGGAATAGAGAACACTCTATCAAATATAGTAACGGAATCTAGATATGCTGATGTACTTACGTTTGAAAACGGCAGTAATATTAATATTACTAATATAAATGCAGGTCATACACCTGATAAAGGGGAATGTTCGGGTGGTGTACTATTATTTAGAGACTCAGATAAAATAAATATTTCTAAATCAAGACTTTTTGGTTGTGGAACTCAAGGACTGACATTATTTAATGTAGATGGACTAACATTCAATGATTCAATTATTACTGATTGCTCTGAAGCTATTATGTCGATATATGATTCGAAAAACATTACATTTAGAAATAGTAGATTTAACGAGAATGAAGGTAATTGGAGATTTATAAATTTGACAAGGAGCTCAAATATAGTTTTTGATAATTCCAGTATCTTCGATAATAAAACCATATCACAAGAGGATGAAAAATCATTTTTATTCTATACAGATGATAGTGAGAACATTGTTTTAAGGAACTCGAGCGTATACAATAATGATATACCTAATTTCATCCAAAGAATGAATACGATGGATTTAGAGGAAAACACTTTTGAAGATAATAAGTTCGATTCTAACCAAATTAGTTCTTTTATGTACAACGAAATGGGATACAATGCTCAGTTAGATGGAAATTATCAAATAGCATTGGAATACTATAATAAAGCAATTGCTTTTAATCCATATAATGATGCAGCGTATAATAACATAGGCTGGGCTTTAGTTGATCTACAAAGATACGAAGAAGCGTTAGAAGCCTGCAATAAATCAATAGAGCTAGAACCTAATGATGCGGTTCCTTATGTTAATAAAGGTAATGCATTGTTTGGTTTAGGAAGATATGAGGATGCTATTCAAAGTTATAATAAGGCTATCAGCTTGGATGATAGTATTAAATTTTCTTACTACGGAAAAGGCAAATCTTTAATTGGACTAGAAAAATATGAAGAAGCTCAGGAGCCTTTTCAAAAATATATACAGCTTGATCCTGAAGATCCAGATGCATATTATTATTTAGCATGCGTTTTGGCTGAATTAGGTAAATACGATGAGGCGATTAGATACTATGACAAAAGCATAGAGATAGAGCCGCAATTTATCAGTAGCGTCTATGGGAAAAGTCGTTGCTATGCATTTTTAAATAACCTTCCTGAAGCTATTAATAACTTAAGAAAGGTAATTGACGTTGATGAAAGATATAAGAATCTAATAATGATCGATGAAGCATTTGATAGCATAAAGAACACTAAAGAATTTAGAGATTTACTTAGCCAGACATTAATTAGTTCAAGATAAAATAATATGGAATAAACAATAGAGCTCCCATTTTACCGTTGGGGCTCTATTGCATTTTACAAAGAATAATTGGTTATTATCAACTCTCTATATTTACCCCTGCCGGTATGGTCCTTAGATACAGAATAATTAACTTCAGTTTCAAGGATATTAAAACCATGGTACCATTCTCGGACCTTAGGATGGTCATTGATAGTGAGGAGGAATTTGCCTTGAATGGTTCCTAAAATTTCTCTAAGCTTTAAGTGTTCATTTTCCCCAAAGACTGCATCATAGCCATCTGTTTCAAAGTATGGAGGATCACAGAAATGAAAGGTATAAGGCCTATCATACTTCTTGAAAATCTCTTCAAAGCTTAGATTTTCAATATATGTATTTCTAAGCCTTTCCTTAAGCAGTTCCAGGTTGGAGGTATCGAATATCTGAGGGGTTGGTCTGGTGTTTGTTCCATAACCAAAGTGCTTACCTTTACTAGCGAAGCTCCTTGATATAAGATGAATAAATCGAACTGCCCTCTGAACTTCAGTTAAGGATTCAACTGCAGCTTCCTTATATTCATTAAACATATCTCGACTGGCTATCTCAAACTTTATGAGTCTTTGGATTTCTTCATGATGGTATTTGATCATCTTAAACAGATTAACCAGCTCACTATCAATATCATTAATCACTTCAACCTTACTAGGTTCCTTACCAAAGAATACCCAACCAGCACCAAAGAATGGTTCCGTATAACAAGTGTGATCCGGTATCATTTCAATAATCTTTTTTCTTAATTGACTTTTCCCACCCATGCGAGCGATTGGCGGTTTTAACATGAATATCAACTCCTTCAACTTTTGAATTTAAGTTGAAAGATGAGAGCTGAGAGAAGGAGCTAGGAGATTTTCTGCATGGAGAGCAGTGTTTTAACACGTCTTTCTGCAGCTTGATAGTCTCCAATATTAATTATCTTGGATTTATTTGTAAAGGCCAAGATAGAATCATTAAGCTGGCTTGTAACCTCAAAGAATACTAGGCTGCGATTGCGTTCAGGATCCTTCTGAACTTTTTTTATTTCATGGCCACTGGCTACAAGAAATACCATAAGGTCTTTATCCGTTATTTGTATCAGTTTATTATGCTGCATATAATCACCCCAAATATTGAAAAATAGTTAGCTTTAGTATATTGATTTTAGGTTAGAAATTAAAAGTTCATAATTCTTCACTAGACACGATAGGAGATAAATAGCTTGTTGAAGTGGTTAAATACTAGATATTTCTTAAAATAACATAGAACGTATGTTCTGTACGTATAAAGTAATCTAGACTACAATAAAAAATATTAATCATGACAAATTAAGACAAAAAAACCACTTTAAAAGCAATAAAATAGAAATAAAGCAGTTATTTGCCCAAACAGTACTTTGATTAATAAGGAGTGGGATGATGATTCCTAAAAACATAAGTCGTGAACATATAATTAAAGCTATCAAAGAAATAGATGTATCTGGAACTCCCGAGCTGAGAAACTCAACAAAATATGATCTTTTGTACATGGGTAAAAAATACCCGCCAAAGTATGTAATCTCAATAGCAAATAAGTATGTGAATGGAAATGAATTAATCGCTAAAAAGTTTACTGGAGGAGACGCAACAAACGACTTTCTTATAAAATTAGGATTTGAAGTTGTTCCTAAGAACAGAACAGTAAGTAGATTTCCTATTGAGTCAAGTTCTTGGACTATATTATCGGAACTTGTATTTATTAAAGAAATGGACAGATCATCTTTTTTACATAATGGAACTGGGATACCCATAGATATAAGAGAATATTTTAGTATTGGGGAAATAACAAAAGGTGAAAGGAAACCTGTTATCTTAAAACATAAAGATATCACATACCCCGCAGTTATTGAGATAGACAACCAAGAAAATCCTAGAACAAGATTGATGTGGAAATCGGAGTTTTCTAACTTAATAAAGAATGAGCTACCGGATTGGTATTACAGATTTACTAACGCTGAAGAGATAAATGCAGAGGATGAGAGACCTAAAATGAGGTTAGAAAAAGTTAATCCGCACGATATTACATTTACTGTTCAGTTCATAAATCCGACCGCAATTTATGAAGATATACAAACTGAGAAAGATGACACGCTTACTTCAAGAGTGGAAGGCGGAGTTAAGACTTATTTCGTAAAGAAATATGAACGTGATACTAAAAATCGGGAAAAAGCTATTGCAATACATGGGACTGTTTGTAAAGCGTGTGGCTTTGACTTTGAAAAAATATATGGAGAACACGGAAGAGGGTATATTGAGATTCATCATAAAACACCGTTAAGTACTTTAGAAGAAGAAATCAAAATAGATCCGGAAACTGATTTAATACCTGTTTGCTCAAACTGTCATAGAATGATCCATAGAAACAAAGATAAGGTGTTAAGCATTGAAGAGATAAAGGAAATACTCTTATCTACGCAAGATAGATATGTTGATTTAGGAGGAATCTATGATAACCCGCATATTAAACACAATTGATGGTCTAAATGGCAACAAATTATCATCTAGTAATAAGCTTACTTATGAGAAAATAAATGAGGCCATTCAACATGCAGGAATGCTAGAAGAATATTTTAGAGGTCAAACCAAGTATCTTGACTATAATTTTGAACTAGAACACAAAGAAAGAATAAAAGAAACCTTAGATACATTTAGAAGTATTAAAAGTGATCTAGGGTTTCTAGACTATCTATTTGATACTTTCTGTGTAAAAGGTAGTCTTAATAAGACGGTGAAAGATAACATTCGATTCCTACAAAATATTGACATAGGCGAAAAGAGAAAGCTTACCAATAAAGAGTTTATTGAATATCAAAAATCAAAGTTTTCCTATATATTTAATAATGTTGAGAATAGACAGCTAGATGCACGACAACAAGAATGCATTATTAAAGATGAAATAAATAATCTAGTAGTTGCTGGTGCAGGGTCAGGAAAGACTACTACAATTGTTGGGAAAGTAAAGTATCTTATCAATGTATTAGGATATTCACCTAAAGATATACTTGTAATTTCATTTACCAATAAGTCTGCCAACGAAATGAAGAGTCGGATTGAGAAATCCATTAATTGCAATGATATTAACGCTATGACATTTCATAAATTAGGTCTAGAGATTATCAAAGAGGTTGAGGGTCAACAACCAACGATAACAAGGATTGACTTTTCCCGTTTTGTTCATGAAACCATCAATGAGCTGTTAAGTAAGGAAGAATACAAAAATAAGTTTAATAAGTTTTTTATAGAATATCTTGCGGAATACAAAAGTCAATTCGAATTTAGGACATTAGGAGAGTATGTTAATTATCTTGCAGATAAAAAGTTACAAACATTGGACGGGAAAAGGCTGAGAAGTCTAGAAGAAATAGAAATTGGAAATTTTCTTTTCAAGAATGGTATTAAATATGAATATGAAAAAAAGTATCCTAATATACAAGAAAACTATAATCCGGATTTCTACCTAAGCGATTATGACATCTATATCGAGCATTTTGGAATTGATAGAGATGGGAATGTGCCGCCGTTTTTTACTGGCAAAAATGGTAAGAGTGCAAAGACTGTGTATAACGAAGGAATTGCATGGAAAAGAAACATACATATTGAAAATGAAACAACATTAATAGAAACTTATTCTTATGAAAAGTTTGAGGGAGATTTACTTGATAATCTTAAGAGCAAATTAACTAGACATGGGGTCGAACTCAATCCGAAATCAAGTACTGAAGTATTTTCTATGATTCAAAAAGAGAATAAGAATGAATTAACCGTCTTTATTAAATTAATTTCAGGATTTATAAGCTATATGAGAGGCAATGATGTTACACTATCAAGTATTCAAGAAAGAGTACAGAAATTTAAATTCGCTTTTCAAAGGAATAGGGTGAATTTATTTTTAGAATTAATAACGCCTATTATTAAAAAATATGAGGACGAATTGAAAGAAAGAAATGAAATTGATTTCAGTGATATGATTAATATTGCTACCAGGTATGTAGATAGTAGTAAATACATATCTCCTTATAAGTATATAATTATAGACGAATATCAGGATATTTCACTTAATAGACTTAGGCTTATTAAAGGATTGAAGAATCAAACAGGTGCGAAACTATTCTGTGTTGGTGATGACTGGCAAAGTATATTCAAATTTACTGGCAGCGAAGTCTCCTTGTTTACCCAATTTGAAAAGCATCTAGGATATACTGAAATAAGCAAGATAGAAAAGACTTTTAGGTACAATCAAAGGATAGTCAAAATAAGTAGCGAATTCATTCAGAAGAATAAGGTTCAGTTCAAGAAAGATGTGCAAAGTATTAGTTACCAGAAAGAGTTAGGAAAAGAAATGGATAGTCATGGTAGTGCTGGAGCAAATAAAAAAGAGATAGAAAGACTGGCACTACAAAGTGTATTAGATGTGAAAAAATCAGTTCATTTTATTTATGGAAGTAATGAATATGAGCTGAAGGATCATCTACAGGATATTTTAAGGAATATGCCTAATAAAGCTAATGTTTTATTGCTGGGTAGATATACATTTGATATCAATGAATTCTCAGGCGGTAAAATGAAAGAAACAGGACGTAACGGTATTAAGTTTTATGATAGAAGCGATTTGACAATTGAATTTATGACAGCCCATTCTTCTAAGGGATTAGAAGCAGATTATGTAATTATTCTAAATAACAAGAATGGCAAACTCGGTTTCCCAAGTAATATCGAAGATGACTCTGTTTACAATGTGTTAAGGCAAGAAGAGGAGAGTTTCCCTTATGCAGAAGAGAGAAGGCTATTCTATGTTGCATTAACAAGAACCAAGAACAGTGTTTATCTACTAATAAATAAGTACGAGAAATCAATATTTATTAAAGAATTAGAAAAAGATTATGGGTTTTCTGATCTACAGCATAGTCAAGAGAGTGGATTTGTTGAACCCAATTGTCCGACTTGCGGGGCAAAAATGAAATATATTAATACAGGACCATATGATCCTTTCTTTGGATGCAAAAATTACCCATATTGTAATGAAAAGAAGAGGATTAGAAACAAAACAAAAAATAATAGGATGAGCAAAAATTGATTTTTTCATTTAGGAGCTTATCGTAGTTAGAGTATTGAAAAAATATATTAAAAGGAGTGCTTGTGGACTTTTTTATAAATTATTACCCTCTGCGACAAAGTTAGACAAAAAAACAATTACATTAATATTAAAATCATAGTGTGAGAAAGTTATTTCCTAAAATAAGATCTATAGTCAATTTTGTAGTATACGAGTTGAAATTTAAACTAATGAAAGAGGGTTAAATAATGGCTAAATATGTTCTCATCTGGATAGCTACGTTTATTACAATTTTTAATGTAGATTTAATGAAAATAGAGAAGTTAAAAGAATTAAAAAAGAAAAGATATTTTATACCCATGACGTTTCTGATTGTAACTAGTTTAGTGGTTGTATTAGCGTATTCTGATAATAAAAGCAGTAACGCGATAGCTACAAAAAGCGATATAAGTATGCTAGAATCACGAATAGAAGAACTAAGAAGTCAAATTGAAAGCAAAGTAAATAACAATTTTCAGAATGACAAGGGTGTTATCTGGAATATTGATGGGATTCAGCATTCCGATGATATTGAAGTGTTAGAAAGTCTTAATAAAATATTGTATTTATATTCTGAAAACAGATATATTGAGGCTATACAAGAGATAGAAAAAGGTCAAACTCTTGTAATGGATCCAATAACTAAAATTGACTTTTTCAATATCTCTGCAAACATATATTATTGTATTGGCGACTTTATGAATGCAAAGGAATTCTATATAACTGCGCTCAATACTTCAAATAGAAATAATTTGCCAGAAAATCTTAAAGATACTATTAAGATTACTCAAGCTGCTATATACGGAAATCTTGGCATAACATTCTATAAGCTAGGAAATACTCACCAGGCCATTGAAAATATATCAAAATCAATAGAACTAAACGAAGAATTTGCTAATAAAAAGGATGTTGCTGGTTCATATAATAATTTAGCACATATTTATAGAGATGCGGGGAATTTAGAGTATGCTCTTAATGCATATAACTCAGCACTTGAGATCTTTGAGGAAATTGGTAATAAGAAGGGGATTATTACGACTAAAACCAACATTGGGATGATATATAAAGATTTTAATCAAATAGATCAGGCTATTGATTTCTCCTCAAGAGCGTATAAATATCTCAAAGAAAATTATACTGAAATTGATGAAGCTACTAGGCTAGAGGCAAGTATTCTAAATCATTTGTCTCTCATGTATCGCGATAATCACGATTATGATCAGGCTGAAAATTATTCGAAGGCTGCATTGGATATAGCATCGAAGTATAACTTTATCGATATTAAGGGAAATGTTCTTAATAACATTGGAATACTACATATGTGCAAGAATGAGTATGACGAAGCTTTAACTTTTTTTAATGAATCACTTTTGATTCATCAGAACAATAAAAATAGACAAAGTGAAGGGAATGCAATGGTTAATATAGGAATTGTTTACTATGAGCAAAGGAAAATGGACCTAGCAAAAGATTATATTACGAAAGGATATTCGATATTTGATGAAATTGGATATGAAATTGGTAAGCAAACAGCTCTACAGTATTTAGAAATCCTCAAGGATATATAGAAATTAAATATGAAATAAAGTTTAATAATAAAGGGATTTTAGTCCAGGACAATTATTTTGATAAGACGTAAAAATTCTATGGGTGAGTAAAAATGAGCTCTTATTTGGCATAGCGAACATTACTGCTAGATAGGAGTCTTTTTATGACAACTTAAATAAAAAGGAATAGCAAAGCAGCACTTATAGCGTTGATTTTGTAAAATATTTACACTTAACGACAAGATTAGACAAACGCAAAAGAATTTTAGTAATAAAATTATTTGTAGTGATGTTAAACATAGATACTTTTTATGAATGCTAGCAATAATAGCTTTGTGTTTAATAAATCTGTATGTTGAAGGAGATGGGAAAATGGCAGAAGAAGCATTAGAAATGTCCAATTCATCAGCAAAATTGAGTTAATTAAGACTAGGATTGAAAATGGACATGACATGGAAAACAAACAAAGACAGATAATTAGATTTGAATTAAAAAAGCTCGTATCAATTGAATTAAAGTCTCAAAGTAATTCATTTTTAAAAAAGATGAGGTCTTTATTCTAATACATAATTGTTCAAAAATAAGAGTTAAGTTAAGGGGGGAACATATTGAATCTCGGCATTGAAATTATAAAACAGATATTAACAAGCGACATCATTGGATGGGGTATAGGTGTAGCTGGTGCTGTCTTTGGTTATTTAGCTATACACAATATGCAACTTACAATTGAAAGACATAATATCATAAATGACGTAGAACAGCAGATAAATGAATTATTCTCAAAGGAGATAGCGAAGTCAAATAGGGGTATCAAAGAAGGTAAGCTAGAGCAGGTAACTGTAAGAACTGTGTTGCATGATAAATCAAAGTGGGTTCACGATGGAAAAATAGAGGCATTAATCGAAAATGGACAAAGATATATACAAATCAGGACTGAAACAGAATCAGATCCTTATGTAGAATATATCTCAACACAAGCCTTACATGAGTCAATGATTTGGTTTCGGAGAGTTCATAAATTATACTGTGATGGGATTCTAAAGCCAATTGATTTAGCGGATATGTGGAGAGAGATATTACCATTTGGTGCATCAGGGAGATTAGAGTTTTATTCGTCATATTTTGACAAAAGTGATATTAGATCGATAATATTTGTTGTAATGAACACTGCTATAAGTTGTAAAACGTTAAAGAGAAATAGTGCTATGGAGTATTTTAAGGAACATTACTATAAGAATCCTGGCATAGAAGAATATTACCGTGAAAATATCAGTCTTTCTATAAAACATAAAAGACAAAGAGATAGCTTTTTTAATAGCATTAAAATCTAGCAAAATAAGGATGAGTACAAAGGAGGGGGATAGTAATGAGCATAGAGAAGCAATTTACCAAAGATATGATTGAAATTTATCATAGAGCGGACAAGGAATGTGGTTATAGAGCCACAAGATTCTTACAAGTGGTTGGGGAAAAAGGTGGAGTAGCAGCTGCTAAAAGCCTTATTAGTAAAAGTGGCGGTACTGATGGATTTGCAAAGCTTTGGGAATTGAGAAGGTTAGACCTATCTGTAGAAGCTCTAGTTCTGAGGGAAGAGTATTCTGAGCTATTTACACAGCAAGAAAAAGATTTATGTAAAAGTAGACTTAAAGATTATGGATATAATATCTGACTTGAGATAGTTGATCGGGGATGTAGAGATAGTATGAAAAAAGAGATTGTCTATAACAAATTAGTAAGGGATAGAATTCCTGAGATTATTGAGAAAGAGAATAAAGTACATGCTATACATACAGCAACAGATGAGGAGTATATCAGCCAGTTATATGAAAAGGTAATTGAAGAATTAAATGAATTTAAAGAGAATCCATCAGAAGAGGAAATGGCTGATATTTTAGAAGTTCTAGCAGCTATAAGTAGTTACTTCCGACTTGATGAAGATACAATCCAGCAAGTACGAGAAAAGAAAAATGAAAAAAGAGGTAAATTTGACAAGAGAATAATCTTGGAGAAGGTAATTGAGTAATAACTTGATCTATAGGATATAGTACACCTAAAATTTGATTTGTGGATGGTGAAGAATATTAAAATATTATTTGTATGTAGCAGAAACAAATGGCGCAGCCTAACTGCTGAAAAAATATTTCATGGATTTAATGACTATGATGTAAGATCCGCAGGAACAGAGGATAATGCTCGTATTAAGGTGAGCAACGGTCATATAGGTTGGGCAGACTTGATCTTTGTTATGGAGAAAAAGCATTTAAGAAGGTTACAAGCTAAATTCGGTGATATGACTTCTAGTAAGAAGGTCATATGTCTGGATATTTCTGATGATTATCAATTCATGGACGATGAGTTAATTGCGATTCTTAAATCGCGAGTATCTGAATATATTCAGGTCCCGGAGTAGGTGATAATAGGTAATATTTAAGGGTATATCGTCATTAAAATTTAGTGCGTAAGGCACTATTTTTTATTCTATTTACAAAAAATGACAATGCTATTCTCGATAATAAGATAAAATGTAATCAATGATTATATGGAATAACGAAAATATTAGTTAACTAATTCCAGGAGGATGACATGATAACAAAAAAGAAATTTAACATTATCAAATGGATAGCAGGGGTTGGCATCCTGGCAGTTATGTTTATTGTTTTTACCCAGGGTATGAGTGAGGAAATGCCGGCGGAAGAAAAAGTCTTTCTAGATGAAGTCTTAAGTCAAATTACTCAACATAGTACTAGAACAGACGTAACGAACATTTTAGGAGAACCTTCAAGAGATATGGGATTAAAAGTTAATTGGATAGTTACAATCGAAGGTAATGAAGATAGAATAGGTGTTTATTTTTCGCCGACTACAGGAAAGGCAACAAGAATTAATTTTGATGGTGGGCCGGGTAGATTTTATTATAGAAGAGATTTCGAGTAGGTAAATGGAACAGAAAATAGTAAAATCAGAAAAATCGTGGGAGACGATAAAACATGAACGAGAGGAAAAAACATCTTAAAACGAGGTTTTCCCAGCTAAAAGATGAATATCTTATAAAAATTATAAAAGTTGATTATGAAGAATATGAAGATGATGCTATCAAACTAGTAAAGGAAGAACTAGATAGTAGGGGGATAGACTATACTGATGCATCAGTATGTGAAACAATGATAGTCAATGAGCAGCCGCGCAGATTTAGCTTCCGAGATGAGATGTTTAAGAAAAAACATCTTAACTCTACTATACTTTTGGGAATCTGGGTACTTTACATAGTTATATACTCATTAATAACCAATTTTTACGCTGACGACTACAGGTTTTTAATTGAATTATTTTTATATTCAGTTTTGCTTATTGGCTATGACATGGTTATTTTCTATCATATAAGGGAGGAGGATATTCCCCTTAAAAATACAACTGTGCTTCTATTTAGTCTTTGGCTTATGTATTTGATAATAAGCTTTTTGTTTGGAGCTAGGCTAATGGTTATTGCATACCTGCTATGGCCATTTATACCTGTGCTGAGTGTTATAATAGCCAATCAATATATGAAAAGGCATAATAGGGGAAATCTGCCAATCTCAAAAAGTCTTTGGAGTTCATTTATGCATGAAATAAGAATGTCAATCATAGTGTATATTGCTCTGTATGTTAGTTTTGTAATTCGATAATAAAGTCTACTAAGTTTTATGATGAGATCATAAAAAATTGTTAAGACGTGAAATAGAATTCCTATAAGAAAATTTCTTGAGAGAGGGCTTTTATGAAGAAAGAATTTATAGATCTACAGGTTAAAAGAACAAGACGGAATATTATTATTTTCTTAGCATTACTAATACTATTCACAATCCTTATTACATTCAAAAGAGGATTGGGTTTTATGATAGGAGGCATTTTATTATTTGCGTTCATAATGCATCCTGTTAGATTTGTAACTAGCCTGAAGAATTTTAAAATGCACTCTGTAAATAAAGCTATTTCCGTATATGGTAGATTTTATGAGGTAGAGCAAAAGATAAACAATGAATTATTAAAGGAAAACTCTGTACAATATGGCAATGTAATAATAACTGATTCATGGATTCTGAAGATTAATACATTCAGCCTAGATATCATAAATCTAGCTGATGTGGTTTGGGTATACAATGATGTTACATTGCATGAACAAGGTGCTATAATACCAGGTGCAGCTATTCCAGCGGGAGAAATGGGAAAGACCTTTGCAATAATTATTAATTCTAAGAATCCTATTCGTCCAACCACTAGAATTAGTATAAGTCATTTTAGTAATATGGATGACAGTAAAGAAGCAGAATTAGCGGGTATAGAGAAAAAACAGCGTATGTGGAACATCCTTGGAGAATTACAACGAAGATGTCCTCATGCTATTTTTGGATATACCAAAGAACTTGATAAAATGTGGAAAGTGGATAAAAATAGATTTATTGAAGAAGTAAAATTGGGAGCAATGAGGTAAGATCCTCAAAGAAATATAAACAGTTTAGTTATGAGACTGTAAAAAATTTTGTGGGTAAGTAAGATAGAAGTTCTTTATATGAAAATGCTATGTAAAAATTAAAGTTTGGACTTATGTTACTCTTTTGTAAAAAATTTACTTTAACCGACAAGATTTTACAAAAAATTCAAGAAAAAAATTATAAAATCTGAATATAATCAAGTTTGTCTTCTAGTTTGGAAAACATTTGATCTTATAAAGGGGGAGTGGGTGATGACATACTTAATTCAAAGTAGGGATATTTCATCAGCATGGTTAGAAGCGACAAGATATATTTTAGCCGAGAGAGCAAGCGAGTGTAATAATTTATTAGTCGAAATTGAGGATCCGCTCAATGCGACATCTTCTATTCAAGATGCATATTGCGCATTTTGTGAAAGTATGGAGATAAAACGATTTAGCGTGCCTGCGGCTACTATTTTTCCAAGAAATGCATATATAAGAACTCGACAAGATAGACCAAGACTATATGAAACATATGAAAGAAGATTACATGATATTCTTAAGGGAAGATGGGGTTGCTATTTTGGTCAGATGATAAACTGGAATAGTGGAGATTCAATAAGTATAAATCAGATAGAGAACATAATTAATAGAATAAATTCACGAACGAGAATACATAAGGCTGCATATACAATTCAAATTACAGATCCACATAAACATTCCGGGTATGTGAGAGGTGGCCCTTGTTTACAATATATTTTACTGCAGTTAAGTAACGAAAGAGTTATGGATATGTTAGCTGTATATAGAAGTCATGATTTTGCAGTTAAAGCATATGGAAACTATGTTGGGTTAGGCCACCTACTAGAATTTATTTGCAATGAAACTAATTTTACTGTAGGGAAGTTGGCATGTATATCATCTCATGCTTATATTGATTCTCAATACAGAAGTGGACTAAGAGTATTATGTGGAGGCAATAATGATTAAAAACGCTAATAATTTACATGAAATCAAAATTGAGGTTACACAGAAATGCCCGTTGAATTGCATGCATTGTTCAAGCGAAGCGAATATTAGCAAAATAAGAAAACTAACTGAAGAATCCGTAGCTAGTTTATTAAATGAAGCTAGTAAAATGGGCGTAAATAGTGTTGTCTTTTCTGGAGGAGAACCTCTAGAATGGGAACCTCTTATTCGAAGTTTAAAACTTTGTTCAAACTTGGGTATAGATACTTCTGTATATACGACATGTTTTAATTTTTATCTGGATGAAAGCCTATTTTATGAATTTATTAATTCGGGAATTAGGAATGTTGTTGTTAGTCTCTTTGGTGCGAATGCAAAAGAACACGAAAAAATTACTCGAATACATGGAAGCTTTGATAAAACAATTGCTGGGATAAAGAAACTTAAAGAGAATGATATCAACATTGGTGTACATTTCGTTGCAATGAGACCAAATTGGAGACAATTAGCAGGAGTAGTGTCTTTAATCGAGGAATTAAGAGTTAAGAAGATAAGTATATTAAGGTTTGTTCCCCATGGACGAGGTGAAATAGTTAAAGATGTCTATAATTTAAATAGAGATGAGCTTAAAGAACTTAAAAAAGAAATATTAAGGCTAAGGGAGAATAAAGAAGTAATGATAAGGCTAGGTTCACCCTTTAACATATTATCCGTAGATAGTCATGTTGACTGTCTAGCTGGTATTGATAAAATAATAATAGGCTCAGACGGGTTAGTGTATCCATGTGATGCTTTTAAGAATGTTACATACGAGGGACGGTTGGGATCGATATATGAAGGGTCTTTATCTGAGATATGGAATGAGTCAGAATATCTTAATGATGTAAGAAAAATGATTCATTTAGGTCTAGGGCCCGTGTGTTCTCAATGTAAAAACTGTTCACTCTGCAAAGGCGGTTGCCTTGCACAAAAAATAATCAGATTAAATGAAAAAACAGATGTTCCAGATCCTGATTGTTTAGAAGGAAAAGGTGGGAAAGGTTATGGAGATGTTGAGCAAATTAGATTCGAAATATAAAATTGATACAGATAATAGAGAAAAGCTTTTTGAAAAGCTAGTTGATTCTATTGAAAATTGCAGACTTTGTCCAGAAATGGAATGTAGGGCAAAAGTCTTAAGTGAAAACAACGGTAATATTTATTCTAATGTATTGTTTGTTGCAGAAGCACCTGGCCGTCTTGGTGCAGACCGAACTATGATCCCCTTGTTTGGCGATCAGTCTGGGGTTAATTTTCAAAAATTAATCGATACTATAGGATGGACAAGAGAAGATTTCTTTATCACAAATGCTGTTCTTTGTAATCCAAGAGATGAGAAAGGTAATAATGCTACACCATCTAAAGAACTGTTAAGGAATTGCTCAATATACCTTGAAATCTTAATCAGTATAATGCAGCCAGAGTATATAATTACTTTAGGACAGAAAGCATTGGAATCGCTAAGAACCTTGTATGATATTGATATAAGCCTAAAGCGTGATGTAAGAAAAATGCTAAATTGGAATGGGTATAATTTAATTCCTCTGTATCATACAAGTCCTAGAGCAATGATGCATAGAAATTTCTATAATCAGTTGGCAGACTTTTACTGGATACATAATAATGTAAAAATTAAAGCAAAAACATGGGAGAAATTGAAAGAGGTGCAGCTTAAAAAAAGAGTTTCAAAGGTCGATAGTATCCAAACTAAGCTACAAAAACTAGTATTAGAAATATTAGGGCAAACTAATCAGTTAACCGAATTTAAATTAACTAAGCTCTTATATTTAATTGATTATAATTCACTAAGAGAAAGAGGAAAGTTGGTTACAAACTCTTATTATATTAGATCATATAATGGGCCTATTCCGGTGGGGCTAGATAAACAATTAGAGCAATTATATCATCAAGGTATGGTTTCCAAAAAGGGCAAGTTAGTTTATCTAAAAAGTAAAGATGTTGATAACACTTTTAAATCAGACGAAAGAGAAATTATTAATAAAGTTCTCAATACATATACATTTAAAAGTGACGAAGAGATTAAGACAAGTGCATACTTAACTGCACCAATGAAAAGAATTCTTAGAGCTGAGAAAAAGGATAACAGTTCTATGTTGCATAAACCTGTATTTTCAGAGGAAGATTTTATAAAATTATAAAAATGCTACTAAAATAATCTACTTAGAGTGCTTCTTGCACTCTTTTAACATATTTCAATATAAATTTCTGTTATAATTCAGGATGTTAAGTCATTAGCTTTTTTATTTATATTATAAAAGAGGAGAGTAGTATGGATTACCTGAAAAATTTGATTAAAAGAATGAATGAACTGGCAGATCATAATAATGCAAAAAGCATTGATGATTTAATTAAATTGTTAGTTAATCGCGAAGACCGATATTCAGATGACAAACACATTATCCCTGTTTACGCTTCGAGACTATTACTGATCTATAAATGTGATGGGATTGAGGTTCTCGCAAAATTGTTTGGAAATTTAGAAGGTCCTATTTATAACAATGCAGTTTTAAACACAATATATTATGCTTCACGTAAAGAATATACATACATACCATTTATGGAAACGCCTTTTTTGCCCCAACCTGTGCAAGAAAAGATACGCAAAATGAATATGCTTTATGATTTAAAATATCCAGAGATAACTGATGAGATGGCTGAATTATCAAGAAGAAAATTTACAGACATTGTTTTACAAGTAAAGTCTGACTACAATATTTTTAATTATTTTTCTCATTTTATATATATGAATAATATTTATAGTGTAGATGAGAGATTTTCAAAAGATATATTCAATAGTTTTAGAGAAGCAACATTACAGATTAATAGTAGAGTAATCCAAGATTTTAAATCTTTACTTGACAAAAATGAAAGAGAAGAGAGCTATCAAACTTATCTTGGTAAGTTTCCTGTTATGCTAGAACCTTTAGCTAAGGAAGTATTAACAAAACAAAAACTTGGATTAGAATATATTACTGATTTTGTTATAAGAAAATATGATAACACATATATAATTGTTGAAATTGAAAAGCCATCTACTAGAATTTTTAATAAGAACAATGATTTTTCTTCTGAATTCACACATGCATTAGGGCAAGTAATCGATTTTCAGGAATGGATTGAAAGCAATATTGCATATGCTAATAGGATAATGCCTGATATTATTACGCCAGAGGGCATGCTTATAATTGGCAGAAGTGATAACCTTACTAACCAACAAATAAGAAAATTAAATAGACTTAATGTAAATCTGAGAGGAAAAATAAAGATACTTACATTTAATGATATTTTAGATAATGCAATTAAATTGTATGAAAATATTATTTCATAAAGAAAAAGAAACTATAAAATATTATAGCAGTGAGTGAGATAAAAACTCCTATTTGTATAGACACCACTATCCGATAGGAGTTTTTCATATCAGATTAAAAAATTATGGCTTAATGTACTTTTTTTATTCTTCTGACAGAATACGACAACATTTCCTATTCTGATTAGCTAAAATAAAAATTAAATAGTAGATTCATGGTATAAGAATATCTCAAGTGTGTGACAATGGAGTAGTAGTGTGAATGTCAATGAATTTTTGAGCCAGTCGCTCATGAAATTCTGAGCCATTTTGATCATGAAAAAGTGAGCCATATGCTCACCAATTTCTGAGCCAGTTACTTTGTTTTCTTATGCAATCGATAGGAAGCACCATTCATGTTTAAGATGGCTGAACGGTACGTGATCCTATCGATTAGTGCTGACGTAAGCATTGTATCTGGGAAAAATTCTTCCCATTTTGAAAACTCTAGGTTTGTCGTTAAGATAATACTTCCACGTTCTGATCGTTCAGAAATCACCTGAAACAAAAGCTCTGATTGTGCTTTGTTAAAGGAAAGATAGGATAATTCATCAAGAATCAGAAGGTCAATTCGATTAAGTTGCTTAAGAAGCCTGCTAAGCTTATGCTGGGTTTCAGCTTCGCCTAGTTGTATAGCTAGATTGGCAGCTGTGGAAAAAAGAACATCATAACCTTTATGGCAAGCTTTCATCCCCAGGGCTATCGCCAAGTGGGTCTTGCCAGTACCGGGATTACCGATCATAATGATATTTTGCTTTTTATCAATGTAATCACAAGCAGAAAGCTCCCATATCACATTAGGAGGTATATGCTCAAGCCTGCTAGAATCGAATTCATCTAAGGTTTTTTCAAAGGGGAACTTGGCTGATTTAATACGTCTTCGCTGTTGGTTTGCCTGTCGGCTGTTGTATTCAGTATCTAAGATTTTAAGCAGAAATTCTTCATAAGTATCCTGCTTATCCTGGGATACTCTAAGTATTTGCTCATAGCCTCTTAGGGTAGGTAATCGTAGGGATTTAGCATAAAGAAGGATCTGTGCATTTATCGGAGATGGATTCATGCCCTAGACACCTCCCTAATTAGCTGATCATAGATGGATAAATCCACTTTCTTAACTGCAGGTCCCTTAAGGGGTATTGGTGCTGATGCTATGTCACCAGTCTGATGCGTAGATTCATTTACAGAACTAAAACTTTCTTTCAGGAATTCTACTGCCTTTTTATGCCCTTCGGGAAGTTTCATAAAGGCATCTAACACTTCCGAAGGAATATGGTTTTTTACTGGCTCAGCATTAAATACCGATCTAGGACGTTTTTCAATTAAGGGCATGTAGTGGGCAAGCTCATAGATTTTCTGATGAGAGTCATAACATCTATCATGACATGCTATGAGGCTTCCTTTGTAATAGATCTCAACTACAGCACCCTTTGCTTTAATGGTAACTTCTTTTCCTACATAGTGGCAAGGAACTGAGTATCTATTGGTTTGGTAGATCACCTGACACATCGTATTTACTCTAGTGTAAATGCTTTGACTAACATCAAAGATGTAGGGTGGAAGAGGACGTAAAGACTGCTTGTCTAGTAAGAACTTTTCACCAACTGACTCCTTTTCTCCTCGAATCCTGTGTTTTAAATACTCGCGGCAGCGATGGGTAAGGAGAGTGTTCAGCTCATCTAGAGAATTAACTCTAGGCATCGGAACAAAGGCATTTCTACGGATAAAGCCGACCAATCCTTCTACAAGTCCTTTCTCATGACCACTTGAAGGATTACAGTAGGCTGTTTCAAAGGCATAATGAGCTTTTAGTGCTTTGTACCTTGGATTTTCTTTAGTAACATAAGCGCCTAATCCCTCCCTAACAGCTACCTTTGCATTATCAAAGACGATCTTTCTAGGTACACCGCTGAAGAATTCAAAGGCATGGATGTGACCTTCTAGGAAACATTCTTCATTCTCAGCAAAGAAGGCTCTTACATGGAATGAAGCACTGTGGCATAGTCGGACACAGAAGATTTTGACCTTAACTTTTTTACCCTGATAGTAAATCCAAGCACTACCCCAATCCACTTGTGCTGCTTCACCTGGATCAAAGGATAAAGGGATATATGCCTTGTTTTCAAGGGAACGTAACTCCCTGACTACACGGCGAATAGTGGATTCACCACCTGTAAAATCCATCTCATCAACTAGACGGTGATAGATTCGGGCTGCAGTATGTTTCTGCTTCTTAATACCTTCCACTTCATCCTGTTGTAAGCATGATTTGATGAAGTGGATAACATCATCGGAGACAACCTTGTTCGTGCGATCACTGTAAGGTTTTCTCACCCAAGGCACATGGTTTCCATTACAGTATTTAGCTACAGTATTACGAGAGATATTAAGTCTTCTAGCAATCTCTCTTTGGGAGCAACCCTCCGATTCAAACATTTTTCGGATTTGATCATAAATATCCAAATCTATCTTCACGCCTTTCTCACCTCTGTATCATAGTCTAATAATTCTATGATACAGGTTAATTTGGAGTGGCTCAAAAATTCATGATCATTTAGCCGAAAAATGGCTCACTTTTATATTAGCGTTTATATATCGTAATGTTTTTGAAAATAGTTAAGTGGAGGTAAACATATGAATATTTTAGAATCAACAATATTATCAGGGTTAGCTTGGGATGGAATAAAGAAATTTGGGAACTTAACCGGAGCATATATAAAAAAAGGACTAAGCGAGTGGATTCTTGATGAAAAATCATACAAGATTATTGCTGATAAAGTAAATAATATGCCTAAAGAATATAAGAAAAGTCAAAAGTTTTTAGAAGCCGCTATTGATGATGATGATGAACTACAAGATATACTTAAGTCGGCCAGACAAGCACTTACCTTTGTTCAAAGTGATATAGGCAATAATATAAGTAGAAGTAATGTCATAAATGGAATGAATAATACGATAAACAATACTGTAAATAATTACAACTCAAATACCAAAAAAGAAGCTGACGTTAGAATTATTGATATTGTTATTGATAGTGATAGTGATGAAAGATACCCGGTTTTAGATGTAAAGCTTAGAAATGCTGGAGATGAAGTGGCGTTTCTAAAAAAGGTTTCGTTTAATATTTCCGATTATTTTGAAATGATTAATCCTCAAATCACTCATTTCGAAAGAATAGAAGCAACACATACATATGATATATTATTATCGGGACTAGATAATAAGGTTTACTCACTTTCTCAATCAATACTACCGAATGGTGTAGATCGATTTAGAATTAGATTAGCAAATACTTTTGGAGATCCAATTATGCCTGCAATATACAAATTTAGCATCTCTATTCTGTATAATGAAAATAATTTATGTGTAAAATCTGAAGATATGATAATTCCAATACCTAGCACTGAAGCATGCAATGGTTATTATGTTAGTGATCTTTCAAGAGAAAATGCAAAGATTAATTACCAAAATTTAAAAAGATTTAATCGAGATACATCATTAAAAAGTGAACATTTCCAAGATATTTTTGATAGTTATCAAAAAAATGAAAGTGATTTTTTATAAACTCTATAAGTCAAAAGAAAAGGTAAGTTTTAGTATAAGGTACATGCCTGATAAATGCAGGACTTAATTGGACCTGTTAAGAAGTTGGTATAAACCTGCAGAAGACCATACATATGATTAAGAACGAGGAGGGATTAGAATCTCCCCTCGAAATGTAGCTTAATGTCCAGTCATTGGGACTGTAAAATATTTTATAGGTGAGCGAAATTGAACTCCTATCTGGCATAAAACAATCCCTACCAGATAGGAGTCTCCCTATGGCAGCTTTAAAAATAGTGCTTAAAGCACTATTTTTTTATTTTCCATGACAGAATACGACAATATTTCTGTTTTGGACAAGTTAGAATAGAAATTAATAGAAAGGTATGTAACAAAGAGAAAAAGTAGGGCTTCTTGCTATCTAAATTATTAAGGCGAAGGTACTTTCCAGATTAGTATAGATGTGCTTTAGTATTATAGAGATATAAGATCATTTTATTATGGTCTTGATCTGATGGATTTATTTTACTAGGAAAGAAGGGGGATTTAACATGGTAAAAATTCTTGGTGGAGATTTGAAAGACTTTCCAGACTTAATTGTAAATAACATAGATATAGGGTTGCTTGATAAACAACCAATTCCTTATTTAAGCTATAATGGGTCATATTATATAGAGTCTACAGGAAATACTCCTAAAATTCAAATTGGAGAATTAACAGAAATTATTGAAGAGGTTATATTTTCAACAACTATAGAACTGCGTCCTTCTGGCAAAAGTTCATATTATCCACATAACATAGAAGAAAGATGTCTGATAACTAGAGAGTCAGGATCTTCAGATCCTAAAAAATGGACTTCAAATACAAGAGTGTCTCTCCTTAGAGTAAAGAATAATTCGATATATTTATGGAGCCCTACTTTAGAAGAAATTTTTTTAGCTTTTAGAAAAAATTTTAAACCTGAGCATTTATCAACGATCAAATTAATTAACAATCAACTAGGTGTATCAACGGATTTTTCTGTATCTAGATTTATTAATTATAATAACCTCGACTTTTTTGCTGTTGATGTAGATAGTCTTAATGAATGGATTTCACTAAAAACTTACTTCAGTTTAATTAAACATATCTTAATTTCTGAAGATATACGATATCCTAAAGGATCACATTTCGGGCGAAATTATACTGTCACGGCGTTAATCGATTTTATCAATAATAAACTGGATTTCGAAACTATAAAAGAAAGGTATCAGCTTCATGACTAATAATATAAAATGAATCACTCCAAAAGGCAGGAGTTAGCAAACCATATTATTAATTGAAACTAAATTATTATCTGTGGGCAGATGATATAAGAAACTCCTTTTAACCAAGAATTAGAAATGATACTAAATCAGATAGGAGTCTTTCATATCAGCATTGTATTTTGTACCGAGAGTATTATTTTTCACGAAACAATACGGCAACATTTTTTCCGGGACAAGATAGAATGAAATTATTAAAATTGATGTGAGAAAGTTTAAATACGCTCGACTTTAGAGATTTGAAGGTCCTATCTATCAAATCGGACAGAGGTCATCTTATTGAATATTATTGATCTGGAGGTAAAATATGAATTGTATTGATAATGGAATGCATTCTTTTAAGAAATCTCTAAATAAACTATTTGAATTAGATAGAGTAAAAGATGATGATTTAGAGTTCTATCTTAAAGATATAATTCTTGACTTACATCATTCACTAGAAATTTTATGCAAATATTTGGTAGAGAAAAAGAGTAAATATTTTGTCTATGAAGATATATTTAAAGCTTTTGAAAAAGAGCTAAATATTAAATTAAATAACAATAAAAACAATAATGAATTACAAACGATTAAGTTCATAGATGCTATTAACAGGGTACTGATACTATATAACCAAGATATTGATGAGCACACTTATGGAATGTTTAAGGAGTTAAATAAGTGGAGAAATGCATTAAGCCATTATGAAGTAACAATTAAGAGAATCGAAGTTGAATTTTTGATTTCAAGCGTACTACCTATCATAATAAATATATTTTCTAAGAATATCAGTGAATTTAATGATTTTGTCAAAATTAGTGAAGTACAAAATAATATAGAAAATATATACCATAAAAGAAATGTTTGGAGATTAACTTCGATAATTGATTTGATTTCAAGATATAAAGATTGCGAAATCTGTACAGATACATTCAATAACAAAGATAAGATTTCCTTAATTGATAAAAACGATATAAAAATTATAGAACTGATAGGGTATGATCATTATCATTATTTTTCTTTATATGATTTTTTAGTTGAGCAGCTAGATAAACTTATTCTTACAAATCATTCTGACCAGTTATTAGATTCAATTATTACAAATGACAAAACAAAGTTTTTTTTAAAAACTAGATCAAATATTATTGAGAATATTGTTATAGACATTTTGCACAGTAAAATTATTTATTCAATTCACTTCTTTATTAAATGCAGTGATTTAACGTGCGATGAAATCGCAAAAAATCATGATCATGTGACTAAAGTATTTAGAGAGCTGAATCGAGCATCACAATTAAAAATAGTAACAAGCTTTACGGAAGTAAAACACAAAATTTCAGCAATTCAAAGTGTAATAGATAAATATGAAAGTTTTTTGAATAAAACAAGAGAGTTCAGATATGACAGTATTAAATATAATCACTGGGCTAAAAAACAATTCGGTGAGATTAGCTTTTCGTGGTCATATAAAAAATGTGTTGATTTGATAGATAAAATTATGAGTGAATGCCAATGGACAAACATTAGAAAAAAAGAAATGTATAACTTAAAGCAAGAAGCTGAAAAGTTAGAGTGTAAGGAAGAACATATAGATGAAATGTTACAAAAAATAGCAGCCGAAGTTACATGTGGAGATGTGACAAATCAAATAATATGTGCAAGCTTAATGGCTGATTGGGGCACAATAGATGGAATAGAATTATGCGAACCAGATATTAGCTATATAATTGTTGAGGGACATAGGAAATATTATGTGATTTTTGATTGTCATTTATCTTGCACGCGATATTTCGAAGGTGATTTTCATTATAATGGTAGTTATGATGTTTGTGTTGGAGCAAGCGTTAGTATTAACTTAATTAATAGTGAACCAACTTTAAGTAATATTGAATTACTAATGAAATAGTACCATTATGTCAACATCAGATTATTTTTGACCGTAATGACGGTTTAAAACTGACCACCTGTCAGTAAGAAACACCGGACTTTACAAATTGATTATTCCTGAGTTGCTTTATCCAAGATGAGGAGAGACTATATCTAATTTTGTAGGTGGGTTTCCATAATCCATTTTTCTAAGCTTATTAAAACGAGAGACTATCAAGGTTAAATTGATCGAAAAATCTGACCTTGATAGTCTCTTAATTTTTAAAGAGCTTAGTAGTTAAGAGGGTTATGGATAATTATGGTCTACCAAAAACCCATAAATTTATTTCACTTCTATCCAAGCCTACAGGATTATTCGCTTTCCTGAATAATGAGGGCTATGATCATTATGATTCTGTCTAATCTAATCTATTTCAAATAAAGTTGTGGCTATGTAGCATCTGAGCTTTTAGCTTATTTGCTAATGCATCGTTGGTTTTGCTGTTTTTTTATCTGAGATTAACAAAAACTATATTGTTTTTCATACCTCATTCATATGATTTTCTAAAATCCAAGAATTTAATTTAGCTCTACATTCTTTATTACTGAAAGAATTATTTTTTCGGAAATAGGTATAGTACTATCGGAAATAGGTATAGTACTAAATGAAGCACCTAATATTAAATTACTACAAGCCAGTTGATCCAAAGCCACCAGAACCTCGTTCTGAATCTGTTAGCTTTTCGACCTGTTCAACTTGCACTTTTATGATAGGTTTGATAACCATTTGAGCTATTTTCATTCCCTCAGTTACTATAAATTCATCGGTTCCATGATTTATTATTATTATACCAATTTCCCCTCTATATCCCTCATCAATAGTTCCAGGGGTATTTAAGACAGTAATCCCATTTTTTAAAGCCAATCCACTTCTAGGACGAATTTGTGCTTCTGTATTATGTGGCAGTTGTATTTTTATCCCAGTATGAATCAGCTTGATTTCACCAGGAGTTATAGTGGTATTATCGATTGAAAATAAATCAAGTCCGGCATCTCCTGGATGCGCATAGCTAGGTAATTGAGCTTTTTCATTAATCTTCTCAATATATAGTTTCATACTTTTATTCTCCCTTCAGATAGTTTTTTATTATTTCTTCAATTGAAGTGATAATTGGACTAACAAATCCTACTAAAGCAATAATATAAGGCATATATTTGTCATCTAGTTTGTTTTTATAACTTAGATAAACGAAAACACTCACAATAGCAATACTTAAGGCAATCGATATAAACTTAAGAATAAGGAAATGACCGGAGCGGTCTCTATTCTTGACATAATTTTTTACTATATCAATTAATGACTGTTTATTAGTCCGCCATGGTTGATTCTTCCACTCTTCAATTTTTGAAATTATAGCATCTTTTGTTTCTTCAGGCAAGTCATATTTAAACTCTGTGATGTTCATATTTGTAATATCACTTCTAAACGGTTGATTGTCATGCAATAATTTTGTAGAGCTTGGCATTTTATGAAGCATAATTGAGGCAAAAGTTTCTCCAACAGAAATATATTGATCTTGCTTTGAATGATTATGAACTGCGATTAACGATGTGCCAAAGAATAAAGGGTCTAAGGTAGTTCCAATATGTGATAATCCTTTAGAAACTAATTTGACTTTGGAATGATATGTACCACATATGTCTTTAGTAACAAAGATACTCTCTTCAGTTTGTATTAAAGCAGTTTCACCAGCAGGTATTTGTATTTTGCCTTTTTCGTTAATGAGAAGCTCATTTTCTGAAGCGGAAAATGCATACATGCTAGCTGTTAGATTATAGGTAGAACCTTTTAAATTTTCAACATAAAAAGGATAGATGAAAATTTTCTTGCCTAGCAAACTTTTAATCTGTCTATCGCATAACACTCCAGTCTTTAACCATGGCATGGTATCACAATCCTTTCATTCTAATTAATACTTTCAGTAGATAAATAGGTGAATACAAACATCTAGGGTATATTAGGGAAACACATAACCTACAAATTTTAGTATGAATTTGTAAAAAGACTGTTTGTTAGGCTAGTGCTAATAATTCATTTAAAATTATATATGCAAAAGGTACTAAAATCTTGAGAAATATGTCGAAAAATAAAAAAAGACCAATTCTGGTCTTTAATCCTTTTTCTTCAATGTCCCATCTGGATTATATTTCTTCTTCAATAACCCAATATACTCTTCAACCTTAGCAATATTTTCATCTAATAGGTATAAGACTACGCCGGATATAAAAAATCAAAAATTATAGGTATCTTTGACTCTTTTCGAATTAATAAGATACGCATACCATACCCCGGAATATGCAAGTGATTGTAAGACATTCTTTGTTCCAACTTTAGTTAAAACTTCTTTACTAGCTTCGGGGGACAATTTGTATGCTATTGCTACTCCATAAATTACATCAGCAAGAACCCCAGAATTAATTAATAAAAAGTTATCTAAGCAAGTAATTAAAATCTTTAATATTAGAAAAATTTTTACGATCTTCAATGAATTTGATTTTAATCTGAACAGCAATATCCCAGCATAAATGCCTAGAATAGCAATTAGAGTGGTTAAAACAATAGCAAGTATCCCATAAGTTGTAAACTTTGGATATTGCTCACCTAGCAAATTGATCCTATTTAGAATCCAAGAAATTTTCATAAATGAACTTATAGGGTAGATAATTATAAGAGTTGCGATAAACAATAGTAGCCATCCGCCAACCTTCTTTTTATTTTTATTTATTGTTGAAGTGTCATTCATAGATCATTCCTCCTGATGTCAAATAAAATCCTTTAAAGTATTTTCTACATGAACTTCACACCTATGATAGATAAATTATTACTGGTTATTTTATATATAAAATACCTGGTTCATCGATATTGTTATTTAGATCTAAATATACATATCCCTTTTTATGAACGCATTTTCATGTACATTTGATAGAAAAGCAAAATTTATAGATTTGAGCAATCAGAAGCAAATACTAAGAATTTTTTTCCAAGATCATTTTTTGAATAAATCAAATTAGTGAGAGGGCTGTCCTGTAAGCCACTAAAAGTAAAAGCATTAAAGAAGTTTTCATCGATAAGGTTATGTGATGCCAATCGCTTTAAAGATTGTTTCACAAAACCAGAATTGATATTTTTAGTCTCAAAATATTCAATAAGTGGAGATTCAAAGCTCTCTAAATCAAATGTAGTACTATAGATTTTATGAAGAACAGTTAAGTCAAAAACAGTTAGATCGGATAGAGTCCGTAAAAAATTATCTTTATACTCAAATTCAAGAAAATCTGTAGCTAAATGAATTACGACATTTTTCCATGATTCAAGTTTTTCAATATTAGCTTCCCTTGAAACTTCATCAACGATTTTGAAAAAATATCTTTGAAGTTCAGGACGTTCGCCAATGGTGGTTAGATTTTGATTACTCTTATTTAGCTTATCAAAAAAAATTTCAACATTCGATTTTTTAAATATTGAATATCCTGAAAGAACAATATTGAATACATCTAGGCCTAAACCAGTTAAGGTTGAAAGAAAATCTAAGTTCAAAGTTATTCCTCCTAAATGAAATTTGTTTTTGAAAGTGTTTAAATATCTATACCAATCACATAAATAGGTATCTGAATAGCACTTTTAAAATGAGGAAGATATCTGACTACTCGCTCATAAGATAAAGAGCCTGTCCAGTTTTGTTCATGACGCTTTTTCATATGAGACTGAAAGCTCTTCGTAGTAACAATATAAATACCAACATCGATCTTATCAAGTCCAGAATATGAAGCAACCTGAAATTTTAATAGATCTATACCAATGAAAGAAGGATGACCAAATGCTACCTCAATTCCAATACGATCTTTTAAGAAGTCCATCTTTGCTGAAGGATCACCCGGTTCATCAAATACTGGAGGTTGACTTTCCCAACCTTTACTTACAAATTTCTCTTCTAATAGAGCATTAAATCCAGGTCTAGAAAGCTCACTAATGTTTATAGATGTAGATGTTAAGATATCTTCCACTTCTTGTTTCAATGATAATTTACTATTCAATACTTGTTCAGCAAAGCGATATGAATATTTGTTTAACCTTAATGTCATAATCCCCCACCCCTAATAATTACATGAAATACTATTATTAGAAAAATTTTCTATTATTGAGTAAAAATAATATAGCAGCTAGCTGCTATATCTTAGTTAATCTTTCTTCTTCAAAGTTCCATCTGGATTATACTTCTGCTTCAGCAATTCAATATATTCTTCAACTTTTGAGATATCCTCTTCTGATAGCCCGCCAACATCTAAGTTATGGTAGGCCTTGGTAGCGAAGCCATACTTTTTTTCTACAGACTCTTTCTCAAAATTTTGATCTCTATAGTTAGTTCTTCCGAGGAGGTAGTCGGTCGACGTGCCCAAAGCAGCGGCAATTTTTACGATGATGTCAGCTTTAGGTTCTCTCAAATCACTTTCATATCTTGAGAGAGTTGCCTCAGTAGTTCCAGCTTTATCAGCCAACTCTTTCTGTGTCATATTTAATTCCTTACGAAGCTTTAATATTCTATTACCGATACTTTCCATTTGGACACCTCCTTACCAATATTATAAGTCATAGGTAGAAAAAGAAAATAAAACTTACCAAAAATACAAAAATATTATTGCTTATTACCAAATGGTATGCTAATATAAAATTACCAAATGGTAATAAGCGAGGTGAGAAAAATGAATCCTAATAAGCTAAAGGGCATGAGAATTGAAAAGGGATATACACAGGAGGAATTAGCAGCAAAGATGGGTATATCCTTAAAAACCTACAACCGAAAAGAACTAGGCATGATTGAATTTAGTCGAAAAGAGATATCAAACTTAGCTGAAGAATTAAACTTATCAATAGATAAAGTGAATGAAATTTTTTTTGACAACAAACTTACCAAACGTATAAGTGAACAAATAGCATAGGAGGTGAAGATGATGCCAAGATTACCTGACCCAAAGCTGGTTCTTGTGAAAGTAGAACCGGATGAGGACAACGAGCAACGAATGAGAGATTTTAAATCAATTCTAAGAAAGGCCGTACGCTTAAGACATACGGCAGAAATGAAAAAAGAGAAAGAGATTGGGTAGGAGGTGCCCTATGTGGCTAAGACACCCAGGAAGATAAGACTGTATATATTCATAGGTAAGGTTAGGGATCTGAAAAGGGATTTAGAAAAGACGATCAAGGTAAGTTGATTTCTAATCTAAGTATAGCAATAAAGGCTGATATAACTCTATAGATGGGTAATACAGTTAGTTTTAAATATCAAGACATCCATAACAAATAAAAGGAGGTGAGAGAAAAAATGTGTTTCGTAGAACTTATAAGGACCACCCGGATCCAGAATGGTTTATCTCAAGTAGAAATAGCAAGTCAAGTTGGGGTAACCCAGGCAGCATGGTCTAAGTATGAGAGTAAAGAAAGAAGAATACCTGATGATATAGCACAGAAGGTAGCAGAGATATTCCATAGCCCTAGACTGATAAATGAATACTTGTATGAAAAAAGGGCAGAGTTTTTCAACGTACCAATTCTGGACAATGTAGATGATAACGTAATTGTTGTACTAGATACAGTAATCGAAGAAGCTGCAGAGCTCATAAAGCATTCACAACAGCTCAAAAGGTTATTAAAGAATAAGAAGTCAGGTGATCAGATTCCTAAACATGATTGGGAAGAAATCATGAAGGCAGAAGAACAGATAGCAGATTTAATACCAGCAATAAAGCTGAACTTTGTGGTCATGGTTGAGAAGTTTGGAATGGATATCAAATCCTTGGAAGATAGGTTAAACAGAAAACTGAAAATGAAAGGTTACAAACGATAGGAGGTTTACAATGAGTAGATTATGTAACGAATGCAGAAACCTATGGCCTGAAACCTTCGGCTGTAATATATGCCCGGTATGTCAGACTAACCCAAGCAACAATCACATTGTAAGTCCGATAGCTCATGAGAGAGATGGTATAAATAATTATCTAAGAAGTAAAAGGGAAGCACATAAGGAGTCAAAAAAGAAAGATGACTACCACATGCAGCTGTCACTGCTCGGATAGTCGCCGTTCAAAAAATAATTTTGTGTAAGTTCAGTATATCAGATGAAAAATGGTAAATCAAGGAGGTCATTCACAATGAAAGATTGTGTAATTACATATATGAATAATTCAATTCAAGAAAATAACAAGGGTATAGCAGCCTGTGATTATTGTAATGGAGGAATATTACCAGGAGAGAAGATAAAATTGTGCGGTGATGGGGCTATTGTTCATATGGACTGTGTAATTGATTATGCAGTGGAGCAACTGACACCCATAATGATGAAAATCGAAGAAGCAATTGGTAAGCCAGCATAGTAGGAGAATTTAATGTTAGGCTAATGCAAACGTAGAGAGATGTAGCCGCCACAAAAATGGCAGTTCTGAGGATATAGCTTAAAAATAGCACTTATAACAGGAAATTTGCTGATATAGGCATAGCATATTAAAGCAAGGAAGGGTTAAATTCAAATGCCCTTCCTGTGAGTTATAAAGGGAGGAAGAGATATGAAGAAGCGACTAGTAATTTATGATGAAACTGGCGATGAGCCCATTGAAGACATTGTTTTTAGCGGAGGATATAACATCACCTATACAAATCTATCAGATGATGGAGCGTTGAGAAAGATACGAAAGTTGGATAACGGAAGATTTGGAGATAAGCATTGGATCAAAAATTATCTATACAGACCAATTGCTGAAAGATTGGTGGAGAAGTTTCCAGAGCTTAAACATGTTAAGCCCAATCTAATATTGTTTCTGGAAGATGTTGATTTCGCTCCAGGATCAGCAAAAAATCTTTGGATAGCCCAAATGAAGTTAGCGAATAAGCAGCTATCTGCTATGACTGGATATCAATACATCTTAGAAACGAGATCTTATTACATTGATAGTATGCAGCGAGAACAGTTAATTGCGCTTCTATACCATGAGTTAAGGCATATTGACAAAGATGGTGATATCGTAAAACACGATGTGGAGGATTGGAGTAATATGGTGGCCACTCTTGGGATTGATTGGGCAACAACCCAGGCGACGATCCAAGACTTATTATCAGATGACTTTAATCAGTGGCATGAGCTGGAGCCGATGGCAAAGCAATTGAATATGTTTAGTGGGTTAAGAGTTGTTAGATAGACATAATTAGAGTGAAGCTCGAAGGGTGTAATTGGAGATAAGGTCTCTATCAAAGGTGAGAAAGAGAACTTTTAAATATATACAGCAAGCTTATTGGATTTAAAGGGAGCAAATCATCAGGTTAGTGTTAAAGCTGATGTTATGGTTGAACATTATATTTTAGTAGGTGAACAGGATCTGGAAAATGGATTGGGAACTGATTTGACCCCGACAAGCTGCAGGAGATATATAAAGCAAGAAAACGCTCTAAATGAAACATTTATTACCGAGGAAATAGTGAAGTTTCAACATTTTAAAACAAATTTGGCACTTCCAAAGGTAAAAATGGAAAGAAATATGAAAGGCAGGCGGGTAAATTGGAGAATCCTTTCACTAGAGCAGACTATGAACTGATGGATAGCAGCGTATATCTTGAAAAGTATAAAATACAAGAATCAATAGATAAGTGCATTCAGTCTCTCGACGGATACATGGTAACGATTCTTTATTATAACAATGCCATAGAAGTAGACTGGTGTGAAGAAGCTCATAACGTTTACAGAAAGAATAAAGAAAATTATCTTTCTAACGCACACAAATGGTATGCAAAGCATATGGAACAACTGATTTTGTATAAAGAGCAGCTGCAAGCAGCCAATGATGTGCTTAAAAGAATTAGTGATGCTTCTTATAGTTTGAGGCTGGAGGAAAAAGAATTTAACTTTTAGAGGTGAAAATGATGGATAAACACATTGTTGGAATGTTACAAGTTGCCCTGGCAAAATGCAAAACTAATGTGCAAGAGGTTGTCATGGAAAGTGATGATCCTAGTTTGGTGATCGGGCTAGAACTTGGCTCTGTTATGGTTATTGAAGAAATTGAAAACATTATAAAAACGTATATGGAATAGCGCGGGAGTAGGAAACTTAAAGAGATAGATGCCCTCGTGGGGTCGGAGTTCTAAATATGATAAGCATTGTTATGATCTACGAGATTTAATTTATGTAACGTTATATAGAAACCTTTAAAGATGGTTTGAATTGTTTTTCTTAATCTAGGAGGTGGAGGGATGAGTATTCAGTTGGCTATGTGGTTGTATCAAAATCATAGAATTATTTCGATCGTCGAGAAAGGAACATTTATAGATTTTAACAAAGAAAAAGACCTCTCAACAGTTGCAGCTGTTAAGGGATCAGTGTGCTAAAAAATATGTAACTATGGCTATTTTAGCACAGCCATTACAGGATTTCAATGGAGGATTGTATGAAAAAGTCAATGATTTCTTACATAGAGCGGGGGCATACTCCGCTCAAATATAAAAAACGTTATAGAAAGTTAAAAGGAGTACTTTTCTTATTTTTAGGATTGACAGTACTTCTAAGTATTATACATATGTTTTTCTAGGATGGGGGTGAGTATGATTGAGCAGCAAGCATTTATTGAACAAGAAACCGATCGTGGTTGATACCGATTTAGCCACATGCTTTAGCGTGAATGAGGCTATCGTGATCCAGCAGGTTCACTACTGGTTGGAGATCAACAAAGAGACGGGCAAGAACTACATAAATGATCGGTATTGGACGTACAACTCAATTGAAAATTGGCAATCACAGAACTTTCCTTTCTGGAGTATAGATACGGTAAAGAGGGTTTTCAGTAAACTAGAAAACAAAGGCATATTGTTAACAGATGTTCTCAATGAAATGAAAAGAGATCGAACCAAGTGGTATTCCCTCGACTATGAAAAGCTTGATGAGTTGATGGAAGCATACGCTGACCAAAAGGTGAAATCGCACAATGCATTGGTGCAATCTGCCCCAATGCCATTAGGGCAAAATGCACCAATGGATCAGGGCAATTTGCCCCAACCATTACCAGAGATTAACACAGAGATTACAAGAGAGATAAAAGATATACGTCCGACTTCCAAGAAGTCCGACGAATCTCAAGTAGATAAAAAACATCCGCCAACTATTGTTGCCCTAACGGAGCTGCTGATCAAGAAGATCACTGACAATAATCCCCGGGCCAGTGTGCCTGAGAAGGGGACGAGCAACTATAACAAGTGGGTTTCTGAGATGGAGAAGCTTCATAGGATTGGTCCTATAGGTGGAGATAGCAGCAAGGGATATAGAATCGAGGAAATAAAGGGGTTGATCCTGTGGTGTCAGGAGGACTCCTTTTGGAAGAACAATATCCTGTCGGCAGGGAAGCTCCGAGAGAAGATCGTGATGATGGAGAACCAGATGAAAAAGCAGCAGACCGATAGGGGTGTGCAGAAAAACAGGGCACCCAATCGGTTCCATAACTTTGAACCAACGACCTTTGAGTATACCAATGATGAGCTTGAAAATATGTTAAGGCATAAGTAAAAGAACCAATGGGGAAGGAGTGGGAAAGGATGACGGATCAAGTAAGGCAATATTGTGCCCAAAGCATTGTTAGATACCTAAATGGTGATTTTGCAGAGTTCGATAGACTGGCAGCCATGGCGGAGGTTCACAATGAGCTGGAGGAAATGAAGAATCATTTGCACTTTCGGATCGGAGAAGTTATTCCACAGAAAACCATTGAAGTCATGTATATGAGGGCTGTGGCATAAAGGAGGAACGGTTATGAGTTTTGCATGTTGTGGCTCCTATCGGCAGTGCAGCAGAGAAGGGATGTGTGTCAGTACCCATGACCACAGGGACGAGTGTGATTACCAAAGGAAACTGGCGAAGGGGTTGAATTTCTTTAAGGGGAAGGACCTTTATCTGGAGATCAAGGGAAGAATGTTTCACATCGGAAAGAGAAGTGACTATCACAGGGATACCCGTCCTTTAAATCAGCAGGAGCGTGAGGATTTGAAAGGGCAGTTCAAGGATGGCAGCATCCTATGGCATGAGGGAATGCTCCTTGAAAAATGCGTGGATGAAAAATTCAGCGATACGGATCGGGCCGTGTGCAGGGTGTTTCTTTCTATCGGGCAGGAAAAGTACAACATCCATAACTACAACGGCAGGGCAGTGACGGAGAAAACCGCTTTTACGATCAGGGATTTTCTAAGGAAATATGGGATAGGTGCAGCAGTAGAGTATGTGGGCACCAAGGTTTCTAAAGCGGTAGTTCCACAGGAGAAGACTGAACCAAAGATACCCGAAACTAGAAAGAAAATCGAAGTTCGCATCGTCCCCAAGGCAGTGCCAATGGTTGGCAAGCAGATTTCCTTTGATGAGTTTCTAGGTGGAATGATGGTGAGTTAGGAGGTATGTGGTTTGAAGAAAGATTGGGATTTTATCAGGCACATGCAAAAGTGTAGCAAGCTTCAGAAAAAAGGTGATAAGTATTACTGCAGCTTTACCAAAGAGAAATGCAGCAAAGAAGGGTGCCACTTTTATTGTGGGAGCAAATAGGGAGGCAAGCTGTACTTAGAGATTTTGAGAATTCGAATCAATTATGGAGGTTAATAAATAGTGGAAGGATTGAAGAACAATATAAAATCTTTTCAACAGTTTCTTTTAAATGAGTATCATCATGAAAAATGGACTACTCAAGACGAAGGAGACTTGATTTGCGGGTTTATTCTAGCTTTGATTGACCATGTTGAAAAATTGGAAGAGAGAATGAAGACCTTAGAAAAAAAGATACTGATTAAAGCCGTGAAAGGGTTTTATGTAATGAATTGTGATAAGTCTTCTGTAGTGGCAATGGTGGAGGCTGATGCAATTTATGAAGTTTACCTAGATAACGAGTCCGAAGAGTACTTTTCAAAAGATAAAAATGGGAGAGAATTCTATGTTGGAGAATTGGACTTCAATGGAAAGTTAATATTAGAGGATGGCTTTGTGGAATTAACAAAGAAAATAGATAGCTAAGTGAGGTGATATGAATGGATTATAAACAAATTTTAGAAGAACAGATAGAAAGACTGCAGGAGGCACAGCAAAAATGTTTAACAAAAGGAGCGATTGATCTTGTCGCGCCAATTTCAAAGCAGATATTCGAAATCACCATGGCCTTATCAAATAGAAAACTACTTGGTAGTTAATTAAAAAAGTTGATTTAAAAGCAGCATCACATAAGAAAGAGAAGGGATTTTTACTATAATTACGGCTTCGAATAATAAATATTCATTGACGTAAAGGGGTGGACAAATTGAGAGAGATCATCGTAGATAACTTTGCTGGAGGTGGTGGAGCATCTACAGGAATAGAACTGGCAACAGGTAGGAGTGTAGACATAGCTATCAATCATGATCCTGCTGCTATCGCAATGCATAAGGCGAATCATCCCACAACTGAGCATTATTGTGAATCAGTTTGGGAAGTTGATCCCAGGGAAGCAGTTAGGAGTAGGCCAGTAGCATTGGCTTGGTTTTCTCCAGACTGCAAGCACTTTAGCAAAGCAAAGGGTGGCAAGCCTGTAGATAAAAATATCCGGGGACTGGCTTGGGTAGCTGTGAAGTGGGCCAAGCAGGTAAAACCTCGTGTGATCATGTTAGAGAATGTTGAGGAATTTAAATCATGGGGACCACTAAAAGAAGATGACCAAGGAAATCTATACCCAGACCCTGAGAGAAAGGGAGAAACCTTTGAACTATTTATCAAGGCATTAGAAAAGCAAGGATATAGAGTAGATTTCAGGGAATTAAGAGCCTGTGATTATGGCGCGCCAACAATTAGAAAGAGATTCTTCATGATAGCACGGCGTGATGGTAAGCCGATTGTCTGGCCGGAGCCAACCCATGGAGATCCTGAAAGACTTGAGGTAAGATGCGGATTATTGAAACCATGGAGAACAGCTGCTGAGATTATCGATTGGTCCATTCCTTGCCCTTCAATATTTGAGAGGAAAAAGCCGTTAGCAGAAAATACGTTGAGACGGATCGCTCGAGGGATTCAAAAATTTGTGATTGATAATCCAAATCCATTTATTTTGAGATATAAGTTTGAGAACGAGCCTGAAAGTGCATTCAAACCATTGAGCACAATTACATCGGTAAATGGTCACTATGTTGTTACACCTTACATTGCACGCATAGGCCAGACTGGTTTTGGAGGGGATAGGATTTCTTATTCATTAGAGAATGTATTGACTACCATTACGACTAAGGCTGAACATTGTCTAGTCACACCATTTCTAACAAGCTACCACTCTGAAACTACCGAAGATGAAGTACGGGGACTAAGCGTAAATTCACCAATACATACATTGGATACATCGAATAGATTCGGGCTTGTAGCAACATTTATTTCAAAGTACTATGACGGATGCAGCAGATCAGTTGCTTCGGGATTACATGAAGCATTACACACGATTACAGCTAGGCCAGTACATTCGCTCGTTACAAGTCACTTGATACAAATGAATAAGAATTGTGATGGGCAAAAGGCAACGGAGCCCTTAAGGACGATTGTCGCAAGTCCAGGTCATTTTGGAGAAGTAAGAACATTCCTCATGACATACTACGGCAATGGTGATGATGCTGGGCAGCGTGTTGATGGACCATTAAGGACTATAACATCCAGAGATAGATTTGGGATAGTAACCATCCATGGACAGGATTATCAAATCGTAGATATCGGGATGAGGATGCTTGAGCCCCATGAACTATTTAGAGCCCAAGGGTTTCCGGAAGATTACATCATAGATAGGGACCACAAAGGAAATAAGTATCCAAAGACAGCTCAGGTGGCTAGATGTGGCAATGCGGTACCACCGCCTTTTGCAGAACACCTAGTAAGGGCAAATCTTCCAGAATTATGTGATGTTGTGGAGGATGAGAGACAAATCGGTTAAATGAAAGAAGGTGAAGGCTTGAAAGTAGGATTAATAGACTTTGACGGGAAGATACCTAATCTGGCACTGATGAAGCTAAGCACCTACTATAAACAGCATGGGGCAGAGATATTCTTAAATAACGTACCAAAAGATGCAGATAAAGTTTTCTGCTCTGTGTTGTTCACCTGGAGCAAAAGAAAAGCTGAACAGCTGCAGCAGGTATATCCAAATATTGAATATGGCGGTACAGGATGGGATATACATAAGCGACTTCCTGCTGAAGTTGAAAATTGTAATCCTGATTATGAGCTTTACATGATCGAAGATATTCTCCCAAGGATCAATGGTGGGATCGCAAGCAAGGAAAGTAAGGTAAAGAAGGCCCAGACAATCATAGATGCAGGTATCGGATTTACATCAAGAGGTTGCGTAAGAAAATGCGGATTCTGTTTTGTACCACCCAAGGAAGGAGAATTCCGACAGGTTGCTACCATAGAGGATTTGATCAATCCAGAGAGTAATGTTGTGATTCTCTTGGACAATAACATCACTGCTGACCCACTGGCGGTTGATAAGCTCCATGAGATACGGGACAGGGGACTTGTAGTTGATATCTCCCAAGGTATAGATGTTAGACTCATAACCCCAGAGATTGCCCAAGCATTGTCAGAGGTTAAGCATCTAAGATCAATACATTATGCATGGGATCTAATGGGGTTTGAAAAACAAATCATCGAAGGGATCAATATTCTCTCTGAAAGAGCAAAGAAATGGCGTCACATGTGCTTTATGCTCATCGGATACAATACAACATTCGAAGAAGACATGTATCGATATAGAAAGCTTACAGAACTAGGTATCAAGCCATATGTCATGCCATATAACAAGCAATATCCATCTAAGAAACACCACTGTTTTGCAGGATGGATAAACGGAAGGTACCATACGGTGTGTGAGTTTGAAGAGTATGAACCCTGGGTGAAAGCTCAAAGAGAATGCAGTGAGCAGATAAGCATGGTGATATGACGCTAAAATAAGATTGAATGAAAGTGAGGGATAAAGATGGGAAATGACATTATTGAAAAAGCAAAAAATGCATTGGATAGATTACTTGAAGGAAAAAGTTCTATCAACCAAATACGAAATGAGTTTGGATTAAAGTCCATAGATGATAAATTGCTGAATGAATGCTGCAGACGGGTGCTTGTAGAAAGTAATTGTGGAAGAATGAAAGGTTTAAAAGTTGATCATTCAAAGGGCGTAAGAGATGTACTGTTATTGCTAGAGGTTCAAGGTGTAGAAATCAATGGAAACTACATAGAAATAGAAGAAGAACTCGTTAGAAGGCTAAACGAATACGATGAGCTGATGGAGCAGCTTGATACATTATCAGATACAGTAAATATCCTTTCTCCTTTGATGATGAAATGTCATGATCTAAAAGCATTAAATCGTGATTTTGTGCAATTATTGAAAGAGTGTCATGATAAGTTGAATGGTTGGAATAGAGAAGATCATCAACTTCAAAATAGAATTATGGCAGCCATAGAAAAAGCAAAGGTAGTGGAATGATGAAAACTTTATCTATAATTCAACCATGGGCCACATTGATAGCCACTGGTGAAAAGAGAATTGAGACTAGATCCTGGGCAACCAAATATAGGGGACCGTTACTGATCCATTCGAGCAAGAAGATTGAAAAGTTCATATGTGATAAAGAACCATTTTATTCAACCTTGCATAGTAACGGCATAGATTCCTTTGAAAAATTGCCGATAGGAGCCATCATTGCAAGGTGTAACTTGGTTGACTGTCTTAAAATTATAGATTGGGAACTAGGAGATAATCTCAGAATTATAGGAGCAACATTGGAAAACGATCAGAAAGTTTCAGGCAATGAAGTGGAGTTTGGAAATTACTGCTTAGAAAGATATGCATGGATATTGGAGGATGTTGAAATTCTTAAGGAACCTATACCAGCTAAAGGGAAGTTAAATTTATGGAACTTTAGGGGCGAAATTGAGACTTAGAGAAGAAAGGTGGATGAAATATGTTAGAAGAACTATTACTCAAATACAAAGGATATAGTCCATTGCTAAATTATTTTGATGAATCAGATTATGAAGTGGAGACAGGATATCATCCAATGGGATGGCATTGCAAAATTAATACAGAACCTTTCAAGGATAAAGATTTAGAAAAAACTCATGTATACGGATGCAAAACACCTTTGGAAGCTTTGCAACAAGCAATAAAAGATATAAAAGTTATAAGCAGTCTGTGATTTTACATTATGAAACGTGAGTATTGTTGTAATATTTGTTTATCTTAGGAGTATCCAGCAAACAGTAAATTAATCCTCCACTAATGATTTTTAGAGATGGCTAAAATATAAGTTTCCCTCAACCCCACACAGATTTATCTTAAGTACTTTTTAAGCAAATAAATCTTTAGTATATCTAGGTCTTATCTTTAGTAAATGGATATTACTTCACTAGTGATATCAAGTAGCTTAAAATCATTATGACAGTGTGATTATCTAACTTGATATGAATGTTCAGTTCCATCCATTCACCGCCTTCAATAGGTTTTTAAAAACTATTATCTGGGTAGAGTCGAAGGATTACCTTAATTATGATCAAAGAAAATCATGTTTATACACAATAAGGAAATTAAAAATACGACTCAAAATAATTACCATTAGTTTAAAAATTCTGGAGGATTCACATACTACATAAATCTATGGCTTAAATAATGAACTAGGTAGGATGGGAATCAGGTGAAAGCAGGCCTATTGAAAAATAAATTGTGAAAGTGTTGAAGTTAATGAGGTTGATAATTGGGAGTATGGACATAATGATCGCGTTAGTCTTACTTAATGGATTTAGGAAAAATGCCTATGGTGACGGTCATGGAAACTTAGGGGCAGGAACTGGAATTGCATTGTTTCTTGTATCAGGTGTGCTACTTGTATCTTAAACTAAGATTGAGTGGAGGGTGATATATGAGATTTCATTTTCACAAATGGGAATTTATCAAACACTGTGGGGCGTACAATAAGTACAGATGCACAAAATGTGGAAAAGAAGAAATGAGGTATATAGGTGATTATGCTGTAAGGAAACTTGATAATGAACGTATCAGGATATTAAGAAATAAAAATTAATGGATTTAAATAGGGGATGATGTGTATGGATACCTCCAATAATGATAGGAAAGAGTATATATTGAAAAAGGCAGCAGTATAGGACGAGGATGGTGGGACATAATGACAGAAATTAGATGTATTGCTTGTAAGAAGGTGTTGGGAAAGATTCCCGAGGGAACAGAGGTAGAGATCGAGATCAAATGCCCGAAGTGTAAGACGACACATACATATAAGATAGAGGCTCAAGAAGCCCAGGTAGGATAAACCTGGGCTTCTTGTTTTTTATAGAAGATGGGAAGGTGGAGAGAAGGATGAGGTTAAGTGATTCATACATGGATTTGTGCAATTCCATTGATGCATGGAAAGCAAGGCTGGAAGGATATAAAGGAGAGTTGAAGGTTTTAACCAGATTGGCAAGATTAGATGGACCTAGCGATATTAAGGCAGTGAACTATTCTGAGGTGCGTTCAGGTGGTTTTGTTCAGATGCCTTTTCTGGAGGCCCTTGAAAGAATTCAGAAAATAAAAAGCCATATTTTACTCCATGAGGAGGCCATTGCACATCTGGAGGAGACTAAAAGAAAGATGGAAGAAAAGGTTTCACAACTAAGTGGGATTGAAAATCAGGTGGTTTACATGAGGGACTTTCAAAAGAAAAAGCTTATAGAGATCGCCGATGAACTGGGGTATTCCTATGACTATATCCGTGAAATATCAGCTAAGACGAGAAGAAAAGCTGCACAGGAAAAGAAAAAATAGGTAAGGACAATGAGTAAAGAAAAAGGGGGACTAAAATAACGAAAGTCGGATTTTTTAACAGTTCGACATTGGAGGGTCAAAAAACGATGATATATAATGTAAGAAAAAAATTTTTTGAAAGCATGATTTACCATATAAACCCGACTTTCATTTTTGGGACAAAAAAGTGGTTCTAGCCATTGAATTTAAAGGTTAGAAGCTAATTCCATGTAAAAACACGATAAGGAGAACATTTTATAACTCGTATTTTGGAAGGTGAAAAATTGAATGGAACTGACAACTAAACTAATTCAAATGACGATAAGAAAACATTATATAGCAATTGTATCCCTAGCTAAAAATACGAGTTATTCTGATAGGAGGAAGTATGGCAAGAAATCGAAATCCTAATAGAGAAAAAGCATTTAAAATATACAGAGAGCATCAAGGTAAAATAACAACCAAAGAATTAGCACGACTACTTGATGAGAAAGAGAAAAACGTTGAGTATTGGAGAAATGCAGATGATTGGAAGAGAAAATACAATCCAAAAGGTGGGGCTCCGTTAGGTAATAAAAATGCTACTGGAGCTCCAGAAGCAAATCAATACGCAAGAAAGCATGGATGGTATTCAAAATATCTTCCAACAGAGGTGAGAAATCTAGTCAAAGAGGCAGAGGAAGCTGGAGGGTCGCCGTTAGACATCCAATGGGCAATGATTATGACCAAATGGATCAATATACTTAGGTCTCAGAAAATCATGTATGTTAAAGATGAACATGATAAATCAAAAGAGCTTAAGAAATTTAAAAGCCAACAAGATCTAAAAGGCCCAAAAGATGCAAAGATGCTTGTTGAAACATATAGGGAAGAAGAATATGAGATTCAGCAAGCATGGGATAGACAAGCAAACCTGCTAAATTCCCAATCCAGAGCAATGGCTACATTATCCAGGTTGATTAAAGACTATAATGAAATGCTTCATGCTAATTGGGATACAGCTACTGAGGAACAAAAGCTGAGAGTTGAAAGATTGAGGATGCAAATTCAGAATCCAGAGCTGCAGCATAGGAAAGAGCTTAGCGAGAAAAAGCTTGAACTTGAAAGAGAACGGTTCGAGCATACCAAGGAAATGGATAAGACAAAGATGTGGTAAAGCATACAGGGAACAAATGATGCAAGTATGTAAAGATTTAAAAGGAAGACATATTGGGGAGTGGTTTTAAGTGAATCATGGATAAGTTCCACTCCCCCCCCACCCTGGCGAAAAAAATACGAATTCAAAAGACCGGAGGGTATCCCTAATTTTCACACACACTAAAAAAATGACTTTTTCCTTGAAAACTTTTGAAAAAAGTTGAAAATGGATGATAATATTCGAAAATAGGTGAGAACTCAAGCTATTTGAGTCGATGAAAGGCGCATGACCAAATAAATTGAACCAATGTTCAAGATCAATATTGGAGCTGAACGGCTTATGAAGATAGGGAGACTAACAGCTAAGAAGTACCTATAGAACTACTAACCAAAGATTAGAATGTAGGTGATATGGGAATAGCCCTGGCGAACTGAAATATCATATGGTAGTTGAAAGAATCTATGAATTACTACCATGGATTCCAAGACTGTAGTATAGCAAGAACCAAATTGATCATATAATTGATGAAGTAGTTGAATGTTTTCAACGATATTTTTCCGATGAGGAAGAATTTGCTAGGACATAGTGAAGATGCTGGGGCATGCATAATGCTCTGGCTTTTTTTATTTTGCACAGAAATCTAGGTAGAAGAAATCCTCTACAGAATAATGAGTATGCGTAGTGAAATTTCACATATTGCAGAGCAGGGTTCTCACTTGTAAACATTTTGTTAATGAATTTCTGATGGTTCTATTCACATAGATGTTAAAAGATTAATAATAGAACCCTATAAATATAATACCAGAGATTAAACGCAAAGATAATTATAAAAATAGCCTTTGCATTTTATGGTCCAACTGCACTTGAAGACGATGAATTTCTACAGGCTATTTAAGAAGATAGACATGAAATTCGGAAATTGTTTTCATCTAAAAAAGCAATGTAACAAAAACAAAGAACATTACATTCAGGTGGCGTTTTCTGATGATATATAAAGAAGAGAAAATTCTATTTGAATGTAATAGAATACCACATATATTACATTGAGAGAGGGCAAAAAACAAAAGGTACTTTGGGAGGTCCATGAACGCTGCGGGTCTAGCGAAGCCCAAGGTTCCGCTAGATACAAAAAAATTTTCATTGCCCTTTCCGTTTCCAAAACCTAAGGCATAAAGGAGACAATTTCGAAAGGCATTAGAAGTAAAATTTTTAATCAACTAAATACAAACTTAATCTAAATCTATTTTCTACGACAAAACGATAGGTTGCCATCAACCCTATTACATCGTATTAGCTTTAATGTATCTTTGAAATTTAAATAATTTTTAAAAGGATTTTGAAGGAAATTGGAATCTGTCAAGAAATTGGTGTAAACATTCTGAAGTTCATATATATGATTAAGAACGAGGGGGGATTAGAATCTCCCCTCGAAATGTATGCTTAACTGGCCAATATCGACGATAAGGGGACTATGACAGAGGCTACATATAATACTTTGGTGCACCGCTGTGCAGACCTCAGTAAAGAATGGGATCTTGATCCAAAGCCATTGGGCGATCTATGGCTGCACCAGGAAGTAGTAGGATGGAAGGATTGTCATCGATGGTTTGTACAGAATCCTTTGAGTTGGCATAAATTCCAGGAAGAAGTCTTTGAAGTGATGAAAGGGGGAAATATATTGGGTAAAGTATTTAGAGATGTAGCTGATGATCGTTGGTCAGCAAAGGATATAGAAAAAGCAAAGGCACTTGGTCTAATTGCTGGAGATTCAAATGGTAATTTCAATCCTACGGGGCAACTAACTAGGGAGCAGGCGGCAGTTATTATGGTAAGGCTATATGAAGTCATTAAGGAGGGAAAATAAATGACAAAAATTGATTGGATGAGGAAATTAAGCTCACGGAAGTTCTGGAGTTTACTTATGGCGCTTATTGCTGCCGGTTTGGTGTTGGTGAAAGTAGAGGCAACTGTAATTTCCCAAGTATCCGCAGTTATCGGTGCATTTTCTTCGGTTGTTATATATATTCTAGCTGAAGCCAATGTAGATGGAAAAAGAGTTGAAACACCGAAAGTTGAGCTTATTGATAATGATGATACCAGAGCCTAGTGCTTTGGCATTTTTCATTTTTTGACAAGATTATTAAAGGATTTCTATAATTTTTGTAAAATATATACATTTAAAAGTATTTGGGGGTAACACCATGTACGAATTGATTCTTTTTTCTTCATTCGTTTTAATACTAATCATTACTTTCTTTCTACAGCATAGTTTAATAAAATCGAGATATAAGTATGGCTGGATAAAGGTATTCATACCATCAGTTACTTTCATAGTTGTTCAACAATACTTTTTCTTAGAAGCAGATTCAGTGGGATGGGAAAGAGCACTAGGGTACTTTGTTTGTACTTTTGCTTTCGGAACGATGAGTGTTGTAAGTACCTTGCACGGTTTGTGGTTAAGGTTTAGGAAGAAAGAAATATAGTATTAGTAATTGAAGTCACAAGAAATTATTCTCTTGTGAAGTTACGGATAATACTAACATTTGTGTTTTTTAAGTCTAAAGTGAGGAGTGTTTTATTTGAAAATTCCTTTACAGGTGCATAGTGGTGACCCTATAGAATACGGAGATTTTATTTCGGTTAAGAATACTAATTACCCAGGGAGCTACAGACCAATCTGGGGATACTGGTTAAGCGATTATACACCAGGGTCAAAATATCCGTCTGTATGGCTAGAATATGTATATAATGACCCAGAAATGGTCGAATGCCACAGCAGGCCCTACTACTTGGTCTATGAGGTTAAAGATACTAGCAGAGTATATTTTATTAATTGCTATGAGGATTTTATAAAATTAATAGATAGATATCCATTAGAAGTTGATAATTATATTGAGATTGATTTTGAAAAGATGGCATTGGATTGGGATGGTATATACTTAACTAGTTCAGGCTTTATAAGCTGTTGTAATCCAGATATTGATATTCTTGAAATGTATGGAATGAAAAGTACTAAGTATCCTTCATTAGAATCTTGGGCGATCCCTTCCTTGTTAGTTTTTAACCTACAGATCCTAAAGTTCTGTAGGGAAGAAAAAAATATATTTTATAGAGACTAATAAAACATGCGGGGTAAATAATGTGAAACAAAAATTTATAGATTTATTAATCGAGAATAAGATAATCCCAGTACAAGAACCATATTGGAATTCATTCGAAATATATCATAATACACCAGGATGTTCAAAAGAGGTAGATGATATTAGAGATTATATAAGATCGCAGACAAAAAATGTTAACGGAATTTATGTGTATGAAAGAGATAATAAATTTATTTATATAGGAAAAGGAAAACCTATCAGTTATAGGCTCTTTAGCCATTTTAGGGAAAGCTATGAACAAGTTTCTGGTGATAGAACTGGAAAATGGCATCGGTTTTTCAAACAGTATCACGGCAAGCTGAAAGTTTATTGGTTTGAACTAGAAGATGAAAGTGTTCGCTTATTTGTTGAAGAAACGCTTCAAAGAAAATACCAGCCTGAATTTCTCAGTTTTGAAAAGTGAACATGTAAGTTATTTGATAAGCACATACATTTATTAGTAAAATCTTATAAAATTCGACAATCTTTTATATAGTTGTTTAGTATGATAAATATTATAGTGGTGTATAAAGCTATCTTCTTTTTATATTGAATTCTCAAATTAAGGGGGAAAACTAATGCAAAACACAGTATGGAAACAGATCATAAAATGGTTTGTAAAAAAGGTATGGCCACTTATTCAAAAGTTATTAATTGAGTTCATTGTAAGTGTAGTAAAGTGGATATTTGATAAAATTCGCGAAATATTAATTACTAGAAGCGAAAGATGGACTCAAAATGCTGAAGAAAAGGCTAGAAGTGCAGAAGAAAGTGCAAATAGAACAACGGATGAACAAGAAAGAGAAAAATATAAAAGGGAAGCTGAGATATGGCGAAAAGTTGCAGATGACTACCGTTGTGAAAACGAAAATCTTAAATCTGAGATTTCAGACTTTAAAGAGTTTGCAAAATCTACTATAAAGGAAAAAGTAAATGATTTAAAAGTAGATGATGTTTTCAATACAGAAAGAGACATACGATTAAAAGAATATAACTTTTCGAATTCCTTACCTTTAATTACCTCGTCGCAAAATACATCGGATTTACAAAATACGGAAGATAAAGATGAAAATGATGAAGTAGCAAAACTTAAAGCGGAATTAGAAAGTATTAGGAAAGAACTTGAAGAGCAAAGAAATCTTACTAATGTTTGGAGAAATACTGTGAATCAAATACAAGCTGAGAATGAGGAATTGAAAGAGAAACTATCAAGTGTTAGGAAAGTATTTAACGAATAAATAGTAAATAAAAATTATCCAAAGAGAAAATTACATAATTATAGGGTTTTGCTTGTTAGACAATAGCTGGTTAAACCGGGCTATGCAAAAACTAAATTTTAAATATGATACAGGGCAGAATCTCTTCTGCCCTGTATCATATTTCTAACATCATAAAAGGAATTTACTGTAAAATATAGAATGTAATAACCAATAAGAAAAGTTAGGGGGAAGACCATGAGAAGAGGGTTATCGTTGTTATTAACTATAATGTTGCTATTATGCATGCCTGTGATGATAGTAGCTCAGGAGGACACTAGAGTTACTGTGGATGGAAAGCTGCTAAGTTTTGATGTAGCACCCGCATTGGTTCAAGGGAGAACGCTGGTACCTTTACGAACTATATTTGAATCTCTTGGAGCAAAGATAGAATGGGACGGTGTCACAAAAACCGTTACAGGAACCAAGGGTGACACAAAGGTGATACTGACTGTTGATAAGAAAACAGCAACAGTGAATGGAAAGACTGTTGAACTTGAGGTGCCAGGAACTATTATCGATAATAGAACTCTAGTGCCAGCACGGTTTATAGCTGAAGCTTTAGGAGCAAATGTTGTTTGGGATGCAGGGACAAGAACAGCACGAATTACAAGTGCTACAGAACTAAAAGTGCATTTTATTGATGTAGGGCAGGCAGATGCAATTTTTATCGACTTCGGGAACTATGATATTTTAATAGATGGTGGTAACAATGAGGATGGGCAGCTAGTCGTAGATTATCTAAAGAAGTTGAAAACTGATGATATAGAGATTCTAATTGCTACACATCCTCATGAAGATCATATTGGTGGGCTTGATGATGTAATAAAGGCATATAAAGTTAAGACAATAGTAGATAGTGGATATGTACATTCATCTAAGACATATGAGGATTATCTGGATGCTGCATTGGAAGAAAAGGAAAATGGAGCAGAGGTTCTTAAAGACACCGACATGTCCTTTGAACTTGGTGGTGGAGCAAAATTCGATGTAATTGAAACTGGAGATGACTTTGGAGACAACATTAATAATTATTCTGTGCTTACTAAGCTTACATACAAAGATGTAAAGTTCTTATTTACTGGCGATATGGAGAAAGATGTTGAATCAAAAATATTAAATAAAGATATCCAAGCGGATATTTTGAAAGTTGGGCATCATGGATCAAGCACCTCATCAGGAAGAGAATTTTTAGATAAGGTGGGCGCTAAAATAGCCGTTATAAGTGCCGGGCAAGATAATGAATACGGACATCCACACCTAGAAACATTAGTAGCAATAGGTAGATCTGGGGGTAATATCTATAGTACTACGAAAGGCGGTCCTGTGGTTATTACCACCAATGGAGTGGACTATCAGGTTCAAGCAGGACAAGAACAGGTTGAAGTAATAGAGCAGAATTTGCCGGGACAGACAACAAGCCCAAATATTAACGCAGGCGGATCCGGTGTAATAATTAAGGTTATAGATCTTAAAAATGAGACTGTGATTATTGAAAATACATCAGATAAAGATGTTGATATGACAGGATGGAAGTTAGTTTCTGTAGAGGGAAATCAGACTTATAATTTTCCGGATGGATTTGTTCTAAAAGCTAAGAAAACAGTGAAAATAGCTAGCGGTGGAGGTACTTCTGAACTTAATTGGACAAAAGCAAATATATGGAACAATAGTGGTGATCCAGGAGAACTCTATAATAGCAATGGTGACTTAGTATCTAAGTATCCTAGGTAAAAAATAAAGGCAGTTCATGTTGAACTGCTTTTATTTTTTTAAGACTAAATAGAAGTTCAAAAAGTAATTATTAATAGTAAAAATTAAAGAAGCACTCAAATTCATGAATGCTTCCTTATATAATTGACTTTACAAAATACAACAATATTTGTTAAAATGTACAAGGCTTAAGAAAGGGTGAAAGAATGAAACTACTTAAAAAGATTTTTTCAAATTTATTAATAAAGAAGGATACCCCACAAAGAGATTTATCTACATATCTATTAATATCAAATGCTGCTAAAACAACAACGGCTAGAAGATCGCGTTCAGTTTCCTTTTAAGTTATCTTAAAAGGATTTTTTATGTCCATCTAAAATTCGATAAGAATATTAAAAATATTTCACATATTTTGACAAATTAAGAATCTTGTAGTATAACTAGATGTATAGGAAAATATACCTATTCAAGTGTTCTTTTATAAATATTTGCCTTTTTATACATTCTTGAGTAGGTATATTATAATAGGAAGAAACTCAAATTCTTTAGGACTATTTCCCTATTTGGCTGTATAATCGAGTGCTTTATACACTGCTTCTAAGGTAGGCCCGTTGCAACATTTAATTCTTCCATCTTCATAATCTTTAATGGTTGACTGATGGAGATTACAAAGTTTTGCGAGTTCGTGCTGACTTAAACCTTTCAATAGTCTAAATTTTTTTATTATCTGACTAGGCGTATCTTCGGGCCAGTTATCTATTTGCAACAAATATTTAATTGATACGTCAAATACTTCAGATAGCTTTTTTACAGTACTAATATTTGGATAAGTAAGTCCCGACTCGATATTTTTAACCGTAAAGGGGGAAATATTACAGAGTTTAGCCAACTCTTTCATATTTAATTTCATATTTTTCCTGCATTTTAACACTCTTTGTCCAAGGGTTTCTTCAGGTAGCTCTTGGATTAAATTTTCGTCTATGTTCCATGTAAAAGTTATTGTTTTGTGCTTTGTTCCTGCATGCTTGTCCTTGTGGCTATTATGGTGATAGTACCCATCAATGCACTTGTTCACCGCCTCAGATCAAAAAATACCTATCAAAGATATCAGGGCCCCTTTTAGACCGAATAGATATGCACATTGAAGTATTTCCAGTCCAATGTAGTGAGTTACAGGCTGAACAGGGATCAAAGAGTAGTTTAGAGTTAAAACAGAATGTGAATGCAGCTCGGATGATACAACTTCAGCGATATGAAAAAGAAGGTATCCTTTTTAATTCTCAGTTGAAGCCTAAATTAATGAAGAAATATTGTAAAATAGGGAATGCGGAGAAAGAACTTTTAGAAACAGCATTTAATAAGCTTGGTCTTAGCGCAAGGGCATATAACAGGATTATCAAACTAAGCAGAACAATTGCGGATTTAAATGGTTGTGAGAGAATACAGGTTTCCCATATTGCAGAGGCAATACAGTATAGGAACTTGGACAGAAAATTTTGGAATCCATAGGAATAAGGGTGATGATTCATGGAGGAAAAATACTATCTTGCTTGGTTAAATCATGTAAACGGCGTAGGGCTAAAAACTGTTGAAGCACTCATGCACCGATTCGGAGATGCTCAGAAAGTTTTCACCGCATCTGCCAGTGAATTATTAGGGGTTAAAGGAATAAATGAGAACACAACTCATAACATAATACAGAACAGAAAAAAAGAAAGTGTCGAATCGTTAAGAATAATTATTGAAAAATTAGGTATAGATATATTATCAAGAAACGATATGGAATACCCTAGTAATCTGAAAAATATTTATGATCCACCATATCTACTCTATAAAATTGGAAACATCTGCAGTAAGGATGAAAATGCCGTAGCGATTGTTGGTGCAAGAAAGGCAACACCCTATGGAAAATGGGCAGCTTATAAATTGGCGGGAGATTTGGCTAAAAGAGGAATTACTATTGTCAGTGGTATGGCTTATGGCATCGATACAGCAGCACATAGAGGCGCATTAGATAGTGGAGGAAGAACAATCGCAGTATTAGGTTCTGGTGTGGATGTTTGTTATCCAAAATCAAACTATTCACTCATGAAGGAAATTGAAAAAAATGGTGCTGTAGTCTCAGAATATGCTATTGGAACTCCGCCTGCACCCAACCATTTCCCACCTCGAAATCGTATCATTAGTGGGTTGGCAAAAGGTGTTGTCGTCATTGAAGCAAATGCGAAAAGCGGGTCTTTGATAACTGTTGAATTTGCCCTAGAACAAGGTCGTGAGGTACTTGCTGTTCCAGGCAATATCAACAGTGGACTTAGTATGGGTACAAATCAGCTAATCAAAGATGGTGCTAAAATAGTGACCTGTGTAGAAGATATTATAGAAGAGTTGGGAATCAGAGAATCAAAGACAATAGAGAGGCAAGTAACAGAACTAAGCGCTAGTGAAAATGAGATTTACAATATAATTAGAGAGTACCAGCCAATACACATGGAAATTTTATCCTTGAAAACAAAGCAAAGTATTGATAATATAAACAGTATTGTTACTATTTTGCAATTAAAAGGATTAGTAGATCTTTTACCGGGAAAAATATTGATAGTAAATAATTGAGGCGGAAGTGTTTTGAAATAACAATAGGTTTCTGATATAATAGCTATTGTTTTATTATTTGGAGGTGAAAAAGTGGCAAAATCTTTAGTAATCGTAGAGTCGCCTGCGAAAGCAAAGACAATAGGAAAATTCTTAGGAAAAAATTATAAAATAACAGCCTCCGTTGGACATGTTAGGGATCTTCCTAAAAGTAAAATGGGTATTGATGTTGAACATGAATATGAGCCTAATTATATTACCATAAGAGGAAAAGGGCCTGTTATACAAGAATTAAAAAAAGAGGCGAAGAAAGCAAAAAAAATATTACTTGCAACAGACCCCGATAGAGAAGGAGAGGCCATATCATGGCATTTGGCCCATATTTTATCTATTGAAGATAATGAAAAATGTAGAATTGAGTTCAATGAGATTACAGAGAGTGCGATTAAAAACGCTGTAAAAAAACCTAGAAAAATAAACAAGAGTCTTGTAGATGCACAGCAGGCTAGAAGGGTACTAGATCGATTAGTTGGTTATAGTATAAGTCCTCTTCTGTGGAGAAAAGTGCGAAAGGGGCTAAGTGCAGGAAGAGTCCAATCTGTTGCAACCAAATTAATATGTGATAGAGAAAAGGAAATAAATGAGTTTATCCCTCAAGAATATTGGAGTATTTCTGCATTTCTTCAAAAAAGAAGTTCTAAAGAAGTAATAGAGGCTAAATTTTATGGATCTGATCAAGAGAAAATGGAAGTCCATTCAAAAGATGAAGTAGAAAAAATTTTGGGCAGAATAAACGAAAATGAATATGTTGTTTCCGATGTTAAGCGAAGGGAAAAGAAAAGAAATCCTTATCCACCCTTTACTACCAGCAGTTTACAGCAGGAAGCTGCAAATCGGCTGGGTTTTACCACGAAGAAAACAATGATTGTAGCGCAGCAGCTTTATGAGGGGATCGAACTTAAGGATGAAGGGTCTGTGGGATTAGTTACCTATATTAGAACAGATTCTACGAGAATATCCGATGAGGCAAAAGAAAAAGCACGGAGATATATCATTAATAATTTCTCAGAAGAATATCTTCCTGAAGTGGATAAGCAATACAAGACGAAGAAGGAAGCGCAGGATGCTCATGAAGCTATTAGACCAACGGATATCGAAAGAACGCCAGATCATATTAGAGAATCTTTAAGTAATGATCAGTATAAGCTCTATAAGCTGATATGGGAACGATTTGTGGCGAGCCAAATGAAGAATGCCCTTTATGATACATATTCAGTTGATATTACAAACAATGGATATATTTTCAAGGCATCAGGTTCCAAATTAGTATTTGAGGGGTTTTTGCGTGTATATACCTATGCTACTGTTTCAGATACGGAAATTCCCGAGGTTGAAATAAATAATAAACTACTACAAGATAGAATTGAACCCAAGCAGCATTTTACTCAGCCGCCACCTCGATTTACAGAAGCTACTTTAGTAAAAGAACTGGAAGAGAAAGGAATTGGTAGACCTAGTACCTATGCCCCTATTATTACAACAATTCTTAGTCGTGGATATGTTGAAAAGGAGAGCAAAGCATTAAGGCCTACTGAACTTGGCCTTATCGTGACAGAATTGCTTGAAGAATACTTTAGCGATGTTATTGATCAACATTTCACGGCTGATCTGGAAATAAAGCTCGATGAAGTTGAAGCAGGCCAACTAGATTGGATCAGAGTCATTGATGATTTCTATAAGCCTTTTAGCCGTGTGCTAAAACATGCAGAGGAAGAAATTGAAAAGATTGAAATCGTTGAAGAAGTGACTGACGAAGTTTGTGATGTTTGTGGAAAACATATGGTTGTGAAGTATGGAAAATTCGGAAAATTTCTTGCTTGTTCGGGATATCCAGAATGTGAACATACAAGGCCGTTTGTTCATAAAATTGGGGTTCCTTGTCCTCAATGCCAAGGGGAGATTGTAGAAAGAAGGTCGAAGAAAGGTCGATTATTTTATGGGTGTATAAATTTTCCTAAATGCAATTTTGTTACATGGAGTAAGCCAATTCATGAAAATTGTCCAACTTGTGGAACGCTTCTTGTTGAAAAGAAAACAAAAAAAGGAACGATTATTCAATGCTCGAATAAAGAATGTAAATATAAACGGCAAGGTGAAGACGATTAGTGTTTGTCATTCTATTATGAAAATTTTAACTTTTGTGTTGCAAATTATGACAAAATGTGCTAACATTCTTGTAGTTTCTCATAATGTGTCCTTCACATTAAAACAATGCTTAAAATTCATGACAGCTTGCAAACTAGAGATTAGATAAATAATTCTTGAGAGAAACTTTTAAAAAATAAGTTGGATTTAAAATGCTCTAATATGATTTGAATGCTATTCGAAAAGCCAGAAGGAATAAAAAACCAGCCTACTGAAAAAGATATGAATATAATAGAAAACTTTGACGTTTTCTACGTTCATCATCAAATATTTTTTTGGTAGTCTCTGTTGAGGAATATTGGTATCTATTTTGAAAATAGTGTTTTGATAACAAATTGGAGCAAGCGTTTAGGGAGACGGACTCCCAATTTATAATTTGAATAGATTTATCGTATAGTGGATAAAGCGAAGGAGGATAAAAATGGCAAGTACATTATTAGAAAAAACGAGACGACTGAATAAAATCCTACAACAAACTGGGAATGCTCCAGTATCATTTTCCCAGATGTGCAAAACATTGAGCGAGATTTTAGACGCCAATGTATATGTGGCGAGCAAGAAAGGAAAAGTGCTAGGTGTAAGCCTCGCTGATGCTTCGGATTGCCCAATCATTGTAGATCCAGAAACGGGAGAGGACAAGTTTCCTGATGAATACAATGAAGAGCTGCTAAAAGTCTTAGAAACAAAACATAACATTACTGGTGATCAACTATTAGAGATTTTTAAGTATGACGTAGAGAGTTACAATAAGCTTGTAACCATTGTACCTGTTAATGGGAGCGGTCAAAGATTAGGGACTGTGATACTGGCAAGACATGAGAAGAGTTTTAATGATGAAGATTTGATACTGGCAGAATATAGTGCTACTGTAGTTGGGATGGAAATTCTTCGTGCAAAGAGCGAGGAAATAGAAGAGGACGCAAGAAGAAAAGCTGTTGTGCAGATGGCGATTGGAACCCTCTCTTATTCTGAGTTAGAAGCTGTAGAACATATATTTGATGAATTGGAAGGAAATGAAGGTCTATTGGTAGCAAGTAAAATTGCTGATAGAGTAGGAATTACAAGATCTGTTATTGTAAATGCTTTGAGAAAGTTTGAAAGTGCTGGAGTGATTGAATCTAGATCATTAGGCATGAAAGGGACACATATTAAGATTCTAAATGATAAATTAATGGATGAGTTGAAAAAGCTGAAAAGATAAGGATTATCGTTAATCATAAAAAGCAGCCAGAGTAACAGGCTGCTTTTTATTTTTGCAAATATCGAAAGTAAATATATTCCAAATAGTAGTCTCGATCTCTAAAATAGATAGGGTTGAGATGTTTGAAAAATAAAGATTACAATCATGTTAAATTATTTCCAAGATTGTTGCAAAGATATCTTTTTAGGGGTTTGTGTAGTATAATATAAAATAATTATGTAAACTTACAAGGTCTTAAGAACTATTTGACGAAAAAACTCATATTATTGCATCTTTTTTGTAAGATTTATTGTATGATAATAGTGGGAAAAAGAAGGAAAATGAAATATTTTGTTGAATATTAGTACATAAATAATGTCGAATTTTCGTATATTATAGTTTTTACTTTAGGAGGCGTTTTAATCGATGTTAGATAAGTCTTTTGGAAATATAAAATATCTTGAAAAATCTTTAAATGCATCATGGCTTAGAAATGAGACAATCTCAAACAACATTTCGAACGTAAACACGCCCGGTTACAAGCGTGAAAGCGTTGCGTTCGAATCCATACTGAAAGCTAGTATGCAAAACATTGGTATTGAAGGAAAAGTGACCCATGAAAAGCATTTGCCGATAGGAAACGTTGGTATTGATCATATAGAACCTAGTATAAGTAAAGATTTTAACAGTAAGTATCGGCGGGATGGCAATAACGTAAACATAGATGTAGAGATGGCTAACTTAGCAAAAAACACAATTCAGTATAACATGATGACTCAGAGAGTTTCAGGAAAGTTAAGTAAGTTAAAGAGTATCATAAGAGATGGGAGGTAATAGGTAATGAGTATGTTTAAAGCGATTGATGTTAGTGCTACAGGTCTTACAGCAGAAAGATTGAGGATGGATATTATATCTAAAAACATTGCCAATGCTAATACCACCCGAACCAGCAGTGGTACCCCATATAGAAGACAAGTGCCTATCTTTAAAGAATCATCAACGAATCTATCCTTTCAACAACACTTAGATGCAGCAAAAAGTGGCATTGTCGGTGGCAGCGGCGTTGAAGTTACTGCTGTAAAAGAAGATAAATCACCATTTAAGAAAGTGTATGATCCTGGACACCCAGATGCGGATAAAGATGGATATGTACAAATGCCTAATGTAGATATCGTAGCTGAGATGATCAATATGATTTCATCGACTAGAGCCTATGAGGCAAATGTTACTTGTATTAATTCAGCAAAGAGTATGGCGATGAAAGCATTAGAAATTGGCCGTTAAAGTCAAGGAGGATTCTAAATGAGAATTAATAATGTAGTTGGTTTAGGCAGTAATGATCTTCAAATAAAAGAGAATAAGCCCCAGATTGACTTTGGCGGTTACTTGAAAGATGCAATCGGGAAGGTAAATGAGCTGGAGCTCCAATCCCAACAAGCAGATGAGATGTTAGCAATTGGGGAGACGGAAAATATTCACGAAGTGATGATTGCTGCACAAAAGGCTGAAATCGCCCTACAGTTCACTATGGAAGTTAAGAATAAAATTATGGAGGCTTATAAAGAAATTATGAGGCTTCCGATCTAATAGAATTTGTATGATTATGAAATGAGGTGGCTTAATGGGGGACACAATACAGCAAATGAAGCAGCAGCTTAATGAATTCTACCAATCCTTGAATACTTCCCAAAAAATTAAAATCGGTGTCAGTGGGTTACTTGTTGTTACTGCAATTGCACTAATGGTATTTTTTACTTCAAGGCCTGAATACACACCTTTGTATAACAATCTTACTACAGCAGATGCTGGAGAGATGACAGAAAAGCTAGACGAATTGAAAATACCTTGGAAGAATATTGAAGGTAGTGAAGAGGGCAAAACAACCCTTATGGTTCCAAAGGAATACTATGATAAAGCAAAAATGAATCTAGCGATTGAAGGTTTTCCAAAAGAAGGCTTCTCTTATGAAGATATGATGAATACGAGCAGTTTAACGATGACAAATGACGAACGTACAAAACGTTTTATCATAGCTCAGCAGAATTCATTAGCCAAAACAATTGAGGAAATTGATGGTGTTAAAAATGCTATTGTAAATCTTAGTGTTGCTGATGATAATGCGTTTCTCATCGATCCTCAGCGATCGAAAGCTTCTGTATTCGTGAATTTGGATAAAGGTAAAGAACTTACAAAAGAGCAGATCGATGGCGTAGTAATGCTGGTTTCTAACGCTGTGAAAGGATTAGAGCCTGAGAATATCTCAGTGGTGGACAACCAAGGCAGATTGTTAAACAAAAAAAACAATGAGAATTTTGACGCTACAACACAGATGGGTTTACAGCAACAAGTACAAAATGACCTAAAAGAGAGTATCGAAGAATTTTTGTCAACAGTATATGGGATTGGAAACGTGGCTGCTATGGTGAATGTGAAATTGGACTTCGATAGCGAAGTAACTGAAATCCAAGAATTCGCACCGCCAATTGAAGGCGAAACCAACGGAATCATCCGCAGCATGAGTGAATTAAATGAACAGGTTATTAATGGACAAGCAGGTGGTGCACCAGGTACAGATTCAAATTCGGAAGACATCACTCAATACGTTGAAGGGAGCAATGAAGCTTCTAAATACGATAAAGCGAATAAGACGATTAATTATGAGATCAATGAATTAAATAAAAAGATTGTTAAAGCCCAAGGGCAAATAAAAGATATTACGGTGGCTGTTTTAGTAAATCAAAAAGCCTTGGTGAACCAAGAACTTACAGATGAGGATAAGCAAGAGATTATCAATTTAGTTTCAGCTTCAGCAGGTTTAGATACAAAGGTAGTTCAGGTAATGGCCAGGGATTTTGACAATACACTTAGCCAACAGTTTGCTGATGCGAATGCAGAGAATGGAAACACAGGGTTATTCGGTAACATTCCCTTATGGTCTATAGGTATATTGCTGGCACTATTCTTAGGTGGCGCTGGATATGCCGTGTACAGGGTAAGGCAAAGAAAGAACATTGTTAATGATGTATTGCAGAATCAACCGATGACTGTAGAAGACGTTATAGATGAAATTGATCTAGAAGGCAGTGAAAAGTCAGGATATAAGAAAGAAATTGATAAATTTGTGGACAAGAAGCCGGAAGCAGTGGCGCAGCTGTTAAAAACATGGCTAAATGAAGAGTAGGAGTGTAATTTATGGCTCGTAAAGCAGGAATCAGTGGAAAAGAAAAAGCAGCAATATTGTTAATTGCTTTAGGACCTGATAAATCAGCAAAAATATTTAAACATCTTCAAGAGGAAGAAATTGAAGAACTGACGCTAGAGATAGCCAATATGAGGAAGATTTCTCCAGAAGAAAAAGAAAAAGTCCTAGAGGAGTTTTATCAGATATGCTTAGCCCAAGACTATATTTCAGAGGGTGGAATTAATTACGCTAAGGAAATTCTAGAAAAGGCATTGGGGTCCCAAAAAGCTTTTGACATTGTCAATAAACTTACAGCATCCTTGCAGGTAAGACCATTTGACTTTGTCAGAAAGGCTGATGCGGGACAGTTGCTAAACTTTATTCAGAACGAGCATGCTCAAACGATATCTCTAATTTTAGCATATTTGAATCCACTTCAGGCAGGGCAGATTTTATCGGCCCTTCCTCAAGCAAAGCAAGCTGAAGTCGCGCAGAGAATAGCAACCATGGATCGAACTTCTCCAGAAATCATCAAAGAGATTGAATCAGTATTGGAGAGAAAGCTATCTGCCATGGTGACTCAAGATTATACTACAGCCGGTGGGATTCAATCCATTGTAGATATTTTAAATGCCGTTGATAGAGGTACTGAGAAATTTATTATGGAAACCCTTGAAATTCAAGATGTTGAATTAGCAGAAGAAATTAAGAAGCGTATGTTTGTATTTGAAGACATTGTTAACCTTGATAATACTTCTATTCAGAGATTTATCCGTGAAGTTGAGAATAACGAATTGGCAGTTGCTTTGAAGGGTGCTACTGAAGAAGTAAAAGAGCTTATATTCAGTAATATGTCTAAGCGAATGGCAGAGATGATCAAAGAGGACATGGACTTTATGGGTCCAGTGCGCCTACGCGATGTAGAAGAAGCTCAACAGAAAATTGTTAATATTATACGTAAATTAGAAGAAGCAGGTGAAATTATCATTTCACGCGGTGGAGGAGATGAAATAATTGTCTAGGATTTTCAAATCATCCTACGTGAACATGGGAGAAATAAAAGAGATTCATGCTAATAAGGTAATTCAACCTACTGATATACAACTAATAGAGGAATCAGAAGGACATGAAACAATTGATTTGGATGCATTGTATGAAGAAAAATTAAAAGAAGCAGAGTTGCAAATTCAACTCAAATTAGTAGAGGCTCAAAAACAAGCTGAAGATATTATTCAACTAGCACATAATAAAGCAACCGAAGTACTAGAAAATGCAAAAAATGAAGGTTATAGAGAAGGCAAAGAACTTGGATTTACAGAGGGGAAGCTCTCTGCCAATACCCTTATCGAAGAGGCGTTACAGATTAAGGAATATGTTCACTCAAAAAAGATATCTCTAACCAAGGAAGTTGAAAAGGATGTAAATGCCTTAATTATTCAGATCGTTGAAAGTATTCTAAATACGAAAATAGATGATTGTGAAGATATTATTATAGGGCTAGTGAAGCTTGGATTGGATAAATGCACGTATACAGATCATCTGATTATTCGAGTGAGCCCTGAAGATTATGGTTTTACTATATCATCTAAAGATAAGATCCTTTGTCTCGCCGAAAATATTAGTGATCTAGAAATTAGGCAGGATGCTTCGCTGAAAAAAGGAAGCTGTGTGATTGATACGATTTCGGGAAGCGTGGATTCAAGCATAGAGACTCAGCTGCAACATGTTAAGGAAATTTTTCTAGAACTGCTTGAAAGTGAGTGATAGCTTGGAAACGATAAATTTAAACAAGTATAAATCAGCATTCGAAGGCGCAAATCTTATAAAGTATATTGGTAGAGTATCCCAAGTAATTGGATTAACGATAGAATCTAATGGGCCCGCGGTGAAACTAGGAGAATTATGTTTTATCTATCCATTAAAAGGCAATCTGCCTATTAAAGCTGAAGTTGTAGGCTTTAAAGACAGCAAAGTGTTACTAATGCCCTTAGGTGAGATGGATGGAATTGGACCTGGAAGCAGAGTCGTAGCTACTGGTGATGCCTTATACGTAAATGTAGGGGATGAGCTTCTAGGAAGGGTATTAGATGGGTTAGGAAATCCCATTGATGGAAAAAACAATATCCTCTTAAACAGAAAATATCCCATTAACAACCAACCGCCTGATCCATTAAAGCGTAAAAAGATTAATGATGTTTTATCTTTAGGTGTAAAGTCGATTGATGGGTTGTTAACTTGTGGAATAGGGCAAAGAATAGGGATTTTTGCTGGAAGCGGCGTGGGGAAAAGTACGTTGCTTGGAATGATTGCTAGAAACACCATGGCAGATGTGAACGTCATTGCTTTAATTGGTGAACGAGGCAGGGAAGTCCGTGAGTTTATTGAAAATGACCTTCAAGAAGAAGGACTTCGTCGATCTGTTCTTGTTGTTGCTACATCAGACCAACCTGCTCTAGTAAGGATGAAAGGCGCATTATTGGCAACAGCTATCGCCGAGTACTTTCGTGATAAAGGAAAAAATGTAATGCTTCTTATGGATTCACTCACCAGATTCTCAATGGCGCAACGGGAAGTAGGATTAGCTGTAGGTGAACCCCCGGTTACCCGAGGATATACACCATCGGTATTTGCCGCCCTTCCTAAATTACTTGAGCGATCTGGTAATTCAGATAAAGGCTCAATAACCGGACTTTATACGGTCCTTGTAGATGGTGATGATTTAAATGAACCAATTACTGATGCCGTAAGAGGGATTTTGGATGGTCATATCGTGTTGTCTAGAAAAATGGCAAATAAAAATCATTATCCAGCAATCGATATTTTAGCAAGCGTAAGCCGGGTTATGCCTAATATCGTTGGAGACGAACATAAAACCTTGGCAAATCGATTTAAGAATCTCCTGGCTGTTTATAAAGATGCTGAAGATTTAATCAATATTGGTGCATATGTAAAGGGCAGCAACAAGGAAATTGATTATGCTATCGCGATGATTGACAGATTAAATGATTATTTAAAACAAAATACCCATGATAAGTTTGACTATAATGATGCTCTGCAAATGCTAACGGAGCTAATGGTTTAGGGGTGTAGACGATGAGTAAATTCAATTTCAAATATCAAAATCTTCTAGGTGTAAAAGAAAAAATCGAAGAACGCATTCAAGGCAAGCTAACTTCAGCTCAAAAAAAATTAGATGATGAAAAGCAAAAGTTATGCACTTATGAAAAGTCAAAAGAGTCCTACATGAGCATGATTCACGCTAAAATGCAAGAAGGAACTGATTTATCAGTAATTCGAATATGGGATGTTTATATTAGGAGTCTAGAGAAAAAAATCACTTATCAATTACAGATCATTGAGCGATGTAACCGGGATGTAGATGAAATAAGAAAGAACTTGGTAAAGGCATCTCAAGAACGAAAAACCTTTGAAAAGTTAAAAGAGATTGATTTTGACGATTTTACTTATATTGCAAAAAAAGAAGAAGAAAAATTCGTTGATCAATTGGTTACATTTAAGAATTTTAAAAGTATTTAGGGGGAAAAAATGGCAAAATCAAAACCGCTCGAGAATGAGAGCCAAGGACTTAGTATTGGAAAAATTATCGTCATTGTCATCCTTGTTTTCACATTTGTTCCCATAAGTGTTTTAGGCATCCTATATTTTACAAATGAGAACTTTAAATATATAGCGAATGGACATTTAAGTGGTGCACCAGGATCATTAGGAAAGTACTTTCAGAGCTTCCCCACAAGAGATGAAAGGGAGACTCAAAAGAAAAATGTAGCCAATTATTTACTAGATATGGATGTAGCTAGGGCTGCTGATAAATTGGTGCTGATCAAAAAAGAGGATGAAGTACTGTTTTCCGATCTGAGTAAAATCATGACTGAAAAGAATGTAAAGAAAACAGAAGCGATCTTAGAATTAATACGGGATAATTCAATCAAAAAAGATATTCTCGTTTCGACCATTGAGCAGATTGACAATGAAAAAAAGTTAAGTTTATCAGAGCAAGCAAAATATTATGAATCACTTTCAGTGGCTAGCTTGGTACAAGAAATCAATAAGGCCCTCATGAATGGAACGGTCTCTTTTCGTGATATGGGATTGATGATTGAACAGATGAATGAAAAGGTTGCAGTCAGTGTATTAAATAATCTGGATGGAGAAATGACCCTTAAAATCCTGTCAAATTTTGATTCCATAGAAAAAGGGAAGAAACTGCAAGAAATAGTGGCCCAGATGAAGGACAAAGAAAGAAGCCTAATAAGTACTGCTCAGATCTATGATACAGAGTTGCCAGATAAGTTAAACGTAGACTTGGGGCAGATAAAAAAGTACAAACTGGAAGAGCTTTCTGTCATCTACAGAAATATGAGCATATTGCAAGGCGCAAAAATACTATCACAAGTAGAAGACAAAGAATTTGTCTTAAATCTATTAAACAGAATCAAAGAAGATGAAGTTTTAAGAGAAGGAAATGATTTTATAACTTCAGACCTGATAAAGGCAACAAAGATTTTAGAAGAGTACAATCGTAAAATTTTTGACTTGGTAAATGTCTATAAAAAAATGGAACCTCAACAAATTGCGGATATGATTTCTAAACTTTACAACAACAAGAATGGAATTGCAAAGTATTCTTTTGAAAACGGGGAAAGCTTTACGATTACAGATAAAGATATGGCGATAGAAGTATTGAAAAAATTATCTGTTAAGGTAACGGCTGATGTACTTGCAAGTTTAGATGCGGACTTGGCATCCGAGATTTCAAAATCATTGGCACTGCCCAAAGAAAATCTTTAAATCATTACAACTTGAAAGGAGGTGAGAGAGATGGGACAAGTAGCTTTAAATGTACATGCAGCGCTCATGCAGAATAGTCAAACAAACAGAAAACCCTATAATGCATCTAAGGATGGAAGCAATAGCTTTGATAGAATTTTGGCGGATAAGTTTAATGAAAGTACAACTCAACGAGCCAGCAAAAATAATTCAGTGACGAATAAATCAATACAAAACTCCTCCGGCAATACAAATAGAACAAATCAGGATACGATTGATGCTGAGGAAGATATAAAAACGAAAAAAGATTTAAACGGAAAAGATCAAAATTTTGAAGCTGAGATTTCGTTAATGATGCAGTCAATGGAAGAAATAATGCAGCTGATTCATACTGCCAATTCGAATCCTGGAGAGTTTAATATTGAAGATTTCCAGGGTATGCTGGATGACTTAAAGATTCAACTCAATGAATTGTTGGCTCAAGTTGAGCAATTTGGTTTATCCAATAGTATGGGCAAAGAGATCGAAGGATTAGATTTAAAAAGCTTACAGGGAATGATGCTAGATGCTATTGGTGCTTTAGAGGATATGAACCATTCTAACCAAGACAATATAAAAACAGCTGAACTTGATGCAATGCTGACTAAACTACAAGATGTCGTTGGCAAACAACTGGAGAACCTTAAAAGTGTTACGGAAACCTCAACAGAAGGAGACCAAAATGGCCTTATAAATCATATGAAGCTAGGTGACGAAGCAGACCGAGGAAAGGGTCTTAATCAATTAAAGGAACAGACTGTTGACTTAACAGAATCACTTAGCGGTAGTAGCATCAAGAATGATGAAACTGAGGAAAACAGTAACGAAAATTCAGAGCAAGGTTCAGAAAAACAAGACGGCCTTTTTTCAGGTTTGAAATCAAATGTAGACGGCACAAATTCACAGCAGCAAGTTGAAACACAATTTGCTAAATTTGACCAAGTAAACATTGTGGAACAAGTAAAGTCAGAGACAACTGTAACACAAACTGTAAAGCTAAACAATATCATCGATCAAGTGGCGAATAAAGTTATGGTCCATGTTGGAGAAGATGGTTCAGAGATGTCATTACAATTAAAACCTGAACACCTTGGAAAGTTGACCATGAAGGTATCCATCGAAAGAGGCATCGTTGTTGCGAACTTTGTTGCTGAGAGCCAAATGGTGAAGGAGGTATTGGAATCAAACTTCAATATTCTCAAAGATGCGCTCCAAGAAAAAGGTTTAGCTATTCAAGAATTAAATGTTTTTGTAGGAAGTGACTCAAACTTTCAAAATCAAAAAAACTTTATGACTTTTAAACGAAAAATGAATAAGGGAAGCAACTCTTACAATGATAGCAGTTATGGAAATGCAGTTGAGGAAATTACCCAAATGGCACCCAAATCCCTAAATTCATCAAAATTAGATTTCTTTGCTTAGGAGGTGAATGGTATGTCAAATGAATTAATCTACAAAATTGGAGACAATCAGTACAATACAACACCGAATACAAAAACTGAAAACTCTGCCCTTGATAAGGATGCTTTCTTGAAGTTATTGGTAACCCAGCTAAAGCATCAGGATCCGTTAAATCCTGTGGAAGATAAGGAATTTATTGCTCAGATGGCACAATTTACAACTTTAGAGCAAATACAAAACATGAACAAGACCATGGGAGAAACAAAAGAGCTAATGGAAGATGTTGCTACAGTAGTGGTAACGCAGATGAAAGACTCAAACGATAAGCTTCTAGAAAGCAATCAGCAAATCATAAAAGAATTGGTCAATCTAAGCAAGGCTATCAAGGAATACGGTTTAAAAGTAGAATAGTACATAACGTGATAAGGAGGCGTGGGAATGAACAAAGTGTGGATCCATAATACAAGACCCATTAATCCAGGCATAAGCAGTGTAAAACCATCTACAAGTGAAATCATTGAAAAAAAACCTTTTGCCCAAGTCCTTGATACCATTATAAACAATCAGGATGTAAAGTTTTCTAAGCATGCGCTGCAGCGTCTAGAAGCCAGAAATATACATCTGGATCATCAAGAAATTAATAGGATCAATAATGGATTGAGAAAAGCAAGTCAAAAGGGAATCAAAGAAACACTCATTCTAATGGATAATAAGGCTTTTGTAGCCAGTGTCACCAATAAAACCATTATTACAGCTGCGCTGGATGAACAATTAAAGGAAAATGCATTTACAAATATCGATGGTGCTGTGATCGTATAGCTGGACCTTATGCAGGAAGCTAAGATGATTTCTGAATGACAGAGGAAATCAGCCGCACCAAATTGAAGGAGGTCATGTACAAATGATGAGATCAATGTTTTCAGCCGTATCGGGGTTAAGCTCCCATCAGGCGAAAATGGATGTAATCGGTAACAATATCGCAAATGTAAATACTGTAGGCTATAAAGCAGGCCGAGTTACTTTCCAAGAAGTATTCAGCCAAACAATCAAAGGTGCCTCTGCTGCCCAAGGCGGCAGGGGTGGTACGAACCCACACCAAATCGGACTGGGAATCAGCGTCGCTTCTATTGATACCATTCACACAAGAGGATCTGTAGAAAGAACAGATGTTCCAACGGACGTAATGATCAATGGAGATGGGTTCTTCATGGTTTCTAATGATCCTAACTTTCTAAATAGAAGCTATACGAGGGCTGGAAACTTCTATGTAGATGCAGCAGGAAACTTGAATACTGCTGAAGGATATAGGGTATTAGGATACAGAGTAGATGAAAGCACATATGGAGAGAATCCAATTTTTAAAAGTAACTTAGAGGGACTAGTCATTAATAGAGCAGCAAGTGTACCAGCACAATCAACTGCTAAAGTGGATTTTGAAGGGATACTTAATAGTGAAACTAAATTATTTCCAGATACAAGCGGTCATGGTGTTGTAGGTGGCGCAGATTCAGTTTATCTAGCTGTAGGAGATAAATTCGAGTTGAACCCAGCTTATGCAGACACAGTAGCAAGAGAAAACACATTCGAGGTTTATGACGCACTTGGTGGTGTGCATAAGATTAAGCAATGTTTTGTAAAGATTGCTGACAATAAATTTCAAGTAGAAACATTCTATATGGCTAACGATGGTAAGATGTATCATGCAACAAATGGTGGAACTGAGGTAGATTCTGATACTGAGCCTTTTGAAGTTGACTTTGTAGATGGTAAATCTACTACAACTGCTAAACTGAATATTACTATTGCTGATACCATGACAAATGGAGCTGGCCCTTTATCGTTTAATATAAGCTATGATAAATTAACATCTTTTGCTAATGACTCAAAGGTTTCAACTACTTCTGACGGATACAAGCAGGGGACATTGGATGGGTTCAGTATCGGTCCAGATGGTACTATTGAAGGTATCTTTAGTAATGGCTTAAAATCACCATTAGGTAGAATTGCGTTGGCAAACTTTAAGAATCCAGCTGGTTTGTTAAAAACACAAGCCAATATGTTTGTGAATACGGCAAACTCAGGTACGCCTATGATTGGACAACCTGGCGAAAGTGGTTTTGCAACCTTGAATCCTGGTGCTTTGGAAATGTCTAATGTGGACTTATCTAAAGAGTTTACCACAATGATTACTACCCAAAGAGGGTTCCAAGCCAATTCAAGAGTCATCACGACGACTGACCAAATGTTAGAGGAACTGGTGAATCTGAAAAGATAATCTATAAAATTGGAATTATAATCCCAATTTTGGGATTATAATTCCCTTTTAAAAAGGATGATAAGATGATCAAGGTAACGAGATTAAGCGGAGATAGTTATATCATCAATAGTGAACTCATTGAGTTTATAGAGGCAACACCCGACACAGTAATCACCCTGACAACAGGGAAAAAAGTAGTTGTGAAGGAAGCTGTTGAGGTAATTGTGCAACGAACCATACAATACAAACAAAAAATTTTCACAAAAGAAACAATCATGAAATGCATTTCGGGAAATGAGGTGTAGCTATTGGATTTAGCAACTTTAATTGGAATATTACTAGGGTTTGGTTTTATGATATGGGGGATCATGCTTGGTGGGTCTATTTCCTCCTTCTGGGATACACCCTCTGTGGTTATTGTTCTTGGAGGAACCATGGCAGGCACATTGGTAGCCTTTCCATTAAACAAGATGAAGCAAGCTATACCTGTACTAAAGAAAGCATTTTCTTCAAAGGAACTAGAGCCTGGAGAAACGATAAGCAAAATCATTGACTTGGCCAATACAGCAAGACGAGAAGGGTTATTGGCATTGGAAGAGGCATCTGAAAACTTAGATGACGATTTCCTTCAAAAGGGTGTAATGCTGATTGTGGATGGAACTGATCCAGAATTGGTTAGAAATATCCTCGAGACAGAGCTTGCTTTCCTTGAAACGAGACATGGATCAGGTAGAGGGCTGTTTGAAATGATGGGAAGCCTCGCACCTGCCTTTGGTATGATAGGTACCCTCATAGGACTGGTACAGATGCTTCAAAAACTAGACGATCCAACAACGATTGGACCAAGTATGGCAGTCGCTTTGATTACAACTTTTTATGGATCAGTATTGGCCAACCTAATCTTTATTCCCATAGCTGCAAAATTAAAGGTTCGAAGTGGTGAGGAAATATTGATCAAAGAAATCATGGTTGAAGGACTTTTATCCATACAAGCTGGAGAAAATCCAAGGATTATTGAAGAAAAGCTAAAAGCGTTCCTACCACCAACGACTAGAAAAAGCCTTCAAAATGGCAAAGGGGAAGGTGCTGAGGCGTAATGGGTAAAAAAAGAGGTCAGGAAGAATCCAAGAGTGGTGCTCCAGAATGGATGACTACATATGGTGACTTAGTTACCTTATTACTTTGCTTTTTCGTTCTTTTGTTTTCGTTTTCCACAATCGACGCTCAGAAATTTCAAGCGATCATGCAATCGGTTCAAGGTTCTCTTGGTGCATTGAAAGGTGGAAAAACCATACAAGAAACATTTTACGTAAACGAGGCTTTAAATGAGGAACAAACAACCAAGGAATTAGAAGAATTGGAGGATTTTAAAAAGTTACAAGAAATGATTGAAAACTACCTAGAACAAAATGGTTTTCAAAATGAGATTCTTGTAGACTTAGAACACAGAGGACTGCTCTTAAGGTTTAAGGATAATGTATTGTTTGATTCAGGAAAGGCTGATTTGAAAGGGAATGCCAATGAAACCTTGGTATTCTTGGCAGATCTTCTGAAGCAAGAGGAGTTTATAGACAAATATATACGGATAGAAGGTCATACTGATTCTGACCCGATCATCAACATACGAAAATATCCTACCAACTGGGAATTATCAGTGGCTAGGGCATCCAACGTTGTAAGATTTCTAATTGAACAAGCTGGTTTACAACCAGACCGGTTATCGGCATCTGGATATAGTCAATATCATCCCATTGCACCCAATGATTCAGAAGGAAATAAAGGAAAGAATCGTAGGGTAGACATTGTGATTCTTCGGTCAGAGTTTGTTAAATCAGAACCATATTATTAGGATTTCAAAAGGGGCGTGGCAATATGACTGTAAAAAAAGTAATGATATTCAGTATTGTAGGTTTTTTGGTAACAGCAATTGTTTTCGGCGGGGTCTTTTACTTTGCAGTTTACAAAGCACCTGAAAAAACGGTAAAGGAAGTAAAAACCTTTAGCTTTCCTATAGGGGAACTCTACTCTAATGTAAAAGACAGCAGGAAAATTTTAAAAACCAACATCGTGATTGAAATGATTGATGAGAAGATCCAGGAAAAGCTGGAGACCAATAAATCAAAGATCACAAATAACATCATGGAAGTACTTAGAAGTAAAGATGAAAGCAGCTTAGCTGGCGAGAAAGGGCAACAAGCATTAAGGACTGAAGTTTTGGAAGCGATTAAGCAGGTTGTAGACTCTGACAAGATTACAAATGTTTACTTTGTTGAGTTTATCGTCCAATAAAGGAGGTGACGTAATTGTCCGATGTATTGTCACAAAGTGAGATAGATGCTCTGCTTCAGGCGCTGAGTACAGGTGAGGTAGATGTACAGGAGATTCAAGAGGATACAAAAGAAAAGAAAATTAAAAAGTATGATTTTAGACGACCTGATAAATTTGCTAAGGATCAATTACGTACGCTTCAAGTTATTCACGAGAATTTTTCTCGATTGTTAAATACCTACTTGTCAGGATATCTAAGATGCTTAGTGAATATTGATGTTTTTACAGTAGAGCAGCTAACTTATCATGAGTTTAGTAATTCTATTTCAAATCCTGCAGTTTTAGGAATCGTTGATTTTTCGCCATTATCTGGACAAATCATATTCGATATTACACCAGATATTGCGTTTACCCTCATAGACCGTATATTAGGTGGCAGCGGTAAGCCAATGGATGAAAATAGAAATTTCACAGAAATAGAAATTACACTGTTAAAATCAGTATTAAAGCAAATGATTCGGTTACTAAATGAACCGTGGGAGAATGTCTTGGACTTAGAGCCAAGACTTGAAAAAGTAGAGACCAATTCACAGTTTGCACAATTAATTTCTCCTAATGAAACCATTGCACTTATTACATTGAATATTAAAATAGGAGAAGTTGAAGGGATGCTCAATATTTGTATTCCACATCTAGTGATTGAGCCTATATTATCCCAATTGAGTACAAAATATTGGTTTAATAGCACAACAAAAGAATCTACTCCAGATGATCAGAAAATGATAGAAAATCGTATCAATAAAGCAAGTATTCCTGTGAGAGCTGTGATCGGTAAGACCAATATTACTGTAAATGAATTCCTAGATCTACAGGTTGGCGATGTAGTCCAGCTAGATACAACGATTGATGAGGATATGAAAATTTATGTTGGTAACGAATTAAAGTATAGAGGAAAACCAGGAACTAAAAAGAAAAAATTAGCTGTACAAATTGTAAGTGTCGTTGGAAAGGAGGAAATCTAATATGGGTGATATGCTTTCTCAAGAAGAAATAGATGCTTTGTTAAAAGGCACATCAAATACCAGCAATACAACAGAAGAAACTTTAGATGAGAATGAAAAGGATGCCCTCGGAGAAATTGGTAATATAAGCATGGGGACTTCAGCAACAACCTTATTTACCTTGTTGGGACAAAAAGTTACTATTACCACTCCGAAAGTATCTATACTAACTGTGAATGAGCTTAGAGAAAATTATCCGATTCCTTTTGTCGTTGTGGAGGTAAAATATCGTGAAGGATTAGAAGGCACGAATTTACTTGTACTAAAAGAAGATGATGTAAAAATTATTACAGATCTTATGATGGGCGGGGATGGAACAAACTTTACAGGTGAGTTAACAGAACTGCATCTCAGCGCCATCAGTGAAGCGATGAATCAAATGATTGGTTCAGCATCTACCTCTTTAGCAGAAATGTTCCACAAAAAGATTGATATATCGCCGCCAAAGGCCTTTGCAGTAAACTTTTCAAATAACCCTCTGAGTTTTGATTTATTTCAGCCTGAGGATAAAATTGTTAAAATTGCATTTCGGATGGTGATTGGAAGTCTTATAGATAGTGAGATTATGCAGATTATTCCTATCGATTTCGCCAAAACTTTGGTGAACAATCTTTTCCAAGGAAATGATGAAGCGGTTGTTGAAAACAAAAATATGAATCCTGTTCAAGCATCGCCAATCAAGACTGTAAAGCAACCAGAATATCATACTGAGCAAGTCGAATATGAGCCTCAAAATAGTCAATCGTACTATACAGAGGAGTATGACACAGCACCGATCTCAACACCTATGACAAATCGACAAGCACCTGTTAATGTGCAGCCCATACAGTTCCAGTCCTTTGATGAACCACGAACTAGGAGTGACAGGGAGCATATTGCTTTGCTTCGAGATGTGCCACTGGAAATTACTGTTGAGTTAGGACGAACATCGAGAAGAATTAGTGAAATCTTAGAATTAACACCTGGATCAGTTATTGAGTTGGACCGCCTGGTAGGCGAACCTTTAGACATTTTAGTAAATGGACAGCACATTGCAAAGGGTGAAGTTGTTGTCATCGATGAGAACTATGGTATAAGGGTAACGGATATTTTAAATTACGACAAAAAATTGAACAAGTTAAAATAACAAGGAGGAACACAAATGTCAAAAGGAATTTTAATAGTTGATGATGCTGCATTTATGAGAATGATGATTAAGGATGTTCTAACGAAAAATGGGTTACAGGTTGTAGGAGAAGCTGAGAATGGCGCAAAAGCCATAGAAAAATATAAAGAATTGCAACCGAATCTTGTGATCATGGATATTACTATGCCTGAGGTTGATGGGATACAAGCTGTTAAGGAAATAAAAAAAATTGATAGTAATGCGAAAGTAATTATGTGCTCAGCAATGGGACAGCAAGCAATGGTTATCGAAGCGATTCAAGCTGGTGCTAGGGACTTTATCGTGAAACCTTTCCAGGCTGATCGTGTGATTGAAGCAGTTAGAAAGGTTCTTGGTTAATTAGAAAGGAGACATATTCAATATGTTTCATATACTACAATTTCCAGTGTATGCCATGGTTGAAGCCAAAGAACCTAGTACCTTACGGATGATTGGACAACTATTCTCACTGATAATCATGTTTATGCTTATCGTAGCAGCAGCATACTTAACTTCGAGATACATTGCGAAGAAAGGTGCTGTAATGGTTGGCAATAGAAATTTAAAAATTATTGAAAGAATGAATTTGGGCATGGACAAAGCATTATATATAGTCAGTGTAGGTGATTGTTTTTATCTTATAGCCGTAGGCAAGCATACATTTCAATTGATTGATAAGCTAGGGAAACAACAGGTACAGGTTTTTCAGAATGAGATGGCAACTGGCGTATCAAGTAAGGTATTTGATACCTATTTAGAAAAGTTTATGAGAAAAGGTAAAAATGATATGAATGACCCGTATAATCAATTTGAAGAAATGAATTCATCTGATTTCACTTATAGTAAGAAGGATTTGATGAATACATTGAACAGGGTAAAGAATCGAAGTGAAGAACTCAACAAGCATAGAGATAAGGATGAAAATGATGAAATTTAACAAATATAAAAAAATACCTACAATTATTATGTTGATAGTATTCGTTTTTGTCTTTTCCTTTTTAAGTGTTTCTGCAGATCAGGGTTTACCAATACCCAAAATTGGATTGAGCTTAGATGAAGCGAATTCTCCCAGGGAAGTAGCCAATAGTATAGAAATACTTTTTATGCTTACTGTCTTAGCTTTGGCACCATCTATCCTTATGATGATGACCTGTTTTACGCGGATCATAATCGTATTATCCTTTGTAAGAAAAGCAATATCAACTCAAACTACCCCGCCAAATCAGGTGCTTATTGGTTTGGCACTATTTCTCACTTTCTTTATTATGGCACCTATAGGGGCTGAAATTAATAATAATGCGATTCAACCATATCTGGCTGAGGAAATATCACAAGAAGAAGCCTTAAATGAGGCCATGGAGCCTATACGTGAGTTTATGTTCAAACAGACAAGAGAAAAGGACTTGGCATTATTCATTAATATTTCAGGAAGTGAAAAGCCTAATAAGGTTGAAGATGTACCTACAAAGGCCTTGATTCCTGCGTTTATTATCAGTGAATTGAAAACTGGTTTCCAAATTGGGTTTGTTTTGTTTATTCCCTTTATTGTCATAGATATGGTTGTGGCGAGTACATTAATGTCTATGGGAATGATGATGCTGCCGCCTGTAATGATTTCGTTACCCTTTAAAATATTATTATTTATTATGGTAGACGGTTGGAACCTGATTATTAAGTCTCTTATTATGGGATTTAAATAGGAGTGTATAGAGAATGAGTGAAGGTGTAATTATTGAATTATTTCAACAGGCAATGTTTCATGTTATTATTCTATCAGCTCCCATGCTATTACTCGGACTTGTAGTAGGCTTGGCTGTAAGTATCTTCCAAGCAACTACGCAAATACAAGAGGCTACCCTAGCCTTTGTACCTAAAATTCTGGCTGTACTGTTGGCATTTATCGTATTTGGACCTTGGCTATTGGCCACAGCGGTAGACTATACCCAGGAGCTCTTTTTAAACTTGAATAAGTTTATACAGTAGATAGGATGAGATCATTTGGAAATTATTGAATTGTTGTTGGATCAAATGGGTATATTGCTTTTGATTTTTGCAAGGATTGTTGGCATGCTTATGACTGCACCAATATTTAATCAGAATAATATACCTGCATATGTGAAACTTGGATTTTCTTTAATTCTTGCATTTATTTTGTTACCTATTCTTGCAGTACCAACAAATCTGCAGCTAGAGAATTTTTTTCAGCTTATGCTATTAGGGACTAAGGAGCTGGCCTTAGGCATAATGATTGGATTTATCTGCTATCTTTTTTTTAGCATTGTTTATATTGCAGGACATTTGATTGATATGGAAATAGGGTTTTCAATTGCTAGTGTGTTAAATCCCATGGATGAGAATGAAGAAATTGCCCTTAGTGCAAATCTCATATTTGTCATGGCGATCCTTGTTTTTTTATCCGTTAATGGTCACCATAAGCTGATACAAGTTCTAAAACAAAGTTTTGATATCATACCCATTGGCGGACTCACGATTAATGGACTTATGATTGAGAAACTGATATCTATATTTATTTCAATATTTGTTATTGCCTTTAAATTTTCCGCACCCATTATTGTGGCCATATTTTTGACAAATGTTTTGCTTGGAATACTAGCCAGAACAATGCCTCAAATGAACGTTTTTGTCGTAGGTATGCCGATTAAGATTCTATTAGGAATGATGGTTCTATTTATAGTTTTTCCTCTTTATATTGGATTTTTTGAGTATATTTTTGATACAATGTTTGAACATTTATGGCAGTTACTCCATGCAATAGTAAAAGGATGATAAAATGTATCTTTTTGAGATAAATCTACAGCTCTTCACGGGAGAAAAAACTGAAAAAGCTACACCAAAGCGGAAAAAAGAAGCAAGAGAAAAGGGACAAGTTTTACAAAGTAAAGAAATAAACTCCGCGCTGATTTTACTATTTACTTTCTTGGCGCTGCAGTTGTCAGGGAAATATATTTATAGTAATTTATCTGTTTATATGAAAAATCTATATATGAACACGTTAAATGATGAAACAATTTTCACTGTGAATGGTATCCATAAGATTTTTATTGTAATGATAGGAGAAGCAGTAAAGGTTGTAATACCTGTATTAGGCTGTGCGTTTATTGTAGGATTATTAAGCAGTTATATGCAAGTTGGATTTTTATTTACAACGAAATCTTTGAGCTTTAAATTGGATCGTCTTAATCCGATAAATGGATTCAAAAAAATATTCTCCAAGAAATCGATCGTTGAATTTCTAAAATCACTAGCTAAAATTGCTATTGTAGGGTATGTCACATTTAGTTATGTGTTGAGTCAATCGAAAAATGTTGTGAACATTCTTGATATGGAAATAAGCAGTATTATTGGATTTTGGGGTAAGGCAACGATCAATGTGGCATTTCGAGCCGCCATTGTACTCATTATTTTGGCAGTATTGGATTATTTTTATCAGAAATGGGAGTATGAGAATGAATTGAAAATGTCCAAACAGGAAATTAAGGAAGAATATAAACAGACTGAAGGAGATCCACAGATTAAATCAAAAATTAAAGAAAAGCAGCGACAGATGGCCATGAGAAGAATGATGCAAGATGTCCCTAAAGCAGATGTTATCATAACAAATCCAACGCATTTTGCAGTAGCAGTTCGATATGATCAGGAACAAGATAATGCACCTATCGTATTGGCTAAGGGACAAGATTTAATTGCACGAAACATTCGAGAATTGGCTGAGAAGCATGAAGTTCCTATTATTGAAAACAAGCCTCTAGCGAGGGCATTATATAGTACTGTTGAGATTGGAGAATACATTCCTCCAGATTTATATCAAGCTGTAGCAGAAGTATTAGCCTATGTATATAAACTTAAAAATATGATTTAGGAGGAAAGCAAATGAAGTTTGGCGATATAGTGGTATCCCTTGGAATTATTTCTATCGTACTAATCATCATCATACCTATACCACTGTTTTTATTGGATGTATTGTTAAGTTTAAATATATCCTTATCTTTATTGATTCTTTTAATATCTGTATATAACAAAGAGCCTTTACAGTTTTCTGTTTTTCCATCGATGCTTTTGATTACAACATTGTTTCGACTCTCTTTGAATATTTCTACCACTAGAAATATCCTCTCTAATGGATATGGTGGGTCTGTGATCGAAGCTTTTGGAGATTTTGTAATAGGAAGTAACGCCATTGTTGGATTCATTATTTTCTTAATCATTACAATTATCCAGTTCCTTGTTATCACCAAGGGGTCTGAGAGAGTTTCTGAAGTAGCAGCAAGATTTACTTTGGATGCTATGCCAGGTAAACAGATGGCTATAGATGCGGATCTTAATTCTGGGCTAATCAGTGAAGATGAAGCTAGGGAGAGACGTAAGCGCATACAAAAAGAAGCAGATTTTTATGGAGCAATGGATGGAGCGAGTAAGTTTGTTAAGGGGGATGCTATAGCCGGGATTATTATAACCATTATAAATATCACAGCGGGATTTGCCCTGGGCATGATTGGTGGTGGTTTAACATTGACTGAAGCCCTATCAAAGTATACGCTTTTAACGGTTGGTGATGGGTTAGTAGGACAAATTCCGGCCCTTTTAATTTCTACAGGCACAGGTATCGTTGTAACGAGAGCTGCGTCTGACTCAGATCTAGGAAAGGATGTTCTATCTCAGTTATTTAATCAACCGAAAATCATGTTCATAATTTCTGGCGTACTTGCCCTATTGGGATTAACGCCTCTCCCCAAAGTACCTTTTTTTACACTGAGTGCTGTATTTTTATATTTAGGGTTTAGCTTGAGAAAGTCCATACAAGAAAGCAAAATGGAGGAGCAGGAAATTGCTCAAGATAGTGAAGTTGAAGAAATCAGAAAGCCTGAAAATGTAATTCCATTATTGCAGGTAGATCCTATTGAGTTAGAATTCGGGTATGGGATTATACCTTTGGCAGATCCGAATCAAGGTGGAGACTTGTTTGATCGTTTAGTGATGATTAGAAGACAGTGCGCATTGGAATTAGGTATTATTGTACCAATGATCCGACTAAGGGATAATATCCAGCTCGAGCCTAATCAGTATGTCATAAAAATAAAAGGGGTAGAAGTTTCTGATGGCAATATAGTCTTTGACCATTATTTGGCGATGAATCCAGGGACGGCTGAAGGAGATATCATAGGTATTGATGCCATTGAACCTGCCTTTGGATTACCTGCAAAATGGATTTCAGATGATGAAAGGGAAAAGGCGGAAATTTTTGGTTATACAGTTGTAGATCCATCGTCTGTTATATCAACCCATCTAACAGAAATTGTAAAAAGACATTCATGTGAGCTCCTAGGCAGACAAGAAGTAAAAACTTTGCTGGACAATGTGAAGGAGCACCATGGGGCGCTTGTGGAAGAATTAGTACCAAAGATACTTTCAATTGGAGAAATCCAAAAGGTGTTATCAAATCTACTACGGGAAGGCATCTCTATTCGGGATATGGTCACAATTCTTGAAACACTTGCAGACTATGGCCCTATAACAAGGGATAGTGATATGCTGACGGAATATGTAAGACAATCCCTTGCAAGAGCGATTACGAAACAATTTATTGATGGCAAGCGGGCGAAAGTGATAACCTTAGAACCAGCCTTAGAGCATATTATTATGGAATCTATTCAACAATCGGAGCATGGGTCTTATTTGAACTTAGATCCGATGGTTTCACAAACCATATTAGCCAATTTATCTCAACAAGTGCAAAAACTGATGTCTATAGGAGAACAGCCGATTATTCTTACTTCACCCATTGTGAGATTTTACTTTAAACGGCTATCGGAACAATTAGCACCAGAGTTGATTGTTCTTTCCTATAATGAGGTCGATGCGAAGATTGAGGTCCAATCTGTAGGGGTGGTGAGTGCGTAAAATGAAGGTAAAAAGATATATAGCCGGAGATGCCCAAGAGGCTATGCTGAAAGTTAAATCGGAATTAGGCAATAATGCTGTAATCTTGCATTCTAGGAAGATAAGACGCCCAGGTTTATTCGGTATATTCAAAAAACCACTTATTGAGATGGTTGCAGCTATTGAAGAAAGTAATGAGAAAAAGGTAAATAGTTACAGCGATCAAGTCCCTAAAACAGGAAAAATCCATCCTACTGAGGCTAATAAGATTGATGAGCTTCAGCATCAAGTGGGGAGTATTCATAACTTATTAAACAATGTATTAAGCAGGATCGATTCTATCGAACCAATTCAAGAGGGACATGGTCAGAAAAAGGATGAGATATATGAAAAGTATTTAAATCTGCTTTTACAGAATGATGTAGAACCTAGTATCTCAGAGAAAATATTATCTATTGTAAGAAAACAAATGAGTTTTACAAGAGAAAATGAAGAGGCAATCAAAAATGCAATACGAATTAAAATTCGAGAATATCTTGGACAACCTTCACCGGTAGAAGAGGGGAAGACTCAACAGAGGACAATTGTGTTGATAGGACCAACAGGTGTGGGGAAAACAACTACTTTAGCAAAATTAGCAGCGAAGTTATCAATAAATGGGATGAAGTCTGTTGGGGTTATTACTGCAGATACCTATAGGATTGCTGCTGTAGACCAACTTCGAACCTATAGCGAAATATTGGGTATTCCGTTGAAAGTTGTCTATGAACCGCAGGAAATGAAAGATGCTTTATCGAATTTTAATAATAAAGATATCGTTTTGATAGATACCGCGGGAAGAAATCATAAAAACAGTGAACAGCTTGAAGAGGTAAAACGATTAATTGAAACTGTTGAAAACCCTGAAATATTCTTAGTGATAAGTGCTACGACCGGATATAAAGACATAAAAAACATTGTTAGCTCCTATGAATTTATTAAAGAATATAAGCTGCTTTTTACAAAACTAGATGAGTCCAGTACAAAGGGGAACATATTGAATACAAAAATACTAACAGGCAAGAGTTTATCTTATCTTACGATTGGACAAAGCGTACCTGATGATATAGAAATTGCAAATTCTGATAGGATTGCAAATAGCATTGTAGGTGAAAAATATGAATGATCAAGCCCAGAAATTAAGAGAAATTATTAATAGTTTAAAGAGAAATAATCAGGATGCAGTTACAGACCAGGAAAAGATAACCGTCATAAATGAGAGAGATGCTAGAGTGATTACGATTACCAGTGGAAAAGGCGGCGTGGGTAAATCTAATTTTACCCTTAATCTTGGACTTGCATTAAGAAATTTAGGATTTAGTGTTACAATCTTAGATGCAGATTTGGGATTAGCCAATATTGATGTCATCATTGGATTGATTCCTAAATACTCTTTAGCCCATGTCATTAGAAAAGAAAAAAGCATAGAAGAGGTCATGGTTGAAGGTCCACAGGGAATTAAAATTATATCTGGAGGTTCTGGTTTACGCGAACTGGTTAATCTTACAGAAGAACAGATTAATCACCTGATTGAGAATCTAAAAACTATTGGTAGAGAAACAGATTTCATTTTGATTGATACTGGTGCAGGAATTAATCATTCTGTACTTTCCTTTGTAAATGCCACTGATGAAATAATCATCGTTACAACACCGGAACCAACATCGATCACAGATGCCTACGCTATGATTAAAAACATAGTAGCTGAAGGTGTTGATAAAAGAATTCGCCTTTTGATTAATAGAGTAGATAATAATCAAGAAGGTCTTGATATTTATAATAAATTGAATACTGCTGCCCAAAGATTTTTAAATATTACTTTAGAACAATTAGGATATCTATATGATGATACAGCTGTTTCGAAATCTGTAAAGGCACAGAGACCATTTATTCTGAATTATCCTAACAGCTTAGTCAGTCAAGGGATACATTCAATTGCTTCAAGAATTATCAATGAGCAAACATCCGAAGTATTTGAAGTAAGCGGCCTAAAGAAATTTATAAACAAATTTTTTTATGGCCAAAGAAAATCAATATAATTCATCTATCTTTGTTAGAGGACAATCTACTGCTGAAGGGGGAAGGGTCTTAGTCGTATGAATGATTATAATTTACTCTCTATTGGGGATAAAATTGAAATTGATAACAGAACGATTATGAAAAATGATAGTAAGCTCATAAGTCAGGTGTTAGATATGATAGATGATAAACATATGTTCGTAGCTATGCCGATTGTAAATAGCGTAGTGGTTCCTATACCTGTGGGTGAGATTATACAGATTAAATATTCTAAGAAAAGTATAGGAGTATTTGCCTTTAGTGCCCGTGTGTTGGCGCGAAAGCATTCAGATCATCTATCTTATATGAAGATAGAGAGGTTGAGTGATGTTAAGAAGGTTCAACGTAGAGACTACTTTCGTCTTGATATTGTACTAGATGTAAAAATGACAGTAGCTGATAATGGATTAGGAGAGTGCAACAGCTTTAATGCGCTGACAAAAGATATTAGCGGTGGTGGGTTAAGAATTATTTCAAAAACCAAGGTGAACCCCAATAACATCGTAGATATTGAGTTGAAAACAGATGACGGCATCATCCATGCGAGGGGACGTATAATACGCTGTGTGCCCTATGAAGGTTCAGGAAATGATTATGATATTGCTGTGATTTTCGACAGCATACAGGAACAGTCGCGAACCCAAATTATATCCTTTATATTTAATTATCAGAGAAAAATGAAAAAAAAGGGATTGGTATAGATGAAAAAACTCAACGTTTTGGTCGTCGATGATTCAGCCTTTATGCGAAAGGTGATTACAGATATAATAGAGGATAATTCAGATCTAAGAGTAGTCGGGACAGCCAAAAATGGGCAGGAAGCCATCGAAAAAATCAAAGAATTATCACCAACCATAGTAACAATGGATGTTGAAATGCCTATCATGGATGGAATTACAGCACTAAAGGTCATAATGAAAGAGATGCCATTACCTGTATTAATGCTAAGCAGTTTAACAAAAGAGGGAGCAGATGCTACAGTAAGGGCGCTGGAATTAGGGGCTGTTGACTTTATTGCAAAGCCCTCTAGCATCTTCAAAATGAATACAGAAGATATGAAGCTGCAGCTTCATGAGAAACTTAAAATGGCGTCGAAAGCCAATGTGAAATCAAAACATGTTTTTAAACCGGAATTAACAGCTTCAGATAAAAAAGTGTTCAACTTTAAGACAGATGCAAATGTAAATAATATTGTAGCCATAGGCACTTCTACCGGTGGACCAAGAGCATTACAAAGCATCATACCATTTCTGCCTAAGAATATTCCAGCTAGCATTCTTATTGTACAACATATGCCTCCTGGATTCACAAAATCTCTTGCAGAAAGGCTGAATAGTTTATCTGAAATTACCGTAAAAGAGGCAGAAGAGGATGATATCCTTCTTCCAGCACATGCGTATGTCGCTCCAGGAGACAGACATATGAAGGTTATAAAAAATGGCAATGTTTTTAGAATCAAATTAACAACAGATCAACCTATGACAGGACATCGCCCGTCTGTAGACTATATGATGAACTCTCTTGCACAACTACAAATAAAAAATCTAACGGGGGTTATTATGACAGGGATGGGTTCAGACGGAGCGGAAGGCATGAGAAACATTAAACTTAGTGGTGGTGTTACAATTGCTCAGAGTGAAGAATCATGCGTCGTCTATGGCATGCCTAAGTCTGCAGTCAACTTAGGTTGTGTGGATATTCTTGTTTCACTTGAAGGTATTGCAGAATCAATAATAAAAGCTGTGGGGGTGTAAAGCTATGGATATGAGTCAATATTTAGAGATATTTATTGAAGAGTCCAAGGAACATTTACAAAATATGAATCAGAGCTTATTAGAATTAGAAAATGATAATAATGAGCTAGGCCTTCTAAATGATATTTTTAGGGTTGCCCATACATTAAAAGGTATGTCTGGTACCATGGGATACAGCAGGTTGGCAAGCCTAACCCATGAAATGGAAAACGTACTTCAATCCCTTCGAAGTAACGAGTTGAAAATTAACGGAGGTATTATTGACATCCTTTTCGAGTGTTTAGATACATTGGAAGGATACATCAGTGAAATTGAAAAAACAGGGGATGAAGGAAGTAACGACTCCCAGGGATTGATTGTCAAATTAAATGGGATTATGGCAAGTGATGTGGACTTGAAAGATCAGGTTATATTATCCAATGAAGTATTACCTAGTCTACATGAGGAAGCCATCAACATTGAGATTGAGGATTTTTCAAAAAATGCTATTGAGAAGGCATCCCTTGAGGGTCACAATTGTTTTAAATTAAAGATCGTTTTAAGTCCGAACTGCATGCTTAAGTCAGCAAGGGCATTTATTATTTTCAATACATTGGAAAGAGATTGTGAAATCATTAAGTCTAATCCATCTGTTGAGGATATCGAGGATGAGAATTTCGATTTATCATTTGATTTAATTCTTATTTCAAAGTTGTCGTTGGAAGATATTAAGAAAGAAATAGATTCTATTTCAGAGATTGATGAAGTACATATTCAACCTGTTACAATCAATGGACCCGCCTTTAGAATGGAATCTGTACAGCAAGAAGAAAGTACTGGAAATCAAGAAGAACAAGAAAGACCAGGGGATGAAAAAAGATCATCGAAATCTAAAAAACCAACTGTTGGCAAAACGGTCAGAGTTGATATTGACAGGCTTGACAATCTAATGAATTTAGTAAGTGAATTAATTATTATTAAAACAAGATTAGAAGATATTGATGATTCAGGCAAAAAAAATAATATGAATGAGGCAATAGAATATTTAGAGAGAATTACTACCAGTCTTCATGATGCTGTTATGAAGGTACGAATGGTTCCCATCGAGAGAGTATTTAACAGATTCCCTCGGATGGTTAGAGATTTATCAAAAGAGTTAGGTAAGGATATTGAGCTTTTTATGTCTGGAGAGGAAACAGAGGTAGATAGGACTGTAATCGATGAAATAGGAGATCCACTTATACACTGTATAAGAAACTCAATTGACCATGGGATTGAAGATCCTGAAACACGAAGAACTCTTGGCAAGCGTGAATTCGGTACAGTTAAGCTTGTAGCATATCCCGATGGAAATAGTGTAGTTATTGAGGTTGAGGATGATGGACAAGGCATTAATATTGAGAAAGTAAAGAGTAAAGCCGTTCAGAATGGACTTCTAAAGAAGGAAGAAGCTGAAATTCTAGATGATAAAGAAGCGGTGAACCTATTGTTTCATCCAGGATTTAGTACAGCTGATAAGATATCTGATATATCGGGAAGAGGCGTTGGCTTAGATGTCGTAAAGACAAAAATTGAATCCCTTGGAGGCGTAGTAGAAGTACAAACTGCCAAGTCTAAAGGAAGTAAATTCGTTATTCGATTACCTTTGACACTGGCAATCATTCAGGCGTTATTGGTCAATGTCGGTTCTGAGAAATATGCTATTCCTTTAAGCTCGATAAAAGAGATTGTTACAATAAAGGCATCAACGATTAGAAAGGTACAAAATCAAGAAGTGGTATTATATAGAAATACTACACTGCCAATATTAAGGATGAATCAAATATTGCAAGTTGTAGATTCAAATCAAGGGAAAGAAGACTTGACCGTTGTTGTAGTTCGTAAAGGGGAGAAAACAGCAGGATTTATTGTTGACAACCTCATCGGGCAACAAGAGATCGTCATTAAATCCCTAGGAAAATTCCTTTCTGGTATAAAGGTAATTGCGGGTGCAACGATCTTGGGCAATGGACAGGTTGCATTGATTGTAGATACGAACTCCTTGTTGTAAAAAGCAGTCCTATAGAGAGGGGAGAAATATATGGAGAACAAAATGGTTGCCACAGAAAATCAATATGTTTTATTTAAATTAGATAATGAGTTTTATGGTATCGATATACTCCAAGTAGAAACAATCGAAAGGGTAATGGATATAACGAGAGTTCCCCACGCCCTACATTATGTACAGGGTGTTATAAATCTAAGGGGTGAAGTAGTACCAGTAGTAAATCTTAGAAAACGATTCAGTTTGCCTGAGATGCCTTTCGACGATGAGTCAAGAATCATTATCGTTTCGGTAGAAGAAATTGTCGTTGGAATAATAGTAGATTCTTCTTCAGAAGTATTACAGTTAAATAGTGATGAGATTGAAGACGCAGCGAATATAACAAATAATACTGGCAATGAGTTCATCAAAGGTATTGGTAAGCATGAAGATCGGATTATTATTTTACTTGATTTAAAGAAGGTTTTAGATATTAAAGATGCCAATGATGACGTAGAGTAGGGGGTGTGCCATATGGGAATTTCCATCGAGGAGCTCGATAGTCAACAAATCGATGTATTAAAAGAAATCGGCAACATCGGAGCTGGGAATGCTGCTACTGCTTTAGCAAAGATGATTGATCGAAAGATTGATATGAACGTACCTAAGGTTGAGATACTAGAGTTTAAAGAAGTTGCAGAATTATTGGGGGGACCAGAGGTACCGGTTTGTGGTATATATTTTCGTGTAGACGGAGATATCAGCGGAAGTATTATGTTCTTGCTTACCCTAAGGTCTTCAACAACACTTACCAATATGATCATGCCTTCTAATGATGGTTTAGAAATTCCAGATGAAATTGGACAATCAGCCCTTCAGGAAATTGGGAATATTCTATCTGGCTCCTACATTTCTTCCTTGTCTGCTCTAACTGGGCTCGATATAAAAATTTCAGTGCCATCATTGGCCATTGACATGTCAGGTGCTATACTCAGCGTTCCAATTATTCAGTTTGGGCAAGTAGGAGATCATGTGTTGTTAATTGAAACAGAGTTCAATGAAGGAAATAATGAAGTAAAAGGCTTCTTCTTCCTCATACCGGATGAAGATTCATTCGAAATTTTATTGAAAAGTTTAGGTGTTTTACAATGACTGGAGAAATCATAAAAGTAGGGATGGCCGATTTAAATGTAATAAAGCATCCAGGAACATTAACCACGTTAGGACTAGGATCCTGTGTTGGAATTACTCTTTATGATCCCGTAACCAAAATATCAGGTCTTGCTCATATCATGCTGCCCTCAAGTAAAACAATCCGAAATAACAGTAATACAGCTAAATTTGCTGATACAGGGATTGCTCAACTTCTAGAGGATGTCTTAAAGATTGGGGCCAATAGGCATAGACTAGTTAGCAAAATAGCTGGTGGTGCACAAATGTTTTCGTTTTCTAACAAAAATGACATCATGAAAATTGGGGAACGAAATGTGGCAGCTACCAAAGAAATTTTAGAAGGGCTAAGAATTCCACTTATCGCTGAAGATACTGGGGGGAATTTCGGTAGGACAATAGAACTCTATTCTGATACTGGAATCCTTATGATAAAGACCATTGGACATGGAACGAAACAAATATGAATGGAGTTTTTATATGGAAAAGCTAAAAAAACTACCATATGTACTACTTTTGACATCTATTTTGGTCGGAACAATTATTGGGATGTTCTCAAATATTAGTTTTGCAACCTATTTGAAGAGAACTTTGATTTTTTACGCCATTATATTCTTTGGGTCTCACTTATGTGTTTCTTCCATCGCTAGGGTAAAAGTTAAACAAGAGAAATCTAATCCTAGCAATATTGACATTGTTATTCCCCCAGGAGAATCAGAATTATTCGATAACCCTGAAGATGAAGATCAGAACTTTATGCCCTTAGACTTTAAGAATTATAGCAATAAGAATCAATCATCAAAAGTCTTAGAGCAAATTAACGAGTCTTAGGGGAGGTATAGCCATGCAAAATAACATTCTGTGGGATAAATATATAAAGACTAGGGACAAACAAATAAAGGATCAGCTTATTATCGAATATATTGACTTGGTCAAAATTATTGCTGGTAGACTGTATAATAATTATGGAAACCATATTGAATTTGATGACTTAGTAAGCTATGGTATATTTGGTTTATTGGATGCCATCGATAAGTTTGATCCAAAGAAAAATGTTAAATTTGAAACCTATGCACATATTCGTGTAAGAGGTGCGATTATCGATCAATTAAGAAACTTAGATTGGATCCCCCGCTCTGTCAGACAAAAATATAAGAAACTTGAAGAAGCATATCAGGTCATTGAAAATAAAAGCGGACGGAGTGCAAATGATGAAGACGTGGCAATGGCACTAGGCATCTCAGTAGATGAGCTAAATAACATACTATCTGATGTACATTCTTTTACGGTAGTTTCTTTAGAAGAAAAAATTATAAATAATGCAAATTTTGCCATCATAGATGACGATATTAATAATGAACCCCAACAATACTTTGAACAAGAGGAAATGAAAGAAATTTTAATTGATTCTGTAAACAATCTTCCGGAAAGGGAGAAAAAGATTATTAGCTTGTATTACTACTCTGAGCTGACATATAAGGAAATATCGGCAATAATGGGTATATCTGAATCTAGAATATCTCAACTTCATACCAAGGCGATGATGAGGTTAAAGAGTCGGTTAGAAAAGATTAGCTAATCTATTAAGGGTGGTGATTGCAATTGACAAAGGAATATGTTATTGCACAGGGAAAAACTTATGAAGAAGCTCTAGGAAATGCTTTAAAAGAGTTAAATACCACTGCTGAGTATGTTCACGTTGAAGTAATTGAGGAAGGAAAATCAATTTTCAATCTATCTGTAAAGAATTGCAAGGTAAAGGCGACGCTAAAAAAAGTTGCAGATGAGAATAATACTCTTTATAAAGATGAAAATCAAAATGGTCACTATGAACTTAAACTTGAAGGAAACAGTAAAGTCCTAATGATATATCCACCTAGAGGCATGGGCAAAGCTGTTAGTTATGAGGAAATTACATCATTTTTAAAACTCCAGGGTATTATAAGCTACGATATACAGGAAATAAAGAACGCCTTAGCTTCAAAAGAAATATCAACAATCAATATTGAAAATCCTAGTGAAAATGATATGAGAGACGCAGAGGTTATCGTAGAAGTCAGCAAGGATGAAATGAAAGCGTTTGTAACGATCATACCACCCTATGGGGGAAAGATGGTTACAAAAGAAAACGTGATAGAATCACTGAATGCAGCAGGTGTCAATTATGGAATAGATTCTATTGCTATAGAAAATCTACTGATTGAAAGTAGTTTCAACAGAAAAGTTGAAGTGGCCAGGGGCAAAGATGCAATCTACGGATTAGATGGAACATTGCAATACATGTTTGATACTCATTCAAAAATAAGACCAGAGCTGTTAGAAGATGGCTCTGTGAATCTAAAAGAGCTTCATCTGATTCATAATGTCAAAAAAGGTGATGTATTAGCTGTTAAAACATTGCCAACAGATGGTGTAGAAGGTACAACGGTAAAAGGGAGAGTCATAACTCCAAAGCCTGGAAAACATGCACAATTCAAAAAGGGAAAGAATGTAATAGAAAGCGATAATGAACTGCAATTGGTCGCTGACATCAATGGACAAGTAAAATTAATTGATGATAAAGTAACTGTTCTACAGGTATATGAAATCAATGGCAATGTTGATAATTCCACGGGGAATATTAACTTTAATGGGAAAGTTGTTGTAAAAGGAAACGTTGCAACTGGATTTGAAATCCACTGTGATGGTGATGTGGAAGTCCATGGCGTAGTGGAAGGTGCTATTATTGAAGCTGAAGGAACTATCCTATTACATAAAGGAATTCAAGGAAATAATCATGGCAGGTTAGTTAGCAAACAGGATATTATTGCTCGATATATGGAGAATTGTTATGCAAAAGCGTTTGGAAATATTCAAGCAGACGTTGTCATGCACTGCAAGTTAGAGTCTAAAGGTGAGATTAAGATTGATGGGAAGAAAGGACTTATTGTGGGTGGAGAGATTAGAGCCAACAATGATATTTATGCAAGGACTATAGGTTCTCATATGGCTACAGCCACAAAATTAGAAGTAGGGATTGATCCCGAAATAAAGGAACGCTATGATGGATTGAAAGAAGAATTAGATAGTTTAATGAAAAATATGGATAGTGTGAGCAAAGCCATAGATTTATTGTCTAAGATGGCTAAAGTTACCACGTTACCACCTGATAAACAAGAAATACTTACGAAATCTACAAATACAAAACAGTATCTAGAAACAAAGATTGATAGCGTGAATAATGAATTAATGCATCTAAAGCAAATATTACAGTCATTGTCTAATGGAAGAATACATGCAGAAAGCATTATATATCCAGGTGTAAAGATTTCTATTGGTAACTCCTTTTATTTTGTAAGAGATCAGATCCAGCGCTCCACTGTCGTACGTGAGAGCGGAGAAATTAAAATTATTCCTTATATGGGATAACAAGCGGGTGATGGAAGTGTCAATAAGGCCAATTGATTTTCAATCCATGATTCCTAAAAATATTAAAATGTCACAAGAAAACCAGACTTTAAATAATAAAGAGCGAATGGAACATCAGACCCTCGTGATACAAGATCAGAAAAATATTGAGAAACAAATGAGTCGTGTAAATGCCTTTGACCAGAAAACACATCCAAATATAAACAATCAAAATCATCATAAAAATGGGCAAGGAAATAACCAAAGTTTTCAAGAAGGTAAAAAAGAAGAAAAAGAAAATGCTGAGGTGAAAAATAAGGAAAAGCTTGCAACTGGTAAAGGTGTTAGAATCGATATAATGATTTAATTTTTGAGGGGAGCAATGACCAATAGTATGATGAATTATTTAGTCTTTTTTATAGGTGTAATGATGGTGCTCTTGTCGTACTTTGTGCTTCGAAGGCACCAGAGTCCCTTTCTTACATCGGAGAATCAAACTTTAAAAGAAAGAGAAAAAAAGTTAGCAGAGTATATTGATCTTGCGGAGGAAATCATCGAGGAATTAAATACTGTCAGCGAACAAATCATCCAAAGCATTGATGCTCGGACCGCTGAAATGAGCCAGATGATTGAGGATATTGACAATAAAATTAAAAAATATAAAGATGAAATACATAAAAATCATTACGATGCTATTGGTGATAAGGTACTAAATTGTGAAGATGATAAAGCTTTAATACAAAGTGAGACAGCTCGAGACTTAAAAGAAGAGACCAATCCATTCATAAACAGCGAAATATTAAGATTATATGATGAAGGATACAATCCAGCTCAGATTGCAAGACGTTTGAATAAAGGGATTGGAGAAGTACAGCTTATAGTGAATCTTCATAAAAAATAGACTCATCAAAGTAGAATGTTTTCTTAAGAATTGCTTTGTACTGCTTAGTTTCTATTTTGTTGAATTTTATGGTAGTTATGGTATATTTGTATAGGCAGTAGGAAAGAATGATAATAAATTAAATATGTAAATAATTATTGCCAAATCCATTTGTGTTATGTTATACTACATAAGGTGATTTAAATACACACTCTCTGGAATCTTCAAATGGTTGCCGAAAGGTCATTTGAAGAGATGAACAGAGTGGAGGAAAAAACCAAGGAGGTGAAGAAAATGTCAGTAATTTCAATGAAACAACTATTAGAAGCAGGCGTTCACTTTGGACATCAAACAAGAAGATGGAATCCTAAAATGGCAGAGTACATTTTCACAGAAAGAAATGGTATCTACATTATTGACTTACAAAAGACAGTAAAGAAAGTAGAAGAAGCTTATTCTTTCGTGAAAGAAGTTGCTGCAAGCAACAAGACAATGTTGTTCGTAGGTACGAAGAAACAGGCACAGGAATCTATTGAGCAAGAAGCGAAAAGATGTGGTATGTACTTCGTAAATCAAAGATGGTTAGGCGGAATGTTAACAAACTATAAAACAATCCGTAGAAGAATTGAACGACTAAATGAGCTAGTAAGAATGGAAGAAAATGGATTATTCGATGTTCTGCCAAAAAAAGAAGTAATCAAGTTAAAAGCTGAGCAAGAAAAACTTGAAAAATTCTTAGGCGGAATCAAAGAAATGAATGATCTTCCTGGTGCATTGTTCGTTGTAGATCCTCGTAAAGAGAGAATTGCAGTTCAAGAGGCACAAAAATTAGGAATACCTGTAGTGGGTATTGTTGATACAAACTGCGACCCTGATGAAGTTGATTATGTAATTCCTGCCAACGATGATGCGATCAGAGCAGTAAAGCTTATCACAGCGAAAATTGCAGATGCGATGATCGAAGGTAGACAAGGCGAGCAAATGGAAGAGTAATGGATGATGGTAAGGGTTAAGAGGGGATTTTATCCCTTGCTTCTCTTACCATTTATAATATACACAGAAACATGTGAGGAGGCGTTCTAATGGCTGTTACAGCTGGAATGGTTAAAGAGTTAAGAGAGAGCACTGGGGCCGGAATGATGGATTGCAAAAAGGCTTTAGAAGAGACAAACGGCGATATGGAAAAAGCTGTGGAAGTACTTAGAGAAAAGGGATTGGCTAAAGCAGCTAAAAAAGCAGGTAGAATTGCAGCAGAGGGTCTTGTTGAGTCATATATTCACGGCGGAAGAATAGGTGTATTAGTAGAAGTGAATAGTGAAACGGACTTTGTTGCAAAAAATGACGAATTCAAGCAGTTTGTTAAAGATGTTGCAATGCAAATCGCAGCTTCAAATCCACTTTACATAAGAAGAGAAGAAGTTTCAGAAGAAGTTATTCAAAAAGAAAAAGAAATCTTAAGAGCACAAGCTCTAAATGAAGGCAAGCCAGAAAAAATTGTTGATAAAATGGTTGAAGGTAGAATTGACAAATTCTTCAAAGAGGTTTGTCTACTAGAACAACCTTTCATTAGAGATCCTGATATTACAATTCAAGATCTATTAAATCAAAAAATCGCTAAAATTGGAGAAAATTTATCCATTAGAAGATTCATGAGATTTGAGGTTGGCGAAGGTATTGAAAAGAAAGAAGAAAACTTTGCAGAAGAAGTGGCAAAACAAATTAATAGTTAATAAGACAACTAAACATAGAGAACACACCCAGTGTTCTCTTTTTTAGAATACTACATCATAAAAATAGAAAAGGTTTTTAAGGAAGCATGTAGAATATTTAGAACGGAGGCTGTAATTGTGAGGCCAAAATATAAGAGAGTCATATTGAAGCTTAGTGGAGAAGCATTAGCTGGAGATCAAGGATTTGGTTTAAACGAAAAAACAATAGATTCAATTGCCAGTCAAGTGAAGGAGATATTTGATTTAGGCGTCGAAGTATCAATCGTAGTAGGCGGTGGCAATTTTTGGCGAGGTAGAAGTGGTAAAGGCATGGATCGAACAACAGCAGATTACATGGGAATGCTGGCAACTGTTATAAATGCTTTGGCCTTACAAGATGCGTTAGAAAGCATGGATGTTTTGACTAGAGTACAGACTGCAATTGAAATGAGACAAATTGCAGAACCTTATATAAGGCGAAAAGCTGTTCGTCATCTGGAAAAAGGTAGAGTAGTTATTTTTGCGGCTGGAACGGGCAATCCATATTTTTCAACAGATACTACAGCTGCTCTGAGGGCTGCAGAAATAGAAGCGGAAGTAATTCTATTAGCTAAAAAGGTAGATGGCGTCTATGATTCTGATCCTAAAATAAATCCTAATGCTCAAAAATTCGAAGAGTTAACATATATTGACGTATTAAATAAGGGCCTAGGAGTTATGGATTCTACAGCTACTTCCTTATGTATGGATAATAAAATACCGATTGTTGTATTTGGCCTTGATGAACCTCAGAATATTAAAAAAGTAATTTCAGGTGAAAAAATAGGAACAATCGTAAGGGAGGAATATTAGATGAGTTTAAGTGTTCACAAAGAATTAGACGAAAAAATGCAAAAAACCATTAGAGTACTAAAGGAAGAGCTACATAGCATCAGAGCAGGCAGAGCGAATCCTGCTTTATTGGATCGTATTGTTGTTGAGTATTATGGATCACCTACACCATTAAAGCAAATCGCTACAGTATCTGCTCCAGAACCGAGGTTGTTAATCATTCAACCCTTTGATAAATCTTCGGTGCAATCTATTGAAAAAGCAATTACACAGTCTGACCTCGGTATCAATCCATCCAACGATGGAAAAATCATAAGATTAGCTATTCCACAGCTAACGGAAGAGCGAAGGAAGGAATTAACGAAACTTGCGAAAAAAGTTGGAGAGGATGCTAAAGTTGCCATTCGAAATGAAAGAAGAGATGCTAACGATAAGCTGAAGAAAATGCAAAAAAATGCAGAAATTACAGAGGATGATTTGAAAAAATCAGAGGATGAAGTACAAAAGATGACCAATAAACATATTGAAATTATCGATGAGTTAATCGAGAAGAAAGAAAAAGAGATCATGGAGGTATAGGTTTGTGAACAATCCTGATTTGGTTGGATTAACTTTGGAAGGTGCTAAGGCTGAGTTAACAAAGATTAACCGAAGCGTGAGGATCGTAGAAACCTTTGCACCTAAAGAGAATACTACTATAGGCGAGTGCCGAGTAGTAAAGCAGACCATTATTGAAGATTACATAGAATTAACAGTTAGTTATTTTTAAGCCCCCGTCAAAGGGGGTTTAAAATATTTACTTCTCATTGATTACTGGAGGCACTTTTGTATGAAATTTATAAGAAACATGTTTACGAAACCGCATGCTGAATATGATTTTGAGAATATTGATATAACGAGAATTCCTGAGCACGTTGCCATCATTATGGACGGAAATGGGCGATGGGCAAAAAAAAGGGGTTTACCTAGAACTGCCGGGCATAAGGCAGGTGTTGAAGCACTCAGGGATATAATTCGCACGAGTTCCCAACTGGGAATCAAGTATTTATCTTTATACGCTTTTTCTACTGAAAATTGGAAGAGGCCTGAGGATGAAGTAAATGCGCTTATGCAGTTACTAGTGATGTATTTAAGGAAGGAAGTACAAGAATTGCATAAGAACAATGTTAAAATTAATATTATCGGGGATATAGACGGATTACCCAAAAGTGCCCAGGAAGAGATACATAGTGCATTTGAATTAACACAGAACAATCAGGGTTTGATTGTAAATATAGCTCTGAACTATGGTGGACGGTCCGAAATTATTCATGCAATTAAAGCGTTGGCGAGAAAAGTAAAAAATAATGAATTAGAGATCGAATCCATTGACGAAGAAATATTTTCTGGATTCCTATATACTGCAGGAATTCCCGATCCAGATTTGCTTATAAGGCCTAGTGGAGAGTTGCGTGTAAGTAATTTCTTGCTTTGGCAGATCGCATATAGTGAATTTTGGTTCTCTAATATATATTGGCCTGACTTTTCAGGGAAACATCTAATGAAAGCTATCATAGATTATCAAAAAAGAGACAGAAGATACGGGGGCGTCAAATAGGAGGCGATTTTATGTTAGTAAGAATTATATCAGCGCTGCTGGGGATTCCCCTATTATTATTTGTAGTTATAGAAGGCGGCATCTTTTTAAAAGTTTCCATATTAATATTAGCGATTTTAGGTATAGATGAATTTTTTAATGCTTTTCATAATATTAACATTAAGCCATCAAAGCCTATTGGTATAATTAGTGCTATTCTATTGACTCTGTTTACTTATAATGGAGCAAAAATAGAGTTGATAATGTTTTGGTTTTTTCTAAATATTTTTATGATATTGGGATATATTCTGCTAGGGCGAAAAGAAGAAATTTTATCCTCTGGCATCACAGCTATGGGCATTTATTATATTGTTTTTTTTATGTTCCATATTAACTTTTTAGCATCGAGTTATTATCCGAAACTCTTATGGCTAGTATTTATTACTGCTTTTGTAACGGATACTTTTGCATACTTTACTGGGGTGTTTTTTGGAAAAACTAAATTGTGTCCTAATATAAGCCCCAAAAAAACTGTTGAGGGATCTGTAGGTGGTATTTTAGGCTGTACGGCTATCAGCGGAATCTTTGCCAGCATTGTAATCCCAGAGCTTTTTATTCATTGTTTAATTATGGGGTTTATTGGTAGTATTATTGCGCAGTTGGGTGATCTCACCGCCTCAATGTTTAAAAGATATGTAGGAATTAAAGATTATGGAAAAATAATGCCTGGGCACGGCGGCGTTTTAGATAGATTTGATAGTATACTTTTTACTGCACCGTTGATATACTATTACACTATTCTTGTGATAAAATAATTTTAAATGTGTAAAAGGCAAAGCATGCCTTTTTACTATTTAGAATATAAAAATACATAGCTTCATACAATGTCGAAAGGGTGAGCCTATGAATAGAATTAGTATCTTAGGATCAACTGGATCAATTGGGAAACAAACAATTGATGTGGTTAGAAACAATAAGAACGAGTTTCATATATTTGGAATAAGTGGTAACAATAATATTGATGAATTGGAGCAGCAAATTCGAGAATTTAATCCTAAAATAGCAGCAGTAATGGAACACGAAAAGGCTTTAGAATTATCTAGGAGACTCGGTAAATGTAACACTGAAATAATGACAGGCATGGAAGGCCTTATCGCTGTTGCAACGCTGCCAGAGGTTGATACGGTAGTTACAGCTGTGGTGGGAATGATTGGGTTGATTCCTACGCTAAGAGCGATTCAAGCTAGAAAAAATATCGCTTTAGCAAACAAAGAAACTTTGGTTACAGCTGGGGAAATTGTTATGCAAGAGGCTCATAACCAAGGTGTAAAGATTATTCCTGTCGATAGTGAGCATAGTGCAATTTTTCAGTGTATACAAGGATCTAAGACGGAAGATATTAGAAGAATTATTTTAACAGCTTCTGGGGGGCCATTTAGACAACATTCATTAGAGCAACTACAAAAAGTGACTGTTGACGAAGCACTCAAACATCCCAAATGGAACATGGGAAAGAAAATTAGCATAGACTCTGCTACCTTGATGAATAAAGGACTTGAGGTTATAGAAGCCAAATGGCTATTTGATATACCTATAGATCAAATTGAGGTAGTTGTTCATCCTCAAAGCATTATTCATTCGCTTGTTGAATATAAAGATAGCTCTGTTCTTGCACAGTTAGGCTGTCCTGACATGCGTGTACCAATCCAATACGCTTTAACATATCCTAACCGTATTGAGAATAATTATGAAAAGATGGATTTTTACAAATTAGGCAATTTAAGTTTTGAAGAACCAAATCTTGATAAATTTCCCGCTCTAAGATTAGCCTATGATTCTCTAAAGGCTGGAGGTAGTATGCCGACAGTGTTGAACGGGGCCAATGAAGAGTTAGTTGCATTATTTCTTGGGGGGAAAATTTCTTTTTGTGACATATCGAGCATATTGGAAAAAGTTCTTGATCAACATCATATAGAGTATTCTATAGATGTTGATAGAATTATAGAAATTGATATATGGGCAAGAACTTTTGTAAAAAACATGATTAAATAGGTGGTGTGAATATGGGAACAATCATTGCAGCAATACTGGTTTTTGGGTTGTTAGTAATATTTCATGAGTTGGGGCATTTTGCCATTGCAAAGGCAGTAGGCATCAAAGTACATGAATTTGCTGTAGGTATGGGACCGAAGATATTAAGTATGAAAGGCAAGGAAACCTCTTATTCGGTTAGGGTCCTTCCTATTGGAGGGTATGTTAAGATGGAGGGGGAGGACGAAGCTTCTTCTGACTTAAGAAGCTTTAATAATAAACCTCTATGGGCAAGAATGTCAGTTATTCTGGCAGGGCCAATAATGAATTTTATTCTGGCCATATTGCTGTTTATGATTATCTTCTATTCTATCGGATTTCCAACAACTCAAATTGATCAAGTTACGCCTGGTCTTCCAGCTGAATCGGCAGGAATCGCTGCTGGAGACCGTGTCGTTCGCATCGAAGATGAGGAAATTAACAGTTGGGATGAAATTGTTCAAATTATTAATGGCAGCAAAGATAAATCACTGAATATCGAACTGATTGATAATGATGGGAAGCAGAAAAGTATCATGGTGAAGCCAGTGGTAAATGTTGAAACAAAACAAGCGGTAATTGGAATTACCCCTATTTTGAAAAAATCCTTTGGTCAGGCGGCTAAAGCGAGTATTGATAGGACTGCCTTTGTACTAACAGGAATGCTAGACTACCTGGGTAATCTGTTTAAAGGAAAAGCATCTGCTGAAGATGTCGTTGGACCTGTGGGAATTATTCATATTGTGGGTGAAGCGGCAAAAATAGGAATATTTAATGTGCTGCATATTGCTGCAGTTATTAGCATTAATTTGGGTATCGTTAATTTACTTCCTATACCAGCTCTTGATGGTGGACGGTTAATCTTTTTATCCATTGAAGGATTGAGCGGTAAGCCATTAAATCCAGAAAAAGAAGGCTTTATTCATCTAGTAGGGTTCGTTCTATTGATGGCTTTAATGGTTTTTATAGTATACAAAGATATCATTCGTTTTGATATTTTTTAGATAGGTGGTTATTTTGATGTACAATAAAAGAAAAGTAACAAGAAGTGTACAATGCGGAAATCTTAAAATTGGCGGAGATGCGCCTATCAGTATTCAGTCCATGACAAATACCGATACGCGAGACGTTCAAGCAACAGTTAATCAAATTTTACGTCTGGAAGAAGCTGGCTGCGAAATTGTAAGAATAGCAATTTTAGACGAGGAAGCAGCCAATGCGATCAAACGTATAAAATCTCAAATACATATTCCCTTGGTGGCTGATATCCATTTTGATTATCGTTTAGCCTTGTTAGCAATTGAGAATGGCATCGATAAGCTTCGGCTGAATCCAGGAAATATTGGAGATATTGATCGCGTACGTAAAGTTGTTGAACAAGCAAAGCGCAGAAATATCCCTATTAGAATAGGTGTTAATGCTGGTTCTATCGATAATAAAATACTCAATAAATATGGAGAAATAAATGCTGACGCTTTAGTTGAAAGTGCTATGGAGCATATCCAAATTCTAGAGCATTTAGATTTTCAGGATATCGTGATCTCATTAAAAGCATCAGATATTCGTCTTACTATAGGAGCTTATAGATTACTTTCTCAAAAGGTTAATTATCCTTTGCACATAGGAATAACAGAGGCCGGTACATTATGGAGTGGAACAGTTAAATCTTCTATAGGTATTGGCTCCTTATTATTGGATGGTCTAGGGGATACCGTAAGGGTTTCATTGACAGGGGACCCAGTGGAAGAAATAAAGGTGGCAAAAGAAATATTAAAATCATTGAGATTAAGAAGTTTCGGGGTGAACTTAATTTCTTGCCCTACCTGCGGACGATGTCAAATCGACCTGATTCAGTTGGCAAATCGCATAGAGGAAAAACTCAAGCAAGTAAATAAGCCAATTACTGTGGCAATTATGGGCTGTGCTGTGAATGGACCTGGCGAGGCAAGAGAAGCTGATATTGGTATTGCTGGTGGAAAATCATCGGCACTATTATTTAAAAAAGGAGAAGTTATAAGAAAACTATCTGAAGATGAGATTGAGAGGGTTCTTCTTGAAGAAATCGATAAATTGTAGTCAATAGATTTTAATATGAATTCGAGTTTTAAGGGTGGTATAGATGGATAATATACTTAATCATGTTTTTAGTAACTTATTAACGGACATTCGAATGGCCGTTGGTGGTGATATAGAGAAAATTCGATACAATCAAGAAAAAAAAAGGTTAGATATTGTTGTTTTACCGAAGGAAATAGTCTACAAACAGAATCTTGAAAAAATCAAAGAAAGAATTTATGGAAGCCTATCTTTTCTTCAAGAAATAAATTTTTTTACGGTATATAGGCATATGGATATTGATCAGGAGAGTATTATCAAAATCTATAAAGATAATATTCTTTTTGAATTGAATCAAAAATTACCATCTACCCTGGCCTGGATGAAAAATGCTGAGTTTCAGCTAGAAAACGACCTATTATATATACGTATAGAAAGTGAATTAGGGGTTGAAAGTTTAAAGGAAAAAAAGGTTGATCATTTCATTGAAAGAATTTTATCCTATGAATTTGGGATTTCGATCAAGGTGATACTCATTTACGAGTCAGAGGAAGAAACAGGATGCAACGAAGAATATTTAAAATTAAAAGAGGAAGAAACTCAGAATCTATTAAAGGGATTAATAAATCAACTGCCTGAGAGAGCTGATATATTAAAAGATCCTAAGGAAAAAGGACAAAATATTGAGGGTGTGATCCTAGGGAAAAGAATTAATGAGGTCAAAACCCCTATATCGGATGTAACCGAGGAATCAGGAAGTGCATGTATAGAAGGAGAAATCTTTAGCCTGGAGACTAGGGAGCTAAAGAATGGAAAAACTTTATTTACCCTATGTATCACTGATTATACTGGATCAATTGCTGCAAAGATATTTGCAAAAAAGGAACAGACTGAAGTGCTCGATGAAACCCTTTCTATAGGAAAATACATAAGACTTAAAGGAGAGGCCAGATATGACACATTTTCAAGGGAATTGATCATCATGGCCAATGATATCAACGAAGCAAGGCCTGTGGTTAGAGTAGATAAGAGTGAACACAAAAGAATTGAATTACATGCCCATACCCAAATGAGCTCTATGGATGGCGTTTCATCAACCTCTAGTTTAGTCAAAAGGGCGGCTAAATGGGGGCATCCTGCTATTGCTATTACAGATCATGGCGTAGTACAAGCTTTCCCAGAAGCCATGGAAGCTGGTAAGAAACATGATATTAAGGTAATTTATGGAGTGGAAGGTTATTTGGTAAATGACGGGGCGCCTATCGTATTAAATTGCAATAATAAGCCATTAGATCAATGTTATGTGGTTTTTGACATAGAAACAACTGGACTATCCAGCAAACACGATGGAATAACTGAGATTGGTGCTGTGAAAATTTCTGAAGGAAAGGTCATAGATCATTTCAATATGTTGGTTAACCCAGAAAGAGCTATTCCATCAAATATTGTAGAACTCACAGGGATTTCCGATGAAATGCTAAGAGATCAGCCTAAAATCGAAGAAGTGCTGCCGAAATTTTTAGAATTCGTAGGAGAAAACCCAGTTGTAGCCCACAATGCAGGATTTGACACCTCGTTTATCAAGGAAAACTGCCATAGACTCGGGCTAAGTTTCGATAATCCTGTAGTGGATACCTTATCCTTAGCTAAAATACTGATGCCTAAGCTTAAAAAATACAAATTAAATATTATCGCTACCGCGCTGGGCGTTGTACTAAAAAATCATCATCGTGCTGTAGATGATGCTGGTGCAACGGCAGAGATTTTCATCCAATTTCTAAACCTTTTAAAGGAAAGAAATATTAGTGAGTTGAGAGAAATAAATGAACTATCCAACAAAAATGCAGATATCAAAAAAATGGATACCTATCATATTATTATTCTAGTAAAAAATTACACTGGATTAAAAAACTTATATAAAATAATATCTGCATCCCATATGAATTATTTTTATAAGCGTCCGCGGATTCCCAAATCACTGTTAACACAGATGCGGGAAGGTCTGATTATTGGAACGGCATGTGAAGCTGGAGAATTATACCGTGCAATCACAAGCAATAAATCGAAACGTGAAATAGAAGAAATTGTTAAGTATTATGATTATTTAGAAATACAACCTATTCATAATAATACTTTTTTAATTGATAAAGGCATTGTTAAAGATGAAGAAGAGTTAAGAGATATTAATAAAAAGATTGTGGACCTAGGGACTGCATTTCATAAGCCTGTGGTTGCTACAGGGGATGTTCATTTTCTTGATCCCCACGATGAAGCCTATCGAAGAATATTGATGGCAGGGCAAGGTTTTGATGACGCAGATGAGCAGACCCCTTTATACTTTAGAACCACTGATGAGATGTTAAAGGAATTTGAATACCTCGGAAAGCATGCTGCACTTGATGTAGTTGTAAACTATCCAAATCATATTGCGAACCAGGTGGATCATATTATACCTATACCGGATGATACTTTTCCACCGATCATTGAAGGATCAGATGAAGATCTCAGAAGGATGTGTTATGAAAAAGCTACACGTATTTATGGTGATCCTCTTCCTGAATTGGTACAAAAGAGGTTGGATAGAGAATTAAACTCCATTATTAGTAACGGTTATGCTGTTATGTATATTATCGCTCAAAAGTTGGTTGCAAAATCTTTGCAAGACGGATATCTTGTAGGCTCCAGAGGATCTGTGGGATCATCCTTTGTTGCAACAATGAGTAATATTACTGAAGTAAACCCATTGCCCCCTCACTATGTCTGTCCAAATTGTAAAGATTCGGAGTTTATTACAGATGGCTCCATAGGAAGTGGAGCAGATTTACCAGATAAAGTTTGTCCAAAATGTAATATTTTTTATTTGAAAGATGGACATGACATACCTTTTGAAGTGTTTCTTGGATTCGAGGGTGATAAGGAACCTGATATTGACTTGAATTTTGCTGGAGAATATCAGCCTACAGCTCATAAATACACAGAAGAACTGTTTGGAGAAGGCTATGTATTTAGAGCAGGAACAATCGGCACAATTGCAGATAAGACAGCTTATGGATTTGTTAAGAAATATTATGAAGAAAAACAAATACCAGTAAACAATCGTGAAATAGAAAGATTGGCTAAAGGATGTACAGGGGTAAAAAGAACGACGGGGCAACATCCAGGCGGGGTAATGGTTGTACCTAACTATAAAGAAATATATGATTTTTGTCCGATTCAATATCCCGCGAATGATGGTTCCTCTGGGATCATTACCACTCATTTTGACTATCATTCAATCAGCGGTAGGTTATTAAAGCTAGATATTTTAGGTCACGATGTACCTACGATTATTAGAATGCTTCAGGATATTACCGGAGTTGATCCAACCCAGATTCCTCTTGATGATAAAGAAACGGTAAAAATATTTACAAGTCTTGATCCATTAAAAATTGTTGATAAGGAATTCATATGTGAGGTAGGCAGTTTGGGTATTCCTGAATTTGGGACAAAATTTGTACGGCAAATGTTGGTAGATACCCAACCATCCACTTTCGCAGAATTGGTTCGAATAAGCGGTTTGTCCCATGGTACGGATGTGTGGTTAAACAATGCCCAGGAACTTGTCCGACAAGGCACAGCTGAATTAAAAGATGTTATATCTACTAGAGATGATATTATGAACTATTTGATATATAAGGGATTACCTCCCAAAACAGCCTTTAAGATTATGGAAAAGGTAAGAAAAGGGAAAGGGTTATCACCTGAAGATGAGGAAGCAATGGCTCAAAACAAGGTGCCAAAATGGTATATTGATTCATGTAATAAAATAAAATACATGTTTCCAAAGGCCCATGCTGTCGCTTACGTTATGATGTCTTTTAGAATTGCATACTTTAAAGTGCATTATCCTTTAGCTTTTTATGCCACATATTTTACAACAAAAGCATCGGATTTTGATGCTGACCTGGTTGTAAGGGGAAAAGAAAAAATAAAAAACAAGATGAAGGAATTAGAAACACTTGGCAATGCAATGTCTCAAAAAGAGAAGGATCTGTTGACGGTTCTTGAGGTAGCCAGCGAAATGTATGCAAGGGGCCTGCATTTTTTACCAGTTGATATATATAAATCTGATGCAGAGCATTTTAAGATTGTTGAGGATAAGCTTCTTCCGCCTTTGTGTGCACTGCAGGGTGTTGGAGAGAATGCTGCCAAAAGTATCTGTGAGAGCAGAAAAGATAGAGAATTTATTTCGTTGGAAGACTTACGAACGAGGGCAAAGGTTACAAAAACAGTTATCGAGACTTTACAGAATCATGGATGCTTAGATGGATTGCCTAATACCAATCAGTTATCTCTATTTTAGCCTTGCATAACTTTTCTTTATATGTTATAATTTTACTGAAATAGAAAGATGCGCGAAAAAGAGTGGGAGAAAACCCACTCTTTGCTATTATACATATACTTTTATGTAGGAATAAAGGACGTGGAATTACGAGAGAATAAAAATAATACATCTTTTTATAAATAGTTCCAATAGAGGAGGAAAATACAATGTCTAAAAAGCGAGTTGCCGATATCGTGGAAGAATTGGTTATGCCAAAAATTAAAGAAAAAGAGTTAGAACTAGTTGATATAGAGTTTATTAAAGAAGGCAGAGATAGATTTCTAAGGGTATATATAGACCATAGAGATGGAATTACCTTGGACGATTGTCAGGCAGTAAGTGAATATTTGAGTGAACGATTGGACGAAGTCGATCCAATAGAAGAGGCATATTATTTGGAGGTATCATCGGCTGGACTAGACAGAGAGTTAAAAAAGGATTCAGATTTTGAAAAGTTTAAAGGAAGAATGGTTGAAGCATATCTTTACCAGGCAGTAGATGGGAAAAAGATGATTGAAGGTGAATTACTAGGTTTGATTGAAAATGTAGTAGCTATAAAAATTAGTGAACATGAAACCTTGGAATTATCAAAGGATAAGATTGCAAAGGTAAAGTTAGCAGTAATAATTTAATATAGGGAGGTAATAACAAGTGAATGGAGAATTTATCGAAGCTCTTGACCAAATTGAGAAGGAAAAGGGCGTAGCAAAGGATATACTTATTGATGCCATCGAAGCTGCACTCATTTCCGGCTATAAGCGTAATTACGGTTCTGCACAAAATGTAAAAGTGTATATTAATCGAGATACAGGCGAAGTCAGGGTATTCTCATTGAAAGATGTCGTTGATGACGTTGAAGATGAACTATTACATATCAGTCTTGAGGATGCAAAGGAAATTGATAGGAATTATGAGATTGGTGATGTGGTTGAAAAGGAAGTAACACCTAAAAACTTTGGTAGAATCGCAGCACAAACTGCAAAGCAGGTAGTCGTTCAGAGAATTAGAGAAGCTGAGCGCGGTATTATATTTGATGAATTTATTAACCGTGAAAGCGAGATTGTCACAGGTATTGTGCAAAGAATCAGTAAAGGAAATGTTTTTATCAATTTAGGAAAAACAGAGGCGATTTTAGCACCCGGGGAGCAAATTGAAGGGGAAGCTTATAAGCACAATGATCGAATAAAATCCTATATTGTTGAAGTAAAGAAGACTACAAAAGGTCCTCAAATCATGGTATCAAGAACTCATCCAGGACTAGTGAAGAGACTATTCGAGTTAGAAGTACCTGAAATCCATGATGGTGTTGTTGAGATAAAAAGTGTTGCAAGGGAAGCCGGTTCAAGATCAAAATTGGCAGTACACTCCCATGATCCTAATGTGGACCCTGTAGGAGCTTGTGTAGGACATAAGGGTGTTAGAGTTCAGGCAATCGTCGATGAGTTAAAGGGTGAAAAAATAGATATTATTAAATGGAGCGAAAATCCTGAAGAGTATATAGCCAGTTCCTTGAGTCCTTCTAAGGTAGTCAAGGTCGAAGTAAAAGATGATGAGAAATCTGCTCTTGTTGTTGTTCCTGATTTCCAGCTATCCCTTGCTATCGGAAAAGAAGGTCAGAATGCAAGGTTGGCAGCGAAACTCACAGGTTGGAAAATCGATATCAAAAGTGAAACTCAGTATAAGGAATATATTCAACAGAAAAGTAGTAGTTAGGAAAAGGAGGTATTCTCCATGAAAGCACGAAAAATACCCCTTAGACAATGCCTTGGCTGTATGGAAGGAAAACCCAAAAAAGAGCTAATACGTATTGTTCGAACGCCTGAAGGGGATATAAAAATTGATAAAACAGGTAAAGCAGCTGGCCGCGGTGCCTATATATGTGATGATGTGGAGTGTTTGAATAAGGTTCAGAAAAAGAAGGCATTAAACCGTGCCTTTCAACAAGATGTTGGGGAAGAAATTTATATCAAGCTTCATGAGGAGCTAAGGCATGATGGATAAAAGAATCTTATCGTTTTTAGGTTTAGCACAACGCTCTGGAAATCTTATTACAGGAGAAGATACCTGTGAATATCACATAAAAAAAGGTCATATTCGGTTAGTGATTATTCCTTTGGACGCTTCGGAAAATACAAAAAAGAAGTTCAAAGATATGTGTGACTTTAGAGGAATCCGATATGTTATTTTTGGCAAAAGGGATGAACTTTCATCTGCTATAGGAAAGTCAAATAGGGCAGTATATGCAATCAAAGATGCTGTTTTTGCAAGTAAAATACATAGTCTGATTATGGAGTCTATGGAGGATTTAAATTCTTTAGGGGGTGAATGAATATGTCAAAATTGAGAGTGTATCAATTGGCAAAAGATTTAGGGATATCTAGCAAGGAAGTAATTGAGAAATTAACTGAGTTTGGTGTAGAAGTTGCAAATCACATGAGTGCATTAGAGGAAGATGAGGCGAATATTATTATAGAACTTTATGGAGTAGAAGATAAGAAAGAAAAAAGTACAAATAACAAAGGAACGGATAAATCCAATCACGAAGCAAACGTAGAAACTTTAAAAGAGACAATTCAGCAGGGTGGAGTATCAAGTGAGGAGAATCATAAATTGATCTTGATTCCAGAAGCTTTGACTGTGAAGGATTTAGCTGAAAAGATCGGTAAGAGCGTATCAGATGTAATGGGAAAACTTATTGCTTTAGGTATATTTGCTACAATTAATCAGGAAGTAGATTTCGATACAGCAGAGTTGATCTGCACCGACTTTGGTATAGCCATTGAAAAAGAAGAAGTGAAAGAAGAACTTGAGATTGGGCTAGTACAAGAAGAAGATAAACCAGAAGATTTGAAGGCTAGACCACCCGTTATTACTGTGATGGGTCATGTCGACCATGGTAAAACATCACTGCTTGATGCCATCCGGAATACAAGTGTAACATCCCGTGAGGCGGGGGGGATAACCCAACACATAGGGGCTTCCGAGGTAGAGGTTCATGGAAATAAGATTGTTTTCCTTGATACCCCAGGACATGAGGCGTTCACATCTATGAGAGCACGAGGGGCCAGTATAACAGATATAGCAATCCTAGTGGTAGCAGCTGATGATGGGGTGATGCCTCAAACGAAGGAAGCAATAAACCATGCTAAAGCAGCCAATGTACCTATCATTGTAGCGATGAATAAGATTGATAAGCCTGAAGTAAACTCAGATCGAGTAAAACAGGAACTATCAGATCACGGTATTTTGATAGAAGAGTGGGGTGGCGATACAATCCTTGTACCTGTTTCAGCGAAGACAGGGGAAGGTATCGAAACACTGTTAGAAATGATTATTATAGCTGCAGAGATGCTTGAATTAAAAGCGAATCCTAAACGCTTTGCCACTGGAACAGTGATTGAAGCGAAGCTTGATAAGGGAAGAGGACCTGTTGCAACGATACTTGTTCAAAATGGTACATTAAAGGTGGGAGATTCTGTTGTGGCTGGAGCATCCTACGGAAGAATACGAGCCATGATTAATGATAAAGGTAAACAGATAAAGAAGGCAGGTCCATCTACAGCAGTTGAAATTTTAGGTCTTTCAGATGCTCCTGAAGCTGGGGACTTATTCCATGCTGTAAAAGAGGATAAAATTGCAAGACAAATTGTAGAAAAGAGAAAAGTAAAAGAGCGAGAAGAAAACTTGAATGCTTCGGCAAAAGTGACCCTTGAGGATTTATTTAAACATATTCAAGAGGGTAATGTAAAAGAATTAAATATCATAGTCAAGGCTGATGTGCAAGGCTCTGTAGAGGCCGTAAAACAATCATTGGTGAAACTAAGCAATGAGGAAGTTAAAGTAAAGATGATTCACGGTGGCGTGGGCGCTATTACGGAATCAGATATAAAGCTTGCATCTGCTTCTAATGCGATTATCATCGGATTCAATGTACGACCTTCAACTGCTGTAGAAAACCTTGCAGAAAGAGAAAACATTGATTTAAGGACCTATAGAATCATTTATGAAGCCATAGCAGATGTAGAAGCAGCGATGAAGGGTATGCTTGATCCTGTGTATAAAGAGGTCGTATTAGGAAAAACTGAAATTAGAGCAACATTTAAGGTGCCTGGTATTGGAACTATTGGTGGTGCTTATGTGTTAAACGGGAAGATTACAAGAAATGCAAAAGTACGATTGATTAGAGATGGTATTGTTATTCATGAAGGAGAAATGTCCTCATTAAAGAGATTTAAAGATGATGCGAAGGAAGTAGCGGCTGGATACGAATGTGGTGTAGGAATTGCTAACTACAACGATCTTAAAGAAGGAGATATTGTAGAAGCCTTTATTATTGAAGAAGTAAAAAGAGTGTAATATGTTTTAGATAGGAAGGTGGCTCTGATATGGGTTATCCACGTACAAATAGGATTAGTGAAGAAATTAAGAAGTTAGTTAGTCATCTGATTATGAATGAACTAAAAGATCCAAGACTATCACCGTTGACAAGTGTTGTTGCTGTGGAAGTGACGAGAGACTTAAGATATGCAAATATTTTCATTAGTGTATATGGATCTCAAGATGAAAAGGAAAATTCCCTAAAAGCCCTACAAAATGCTGGGGGATTTATTCGTAAAGAAATAGGTAAGAGCTTGAAACTCCGTTATACACCGGAGCCCCTATTTAAAATGGATCAGTCTATTGAACAAGGAATGCATATCAATGAATTAATCAGTAAGGTAAATAAAAAGGATGTTGTCAATGACCATGAACAAGATGCATGATAACAAGTTTGTCGAAGCAATCAAAAAGGGAGAACGTGTACTCATTCTCCCTCATATCCTTCCTGATGGAGATACCATTGGGTCTGCTTTGGCACTTTTTTTAGCGTTAAAAAAGATGGGCAAAGAGCCATGGATTTTATTGGATGATGACATTCCGTATAATTTACGATCGCTGCCTGTTCAATATATTGTTAGAGAAATAAATCCGATAATGAAACTGGATACTGTCATTGGTATTGATTGCAGTGATCTAAGCAGATTGGGTTCTCGCAGCCAGTATATTCACAGTGCAGAACTAAGTGTAAATATTGATCATCATATCACGAATACTTTATTTGCAGATATCAATATCGTCGATCATCAAGCTGCGGCTACTGGAGAAATCATATATTCGCTCATTCATGCTATGGGTGTAGCATTAGACTGTGAAATAGCTACCTGCCTTTACACTGCTATTTCAACGGATACAGGAAGTTTTAAATATAGCAATACAACATCGAAAACCCATGAAATCGCTGCTGATTTACTTCGAAATGGGATTCGGCTAAATGAGATAACAACAGAGCTTTATCAGAATAAGCCGTCTTATCAGATAAAGCTTCTTTCTACTGTGCTAAATACTTTAGAGTTTCACTACCAAGGGCAGTTAGCAACATTACATGTTACTGAAAATATGTTGCGTAATACAGGAGCAAGCACTTCTGATACCGATGGGCTTATTGAATATGCTAGAGATATAAAAGGGGTAGAAGTAGCTATATTATTAAAGGAACTGAAGCCAGGGGAGATTAAGATAGGACTCCGGTCAAAATACCATATAGATGTGAGCAAGATTGCAGGAGAGTTTGGTGGAGGCGGTCATAGTAAAGCCTCTGGTTGCACTATCCATGGAAGTATTGATGATGCAAAAAACAAATTACTTAGTGTTTTAAAAGATAGATTATAGGTGATTGAATGGACGGTATTATTAATATATTGAAACCACCCAGAATGACTTCTCATGATGTTGTTTATGTTGTGAGGAAAACATTAAATATGAAAAAAGTTGGCCATACAGGGACATTAGATCCTATGGCAGCCGGTGTCTTACCCATATGTCTTGGGAAGGCAACAAGAATTAGCCAGTATCTGATGGATGATATGAAAAAATATCGCTGTGAGATGATCCTCGGTCATAATACAGATACATTAGATAGATGGGGAACCATTATTAATTCTCGACCAGTAAATGTAAAAGAAGATGAAATCCATAAAGCGTTTCAACGTTTTAATGGAGAGATTTTACAGATTCCACCTATGTATTCTGCTTTAAAGCAGAATGGGAAGAGACTATATGAACTGGCAAGAGAAGGAAAGACGGTTGAACGAGAGGCAAGGAAAATATTTATTGAGAAAATAGATATCCTAAAAATAGAAAAAGCTACTATTTTGTTTGATGTAGAATGTTCTAAAGGGACATATGTGAGAACCTTATGTGAGGATGTCGGAAATTACTTAGGCTGTGGAGGGGTTATGTCTTTTCTGCTTCGTACAGCCAGCGGACGGTTTAACCTTTCAAATGCAGTAACATTAGAAACACTTCAAGGAACAGATATTGAGAAGATTAGGAAAGAGTATGTTTTTGATGTAGATTATCCACTTATCCAAATGACTAGAATTGATGTAACAACATCATCATTGAAATATCTTTTAAACGGAAATCATATTTACAGAAAAAACCTGGTAGGTAATGTACAATTAGTGAAGGATACCATGGTGAGACTATACGCAGATGATCGATTTATTGCCTTGGGAAAAGTAAAGTATGATGGTGACCTCTACATTGACATTGATCGAGTTTTTAACTAAAGGGGAAAAAATATGGAAATTATCACTTCTCTTGAGAATATAGATTTAAAATCTTATAAGTGTGGTGTAGCATTAGGAAGCTTTGATGGCATCCATATAGGACATCAGACGCTTCTTATGAATCTTGTTGATGTTTGTAGAAAGAATAAATTCAAAAGTGTAGTATATACATTTACCAATCATCCCAGAAGTTTGACTTCTACGAATGGAGCCCCCAATAGAATTTTGACTGAAAAAGATAAATTTAATGTTTTTAGAGAATTCGATATTGATTATGTGATTTCTGTTGAATTTGACGATTTACATAGAAATCTAGCACCAGCAAAATTCGTTGAAGATATCCTAATTCGAAAGCTAAATATGGCGTATGGCGTTGTAGGATTTGATTATCGATTTGGATATAAGGCCCATGGTGATGTGAACCTGCTAAAGGAGTACCAGCAACAGTTTATGTACGAATTAAAGATTGTTGATGCAGTTAAAATCGAAGATGAAATTATCAGCAGTACAGCGATCAGAAAGTTTATTGGCGATGGTATGATTAATAAGGCGAATCTTTTTCTAGGACGAAAATATAGTGTTTTTGGTAATGTTGTGAGGGGAAAAGGCTTAGGCCATCAACTGGGATTTCCAACTGCGAATCTAAAGATTGAAGGAAACCTAATTCTTCCAAAGCCGGGCGTTTACTATACAAAATGTATCATAGATGAAAAGATCTATCCTAGTATCACCAGTGTTGGATACAATCCTACTTTTGGAGAGAATCCCATAACTGTGGAAACCCATATACTTAATTTTGACAATGATTTATATGGCAAAGAAATAGAGGTTCAGTTTTATCATTGTTGTAGGGGTGAAATGAAATTCGCCAGTGTAGATGATTTGGTGAAGCAAGTACAGATTGATATCAAGTCGGCTCAAAAATACTTCAATATGTAATTTTATATTTACTTTTTAGTTCAAGTATGCTACCATTATATATTGTGAAGAACCATATGCTATGTAATTCGAGACTCCGACGTATTACTTGGCTTATGGGGATAAAAATTAAGGAGGTGAAAAGCATGGCTATGAATAAAGAAAACAAAATGACAGTAATTAATTCTTACAAGGTCCATGAAAATGATACTGGTTCTCCAGAAGTTCAAATTGCATTATTGACTACAAGAATTAATGAGTTAAATGAGCACTTAAAAGTACACAAGAAGGATCACCATTCACGTCGTGGACTTTTAAAGATGGTTGGTAACAGAAGAAATTTACTGAACTATCTAAAGGATAAGGATATTGAAAGATATAGAACAGTTATTGAAAAGTTAGGTTTAAGAAAGTAGTGATAATTGAGCGGGGTTTTGTCCCGCTCTATTATTTTATCATACATATGTTTTTAGATTTGTGAGGATTTTTCGTGAGAGTGTAGGAAATAATATTATCTGTGTAGAATATATTTCCTGTATTTATAAATAAAACATGTAAGGAGGTAAATGATGGAAAAGATTTTCAAAACAACAATTGGCAACAGACCTTTAGAAGTTACTATTGGTAAATATGCTGAGCAGGCAAGTGGTGCAGCTTTTGTTAGATATGGAGATACTGTTGTTTTGGTAACTGCAGTTGCATCTTCACAGCCAAAGGAAGGCATTGATTTCTTTCCACTTAGCGTAGATTATGAGGAAAGACTTTATTCTGTCGGCAAAATTCCCGGTGGATTTGTCAAAAGAGAAGGTAGGCCTACAGAAAAAGCTATTCTGACTTCAAGATTAATCGATCGACCTATTCGCCCGCTTTTCCCGAAAGGATATAGGAATGATGTACAAGTCGTAGCTACTGTTTTATCTGTTGATCAAGATTGCACGCCAGACGTGGTAGCGATGATAGGTTCTTCCATTGCTTTGTCCATTTCCGATATACCTTTTAAAGGACCTACTGGATCAGCAATCATCGGAATGGTCGATGGACAGATGGTGATTAACCCAACTGTCAAAGAGCGGGAAACAAGTCAGATGCATTTGGTGGTTTCAGGTACAAAGGATGCTATCATGATGGTAGAAGCCGGTGCTAATGAGCTTTCTGAAGAGGTAATGCTAAATGCAATCATGTTTGCCCATGAAGAGATTAAAAAAGTGGTTGCCTTTATTGAAGAGATTGTAGAAGAAGTAGGCAAGCCAAAACAAGAAGTTGTTCTTTTTGAAATAGATGCAGCAATTGAAGAAGAAGTAAGGGCGTTTGCTACTGATAAAATGCTTCAAGCTATAAAAACAGTAGATAAAGTTGAAAGAAATGAAAATATGGAAAAAGTGAAACAAGAAGCTATGGAGTATTTCGTTGAAAAGTATCCAGATAATGCAAAAGATGTTTCTCAGACGCTATATCAGATTACAAAAGAACAAGTGCGTAAAATGATTACATATGATAAGGTTAGACCAGATAACAGAAAACCTGAAGAAATTCGTGAGATCACATGTGAGGTTGGCATTCTACCAAGAGCCCATGGTACAGGATTGTTTAAGAGAGGTCAAACACAAGCATTGACTGTAGCCACACTTGGTGCTATAGGGGATGCCCAAATTTTAGACGGCTTGGGAGAGGAAGAATCAAAGAGATATATGCATCACTATAACTTCCCACCTTATAGTGTAGGAGAAGCAAGATTCATGAGGGGTCCAGGTAGAAGAGAAATTGGACATGGTGCTTTGGCAGAGAGAGCTTTAGAGCCTGTCATTCCATCAGAATCAGACTTTCCATATACAATCCGTCTTGTTTCAGAGGTTCTTAGCTCTAATGGAAGTACATCTCAAGCTTCAGTTTGTGGAAGTACACTGGCCTTGTTAGATGCTGGAGTACCAATCAAATCTCCAGTTGCTGGAATTGCCATGGGGTTGATTAAAGATGATGACCAACTATCTATTTTAAGTGATATTCAAGGCATGGAAGATTTCTTAGGAGATATGGACTTTAAGGTCGCCGGAACAGCAGAAGGAATTACAGCAATCCAGATGGATATCAAAATCGAAGGAATAAATAAAGAAATTCTAGAGAGAGCTTTAGCTCAAGCAAAGGATGGAAGGTTGTATATTCTAGATAAGATGAATGCTACGATCTCCAAGCCTAGAGATGAAATTTCTCCATATGCTCCAAGAATTATTAAGACCATGATTCATCCAGATAAGATCAGGGAGTTAATCGGGCCTGGCGGAAAAACAATCAATAAAATTATCGATGAAACTGGAGTCAAGATCGATATCGAAGATGATGGCAGAGTCTTTATTACAGCTTCAAATGTAGAGGATGGAAATAAGGCGTTAAAAATGGTTGAAGGTATTGTGAAGGAAGCTCAAGTTGGTGAGATTTATATGGGTAAGGTAATGCGTATTATGAATTTTGGTGCTTTTGTTGAAATCTTACCAGGTAAAGAAGGATTAGTACATATATCAAATATCGCAAAAGAAAGAACTGCAAAGGTCGAAGATGTACTTAACATTGGCGATGAAGTTCTTGTAAAAGTAATAGAAATTGACAAGCAGGGCAGAATTAATCTATCAAGAAAAGATGCACTTCCTGAGACAGAACAGCCTGAATCGGAAGGTAAATAGAAAACATAAACCAAACAGGTTTATGTTTTTCTTTTGGGAAAATGAAAAACTCCTAAGTTGTTAAAAGCAACAAATTTGATGGAACTGCGATTATGTTTGGATTGCTTTTTAAAACAAGTGTTTTTTCTTGATTATTTCGGCATACTAAATTATAATAATTAGTATGTTTCTTAGAAAAGAACGTAGGAGGATAAGATGTTTGAAAGACATAAATTAAGTAATGGTGTTAGGGTTATTGTAGAACATATCCCCCATGTAAAGTCTGTTTCATTAGGGTTTTGGATTGGGGTAGGTTCTATTCATGAAAATAGTAAAAATAATGGTATTTCACACTTTATTGAACATATGCTCTTTAAAGGCACGACAAATAGAACGGCAAAACAGATTGCTGAGAGTATAGATAGCATTGGTGGACAATTAAATGCATTTACAAGCAAAGAGTGTACATGTTATTATGCAAAGGTTTTAGATAGTCATCTTCCAATTGCTGTTGATGTATTATCAGATATGTTGTTTAACTCAACCTTTATTGATATAGAGATTGAAAAAGAGAAGAGTGTTGTATTAGAAGAGATAAATATGTATGAAGATTCGCCAGATGACTTAGTGCATGATTTACTTTCAAAGATAACTTTCAGTAACCACTCTTTAGGATCCCCTATATTAGGAACGAACCAAACCGTTGGTCAATTTCACCGTGAGATGATTCTAGAATATGTGGCGAACAACTATACATGCGATAATATTGTTGTATCAGTAGCAGGAAATATCGATCAACAATTATTATTAAGTTTATTGGAAGAGAAATTTGCCCAATATACGAATAAAATAAAAGTGCCAGATACCATAGAAGTACCTAACTTTACGAAGAATAGCGGACATCGATATAAGGATATTGAACAACTGCATTTTTGTATTGGTCTTAAGGGCATTCCACAGGGACATAAGGATTTGTATCCTTTATTGGTAATGAACAATGTTTTTGGTGGTAGTATGAGCTCAAGGTTATTTCAGAATATTCGAGAGGATAAGGGATTGGCGTATTCAGTATTTTCATATCCTTCATCCTATAGCCGGGTTGGTATGATGACAATTTATGCGGGCATAAACCCAAATCAGCTGCTAGAGGTCACCAAACTAATCAGCGAAGAGATATCTAACATGAAAGAAAAAGGATTAACCGAAGAAGAATTTTACAAATCGAAGGAGCAGCTAAAAGGAAATTACATTTTAGGGCTTGAGAGTACCAGTAGTAGAATGACATCCATGGGTAAATCAGAACTACTTTTGAATAGAGTTTTTACCCAAAAAGAAATATTAGATAAAATAGATAGCGTAACCATGGAAGATGTCTGTCGTGTAACCCATGACATTTTTAATCTGCAATACGCTTCTGTTGCTCTTGTAGGGAAAATTGATAATGAACAAGGTGTTAATGAAATACTTAAATTCTAAAGATATTAGCTTCGGCTAATGTCTTTTTCATTCAATAGGAAGGTTCTACTTTCCTATTGAATGAAAAAGCAGGGGTGCATGGGAAGTATTCCCATGCCGTAGTCAGAGGGATGCTCAGGCTGCCTAGCAGCCGTCGAAGGGGAACTAGGTTCCCCTCAGATGGCATCGTTAGATGCTATTTTTATATCAAAAATAATAGGGGGAAGAAAAAATGATTCAAATAAAAATAAAATTAAAAGAAAGTGGAATTACATTGCCAACGTATGAAACAAGCAGCGCGTCAGGAATGGATCTTCGTGCTTGTTTATCAGAAGAAGTTGTATTAGGCCCATGTGAGCGATCCCTTATACCTACAGGGATACATATAGAACTTCCAGAGGGACTTGAGGCTCAAGTCAGAGCAAGAAGTGGATTAGCGATAAAGCATGGTATAGGATTAATAAATGGGATTGGTACAATTGATAGTGACTATAGAGGTGAAATCAAAGTACCTCTAATAAATTGGGGAAAAGAAGATTTTATTATTCAAAATGGTGAGAGAATTGCTCAACTTGTAATATGCAGATATGAAAGAATAGATTGGGTTCCTGTAGAAGATCTTAATGAAACAGCCAGGGGATTAGGTGGTTTTGGTCATACAGGAAAATAAATAGTGAATAATACCTCTACTCTTGCAATAAATATATAGTGAAGGCTTGTATCGAAAAAATTTGTCTTAAGTACAAGTATTTAATAAATGATGATTAATTGTAAGAATAATAGGGAGGGAAATTATGAAACTAAGTAAGCTTGGAGGGAAAGAAATAGTCAATCTAACCGATGGGGGCAGATTGGGAATTGTTGCAGAATCTGATTTGTTAATAGATGAGCGGAATGGAAAGATTAGGGCATTGCTCGTACCAGATTTTCGAAATCAACTATCACTTTTTTCTGAGCGCAATTTTATTGAAATTCCTTGGAGCTGTGTCAAAAAAATCGGCAATGATATGATTATCATCGAACTGGAAGAAGAAAAACCAAACAGAAGAAAGTTTTCTTTATAGATAGATTTTCCTAGGTCATACACCACCTCATTTTTCTCCACATATGATATATATATAGCAACATATGCTCGAATTAAGTAGAAATATTTATTAATATGTGCTAATATTAAGGTATATATTTGGTAAGGAGGAGGAAAATGAACATCATTATCCAAAAATTTGGTGGAACCTCTGTAGCAACAGAAGAACTAAGGGAAAGAGTAGCGAAAAAAGTAATTTGCAGCAAAGAAGAAGGTAAAGCACCTGTTGTAGTAGTTTCTGCCATAGGACGAAGCGGTGATCCTTATGCCACAGATACGCTGATTGGATTAGCCAATCGAGCATTCAAAGAGCAGAGTAGTAGAGAACTTGATATGATCATGGCGTGTGGTGAAGTAATTTCTGCTGTAATTATGGCAAATACCATAAAAGCGCTAGGTTATGAGGCTGTGGCGTTATCAGGCCTTCAAGCAGGAATTATTACAGATAAATATCATGGTGACGCAGAAGTAGTACAGGTAGACTGTGAGCCCATTCTTAATCTGATAAAGGAAGGAAAAATTCCTGTAGTGACAGGATTTCAAGGGGCAACCATGACAGGTGATATTACAACATTAGGGAGAGGTGGCAGCGACACGACTGCGGCAATTTTGGGAGAAGCTTTAAAGGCTGATATTGTAGAAATCTACACAGATGTGGATGGCGTAATGACCGCTGATCCCCGGCTTGTGCCAGAGGCGAAGGTGATTGATAATATTTGCTATGATGAAATTTATCAAATGGCTGAAGACGGCGCAAAAGTTGTACATCCACGAGCGGTTGAAATAGCAAGAAGAGGTAGCTTGACATTAAAAATTAAAAATACATTTTCTGATGCACCAGGTACCATTATTAATGGAAATATGGGATTCAAAGGGAGTTCATATAGAAATGCCAATGAAGATAATTTGTTAACCGCTATAGCTCATAAAAATGGCATTACTCAGTTTACTGTTTCCTTTAACGAAGATTCCGTTGAAGAAAGTGAGAAATTTATGAATGAGCTGACCAATAAACATATCAGCATAGATTTAATTAATTTTTTTACCGATAGAAAAGTATTTACAGTTGATGAAAAAAATGCTGAGAAGCTTGAACTTCTCCTAAAGTCATTAGGGTATAAGTTTAAAGTAACAGCGGGATGCAGTAAGATTACAGCTATAGGGCATAAGATCCGTGGTGTTCCAGGTGTAATGGCTCGTATTGTTAAAGCCTTGGCTAGCCAAGATGTAAAAATATTACAATCTTCAGATTCTCATACAACAATATCGTGTTTAGTCAAGCAAAGCGATATGGAAAAAGCAGTAAATGCGCTGCACCAAGAATTTAATCTTTCCAGGTAAAGCAAAAAACTACTATACGCAAAGTTTGGGTATAGTAGTTTTATTTATGGTAAAAATATATATGAAACCATAATTGATTTAGACTATCTATCACTTGTTATTAAGTAATAATTAACATTGCATTTTAGATAGTTTGTATAACTTAAATATAGGAGTGTGAAACAATGTTTGAAAATGACGAGAAAACACCAGCTGCACCTCCTGAAGTTTTGCCTGCGACAGAAACGCCAATGACAGGACGTCCAAAGCTGAAGTTAAAATCTACTTTAGAAAATGTAAAAAGTTTAGGCAATCATGGGATACCTGAAATGCCAGGAAATATACACTACTTAACAATTATTGGGCATATTGAGGGCCATATGGTAGCTCCACCTCAGAATAAGTCTACAAAATATGAGCATATTATACCACAGCTAATCGCAGTGGAAGAAAATCCAAAGATAAAAGGATTGCTGACAATACTTAATACAGTGGGTGGGGATGTGGAAGCTGGCTTAGCTTTGGCTGAAATGATTTCTAGTTTAACAAAACCGACTGTATCTATTGTATTAGGAGGAGGACACAGCATTGGTGTTCCATTAGCAACTGCCAGTGATTATTCGTTTATAGTCCCTACTGCAACCATGACGATTCATCCAATACGGATGAACGGACTAGTCATTGGTGTTCCACAAACGTTTAAATATTTTCAGAAGATGCAAGAAAGAATTATTCAGTTTGTAACAAGGACATCGAAGGTATCTAGAGAAACATTCATTCAGCTAATGAACGAGACCGATGAAATTGCAAATGACATTGGTACGATTTTAATTGGAAATGAAGCTGTAGATATTGGTCTAATAGATGAAGTGGGTGGCATTAAAGAATCAATGGCAAAATTACAAGAGTTAATAAATGCGAATAATGATCAACGGGTTGAATTAGCCGAAAATCCTATGAATTTACAATAGAATAATTGAATAGCATATGTTATAATAGCAGTGGTAAAGTGTTAATATCTAAGATTAGCACTTTATTTTTTTCTTTTTCATCCGATGAATAAATTATACATCGCTGTTAATTTTATAATAAATATATGCTAAAGGTCTGGATCTAGGAAGCGTGTTCCTATGCTCTTTAAAGCAAATAGCTGAGGTGAATGAAGATGTCAAGAAAACAACGGAAAAAGGTAGAAAATAGATCCCCTATTCGTCATGAAATTGTCTCCTTATTTATTATTTCCATTGGAATTTTAGTACTCATTAGTTTGCAAACAGAGTCTTCTGGCGAAATAGGTAAAATCATTAAATATACCCTAAAAGGTCTTTTGGCTCAGCCAGCTAATCTATTACCTTTCGTCATCATAGCCTTTGGTTTATTCACCATGGCTGGTAAATTGAAATCTATAGATCGAAAGCTGCGTTTTACTGTGTTAGTTATGTATCTATCCTATGTAATTTTATTTGGTGTCAATCACATTGACCCTTCGGCTGAAAACCAATTAAGTTTTGCTAATCTTGGGCATGTTTATATGCAAGGAATTGAAGATAGAGGAAGCGGATTTATAGGGACGATTCTTGGCCTGACTTTTCTTAAATTATTTGGTTTGAGTGGCAGCTATGTAATTGTCATAACGATTATGGTAGCTTCATTACTTATGCTGACAAAAGTCTCGTTAATCACTGTATTTGCAAATATTAAAAAGGGTATTGTTTCATTTTTTGTTACCCTAGGGCAGGCAATCCTCGAATTCATACAAGTCCAGCCAGAAAAAGAAAAGAGGTCTAGTGGAAGCAAAGATAAGGTTACCTTAGAAAAACAAAAGGAACCTGTTATAAGTGATCATAAAGAATTGCCTATGGTAAAGAATGAAACCATAGATTCGAAAATAAAGATCCTTGATTTTACCCGGAAATCTGGAGGGGAAGAGAGAGAAGTCGATGATCAACAAACAGAAAAGAATACAGCAGATAAAGCAATTCCAGAGACAGAGCTAGATATTAGCGGAGAAACTGAGGACTTACATATCACCCAGACAACAAAGGCACCCATTGCTTATAAAATGCCCAGTCTAAATCTTCTAGAGAATGGAAGTTCAGTAAATAGCAAAAATGATAAAAAGGAAATCTTGAGTAAAGCAAAAGTATTAGAAGACACGCTGCAAAATTTTGGTGTAGATGCAAAGGTCATGCAGGTAAGCAAGGGCCCTACAATCACAAGATATGAAATACAGCCTAGTCCGGGCGTGAAGGTTAGCAAGATTGTTGGTCTATCTGATGATATTGCCTTGAATTTAGCTGCTTCACATATTCGGATTGAAGCACCTATCCCAGGCAAAGCAGCAGTGGGGATAGAGATTCCCAATGACTTAGTTACTACGGTCACAATAAAAGAAGTCTTAGTAAGCGATCCGTTTACAGAAAACGAATCAAAACTAACTTTTGTTCTAGGAAAGGATATTGCTGGAAATCCTATGGTATCAGATTTGGCTAAAATGCCTCACCTATTAATTGCGGGATCGACTGGCTCAGGTAAAAGTGTATGTGTAAATACGCTTATCACCAGCATATTATATAAAGCATCACCGGAAGAAGTAAAGTTTTTATTAATCGATCCAAAGGTGGTTGAGCTGAATAATTATAATGGTATTCCTCACCTGCTTATCCCTGTGGTAACGGATCCCAAAAAGGCCTCTACAGCTTTAAATTGGGCTGTTCAGGAAATGACCAATAGATATAAAACCTTTGCTCAAAATGGTGTTAGAGATATAACTGGCTATAATGAGAAGGCCAAAAAAGAAGGAATCGACACACTATCAAAAATCGTAATTATCATTGATGAACTCGCAGATCTAATGATGGTAGCTCCTGGACAAGTAGAGGATTCTATTTGTCGCTTGGCTCAAATGGCAAGGGCTGCAGGTATGCATTTGATTGTTGCAACGCAAAGACCTTCAGTGGATGTCATTACAGGTGTCATTAAAGCCAATATTCCTTCAAGAATTGCCTTTGCAGTTTCATCCCAAGCAGACTCAAGGACCATTCTTGACATGGGAGGGGCTGAGAAACTCTTAGGTAAAGGAGATATGTTGTTTTATCCTGTAGGCGCTTCTAAACCGAAACGTATACAAGGGGCGTTTATGTCTGACGCTGAAGTTGAGAGGGTTGTTTCATTTGTTAAGGATCAAGCTGTGGAAGATACCAGTTATGAGTTGGATATTATAGAGAAGATTGAAAACGATGATTCAAGTGAAGAAGGCACAGCAGATGAATTGTTAAAAGACGCCATAGAATTAGTAGTTCAAACTGAGCAAGCCTCAATCTCAATGCTTCAGCGAAGATTTCGAATAGGTTATAATAGAGCGGCAAGATTAATTGATGCTATGGAAGAACGTGGAATCGTGGGACCCCATGAAGGAAGCAAACCGAGACAGGTGCTTATATCCAAAGAGGAGTTTGAAGATATTAAGAGTAGAGCCTAAAATTCTACTCTTAATATATGTTCTATGTTTCTCTAAATTGGTGCATAATACTCTAAAGAAGAACGCTGAGAAAATGAGGAATGAATATGTTAAAACCAATAATAGTTGAAGATGCATTAAATATCGGAAATAAGCTTTTTATTGATGTGAGATCTCCAGCAGAATTTGCGGAGGCCACCATTCCAGGGGCTATAAATATTCCAATATTAGACGATTATGAAAGAGCAGAAGTTGGCACTGTGTATCGAAAAGAGAGTAGAGAAGGAGCCACGGCTGTTGGTCTCGATTTTGTAGCTTCAAAACTTAAGGAGATATATGAAAAGATAAAGGACTATTCAAATAAATATGATTCAATTATCGTGTTTTGCTGGCGTGGGGGAATGCGGAGCAAATCCGTATGTAATTTTCTGAATGCTATGAGTATCACCAATACATACCAATTGGTCGGCGGATACAAAGCCTATCGTAAACATGTGGTTGATTTCATGAATCAGTCCATTGATAAATATAGATTCGTAATGCTCCATGGGCACACCGGCGTAGGGAAAACCCATATCTTAGAGTTATTGCATCAATGTGGCCAGCCTGTATTAGATCTTGAAAGATTGGCTCAAAATAGTGGTTCAGTATTTGGTGACATCGTTTTTGAAGGTTCTCCGCCCACACAGAAGAATTTTGAGGCTTTTATCTTCGAGTGCCTATCTAGGCTTCAAAGTAATTACGTTTTTGTTGAAAGCGAAAGCAAAAGAATTGGGAGTGTTCATGTTCCAGATTCATTGTACAATAGAATGATGAGCGGTGACCATGTGCTAATTGAAACATCTTTACATAATCGAATAGAGATTATATATAGTGATTATGTGAATCAATTGACCCATAAGAATGAAAAAATTATTGATGCAATTCGCCACCTAAACAAAAGATTAGGAAATGACGTGGTAGAAAATTTAATTCGTAGGATTGAAAACAAAGAATATAAGTATGTCATTGAATATCTGATTGAATACTATTATGATCCCTTGTATAAGTATTCGATAGAAAAATATTGTCCCTATGATTTAGTCATTACGTATCAGAAAATTGAAGATGTAATCAAGAAACTTGAGAATTTTGTACAGTATATTTAGCATCTAACTTGAGAGGAGTTTTTATATGTCATTAAAGGTATCAGTAGAGTCTTTAGGATGCGCCAAAAACTTAGTAGATTCAGAGATTATGATGGGTTTACTAGACAAGTATAGTTATCAGTTGACGGACCAAAAAGAGATAGCTGACATAATTATTGTAAACACCTGTGGATTTATTGAAGCTGCAAAGCAGGAATCTATCGACACGATCATTGAATTGGGAAAATTCAAGGAAGAAGGAAATTGCAAAATTCTAGTAGTAGCTGGTTGTTTAGGTGAGCGATATTCAGACGAACTATTGGAAGAACTGCCAGAGGTAGATGCAATCATTGGAACGGGCAACTATCCGGAGATTATTCAAATCATTGATGAGGCTTTGAGAGGAAATCGAATTTCTAAGTCTGGAGATATGAATATTAAGATTTCTGAAGACTTACCAAGATTATTAGCAACACCTAAGTATTCTGCTTATCTTAAAATAGCGGATGGGTGCGATAATTGTTGTACCTATTGTATTATACCAAAATTGAGAGGTTCTTATAGAAGCAGAGATATTGAGAGTATTATGAGTGAAGCACAAACCATGGTAAACAATGGCGTTAAAGAGCTGATACTTATCGCTCAAGATACAACTAGGTATGGTATTGATTTATACGGAGAATATAGACTTACACAGCTGCTCAGCCAACTATGTACAATTGAGGATCTACAATGGATTCGGATTTTATATTGCTATCCTGATGAAATCAATGAAGAACTAATCGACATCATTACTAGGGAAGAAAAAATCTGTAAATACCTTGATATGCCAATTCAGCACTGTAACAATGAAGTACTGAAGCGAATGAATCGTAAAACAACGAAAGAACATATCATGAACGTTATTGAAAGGCTAAGAAAAAAAATTCCCGATATTTCTTTGCGAACTTCTTTGATTGTAGGATTTCCTGGAGAAACAAACGAACAATTTGAAGAATTAGCGTCTTTTGTTAAAGAGATGGAGTTTGATAAGCTTGGCGTATTTACCTATTCTCAGGAGGAAGATACACCAGCTGCGAAACTCAAGGATCAATTGGATGAAAGTATTAAAGAAATTAGGCGAGATGAGATTATGCTTATCCAAAAAGATATATCATTGAAAAAAAATAGAGAGAAAATCGGTAAAATTTATGATATACTTGTAGAAGAGAAACTAGAAGAAGAAAATGTATATATAGGAAGAACTATTTATGATGCACCAGAAATTGATGGAATTGTTTATTTTTCTTCAGTACTCCTCTTGAATCCTGGTGATTTTGTAAAGGTTAGAATCACGGATGCACTCGAATACGATTTAACGGGAGAGATGATACTCAATGAATCTTGCGAATAAACTTACAATTGCTAGAATTTTTCTAGTCCCAGTTTTTATGATCGTGCTATTGAACAAAATCCCATATGGGATGTACATAGCAGCAGCAATTTTTATGATAGCTGCGATCACAGATACTCTTGATGGCTATATAGCTAGGAGTAGAAATCAAATAACCAAATTCGGTAAATTTATGGATCCATTGGCAGATAAGCTCTTGGTTACAGCAGCTTTGGTTTCACTGGTACAAATGGGTAAACTGCCTGCATGGATTGTAGTTGTGATTATTTCCAGGGAATATATCATCAGTATATTTAGGGCAATTGCTGCATCCGAGGGTATTGTTATTGCTGCCAGTTGGTGGGGAAAGCTAAAAACAATAAGTCAGATCGTAGCGATTATCGCAATACTCCTTGATAACTTCCCGTTTAGCTTAATTAACTTTCCTTTTAGCAGTTTAGCCCTGTGGGCTGCGGTATTGCTAACTATTATTTCAGGTGTAGATTATATTTATTTAAATCGTCAAATATTAAAACAGTAGATGAAAAAGCAGCAGAGCTGCTTTTTTTGTTTAATAGGAGCGTGCCCAATGGAATATTCGAAGAAAGTGAAATAGGAAGTCCTCAAGGAGGAGTAATATCACCATTGCTCGCCAATATTTATCTCAACTATCTGGATACAGTATGGGAGAAAT
>NZ_JARBTM010000005.1 GCF_029240175.1 Anaerosolibacter sp.
GTTTTCAAAGTCTAAGAACACATCGGGTTCATCCATAATGATTAAATCTGGACTTTTAAGCATTTCCTTAATGACCTGAATAAGTTTAAATTCCCCACCACTAAGCTCAGTTACCATTTGGTTTTTCTGCTTGGTGAGGTTTGCTAGATATAGTTTCTTATCAATATTGCTTTCGAAATCATTTCCACCAATCGCATCAAATACATCTAAAGCTTGTTGGTACCTTTCTATCAAAGCATCAATATCCGAAGATGTTTCCATTTCAGCACAAATAGATGCTATCTCATTTTGTAGCTTAATAGATTCTTCTCCTATATATTCGAAAACTGTAGTTTCTTTTGTTTTGTCTAGTTGCGGGAACTGACTTACATATCCAATTCTACAATCTGGGTCAATCTTTAATATTCCATCGAACAAATATTTTTCTGGATCCATAATTATATCTACCAGTGTACTTTTTCCACTGCCACTTGATCCTATGAAAGCACAATGCTGTCCATCTTCTAGTGTAAATGAAATCTTATTATATAGATCCTTCTGGGGAAATGAGTAGGACAAATTATCAACTTTTATCATATTATTACCTCGCTATATCACTAAAATCACTAAAAAAGAGCCTATAAGAATAAGCTCTTTAATTTATAATATTCCCATGTAATCAATTATTATTTTGTAAAGACACTTGTTAGAGTTTATCATTGGTAGCATAACACTTTTTACGACTAAGTTCAATCTTATTTGATATTTTTCTGAAAATCAAATTGAGCCTATGTATTGACTGATTATTTTTAGAGGAGTATAATATGGTTGTCTTGACAACTAAAAGGGGTGATAGAAATAGAATTTAAATTAGATGATTCATTAGGATTTATTTTAAATAGAACGAATACAAAATTAAAAAATGAAATGTTTCAACGATTCAAAGAATATGACATTACGCCAGAACAATGGTCTGTACTTAACTGCCTATGGGTACAAGATGGTGCCACTCCAAAAGAGTTGGCAGATAACATCTATAAAGATAAACCAAATACTAACCGCATACTTGAGAAATTGCAAAAGAAAGTATTAATCATTCGAAAACCCCATCCTGTAGATAAAAGAGCTTTTCAAATCTTTTTGACTGATCGTGGCTGGGCATTGAGGGAGGAATTAATTCCTATAGTTATGAAATTACTAGAGGAAGCAACAATAGGAATAGAAAGAAATAAAGTCACAGAAATGAAAAAAATGTTAAATCAAATATTTGATAATCTTAAATAGTATTTTTATCATTGTGGTTGTTTTGACAACTAAATGATAAAATTGAAAGTTATATGATATGCCATATCGCAATAAGAAAAGGAGTGTTAATATGAAAAGTAGAATTGCTGATTCTATCAAGCTGAAAAGTCAGCCGGTTGCCGTATTTCGTTCAAACTCCAAACCCGAGAATGGCTTACACTTTCAAGAAGGAAAATGGGGTTGCGTTATTTCAATGTTAGATGCTGCAGCCAAAGGGCGCGTGGCAGTATTTGATGATAAGACCACCAATTGTCCGGGTGGTAAAGTGGGTCTTGGATTCAACCGCTTTCAATTAGGTTTTATCGAATACTTTTTATCTACTGGTGTTCCCTGCGGTAAGGAAGGAGAATTTTACAAGAAGAATCCTGAGTTAGCAGCGAAATTTGTATCTGAATTACCAGAAGTTACATCTCCAAGGTATATTATTTTTAAACCGCTATCGGAATTGACTGAAGATGAAATACCAGAAATCATCATCTTTCTAGCCAATGCAGACCAACTTTCTGCATTGATGTGGTTCGCCAATTATGACAAATCAACCCAAAACAACGTTAAGATAGATTTTGGTTCGGGTTGTCAGCAGTCTATACTATATGCTTTATCACAAGCTGAGGGGAAGGATCCGAAGTGTATTATCGGACTAACTGACCCTTCTGCAAGAAAGTTTATCAACAAAGATATCCTTTCATTCAGCATTCCCTATAAACGCTTTTTAGAGTTAGAAGAGCAAGTGGAAGAGAGTTTTTTAACTAAAGAAACATGGTTACAAATTGCTGAAAGGATTTAGTTAAAGAAATGAGTTCCTATTTTATCATGTGTTGGATATAAAATAAGTATTAAATCAATCAAGAAGAAGTGAATTAATAGGAGGGCTATGATGAAATTCTGTTGGAGTACGTTAAGCGTAAAGAATATGGAGGAATCACTGAAATTTTATGAAGAGATAGTAGGACTTAAAGTGGATAGAAGATTTATGGCTGGACCAGAAGTTGAAATTGTATTTTTAGGTGACGGAGAAACAAAGGTTGAATTAATATGTAATAAAAATGAAAAAGAAGTAAGCATCGGAAAAGATATTTCATGGGGTTTCGAAGTTAAATCTGTTGATGAGATGATTAGGAGAGTTAAAGAAAAAGGGATAGCCATCGAAGGCGGGCCTTTCCAACCCAATCCACATGTAAAGTTTTTCTATATATTGGATCCAAATGGATTAAAAGTTCAGTTTGTAGAAAATATGTAGGATATTTTAATAACTGTAAAATTCCTATGATAGTCATCTATGATAGGCATAAATACGGGCCCGGATAGGATTATTTACCTACCGGCTTTTATTGTTTCATAAATACCTTTCGACCCACTGTGTGACAGGGAATGGCGCTACTCTGTCGCTTTACTTTTTTTTATACGGATAGTATGGTATGATAAAAAATGTGTAATAAAAGATCAGCGAAAAGCTTGGTCCGAGAAATCTCATATATATCAGAAATCAGAAGGAAAAAATACGTGACAGAGGAGGGTTCTTTGTCACATTTATGTTTCTAAGATTATATATGCCAACTGCAATACACCACACATGAAGAGACAGTTTGTCTTTTTAAGCGAAAATAATCAGTGAAATCAAGGCTTTTGGCCTATAGTATTGTTGAATTTATTGTATGCTTTAAGGCTATGGAAGCTAAATGAATAAATTATTAGTATAATTAGGAAGTGAAGATAAATGAAAACAAGACAAAAAACAATATTTCTCAAAATAATGGTCTTTTTTATGCTTATCATTTCCTTTTTTCTTCCCTCAATTAAATCATTCATAAACCAAACGATGAATAGAGAATTCATGGAAAGGGTTGTCAAATATGCCCTTCCAGCAAATATAAAGATAGTTCAACTAAAATACAGGAACGAAGGAAACAGTAGTTCCACATCAGTATCAGCAGGTGCCAGTGGAGTAATTATCCGTAAGGAAAGTAATAAGTACTATGCGCTTACAGCCAAGCATGTGGTTACAGAAAATGATGATATTGATAAAACTCAAATTGTTGTTATGGGGTATGATGATCTAGACTTTAAAGATTATCTAAGCAGAGGAGGAGCATTTCAGGGAATAGTCAATTATTATCAGCAATTTCCAGAAGCTGTAATCGAATACTCAAATGATAAATATGATTTAGCCTTAATTAGTTTTATTGCTGATGAAGTCTATACAGTTCTACCGGTTGCAGATGAAATACCTGAGTATGGAGATATAGTTGCATCTATGAGTAATCCATACCGTAAAAGAAATATAGTTACAGCTGGAAAAATAAGCAGCAGAAAACCAAGACCCTTTGGTGATGAAGCAGGAAAAATGCAATATCCAATGATTAAGCATACAGCAATATTATCAGAGGGTAGCAGTGGCAGCGCTTTACTGAATGAAAATTTGGAAGTCGTTGGTATAAATTTAGGTGGAAATGAGAATGTATTTCGTAATTTCATTTCAGGAATGGCGATGCCAAGCGACCGAATCCGTGCTTTTTTAGAGGAATGGGAAAATTAAGATGCTAGTATTGCATGAAGATTTGAATTGAGTCTTATGAAGGATTAATTAGAGGAGGTTAGGTTATGAAAATTTCAAAGAAAGATGCATTGATATGGTTTGAATTGTTTTCTATCATGCCTGAGGAAGAGGAAATGAGTACAAAACATGAAGAAATCATTTACGCTACTTTTGCGCAAATAGAGGCAGCGATCGATCATAGAAATGATACGTTAATGTCGGAAATTAGCGGTTTGAAAACCTTGGAGAATAGAACTTTTTTCGTGGGAAATGAAAGCAAATTCCCAAATGGATGTCGTTCTTGTTTGTTGGGCACTGGGTTGAGTGCAATTAGGAAAACGAATAAATGTAACATAGAATGTAAGTTCTGTTATAATTATGGACAACTAGAAGATATTCCGCCAGTTGGTGAAGGTATGTGGGAAATTGGGGGCACTAAATTTTATGAGAAAGATATTGATTTACTTCTTTCCATCCACCAGAAACCCTCTGGCATTTCCTATGTTTATTTAGAGCCATTCATGGAAATTGAAAAATACTATTCGGTGATAAAGAAATTTAGTGATGCGGGGATTCACCAACATCTATATACAAATGGCATTTTAGCTACGGAAGAGACATTAAAAGCATTAGGTGAAGCCGGTCTTAACGAGATACGTTTCAACCTGGGTGCTGCTAAGTGTTCAGACAAAGTTATTAAAAATATTGGCATAGCGAAAAAATATATTAAAAATGTAGGTATTGAAACACCAATGACTCCTGAGTTTTTCGAAGCTTTTTTAAAGAAAAAGCAAGGGATCTTCGAGACAAAACTCGATTTTATCAATTGTGCAGAATTACATTTAAATGAGAATAACATAGACAATTATTATGGGGAAAACATGTATATTTCTAGACATGGCTATATATCTCCGATTTGGAGTAGGGAATTAACACTGAAATTCATGAAAATAGCTGTTGAAGAAAACTGGGATTTAGCAGTTCATGATTGTTCAAACTATACAAAATTTGCCAGAGGTTTAAATTTGAGCAGCAAAGCGGGGATGTGGTTCGGAGCTAGTAATTATGCTTGTGAGTTTTCTAGGATTCCATACGAAGTATTTTTACCAATTCTGCGTGATGACAATTTCAAATTTTTAAGTGAAGAAGAATTACCTGAAGACTACAAACCCGCAGAGATGAATTATTAATTACAGTGGGAATGAAATTAGGTTCTTAACGATTTTATCAAGTATCGAGCAAAATAATTCAGAGACAAGGAGAGGAGAGCCTAACATGGAAAACGTATCAAATGCAAATAAATTGGAATCAATAAAATCCTTCCAATCATCAATCAGTAAATCCGAAAATGCCTTGGCTCAGATGACTCATAAAGGTGCAAATACTACCTTGTTAGAGAAACGACTCAAGGCTCTTTATATTGGCTTAGCCATGTTAGAATACGTTTGGAATCAAAGACTCCACAATTATACCCGGGAAGAATTAGTTGAAGCTCGCCATGTTCTTACTGGTTTACTCCCATCCATTGAGGCTGTTTATGCTAAATCAAAGGCAGGAAGTCCTCAAAGAACGCTTTTAGAAAGAAGAATTAAAGCGTTGGAACTAGCTGTTCAAGCGATCGACGATATTTTCAATGAATAACGTATCTAAACAGATAGAGTATTTCAGAAACTCTCATAGGGTAACCTTATTATATTGATGTTGTAGTATGTATGTGGGTTTTTAAGATTAAGACAGATTGGAGAGATAATCATGGGAAATACCGATATCTTTGAAATGATGGCTAATAGATATGATACTATTGAAAGAATCCAAATTGCTAAGTTGACATCAGATGCCATTCGTGAATATTTAGTCGACGCAAATAATAAGAATGCTATTGATTTTGGGTGTGGAACTGGTCTTGTTGGATTGAACTTATTAAATGAGTTCAATTCTATGCTTTTTCTGGATACCTCGCAAAATATGATTGATAAAATAAAACAAAAAATTACCCACTTAAATATTCCAGATGTAGATACATTATGCTTTGATCTCGAAAAAGAAAGTCTATCGGATTTACATGCTGACTATATTTTTATGGCTCAGGTTTTACTCCACATTAATGATGTAGAGTTAGTTTTATCAAGGCTATATGATGTTCTAAGTACAGGAGGACATTTACTAATCGTAGATTTTAATAAAAATGAAGAAATCGTCTCAGAGATGGTTCATAACGGATTTGAACAAGAAAAGCTTATCGATCTCTTGAACAAAATAGGGTATAAAGAAATTCAATCCAAAACTTTTTATACTGGAAGTAAAATATTCATGGGTCATGACGCTTCTTTATTTATACTTGATTCTCAAAAATAAACTTCAAGACAGATACTTTTAGCGCTGTTGCTATAATTAAGGTGCCAACTACTGCAATTTCGTACAGATTTACAATATGCTAAGAAGAACATACCATCCGTGTTGAGGTAGTTGTGAGAAAAGAGAAAATGAAGTGTGTTTTTGTTCCCTCAAACAGATTAGTTTGGGGGAACTTTGTTTAAGGGCTCAAGCACTGGTCAATATTAAGATGATTTGCTGTAAATAAAAATTATGTTGATAATATTTTTATAATCTACTACCCTTTTAGTATAGCGTTAACAGGGGGAGATGATTTGTATATACAATTTATATGATATGTTTTTTAAACGCAAGTCGTTCAGACGTTTTGATGATACGCTGACGCTTTCTTTAGAGGAATTGCAAAATATTGAACAGCACCTTAATGAGGTTGTTCCATTATTGCATAATATAAAAATTGAGTATAGGCTTGTTAAACGTGAAGAAACAACATGTAAGCGTGGTGAATACTGTCTTTTGGTGTATAGTGAACAAAAAGAAAATTACCTAATAAATGTGGGATATATTCTGGAGCAACTGGATCTCTGGATGGCATTCCATAATATTGGTGCGTGCTGGTATGGCATGGGGAAACCTGATAAGTTAAAGTGTAATGAACTTGACTATGTGATTATGCTGGCTTTCGGGAAAAGTCTGCTGGAAGAATTTAGGAAAGACTACACAAAGGCAAAACGTAAGGATTTAGAGGCAATTTGGAGCGGTGAATACTTACCGAATGTCACAAATGTTGTCAGATTTGCTCCGAGTGCCTGCAATTCTCAGCCTTGGCGTGTAGTTCGCGAGAATAAATATATCCGAATTTTTCGCTCAACAGAAGTACGTTCGATTATACCTAAGGCAAAGCTTCCATTCTATAATTCCATTGATATGGGAGTATTCCTTTGTTTTATGGAAATTGCTTTGAGGCACAGTCAATATGAATTCAAGAGGATGCTCTATGAGAATCAAAAGTCCGATGCAGAGCAAATAAAAATTGCGGAATATACAATGTATTAAGCTTATGTACTTTGGTGTTATATGGTGAGAATCCTTTATTAGCTCTAGACGAAACCCTCAGAAATATTCGAGTGATGGATCGCATTTTAGCGCAGATATATCATTAAACCAGAAAAGATCATGATTATTTAAATAATCGTGATCTTTTCTTGAATGTTTCCTTCTTTGAAAATTAATGCTCTCTACTTTAATTATAACATGTAAAAAAATGTAAATCTAGACTATTTGTTTTCATTCACTATTGCTATAATGAAAAAGCCATTCATACGATTTGTTGGAGAGGTATATAGAATATTTCAAAAAGGTACATTATAGGTAGGCTAGTACAATATCCCAGTAAATCGCGTTAGCCCGAAGAATATCGATAAAATGATCACAGGAGGTAAACATATGAGTTCATATGTGATTGGTTTTCAGGATGTTGATAAAACAAAACTCATGATTGTTGGTGGGAAAGGCGCGAACCTGGGAGAACTTTCCAGGATTGAAGGAATACGCGTACCAGATGGCTTTTGTATTTCCACTGAAGTTTTTAAAAGAGTCATTGGGGAAACGTCGTCGCTTAACGAATTACTTGACCAGTTATCGATTCTAAAGGTGGAAGACCGGGATAAAATCAGTGAAATTAGCAGTAAAATTCGTAGGATTATCGAAGAGATAGCCATTCCTGAAGACATTCAAGAAGAGATCACTCTCATTATCTCCAGACTTGGAGAAGAAGATGCCTATGCAGTACGATCCAGTGCAACGGCAGAGGATTTACCGACGGCCTCCTTTGCAGGACAGCAGGATACGTATTTGAACATTATTGGAAAGAAGGCAATCCTAGAGCACATCAGTAAGTGTTGGGCATCGCTGTTTACCGAGAGGGCAGTAATTTACCGTCTTCAAAACGGCTTTGATCACCGTAAAGTCCACCTGTCTGTGGTTATTCAGAAGATGGTCTTCCCCCAGGCGTCAGGGATTTTGTTTACTGTCGATCCAGTCACTTCTAATAGGAAGGTGTTATCCATTGATGCCAGCTTTGGCCTTGGTGAGGCCTTGGTCTCCGGCCTGGTGAATGCGGATATCTATAAAGTGCGTAGTGGCAAGGTTATCGACAAGAAGATATCCACCAAGAAGCTAGGCTTATATGCCTTAAAAGAAGGCGGTACGAAAGAAAAGGAGATTGAGCCTGAGCAGCAGAATAGGCAAACGCTGACGGATGAGCAGATTTTGCAGCTTGCACACATGGGCAGAAAGATCGAAGAACACTTCGGCTGCCCCCAGGACATCGAATGGTGTTTGGCTGATGATATATTCTACATTGTCCAAAGTCGGCCAATTACAACTTTATACCCCATCCCTGAAGCGAATGATAAAGAAAACCATGTCTATCTATCTGTTGGCCATCAACAAATGATGACCGACCCCTTGAAACCATTGGGGATGTCATTCATGCAGTTAATATCTTTTGGTCGCTGGTTTAAAGCTGGTGGAAGGTTGTTTATTGATGTGGCACAAATGCTGGCTTCACCAGACGGCAGAAAAATGTTATTAAATAACATGAAACAACTCGAACCGCTCACACAAGACGCAATTATGACCATCATAGAGCGAGATTTTATAAAATGTTTACCAAATGATAAGAAAGAGCAGAGTTCCGGTAATAGCGATAAAGTTAAGCCGACTGCAGATCCTCAAGCACAAATCGAAAACAATCCGTCAATCGTTTCTGATTTGATTAGAAAAAGTCAAACCTCCATACAAGCGTTGAAACAAAACATCCAAGGGAAATCAGGAACAGATTTAATTGATTTTATACTAGAAGATATCCAGGAGTTAAAGAGGATCTTATTTGACCCACAAAGTACAGCTGTATTTACGGCTGCCATAAATGCTTCACTTTGGATCAATGAAAAAATGAACGAGTGGTTGGGTGAGAAGAACGCAGCAGACATACTTTCTCAATCTGTACCAAACAATATCACATCGGAAATGGGTCTGGCGTTAATGGATGTGGCAGATGTGATTCGTCCTTACCCAGAAGTCATTGATTATTTACAAAATGTAAAAGATGATAACTTTTTAGATGAACTGGTTAAGTTTGATGGTGGGCAGAAAATCCGAAATGCTATCTATGTTTATCTTAACAAATACGGAATGCGATGTAGCGGAGAAATCGATATTACCAGAACTCGTTGGAGCGAAAAACCAACGATACTTATCCCCATGATTCTCAATAACATCAAAAGCTTTGAGCCTAATGCCAGCCAGCGGAAATTTGAGCAAGGGCTACAGGAAGCTTTGAAAAAAGAACAAGAGTTATTAGATCGATTGAAGCAATTACCGGAGGGTGAACATAAAGCCAAAGAAACAAAACGAATGATCGACCGAATCCGAAATTTCATTGGCTATCGCGAATATCCCAAATACGGCATGGTTAGTCGCTACTTTGTTTATAAGCAGGCTTTACTGAAAGAAGCCGATCGACTCGTACAGACAAATGTTATTCATGAAAAAGAAGATATATATTACCTCACTTTTGAAGAACTTCAGGAAGTCATAGCCACAAATAAACTGGATTTTGATATCATCTGCAAGGGAAAAGAAGAGTACAAATTATTTGAAAAACTAACGCCTCCACGTGTGATCACCTCTGATGGTGAAATCATTGCAGGCGAGTACAAACGAGAAAATCTTCCAGCGGGCGCTATGGCAGGTCTGCCTGTTTCTTCAGGCGTTATAGAGGGAAGAGCACGCGTCATCTTAAACATGGAAGATGCTGATCTAGAAGATGGAGATATATTAGTCACTGCCTTTACGGACCCCAGCTGGACACCATTGTTTGTATCCATAAAAGGACTGGTCACCGAAGTTGGCGGACTGATGACCCATGGAGCAGTTATCGCACGGGAGTATGGCTTACCAGCAGTTGTCGGAGTGGAGAATGCTACCAAGCTGATCAAAGATGGGCAACGAATTCGTGTGCATGGCACAGAAGGGTATATAGAAATTTTATAATGGAGAAGATGTTGTCTTGCTCCTGGGGAGCTAAATAAAAGATGAAAGCTAGGAAGGCGGTCCAATCAGGGTCGCTTTTTCAGAAGGAAAAAAGTAATTACATGAGTCAATTTCAGTTTGTGTTTCAAAGATCATATACATGCTAACTGAAAAACACCATGCATGTGGAGATGGTTGTTGAGATCGTGAAGAGTAGATAATAAAGAATACACTACATTCCCTCAGACTGATCTGGTTTGAGTGAATTTTGTTTTATGGATATTTATGGTACAATTTGATCAGAGAAATTAAGTGAGGGGAAATGATTTATGAAATCCTTGATGGTTTCATTTAAAAGTATGAACTGATAAGAAATATTTTAAAAGCCGAAAGGAGTGAATATCCATGACAGGACCAGATAAGAAAAAACTATATCCAAATGAAAACATTAAAACGGTTTGCTATATAAGTAATTTGCCTAAACGGCCCAATGTAGAGATTGGAGAATATACTTATTATAGTGATAATAAAAAGTCTCCTGAGAAATTTTATGATCATATTGAGCATCATTATGAGTTTCTAGGAGATAAGCTAATAATAGGTAAATTTTGCGCAATTGCAGAGGGCGTTAAATTCATTATGAACGGAGCAAATCATAGGATGGAGGGCATAACAACCTATCCCTTTAATATTTTTGGCGGCGGTTGGGAAAAGGCTACGCCTACAGTAGAACAACTGCCATTTAAAGGGGATACTGTGATTGGCAACGATGTCTGGATAGGTCAAAATGTAACCATTATGCCGGGTGTTAAAATTGGTGACGGTGCGATTATTGCTGCTAACGCAACTGTAGTAAAAGATGTTGAACCATATGCAATATATGGCGGGAATCCAGCAAAACTTGTCAAGAAACGGTTTAACGATGAAAAAATTGAATTATTGTTAGAGCTTAAATGGTGGGATTGGGACGAAGAGAAGATATTTAATAATCTTGAAATGCTAACATCAAGGGATGGGTTAGATCATCTGCTATAACGTATAATCCTTGAATAAACTAAAAGTTGGCGAGAACTATATAGATCTCATTTATAGGAAACACCCTCTAAACCCAAAAGGGGACTATCGGGGGTAGGCTATCATTTTTTTGCGAAGTAGTATCATCTTTTTATAAAAACACATGTTGAGGTAGTTGCCTTGATAGAGAAAGAGTTGAGCAGTATGATGATTAGAAACATCTGATAAAATCGCTGTATTCACTCCAAATCTATCACTTGAAAGAAGGATAAACTTATATATGAAATAGAAATAATATAAGTGATTCAATAAAAAGTCATGAAACCCGGCACATGGGATATTAGTATTTCCTAGTAGGCATGTGCATGTTAACCGCAATATACCATGCATGTAGAGTTTGATGTTGACAAAGAGCGAAATAGATGAAAATTTAGAATAAATTTGAAAGGTAGGGATCGTATGTCATTTAAAAACCCGGATAAATTAAAGAAAGAGAAGAATAAAACTAAGAAATTTATTAAGAAAGCAAAGATTACCACAGAAAAAGTTGTGGCAAAGAAGAACAATGAAAAACAATCATAAAATGTCCCCGAAGCACCTTTAATTTAGCGTGCTATGTTTTATGCAAAAATTAAACAATTATGCTTAATGAATAGAAATCCTATATAATTCATAATTGAATAGATTTAAGATATTTCGATTGAAGCATGTTTTACGTTCCCCGGACTACTGTCTGAGGGAACTTTTTATTTGAAGTTGTTGTACTCTAAGAAAGAATTAAAGCAAATATGCAGAAGAAGAAGGAGTCGTATATATTGATATGGAAATACTTACAAGATAAATTTCCTGTAAAAAAGAGATAAATGTGAAATGAAATGCTGGATATAATTTTTTAAGTGTACAGAAAAATGTCCATATCGAATTTGATCTGAAGATTATTTATATAATGTTATGATAAGGGAGAATATAATGGTTTATTTAAATGTTTTTACATTCCCAAATGAGGACATGGAATTTGACTTTTTCATGAAGATAAAAAGAACGTGCTATGACTCGTTTTATCCATTTAAGATATTATCAAGAAATGGTTTTGAAAGAATTGATTTTGAGCCAGTTACGATTTTCTATGGAGGAAATGGTTCGGGAAAGTCAACGGCATTAAATGTGATCGCAGAAAAAATAGGAATCCATCGCGATTCGATCTATAATAAATCAAACTTCTATTCAGATTATGTAAATATGTGTGAGATGCAGTTTGAAGCTGAGATTCCTGAAAATAGCAGAATTATTACTAGTGATGATGTATTTGACTATATGTTGAATATCCGTAACCTCAATGAAGGCATTGATCAAAAACGGGAGGCTCTGTTTGAAGAATATCTGGATGTGAAATATTCTCACTTTCAGTTGAAATCTATAGCAGATTACGAGCAGCTTAAAAGAGTAAATACTGCTAGAAGTAAAACCCAGTCCCGTTTTGTGAGAAATGAATTGATGGATAATGTGCGAGAATATTCCAATGGAGAAAGTGCATTTCTGTATTTTACTGAAAAAATTGGTGAAAATGGATTGTATATATTGGATGAGCCTGAAAATAGTCTTTCTCCAAAACGGCAGATGGAATTAATGAAATTTATTGAGGATTCTGTCCGATTTTTTGGCTGTCAATTTATTATATCTACACATTCCCCATTTCTGCTTGCCATGGGTGGCGCGAAAATATATGATCTTGATGAAAATCCAGTTCATGTGAAACAGTGGACAGAATTGGAAAATGTCCGTACATATCATGAATTTTTCAAAAGATACGAAAATCAGTTTTGATGTGATGAAGCGTAAAAACCAAAAGTATCAAATGGATTAGATTAGAAAAATGTTATCAGATAGGGAACCGGTGCAAAAATTTCATCGTCTAACTACCATAATAGCTAATGAATTATTTTATTAGAGGAGGAAAAGACATGAAATCAAAATTTGCAAAGGCTGCATCAGTATGTGCAATAGTAGCCATTACAGGCCTATCTACAGTGGGTGCAACTACAGTATACAATAACGTAAGTGCTACCTTGAGGCCGGATATCACGGTGAAGTATAACAATGAAGCGATTGAGTTAAAGGACTCCAATGATGGGTTAATTACGCCAATAATCATAAATGGCAGAACCTACCTACCCATAAGAGCAATAGCAAATCTAACAGGATTAAATATTAATTGGGACAATGAAAGCCAAACAATACTTATTGATAATATAATTGAAGAAAAGGAAGAAATAGGCGTAAGGGGTGTAGTCAAAAATCTGGTTAAGGGTAAGGATGGTGTAACCTTCTTGGTTGAAGGAAAGTTGGAGGAGGACACTATGCTGGATATTGCTTATGTTACCGTCAATATGCAAACAAAAGTAATGAAGGATGGTGTGGAAATAACCAAGGACTTTGCCTATGGGGAAATTAAAGAAGGGGATATTTTAGAGGCAGTCTTTACGGGTCCTATTGCAAAATCCTATCCAGCTCAAGCTGTGGCAAAGAAGATCAATATATTATCCGCGAAAATAAATTCCCCTGTCATCAATGCAAAAGTAAAGGCTCCCGATGTTGTAGGTAAAATAATGGAGATTGAGGAAGGGGGAAAACGTATATTGGTAGATTCTAAGGACACTACCGTGAATGGTCTGATTTGGATAACCATAAATAATGAAACCAACTTCTTTGAAGACATCTCAGAGAATGTAGCCATTGGTTATAGAAATGTAAGTAGAAAATTTGAGGTAGGAAATCTTGTAGAGATAATAACAGACGGAGGGATTATGGAATCGTATCCTATGCAGGCAACCGCTGGTGCAGTGGCGGTAAATGAAAAAAGATAATCGGTTCTAGCAATAGCTGGTGGGATCGGTCCTTGTATATTGTTAGGCAAAGAGAAACGAAATGAGAATAATTTAATCTATATTATGAATTCCCTCAGCCCCCATAGGTCTGAGGGAATTTTATGAAATTTGAAGATTTAAAGATAAAAATCCTAGAGACGAAATCAAATGGGATAGATATCTTAGCTATTTTGATAAAAAGAATTCTGTATGTAAATGGAGGTATTAAGTTATAATGAATATGAACAGCTCTTATTGATGGATTGGATGTAGCGCAAATCATCAAGTTATCCGATGGCTAACAACTCTAAGACTCCAGTTTCTACAAAAGGGAGATAAGAGTTGTACAGCCCCTGGATAACTCGACTTGGCGTTCAGGTGAAGTTACAAACTCCATCTGAACTGAGTCTTAGTTGATTATGAGATTGTTGTAAATGCTTATGAGAAACGGGGAAGATCATAAAATGACAAGAGATATTAAGAAAGCCCTAGGGATGTTTGTTATAACAGTAATTTTGGGTGGCATAGTGTATTACTTTGCATTGCCTTCATTTAGCTTTGAGTCAGTGGGATTTTGGATTTATTTAATAATATTGCTCTCATTATTTGAAGTATCCCTAGTTATAGCCAGTGTAACGAAGGCCAATAAAAATGAACACAAAGCAGGGGTAGTCGCAAAGGCTGGGGGAATAGCCATAGCTTTATTTGTATTGACTTTTATTATCTCCAGTTTTGCAAGCGGCAGGTTATTTAACCCATCGGATTATGCTAATTTGATAAAGGAGGACATAAAAGAAGCAGACTTTTCAACTTATCAGGGAACATTGAACAATGTTCCATTGCTTGATAAAGGTTCAGCTGTCCAGATCAGTAACAGGAAACTGGGTAGTCTAGTAGATGTAGTGTCCCAGTTTGAATTAGGGGAAAATGAGCAGATAACCTTAAACGGAAAATCTGTACGTATATCGCCGCTATATTATGGAAGCTTCTTTAAATGGAATAACAACAAAAATGAAGGAACGCCGGGATATATCAAAATTGATATGATGACCCAGGAAGCAGAGCTGGTGAGACTGGAAAAAGGAATAAAATACAGCCCCAGTGAGTTCTTTGGAAGAGACTTGAAAAGGTATTTAAGAATGAAGTATCCTTTCGCTTTGTTTAGTTCATTTAATTTTGAAGCAGATGAGGACGGAGCGCCATTTTGGATAGTGCCCGTTGAAAAGCATACAATAGGCCTATTTGGCGGCGTTGATGTGGATTATGTTCTAGTAGTAGATGCTGTGACAGGTGACATAAAGAAATATTCTGTTGGAGAGTTACCTGAATGGGTAGATAACGTCTATAATTCGGATTTGATCACTTCACAATATGATGATTATGGAAGTCTGCAAAACGGTTACTGGAACTCTGTGTTTGGACAAAAAGGAGTGAAGGTAACCACTGAGGGTTATAACTATATTCCCCAAGGCAATGACAATTGGATATATACCGGTGTAACTTCTGTGGGTCGAGACGAAAGTAACATAGGTTTCATTCTCTCCAATAAGAGAACCAAGGAAACGATTTATTTTCCAGTTTCAGGAGCGGAAGAATATTCTTCTATGAGCAGTGCAGAAGGGGTGGTCCAGCATTTAGGTTATGAAGCAACATTTCCATTATTATTAAATGTGGAAGGACAGCCTACCTATATCATGGCATTAAAAGATGCCGGCGGTCTGGTTAAGATGTATGGTATGGTTAACGTTGAAAAATATCAGATTGTTGCAACCGGGGAAACTATCCAAGTTACCCAGCAGAAATATAGGGAGCTCTTAAAAAATAATCGTATGACAGTAACAGAAACCGAAACAGAGCACATTTCAGGTGTAATAGAGCACATCAAAACTGCTGCTATAGACGGAACTACCTATTACTATATAAAGCTGGTAGCTGATGACGCATATTATGTGCTAAGTGTGAAAGATAATCAGCTGATTGTTTTAAAAGAAGTTGGTGATGGAATCGCCTTAGATGCCGATAAGAAAAGTACTGGGAAAATCAGAAATGCATTATTGGCAGAATAAGTGAATGTAAAAATCTTTAACCCAAAAGTCATGGTAAACGTATTTGCCATGACTTTTGGGTTTATTAGCATCAAAGTCAATGCCCATAGTTTTAATACGCAATTGGTTGTTGAAACGGTTATATCCTATCAATACTGGGATAAAAGATTATCCTATATGTTTCACAATGTTAGTTTATTTTAGTGTGCATCTTTAGCATGGAGAAGAAGAAATTCAGCCAATAGATATGTTCCCTCCAACTAATGCTAATGAAACTCTACCAAAAGGTCAACCTATTATTCTTAGGACAGAAGGTTTCCTTGTAATTATTTTAGAATATGCTATACTTATTAGGATTATCAACTATATATAAGTAGGAGAATTAAAGAATATGAAAAATCAATCGTTTTACACACAGCTTAGCAAAGATCAAAAATACGTTTTAAATTGTTGCTTTTTCGTGTTTGCAGTCAATGGTTTATACGCTATGATTTTAGGGTCACTACTCCCTTTAATCAGTATGGAATATGGTTTAAGCAATACAGTAAGTGGAGGATTGATTTCTGCCCACCAAGTAGGTAACTTAATTTCTGGATTTATTGCAGGGGTGTTGCCTCTATATTTAGGCAGAAAAAAATCAATTATATTTTTATGTAGCTTTGTTGTCATGGGATTTTTGATCATGATTTTAACAGGTAATCCAGTCCTATTGATTTTAGGATTTTTATTTACAGGATTAAGTAGGGGGAGTATTTCTAATTTTAATAACACCATGGTAAATGAGGTGTCTAATAGTAGTCCAGCAGCCCTTAATGTTTTGCATAGTATTTTTGCGGTGGGTGCTTTAACCTCTCCATTTTTAGTTATTGTATCTACAAATATTTCAGGGGAACTGGGGTGGAAAATAGCTGCCAGCGTTATTATTGTTCTTGCTATTATTTCTATGCTTCTTTTTTCAAGGATGAAAATAGATAACACTGGGAAAAAGATAGAGAAAAAGAAAAAGTCTTATGAATTTTTGAAGAACAGGAGTTTTTGTATTAGTGCTGGGATTATGTTTTTTTATTTGTGTGCGGAAGCAACTATTAACGGATGGATGGTTAAATATTTCATTGACTCAAATATCATGACCATAGAATATGCTCAAATGCTTGCTTCCTTATTGTGGTTAGTTATTCTTGCTGGTAGATTAACCTGCGCATTTTGGGGAGATAAAGTATCAAAGAAAGTACTGCTGTTAACAACTAGCTGTGGAACTGCTGCTTTTTATCTATTGTTACTTTCTACACATAACTTAAAGATTATTACCATTGCTATAATGGGATTAGGATTTTCTATGGCAGGTATTTATCCTACAACAATTTCTACAGTTGGGGATATCATTAAGGAGTATCCTATGGCGATGGGTGTCTTGCTAATGTTAGGAGGAATTGGTGCTATTATCATGCCAATTATAACGGGTGCATTATCGGATGCTTTTGGTATTTTAGCTGGTATGGGTGCTATTGTAGGCGCTATTGTTTTAATGATCATATGTGTGGTTTTAAGCGTGACAAGGAAAAAAGAGCATGTCAACTGCTTTGAAAAATTATAGGTCAACTATGAAAAAGGAGCTTAAACCAGCGTTGATTTAAGCTCCTTTTCAATACGGCAAAACAATAATTTATGATTCATAATGATTGGATTTGTGAGTGGGTTTCTTTTTCCCTATTTTGATAAGGGCACTAAACCCGATGATACTGGCAAATAGAGAGATTCCTATGCCATATAAACCTAGGATTCCAATCATTGCCATAGTCTTGTCCTTTGCTAGAATACACACAGTGCCGACAATGCCTATAAGCAAGATTCCTATTAAGAAGAGCTTAGGATTTAAAAATTTTTCAACGGCATTGTACATCAGGATGAGAGCCACAATAAATAAAAGATCTATATTTAACAGTAGCTTGATGCCAGGTAAGAAAAAAATGAAGCGATTGGATATACCTAATGCATATTTACCATATTCCATGAGTCCAGCTATATTTAATAAAAAAAAAGCAGAGAGACCTGCAAAGCCCATATAATTTACAAAAACGTGGCTGTTTGTTGATAGCTGAAAAAGTTTTCTCATATGTATTTCCTCCTCAAGATCAAATAAGATTACGTCATATGGCATAATCCATATGCATTTGAATCATATATGAATGTTAATATATATTATCTTGTCCATAAAAATATGACAAGAAATAAAAGGCATGATAGAATTGCAGAAATGGTTATGTTTTCAACATGTTTTCGTATGCTAACTACAACACACCATGCACGTTGAGACGGTTTTGAGGATAGAGAGGAAAAAGGTTGGGACAAAGGGTTAGAAGATTTTATCACTATCATGATAATATTTTAAAGTAGTACATATGAATGGAATATGACATTGGTTGATTTTAAAATTATTTGAGGGGATTAAGGGGCAGGTAAAAATGAAAACTTTGTTTGATCTAAGAAAGAAACAAGATGGTGAAATGATCGAGGCCATCCAAAAGCTTTATGATGAACCTTTGAACGTTGTTAGATTAGGAGATCAATCCATAACTGCATGCATTGGCTGTTGGAACTGTTGGATTAAGACCCCTGGCAGATGTGTAATGAAGGATCGAATGGCTGAATTCTATCCTGACTATGTAAACAGTGATACTGTAATTTTGCTAATGAATACAGCCCAAGGCTTTATCAGCCATCAAGCCAAAGCTTTTTTGGACAGGACTATTCCCCACTACCATCCATATATAGAAATTGTAGATGGAGAATGTCATCATGTTGCTAGATATCAGTGCTATCCTGATATGGTATTTTACTATGATACTGAAGGTTTAACAAATCAAGAAGAACAGGTTATTGAGGACTATTTGTATCGTACTGCCTACCATTTTCAGTCTAAAGCTTACCGAATTGTAAAAGATGGCAGTCATCGATTGCACCCCTTGGAATCAAGGAAGGCTAAATGCAATGTTGTAACCTTTGCATCAATTGAACCCATGGAAACACTCGTGATTTACAACGGTTCTCCTAGAAGAAGAGGCAGCAATTCGACACTCATTCTGAAAAAAGCTGTTGAAGCCCTTTGCGATAGAGTTGAGATTCGTGATTTGAAGGAAGAAGATAAATGGGATGAGTGGGCAGAGAATTTCAAAAGCGACAAACATGTTATGTTCTTCATGCCCCTGTATGTCCATGCAATGCCTTCTCACGTCATGGGATTTATCGAGAAACTTCAAGCCTCCAAAGGGAGTATAAGCTTTTTTGTACAATCTGGCTTTCCTGAAAGTAGTCAATCTCACTATCTTGAGGCATACCTTGAACAACTGGCTCTCAGATTGGGAAGAACATATATTGGTACGGCCATTAAGGGCGGGGTGGAAGGTTTGCAGATGAGACCGGCTAAGGCTCAGGAAAAAATTATGGAACCATTGGTTAAGGCCATTGAGAGCTTAGTTTATGAAGGGAAATTCAACCCAACAAATATTTCCCAATTAGCCAGACCAATTCGATTGGGAACGGGCATGAAAATCCTCTTCAAGGTACTTACCAAGATTGGCCTAATAAACTTTTTCTGGAATCAACAACTTAAAGAAAATAATGCATATGAAAAACGTTTTGATCGCCCGTACGTATCTTTAACTTATGAAAACAATGATACGAGATCATTCCATTGCAATGTTAACCAGTGAATGTATTACTATTTCAGATCCTCTCAGTCAAGAACTTGCTAATCATACTTCTTTTCCTTTCTATAGTATCCTTTTAGGTACTATAATACAAAATAGTGCGTACTTGTTATATGTAAACTTATTTTTTATAATAATACCATGCATGATGGAAGATCCCAATTAGGAGGTAAGTATAAATGAATGCGATATTAAACAGAAAAAGTATAAGAAAGTTTAAGGATATAAAGATAAGTGATGAGATCGTAGAAGAATTGTTAAGAGCAGGTATGGCAGCACCTTCTGCTGGAAATGAACAACCTTGGGAATTTATCGTGTTAAGAGATAAAGAGATTATGAAAAAAATCACGGAAGTACATCCCTATTCAAAAATGCTATTAAATGCAGATGTTGCGATTGTAGTTTGTGGAGATGAAGCAAAAGAAGTATATAAAGGATATTGGGTACAGGATTGCTCCGCCGCTACTGAAAATATATTAATAGAAGTCGAAGATAAAGGTTTAGGCGCCGTATGGCTTGGGGTTTACCCAATGGAAGACAGAGTGGAGGCAATAAAACATCTTTTAAATTTACCTGCTAGTGTAATCCCATTATCCATAATACCTGTGGGATACCCAGATGAGCAAAGGAGACCAGTAGATAGATTTAATAAAACAAGAATACATTATGATAGATGGTAGTAAGAGTATGGTCTAGAATTTGGTTTGAAATTTTTGAATTATTATAAATCTAGATAGAGAATGGGTATTAAAAAAGTTGCCTAGATAAATGTTGACATCAACGCATTTTGGTGAGTAATCTGATAAATAGATTGCTATAGCCTATTAAATATGTTATTCTACTAACTACACTCTTATATCTTTTGATATGAGGGTTTTTTATTTGTATAACTTGGGAAAGATAGATTCTAATAATAGGGAGTAGAATAAGTGAATAGTGAGGCAAAATGAAATATATTTTAGATGGAGGTAAAGATGAATATAAGTAAAAGAGTGAATGACCAAATAAACTATAGCAATAGGAAAAAATCAGGTTCAGATTTTGTGAACAAAGACTTAAGAAGAAGTAATTGCTACAACTGTGATTTTTCAAATTCTAACTTTAATCATACAAGTTTTAGAGGTGCACAGTTTAAATCGTGTAACTTTTTTGAATGTACATTTGAATCTGCAGAATTTGTTGCAACTAACCTTAAAAATAGCAAATTTAAGCAAGCTAAATTTGAAAATACAGTATTTGATTCAGCAAATTTAGAGGGTGTGGACTTTGAAGGGGCAGAATTTAAAAACGTTATATTCGTATCTACAGATACAAGTAAAGCTATAAATCTGGAGTTATCAAATAAGGAAATTAAAGTATTTAATGAAATGCCGAGATTAGAAATAAGTGAAAGACTTGAGAGTGCAGCTAAAGCGGCTATGAAAAATGAGTATATTAAATTTGCAAGAGTATTGGATACCAAAAAAGGTGAGATTAGTCCTATTAGTATGATGATATTATTAGCACATTTTGATGAAGAAACTTTAATCAAAGGGTTAGGTATTCTAAAGAGTAAAGTGGATAAAGATTTTGGAACATTAAGTTATATGATTCAAGTATTAAAATCATATCAAGCAAACGGTCTTATTTAAAGAAATTTTGAGGTTTTAAGTAAATCCCTATAGGTCTAGGGGTGTTTACAGAATAAAAGAGGCAAAAATGTGCTGTATGAGGTATGGAAGCACATATAGCATTCTAACCACAGCGCACTTGCACTTGGAGAGAGCCGTGAGGATAGAAGGAAGATATTTCTAAAAATGTATAAAAAGATTATTTTTAAGCCTAAAGGAGTAAATATCTTTGTAAAACCCCTATAGGCTTAATTTTTTTATAAAAATACCAGTAGCCGACAAAACTTTTTAAACTTCCATTTCTATAGTATACATGCACATAAGATATTCGTAATCGGCAGCAGGATTTTCTACGAATATGCTTAAAGAGTAATGAAAATTTATTTTGGCGTAGAGATGCTGTTGACAAGATTAGACAATGTTTATACTATGGATTTGTTAATATGTAAGTGATACCAAAATGATAAGATGTTTGGCGATGAAGACTAATTCTGTATAAACTGAAATCGGTTAAAAAGCTTGAAATTAGGGGGGGCATATGTATTATAGAATAATTCGCAAAGACATTTTAAAGAGTAAAGTGATAACGCTGACAACAATGATATTTATCGCTGCCGCGGCTATGCTTGTCTCGCTCGCGGCGATACTCGTCGTAAATCTTTCGGGTGCTATAGATACGCTTATGACGCAGGCGAAAACTCCGCATTTTATGCAGATGCATTCGGGTGAAATTGATACTGGACGGCTTACGGCTTTTGCAGAGGAGTATGGCAATGTCGATGAATTTCAGGTTCTTGAATTTCTCAACGTTGACGGAGCGCAGATTATATTTGAAGAAAGATCGCTTGCGGATAATGTTCAGGATAACGGGTTATCCAAGCAGGGTGAAAAATTCGATTATCTTCTTGACCTTGATGGAAACGTCATAAACGTATCAGACGGCGAGATTTACGTTCCGATATGCTATATGAGGGACAACACTGCAAAGGTTGGTGGTAAGGCAGTGATATGTGGCAAGGAATTTACTGTTGCGGGATTTCTACGGGATTCTCAGATGAACTCTATGCTCTCCTCCTCAAAGAGATTTCTTGTTAGTGAAAATGATTACATGGAAATAAAAGGCCTCGGAAGTACGGAGTATCTGATTGAGTTCAGATTAAAGGATTTGTCGGCACTCGGCGCATTTGAAACCGCGTACACCTCCGCAGGACTTGAAACGAATGGACCGACGATTACATATCCGCTTTTCAAAATGATTAACGCAATTTCTGACGGGCTGATGATTGCGGTTATACTTCTTGTAAGCGCCCTTGTCGTCGCAATCGCATTTATGTGCATACGTTTTACGCTCCTTGCAAAAATCGAAGACGACTATCGGGAAATAGGCGTTATGAAAGCAATAGGGCTGCGTGTTACCGACATAAAGAAGATTTATCTTGCGAAATACGCTGCGATTGCGATGGTAGGCTGTATCCTCGGATTTGCACTTTCGTTTGTGCTTAGAGGCATACTTCTTGAAAATATACGGCTTTATATGGGTGAAAGCGAAAATTCTTCTTTTGCCTTGCTTTTCGGAATAATCGGCATACTGCTTGTATTCCTTGCAATCATTGCCTATGTAAATGGAGTGCTGAAACGCTTTAGGAAAATATCCGCCGCAGAAGCAATACGCTTTGGCACTTCACAGGAAAAATCTGCGGGCGCAAAGCATTTTTGCCTGAGCAGAAATCGGCTGTTTGACACGAATATTTTTCTTGGCGTCAAAGATGTTCTCGCAAGGAAAAGTATTTACGTTACAATGCTTGCAGTGCTCGTGATTTCGGCATTTATTATTATTGTTCCCCAGAACCTGTACACCACTATTTCCTCAAAAAGCTTCATCACATATATGGGGATAGGAAGCAGCGATATGCGCATTGACATTCAGCAGACCGACAATATTTCTGAAAAATCCGTTGAAATTCTAAAGACGATGAAAGGCGACACTACCATTTCAAAGTATGCCGTGCTTACAACAAAAACATTCAAAGCAAAGACGGAGGACGGCTTGGAGGAAAGTATAAAAATTGAGCTTGGCGATCATTCGATATTTCCTTTAGAATATTCCGAGGGCAGAGCACCTGTCGCAGAAGACGAAATTGCGCTTTCTGTTATAAACGCCAATGAACTGGACAAAAAGGTTGGTGATGTCATTCCGCTGGTGATTGAGGGTAAGGAAAAAAAACTCACGGTTTGCGGAGTTTATTCTGACATTACCAATGGCGGCAAAACCGCGAAGGCTGTTTTCAACGACAATTCGGCAGATATTATGTGGTCCGTTATCTACGCGGAGTTGATGGATAAATCTCTTGTCGGCAGAACGGCTTCGGAATATGCGAATAGGTTTCATTTTGCAAAAATCTCGGGAATTGATGATTATATTTCACAGACATTCGGTCCAACAATAAGTTCTATCAGAAAGGCCTCGTTTGCCGCAATTGCCGTTGCGCTGATTATAACGTTACTGGTTACACTGTTGTTTATGAAAATGCTTGTCGCAAAGGACAGGTATTCCATTGCCGTAATGAAAGCGTTCGGTTTTACAAACTCGGATATTACGGCGCAGTATGTTTCACGTTCCGTATTCGTTCTGATTGTGGGAATTGTTCTTGGCACGCTTCTGGCAAACACTCTCGGGGAGATACTTGCGGGCATTCTTATCTCCTCGTTTGGAGCGTCGTCGTTTAAGTTTGCGGTCAATCCACTTTCGGCGTATCTTCTTAGTCCTTTAATGATGGTATGCTCGGTACTTATTGCAACAACTATCGGCACATCGGGCGTTGGACAAATAAAAATATCCGAAAATATAAAGGAGTAGATCATGAAGAAGATTATTATCGGTGAGAACATAGTAAAATCATTTGGTGAGGGCGATGAAAAGCGTAACGTACTCGATGTTGTTTCCGTTGAAATAAACGAGGGCGAGTTCGTTTCGGTTATGGGTCCTTCGGGCTCGGGAAAATCGACGCTGATGTTTGCCCTGAGCGGAATGGACGGCATTGACGACGGAAAGGTTGTTTTTGACGGCAGGGATTTATCAGCACTCAGGGAAAATGAGCTTGCAGACATACGCAGAACAGAAATGGGATTTGTTTTCCAGCAGCCGACTTTACTAAAGAATTTGAATATCCTTGATAACATCATTATTCCGTCAATGCGTGACAACAGAAAAAACGCCGCAGAGATTACAGAAAAAGCAAGAGCGCTTATGAAAAAGGTGAGCATTGAGGAACTGGAAAAGCGTGATATTACACAGGTTTCTGGAGGACAGCTTCAGCGCGCGGGAATATGCCGCGCACTTATGAGCAATCCGAAAATTATTTTCGGTGACGAGCCGACAGGCGCGCTTAACTCAAAATCTGCCCAGGAGATTATGAACATCTTTTCCGAGATCAACGCGAACGGTACTGCGGTTATGCTTGTAACTCACGATGCAACGGTGGCGGCGCGGACGGAGCGGATTATGTTTATGCGCGACGGAAAAATCGTGAGTGAAATGCGGCTTCCCAAATTTATCGGCACAGATATTAACGACAGGATGGAAAAAGTCACGGCGAAAATGCGGGAAATAGGAATATAATTTGTTGTTTCACTATCACGATTTTTACTGATGGCAAAATTTTAAAAATAGATGAAGGTTGGATTGCACTGGTAAATAATATTCCCAATCTAAAGATTTCATTAAGTGATATAATAAGAGATGTTAGATTCAAGGATGGCAATTTATAAAATGCTATCCTTTCTTCGTAATGGGATATGATTCAGTGAAGAGTAGAAGAGAAGGATATTGAGCAAGATACCATAAGAAAATAAAAATACAGTGGAGGTATGAAATGATTACAGCTTACATGGTGGGAATTTCAGGGTATTATGAGGGAGAGGATATAGAGATTAGATACCGTATCTATGACAATGAAGAGCTGGTGTGCGAAAAATCTATGTTGAAGGAATATAAGAAACCGGCGATTGTAAATTTATTTTCATTAATAACGTTATTAAATGAATTAGAAAAATATTCGGATAGGGAGATCGTCATCGTGGTGAATGATGCGGCTTTAATTGAACAAATCAGAGGAACCTCAACATCGAAGAATAAAGATGTTTTAAAAACAGCAAGTATAGCTAGGGAGCGAATTAAAGAATTTAGAAAACCTATTGTTATCAAAGATATTAGTAATGATAAAGTAGAACTGGCTAAATGGAATGACATATTGAAGCCTTAAGGCATTATAAGAGGCATCTGCTGAGGCAGGTGCCTTTTACAATACCAGAATTGTAAAGGTTAGATGTAATATTTAATCCAAAACTGTTATATTTAACTCAAGGATGATGGAAGTATATCAACATATTACTTTAACAGAGCATAGAAATAAATAACCTTTGGTGATTATCAAGATGAACCAAAGGTATATATAATTTAAATCCATGAAATATGGAGTACTAAGGAGGATAATACTATGCAGAATATAATTCCACATTTATGGTTTGACAAAGAAGCAGTAGAAGCTGCTGAATGGTATGTCAGTTTGTTTCAGAATTCCAGCATCATTGACATTACAACGATTCCAGATACCCCATCAGGTGATACAGTACTTGTTGATTTTCAGCTTGCCAATCTTAGATTTTCAGCAATCAGCGCAGGTCCGTATTTTTCATTCAACCCATCGGTTTCTTTAATGGTAAGTTGTAGTACGAAAGAAGAGGTGGATAGATTACATGATAATCTGTCTGCTAATGGAACAGAACTCATGCCTTTAGGTGATTATCCGTTTAGTAAACGGTATGCGTGGGTACAAGACAGATATGGTCTTAGTTGGCAGATCATGCTGGTTGAAAATATGGAAGAACATCCAAGAATAAGACCGACATTACTATTTACGGGAGACGTATGTGGTAAAGCGGAAGATGCGATTGATTATTATGTTTCAGTTTTTAAGGAAGCAAATAAAGGCTTCATCAACTATTATGAAGCAGGAGAAGCAATGGATGCGAGGGCAAAAATAAACTATGGAGAGGCAAATATCCGAGGAACTCAAATGATCGTTATGGATCATGGCTTTGGTGGCGATTTTACTTTTAATGAAGCATTCTCTTTTATGGTACTTTGCGAAAATCAGGAAGAAATAGATTATTTTTGGGATAAGCTTTCCTTTGTTCCAGAGGCTGAGCAGTGTGGATGGGTCAAAGATCAATTTGGATTATCTTGGCAGATTACGCCTGCTAATATGAACGATATTCTCATGAAGGGGACAAAAGAAGAAGTAAAACGTGTCACAGAGGCATTTCTGAAAATGAAGAAGTTTGATCTGGCTGCCCTTGAAAAGGCGCGGTTAGGATAGATGCTTTAATAGATTAATATAGAAATAGCATTATAATTTAGTGTGCAAGAATCCTAGGGTTCTTGCATTTTTCAACTTATGCAACAGTATTTCTGATTGTCTTTTTGTTTTTTGAACTATAAACTAAAGGAAATAAGTAACATCTGTAGAAAATTATCAGAGTGAGAAGTCAAAGTGAGATTGATGAAGAAGAAATTATGTTAATCAGATTACGATTGTGTGCATCATTGAGAATAATCATTTCGCTAGAAAGTGCATGAAAAATTTATATAAAGATTGGGGATAGTAAAGAATGTATCAAAGCTTAGAAGAATGTATTCTTGATTTAGAGAAAACTGGTCAATTGGTTAGGATACATGAAGAGGTCGATCCTTATCTTGAAATGGCAGCTATACATATGAGAGTTAATGCAGCAGGAGGTCCTGCACTCTTATTTGAAAATGTTAAAGGTTCAAAATTTCGAGCGGTATCTAATTTATTTGGTAATATAGAGAGAAGTAAATTTATTTTTAGGCATACCCTAGATGCGACAAAGGACGTGATTGCTTTACGCAATAACCCAATGGGTGTATTGAACAATCCGATTAGACACTTGAGCACAGGATGGGCTGCTTCAAAGTCACTTCCTTTTAAAAAAGCGAGCAATAAATTGACTGGCTTCAAGGAAATACAAATTTCAGATCTTCCCCTTATTCACCATTGGCCAGATGATGGAGGAGCATTTATCACTTTGCCTCAAGTGTACACTGAAGACCCTGAAAAACCTGGGATTATGAATAGCAATCTTGGAATGTACCGTGTTCAGCTTAGCGGTAACGAGTACAAATTAAATAAAGAAGCTGGTTTGCACTATCAAATTCACAGGGGAATAGGTGTTCACCAAGAGAAAGCAAACAAGCTTGGGGTTCCGTTAAAAGTGAGTATTTTTATTGGAGGTCCTCCTGCGCATACGCTAGCTGCAATCATGCCATTACCTGAAGGGTTAAGTGAAATGACATTTGCAGGTTTGCTTGCTGGTCGTAATTTTCGTTATTGTTATGTGGATGGTTATTGTATTAGTCTAGATGCAGATTTTGTGATTACAGGTGAGGTCCATCCAGGTGAAACAAAGCCAGAGGGCCCTTTTGGCGACCATATTGGATATTACAGTCTTATTCATGATTTTCCTCTATTTAGGGTACATAAAGTGTTTGCTAAGTCCAATGGAATATGGCCGTTTACTGTTGTTGGGCGGCCCCCACAAGAAGATACTGCCTTCGGTGACCTCATTCATGAGTTAACAGGTAATGCTGTAAAACAAGAAATTCCAGGGGTAAAAGAAGTCCATGCTATAGATGCAGCAGGCGTTCATCCGCTGCTATTTGCAATTGGAAGTGAACGGTACACACCGTATCAAAAAGTTAAACAACCAGCTGAACTCCTCACTATTGCAAATCGAATTTTAGGAACAGGACAGGTAAGTCTAGCAAAATATTTATTTATTACAGCCGAAGAGATGCAACCATTAGACACCCATAAAGAAATAGAGTTCTTAACGTATATCCTTGAACGAATTGACCTTCATCGTGATATTCATTTTCAAACAAATACAACGATCGATACCCTTGATTATTCGGGAACTGGCTTAAATACAGGCAGTAAAGTGGTAATTGCAGCCTACGGGGATCAAAAAAGAAACTTGTGTCAAGAAGTCCCTGTTCAGTTGAAGGATTTATTCGAATTTAAAAATCCATTATTAGTGATGCCGGGGATTGTAGCCATCGAAGGACCAGCATTTTCAAGTTACCAACAAGCACATAAACAATTAAATGAGCTATGCACAGCTATTCAGGCAAGAGGCACAATGCCAACATGTCCAATGATTATACTATGTGATGATAGCTCGTTTATAAGTGGCTCCCTCCAAAACTTTTTCTGGGCCACATTTACGAGAAGTAATCCTTCCCATGATATTTATGGCGTGAATAGTTATTATGAAAACAAACATTGGGCTTGCGACAATATGATTATCGATGCCCGTACAAAACCACACCATGCACCACCGCTCATTCCTGAACCAGCAGTTGAGAAGAACATTGAGCGTCTATTTGAAAAGGGAGGGAGCTTAAGCAAAGTAAAAATAACAAAGCCATGATAAGGAATGATTCTTTATCATGGCTTTGTTATACTTGATAAGGATTAAAATTTTACGCTACATACACACCGGTACCATCTTTTATATGATCATAAACCCACTTAGCATCATCTACGCTTAATCGAACACAACCATGGGAAAGAGATTCACCTAGGCGTGAATCAATAATTTTTTCCCCCTTAGCATCAAATAAAATGGAATGAAAATAATAATTTCCAAAAAACCTTACTTTGTATTTTGCTTTTACATCTCCACTATAGGAAGTGAGCCATGGTGCTCTGCCATCAATTTGAAAATTTCCTTTAACAGTGGGTGTAGAAGCCTTTCCATCTGTACAGGCCATCTCTTTTATAAGATTCCAATTTTTGTTTTCGCCTTCAAAAACATAGACAAAGTTCTTATCTGTATCCACCCACATGAAATGCTTGGTTTTACTATCAAAATCTGTTTCATTTATAACTTTTTCTAGTCTTTCTGTTTCAGAAACAGTTTTTTCATATATAATAATTTCTTCTGAATACTCACTGACGTATTTATCAAATTTGTCCCTCACATATACACGGCCCTTATAGACCCCAGGCTCATTCGGTGTATAGTTAATACTATTATTTTCACTGAGTAATCCATCATATGCTACAGTTGAATCCTTGAATATATACCAATGATAAACTAAATTCGCTCCTTCCGCTGAAACGGAAAAGGTCAGGGGTGTACCAACGGGCTGTTCACCATTTTTATCTACCGAAACAGAATGAATTGTTATTGGCTGAATAATATCTATTTTTTCTGATAACTTACTTACAGTATAGCCATTGGAATCTTTAACAGTTACAAGAACTTGGTATGTTCCAAATTCATTCATTGAAAAATCGAAAAAGTTTTCTTTGCTATAATCCTTTTTATAGATTTCATCAAAGTCTTTAAATAACATCCATTTATAGTCTAAATTTTCATGTTTAGAAATAGCCGTAAATCTGACGACTGTTCCTATCATCTCAATAGTACGCTTATCAAATGTTATTGAATCTATTTTTAGGGAGGCTGTATTTGTAACTTCTATATCCTCATTCGTATTCTTAGGTTTAATTTCCTCAATTGTTGATGGACTGTTATCTTCTCCATGTACTTCATTAACCGATAAAACTTGTACTTGAAGCAGCACCAAAATAAAAATTAGTACATAATAAAACAGTTTGTTCCTTTTACTAAGCATAGTCCCCCTCCATAGTCTGATAATTTACCTACAAAGAAAATATATGTGTTTACTATTGGGGGTATGAATGAATTAATTTTCAACTATACGATGATTCATACCAAATAGTGACTTAGGATGGGAGTGGGTTTTGATATACTAAGCTATTACCTTTTTTGGCTGGTGAATATACTATTATATTATGCCATAGCATATAATCTAATAAACCATTCGAAAGGGAATTACAATGATTAAGATTGCTTTGATAGGTTGTGGGAAATGGGGTAAGAACTATCTGAAAACCCTAATTTCAATGGAAGAATGTGAGTTAAAGTGGGTCTGTGATCTTGATCCAAGAAAACTAAAGGAAGCTGGCCTGGATTATCCTCAAATTCAATATACTGAAAATAAAGAGGATATATTAAATGACAGTACAGTACAAGGGGTAGTTATTGCCACCACACCTGAGAGTCACTACATACTAGCTAAGGAATTCATCAACAAAGGAAAAGCAGTGCTTGTAGAAAAACCCGTGACAATAAATCTGAAAGACAGTATGGAGTTAATAAATCTAGCTGCTGCCCAAAGTACCATATTGATGGCCGGGTACACATTGATGTATCACCCAGCAGTTAGAAAGATAAAAATGATATTAAAAGAAAATGATAGCATAGATGATGTATGCTATTTAAACATGTCCAGAACCAATGCTTTGTCCCAGGTCTCTGGGGTAGATGTTCTTTATGATCTGGCAGTTCATGATATATATCTTTCACACCATCTAGTGGGAGAAGAGCCTATTTGGGTAATTGCACAGGGTGGAAGTTACCTTGGAAGTTCCAATAACAATGTTATTTATATTCTCCTTGGTTTTCCAAGTGGTAAAGTCGCTTCAATTTTTGCAAGCTTCATCCACAGTGAAAAAACGAGAAAAATTGCATTAATTACATCAAAGGGAAAATTGGTTTTTGATGATGTACAGCCAGCGGACAAAAAAGTTCAGTTTTTCACCAATGGGGATAACTGTCATGTTTTAGTAGATGAAGGAGATTCAGAGCCCTTAAAGCTTGAGTGTCACCACTTTATTGAATGTATCAGTGAGAATAAGGAACCCCATAGTGGTAAAGAATATATTTATTTTGTGGAAAAGGTTACGGATTGCATTACACAATCACTTGCAAAAGGGGGAGAAAAAGTCATTATCCATTGATGGAATAATAGTCAATCAGAATGGCGAGGGGTATATATTATAGTAAGGGTAAGCGTGATAAGAATGATGTTGGTAGTCAAGAGATATATGGAAGTCTATGAAAATGAATGGAATGATTTTGTTGCTTCTTCTGTGAATGGGACCTTCATGCAGGAGAGAAAGTTTTTGAATTACCATCCTGTGGATAGGTTTACGGACCATTCATTAGTTTTTATGGAAAATAAGCGGATTATTGCTGTTCTTCCTGCAGCTCAAATACAGAAGGAAGATGGAAAACTTGTATTGATATCTCATCCGGGCGCATCCCACGGAGGACTCATTATTCAACCCAGCCTCGGTACTAAAAAATGTCTGGAGCTGGTTGAGGCTTTCATTGAATACTGTAAAAATTCTAGTTTTGAATATATACGACTAAAACCAGTTCCGAGGATTTACCATAGGGAGTTGGCGGATCAACTAGACTTTGCATTAAGATTTACGGGATTTTACATAGAATATACGGAATTGGCTACGGTCCTTGCACTGAATAAAGGGCAGGAACCTTTTTTAAAGCGTGTAATGGGCGCTGCGACTTTTCGAAACTATAAGAAGGCGTTAAAAAGTGGATTATCTGTTGCTGAGGAAGCAGATATCAATGATTATTGGCCTATATTAGAAAAAAAGCTTGAACAGAACCATCATACAAAGCCCACCCACTCACTTGGGGAAATCAAACACCTAAAAAGCCTTTATCCTGATAAAATTAAACTCTTTGCAGCCTATACAGGGGAAATACAAACAGCGGGGGTTTTGGTGTTTTTACTAAACGAAAGAGTAATGAACTGTTTTTATATCGCCCACGACGACAATTATCAGCACATGCGTCCGCTGAATCTGATATTTGGTCATCTCATGGAGTGGGGACGAAAGAACGGTTTTTTTTATTTGGATTGGGGTATTTCCACTGAACAAAAAGGAAGCAGGGTTAATGCCGAGTTATTCCGATTCAAAGAAGGTTTCGGAGGACATGGGGTATTACGAGAGAGTTATGTATATGTTCTATAAAACAAACAATCATTACTTAAGTTATCAACCAATAACATATCTCCAATCTGTCTATAGTAGACATGATATTTAACTGTGGGGTGGATCACACACGAAATCTGCTGTTAAAAGGGAGGAAAATATGCGTAGAATACTGTTTTTTGCCCGCAGTTCCAAATATACCCTCGGTCTTCCACAGGGGTTTAGAGAATTAGGTTGTCCTGTTTATGTTCTAAGGGATTTAGATAAAAATTCTATAAAGGAAGCAGTTGATTACTTTAGGCCGGATCTTTTAATAACAACAGGGTGGGCGTATCGCCGACATAAACGGAAATATATAGATCAGCTCGTTGAGAAAGTGGCTAAGTATAGGATAAAACATGTATATTGGGCAACCGAGGACCCACGATGGACTGAAGCGTGTTCTTTTCAATGTATTGAAATTTTCAAGCCAGATGGAGTTTTAACGATACATCCCGAAAGCATAGGCAAATACCAGAGATTAGGAATCCCTGCAGGACACCTAGATTTTGGATGTAATCCTGAATTTAACAAACTGGAGCCCCTTAGCAGTCATTATGCTTATGATGTGGCATTGGTGGGAAATGGGGGAAAAGAGTGGAATTCATACAGAAAAGACAGTGTTCAAATATTGCTGAAGCCTTTGGTCGAAAGAGGATATAACATAGCAATTTGGGGTAAGCGATGGGAACGCTTTAACGAGGAATTGATGGGATTTAAGATACCAAGGCATATGATTAAGGGTGAGCTGCCCTACGAGGAAACAAACAAGGTTTACAATTCAGCCAAGATCATAATAGGTCTGCAAAATGACCAAGAAATGTTAACCTCACGGACTTTTGAAGTGCTAGGTTCAGGCGGTTTTTTACTGACAGTACCTACCCAGGCGGTCAATAACTTGTTTATCCATAAGGTTCATCTAGTATCTTCATCTTACCCTGAAGATACAGTCAACCTTGCTAATTATTATCTGAAAGATGGCTTTGCACGGCAAGTGGTGGCACAGAATGGCCAAAGGGAGGTTTATGTAAATCACACATATAAAGAACGAGCTAAACAAATTTTAAAATTCGTATACCTTGGTTGACAGAATATTGAATACAAAATGTTGCAACTAGAAAGGAAATGAAATGCATAATCAGAAAACGATACAACAACATGTTTCCTTAACGGGTATTAGTATAACCGGGGAAGCAGATGCAAGGGTTACGTTTTGTCCTGCCCCTCCGAATACGGGTATTGTATTTATCCGTAATGACTTGCCACACCGCCCAAAAGTGAAATGCTTATTGAAAAAGGCAAAAGTTGAATACCGATGGACTTCTCTGGTCCATGGAAATGTCCGCATTGAACATACTGAGCACGCATTGGCGGCCATATCAGGATTGGATTTGGATAATTTGTTTATTGAGCTGGAGCAGCCTAGTTTGCCTGTAATGCCTGACTACAGCAGTAAAGATTTCGCGCAGGCCCTAATAAACGCAGGGGTAGTGCAGCAACCCTTTGATCAGGAGAAGATTAAGATACATAAACCTATTATTGTTTTTAAACGGGGAAGGTTTGGTGATGTGAAAAATGAAAAGCTGCTCATTGTTCTTCCTTACGATGGCTTTAAATTAACATATATGCTTGATTATCCTAATCTGCCCCAGATTTCGCAAGCGGCTGAAATAAATATTACTCCCGACACTTTCATTAAGGAATTGGCTGCTGCCCGTTCTTTTATCATTGAATCGGAAGCTGAAGAAGTTGTAAAATTGACAGGAAAAGCCAGTTCAAATGTTTTGATCGTTAAATCTGGATCTGAACATGGAGAATGGCTTTGGCCAAATGAACTTGCCCGGCATAAAGCATTGGATCTTCTTGGGGATCTCAGCTTGCTTGGAAAAAGAATTATAGGCCATGTGATAGGTATTCGATCTGGACATCAATTAAATCTTGAGCTATGCAAAAAAATTTATAAGGAGTGTAAAAATGATTCCTTTGGTGAAACCCATGCTTGGTATAGAGGAACAAATGCTGGTGAATGAAGTTCTTTTAAGTGGAAAGCTAGCCCAGGGAGAATATGTAGAAAAGTTTGAACAAGATTTTGCCTTATACCAAGGATCTAATTATTGTGTTGCAATCTCTTCTGGAACCGCTGCTCTCCATGCAGCATTGTTGGCATCAGGCATTCAGTCAGGTGAAAAAGTCATAACCACACCGTTTTCATTTATAGCCACAGCAAATGCAATCCTTTATGCACAAGGAGAGCCTGTCTTTAGCGACATAGCGCTGGCAAACTATAATATGTCTCCTCATATCTTACTGGATACGATAAAAAATCATCCCGACACAAAAGCAATCATTGTTGTTCATCTTTACGGTCAACCAGCACCTATGAAAGAAATTATGGAAATTGCTAACAAATATAACTTGATCGTTATAGAAGATTGTGCACAAGCCCATGGGGCTTCAATCAATGGAAAGAAAGTTGGAACTTTCGGGCACTTAGGTGTTTTTAGCTTTTATCCTACAAAAAATATGACCTGCGGCGAGGGTGGCATGCTTACGACTCAGGACAAAGAGATGGCTAAGAAAGTCAGAAGCCTGATAAATCATGGTCAGGCAGCTAAATATCACCATGATTTACTCGGGTATAATTATAGGATGACGAATATTCATGCAGCAATAGGCATAGAGCAACTACGTAAGCTGCCCAGATTTAATGATAGGCGTAAAGAAATTGCGGGACGGTATTCTAGAGACATAACAAATCCTGCGTTTACTAAGCCAATCTGTTTGACAGGGTTTGAACATGTATATCATCAGTACACCCTAGGGGTGAACAACCGAAATCATTTTATAGAATACCTTGAAGTACATGGAATTGGATATGGCATTCATTATCCCAAAGCTATTCCCGACCAGCCCCTATATCAACAAAGAGATAATTTGGGGTCATTCACAAATGCCTGTAAGGCTGCAGAAAGGGTAGTGTCAATACCAGTTCGCCCAGGACTGACAGAGCAGGAGGTTGACTACATCATCACGACCTTACAAAATTATAGAGAAAATGGATAGTCCTATAAGGGTACTCGTTATGAGTGCTGGTTCCGTATACGGGATTGGTATCATCAGAACACTTTCTTTTCCACTTGATCCGCTTAAACAAATTAGAAATGATATGCTATGATTGGGAATGATCTATATATTGAAGAAAAATGTATGGATCATCCCATACCTGATAAAATAAAAATTACTACAGGAAGTGATTCCAGTAGTAATTTCCAAATCAAGGGTATTTTGTCCAATGGAATTTATATAAGCCAATATATATTCTTAAACTTTAAAGCAAATAACTTTTTGCTATTAGCGACCGTGCTCTTGTTCAGCAGCTTCCGCAGCTGCTTTCGTTTCATGAACTGTACCTCGTGGATGCTGTGGCGGCGCATAAATAGAGTATAATTTGATTGGTTTATTCCCTGTATTGATCAAGTTGTGCCATTTACCAGCAGGTATGATGAAGGCAAAATCATCATAGACTTTTTCTTGAAAATCTAGCTTATCTTTTCTATCACCCATTTTAACAACTCCCTGACCGTCTTCGATACGTATAAATTGATCAAGGTGAGGATGAATCTCCAAACCAATATCTTCACCAACATTAATACTCATCAAGGTAAGCTGCAAATGGGTTCCTGTCCATAAAGCGGTACGGAAAGTGTTATTTTGTTTAGTGACCTCCTCGATATTTACTACAAAGGGTTCTGGTCCATAATCTCTAAATTTAGTATAGGGTTGAGGAAAGTCTGAGTTATACATGGGTGTGTTAACCCAGTAAGGATATGGATTATAAACATTATGCATATTGTATGGCTGATGCATTGGTGTATTTACATAATAGGGGCAGGAATATGGGTTATACATAGGATACATATTATTCACGCCTTTCATCTTCTTTTAGAATTAACATATGCCCTATGGCTTGGCAATGTGCTTCGATTTTTAGGAATGGCATATCCCTGGGATAAATAAAAACTATAGTATGATTTTTAATAAGATAGGCACTGTAATTAGAGAAAGTAATGTGGTTACAGATACAACAACAGCAGCGTATTCCTTTTCTTTTTCAAAGTTTTCTGCTAGTATAGCAGTCATGGCAGAGGCGGGCATAGCAGTCATAATAATTACTGTATTTATAGCCTTTGAGGTATCTTTTGCTAACAATGATAGTAGGTACATTACAGCAGGTATAATGATTAATTTAGTTGTTAATCCATAGTAAATTGTCCAATCACTTAGATACTTTTTTATTTTTGTATTTGAAAGTATGACACCAATAATAATCATAGATAATGGGCCAGTAATATTTCCGATACTTCTTATACTGGATAATATTGCACCAGAAAATTGAATATCAAAAATCATGATTAGTATACCAATACACACTGCTAAAATAGATGGATTTAGAAGAATCTTTCTTAGTTCTGCCTTTAATTCATCCTTTTCAAGCTTCCCTTTAAATAGTATAATTCCGTATGTCCACAGAAATATTACGAAAAACATATTAAATATAGATCCGTATACAACACCCTCTGTACCATATATTGAATTCAGTATTGGAAATCCAACATAACCTGTATTCATAAACACATTGGCAAAATGCAATATTGTTTTTTTATCATTTTTTATGGGTAATAAGATCAAGTATGAAAAAATGATCATTATTATATAAGCGATCATTGAATAGTAAAATGTTTTTATTACATTAGATTTAATTGTATTGTCATATGTGTAAATAAAAGAAGAAAGAATCATAAAAGGCAATGCAATCTGAATGAGTATATCTATCAATCCTTTATTTATTTTTTCAGTAATAATATTTTTCTTACTGGCATAGATGCCTACAAGGATGACGATAAATAAAGAAATAACACTTTCTAAAATAACTGACAGTTCCAAGAGAATGCCCCCCTTTTGTTTAGGTATTAATCATTTTATGCAGTAAGTTTTATTGTGTTACGAGAACAATATCTTGTATCTGTATGTTGGCTCTAAGGTTTATATAGGATTTTTTATATAGACAAGGTTTTAGGAAGAGGTATATTGGCATACTAAGGTTAAGTTTTTCATAATTATTCTTAGGGGGTGATGGTGAATTGAAACTTAGAATAAGGAATTGGCATATTGTTGGGACTGTGTTTATTATATTGTTTGGCACAATACTTCATTTCGTGTATGAATGGTCAAATAATAATACCTTTGTTGGAATTTTTGGTGCAGTGAACGAAAGTACATGGGAGCATCTAAAATTACTGTTCTGGCCGGCACTTTTCTTTTCAATTTTTGAATACTTGTTGATTGGAAAATATTTTAATAACTACATCACGGCAAAGGCTATTTCCCTATATGTAGGTTTATTATTGATTATTTCTTTATTCTATACCTATACAGGTATTCTAGGAAGACACTATTTAGCGGTGGATATAGCAATATTTATAATTAGCGTAATGATCAGTCAAAATATTGGATATCGTATTACAACAAGCAATGATAAAGTTAGCAGAATTGGAAACATTATTTCTTTGATAGCAATAATAATTCTCATCATTGCATTTGGTTTGTTTACATTTAATCCGCCACAAATACCACTTTTTAAAGACCCATCCAGTGGAGATTATGGTATATGAGGGAGCGTAATCATAATCTACGATTCAATTAAAAATTGAGTAAGGAATACAGTTGAAGATATATTCCTTGACATCCATTATTTTCAAGTTTTATAATTTGAATGAGATTATAATTGCACCATGATGAATCTATGCTTATGAGTACTCTTGTATTGTTTTTAATGCAAATAATTGTTTTGCACGAACCCTGTATTTATGGTGATATTTATGACCTTTCCGAAGCTGTGTAGTTAGGAAAGGTTTTTGTTTGTCCTATTAGTGTATTAATTAACGAGAGGAGAGTCAAACACTATGATTAACGATTTATTCATAAGCAGTCCCACTGAAACCGATTTAAAGTCAGCCTATCAGGTTTTTGAAACATCTATCCCTGATGCCTTTGAAAAAGAGGGGCTTGGAAGCTTAAAAGAGGATATTCACAGAGAAATCATGCATAAAAAACATTTACTAGATGCTTCCATTGCCTTGCCGCGTTCTGATATATATTTCCTCATTGCCAAACTTGATGGAACTGTTGTGGGTACAATCTCCTTTGGGCCATGTGGTGAGGACATCAAAAAATGCACAGAAAGTCAGCTCCAAAGCATTGGGGAACTAGGCAGTCTTTATATATTGCCTCATTATCAGAACCAAGGTGTGGGATCGGCATTAATCAATGCCATGGTGGCCCATCTATCCAGCCAAGGCATTGAACAGTTCTGTTTAGACAGCGGATATAAGCGTGCGCAGAAAAGATGGGTTAGGAAATTTGGGGTGCCCTATAAAATAGTAGAAGATTATTGGGGGCCAGAGTCCAGTCACATGATTTGGCTTTGTAAGGTAGCTGATTTTATAGCAGAATAAAAGGTAGGCCCGTTAAGGTAGCATACAACTAAAGCAATAAGCTAGAATAACTAAATTCAAATGAGGGTGATATAATGGCATATGAAATTGAATTAATAAGAAAAGAACAGCTTGAAGTAGCAAAATGGACGGGGGGAACTACAACGCAACTGGCTATTTTCCCAAAGGGTGCAGTATATAGTGAACGCAATTTCAAATGGCGCTTAAGTTCGGCAAAGGTGGAGGTTGATGAATCAGTTTTTACATCACTTCCCAATATTCATAGAATTATTATGATTATTGAAGGCGAGCTGATACTAGAGCATGAGGGTCATCATAAAAGCAATTTGAAGCCATTCGATCAGGATCATTTTCATGGGAGCTGGAAAACAAAAAGTTTTGGGAAAGTGACAGATTTTAACTTGATGATGACAGAAGGATGTGAAGGCGAATTAGAAGCTGTACATCTTGAAAAATCACAAAGTAAGAGCATTTCTCTTGATAAGTATAAGGGGTTTTTAGAAAATGCTCAGGCCATATATTGTGTGAATGGACAAGTAAAGATAGAGATTTCGACTGATGATATGATTATACTATATCCAGGAGATATTCTATTGGCAACGTATAAGGATGCTATGACTGATCTTAACTTGAAAATTTCTAATGAAGGAGAAAGCAAGGCGGATTTGATTAGAGCTAGTATACGTTATTAATACTTTTTATACTGATAGTATTTAATGAAAGAGGATGATCATATGAATGGAACGATACGAGATAATATAAAGCAAGGTGTAAGAGTGAGAGTTGTGCAAAAACAAGACCAGCGGTCTGGAAAATTAACAGAGGGTGTGGTTCAAAGAATTCTTACAAACGCATCAAGTCATCCCCATGGGATCAAAGTGATGCTAGAGAGTGGTATTGTAGGTAGAGTGAAAGAAGTATTATAAATTGTCATAATCAGGTCCTAAAAATTGGTATAAAAAGCAATAACTAAATGAAAATCATAGAAGGGTCTATGATTTTTATTTTATATAAAAGAAGAAACTAGTATATAGATAGAAAAGAAAAGAAAAGGAGAAAAAGAGACACCATGACGAAGGAACATGAAATTATTGAAACAGGATGGAATTTAGATAATAGTTATGCTCGTCTGCCTCAAACATTTTTTTCCAGCGTCAAGCCGACGCCAGTATCCTCTCCGAAGTTGGTCATGCTCAATCACCCTTTGGCAACATCCTTAGGATTGAGCAGTCAGGCCCTGCTAAGCAATGACGGTGCAGCGGTGTTTGGCGGCAATCGGATTCCCGAAGGCGCTTCGCCCCTTGCTCAAGCTTATGCTGGCCATCAATTTGGACACTTTACCATGCTAGGAGACGGTCGGGCCATTTTGCTTGGTGAACAGATCACGCCTGTAGGTGAAAGATTTGATATTCAGCTCAAGGGTTCAGGTAGAACACCATATTCCCGCCGAGGTGATGGTAGAGCAGCACTTGGGCCGATGCTCCGGGAATACATCATCAGCGAAGCAATGTATGCCCTTGGTATTCCTACCACCCGTAGTTTGGCAGTGGTAAAAACTGGAGAGGATGTTGTCCGAGAAACAATCCTTCCAGGTGCAATTTTAGCCCGTGTGGCTGCCAGCCATCTTCGTGTTGGTACCTTTCAATACGCTGCAAAATGGGGTACTATTGAGGACCTCCAGGTTTTGGCTGACTATACACTTAAGCGCCATTTTCCAGACGTGTATGCTGGGGAGAAGAAATACCTGTCACTACTTCAGGAAGTAATCAAACGACAGGCCGTGCTGATTGCCAAATGGCAGCTGGTTGGCTTTGTTCATGGGGTGATGAATACCGATAACATGACCATTAGTGGAGAAACCATTGATTATGGCCCTTGTGCCTTCATGAATACGTATGACCCTGCAACGGTGTTCAGCTCTATTGATACCCATGGACGCTATGCCTATGGAAATCAGCCCAGTATTGCTGCATGGAATCTCGCAAGATTTGCTGAAACCCTATTGCCGCTGCTTCATGACGATCAAGAAGAGGCTATCAAAATAGCCCAAGGTGCAATCTCAGATTTCACTGAATTGTACCATACCCATTGGCTCACAGGAATGAGAGCAAAGCTAGGACTATTTAATGAAGAGATAGAGGATGAGTCCCTTATTGAAGGTCTCCTCAATATAATGCAAAAACATCGTGCGGACTATACCAATACCTTCCGCGCATTAACCTTTGGTAAACTGAACGATATGGCTCTGTTTGACACTACAGAATTTGAACAGTGGCATGAGCTTTGGCAGGCGAGGCTAGGCAGGCAGGAGGAACCGGAAGCATCCTCACATCAGTTGATGCGGAATTCAAACCCCGCGGTAATCCCTCGTAACCATCGGGTAGAAGTGGCACTGGAAGCCGCGGTGAAAAATGGAGACTACAGCGTGATGGAACGGCTTGTTGATGTTCTTTCAAGACCTTACGCCCATTCTCCTGAGCAGGATGATTACGCCGCACTTCCTGAGCCATCAACTCGTCCATACAGAACCTTTTGTGGTACCTAAAATAGAAACATATTCAAGGTTTAAGTATTTCTTAATACTGTAATAAACCCATCAAGTATCTGATGACTTATTTTGAATCCTTTACTTTGATAGAATTTTAATGCAGGATCATTACCATTGGACACAAATATAAACAAATCAGTGATTGCGTTAAATGAGTTTAGCCAATCCATGGATTTATCGAACAAAACTGTACCAATGCCAGCATTGCGATAATTGTCTTTTATATAAAACTGGGAAAGACAACCAACATCATCACTTTGAACAGAATCAAAGTCAAAGAAGTCAACAGGGTCAAGGGTAGCAAATCCACCAGAATAAGTATTCTTGGGACAAATATTGCTATAGGCATATCCGATAATTTCATGGGCATCTTTAGCAATGATAATAAAGTTGGCCTTAGCACTTTGGAAGGAAGGAATCATTCTGGTTTCAAAGCACATGTTATCAAACCACTCGGGATGGACTAGGGCTTTGGATTTTTGATATTCCATTAATTCATTGCATAAATCCTTAACACAAATAATGCTATCTGGAGTAATTACTTCATAATGTATGCTCATATTCATCTTCCTTTCGAGAAAAAATTGAAAAGCATATTTGATTAATCAATCTTCTTTGATATGATTATATCAGTTAAAATATTTATAACAAGTATGCAGTTTTTTCTGCTTAAGGAAGTAAAAACTGAGTATTGGAGTGATAGGATGAATAACCAAGGATTGTATAAAAGTCACCTTGACGGCTGTCCGTTAACCTTTGCATTAAATCTGATCGGTGGTAAGTGGAGATTGCCTATCATTTGGGCATTAAATAAAAATGGCACCATGCGGTATAATGAACTACAAAAGAGTATTGAAGGAATTACTAACATGATGCTGACACAAACCCTGAGAGACTTGGAATTGTCTAATATTATAGATAGAAAACAGTTTATGGAAGTACCTCCGAGGGTGGAGTATTCTCTGACTGACAACGGAGAAAATCTAATACCAGCTCTTAAAGCGTTAGCTACTTGGGGAGATCGGATGAAGGGTAATGATAATTCAAATTAGTATAGCATAAAAATTATATGAGATTGGTGATTGCCAATCTTTTTTCTTTTTTCTTGTCTTTTTTGTCTTTTTCCTCAATTGCATATGGAAAATATATATGAATAAATGTAAAATATAATTTACACAAAGAAGAATATATGATACTATTAATCTAAACACAAGGTTAATCTAAACACAATAGAGAGGATTGTAGGTGAGAGATTGGGTAAAAATTTAAAACTAAAGTCAGCTCGGGCTGCAAAAGACATGTCACAAAAAGATATCGCTGATGCAGTAGGTGTTACTAGACAAACCATTAATGCCATAGAGAGCGGAGATTATAATCCAACTATCAATTTATGTATTGCCATATGTAAAGTACTGGACAAAACACTTAATGATATTTTTTGGGAGGATGATCGGAATGAGTAAAAAAGGTTTAGATGAAATGCAGCTCCAAAGAAAAAATAAAGTTGGAAATCAATCATTCCTAATCTTAATGTATTTACTTATGCTAGACGCTGGACTTTATGGTTTTGGTTTTCGGTGGGTGAGTTATCCTGCGAATATAATGATTATTTTAAACATTTGTTCAGCTGTTTACGTTGTTCGTTTAATTAAAGGGAATGCCTATGTAGGCCCATCATATGAAAAAGAAAAGCCTATTTTGAGGGTTGTTATTAATAGTGTGGTTGCAATTTTATTTGCCACAGCTATCATATTATTTTTAAAAAATACTCGTTTCAATAATGTTAATCAGATCGATAGCATGGCAGCACCGATTTTATTTATAACTTCAATCACTGCCATCATCATCGTGACATTAACGGGTATTATCAGAAAAATACAAAATAAAGATGATAAAGAATAACGTGAACATTGTTAGATGATGTTTTGTCTGGTATAAATTTTTAACATGACATGATGCTGTCATATATATTTAATATAATAGATAGGGGATATGTAATAAGAATGATGGAGAAATGTATTAATACATCACTTTGAATGATTTGGAGGAGTGAGAATGGATATTATAAGTGTTAATAACAGCAATATCGATACTGAACACATTTGCTGTGCGATCACTGACAAAAAAGGGGAAAATTGTGTTTCTTCAAAAAAAGCTTGGATGAAAGAACAGTTTGAAGATGGACTTGTCTTTAAAAAGCTTGATGCTCGAGGAAAGGTCTTTATAGAATACATGCCTGCTGAAAATGCTTGGAGTCCAATAATAGCTGACGGCTATATGTTTATAAACTGTTTTTGGGTTTCGGGGCAATTTAAAGGGCAGGGTTATTCAACTAAACTGCTAGATGCGTGTATTAGTGATGCAAAGATTCAAAATAAGAAAGGTCTTGTTATCGTTTCCTCAAAAAAGAAAATGCCGTTTTTATCCGATCCTAAACACTTAAGACATAAAGGTTTTGAAGTATGCGATACAGCAGAACCCTATTTTGAACTGCTCTATCTACCCTTTGAAAAAAATGTAGAAAAGCCTTCTTTCAAAGAATGCTGTAAGAAAGGGAAGATTGAAAAAGGCGGCATGGTCTTATATTATTCGAATCAATGTCCCCATACAGAAAAATACGCACCCTTGATTGCAGATATTGCCAAGTCTAGAGGTGTTAATCTCGAGTTGATTAAGTACCAGACGAAGGAACAGGCACAACATGCGCCAACACCATTTACAACCTATGGTTTCTTTTGTGATGGTAAGTTTGTGACAAATGAAATATTCTCTGACAATAAATTTGTTAAATTTCTTGATGGGAAAGGTTATAAAGTATGAGGTTTGTTCCAGCAAAAACTATGATCTCTGGATATGCCAGCAATAATACATGGTTTGGCAACAATTATAATATGAACATTTACAAAGGCTGCAGTCATGGCTGTATTTATTGTGATAGCCGCAGTGAATGTTATCGGGTGGAAAATTTTGATGAGGTAAGGGCAAAAGAAGATGCACTTGCAATAATTGCCCGTGAGCTTAAAGCCAAACGCAAAACCGGTGTGATTGGGACTGGTGCAATGAGTGATCCATATAATCCATTTGAAAAAGAGTTCGAACTGACAAGAGGTGCGTTGAAGCTCATTAACCATTACCAGTTTGGGGTTTCTATCGCAACGAAAAGTGACTTGATTTCAAGGGATATTGATATTCTAAAAGCAATATCGGTACACTCACCTGTGCTTATAAAGATGACGGTCACAGCTGCAGACGATATATTATGCAAAAAAATTGAGCCCAATGTAGCTGCTTCATCAGCCCGATTTGCTACTATCAAAAAACTATCAGAAGCAGGTATTTTTTCAGGTGTATTGCTAATGCCAGTATTGCCATTTATCGAAGATACAGTGGAAAACATTAGCAACATTATTAAGCTTGCCCATGAAAATGGAGCAAGATTTATTTACCCCGCTTTCGGAGTCACGTTGAGACAGAATCAGAGAGCGTGGTTTTATAGCAGATTGGATGAGGGGTTCCCGGGTCTTAAACAAAAGTACATAAGGCAGTTCGGAAACATATATGACTGTCGTTCACCTAAAGCAAAGGAGCTTTGGCAGTTATTTCAAAAGGAATGTGACTACTACGGAATACTCTATAGAATGAAAGATATTATCAATGGGTACAAACAGGGATATGGAAGTAATCAGCTGTCCATATTTGATATAGTGAATGATGATCTATAATCTGATGGACTTACGGTGCACATACATAAAAATCTGCTAGAACTCTTATAAACATGGTATACTTGTAAAAAAGACATACGAAAGGAGAAACCATGGTAGAAAACAAGATTACGGTTAAATCAATTGACGAATATATATTGCAATTTCCTCCTGAGGTTCAGGAGATACTAAAAGCGTTAAGAAAAGTTATTAAAGACGCTGCACCTGATGCAGAAGAAAAGATCAGTTGGCAAATGCCTACTTTTGTGCTGCATGGAAATCTAGTGCATTTTGCTGCCCACAAGAATCACATAGGATTTTATCCAGCCCCTAGTGGAATAGATGCTTTTAAAGAAGAATTGTCCGAATACAAGGGAGCAAAAGGATCAGTTCAGTTTCCTATCAAAAAGCCACTCCCCTATGAATTGATAAGCAAGATCGTGAAGTTTAGAGTTGCCGAGAATACAAAATTCGCTGAGGATAAATTAAACAAAAAAAGCAATCTTATGACTAATAATTCTTAGAATAAGTACGAAGGATATAGCAATAGACTAATGATGGGTTCAATCATTTTGTAATTGGGAGATTTTTTGAAAATATGATCATGAAAAAAGTAGTACAACCGAAATACTATAGTAAGTTTCAGTGTGATCCAATCAAATGCAATGAATCTTGCTGTGAACGGTGGAAAATAATCATCGATAGAAGCACCTATCAGAAATACATTGAGAGTGAACAAGAAATCATTAAAGAGATTGTACAATCGGGGCTTTCTATAAATGAGACATCTATCAATGATGAAGATTTTGCAGCTATTAATCTAAATAATGAGATGATGTGTCCATTTCTGAACCAGGATAACCTTTGTGAAGTATTCATCCACATGGGAGAAGACAGTTTATCGAAAACATGCAAGAGTTACCCTAGAGCTATTACCTTGGTAAATGATGTAGTAGAACGTGGACTGGAAATGTCTTGTTCAGTTGCAGCGGAACTGGCTTTGCTCAATGAGAATGGGATCGAATTCGAACATATAATGGATACTGTAGAATCGAGGGATTTTTATATCGTTTCACCTACCATTGAGGATTTGAAACAAATAGAAATAGCCAAGGAAATCAGAACAACGGTCATTGATCTTTTGCAGACTCGAACAATGGAATTAAGTAAAAGAGTAGTTGCTGTGGGTTATTTCTTAAATCAAGTCATAGATGGTATTGATTTTTCAGTTCATGATCACGAAGAAGTCCGATCTAGAATGAATAAAGCAAGAACGCTCATTGATCCGGGACAATTCAAAACTGGGAAAAATAATGAACAGCACCATGAAAGGAGGCAGTTTGAACATTTAAATATCCTGCTTTCCATGAAATTTAAAGAAGGCGACAGCATAAGGTTTTTTTCAAAACGATACATAGAGTGCTTGATGCAAGTCCTTGATGTCTTTGGAAAAGTGAAAGAGAAGGAACTAGAAAAACAGTATAGGAGAAGTTATGAAAAATATCTAAAACCCTATTTAGATGAAAAATCCTATATTTTAGAGAACTTTCTTGTTAATTATGTTTTTATCTACGGAATCGAACTATTCAAATTGAATAATATTTGGACTTCATACATGAAGTTATGTGTGGTTTACGGTTTATTCAAATTCAATTTGGTTGGACTAGCCGCCTATCATAAAGGGATGAATGATGACTTGGCACTAAAGCTGATCCAATCATTGTCAAAAACGATTATTACCGATAGAACATATTTGGACTCTGTGATTAAATATTTAGAAAAAGTAAAACTAGTGGAGCTTACGCAGGTAATAACGCTTGTAGAAGATTGATACTTGGCAAAAGGGTGATAGAATTCCCTTAAAAATAGGAAACACTAAGAAAAAGTATTATACAAGGGAAATGTGAAAGGATGTTAATATGAATACAATAACCTCTGAATCATTGAATCAATGCTTAGAATACTGCGAGAGTACCCAATTAGCTGCAACCAATTATGGAAGCTTTATTCGAGCTTTGGTGTATACGATGAAAGCAGAACTACCTGTTGAGATTATGGATAATGAAAGCAAAACCATTATCAAAGTTCAGCTAAAATTCTTCTCAATTGCATGTCCAGAGGGACAAGAGGGAAGCGCTGATAGCTTACAAATCGAATATGCCGTAATAGGAGATGAGGCATTAAAGACCCTGAACTTTGAAAAGCTAAGGCGGCTAGATATCGTTCAAGATATAAAAAGCAGTCCCCGTACCTTCTATAGATATTATATCAATCAAAGTAAAAAAACAAGGTATAGATTCACCTTTAACAGAAGAATTACTAAAGGCCAATAATATACTCTCCACTATAACGATATAAAAAATCAGAAGACCAGTTGGTCTTCTGATTTTTTATGAAAGCATTTTTGTAAAATTATCTAAAGAGATTGATATGTTCTCAAGTTCACTGGATAAAGATTGAACCATCTGGGTTTGATTCTTTGAGGAGACAGTATAAGATTGAATATTTTCTGAGATATTCACGATAATGTTTTGCATGGTTTTTAGGATGTCATCTATCTGATTAACTGAAGTAGCAGTACTTTCTGCCAATTTTCTAACTTCGTTGGCGACAACATCAAATCCCTTTCCCTCATTTCCTAATCTGGCCGCTTCGATGGAAGCATTGATACCTAATATTTTTGTTTGCTTGGAAATTTTTTGAATCAGGTCGATGATCTGATTTGTTTTCATTACATTGTTCTTTGCCTCAAATACCTTCCCACTTAAATCTTCTACAGTTTTTTCCTGTTTCTTTGAAGATGATGATATTTCCTCTAAAGCTGCTGAAGATTCTTGAAGACTATTATTAATTGTACTGGCCATGATATTGATGTTATCCATGAACACCTTTCTCTCATATTCAGAAACGATTACGTGACTGGCGATCATGGCTATTGGCTTCATTAGCTGAGGATCTCCGCTAATTCCTATAGCACCAATACGTGCATTTTTTGAATGAATGCCTACACTAAATCCAGGTCGTGTACCGCTCATTGTTCTTGCCATTTCTTCAGTTATAGCGATATGGTCAACCTTGCCTGCCATGATATCCTTAGCACCGGTGTGAATAGTTCCGAGTCTTTCTGGCTGGGTAGTAGCAATAATTTTCCCGCCTTCGCCAAAAATATGTGCATTTTGATTGGTTTCCTTATAGATTAATTCAACTAATTCTTGCGCGAACTTCGTATCAATGATAGACAATGCAAACCCTCCCCCAAAACATGATAAGAAAAAATTATTTAAGATAACTTAAGGAAGAATTCGACGTGAAATTTAAATTTCCTTTAAATTCTGATAATTATACATTTAAGGGAGTTTCGTATTGACCAATATATGAAACCTATTGCTTTATAAATCAATTAAGCGTATTATTTAGAAAAATAGGATAATAATCTTTTGGGGATACAAAAAGTAAAGATGTAAGACTTATATAAATCATAATAATGCCATCTTGAAAGGAAGTGTAGCTATGAGTAAAGAAAATAATCATCATTTTGAAAGACCTATAATGGAGGTTGTTAGAAACAGGTATTCCGTGAGAACCTACAAAGCAGAAAAACTGTCTGATAAGATGAAAAGCCAGTTAGATCAATATGCTGCAGACATTAAAGGTCCTTTTGGGCCTAAAGTGCGGTTGGAATTGATTAGCAGCACAGACATTCTAGAAAAAGCTGACGGAAAGATCGGTACTTATGGAGTGATCAAGGGTGCCCAGGATTATATTGCGGCTATTGTAGAAAATGGAGAAAAGGATCTAGAACAATTAGGATATGTGTTGGAAAATCTGATCTTATATGCAGCCTCTATAGGACTAGGCACTTGCTGGCTGGGAGGAACCTTTAAGAAAAGTGAATTTGTAAGACTCGTATCTTTGAAGGACAATGAGATAATGCCCATTGTTACACCTATAGGGTATCCAGGGGATAAAAAAAGTGTAGTGGAATCCTTCATGCGTTTTGCCGCAGGATCTAACCAGCGGAAACCGTGGAAAGAATTATTCTTTAATGAGCGTTTCAGTGTACCTTTGGAGGAGAAGAACCTACAGGACTATGCATCAGCCTTAGAAGCTGTAAGGCTGGCCCCGTCTGCTTCCAATAAGCAGCCATGGAGAATTTTGAAAAAAGGAAGAACCTATCATTTCTACTTAAAGACGAATAAGGGATATGGGGAAAAGCTAGGGTATAATATCCAGAGGATTGATATGGGTATTGCCATGTGTCACTTCCAGATGGTTCTACAAGAATCAGGTATAAAGGGAAGCTGGCGGGTAGAAAATCCCCAAGTAGATACCGCTGGATTAGAGAATCTTGCGTACACAGTAAGTTGGCAAGAAACCATTGCGTAAGGAGAAGAATTTGAAAACATTAAGAAAGGAGCAATATCAATGCTACGTGAACTAATAATCAAAAATAGGACGTATAGAAGGTTTTATGAAGATGTTAAAATAGAAAGGGAAACGTTAGAAGAACTAATTGATTTGGCTAGATTATCATCAACGGGAGGAAATCTACAGTCTTTAAAATACATAGTCTCCTACACTGAAGAAAAAAATAGTTTAATATTTCCTCATCTTAAATGGGCCGGATATTTAAAAGATTGGGATGGGCCAATAGAAGGGGAAAGGCCAGCCGGTTATATTGTCATCCTATTGGATAAAGGTATTTCAAAAAATTGCTTCTGGGATCATGGAATCGCCTGCCAAAGTATCCTTTTAGGTGCTGCTGAAAAGGGCTTGGGAGGCTGTATGTTTGGTGCCGTAGATAGAGAAGGACTTAACAAGGCTTTAGAGATTCCAGAACAATATGAGTTGCTTTTGGTAATCGCTTTAGGAAAACCTAAAGAAGAAGTTGAACTTGTGGATTTAAAAAATTCTCAGGATGTTAAATACTGGAGAGATGAGAATCAAGTACATCATGTACCAAAAAGGAAGCTGGAAGACTTAATATTAGATATATAAGACCCCCTTTACTTCATAGTCTTTCAATGGTATTATAGTAAGAAAATTTAGAAAAGGGTGGTAATGGAGAAATGATACCTACTAGAGAACAGGCTTTTGATTTGTTGAAAGAATACAATCAAAACGAAAGCTTAATAAGACATGCTTTAGCAGTTGAGGCTGTAATGGTCCACTTTGCAGAATTATTGAATCAAGAGAATAAGGAAAAATGGAGAATTGTGGGATTGGTACATGATCTAGATTATGAACAATATCCAGAGCAGCATTGCATAAAGGTAAGAGAGATTTTGGAGGAGAACCATTGGCCAGAGGACTATATTCATGCTGTTGAGAGTCATGGTTGGGGGCTATGCGTAGATGTTGAACCTGTGGAAACCATGGAAAAGGTATTATATACAATCGATGAGCTAACTGGGCTGATTGCTGCTACTGCTGTCATGAGACCCAGCAAGAGTATTCTAGATATGGAAGTAAAATCTGTGAAAAAGAAATGGAAGACAAAAGGCTTTGCAGCAGGGGTCAACCGTGAGGTTATTGAAAAAGGTGCAGAAATACTAGGTATGGAATTAGAGATGGTTATTGGAGAAACGATCAAAGGGATGCAACAGGCCGCTGAGGAAATTGGTTTGAAAGGCGATTTATAAAGACTAGAAAAGTGGGCCAATACCATCTATGGAAGTTGTTAAATTATATAAACCTTTGGATTAAAATGATATTTTAGTCCGAAGGTTTATTTTCTAGAAAAAACCATCCTATAGATGTATAATTATTATAGGTATAGTACTTTTATATAATTAATGGCTTTAAAAGACTAGGTGTACCTATTACATCTACAGGGGGACTGCAAGTATGTCAATATTTTTACACATTCTAAGCTACAATGTCGTGCCAATTTTTACAATGATTATACTGGGGTTTGTGTTGGGGAAAAAATTTGATTTGAACATATTCACTTTGAGTAAATTGAATTTTTACTTATTTGTGCCTGGATTTATATTTTATAATCTGTATACGAGCAATCTAAATGCCAGCATGCTGAAAGTCGTATTATTTTGTGTTTTATATATGACAACCAACGATTTATTATCAAGAATCATTGCTAAGATTCGAAAATACGATATAGGCATGACAAATGCTTTTAAGAATTCTATCATGTTTAACAATACTGGTAATATCGGTCTATCTCTTGTTACCCTTATTTTTGGAAGTGCACCCTATATTATCAATGGAGAAAAGCCATTTCTAAGTGAAGCCCTTGGGGCTCAGATCATTATCTTGGTATTTATGAATGTTACGATGAATACCATAGGTTTCTATAATGCAGGAAGCGCAACAATGAAAGCCAAGGATTCAATAAAAAAGATCTTTTCTATGCCATCGGTGTATGTTATACCGCTAGCGCTATTGCTTAGATACTTGAGTCTTGACATAACGTCAACTCCCCTATGGCCTGCCATCGGGTACTTAAAAGATGGACTAGTAGCCATGGCATTATTAACGTTAGGGGTGCAGCTTTCAAAGACAAACTTTGATTTTGGAAATAAGGATGTGCATATGTCGGTGTTTACACGGCTCATCATAGGGCCAATACTTGCATTAGGATTCATATATTTACTCGATTTTTCAAGGGTGACTGCACAAACCTTATTGATTTCCTATTCTGTACCTACAGCTGTAAATACGGCATTGATTGCCGTTGAGTGCGACAATTACAAAGATTTTGCATCTCAAGTAGTGGTGGTTTCAACGGTGTTTAGTGCGATTACACTTACTTTGGCGATTTTCATGGCTAGAATCATATTTCCGGTTTAAGCTTTTGAATAATAAATACAAGTAAAACATTCATGAATAGGATGTTCATAAGTGTCTTTTATCGATAATTTTGAAAGTTCCCTCAGGCGGCTGTTTTGAGGGAACTTTTTTTCTAAAAATATTTGACCTTATTGAAAAATTAAAAGCTATAAAAAAATATAACTTGACAGGTGTTTAAATATTCTGTAAAGTATTTAACTAAAATACAAAGTGTGGAATTACTTATAGGAGAGAAAGAATATGCAGCAATTTCAAGAAATCGCCATTATTGGAATGGGCTTGATCGGTGGTTCTTTGGCCTTAGCGCTAAAGAAATCAGGTTATAGTGGGACAATAATCGGCTGCGATGCATCAATGGAGTCTTTGCAACATGCAATGAATATAGGGGTGGTTGATAGAATCTATCAACAGCCGAAGGATGCCGTTATGAATGCTGATCTAGTCATCCTGGCTGTACCCGTTGGATGCTATGTCCAATTATTTGAAGAAATAGCACTCTATCTTTCTCCACATGTTGTCGTTACAGATGTAGGAAGTGTGAAAGGTCATGTGAAGAAGGTTGCCGAGAAGTATCTTCCCAATCATATACAGTTTTTGGGAGGTCATCCCATGGCAGGATCGGAAAAAGGTGGCATCAAGGCTGCTACACCTTTTCTCTTTGAAAATGCATACTACTTTTTAGCTCCAAATGGTAATACTGAAAGGGGCACCATTGAAAGGGTGGAGAATTTGGTGAAGAGAATTGGAGCCTTTCCTGTGGTTGTTGAAGCCCATGAACATGATAAAATTGTAGCACAAATTAGCCATGTTCCACATTTGGCAGCAGTATTGGTTGCCAATCTTTTAGAAAAAAGAAATAGTATTTCCTATATCCCATTTGTAGGCGGAGGTTTTAGAGATACGACCAGGATTGCTGCAGGAAATCCAAGGATGTGGAAGGATATATTCTTTTATAATAAAGACGCGATTGTGGAAGGGATTGAATCCCTAGAGGGAATGCTTCAAGATTTTAAAAGAAAATTATTAAACGCAGAAGGCGTAGCTATATTAGAAGAACTTGAAAAAGCCAAGAAAATTCGGGACAGCATTCCCCATACTGGAAGGGATTATATACCACCAATCTACGATCTTATTATCGACGTGGAAGACCGACCTGGCGTATTGAGAGAACTCACCCAAGTGATAGGGAATCATGATATTAATATAAAAGAAATTGAAATACTTCATGCTCGGGAGGGAGAGCTGGGAGCTGTACGTATTGGCTTTGCTTCCATGATGGAGCAAGAGAAGGCATTAAGGGTGTTAGAAATAGGAGGTTTCCCGCTAACCTACCGTAAAGGAGAGAATGAAGATGTTTACAACCCACAAAATTCATAAAATAGAAGGAAAAATAACAGTTCCTGGAGACAAGTCCATCTCCCATAGGGCAGTGATGTTATCTAGTATTAGCAAAGGTAAGGGCCGAATTAAGGGATTTTTGAGGGGAGAAGATTGTCTTAGCACCATAGCCTGTTTTCGAGGACTAGGTATTGAGGTTGAAGATAAAGGTGAGGAAATTGTAGTTCATGGAAAAGGCCTATACGGTCTTGAAGAGCCTCAAGATATATTGGATGCAGGAAATTCCGGTACGACCATGCGGCTTCTTTCAGGTATATTGGCAGGACAAGAATTCCTATCCATTATGACAGGAGATAGCTCCCTTAGAAGGAGACCTATGGCAAGGATCGCTGTGCCTTTACGTCAAATGGGTGCAAGCATAGAAGGTCGGAACAATGGAAATCTCGCACCTTTGGTGATTAGAGGAGGTAATTTGAAGGGGATTGATTATGCCTCCCCTGTGTCCAGTGCCCAGATAAAGTCTGCGATTCTTTTGGCAGGGCTTTATAGTGAAGGAGATACGACCGTGAGAGAAGAGATTGTTTCCCGGGATCATACGGAAAACATGTTAAAATCATTAGGAGCCAATATTCACGTAGAAAATGGAATCGTCACTGTAAGAAAGTCTGAGCTCTATGCCCAGGACATACAAGTGCCGGGAGATATATCATCAGCTGCCTTTTTTATGGCAGCAGCCGCCGCTCTACCTGGGTCTCATTTGATCATCGAAAAGGTAGGCTTGAACCCTACTCGGACGGGAATGATTGATGTCTTAAGGGATATGGGAGCAGATATAGAAATTGATAATCTATTTGTCAGCGGTGGAGAGGAAATCGGAGATATTATGGTTAGGGGTAGAAATCTGAAGTCTGCTAGCTTAACCAAGGAGATTATCCCAAGACTAATCGACGAGATTCCTGTGATTGCAGTAATTGCTGCGGTGGCTGAGGGGAAAACCATCATCACTGGCGCTGAAGAATTAAAGGTGAAGGAGTCCAATCGTATTACATCCATGGTAACAGAGATGAAAAAACTGGGGATTCAAGTGAGAGAGCTGCCAGATGGCATGGAAATCGAAGGACCAAATGAAATCAGGGGAGGAAGGGTTGAGAGTTATGGAGATCATCGCATTGCCATGGCTATGGCAGTTGCAGGACTTTTTGCCAATGAACCTGTAGAAATTGAAAACAGCGAATGTATAGCTGTGTCCTTTCCGGACTTTGAGAAGAAGCTAAAGGCGATTACAAAATAGGAAGAAGGGATCAGATGATGTTGGGGTATTTAGGACCGGAGGGTTCCTATAGTCATACTGCTGCAAGGCAATATGCCCGTGATGGTATATTAGTAGGGATGAAAAACTTTAAACAGATTATCACCGCCGTGGAGGAAGGCACGATAGAGGAAGGCATTTTACCCATTGAGAACTCTACGGAAGGTGCAGTTACCCAGGTGATGGATCACTTGATGGACACGAGTAATTCAAAGATTAACGGGGAACTTATTCTGCATGTAAGGCATAATCTTTTAAGTACTGGTGAAAATGTTGAGGAACTTCGATATGTATTGTCACATCCCCAGGCTTTGGAGCAATGCCGCGAGTTTTTCGAGAATCATTACCCCCATATTCAGCTGACCTCATGTGAAAGTACTTCTTATGCGTGCAAAATAGCAAGGGAAAAGGGATTGGGATATGGTGCCATAGCCAATAACTTAGCAGCAAAAAACCATGGTTTAAAAATACTCCATAAAGATATTCAGGACAACGTCAACAATCAGACGCGATTCGTTGTCATAGGCAGAGAAAATGCTGCTGCAACGGGAATGGATAAGACTTCTATTGCATTCTCCTTTCATGAGGATTTTCCCGGCAGTTTGTATCGTGTGTTGAAGGAATTTGCAGAGGAAAAAATTAACCTCACCCGGATCGAATCCCGACCAGCCAAAACAGAACTGGGGAAATATATTTTTTACGTTGACTTTGAGGGGCATCAAGAAGACGCAAAATCGAAGATCGTATTAAAAAATATAGAAAATATAACCAATAAATTAAAGATTTTTGGATCCTATCCTATGGGAAGGGTTTATTAAGGAGTGATGAAGGTATGTTCCGATTGCTTTCCGCAGGGGAATCCCATGGCAAAGGATTGGTAGGTGTCTTGGAGGGATTTCCGTCCAATGTAAAGATTGACATAGAAGAGATTAATAAGGATTTGGCCAGGAGACAAAAAGGCTATGGCAGAGGCGGAAGAATGAAGATTGAAAAAGATCAGGTTAGTATCCTTTCAGGTATAAGAGGGGGAATGACCTTGGGGAGTCCTATTTCTTTTCTCATCGAAAATAAAGATTATGAAAACTGGGAGTCGTTTATGAATCCTGTCGCGGTGGACGAAGAAACAAGAAAGGTCACAGCACCTAGGCCAGGCCATGCGGATTTAACAGGGGCGATAAAGTATGGGTTTAAAGATATTCGAAATGTATTGGAAAGAAGCAGTGCAAGGGAGACAGCAGTGCGGGTGGCAATCGGAAGTCTTGCACGGCAGTTGTTAGAACCCTTTGGCATACAGGTTGTCAGTCATGTGACTGCCATTGGAGAAACATCTCTCCCTGATAAGGTTGAGGATATAGGAAAAATCAGGATGGCAGAGGCTTCAGAGGTAAGATGTTGTGATGCTGCCGTGGAATCAGCGATGATTGAGGAAATAAAAGGCGCAAAGGAAGAAGGAAATTCTTTAGGTGGTATTTTCGAAATTCATATTACGGGTGTACCAGTAGGCCTTGGCAGCTATGTCCAATGGGATAGAAAATTGGATGCAAAGCTGGCTCAAGCCCTTATGGGTATTCAAGGCATTAAAGGCGTGGAGATTGGCTATGGCTTTGAAAATGCTCAGAGAAAAGGTTCCTTGGTACATGACGAAATCTTCTATGAAGAAAACAGGGGTTATTTTAGAGGCAGTAATCACGCGGGTGGGATAGAAGGGGGCATGTCCAATGGAGAAAATATCATCATCCGATGTGCGATGAAGCCCATTCCCACCTTATATACCCCTCTTCGAACGGTAGATATTGAAACACTGGAAACGGTTTTGGCAACAGTAGAAAGAAGTGATACCTGCGCAGTACCTGCAGCTTCTATCGTTGGGGAAATGGTGTCAATCACTGTGATTGCTCAGGAATTTCTCAGAAAATATGGTTCGGATTCTTTTGATGAGATTATGAAGCGATGGAATAATGATGCTAGATGAGAGATTCTTATATTGTCATAAATTATCGGTATGGATGTATTAGACTCCAAAAAGTTTTTAACAGTAACAAAATATTGACTTGACACATATAGAATTATTACATAAAATATTTGTTAATATTCTAAAAACTTAAAAAGGTGATTATTGATGTTAGAAAAAACCACAAGAGGCTATGAAAACTATATCTTTTATTTTAACTTTTACTGGGGCTTTTACTTTTACAGCGCTGGTTATTTTGCATGGAAATTTAATAGATATAGCAGGCTCTTTCTAAGAGATGATTTTCAATATAGATTAGCATTGGCTTAAGGTCAAGAAATACGAATACTTTTCTATACAAAAAAAGGAGATTCTTAGATGAATCTCCTTTTTGATTTCGTAAAAACCAATAAAAAAGAGGAGGTATTATGTTGATAATAAGTAGAAGGCTGCAGTCTAAAAAGCTTATTCCAAATAATATTGTTTTAACAGGATTCATGGGTACTGGGAAATCTACGATAGGAAAAGATCTGGCAAAAAAGCTTGAAATGGAGTATGTGGACACCGATGCTTTCATTGAGAATCGGGTGAATATGACAATCAAAGATATATTTGAAAAGTATGGAGAAGACTATTTTAGAAGTACGGAGAAGCTGATCATTGAGGAAGTAAGCCATTTGAAAAATAAAATTATCATCTGTGGTGGGGGTGTAGTGCTCAATAAAGATAATGTAATGAACCTAAGAAAGAATGGAACCATCATATTGCTTAAAGCACAGCCTATGACTATCTATGAAAGGTTAAAGCAAGATTACTCAAGGCCTATATTGGTATTAGATGGAAAAATATGTTTGGAGAAAGTAGAGGCACTATTGAAGCAAAGGGAAGAAGCGTATAGGAGCGCCGCCCATGTATTTATTCAAACGGATGGCAGGCAAGTAGATGAAATCAGCCAACAGATCATTGCCCTGTTATACGAGGTTAAAAACTAGCATTCGCTTTTGGAAATGTTACAGTTTCAATTAAATACTGCGCAATCTTCAAGATGGTCTTTTATACTACGAGAGAGTATGAGATAATGGGAGAAAAGTCAGAAAAATCACATGGGGAGGCTGAACGCAGGGGATGGGATATAGTATAAAATTAACTGAAAAACTAAACAAACATGATTATGATGATATCAATCTACTTCAAAATATTTGCTTTGAAGTAGATCAAACAGCACTAAAGCTAGAGCTTGCCTATAAACTAGGTAGATCAGAAGGAAGTGATCCGAGTTTAAACAACATCAATGAATTTATGTATTATGAAAAGGATAATCTTGTTGGGTATATTGGAATTGGTGATTTCGGTGGTGCTGCCCTAGAAGTAAATGGCATGGTGCACCCTGACTATCGAAGAAGGGGCATATTTAAGAGATTGTTTTCTTTGGTAAGTGATGAGTGGAACAAAAGGGATACCAAAAACATGCTTTTACTGAGTGATCCTAATTCTATCGCTGGACGGGAATTTATTCAATATACAGGTGCCCATTATAAGAATTCTGAATATGAGATGTTTTTGAAGAGGAATGGAAAGACAGATTCAATTATGCACAATGTGACCTTGAGAAAAGCTTCAAATAAAGATGCAGAAGAGATTGCAAGGCAAAACGCAGTATATTTTGATATAGAATATAAAGAAGAAGATATTACTTTGCCTGAAGAAGATGAGAGGTGTGGCTTGACTGCATATTTAGCAGAGATTGATGGTGAAATGATTGGAAAGGTTAATGTACAGCTGCTCGATGGCGTGGGAGGTATCTATGGATTAGGTGTACTTCCAGCCTATCGTGGAAAGGGATATGGAAGGGCAATATTAACTTGGGCAGTTGAAAAGCTCAAGGAAAGTAATGCGAAGGAGATCATGCTTCAGGTGGCTGTGAAAAACAATAATGCTTTGAACCTTTACAAATCCTGTGGTTTTGAAGTGACATCTACAATGGATTATTATGAAATTAGCAGATAACAAGCATAAGTTCCCATGAATATAATGGGGACTTTTTATTAGAGAAAAAATCTGAAAATAATACGGGTGAATCTCGTAATAGGATGAAGGAATATGATCGTAGTTTAGGGAATCATTGTATAGGAAAAAAATCGAAGCTGGAAGTTATGCTAGGAGAGAATGAAATGGAAATACAAAACATAAAGGGAAATACATATTGCATTGATACGCGAATGACATGCATACCTTTTTACAAAATAAATGATCAGGATATTATTATGCTTGATTCGGGGTGGGCAGAAGGGGAACAAAAAGGAATCGATGGGCTTCTTGAAAAAAATAAATTCAAGGTGGTTGGTATTATATCTACCCATGCCCATATAGACCATATAGGTAATAATACATACCTAAAAAATAAATACGGCAGCATTATTGCCATGCCAGCTTATGAAGCTTATATTTGCAGTTCTATGGTAAATCTTAAAGCTTACTACAGCGGCCAGACATTGTCTGATCTTGAGAAGCATTATGGACATATGATTTGTGAAACGGATAAGATGATTATAGATAGCCAAGATCAAGTAGATCTGTGTGGCGTCAAGTTTAGAATTCTCCATACACCTGGACATAGTCCTGCCCATATATGCGTGATTACCCCGGATGATGTTGTTTACCTAGGAGATTCCCTCATAAGCTATGAAGTAATGGCGGGAGCAAAGATGCCTTATGCCTTTGTCTTAAGGGAAGATTTAAAAAGTAAGGAAAGACTATATGACGTAAAGGGCAGTAAATATATTGTGGCCCACAAGGGTGTTTATGATGATATTACGAAGCTCATAACGGACAATATCAATTTTTATAAGAGCAGAGCAAAAAGTATTTATGATGTCATAGAAGGTACCATGACCATGGAAGATATTATGAAGGCTGCGATTAAGTCTTTCAATATTCATCTGAAAACTATACATAAATATGTGGTAACAGAAAGAATGTTAAGATCCTACGTGGAGTACTTAAATGAAGAGGGCATGATCGAGCTAATCATGGAAAATGGATTCCTCAAATATTCAAAGAATATAACAGAACTTTCACAGCAGAATTTGGAGTGATAAATCAATGGGTTATATTGAAAAGGGTACAAAGGAATTTCTGGACACCAATGTTGCGTTATTTGCCGGTGGATTTAATACATTTGCAATTTTATACAGTACACAGCCAATACTTCCGTACCTCACCAAAGAGTTTGGCATATCGCCAACCATGGCCAGTCTATCCTTGTCAGTGACCACCATAACCCTTGCGGTGAGTATGCTGGTGATGGGGTCCTTATCAGAGGTATGGGGAAGGAAATCCATCATGACTTTTTCTATTACAGCTGCATCCATCTTGGCCATATTAACTTCTTTTACTCAAGGATTTGCTTCACTGCTTGTCATAAGGGTTTTGCAGGGAATTGTTTTGGCTGGACTTCCTGCAATTGCTATGGCTTATATCAGCGAAGAGGTTGAGAAGACAAGTCTGGGTATGGCTATGGGACTTTATATAAGCGGTAATTCTATAGGCGGAATGGGCGGCCGTATTATCATAGGCTTTCTTACAGATGCTTTTCATTGGAGGATAGCCTTGGGCAGCATTGGGGTTATCGGTATTGCAGCTAGTTTGTTATTTTGGCTGAAACTACCACCCTCTAGGCACTTTGAGGCTCGGGAGTTCGAAATAGGGAAACTATTAAAATCAATGGAGAGTCATTTGAAGAATCCCGGTTTGCTACGCTTGTATTGTATTGGATTTTTATTGATGGGGGGTTTTGTTTCATTATACAACTATATAGGCTTTCAATTGATCGATCCCCCATATTCCCTTGACCCAGCCCTCGTAAGCTTCATCTTCGTAATCTATATTGTAGGGACATTTAGCTCCACCTGGATGGGACGATTAGCCGATAATCATGGTCATCACAAAGTGCTTAGATATGCAATTTTATTAATGTTTGCTGGAGCTGCTACAACACTAAATATGGATCTAGCTTTAAAGGTTTTTGGCATTGCCCTTTTAACTTTTGGGTTCTTTGGGGGTCATTCCATCGTTAGCAGCTGGGTTGGAAGGTTGGCTTCCCATGACAGGGCACAAGCTTCTTCTCTTTATTTGTTTTTCTATTATGCAGGGTCTAGTGTTGGAGGGACTTCTGCTGGTATCTTTTGGACGAACTATGGGTGGGGTGGGGTTATCAGTATGATTACATGCTTTTTGATATCTGCGCTCTTTCTCTCAACTCGTCTTTCATCAAGATAGAGTATGCTTGAATCCCTGTGGTGTAGGTTAAGTATAAACATATGGAGATAAAGGATTGCATGGATGTGGAGGAGAATATATGACAGATATTGTATATAGACAATTAACATTAGAAGAATGTGAACGAATCAATGAAATGAATCCATCCCAGTATATTGGCAAAGCCTGGAGAGAGGTAGATGGAAAGCGCCAGTTGGTCGAGATTAATTATCATGATACAGATTGGCCCAATGGTTATGAACATCATTTAACCCATTTAAAAAGAACTATTTTAGATGGCGGCAGTGCAATTGGAGTTTTTGACAGCAAAGACAAGTTATTGGGCTTTGCAACTGTGGATCGAGCGTTCTTTGGTAATAAATTTAACTATGTTTTATTGGACCAACTATTTATTACGTTAGAGCACAGAAATAAAGGAATAGGTAAAAAGCTGTTTATGCTTTCTGCAAAAGCGGCGAAAGCGTGGGATACGGATAAACTATATATTTGTGCTGGATCTGCCGAGGAGACAGTGGCATTTTACTTTGCAATAGGATGTAAAGAGGCTGAAGAAATAAAGAAAGAACTATATGAAAGCGATCCAAGAGATTTTCAGCTAGAGTTCCCCTTAAGTTTGGTGAATGATTAATGGCCATAGCGAATGTAAGTTATGATTGCTCATAAACATGAAAATGGGGAGAGCCCTTTCGGTTGGGGCACGAAAGGGCTCTAGTGTAGAAATCTCTCAAGAAGAAATTTCAAAAATAATTATAACATACATTAAAACTCAATACAAAATAGTTTACTACGTCGATTGCAGCTGACAACTTCCACCTCGAATTACAGCTTCCAGGACTGGAGCACCAGATATTCCTGTTATTGAATTGGAAGGGCGAATGACCAACCGTGAGTTTGGAATGATGGAAGCAACCGTAGGGATATCTATTCTAGTTGACCAGGTTGGTGGGTCTAAGGGTGTAGGAAAGAGTTGGTTACCGAAGCCGCCAATATCGGGTATCAATATTTCACCGATATATATATCAAAATTGCCGAACATTGCAGGTTGTGGCAATGTTGCTGCAAAGGTTACCGACTGACCTCCCCTAGGAGCAAAACCCACATAAGCTACGCCCCCTGTTCCAAAAGGTACACGGGTTGAAGGTGTTAAAATGATTGAACAAGGATAGGGTATTCGCCCAGGAACACAAAGGACATCACCAGGGAATATGATGTTGGGATTTGGAATATGAGGATTATTTACTGCAAGGGCTTCTATTCTTACTCTGAACATTTGCCCGATCATAAAAAAAGTATCACCTGGCTGAACCGTGTATCTTCCTTGGAATGCAGGTGGACAATTTTGAGGAACTCGTGATTGCTGCCTAAACATAAACGATACCTCCAAACTATATGTTTATTTACATAGATTAAAAGTTAAGCATGATCTCAACCTTTAGAAATTGATAGAATATAATATGAAATAGAATGGAAAAATTCAACCCCCATCTTGTGAATTTCCTCACTTTGAGAAGAAAAATCACGGGATAGGGGTTAAATATATTCAGGATTAAATTCTAACAATGATATGTAAAGGATTATTTAACAGGAATCACAACTTCTACGCGGTTTTCATAAGCATTAGCCACAGCGCCTAGGAAATCGCCATGAGCATCTCTAACGGACATGGTAGCACCGGAAACCACGTCAGCAAGGACAGCCTTTTCTGCGTCAGTAAGCTTGGCTAGCTTTGCAAGCTCATCTTCTTTTTTTGTCGAAGCTTTTATTGGGCGACCTGCTGCAGTTGTATTCTTTTGGAACCATTCTTCTAACTCAGCTACAGTTTTGCCAACAAAGAATTTTTGGAAGAAATCCATTTGCTTATACCATTCATTGGATGGATTCATATGGTAGCTGTCTCCACGTTGACGCTTTGTTTGCCATGCAGCAACTTCAGCAGCAGCGGATTCTTTTGTGTTAACAGATACACCAGACACTTTTTCGGTATCGTGATCTGTTACATTGTACCCTTCTTTATCAGGCCAACCTGAGAAATGAGGCATTGATGCACCGTCATAGTTTGGTGTAGAAACTTCATAACCATCTATGTATACGCTAAGGATTCTTCCTTCTGCATCGAAGGTAGCTTGAGCCATAGCAATATTGAAGCTATATACCGGTACGCCTTCACTGTCTGAGCCAGGGCCATTTCTGAAAGCAGTAGTATATCCTAACCCTTGATAAACTTTCACGTTTCCAGCTGGAGCAGGAGCTGCAGCAGCGACTGGAGGCGTATGCTTAACAATGATTTGTTGGCCTACAGATAATTGATTTGGATTCTTTAATTGTGGGTTAAGTGCTAAAAGCTGTTCAAGGGTAAGATTATGCTTCTGGGCAATCTTCCAAAGAACATCACCGTTTACGACGACATATACCTGGTGGTCCCCTGAAACAGGAACTACTGTTTCAGTTTGTGTTACCTTGGGCGTTGTTGCTTTTGGAGCCGGTGCAGGTTTAACTGGCGCTTCTTCTACCCATGTAGTAGCTGCGGCAACAGTATCTACATGGGATGGTGGTTCAGCATAAACTACGGCTGACGATAGGAGAAGCAACAGTGTTAGAGTTTTTGCAATTTTCTTTTTCACGTGTGATACCCCCTACAATAAATTTAGCGTTGATTAACTTTTCATGAAGAATTAAAATTAAATTTCACAAAGAATTAATCGCTGATTAAATATTAGCACCTTTTGGAAGAATATTCAATTTATTTCCTGCAACACCAATCGATAAAATATGTCAAAAAATTAGAACTAGAGGGAGATTTAGCAACCTTACATTCGTGTATGGGTTTTAGAAATACAAATGAACTGAACTGGATAATATTTTACATGGAGTCAGAAAAAACACCTTACTATGAATGTATCATAGTAAGGTGTTTGTGGTGCATTGGTTCATGAGAGTCAAACCTAATAACGACTAGTCTTGGTATCCAGATAGTTGTTGTTGTGCAGAATTAAGTGAATTTATTGCTTGTTGAATTCTATTCTTATTATCTTGCTTTTCCGCTGAACTAAGAGCTTGTTGTAACGAGCTAACTGCTGTTTGAACAGTGGCCATGGTTTGATCAACTTGTTGCTTTGCTTTTCCAGGCATAGGTTTCACCTCCTTGATTTAAACACCTCAGAAATAGTATGATCTAAGTTCAAAAATCTATTCATTTTCTTTTATCTATACGTATTAGATAATCATATTCAATATTAATGAGTTACGATGATATGGGTGTACGTTAGCACATCTTCGCCAGAAAAGACATATGATAACAATAAATCTGAATTACTTTTGGAGGGGAATTGTGTGTACAATTGGTATCGTAATCCAAACCCGATGAATCCAAGAATTGTGTATTCTACGTGGGGAGATGTAAACGGTGATGGTATACTCGATCATGTCTATCTTACTGGAGTAACAACTCCTGATAGTCCATTTACTCAGAAAATTACGCTTATGATTCAAGACGGGAGTACAGGGATGACTCAACATGTTCCTCTTAAATCTGATGCTGGATATAATCCAACGCTGTTTTTAGGGGATTTCACAGGTGATGGGATAAAAGATATACTGATCAGCATTAATTCTGGTGGAAGCGGTGGAATCACATACTATTATGTGTATTCTGACGTCATGAACACACCTAGGTTGCTATTTGACTATGAAGTCTTTAACGATGCCTATAAGTATGATGTAGCCTATAAAGACCATTACAAGGTAGAAGTTGTTAACACCACGGAGCATACAAGATATTTGATTGATATCTCTGACAGAGGAAAAGACTACCTGAGTGAAATATATGATAAAAACGGTAAGCTGAAGGCACCTATTGAAGGTTGGGTAAATCCTTTAAGCGGTCTTTATCCAGTCGATTTTGATGGAGATGGTGTATATGATCTGTTTGGATTCCAAAAGATTGCAGGCAGGTACAATGCAGATTCATTGGGCTATGTTCAAACCACGTTGTATTGGGATAAAAGGCAATTTAATCTTTTAGACCAGTATGTAGCTATTTTCGGGTCAAAAAAATAGCATGTGATAGGATAAAAAGGGTTTTATATTGATAGTTAAGATAGAAATTCGCCAGAAAACTGAAGGGAAGTCCTTCAGTTTTTTTGATGCTCAGCAAATATTACAATTCCATGATAAATGGTTAAAAGAGGAGGTTGTTTAGACAGATATGTAGAAATATTGTACATATGATTGTTTTACTAAAAGATGAGGGGTGAACCATGAAAAAGACAGCAAAAATCACTATGTTTATTATTCTGGTTACGATGTTCCTGCATATGCTGCCTTCTGAAATTACTTCTAATGCAATGGCAGAAGATGAGATGCGGGGAGTATGGGTGGCAACGGTGCTAAATATTGATTATCCATCCCAAGCAACCATCGAACCTGAGGTTCTGAAGAATGAAGCCGTGCAAACACTTGACCATGCCGTTGATACGGGATTCAATGCTGTTTTCTTACAGGTTCGACCATCTTCAGATGCAATTTATAAATCAAAAATTTTTCCCTGGTCAAAGTATTTAACTGGAGCCCAGGGGTTGGCACCGAAAGATGATTTTGATCCTCTAGAATTCTGGGTTGAAGAAGCCCATAAGAGGGGGATAGAATTGCATGCGTGGATTAATCCTTATAGAGGAACAAAAAAAATAGCTGGAGAGCCAAATCATGACATAGCTGTACTAGATTCTTCAAATCCTATTCGTATGCATCCTGAATGGATCGTGAATCATTCTGATGGAAATCTATACTATGACCCAGGTCTTCCAGAGGTTAGAAAGCTAGTTATCGATGGTGTTTTAGAAATCATTGAGAATTACGATGTTGATGGAATTCACTTTGATGACTATTTTTACCCAGGCAAGGACTTCAATGATAAAGAGACCTATGAGAAATATGGTGGAGCCTTCGGAAATATCAGCGATTGGCGAAGAGAAAATGTTAATATACTTATTCGAGAGTTATCTCAAGCTATAAAGAGCACAGGAAAAGATGTGAGATTTGGGATTAGTCCTGTGGGTATATGGGCAAATAAAAAAACAAATCCCTTAGGCAGTGATACCCAGGGGATGCAGGCATATTATGATCAATTCGCTGATTCGAGAAAATGGGTAAAAGAGAAATGGATTGATTATATTGCACCTCAGATTTACTGGAATATTGGATACACAGCAGCAGATTATAGTAAATTATTGTCTTGGTGGAAGGCTACAGTCCAGGGTACAGGAGTAGACCTATATATTGGACAAGCAGCTTATCGGGCAGGAAATGCCAATCCATCCAGTCCATGGCATGGCAACTTGGAAATTGAAAGACAGCTTAAACTTAATGCGGATCATACGGAAATAAAAGGAAGCATCTTTTTTAGTCAAAAATCTTTGGTGAATAATCCAAGCCTTACTGCAATGATCACAGTTATGTATCAGCAGAAGGATGAAATGATTGCAAAGAAACCGCTAAGCATTTCGAGGCCCTCTGATAATATTCGAACAAGTTTAGAACAATTTTATTTGAATGGTTCTTCAGACCCACAGCAGCCGCTGCTTGTGAATGGACAATCAGTGGATAATCGAACGAAACAGGGATATTTCGGCGTGCTTGTGCCCCTTATTGAAGGGGAAAATGAATTTGTGTTTACCCAAGAGGGCACGCAAGTTATTCGGATAATCCATAGAGAGTCTTCTTCTACGACGCCAAAAGAAATGAACGAGGTAGAAATTCCTTCAGATTCTGTTTTTCCACAATCTCAGCAGTACTGGACGTCGGGAGAAAAAATAACCTTCTCTTGCCAGGCACCCATGGGAGCAGATGTAACAGTGAAGATTGATGGGAAAAGCTATGCTATGAAGCCATCAGGATTAGCACTCAAGGGAGAAAAAATTTATAAGGATACCTATACCTATGAATACACTATTTCTGACTATAAAGGTACACCCCGTAATATTGACCTAGGGGCGCCAGTATATACGATGAATTATAAGGGCACAGTAAATACACGAACGGCTCCTGAGAAGGTGGGTGTAATCATGAAGAACTCCCCTTTCTATGCTGAAGTAATCAAGGAGGTCATAGACACCTATGGGGTACCGACTTCATCTAATGGAGCGGAGTACGAAATCTACAGTGGAATGACTGATTACATTACGGGCATGACAGGTAACTTTTTACGATTATCTTCAGGGCAATGGGTAAATAAGGAAGGTGTGAAAACCTATACAACACCAGCTCAATTGCAAGGGGAGGTTAAGGCTGCTGAATATAGCATAGGGGAAAAATGGGATACGCTTAAAGTGAACATTTCATCCCCAGTAACAGCATTTTCAGCTTTTGATGGAAGATCCATCAGTCTTGATATCTTAAATACTTCATCGGCAGTGAAACCCGTTTTGCCAGAGGGAGCTCTCTTCTCATCTGTTGACTTTGTAAGCAATGGCAATAAAGCACAATATATATTGACATTAAAAGATCGTCATAGGATTGACGGATATTACATCGAAAAAATAGATACGGGGCTGATGCTGCATGTCAAGAGACCAGTAGCTGCGAAGGAAGGAGCAACACCCCTTGCTGGAATAACAATCATGGTCGATCCGGGCCATGGAGGAAGTGATACAGGCGCCCAAGGTCCTTTAGGACAGGCGTACTCAGAAAAAATAATAAACCTAAATACTGCCATGAAGCTGCGGATAGAGTTGGAGAAACTTGGAGCCGATGTTCTGATGACAAGGACTGAGGACAAGAATGTAACCCTTCAAGAACGCCTTTCAGCCTCAAGAAGTGCGAAACCCGATCTGTTTATCTCCATCCATGGGAACAGTATGGGGGACAATGTAGATATATCGAAGGTAGATGGATTCTCAGTCTTTTATCGAGAAAAATTTGCTCAGCACCTTTCAGAAGAAGTTTTGAATCATACGGTAAATAAATTGGGGAGAAATAACAAAGGAATTCACAATAAAAATCTTTATGTTACCAGGGCTACATGGGCACCCTCTGTATTAATCGAAAGTGGGTTTGTACCCAACCCATATGAGTTTGAATGGTTAATTAACAAAAACGAGCAAAAACGATTGGCAAAGACCATAGCAGATGCTGTTCTTCAATATTTTAGCATAAATAAGGATGTTGAATAAGATGGTACGCATGAAGGTAGAAATAGATCAAGGTGTTATAGAGTGCGATATCCAATATGGAAATCGGAAGAAATTATCCATTCACATGGATGCCATCGGTCTCATAACAGTGAAAGCGCCAAAAAATCTTAGTGAAGAGATTATTATAAATGCCATAAAGCAGAATGGCCAATGGATACAAGGAAGATTGGATGAAATTTCAAAGCTGCAAGAAACACCCCAAAAAAGAGCCTATGAGGATCATGGGAAATTCTTATACCTCGGCAAAGAGTATTCTCTCCATGAATTGATAAAGACAAGGGATTTGGAAGAGGAAGAACTAAAGAAGAATCTCAAAAAATTCTACATTACCAGCTGTACAAAAATTATTGGAGAACGAATAAAGATCTATCAGCAGCAGTTAGGCGTAAAGCCAAAAGCCGTTGAAATAGTTGAATCTGACAGCCAATGGGGAAGTTGTAATTCATCCAAAAAAATAACTTTCAACTATAGGCTTGCCATGGCCCCTATGGACGTCATTGATTATGTAATAGTCCATGAACTATGTCATTTGATTCATATGAACCATGATCGATCTTTTTGGCGACGTGTAGGGAGCATTGTACCTGACTATAAAAAAAAGCAGGAGTATTTGGCCAGGTTTGGGCATTATATGACACTATAAGAAAATAGAGAAGAAGTCCTAATTAGCATGGTTTAAGCCCATGTCGATTAGGACTTCTTCTATTTTAAAATATTACTGCTGTAATTTCGTTTCACCAGTTACCTTGCTGTTATCATCCATTTTGAAAGTATCTTGAGCTTCCTTTGTAGTAAAGAATAGGTTGCCTTCAACCGTTGCATCAACAAGTTCAAAGTTTTGAGCAGAAACATAAACATCGCCTTTAAAAGTACCGCTTTGAATTCTGGCATTAGGGCTATTGATTGTCAATTTTGGTGCTGTCAAAGTGAATCGTGCAGTTACTTTACGATTCTCATCTTGGGTGTAAAGGGCGATTTTACGTTGAATAATATCTTTACCCGCATCATCCTTCTTTCCATTTTTGAATTCTCCATCAAGAACAAGATCATTCTCTGTGGAGATGTCATTTACAGTAGCGATAAGCCATGTACCACTGTTGCTTATGGCTGCTTCAAAAGCTTCAGCATTGTCTACGATGGATGCTGTGGTGGTCACATCTGGTGTAGTTTCTGGCGGTGTTGTTTGTGGTGGTGGTGTTGGGTCTGGAGCAGGTGCTGGCGCAGGCTGCTGTGTACAGCCTACAAAAAGTGAAGTAATTAGAAAGAATGTTAATAATAAAGCTTTAACTTTCATTGAAAATCCTCCTTACAATAGTTTGATTTTTACTTCAAAAACATTATTTCCAAAATGATAGAAATTAATGTAACATGTCGTGCTTTTACACGTTTACGCCTATTGTCATATATTTATTGCAGAAAAAAATTGAAAATATCCGTTGACATTCACGTTACGTAAAGGTGTATAGTTGTATTATCAGGAGGTGATCACATGGAATATACAGTGCAGAAGTTAGGAAAGTTAGCAGGTGTGAGTACGAGAACGCTGCGATATTATGACGAAATAGGAATTCTTAAGCCGGCAAGGATCAATTCGTCAGGATATCGTATTTATGGCCAGGGTGAAGTAGATCGATTACAGCAGATATTGTTCTACAGAGAATTGGGGGTCAGCTTAGAAAATATCAAGGAAATTGTGACTTCACCTTCCTTTGATGGAGCAAGCGCACTTAAGGAACATCGTGAAAAGCTTCTTGAAAAGAGAACACAATTAGATTTATTGATAGCCAATGTTGATAAAACCATTGGACGCATAGAAGGGAGAATAAGTATGACAGATAAAGAAAAATTCGAAGGATTTAAGCAGAAAATGATTGATGACAATGAAACGAAATATGGAAAAGAGATTCGAGAAAAATATGGTGATGATGTAGTAAACAAGTCCAACGTGAAATTAAAAAATATGACCCAGGAAGAACATGAAGAAATTACACGATTGGCGGAACAAGTAATAAAAACCTTGGCTGAAGCCTTTAAGAATGGTGATCCAGCCAGCCCGTTAGCACAAAAGGCGGCCGATTTACACAAGAAATGGTTAACTTATTATTGGACTGAATACAGCAAAGAGGCCCATGCGGGGCTAGCACAAATGTATGTGGACGATGAAAGGTTCAAAGCTTACTACGATAAAGAACAGCCAGGTACAGCAGAATTTTTAAGAGATGCCATTTTGATTTACACAGGGATGACAAAATAGGTTCGTAGGGAATATGAAAAAGCCATTGTAAAAAAAGCAATGGTTTTTTCATATTGCTTAGAAGAAAAACAATATCTTATGCAGAAGGAACATAGAATATGATAAAATTTAAGAAAAGGTTGTGATAGGGGGATTGTCTTTGAAAATAATTGATGCACATCTGCATTTTTCCAACCACGATGGACTAAAAGAAACTGCCAGAGAAATTGGGCAGGTTGATTATAGTGCAAAAGGACTTATAAGAGAGTTTAAGGAGGCAAATGTGGTTGCGGGCATTGTAATGACCACGCCAAGGGATGATGGAAGTCAATGTGATGACACCATGTGGATGGATTTGAAGAAAGAGGCACCAGATCTGTTGTTTTCTTGTGTGGGGATTAACCCTATTCGATTACAAGAAGATCCCAACGAATTGGGTAGAATTGAAAAAGAACTAAACAAAAGCCATGTAGTGGGAATTAAGCTCTACGCTGGATATTTTCACTGTTATGTCTATGATCAAGTGTATAATCCTATCTATGGGTTAGCTCGAAAATATAATGTTCCAGTGGCGATCCATTGTGGTGATACCCAATCCCCACGGGGGGTATTGAAATATTCCCATCCGTTAACCGTTGATGAGTTAGCTGTAGCCCATCAGGATATTCATTTTATCATATGCCATTTAGGTGTTCCTTGGGTGATGGATACATCAGAATTGATTTTAAAAAATCCCAATGTCTACACCGATGTATCAGGACTTATTGCTGGAAACAAGGAGCATGTGAAGGAAATGAAAAACACAAGATTTTTTACAGATCCTGTTCAACAGGGATTCGTGTACGCCAATCGATATGATAAGATTCTATTCGGAACGGACTGGCCTCTAGCGCCGATTAAGCCCTATGTAGAATTTGTTAAACATATCATACCAGAGCGATATCAAGAGGATGTATTTTATAATAACGCCCTAAAGGTATTCCCTAAAATGAAAAGTATGATTGATGCTCAAACAAATAAATAAATGATAAAAATCGATAAAGGCACCTATAGGTGTCTTTATCGGTCATTAGGAAAGATTTTCTTATTGAAAGAGGATTGCATGATATGGCGTTGAACTATTATATGTACACTTAGAAAAACGGTAATACCTATGGATGAAATGATCGTGTCGAGAGGAGAACTTCATGTTTGCTATAAAGAGAATTAGATACAAAAGCGCTTTAATCTTGATATTGGTGATTATTATGATGGTCTTCCCAGCGAGTAGAGGTTCTGGCTTAGTAGATTCCAGTTTAGAAGTACAGAAAAAGCTGGCTGAGATTTCTGATGAGGAAAGAGAAATTCTTCAAAACTTATTTACCATAACCCAGGAAATCAAGGAACTAGAGAAAGAAGAAGAAGAAATCTCCTTGGAGAAGGGTATTATTGTAGAGGAAATTGAAGCTTTAAAAACGGTATTGAAAAATGAAACGATAGATTTTGAAAAAAAGAAAACCGTGTTAAAAGAGGTACTCAAGAGCTATCAAAGGAGAGGCCCAGGAACATATTTAGAGATTATTCTAGACTCGGACAGCCTGGTGAGTCTTCTAAGACGGATCAATGCTTTGCGTGATCTTACCCATAACACAGGGGAATTGCTTGATGGTTTGGAAGCAAGCAGAGGAAAACTAGCTATTGAAAAATCAGAATTAGAGGAAAAGCTAGCCTTAGCGGAAGAAAAACAAAAAGCTATAGATGAAACTTTAGGGAAAAAGTTACTGCGCATAAAAGACCTAGAGATTTATTTAGCATCACTTAAAGATGAAAAAGATTATTATCAAGGACAACTAGGGAATATTGAAAAGATGTGGGAGGAGCTCAAGGTTGTTTTCATGGATATTTCTCAAGAATTCTCTTCTATGATTGAATCTAATAATCTACCACCAAAAGCTATAAAAATGAGCATTTCTTTATTTGGGGTAAAAGGATCTGTAGAGGAACAAGTATTTAACGAAATAATTGTAGACAATCCTCGCCTTCCAAAGTTGACCCTTTATTTTTATCCAGGCCAGGTTAAAATGGATATACCTGAAAAGAATCTTGTACTGACAGGGACATTTATTATTGTAGAAGGGAACAAGCTGCAGTTTAATGTTGATGAAGGCAGTTTCTATGGGATTGCTTTGGGTCACGGGGCCTTGGAGGACTTGATGGAAGGTGGCTATCCTACTTTGGATCTGAAACCATTGTTAGGTAATTATGTGATGAAGTCTTTGCAAATAGAAGAGGGACAATTAGAATTTGTAGTAACACCTAAATCATTTTAGTACAGGGCTAGGAGGAGAACAACATGATCGAAGCACAAGGTGTTTGTTTAAAATATGGGGATGGAACGGTAGCATTAAACGATGTTGACTTACAAATTGACTATGGTGAGATGGTATATATTACTGGGCCCAGCGGTTCTGGAAAGACAAGTCTTCTAAAGCTTCTTATGGCGGTAGAATACCCTACATCAGGGTCTTTAAGGGTATTAGGTCAATGTATGAAGCCAAATCATGAAATAGATATTCAGAGATTGAGAAGGCGTATTGGCCCTGTATTCCAAGAGTTCAAGCTCATAAAGGGAAGAAGTGCCATGGAGAATGTGATGTTAGGTATGCGCTTTCTAGATATACATCCCAATAAGATAAAAGAAGATGCCTATCATGCGCTTGTAAAGGTGGGACTAGCACATAAACTGTCCGCCTCAGTAGAAAATCTATCTTGGGGTGAAAGCCAGCGAGTTGCCATTGCCAGGGCAATCGCTAGAAAACCAGCGCTTATTTTAGCCGATGAACCTACGGGTAATTTGGACACAGACAATGCTTTAAATATATTGGAGCTTTTGGCCTCCCTAAAAGATGAACAGACATCCGTAGTGATTACTACCCATGCAACCCACTTAATTGATGATAGAAACCTCGACAAACTTATTCAGGTTGATGGTGGGCGTGTTTGCTGTGAAAGGCTGGGATAATGTGAAGATGAAAAATTTTTTAAATAATATAGGATATTTTGTTAGAGAGGCGAAAACGACCATCAGATTAGATCTAACGTCTAATATTTTTTCACTTTTCAGTACCACGTTGATTTTCTTTATCCTTGCCATGGTCATATCTGGATGGTGGATGAGCAACCAAGTTATTGAAGTCATTCAAGGCGAAGCAGAAATAAATGCTTATTTCGATGAGCAACTTGAAAAGAAAGATATAATAGAGCTGGTTGAAAGTATGAATTCCATAAAGGGTGTGGAGGCAGCGCGATTGGTGGGTGAAGATGAAGCCTATGGGCGTATGGCAGAAATTCTAGGGAAGGATGCTCAGGTATTGGCGTATTTTGAGGATAATCCCTTCCATTCATTCGTAGAAGTAAAGATCCACTTGGATGAAATGGATTCTGTTCTATCCCACATAAGCGCCATGGAGGGGGTTTCCTATGTAAGGGACAACAGGGAAGTTTTAGAACGTCTTCATCACATAGCGGGAATATTGGAACTGCTAGGGTATGTGGTGGTAGGCGCTGTAGGAATATCCACTTTGGTTATTATATCCCATATCATTCGACAGGGGATATACAGCAATAGGGAACAAATAAATACCCTAAGGCTTCTTGGTGCCCCTGAAATGTTTATAGCGTTCCCTTTCGTATTGGAAGGATTGTTTCTATCGGCAGCAGGGGGGAGTTTGGCGGTAGTGTTGGCAGGCTTCTCCATAAAATATATGTATGTTCAAATGGCTGGGCCTCTTCCCTTTATTCCATTACCTTCCCAGGAAGTGTTGATAGTGAATATGGGGATATTGATCATAGGACTAAGTGCCTGCATGGGTATCATAGGAAGTATGATGGGGTTATCATCGGCAAAGAAAAATTAAGAGTGTAAATAATAGTAAGAGCAGGCTTTTTAGCCTGCTCTTACTATTATGGCATAAAAATGTATACAGGATTCAATATACTATTCGACAAAATTCGAGTAAGTTGACAAATGGATAACAAGCAAACTTGCAAAATTTATTGAAATTCAGATCTGCCAGCATGATTAAAATGGCCAAAACCGTTGAAAGTAGTTAAAAAAATAACGCTAAAAAGTTATTGGAATTTTCAAAAATAAGAAGGAATAATGAAATATAAATTGAATAAACTTCTATATGGTCAGACCATCGGATGGATGGATGACTATAATAAAAGAAAGGAGGATTTAATGGAAGATTGACATCAGATGAGTAGGCGATCTATTCTCAGGGGTGGGCAAACGTTACCAGCAGGATTAAATAAGAAAAAGGGGGTCTTTTTCAATGTTAGCTATTTTAGCAGCAATACCGATTTTACTAACGATAGTATTAATGGTTGGCTTTAACTGGCCAGCAAAAAAGGTTATGCCTGTGGCATGGGGTGTAGCAGTGGTTTTGGCCGCACTTAAATGGGGAGTGTCATTCCAATGGTTGGCAGGATCTACTGTATTCGGTGCCCTAAGTGCATTTAATATTCTTATCATTGTGTTTGGTGCAATATTATTGATGAATACACTAAAAAACAGCGGTGCAATCAAGGCGATCAATAAGACTTTCTATGGTATCAGCCCCGACAGAAGGGTTCAGGCTATTATAATTGCTTTCTTATTTGGTGCATTTATTGAAGGGGCTGCTGGCTTTGGTACGCCTGCAGCGTTGGCAGGACCACTACTGGTTGGCCTTGGTTTCCCACCATTGGCAGCAGCTATGCTGGCTTTGGTAGGAAATAGTACACCTGTAAGCTTTGGAGCAGTTGGCACACCTATTTTAGGTGGTGTATCTTCCATATTGGGCTCCCCTGAAATTATGGCAAAACTTGAAGCAGCAGGATTTACAGGACCTAGCTTCCTTCAAAATGTAGGGATATGGGCAGCATTACCCCATGCGATCATGGGCACATTTATGCCTTTGATCATCGTATGTATGATGACAAAATTGTTTGGTGAAAAGAAATCCTTTAAAGAAGGTTTTGAGGTTGCACCTTTTGCCATCTTTGCAGGTCTTGCATTTGTTGTACCTTACGTATTTATTGCATTTGTATTTGGTCCGGAACTACCTTCTTTAGCCTCTGGATTAATTGCCATTGCCATCGTTATCACAGCTACAAAAAATGGTTTTCTTCAGCCAAAAACAACTTGGGATTTCGCCAATAGCAGCAAATGGGACAGCTCATGGTTAGGTGCATCTGAAAGTGCAGCTACAACAGAAGATGATACCCCAGAAGTTAGCAGTTTCTTAGCTTGGCTTCCGTACATTCTCGTATCATTGATATTGGTTGTTACAAGGATTCCACAGCTAGGATTAAAAGCGATTTTAACAGGTCCAACCTTTACAATCTATTGGAAAGAAATCTTAGGAACGAAGTTGAATTATTCCTTACAATACTTATATTTGCCTGGAACAATAGCATTTATCTTGGTATCAGTTATCACAATCTTTATGCACAAAATGAGCAGCGTTAAGGTGAAAGAAACATGGAGAACCTCCTTTAAGCAGGTGATACCAGCGGCTATCGCTTTAAGCTTTGCAATTGCAATGGTGCAGGTAATGTTAAACTCAGGTAATAACGGCACGGGTGAAGTAGGTATGATGGTTGCGTTGTCAAGAACAACAGCTGATATTTTCCAAGGCGTATGGCCTATCTTTGCACCGTTTATTGGTATATTGGGGGCTTTCATGTCTGGTAGTAATACCACATCCAATATTTTATTCTCAGGCTTCCAATTTGGGGTAGCCGATCAAATAGGCATGTCTAGACTGATCATTCTTGGCCTGCAAGTAGTTGGCGGCGCAGCTGGAAATATGATTTGTATACACAACGTGGTGGCTGCATGTACAACCGTAGGCGTACTAGGTAAAGAAGGTAAAGTAATCCGTACCAACGTCATACCTTGTTTCGCATACGCTTTGGTAGCTGGTATTTTTGCTTACCTTGCCATGTATCTCTTCGTACCAGGACTATTCTAAAACAATCATGGCATAAATAGCTATTCAATAAAAGATGCAGGACGACTAGAAGCGTGTCCTGCATCTTAACAATCAATCATGATGAGGAGGGAATGAAATTGAACATTATTATTCCAATTAAGCAGGTCCCCGAAACGAGTAATGTAAAGATGGATAAGGAAACAGGCACTATGATCCGGGATGGAGTAGTAAGTGTAATAAATCCATTGGATCTCTATGCTATTGAGGCGGGCATTCAACTAAAGGAGCAGTTCGGCGGTAAGGTAACCGTATGTACAATGGGACCACAAACAGCTACAAAGGCATTAAAAGAAGCAATCGCTATGGGCTGTGATGAGGGAATCCTTATTTCTGATAGAAAGTTTGCCGGGGCTGATACATGGGCTACCTCCTATACATTGTCAGAAGCAATTAAGCATATAGGCGATTATGACTTGGTTCTTGCAGGAGAGCGGGCTACCGATGGTGATACTGGTCAAGTAGGCCCTGGGATTGCAGCATGGTTGAATATTCCCCTGGCTACATATGTCAGTAAGATCGATGAGATTACAACAGAAAGCATTACGGTTGAAAGATTGGTTGAAGATGGGTATCAGGTATTGCAAATGCCTCTGCCGGCGTTGCTAACGGTAGTGAAAGAAATCAGTAATCCAAGGCTTCCTACCCTTAGAGGTAAGAAAAAAGCAAGAGTAAGCGAAGTTCCAGTCATGTCAGCTGCAGATTTACAGTTAGAGGAATCTTATATCGGATTAAAGGGATCTCCTACAAAGGTAGTAAAGATTGGATATCCAAAGGTTACAAGGGGCGGCCAAGTTGTAAAGGCTGCAGGCGAAGAGGGAGTCAATGAGGCAGTCGAAGAATTGATTAGATTCTTGGAAGCAAAAGAATTGATATAGGGGGGATTATAGATGAGTTATGTATGGACGATTGCCGAGCAAAGTAAGGGCAAACTAAGGGAAGTTTCCTTCGAACTATTAAGCAGAGGAAGAAAATTGGCTGATAAAATGGATACAAAGCTTTGTTCAGTTTTATTGGGCAGCAATGTTTCTGATGAAACGTTACAAGAGCTGATATATAGAGGCGCTGATGAAGTATATTTTATAGACGACCCGCAGTTAGAAAACTTTATTGTTGAGACTCACAGCAATGTATTGTCGGATTTAATCAAGACGTATCATCCCCATTCAATTCTAGCTGCTGCCACTTCAAGCGGAAGAACCTTGATGCCCTATGTAGCTATTCAAGTGAGTACTGGTTTAACTGCAGATTGTACTGAACTAGACATTGAAGAAGGAACAAATCATCTACTACAAACACGTCCGGCCATTGGTGGGAATATTATGGCTACGATTAAAACACCAAGTCATAATCCACAGATGGCTACAGTAAGACCGAAATCCAGCAGGCCATTACCACTGGATACGAGTAGAGAAGGTAAAATCATACGGTTAGTATTGAAAGATGAACTTGTAGATCATCGTGTAAAAATGGTAGGCTTTAGAAAAGATGTAGAGGAGTTTGTGAACATTGAGGAAGCAGAAGTAGTTATCGCTGGTGGTAAGGGGATGAAAAAACAAGAAAACTTTGCTCTTCTGCGGGATTTAGCCAAGCATTTTGACGGGGTATTGGGCGCTAGTAGAGATGCCGTAGATAGGGGTTGGCTGCCATATCCTCATCAGATTGGTCTAAGCGGAAAGACAATTTCACCGAAATTATACATCTGCGCTGGTATCTCTGGCTCTATTCAGCACTTGGCAGGAATCAAAACCTCTGAATATATTGTGGCAATCAATCAAGATCAGGATGCAAATATATTCCAACTGGCAGACTTTGGTATCGTAGGTAATCTCTTCGAAGTGATTCCAAAGATTAATGCCAGGTTGGAAGCGTATAAGAAGGAGGCGAAATAAGATGAGATATAATCCCGTTACCATAGAGATTGTCGAAGAGTTGAAGGGGATCGTAGGCGCTAAAAATGTTTTCAGTGATGAAGAAAAAATGGAAGCCTACTCCCATGATGAAACAAATGCAGAAGAATATGGTCATATGCCTGAGGTAGTTGTTACACCATCCACAGCAGAAGAGATCGCACAAATTGTTAAACTTGCGAACCGAGAGCTTATTCCCATAACACCAAGGGGTGCAGGCAGTGGTCTTTCAGGCGGAGCTATACCAATATTTGGGGGAATTCTTTTATCTGTGGAAAAAATGAACAAGGTTCTGGATATAGATTATGGAAATATGATGTTGACGGCTGAGACAGGTATCGTAACCAACGAGATCAACTCACTTATAAAAGAAAACGGACTCTTCTACGCTGGCTATCCAATGAGCTTGGAGACTTGTTACCTGGGTGGTAATATAGCTGAGAATGCTGGTGGCGGTAGGGCTGTAAAATATGGCGTAACTGGCCGATACATTATGGGAATGGAACTTGTTACACCGAAGGGCGAAATTGTAAACCTAGGAGGTAAGCTGTCTAAAGATGTTACGGGTTATGATCTTAAGCAGTTGGTGGTAGGTTCTGAAGGAACACTAGGAATTGTTACGAAGGCAACGATTCGATTGACTGGTTTGCCTACAGCGAAATCTAATCTTCTTGTGTTATATAAAACACCAAAAGATGCCATCGACACTGTACCTGTTATTATGGCCAAAGGAACTATTCCAACTAGTATGGAATTTATGGATAAGTTGTCCGTTCAGACCGCTTGTGAATACCTGAATGAAAGTTTGCCATATCAGCAAGCGGGAGCCATGTTATTGATTGAAGTTGATGGTACAAACCAAGAACAGGTTGAGCTAGACGCAGAGGCTATAGGTGATCTGTGTATGGAAAATGGAGCCATCGAGGTTTATGTTGCCGATAACTATACGACCCAAGAGAGGATATGGAGCGTTAGAAGGAATATTGCTGAGGCGTTTAAAGTAGTGAGTCCAATTCAAAGCTTAGAGGATATTGTTGTGCCTATAGCAGCCATCCCTGATATTATTCCTGAGTTGGATCGTATTTCTGAGAAGTATGATATAAAGATTCCTTGCTATGGGCATGCAGGTGACGGCAATCTCCATGCAACCCTTGTAAAGAATCCAAATCATACCTTGGAGCATTGGCATGAAATCGAGCCAAAGGCTTTGAGGGAACTATATCTGGCAACGAAAGAACTGGGTGGTAAGATCAGCGGTGAGCATGGCATCGGTGTGAAACGTAAAGGTTATATGTTGGAAAATATGGACCCGGCTGAATTAGATTTAATGAAAGCAATCAAAAAAGCATGGGATCCAAACTATATCATGAACCCTGGAAAAATGTTTGATTTAGATTAATACAGATGGGAGTCTTCTATGAAGGAGACTCCTGCCAATATTTATCTGTAGGAAAATAAAAGGAGGTACTGACTGTGGCGACTATAAAAATACCCTATTCCAAAGGCTTTGTTGATTTAGAAGTAGCAGATAAGAATCTGTTGGCTGTATTAGAATCCAAAGCTCATCATTATAAGACAGATGAGGACCAAGTGACCATTGCAAGGAAAGCACTAGAGAATCCTATCGAATCACCTAGATTGAAGGAACTGGCAAAGGGAAGAAACAATGTGGTCATTATTACCAGTGACCATACAAGACCTGTACCCAGTAAAATAACACTGCCATTACTGTTAGAGGAAATTAGATCGGGTAATCCCAATGCGGATATTACCATATTAATTGCTACGGGTTTTCATCGATTAACAACTGAAGAAGAAATGATCAATAAATTTGGAGAAGAAATCGTTAGGAACGAAAAGCTCGTAAACCATGATTGTCGGGATAAAAGCAGCTTGGTGGATGTAGGGATATTGCCATCGGGCGGAAAACTGATATTGAATAAGCTGGCCATGGAGGCAGACTTGCTGGTGGCAGAAGGATTCATTGAACCCCACTTTTTTGCTGGTTTTTCCGGTGGCAGAAAAAGTGTACTGCCAGGTGTAGCTGCTGGTACAACCGTACTCGCCAATCATTGTTCTAAATTTATCGCCAGTGAATACGCTAGAACGGGAATCCTAGATGGAAATCCGATTCATAAGGATATGGTATATGCAGCAGAGGTTGCCAAGCTAGCATTCATTTTTAATGTGGTCATCGACAGCGAAAAAAGAATCATAAATGCATTCGCTGGCAATCGGGTAGCGGCCCATGAGAAAGGCTGCGGTTTTGTTGCTGAATTGGCCAGTGTGAAGGCCCAGCCGGCAGACATTGCGATTACATCAAATGGCGGATATCCATTAGATCAAAATATTTATCAAGCGGTAAAAGGTATGACAGCAGCAGAGGCTACTGCGAAAGAAGATGGGATCATAATTATTGCAGCTGCATGCAACGATGGGCATGGTGGCAAAGCCTTCTATGATACCTTCTTAGAAAACGCCACTGCCCAAATCATCATGGATAAAATTATGGAGATTCCCATGGAAAAGACGATTCCTGATCAATGGGAATCACAAATATTGGCAAGAATACTTATAAATCATAAGGTGATTCTTGTTACCGATCAATGTGATCCAAAGATGGTAACAGATATGCATATGCTCCATGCCTATACCCTAGAGGAAGCATTAAAGATGGCCTACGAAATAAAAGGAGCCGATGCAACCGTTACAGTTGTACCCGATGGTGTTTCAGTTATCGTACAAAGCTAGATTAGTCTGTTGAAAAAAGAGCCAAGGCTCTTTTTTTCTTGGAAAGTAAAACGTGTCGAATTGTAAAAGAATGTGTTGGAGATTTAATGTATTTATGGTATATTATTGATATTATGTAACTACGGTGGTGGAAGGGAGAAATCTACATGTTGGTATGGAAAGAGGAGTATGCCATAGGCGTTGAAATGATTGATGCCCAGCATAAACATCTCTTTGAAATTGGCAATAGTGCCTATAAGCTTCTAAGAGATGAGTTTTGTACGGATAAGTATGACAAGATTGTTGAAATCATCGAAGATTTGCGGCAGTATACCATGTTTCATTTTAAGTCGGAAGAAGAATACATGAAGAAAATTAATTATCGCAAATATTTTAGTCAGAAGGTAGAACACGACGATTTTATTAGAAAAGTCAATGCAATAGATTTTGATAATGTGGACGAAAATCCTGAAAAATACTTAGAGGATATATTGGCGTTTATTTTTAACTGGACATTAGAGCATATATTACAAAAGGACAAGTTAATCAAAGCAGAGTGATAAAAAAAGCCCACTACTTGAGGAATTACCGATGGTAGTGGGTTTTTTTATTAATTTATTTACGTAAGGATATTTCTTTTAGGACAGCATTTTTGTTTCGATCCTTTACTTGATTGATGGACCATTCGTTTTGGAATAACAACACTGGATGTCCATCTTCATCTTCAACAATCATTGTATCCATGGTAATGCTAAAGGTCTTTGGATCAAAACGATCCATTTCAACCCAGCGGATATATCGATAGGGAAGATTTTGCATAATGATTTCCACCCCATACTCATTTTTAAGACGGTATTCCAAAACTTCAAACTGAAGGGCACCCACTACACCAACGATCAATTCCTCTACACCAATATCAGGTCGTTTATAAACCTGAATGGTACCTTCTTCAGCCAATTGGGTAATTCCTTTGATAAATTGCTTGCGTTTTAGAGCATTCTTTGTATATATTTTAGCAAAATGCTCAGGGGCAAATAAAGGTATACCTTCATACTGTAGTTTTGATTGATCCTGGCATAGGGTATCACCTATTTTAAAAATTCCTGGATCATGGATTCCGATGATATCGCCAGGATATGCAGTTTCTACTACAATACGATCTTGGGCTAAAAACTGCTGGGGTTGTGACAATCTTACCTTTTTGTTTTCTTGCACATGATTAACAGACATACCCTTTTCAAACTTTCCAGAACAAATCCGTAAAAAAGCAATTCGATCTCTGTGGGTAGGATTCATGTTGGCCTGAATTTTGAAGATAAAGCCAGAAAAATTATCTGATTCTGGGTTAATTTCACCTAAATTGCTTGGACGGGGCGTTGGAGGCGTGGTGATGTTTAAAAATGATTCTAGAAAAGGTTCAACGCCAAAGTTTGTCAAAGCACTTCCGAAGAATACAGGTGTTAGCTCACCATTTAAAATCTGCTCTATATTGAATTCATCTCCGGCCACATCCAATAGGCTGATATCATTCATCAATTGTTCATGAAGGTCTGCGCCTAGGAGATCTCTAAATTTTTCATCAGTAATGTCTCCCACCATAGCTTTGGCAATGGATTGTCCGTGATTGCCATCACCAAAGAGCTCAATTTGCTTTTTCTGACGATTGAAAACCCCTTTAAAATTTCTGTCAGTACCAATGGGCCAATTCATAGGGCAAGAGCGAATGCCTAAAACGTTCTCGATGTCTTCTAAAAGTTCAAAAGGATCTCTTCCGGCACGATCGAGTTTATTAATAAAAGTAAAGATGGGAATGCCCCTCATTTTGCATACATGAAATAATTTTTTTGTTTGATCTTCGACCCCTTTAGAGCAGTCAATCACCATAACGGCACTGTCAGCAGCCATAAGGGTTCGATAAGTATCTTCACTGAAATCCTGGTGACCAGGTGTATCCAAGATGTTAATGCAATAGCCATTGTAATCAAACTGGAGCACACTGGAAGTAACAGAGATACCTCTTTGTTTTTCAATTTCCATCCAGTCAGATACGGCATGATTCTGGGCTCTTCTTGACTTAACAGATCCGGCCAAGCGGATAGCGCCACCGTATAATAATAGTTTTTCTGTCAGGGTAGTTTTACCTGCATCGGGATGAGAAATGATTGCAAAGGTTCTTCTTCTTCGCACTTCATCTATAAAGCTTAAAGTTTCTTCAGCCATCGTTTACCTCTTTCTTTATCTTAAATAATCTATGATAATGGAATTTATGTTTTAATACAACCTTTTAAATTTTATACTTCTATTCCTGCTGTGTCAATTGCTATTCTTAAGAGAAAAAAATTTAAGGAAAAGTGAAACCTTTATCATGTAGAGATTATAACATGATAAAGTATGATATATACATGGATATTAAAGGGAGTATGAATGATAAATTAGTAGATCGCAAACTAGTAAGAAGAGAAACAATCGAATAATGATTGAAAAAAATAAATGGAATGTCGAAAGTTGCTATAAAAATATAGAGGACATCTTTCTTCCTTAGAGAATCAACACAGAGTAAGGAGCGTGATTGAAAAGTGGATCAAAGGGCATATGTATCGAGATTTGTGAGCATGCTCATCGTACTTGTTGCATCAGCCATTATTTTAAAGCCAGTATTAATAATGCAACATCAATCATCTATATTTGAGATTATTTTATTTGAAATAATGGTTATTAGCATTACAATTATCTTGGGCATACAAGTAAGTAATAAACTGGAGATTGCAATTTGGAAGAAGTCTTCTGACACAAAAAGAACAATTGTTATTGGAGCACTTTGCACATTTGTGAACATGAGCATTTACTTTATTAGCAGAGATCAGGTTCTTCAATGGATGCCTTTTATGGAGACATTGACTCCTGTGGATGCGATAGCTCTATCTGTAAGGGCTGCTATACAGGAAGAGATTGTTTATCGTGTATTTCTTATGCCTTTATTTGTTTTGATTCTCAGAAGTTTTAAAATTGATACTAACCGTATAGTAGCTATAGGGGCTATTTTATCTAGTATTTTCTTTGGCTTAAATCATCCAGGATTTTTTATTGCCTTTTCTTATGGATTGGTATTGTGCTATGTTTATTATAAAGATGGTTTATTGCCAGCTATGATTGTACATTTCTTTGCTGATGCAGGTCCTTTCCTTTTGTTAACAGTGATGCAAAAGGGTTTATAGAACATTTTCAGGGGTGAGATAATTTGATAGAAAAAAATAGATTACAGATGGAATTAGAGGATCTTATTGATAAGAGATCCCTACAGGAGCTTTACATTTTTATGGAAAATCACATCATTGAATTTTTTTCAACGCCTGATATTTCAAAGTATTATAAAACCCTTAAAAATGTTGATTATTCAGAAACAAAGAAATTAACGCCCAAAATAATGCTGGCATGGATGGCGTTCTTGAGTGGCGATCATGGCAATCTGTTTTTAATCATTCGGGACATCGATGAAATGGCTTTGAAAGGTCCGGAAGAAAGTTCTTTATTTTATTCGCTGAAGGCAATGATTGGGTATATGATGAATCCTACAGAAGGGCTTCGTTATGCCAAGCTATCCATTGATATACTTTCAAAAGAAAAAACAAGCTTTTATATGGGGAATGCTAAGTTAACCTACGGACAAATGCTGGCCAATACGAACCAATATCGTTTGGCTTCTGAAATGTTTTCAGCATCTCGTGGGATATTTCAAAGATTAAATCATCATTTCTTAGCTTTGATCGCAATGATAAATGAACTTTTGAATCGATATAAGCTTGGTGAATTCGAGTTTGTAGTAGATAAATGTAAAGAAGAACTCTTTATGGCAAGCAGCTATACGGAAGAAATGCAGACGTACGTAAATGCTATACATCTTCCCCTAGGTATGTGCTATTATGAGATGAATAGACCCCATTTGGCTATCAAGCATCTAGCCTTGGCGAAGGATAGCATTGATCAACTAGGCTTATTTCATATGCATGGACTGATAGAATTATATCTTTTTAAAGCGTATTACGTGACATCGGATACTTTGGCTATGGAGCAGTTAAAAAATGAAATGATCCTGACCTTTGAAAAGATGAATTACAGGCAGACGGATTTGTTGATATCTATGTTCAAGGTTTTTACAGCTGAAAAAGGTGGATTGCATCTGGTTGAAGTGGATATAGAGAAATTTGAATTGGAGTTTGGAAAAAGTGGAATTGACAGTCATTCTATCATCATTGAGTCCCTTGTTTACCTAAAGCTGAAGGGCTTTAGCCATATGATTCGTATTCAAGATATTGAAAAAAGACTGGAGAATCTAAAGTATATTGGAATGATCCCCCATATACAAATGACAATGCTCCAGCTGGCTGAATTGTATTATTTGGAAAAAAATAAAAAAATGGCAGTTTATTATTTAAAGGAAGCGATACAAATCTATAAAGACTATGGGATCTGTGGCTGTTTTTGTGCATTGCCCCTCCATACCACAGCAATACTACAAGAAACAGATGAGAGGTTTTATTCCATGATACATAAGAACGTAAAAGCCATAGACATAGTCAGGGTAGATTCCATGCTGACTGCAAGGGAAAAAGAAATCATGAACCTTATAGCCGCGGGCAAAACCAATGAAGAGATTAGTAAGATATTGTTTATCAGTATTGGGACAATAAAATGGCATACGAATCATATTTTTGGAAAGCTAGAAGTGAAAAATAGAGTACAGGCTATTCAAAAAGCAAAAAAGCTTGGTGAAATAACATAAAAATTGTTAAAAACCTAACCAATACCCTAACCTTGGTTAGGATTTTTTTTATTTGAGATATAGTACACTGAAATCAAGTAAAAAAGGAGGTTATATGAAATGGAAACTTTTCAGAGTCATTATCACCAATGGGGAGCGGTGCTGTTTTTTACCGTTATATATGGATTAGCACTTTTGTTTGTACCCTTTTATAGAAAGATGGATAGAAAGCCTGCCACGGCATATATGGCTTTTGTTTTGGCCTTTGCCATTGAAATGCATGGTATTCCTATGAGCATGTACTTGGTATCCTGGATCATTGGAAGAAACTTACCCGAGGGAGTTTTATGGGGGCATACACTGTTTCATCAGATAGGATATACAGGGATGTATATAAATATTATACTTTCTACCATCGCATTATTTGTCATTGGTAATGGTTGGTATAATATCTATCATAAATACTGGTCATTGCAGAAAGGCAAAGGAAAGGTTGTAAAAACAGGTGTATACAGATATATTCGTCATCCCCAATACACAGGGTTTATGTTATTAACCTTAGGAATGATTATTCAGTGGGCCACTTTACCAATGCTGATCATGTGGCCATTTATTGCTAGGATGTATTACAGACTAGCCAAAAAAGAAGAACGGGATATGCTCACTGAATTCGGTGAGGAATATATGATGTACAAGAGAAAAACAAAGATGTTTCTCCCTTTCATTGTATAGAAAGGCAGGGGAAAATTCATGACCGTCCATAGAGAATATGTATTTAAGCCTTCAAAACTTGAAATTTTGCTGACGGAATCATTAGGGTATACATTGCTGCAAAGATACTATACCAATTTTGTAACCTATTTAGGTATAAAAGGGAATGAAAAAGTATTGGATTACTGTTCGGGTAGCGGATTCATTGCGAAACGAGTAGCACATCGACTGAATGATGGCCAATTGATCTATGGAGATATATCCAGCAGATGGTTAAAGCTTGCTGAAAAAAAGCTATGGAAATATAAATTAGCCAAAGGGCTTCTAATCCATGATTTCACGGATCAGATAGAAGAAGGCGGCTATGATAAAATAATCATTCACTATGCGCTACACGATTTTCCGGCAGATTATCGCATGCCCATCTTAAAACAATTGATTGAAAATCTAAATAAGGAGGGCATATTGTTCATACGAGAACCCGTGGGGATAGAACATGGGATGCAGATCTGTGAACTAATCAATCTACTTGAGAAAAACAAAGAGTTAGTATACGAATATAATATTGCGACGAGATGGGTTATGGGAGCATTTATAGATGTTAGGTGCTGGCTAAAGCCATGAGGTCGATAGAATATTCTTTAAAATATGCTGTAAGTATAAAGGAAATTTTAAAAAAGTCTAGAATAGTTACAAATGTATAATAATATTCTGAAAATTATCATAAGGAGGACTGAATACATGGAGGATGTGCTAACCCGTTTGGAAGATGAGTTGATCTTGCTATGTATTCAGGTAATTGATATGCTTGATCGTTTAAAAGCAGCGGGGATATTAAGCGAAGAGGAGTATCAAAAGCATATGAGAGAAAAACAAGCCTTTCTCGATAAGAGATTTCATCAAGAACTATCGTTGTAGGGGATGAAGAGAATATTTATCACAAAAATAGGAATACCTTTGACAGTATAACTAATAAGATTCGGATTATTTGAAAATTTAAATAGGTGCTAATTTTATCGAAAGGCAAACAAAAAAGCTACCCGCGTGAGCGGGTAGGAAAAAAGAAGGGTTTAAATGTAGGACAAAGGGGATTTGTCCCAGTACATCATATACATAGGATGAAAAACAGTTACAAAATCATAGAATATACACTAAAAATAAAACCACTGAGTTTTTTCAGTGGTTTTATTTTTAGTGTATATCGGGTAACTCAACATGAAAGGTAGTTATATCATTTGGAATACTTTTTACTGATATTTTCCCATTATGCTGATTTATGATTGTTTTGGCAATAGCTAGTCCTAGACCATAGCCCCCCGTTTGGCGAACGCGGGATTTATCGGGGCGATAAAATCTGTCAAAGACCCTGTGAATATGTTCTAATGAAATTCCTTCACCGGTATTGGAAACAGATAATACGATATGCTTATGGTGCTTTTTCAACGATATATCGATGATTCCTTTAGGGTTGGTATATTTTATAGCATTGTCCAGAAGAATCATAGCTGCTTGCTGAATCTGTTCACGATTACCATGGATCATCAAGTGTGGTTCTATATCGTATTTTAATGAAACATTGCTTTCGAAGAATACAGCTTCCATGGTCAATATGACATTTTCAACCAATTCGCTGAGATTAAAATCTGTAAAAATCATTTTTATATCGGAATAATCCACTTGCGTCAGGTACAGAAGATCATTTGTCAGCTTTGTCATTCTTTCAGCTTCGGATTTGATGTAGTAAAGCCATTTTGATTGTTGATAAATAGCATCTTCCCCATTAGATAAGAGTACATCGACATTGGTATTGATGACAGCTAAAGGGGTTTTTAACTCGTGAGATGCATCAGCAATAAATTGTTTCTGTTTATCAAAGGATTCCTGTATGGGTTGTATAGATTTATTTGCGAAGAATCTACTGATAAAGAAAATAACAATCAGCATAATCACTGCAACAACACAGAAGGTATAAATAAGATTCGTTAGAATTGCTTGCCGGGCAGTAATATCTAAGAAAACTATTCGAAAGCCCTCTGGAAAAGTCTTTATGATAAATGCCCAATGATTATCTTCTAATTTGAACTTGCCTGTACTGGACGCAGAGGAGAGAGCGGCATTTTTGGCAGCTTCATAGAAGCTATCATCCATATCGAAGATGGATATGATTTTCATCGTATTCCATTGTGGATCAGTCACTAGGGTAAAAGAGACTGATCGATCTGGTGGCTGAGGACGATCGTAATCTGATGAAGGTTGTCCCATATTAAAATCATTAGGCGGTGCTGTGTCAATATCCATATTGGATTTACGCTTCATATCAGAAACCTTATGAAGTTCCATAGAAATATCCCTCGATACATTGTTGTAGGTAATTAGATAGATGGATGCAAAGGCAATGATCATCATGACAGAAATAATGACCAGATTCAGGATAAGAAATCTATTTCTAAGTTGTTTAAACATCTATCTTTCCCCCTCTAATACATAGCCGATCCCCCGGACGGTTTGTATTGACACAGCTGATTCTAAGAAAGTCAATTTTTTTCTTAAAAAAGAAATATATACTTCCACATGATTATGCTCTACCTCAGCATCAAAACCCCAAAGTTTTTCGATGATCAATTCTTTGGAGGACACAAGCCCTTTCCGCAAAACAAGAAACGCAAAAAGCTCGCTTTCTTTTAAAGTGAGTTTAACCTCTTTATTGTCCTTTGATAACTTTAAGATTGAGGTATTCAATTCGATATCCCCGTATTTCAAGGCGCTATCTACGATGATCTCTCCTTTTCGTCTTGTCATGGCTCGTATTCTTGCCAACAGTTCTTCAGTTGCAAATGGTTTTGCCAAATAATCATCGGCGCCGCTGTCCAAACCGGTTACCTTATCGGAAACTTCCCCCTTTGCAGTGAGGAGTATAACTGGTGTTGTGAGTCCTTCTTTTCTTATGTTTTGCAATACGCTGATACCATCCACCTTTGGAAGCATGATATCTAATATGATTAAGTCATAGATATTAGACAAAGCATTATCTAATCCAGATTCCCCATCATGGACTGCATCGACAGAATAATGGTTCTTCTTTAATATTTGAACCAATGCTTCTGCCAAATGAAGTTCGTCTTCTACCAATAGTATGCGCATGATATCACCTCGGATTTTATTTCCTCTTTCGCATTAGTATTATATCATGGCAATCCTTAAAACAACCTTAAATGTGAGGAATCTGAGAATTATAATATTCTCCTGAAATATTTAAGCTTCCTTTAAGGTTTCATTCTTAAAATGGAATTAAGGAAAAACAAACATTTATATTGAAAGGAGAAAGAAAACCATGATTGAAACAATATTCAACACAACATCAGCGAGTGGCTCAATATCTTTAAGCAGCGCAATCCTTACAATCGCTGTATCGTTCCTTTTAGGAGGACTGATTAGCTTAACTTATATGAAGACCAGCAATAAAATTGCCTATTCTCAGAACTTTTCACTCACACTAATCCTTGTACCTACAGTGATCGCTATCATTATTCTTTTGATTGGAAGTAACGTAGCAAGGGCATTCAGCTTGGCAGGCGCATTCTCTATCATCCGGTTTAGAAGCGCCCCTGGAGATCCAAAGGATATCGCATACGTCTTGCTTACCATGGCCACAGGGCTGGCATGCGGAACAGAGCTTTACGGGTACGCTATCTTGTTTACCACAGTCCTATGTCTTTTAATGGCCACGTTACATTTCACGAATTTTGGAGGGAAGAAATTTTCTCAGAAACTGTTGAAAATAATTATCCCAGAGGACTTAGATTATGAAGGCGCATTTGATGAGGTATTTGAAAAATTTACAATAAGCCACGACCTTAGAAAAGTAAAGACCACAGATTTAGGAAGTCTTTATGAGCTTGTGTATATGGTGTCACTAAATGAAAATGTGAAGCAAAAAGAATTCCTTGATGCACTGCGGTGCAGGAACGGAAATCTAAACATTACACTATCAATGGCTGCCGATGCAGCAGAATATTAAAAATGTAGGAAAACAAGATAGTCATCAATAGTGCCATGAGAGGTAATAGAGAGCATTTATCGAATGAGATAGATGCTTTCCATGTTCAGTGCATTGCAAAGAAAACATTAGATGCGGCATAAATGATAATAACTTTGATTATTCCATCTGTTCATGATAAAATTTTAAGGGTACAACTACTTCATGATAACAGGGAAAGGAGTTCTATATATGACAATCGACAGCTTTTTAAAACTAGTAGAAATTCAAACAAAGGTAGCAAGTATCATTCCCTTCTTACTTGGTACCTTTTATGCTGTATATCGATTTGATACGTTTAATCTTAAAAATTTCCTGCTGATGCTTGTATCACTATTGTGTATAGATATGGCCACAACAGCCATCAATAATTATCAGGATTTTAAAAAGGCAAAGAAAAAGCATGGTTATGGATATGAAAGCCATAATGCCATGGTGAGCCATAACCTAAAAGAATCTACAGCATTGGCTGTGATCTTTATTCTTTTAGGGACGGCTATTGTATTTGGGCTCTTATTGTTTTTAAATACAAACATTACAGTATTAATCTTGGGGGTAGTATCCTTTGGGATTGGGGTACTTTATTCCTTTGGCCCTATTCCCATATCCCGTACGCCGTTCGGAGAGATTTTCTCAGGTGGATTCATGGGATTTATCATCCCTTTTATTGCCATATATATTCATGTGTTTGATTTGAATGTAGTCAATATCGCCTTTGATGGGGGGAGAATCAGCCTAGATATGAATCTGCTGGAAATGCTATTCATATTTCTCATATCCTTGCCGTCAACGGTTGGAATATCTAATATTATGCTTGCAAATAACATATGTGATATCGAAGATGATATTGAAAACAAAAGGTATACCCTGCCAATTTTTATCGGAAAAAATTCTTCATTGAAAATTTTCAGAGCGTTGTATTATATCGGATATATTGCTTTGATTATATTATTAGTGCTAGGGGTAGCGCCTTTGGTTACTGCAATTACGTTAGTCACTTTTGTCCTTGTGAATAAGCATATAAAGATTTTTTATGAAAAACAGAGCAAAAAAGATACTTTTATCGTAGCAGTTAAAAATTTTGTGGTGATGAATATGACATTTGTTGTTACCTTTGCTGTAGCATTAATCATCAAGTAAGAGCGATAGTATAAACAAAATTATGACTGTGGTAGACACTCTAAATCCTCAAAAGGGATACAGAGTGTCTTGTTCTATTGTTATAGCATTCAGTTGATAAGCAAATAATACTTCCATCACTGTATTCAATATAGAAAATGAGAAATAATTATAATACAATATAGTTATATGAGCCAAAGAAGATAAGCTTGGGGGGATATTATGTCAAAGTTTTCTAAGGGTTATTTTACGATGAAGGAAGCAGATGTCCTTGAATACGCAAAGGATGTGTTGAATTGCTTTGATTTCGATGCAGTGCTAAGCTGTAAGGAGATTGGGGATGGAAACCTCAACTATGTCTTTAGGATTGCAGATGAAAAATCCGGGAAATCTATTATACTTAAGCAAGCAGGACCCTGTGCTAGAATTTCAGAAGAATTCAAGGTGTCGCCAGACCGTAATCGAATTGAGAGTGAAATACTTCAGCTTCAATATCAATTGGCAGAGGGGTTTGTTCCTAAAGTTTTTAAATATGATCCAATCATGAATTGTTGTATCATGGAAGATTTATCGGATCATGTCATTATGCGTAAAGCTTTAATGGAATATAAAAAATTTCCCCTCTTTGCAGACCATATCACCACCTTTATGGCAAGGACACTGCTCTTAACCTCGGATGTGGTGATGGATCACAAGGCAAAGAAAGCCCTCGTAAAGAACTTTATTAATCCCGAACTATGTGAGATTACGGAGGATCTTGTCTACACTGAACCTTTTTTTGACTGCTCTAGAAACGACGTATTTTCAGCCACTAGGGAATATGCGAAGAGAGAACTTTGGGCTGATGAGACCCTTCTTCTAGAAACCGCCAAACTGAAGTTTGAATTTATGACAAATGCCCAATCATTGCTCCATGGAGATTTACATACGGGATCCATTTTTATTAAGGAAGATTCCACCAAGGTGATAGACCCAGAATTTGCATTTTATGGACCTGCAGGCTACGATGTAGGGAATGTGATTGCCAATTTGATTTTTGCCTATGAACATGCGGAGGCAGCCTTAGAAGATCAGCAGCAGAAGATGGATTATAAGGGATGGTTGGAAGAGACGATCATTCAAGTGATGGATCTATTTGTTCAAAAGTTTATGGCGTTATGGAAAGAACACGGAACTGAGAGAACCTCAAAGTATAAAGGATTCGACAGCTATTATCTCGATAATATCCTTCGAGATACGGCGGCTGTGGCAGGCTGTGAATTGTGTCGTAGAATTTTAGGGATTGCCCATGTGAAGGATATCACTTCTATTGAGAATTTAGAAAAAAGAGCTCGGGCAGAAAAAATCTGTCTCTCCATCGGAAAGACTTTTATACTCCAGCGTGGAACATTAAAAAGCGGTAGAGACTTTATGGATATTGTGAAGAATTGGGAAGAAAAAATAAAGTAATTAAAATATGGTTTCAATAGGAAGGTGCAAAAATGGAAAAATACATGGAGGCAGGTGCTACAGTTGTTCAATCAGTACGGTTGGATGATGAAAAGGATGTATTGATCATTCTTGATCAAACGCTGCTGCCAAACGAGAAAAAATTCTTAGAGATTCATAAAATAGAGGATTTATGGGAGGCTATTCATTCCCTAAGAGTAAGAGGTGCACCAGCCATAGGCATCGCAGCAGGCTATGGTGCTTACTTGGGCATTAAGGATTGTGATGCAGCTACTTATGAGGAATTGTATGAAGCGTTTAAAAAGGTAAAGACCTATCTAGGCTCTTCTAGACCTACTGCTGTGAATCTTTTTTGGGCTCTTGATCGAATGGAAGCACGACTAAAGAGGGAGGAAGGTAAAGCTATAGAACAAATCAAGACATCCCTCAGAGAAGAGGCTGAAAAAATTCGTATTGAGGATGAAAAGGTGTGTGAGGCCATCGGGAATTATGCCCTTTCCCTTTTGGAGCCAGGGTGGGGAATACTTACCCATTGCAATGCAGGTACCATAGCAACAGCGAAATATGGCACTGCTTTGGCACCAATCTATTTGGGACATGCCAAGGGATATGACTTTAAGGTATATGCAGATGAAACGAGACCCCTGCTGCAGGGTGCTCGATTGACTGCCTGGGAGTTAAAGGAAGCTGGTGTGGATGTAACGCTGATTTGTGACAATATGGCATCCATCGTTATGAAGGAAGGTCGTATACAAGCCGTGTTGGTAGGCTGTGACCGTGTCGCCGCCAATGGGGATGTTGCCAACAAAATAGGAACCTCTGGGGTTGCGATTATGGCCAAGCACTATCAAATTCCTTTTTACGTTTGTGCACCTCTATCTACTATCGATATGAATTGTAGTGATGGTGAAAAGATTCATATCGAACTTCGCAGTGATGAGGAAATTACTTCAAAATGGTATGAAAAACCAATGGCACCGGCTGGTGTGAAGGCATATAATCCTTGCTTTGACGTAACAGACCATGGATTGATTACAGCCATCATTACAGAAAAAGGTATCGCTTATCCACCGTATCACGAGAGTTTATCCACCATGTTTAATAAATAGGAGTGAAACAAATGATGAAAAATAAAACAGATGAACAAATGACGCCTTTACAGCAAAGGATTTATCAAGCTGCAGAAGGCATCAGACACAGGGTAATGGAGCATACCATAAAAAACAATGGTGGTTATCTCAGTCAAGCTTGCTCAGCAGCGGAAATATTTGCAACCTTATATTTAGATGTTTTACATATGGGAATGCCTGAGCAGCCTTTGCTGCCTGGATCATTTCTAGGCGTACCAGGTCCTGAAAATCCCAACCATCTTACAGGATCAGCCTTTCACGGCATAAAGGCACCAGAATACGATAGATTCTTTTTGTCACCGACCCATTATTCATTGGTATTGTATGCTGCCCTTATTGAAGCGGGCCGCATGGATGTCAAAGGATTAGATGCGTTTAATAAGGATGGCAGCGTCGTAGAGATGATTGGTGCTGACCATTCTCCAGGGATGGAAATTATGACGGGCTCACTGGGACAAGGAATCAGCCAGGCTGCAGGAATTGCATTAGGTAGAAAGATGAAAAATGAAACTGGTAGAGTGGTTGTATTCCTATCCGATGGAGAATGCCAATCAGGTCAATTCTGGGAGGCTGTACAAGCCATGTCTTATCATAAGCTCGATAATATGTTGGCCTATGTAGATATTAATGGATATCAGTGTGATGGAAAAACCACAACTGTCATGAATATCGAACCCTTTGATAAACGGCTGGAGTCATTTGGAGCGAGAGTCTTTAGAATCAATGGCCATGATGTGAATGCTTTAGCAGAATTAGGAAAGCTTAAGCCCGATGGAAGACCTACCTTCGTCCTCTGTGATACAGACCCATGCAGAGGAGTAGATATTTTGAAAAATCGGATTCCTAAGCTTCATTATGTACGATTTAATAACGAGGAAGAACGGGAACAGTACAGAACGGTCTTTCATAATATGGCGGATTTCGCTGGGCAAGGAGGGAAGCTAAATGGAGATATTATCTAAGGTTCATGCAAAACATCTAGTAAAATGGGCAGCTGATAAACCAGAGGTAGTGGTACTTTCCGCAGATTTAACAAGTTCTACAGAAATTGATGCATTCAGAGATACCTATCCCCAACGCTTTTTCTCTATGGGAATCGCTGAGCAGAATATGATGAGCTTTGCAGGGGGACTTGCTAGGGAAGGTTATAAACCATTTATTCATACCTTTGCTGTTTTCATCTATAGAAGGGCATATGATCAGATTGCCATGTCCATTGCTTATCCAAACCTACCGGTGATCATGTTTGGATTTCTGCCTGGAATTATGACACCGGGTGGAGCAACCCATCAAGCAATAGAGGATATATCGGTTATGAGGTCACTGCCCAATATGACCATTCTTGAGTGTGGGGATGCAACAGATGTAGAATCTGTCTTGGATGTAGCAAATAGTATAGACGGTCCTGTTTATATCAGAATGCTCCGGGGAGAAATACCACGTCTTTTCCCTGCATCAGAGGCAATGGAACTTGGAAAATCAAGACTCGTCAGCGAAGGGGAAGACATTGTTCTCTTGACCAGCGGAATTTGTACGGAAGAGGCACTACGGGCGTCAAATGCATTGAAGTCAAGAGGCATATCGATCCATCACAGACATGTCACAACCCTCAAGCCATTCAATGATCCAGCTATCATGGAAGCCATTGCTGGATCAAAATACGGTGTAATTACCATGGAGAACCACTCTATCATAGGGGGTCTGGGAACGATTGTTGCTGAAAAAATGGCAGAAGCAGGCATGGGAAAAAAATTGACCAGGATCGGTATTAAGGACACCTTTGTCCATGGAGCCAGCAAGCAGTATTTAATGAAAGAATATGGTTTGGACGCCATAGCTTTAATAAACGAAATTGAAAGAATGATAGGCAGAGAGTTGAATATCAATGAGGATGAGTTAACGGAAGCATTTATTGTAGAGGTTCACAGCAAGGCAAAAGCAGAAGCACTGTAACATAATTGAAAGGGGTCTATAACATGTTTTTTTCAGGTATGAGCAAACTAGCCTTGCCCAGTGAGCGGTTTAGGGTTAACTATAGAATTTTAGGGAGCGAGAAAGAAGCCTATGACAAAGCAAAGGATATCTGTCTTGAGCAGACAGTAGAGTTTCCTGAAGAACTAGTGCCACAGGGCGTAATTGCTGATCATATTGTGGGAAGGATAGAATCCTTTGAAGCCTATGACAGTGAGAGCTTTTGTGTAGAGATAAGCTATCCTGTAGACTGTGCCGCCAACGAGTTGACCCAGCTGCTAAATGTGGTATTTGGAAATATCAGTATCAAACCTGGTATAAAGGTTCTAGGTTTAGATCTTCCAGATTCAATACTGAATGATTTCAAGGGACCTCGTTTTGGCAGGGAAGGACTGAGAAGACTGTTGGGTGTGGCGGAGCGTCCACTACTCTTTACAGCATTGAAGCCCATGGGCCTTACCAATGAAGAACTTGCGGAGCTTGCTTATAAATTTGCTCTTGGCGGGATTGATATCATAAAAGACGATCATGGTCTCTCCAATCAATCCTTTTCAACATTTGAAGAAAGGGTGAAGCTATGTGCTGAGGCAGTACATAGGGCCAATCATGAGACGGGAAATCGAAGCATTTATATGCCAAATATCACAGCGCCCTACGGGGAAGTTCTTGATAGAGGAAGGCTTGCCAAAAGTTTGGGTGCAGGCGGTCTATTGATTGCCCCGGGCCTTACAGGACTGGATGCCATGAGAGCTGTGGCCGAGAACGATGATATTGGGCTGCCCGTCATGAGTCACCCTGCTTTTCAAGGCAGTTATGTCCTTGGAGACAGTGGTCTTTCCCATCAGGTACTGTTTGGTCAGATTCCACGCTTGGCAGGGGCTGATGGTACTGTTTATCCGAATTTTGGGGGGAGATTTTCCTTTAGCAGAGAAGAGTGTCAAGGAATTGCAAGGGCAAGTATGCTGCCTATGGGACAATTAAAGCCTATTTTCCCATGTCCAGCCGGGGGAATGAGCCTTCAAAGTATTCCGGAATCCTTAAAGGTATATGGAAAAGATGTCATATTCTTGATAGGAGGCGGCTTGTTTAAGCAAGGACCTGACATCATTGAGAATAGTAGATATTTTAAGAAGCTTGTGGAAGAAATAAGCAACAAAGCAGAATAATACTTTGAATTCACACACTCGGGTTGATTTGTTTAACGATAGAGTGTGTGAATTTTTTATTTATTTTTTGACTGAAATCTATAGTGATCATTATTTTGATTTTGATTCTAAATTTTAATTGCATATATACAAGCATTGGAAAAACTATATTATAAATAATTTTAAAAGGATAAAGATTATCTTCAAACAATGGGTATTATTTCATAAATAAACTTTTACTTCCAATAATATTGTTTATTTTTAAACAATGTGTTATGATTAAATCGTAGTACATATTATATTTTAAAAATTGGAGGGGGAACCATGAAAAAAGCACTATCGATTTTTTTAGTACTTATGTTAACGCTTTCCTTAGTCGTAGGCTGTTCAGCACCAGCTCCGACTACAACTGAGACACCTGCGCCAGCAGCACCGGAAGCACCGGCGGCTAGTGATACAGGTATCGTAAAAATGGGTATCGGCCACAGTACTTCAATTGCTAAATCGAAGGATCTTGGTACAGATAAGGATGGTAAGGAAGTTCTTCCACTTGGCCAAGTTGACACTGTAATTGTTGCAGCAGCCTTTGACAAAGATGGAAAGGTTGTTTCTGTGACAATAGACAATGCCCAGACAAAAGTCAATTTTGATAACAAGCTACAATTAACATCTGATCCAAAGGGTGAGTATAAAACAAAGGTTGAACTCGCTGGTGAATATGGAATGATTAAAGCTTCCAGCATCGGCAAAGAGTGGTATGAGCAAGCTGCAGAGCTTGAAAAGTGGATGATTGGAAAGACACTGGATGAAATTAAAGCAATGAAGACAAAGCAGAGAGATGAAGCCCATCCTGCAGTACCTGATGTTCCAGAACTTGCATCTACAGTTACGATCACAATTCAGGATTATGTAGGTGCATTGGAAGAAGCATATAACAATGCTGTTGAAATTGGAAGCGGTGCAGAGAAATTAGGTCTTGGACACAATATTGCTATTGGAAAGTCTAAGGGTCTTGCTACACAAGATGGTAAGGAGGTTCTTCCTCTTGCCCAGGTGGATACAGTAATGGCAGCAGCAGCTTTCGATAAAGACGGCAAAGTAGTAGGTGTTGTGATTGACAATGCCCAAACAAAAATCCAATATGACAAAGATGGTAAAGTAACTTCTGATAAGAATGCTGAATACAAAACGAAGGTTGAGCTTGGTATGGAATACGGCATGGTTAAGGCTTCTACCATTGGAAAAGAGTGGTTCCAGCAGATAGCCGAGCTTGAGAAGTGGATGGTAGGAAAGACAGTTGAAGAAATCCAAGGCATGAAGACAAAGGCAAAGGATGAAGCCCATCCAGCAGTGCCAGATATTCCAGAGCTTACATCTTCTGTAACCGTATCTGTTGAGCATTATACGGAAGCTGTAGCTGAGGCCTTTGACAACGCGAAATAATAACATCTGATAAACTCCCTCATGTTAATGGGGGAGTTTTCAATATTTAGGAGATGACTCTAGTATAGCGTTCTTATATGTATTTGAATTCTTATTTCCTTTTTGATAGGATAAAAGTAGGTGATGAATATGAAAAAAAAGGTAATTATGCTGATCATTATAGGGTTGAGTGGGTTATTCTTAAATGGGTGTCAGCCAAAGTATACTAAATATAGCGAGAGTTTTTTCGATACATTCGATACCATGACACAAGTCGTTGGTTATACAGAAACAGAGGAAGAGTTTAAGGGGCATATACAAAAGATTCATCAACGTTTTGAAGAGCTTCACATGCTTTACGATAAATATAATGATTATGACGGGATAAATAATATCAAAACCATCAATGATTATGCAGGAATCAGACCAGTGAAAGTAGAAAAAGAAATCATAGACCTCATACTTTTTGCGAAGGACTGGTATATCAAAACCGATGGAAGGACCAACATTGCCATGGGTTCAGTTCTTGAGATATGGCATAGGTATCGTGATGAGGCTAACTATGACCCCCGAAATGCCAAAATCCCTTCCATGGAGGAGCTTTCAGAAGCTTCAAAACACATGGATATAAACAAGATTATTGTAGATGTGGAAAACAGCACTGTATATTTAGCCGATGGAAGGATGAGCCTTGATGTTGGTGCTATTGCAAAGGGATATGCCACTGAGATTGTAGCCAGGGAAATCATGGAAGCGGGCTTTGGTTCCGGCATTATTAGTGCTGGTGGAAATATCCGTGTGCTGGGTAAGCCTCTTGATGGGGTTCGCGAAAGATGGGGTGTAGGCATCCAAAGTCCTGATCGAGCGGTGGTTTTTGATGAGGAAAATATGCTGGATACCATTTTTGTGAACAATGCTTCTGTAGTTAGCAGTGGAGATTACCAAAGATATTATATCGTGGATGGAAAGGTAATACATCATCTGATTGATCCAAGTACCCTTATGCCAGGTGATTATTATCGTGCAGTAACTGTGCTTTCTGAAGATTCTGGGGTAGCAGATGCCTTGTCCACGGCAGTGTTTTTAATGCCGTTTCCAGAGGCGAAAGCCCTTATTGAAAGTTTGGAAGGAACAGAGGCCATATGGGTAATGGATGATGGCAAAATAGAAGCTACTGGTGGCATGAAAGGAATTATGAAGAGCTATGGTGCTACAGGAGCCAAAGCAAAGTAGCTTGATGCTATGGCATTGGAGAAATTTAGAACAACAAAAATTAAAACCATTATTATAAAATAAATCTATTTGGAATTATACAATTAGTTGAATCAGAGGGGCCAGTATGATAGACTTAATTCTATCAAGATATATATGGACGAATAGCTTTTTATGATACAATAAGAATAGTTAGGAATAGCTTTAAATTTTGCGGGCGAAAGAGGTAAGTTTACATGTTTACACCAATAAAGAGTAAAAAAGTCTATCAGCATGTAATTGAACAGATCCAGGTCATGGTTATGGATGGAACCCTAAAGAAGGGGGATAAACTGCCTGCAGAGAGGGAACTGGCAGAGACTTTGGGTGTCAGCAGGACATCCATTCGAGAGGCCCTGCGGGTATTGGAGATTATAGGAACCATTGAGAGTCGACAAGGCGAGGGGAATTTTATTACAGCTAGTATGGAAAAAAGCCTTTTTGAACCTTTATCTGTTATGTTTAAGATTCATCAAGGTAAGTCTTTGGACATCTTAGAGCTTCGAATTATCATTGAGAATGAAGCTGCAAGGATTGCAGCAGAGAGAATTGAACAGGAAGATATGGATGTTTTAAATGAGCTGATTCAGGCCCTTGCAGAGGCGAAGGATGAAAATGAAAGTACGATCATCGATAAAGAAATTCATTATAAGATTGCAGAAATCACAGGAAATTATCTTATTCTAAGTGTATTAAATGCGATCTCCACATTAATGGAATCATTTATAAAGGAAGCAAGAGTAAGGATCATCAACTGGAGAAAAGAAAGAAATCTATTGCTCCAACAGCACCAGGAAATATGTGCATCAATCATTGCCAAAGATCCAGACCGTGCATATAGAGCCATGCAAGCCCATTTCCAATCAGTTATCGATAGTATGAAGGACTTGGAAACCGAATAAACAAAACAAATTAAAACCACACAGTAGGTTACTGGGTGGTTTTGTTATTTTTAAGACAAAGAATGATGACAGAATAGAGTAAATAGATTTTTTTTTTGTCAACGAATAAAAATTGCAAGGTAAACCAATGAATTGAATTATTTTATGAAAGATAAATCTGTTAATTAATAAACAATTATAGAAATATTATTAATATTATGATATTTTATTTAAAAGTGGTATTACCATAGTACCATTACTGTGAATATGGGGTAAAATTTTTAACAGGAATTCATCATATGAAACGAAGGGGTGTGAAGGTGAATGAATACCTGTTAGATATAGCCAATGGGAAAGCGTTATCAAAAATAAAAATTCTGTTGGCAGCCCCATCCCTTGAATTCTTTGGATAGAGATATGCTCAATTCCCTAATTTAGCAATAAATGTTTACTCGAGGGCTTCCATAGAAATGAAACTTTATCATTTATCTCAAGTGCTGCAGAGCACTTCTTTAAAAAAGAAAATTGGTAAGACCATAATACCACAAAATAAAAGGAGGATATTCAATGGAAATACTTGTCTGTATTAAGCAGGTGCCTGGGACTTCTGAGGTAGAAGTAGACGAAAAAACAGGTGTATTAAAGAGGGACGGCATTGATTCAAAGCTCAATCCATATGATCTATATGCGATTGAAACAGCATTGAAAATGAAAGAAGAAAAAGGCGCTAAAGTCAATGTGATCACCATGGGACCACCTCAAGCGGCTGAGATTATTCAGGAAGCATTCATGATGGGTGCTGACAACGGTGCATTACTAACGGATAGGAAGTTTGCAGGTGCCGATGTGTTGGCAACGGCGTATACCTTATCTCAAGGGGTTAAGAAAATGGGGAATATTGATTTGATCATCTGTGGAAAGCAGACGACAGATGGAGATACTGCCCAGGTGGGACCTGAAATGGCAGAGTTTCTTGGTATACCCCATGTGGCAAATGTAAGAAGAATTGTTGAGCTAAAGGAAGAGTCCATTGTTGTTGAGATGGATATGCCGAACACCATCGAAGTGGCAGATGTAAAGTTTCCATGCTTGATTACTGTGGAAAAGGGTATTTTCCAACCAAGGCTGCCATCCTTTAAATTAAAGATGGCTACCAAGGATAAAGAAATTCCTTTCTACAGCATGAATGACTTCGAAGATCAAAACGAAAAGAATTACGGTTTAAATGGATCACCAACCCAGGTTTTAAAAATATTCCCGCCAGAAGCAAATACCGATCATGAAATGTGGGAAGGCACAGGGGAAGACCTTGCCGATCGATTGTTAACAAAATTAAAAGAACTAAAATTTGTATAGGAGGGAATAGTATGGCGAAAATAATTATTCATCAAGATAAGATAACAAGCCCTGAGGAATTGGTAAAACTTTGCCCCTTTAGTGCGATAGAATATGATAACCAATATTTGTCTATAAATGCTGCTTGCAAAATGTGTAAGATCTGTATCAAAAAAGGATCTGGAGTATTTGAATGGGTAGAAGAGGAAGTTTTAGGTATAGATAAAAGCAAATGGAAGGGCATAGCTGTCTATGTAGACCATGTGGAAGGAGAGATCCATCCAGTTACATTAGAATTAATTGGAAAAGCAAAGGAATTGGCTGCAAAAATAAATCACCCTGTTTATTGTGTATTTATGGGTCATGAGATCAAAGAAAGAGCCAATGAGCTTCTCCATTATGGTGTAGATGAGGTATTCGTTTATGATGATGAAGCCCTAAAGGATTTTAGAATAGAGCCATATACAGCAGTGTTTGAAGATTTTATTCAGAATTTACAGCCAACCATCGTATTGGTTGGGGGAACCACCGTGGGAAGATCCCTTGCACCAAGGGTAGCGGCAAGATTTAGAACAGGTCTTACAGCGGACTGTACAATATTAGGGGTTCAGGAAAACACAGATTTAGACCAGATTAGACCGGCATTCGGCGGAAATATTATGGCGCATATCTACACACCAAATCATAGACCACAATTTGCGACAGTTAGATATAAGATATTTTCAGCACCTGAAAGAATAGAAAGTCCTACAGGAAAAATAACAGTCTGTGAAATTGGCAAGGAAGCACTGGCATCAAAAATCACAGTACTTGATGTAAAACAAAAAGAAAAAGAGATGAGCATTGAGGACGCAGAGGTTGTGATTGTGGCTGGAAGAGGTATAAAGAAACAAGAAGATCTGGACATGATCCACAAATTGGCAGATATTTTGGGTGCCCATGTAGCAAGTACACGCCCGTTGATCGAGGCAGGCTGGACGGACCCTAGAAAACAAATCGGACTTAGCGGTAGAACCGTAAAACCAAGATTGATTATTACATGTGGTGTTTCAGGAGCAATTCAGTTTGTTGCTGGGATGAACAATTCGGAATGCATCATTGCCATTAATCAAGATGAAAACGCACCAATCTTTAAGGTAGCTCACTATGCCCTAAAAGGTGATATTTATGAGATCATTCCAAAGCTTGTACAGAAATTGAACAGCCTTGGAACCAGTATATCTATCGAACATTTGAAGCAAGTTGTATCATAAAAAGTGAATGGGAGGGAATCGCATGAATTATAAAGCAATAGATAGTCAGGATATCGAATACCTGATTTCAGTTTGTGGAAAAGGGCGGGTATTTGTAGGAGAAGAGATCAATGAAGATTTTGCCCACGATGAGCTAGGTGGTATTGAGAGATTGCCAGAGGTTATGGTAGAGGCAGTTTCTACGGAAGAAGTGTCTAAGATTATGAAATATGCCTTCGATCATCATATCCCTGTAACACCAAGGGGACAGGGAACTGGACTGGTAGGAGGTTCCGTTGCAATCCATGGCGGAATCATGTTGAATTTAACCAAGATGAATAAAATTCTAGAACTGGACGAGGAAAATCTAACATTAACGGTTGAGCCAGGGGTTCTATTGATGGAAATTTCAAAGTTTGTTGAAGCCCATGACTTGTTCTATCCGCCAGATCCAGGCGAAAAAAGTGCTACCATTGCAGGAAATATCAATACCAATGCAGGTGGTATGAGAGCTGTGAAATATGGTGTGACCAGGGACTATGTAAGAGGTCTTGAAATCGTTCTGCCAAATGGAGAAGTAATGGAAGTAGGCGGAAAAATCGTAAAGAACAGCTCTGGCTATAGCTTAAAGGATATGATAGTTGGTTCAGAAGGAACTTTAGCTATCGTAACAAAAGCTGTATTGAAATTGTTACCGCTGCCTAAAAAAGCCATCAGTTTATTGATTCCTTTCCCTGATTTGGCCATGGCTATTGAGACGGTTCCTAAAATCATCAAATCCAAAACAATCCCAACAGCAGTAGAGTTCATGGAAAGCGCTGCCATATTGGCAGCAGAAGAGTTTTTGGGTATGAAGTTCCCAGATAAATCCTCTGATGCATATCTGCTCCTTACCTTTGATGGAAACAGCAAGGAAGAAATAGAGAGGGCTTACGACAAGGTAGCTCATATTTGTCTAGATTCAGGTGCCTTGGATGTACTGATTTCAAATACCCAAGAGAGGCAAGAGTCCATTTGGAAGGCTAGGGGTGCTTTTCTTGAGGCAATCAAAGCTTCAACCACAGAAATGGATGAATGTGACGTAGTTGTGCCAAGAAATAAGGTTGCTGACTTTATAAAATACACCAATGAGCTGCAATCACAGTTCCAGGTTAGAATTAAGAGCTTTGGACACGCAGGAGATGGAAACCTCCACGTATACGTACTAAGAGATGAGCGGACAGAAGAAGAGTGGAAAAAGACCCTTGGGGATGTATTTGAATGTATGTATAGCAGAGCTAGAGAATTAGGTGGTCAGGTATCGGGAGAACATGGTATCGGCTATGCAAAAAGACCGTTCTTGATTGAGTCTATGGGTGAAAATGGCATGCAGCTATTAAAGAATATTAAATTAGCCTTTGACCCAAAAAACATTTTAAACCCAGGAAAAGTTTGTTAGATAGTGAAAATTTACGCCTTACCTTACCAGCAGACATTGAAGGTAAGGCGTAATATTTATCATGATAGAACATAGAAAGCTACTTAAATTGAAGGGGGAACTTGATTATGTATGCATTTATGGCTTTTTTACCAATTTTACTAACCATTATCCTAATGGTAGGATTCAACTGGGCTGCCAAGAAAGCGTTACCAATCTCATGGTTGCTCGCATCCGTGATTGCCATTGGAGTTTGGAAAATGAATATCCATAACGTAATGGCCTACTCTGTCTTTGGGGTACTAAAGGCAGTGGACGTTTTGATCATTGTCTTTGGGGCGATACTCATCTTAAATACCCTAAAACAATCGGGTGCTATGACAACCATCAACAATGGCTTTAATGGAATCACAAAAGATAGACGTATTCAAGCGATTATTATCGGATGGATGTTTGGTGCCTTTATTGAAGGTGCTGCGGGATTTGGTACACCGGCAGCCTTGGCAGGCCCTCTTCTTGTAGGATTAGGATTCCCTCCACTGGCAGCAGCCATGGTGGCGCTGATCTATAACAGTACACCAGTTTCCTTTGGAGCTGTTGGAACACCGATATTTGGTGCCATGAGTACCATTGCAAACAACCTACAGGGTGTAAATGCTGACCCAGAACTGTTTAAAATGACCATGACAAAATGGATTGCATTGTCCCATGGTACAGTCGGTATATTTATACCATTGCTAGGTATCTGTATGCTAACGAAATTCTTCGGAAAAGAGAAATCAATCAAGGCTGGATTAGAGGCAGCACCATTTGCCATATTTGCAGGTTTAGCTTTCGTAGTTCCTTACATCTTAATTGCTACAATATTTGGTCCAGAATTACCATCCTTGGTAGGTGCCTTTATAGGTCTGGCAATCGTTGTCCTAGCAGCAAAGAATGGATTTTTAGTGCCGAAGAAACATTGGGACTTCCCTGATAAGTCAGAGTGGCAAGAGGATTGGAAATCTAAGGTAGATACGGGCAATGTAGGAGAAGCGAAAATGTCTCTTCTTAAAGCGTGGACGCCTTATATACTCATTGCAATCATCCTTGTTGTTACACGTATACCATCCTTTGGATTGAAAGCATTGCTCATTGCCCAGCAAATTAAAATCCCAAATGTATTAGGTATTGAAAATCTAAATTATGGATTGCAGTGGGCGTATCTTCCAGGTACAATTCCATTTATCCTCGTTGCCCTTATTACCCATGTCATTCATGGAATGAATGGACAACAGGTGAAAACAGCTTGGTCAAGTACATTTAAGCAGCTAACTGGTGCTGCCATCACATTGTTCGCTGGTGTCGCTATGGTACAGTTAATGCTAAATTCAGGTGTAAACAACGCAGGATTGGCTAGTATGTTAACAGAAATGGCGAAAACTGCAGCAGGATTAGCCGGATCGGCGTATCCATTCTTTGCTCCATTTATCGGTGTATTGGGTGCATTTATGTCAGGTTCCAATACCGTATCCAATATTCTATTCTCCTCCTTACAGTTTGAAACCGCAACTATTTTAAATATGCCACAGGTATTGATTGTAGCCCTTCAAGTCATTGGTGGAGCCGTGGGAAATATGATCTGTATCAATAACGTGGTGGCTGTTTGTGCTACGGTAGGATGTGAAGGAAATGAAGGAAAGATCATTAGAAGAAATGCAGTGCCGTGTTTTATTTATGGTATTGTTGTTGCAAGTGTTGTAGCAGCCCTTATTTATAGTGGGTTTAACCCATTCCCCCTTTAGGCATGAAGCCGATCAATCCTATGGATTGATCGGTTTTTTTTCACTATATAGGCTTTAATATAAAAAACGGTAGGAGAAGTACGCCTACCGTTTTTTATATTAAAGCACCAAAAAATGTATTAAATGATTTGAGATACGGAAATATTAGTGGGGACAGAGATTTTTTGAAACAGTTGGAAAGGATGGTGAGTATTATGACAAAACCACAGACCATTAGTGTAACAAAACCCGTAAGTGAAGATTTGCCTGAGGAGAAGTTTAATGAATTGGAAAGCTTTATTGATCATTTAGAAACCACAAAGGGGGCATTGATCGAAATCCTTCATAAGGCCCAGGATATATTTGGATATCTTCCAAGGGATGTGCAGTTGTATATTGCCAGAAAGCTAGGTATTCCAGGAGCAGAAGTATTTGGTGTTGTTAGCTTCTATTCTTATTTTACAACAAAGCCAAGGGGAAAACATACCCTAAGCATTTGTATGGGGACTGCCTGCTTCGTTAGGGGTGCTGACAAGGTCATTGAGAAATTCAAGGAAAAACTGGGCGTTGAATCCAATGAAATAACGGAAGATGGCCTCTTTACCTTGCGGGATGTGCGCTGTATAGGCGCTTGCGGCTTGGCACCCGTCGTTACAGTCGGTGATAAGGTATATGGAAGGGTCAAGGAAGAAGACATAGATGAGATTATCAAAGCATATCGCGGTTAGGAGGAATCAGTATGAAGATCAAAAGCCTAGACGAACTAAGAAAGATAAGGGAAGAGCACTCAAATCAAGTAAGACTTCGGGAATATGGTGAAATGGCTGGAGATAAAATTGAGATATTGATTGGTATGGCCACATGTGGAATTTCTTCAGGTGCTAGAGAAACGTTGAATGCATTTGTAAACGCGTTATCTAGTGAAGATATTGACAATATCAAAGTAGTACCTGTGGGCTGTATAGGATATTGTCATTCAGAGCCTACGGTGCAGGTCAATATACCTGGACAAAAGCCTGTACTTTATGGGAATGTAAAGGAAAATAAGGTTCGAGATATTATAGAAAAACATATCAAAGGCGGAAAGCCGATTGAGAATCTCATTTTGCATGTAGACTTCGAAAGAGCTTAAAGGATACGCAGAAACAAGGAGAATTAATTGGGACTGTGTAGATAGAAGACAATAGATTTAAAGGTAAATTAAGTAGAGGAGGTTAGCCATGGCAAGCACTCGTACAAATATCATGGTTTGCTGCGGAACTGGTTGTTTGGCAAGCGAAAGTGAAAAGGTCTTAAAGAATTTAGAGGTTATTGCAAAAGCCCGAGGATATGCTGAGGAAGTACAGATTATCAAAACAGGCTGCTTTGGCTTTTGTGAACAGGGGCCTATCGTGAAGGTCGAGCCCGATAACGTATTTTATGTCAGGGTAAGCCCTAAAGATGCCAAGGATATCATTGATGAGCATATCATTAAAGGCAGAAAAGTTGAACGACTCCTATACATGGAGCCAAATGAGAATGAAAGAATAAAGAAACAAGAAGATATGCCCTTCTATAAAAAGCAGCTGAGGGTCGCCCTGAAAAACTGCGGGCTGATTAATCCAGAAGATGTCTATGAGTATATCGCATTGGGAGGATATGAAGCATTAGGAAAAGCCATTACCAAGATGACGAGAGATCAAGTGATCGATACAGTGAAAAGGTCAGGATTAAGAGGACGAGGGGGCGGAGGTTTTCCAACAGGTCTTAAATGGGAGATCACGAAAAAACAAGAAAGCGATGTAAAATTTATGATTTGCAATGCCGATGAGGGAGATCCAGGGGCATTTATGGATCGAAGCATATTAGAGGGTGATCCCCACAGCGTACTTGAAGCCATGGCTATTGGGGCCTATGCCATAGGCGCTGATAAAGGGATTATTTACATTCGTGCAGAATACCCATTGGCTATCGCGCGATTGAATACCGCACTGAAACAGGCAAGGGAGCTAGGCTTATTAGGAAAGAACATCTTTGGAACAGATTTTAGCTTTGATATCAATTTAAAATATGGTGCAGGTGCATTTGTATGCGGGGAAGAAACAGCGTTAATCAATTCCTGTGAGGGCAAAAGAGGGGAACCTAACTTTAAGCCTCCTTATCCAGCTGAAGAAGGATATTGGGGTCATCCCACCTGTGTAAATAATGTAGAGACCTTTGCCAACATTCCTTCCATTATCATGAAGGGGGCAGATTGGTTTGCAGCTATGGGTACAGAAAGGAGTAAAGGAACAAAGGTTTTTGCTTTGGCAGGGAAAATCAATAATGTAGGACTTGTGGAAGTGCCTATGGGGATCACCCTTCGTGAAATTATCTTTGATATCGGTGGGGGGATTCCAAAAGGAAAGAAATTCAAGGCTGTACAAACCGGCGGCCCATCGGGAGGCGTAATCACAGAGGAAGGTCTAGATACACCTATTGATTATGACAGTCTCATTGAAAGAGGCTCTATGATGGGATCAGGTGGTATGATTGTCATGGATGAGGATGACAATATGGTAAATATTGCAAAGTTCTATCTTGAGTTTACGATGGACGAGGCCTGTGGAAGATGTGGCCCAGGGCGGATTGGTACCAAAAGACTGTTTGAAATGCTCCATAAAATATCCAGTGGAAAGGCGACAATGGCAGACTTAGATGCTTTGAAACAGCTAGCCTATATGGTGAAGGACAGCTCCCTCTGTGGTCTATGTCAGACGGCACCAAACCCAGTAATAAGCACCATGAAACATTTCTGGGATGAGTACGTTGCCTTGGTCAAGGATGAAGACCATCCCCAGGGAGAAGGTAGATATGTTCCGAAGAACAAGATTGGCATGAAATCATAAATTAAGTGAGGTGAAAGTATGGCTGGAAGCCCAGAAAAATATAAAGATAGAAAAAAGATTCAAATTAAGATTAACGATGAGGACCTAACGGTACCAGAAGGAATAACGATTTTAGAGTCCGCCCATGAGGTAGGGGTAAAAATTCCAACTCTGTGCCATTTGGATCTCCATGATTTACAACTGTATAACAAAACAGCATCTTGTAGAGTTTGCATGGTGGAACTGGTTGATGGAGGCAATCAAAATCGAAACAAGCTGGTGCCTGCCTGTGTTACAAAGGCATATGAGGGAATGACGATCCGTACAGATACCCTTCGCGCCATCAATGCTAGAAGAATGGCCGTAGAACTTTTGCTGTCCAATCATCCCAATGAGTGCTTTACATGCCCTAAAAACCTTGAATGTGAGCTTCAGGCTTTGGCAGAAGAGTTGAACGTTAGGGAAATCCGTTGGGAAGGGGAACGAATGGATTATCCAAAAGATTTTTCAAGTGACGCCATTGTAAAAGATTCTAACAAATGTATCTATTGTAGACGATGTGAGACCGGCTGTAATGAGATACAAACCTGTGGTATACTATCGGGAATCGGCAGAGGTTTTAATGCATTCGTAGGTCCTTTTGCCAATATACCTATGGTGGAATCCTCATGTACCTATTGCGGGCAATGTGTGCAGGTATGTCCTACCGCAGCCCTTACGGAAGTATACCATGTGGATAAGGTATGGGAAGCCTTAAATGATCCAGATAAACATGTCATTGTCCAGACTGCACCAGCAATTCGGGTCGCTTTAGGTGAACTATTTGGAATGGAAGCAGGAACCATTGTAACAGGAAAGATGGTAACAGCCCTAAAACGTATGGGGTTTGATGCGGTATTTGATACGGATTTTGGTGCAGACCTTACCATTATGGAAGAGGCATCAGAACTGATCTACAGAATAAAGAACAATAAGACGCTGCCGATCCTGACAAATTGCTGCCCTGCTTGGGTAAAGTTTATAGAGCATCAGTTCCCAGAACTGCTCCATGTACCGTCCACCTGTAAATCACCCCATATCATGTTTGGTACTATTGCAAAAACCTATTATGCAGAGAAAAATGGAATTGATCCAGACAATATTGTGGTGGTATCCATCATGCCATGCATTGCAAAGAAAGCAGAGGCAAAGCGTCCTGAACTGACAAAGGACGAGCACAACAATGTAGACATCGTAATCACTACGAGGGAATTGGGCGCGATGATTAAAGAAGCAGGCATAGAATTCAATAGCCTGCCAGACAGTGAGTTTGATAGGCCATTGGGAGAGACGACAGGTGCTTCCGTAATATTTGGAACAGCCGGCGGTGTGATTGAAGCTGCGATCCGTACAGCCTATGAATGGATGACGGGTGAAACACTAGAAAATGTTGAATTTGAACAATTAAGAGGAATGGAAGGCGTTCGAAAGGCTACGGTTAGGATCGGAGATCAAGACTTGAAAATTGGCATAGCCAGTGGATTAGGGAATGCTCGGGTAATCCTAGAAGAAATCAGAGACGGCAAGGCTGATTATCATGCCATTGAGATTATGGCATGCCCTGGAGGATGTATAGGTGGCGGTGGTCAGCCGTACCATCATGGTAACCACGAGATTGTCAAGAAACGACGTGAGGCAATTTATGAGGAAGATAGAAGAAAGAAAATTAGGAAATCTCATGAAAACCAGGAAATATTGGAGCTCTATAGAGAATATCTAGGAGAACCTTTTGGAGAACTAGCCCATAAGCTTTTACATACCCATTTTGAAGAAAGAGAAAGAATTTAGGGATATCCAATGGTGAAAAAGGAGAAGCGGTGAAGGAGTAAAGCACTCCTTCATCTTTTTTTTCTTATCAGAAGGAATTTTATGTCATAATGAGAATATAAGTGATTGATGGAGGTGTTTGAAATGACAAGGAAGATAAAATGGATATATATAGTAATCCCCGTGTTAATCATTGTTGGAGGGATAGGCGGTTATAGGTATGTTGATTATCACAGGACACTGGCAACGTATCGCCAAATGATTGCAGACATTACCATAGACGAGGTGGATTTGTCTAAAATCGAAGATGGTATCTATACAGGCACCCATGATGCAATCTGGGTTGGTGCGGATGTAACGGTGACTGTGAAGGATCATAGGATTACAAATATCAAACTAGAAAGGCATTTGAATGGCCATGGTGAGCCTGCGGAAGTTATACCTCAAAAGGTGATAGAGACCCAATCCTTAAAGGTAGATACCATTAGTGGTGTAACATCAAGCAGCAAGGTAATTCTAAAGGCCATTGAGAAAGCATTATTAAATCCACCAGAGTGTCTTCATAAGTGAAGTGTTGGGTAGATAGATGTATGTTGAATAGAATATCAATTATATGAAGCACTTCATGATTATATGGGCTGGTAGCGAAGCCATTGTATGTAGATGACATTGGCAGATTCATGTTGGGTTTTGATGATGAAACTAAACAAGTAGAGGAGCAGAAAAAGATGAAGATCGAGATCCCTGAAAAACTTGAACAGATTATAGGAATATTAGAAAACCACGGTTTTGAGACATATTTGGTGGGCGGTTGCGTAAGGGATTGTTTATTGGGCAAGTCTGCCATGGATTGGGATGCATGCACCAGTGCAAAGCCGGAAAGGGTAATATCTATTCTAGAAGGGAATGGATATAGGGTTGTACCCACAGGCTTACAACATGGTACTGTGACAGTAATTGCCCAGGGAGAGTCTTATGAGATCACCACCTTCCGGGTGGATGGGGACTATGAAGATCATCGGCGCCCTACTCAGGTTGCATATACAACGGATATTGTACAAGATTTAGGGCGTAGAGATTTTACCATGAATGCCATGGCATATAATCACCAGCGGGGTTTGATAGATCCCTATGGGGGAAGGATAGATTTACATCATAAGATTATAAAATGTGTGGGCAGTCCAGGGACCCGTTTCCAAGAGGATGCTTTGCGGATGCTCCGAGCTATTCGTTTTTGTGCACAATTGAACTTTGCGTTAGAGAAGGACACAAGTGAAGAAATACTGAAGAATGGAAAACTACTGGAGAAAATTAGCCAGGAACGGATTCGGGATGAGTTAAATAAAATACTTTTGACAAGTACACCTTCTAAAGGAATTTCCCACTTGATAGAAAAAGGATTAATGACATATATCATTCCTGAATTGTTAGCTTGTATAGGTTTTGAACAGCATAATCCCCATCATGATAAAGATGTGTTTCGCCACATACTAGAGGTTCTGGATCATACAGAAAGGGATCTGTACTTGCGATTGGCAGCACTCCTCCATGATATCGGAAAACCCCAGACGTTTACGCTGGATGAAAAGGGAGTCGGCCACTTTTATGGGCATCAGCTGAAGGGGATGGAAATGACCAGCCATATACTGAAAAGATTAAAGTATGACAACAAGGCTATTGACATCGTACAAATGCTAGTCAGAGAGCATATGTCAAGACTCCAGCATGTTAAACCCAAGGCTGTAAAAAGATTGATTCAGCGAGTAGGGATAGAAAATATTGATCGGTTCTTTAAATTGCAGCTGGCAGATAAAAGGGGAGCAGACTGTGATGATAGACAAATAGTGAGGGTATGGGAAGAAGCGAAGAAAATCATACGTGAAAAACAGCCTTTATTTGTGAAAGACCTTGCTATAGATGGGACTGATTTGATAGCCATTGGGATACCACAGGGTAAGAGGATAGGGCGAGTATTAAACACGCTGTTGGAGAAGGTTTTGGAGGAACCAGATTTAAATCATCGGGAAATCTTATTAAGGATGGGAGAACAGGACTTCACAAGGGGGCGAAGACGTGAATAGGTTTGAAGATGTTTGGGAAATCTATACGGAAGCATTTCCTGTGGATGAAAGAAGAAGCCGTATCAGTCAATGTAGAATAATGAACAATACTAGATACCAAATAATACCCTATTTGAGAGAGGGACAGCTGATAGGATTTATGGGATTATGGAAACTCCCTTCATTTGTTTTTTTAGAACATTTCGCTATAAAGAAAGCGTTTAGGGGTTTAGGATATGGTACGGAAATGCTCAAAGAACTCTTGATACTTCACGGAGAAAGAGTGATTCTTGAGGTTGAGCCTCCAGAAAACCATGTGGCACAGAGCAGAATTTCATTTTATGAACGACATGGATTTTCACTAAATACTTATAAATATATACAACCGCCCTATGAGGATGGACAAAGGGCGTTGCCTCTATTTTTGATGTCTTATCCCAAGTCATTAGCAAAGGAAGCTTTTGATGGAATTGTGGGAGAACTCTATCAATTTGTGTATGAAGTTTCTGCAGATAAGGTATAGTTCTTGATAAATAGGGTTTGAAGCGTTAAAGTATTACATAAACATTAAGGTAGAGACAAGAAAGAAACGTTGGAATGGTAATGTATTTATAATAAAACTTATGTTAAGCAAGAACTTTAACTTTGCAAGGGACTGGAGGATTTTTCATGAGCAGGGAAACAAAAATTATTTTGGATGAATTGAATTTCTCCATTGGAAGAATCAACGAGCAGGAGAAAAATGGAAAACCGCTTAAGGAGAGCCAGTATTGGTATCGAGAAGGGCTAAAAACAGCGAGAGATATTGTTATTCATGTGGTGGAACTTGAAGAAAAAAGTAAAACAGAGAAAATATAAATGTTATTAAAGTTAGAGGAAGTGTAGAATTTCTACACTTCCTCTAACTTTAATAACAGGTAAAGGTATCAATGTTGTTCAAATCCGTTCCCCAGAAAAGCCATCTGGACCCAGTCCATCGAAAACCTGCCACTGATGTAGGACCTACGTATATAATGTAAGTCCAAAATTCTTTAGGACCTGTGCTGCCTTTTTTATCTTTTAGCCAGATATAGGTAAATTGGAGCCTACAGGGTGCGATACCGGCGGGGTCTACTTTTAACGCAGAATATAATTTTTTTGGTGTCTTCCCAGGCGGAGGGCCTGAAGGCTGAGATGTACCAAAAGGTGGTCCTGGCATTTGTCTCATCATAGATTGCTGATGTGGGCATTTGAAATAAGGAAAATTGTTGTACATGTGAATTCCCCCTTATAAAACTTATTACATCATATTCCAATCATTTGAAAATGATACGGGGGTAGTTTGTACAATTCAATGCGACTATGGTTAAAAAATCTAAATCTGTCCAGTTGAAAATTGAACGACCAGGCTGACGGCAGAGACAATAAACCATACAAGGAAGCCAAGGAACATCGGCTTTACACCAGTTTTGAGCATTTTACGAAAATCTGCACTTAAGCCAATGGCAGATAGAGCCATGACAATCATAAACTTGCTTAGAAATTTAAAGGAACTTAGCCAACTGGCAGGGAATAGTCCCAGAGTATTCATCAGAGATGCTGCCAAAAACCAAAGAATGAACCATGGGAAGATGCTCATGATCCTGAATGAAACATCCTGGTTATTTTTTGCTTCCTTTTTCTTCGCAGCCGCTGTGATAAAAGCAAAAACCAAGGAAATAGGAATAATCATGGTAGTTCTGGTGAGCTTTACAATGGTAGCATAGTCCCCAGCTATGTTACTAAAAGCATAACCTGCGGCAACCACAGAAGATGTATCATTGATTGCCGTACCAGCCCATAAGCCAAAGGCTTGGTCAGACAACCCTATGAGATGGCCCAAGGGTGGAAAAATCAAGACGGCCATCACGTTAAATAAAAAAATGGTCGAAATCGAATAAGCAATTTCCATTTCATCGGCTTCGATAATTGGGGATACGGCTGCAATGGCAGAACCGCCGCAAATGGCAGTTCCAACCCCAATCAAGGAAGTAAGGCGAAACGGTATGCCCATCAGTTTTCCAAGGCCATAGGCTCCTGCAAAGGCTGCAGAGAGGGTAAAGAGCATGACATATAAGGATTCAATGCCTGTCTTCCAGACTTGAGACAAGCTTAATCCAGCACCCAATAAAATAATAGCCCATTGAAGAATTTTTTTAGAAGCAAACTTAATTCCAGGCAGGGTATTTTCAGGTTTGCCAAAGACATTGCTGATCAAAATACCAATAAGGATACCAAAAACGGCTCCGCCGATGATCGGAAGCATCGTACCTAGCCAAGTAGAAATGACTGCAATAGCAAACACCCGCAGCAAACCGGGAAAATTCTCTCGAATCCAATACATGTGCATCAACTCCCTTAATTATGATTACTATTCTATGTTATTCATATTCAATAGAGATGTCAATTTAAAGACAGGATAAAATCATCTTTAGATGAATAAATCTTTGAGGAAGTTGTTATGATACATTTAAACTTTGTTTAATTTGTTATATAATATGGATGGAAACCCTTTCATTTAGAACAAATTCCAACGATTTTTTTTGAAATATTTAGCAAGATATGATACCATAGATAGCAATAAATGATAGATTTCTATGTATTCAATATTCAATAATATGTAATAGATGGGTAAGGAGGAATAAAAGAAATGGCACATGACAATGAAAAGCTGGATGTGAATCCTAAGAAAAGCGATGAAGCTTCCTCAGATTCATATCAATCAACCAATTTTATTCAAAACATCATTAATAACGATCTGGAAGAGGGGGTATATGGAAACAGGGTACATACACGTTTTCCCCCAGAGCCAAATGGGTATCTTCATATAGGACATGCCAAATCTATTTGCTTAAACTTTGGTCTTGCTGCTCAATATGGAGGATTATGTAATCTGCGTTTTGATGATACCAACCCAATTAAGGAAGATGTAGAATATGTAGATTCTATCAAGCGAGATGTAAAGTGGCTGGGATTTGACTGGGAGGACCGAGAATACTATGCTTCTGACTATTTTGAAGATCTATATCAGTATGCAGTACAGTTGATTAAGGACGGAAAAGCTTATGTTTGTGATTTGAGTCCTGAAGAAATGAAGGCATATAGGGGATCTTTTACAGAACCAGGGAAGGAAAGTCCTTATCGAAATCGTTCTATTGAGGAGAACTTAGACTTATTCCAGCGTATGAGAAATGGTGAATTCAAAGAAGGCTCCCGTGTGCTGCGGGCAAAAATAGATATGGCATCCCCAAATCTAAATATGAGAGATCCGGCCCTTTATCGTATCGCCCATGTAGAGCATCATCGAACTGGGGATGCATGGTGCATTTATCCAATGTATGATTATGCCCATCCGATCTCAGATGCTATGGAAAAAATCACCCACTCTATTTGTACTTTAGAGTTTGAAGATCATCGACCATTATATGATTGGCCTTTGAAAGAGCTGAATTTTGAAGCACCGCCAAAGCAGATCGAATTTGCAAAGCTAAACCTTACCAATACAATCATGGGTAAGCGATATCTTCGTAAACTTGTGGAAGATAACTATGTAGATGGATGGGACGATCCTAGGATGCCTACCATTTCTGGACTAAGAAGAAGAGGATACACGCCGGAATCTATCCGCAAATTCTGTGATCTTATCGGGATATCCAAGAGTAACAGCAAGGTGGATATCGGTCTTTTAGAGCACTGTATTCGTGAAGATTTAAAGACAAAGGTGTCTACAATTATGGCAGTATTAAAACCTCTGAAAGTAGTAATTACAAACTATCCTGAGGGGCAATCTGAAATGTTGGATGCTGAAAATAATCCTGAAAATCCTGAAATGGGCAGTCGCCAGATACCTTTTTCTCGAGAGATTTATATAGAACAAGAGGACTTTATGGAAGAACCGCCAAAAAAATTCTTCCGATTGGCACCAGGGCAGGAAGTACGCTTAAAGAATGCTTACTTCATCAAGTGTGAGGAAGTAGTCAAAGACGAGGAAACGGGAGAAATTATTGAGCTTCGTTGTACCTATGATCCTGAAACAAAGAGCGGTACTGGGTTTACAGGCCGCAAGGTAAAAGGAACGCTTCACTGGGTTTCCGCCGAGCATGCTGTAAAATCAGAGGTTCGGTTGTACGATTATCTTGTTATTGACAAAGATGAAGAGGATACGGAAGAAAATACAGAACAGACGGTTAAATTAAATCCAAATTCTATTGAAATATTATCTGAATGCTATATCGAGCCATCTGTAGCTGCAGCAGATCCAGGTACGAGGTATCAGTTCCTAAGACATGGATATTTCAGTGTAGATACAAAGTATTCAAAGCCAGGGGCTCCTGTATTCAATCGAATCGTAAACCTAAAAAGCTCTTGGGATAAAGCAAAAAATCAATAAAACAAAAGAGTACCTCACCATTCAGTGAGGTACTCTTTTGTCTACATTCAATCATTCAAATTTCCATTTAGTCAAAGTCTGGGCAGCTCTATACTTAGAAAGATTAAACTCTTTCCAGGAGGTTTTGTCCGTGATAAGTCTGCTATTGGATTCATAGTAACGACGAAGGGCCAATTGAATATCAAAATCCTTGGTGTCCAAGAGCTTTGTTAACTCAGGGGCAGCATCACAGGATAAAGAGGTAAGATAATTCATATCAATCCTTCCGGTTTCAAAATAGCGGTCGATATTGTTATGGGCAATCATAGCATCTACATTTAAATAGTTTAATCCTACATAGAAAGCAAGGGCTGTAAAGATATAAAACTTAGCCAAATGAAATTTTGGTTTAACGATGTAGTATAATGTAGCAGCCAGTAGAACAGTTTCCAATGCCAAGAAGAAATAGACGAAGATTCTCAAATAGGTATATCCATAATTTTGTTGATACAGGCTCATCCTGTAATAAGCTGAATAAATCATGATATAGGTAAATATGCCCATGAGGATGAGGAATCCCTTTGTCCACTGCTGTCTGTTGTCATGGGCAGGATTCATACCATAGAAGCTTAGAAGGATAATGCTAAAATTCAGCATAGTAACCAGTAGGAGTTGAAAAAATCCTTGTCGTGCATAGGCTGCATAGGTGAAGCTGCCCGGGAGGGTATTAAACCCACCATTAAAGAGGTATGCAAACTGAATGCTACAGAAAACGAGATAGACAACATTGATGACAACCAGAACCGTTAGAAGAATGGTACCATCGAAAAACTTTCTGTTGGTCTTTACAGGGGATGTAGCTACTGCTTCACCTGTGGATGTGATTCCTACCAGTGTTTTTGCAGGTGTAAATAAAAACCAGACGAAACCATAGGCATAGGTAGCCATAAAAATGATCAATAGCAGCTGACCAATATAATCAGCAAGAACTGTGTTTTCCAACAATCTTTCCAAATTTGTTGGGATAAAGGATATCATCTCATAGAATACCATGTCTGCTGAGCTGAGCAGGGAAAGGATCACCAACAATAGGGGCAAAGAAATGAGCAGCCCTAGAAATACTTTTTTAAGCTCAGGGTAATTGTTTTCTTTTTTACCTAATATCCACCGCTGATAAAGGTATGTATAGGGTTTGGTAAAGTAAAAAGCTGGGGCCAATATGGAGCCTAGTATTTTGAATGGAAAGTGGATATGGGCATAATCACCTGTTTCCTTTCCGGAGAGTACTAGCATCATCCCTACAAACAAGCAAAGGATAATCACTAGGTTAAAAAAGTGAAAGATGTAATTACTGCTAAAAAAGAACCGAAAGGAAAGTAAAATAATAGGTAAGGAAAAGAACCACAGGGTATTCTTTTTAAAACGATCAGTGTCTTTTAATACTAGAATAAACAAATAAAAGGCCGTGCCCACAATCATTGGATAGGAAATCCCTACATCACTTTTATAAAATAAGAAGTTAAACAGTATACCCCATAGGATGCTGTAGGATAGTAAACGCCCTTCTTTTATCATATTTTAAGCCTCCTCCGTGGACGTTTTATGATCCGCCACATATTCTAAAATATCTCCAGGTTGACAATCAAGAATTTCACAAATGGTTTCAAGGGTAGAAAACCGAATGGCTTTCGCTTTGTTTGTCTTTAAAATAGATAGATTGGCTTTTGTGATCCCTAGCTTATCAGCCAATTCAGAAGAGCTTATCTTCCGTTTCGCCATCATGACATCTAAGTTTACAATAATCGGCATGATAAACCTCCTCTATATAGTAAAATCATTTTCTTCCTTTACGATGACAGCTTGATGGAATACTTCTGCCAAAATGATGGAAAAGAAGCCTGCGATAGTAAAAACCATGATAAGAATAATTGTCATGAAGGAATTAAAAAAAATCACTTTGAAAATATAGCAGAAAGCTATCAAAAATGATGCAATACCCATTCTCTTCAGGCTTCTGACATTATCCATCATAAATGGGTCCTTTCGGGTCAAGGCTGCAAATATTTTTCTGATTTCATAAACAATGATTAGTGCAAATATGCCTGTTATGGCTAAAAGACCTAGAAGAAAATAATAAATGTTAATACTGACGGTTGCTTGAATATAACTTAGATACCAGTTTACCGTTTTAGGTAAACTGAGGCAAATTCCAATACCTCCAATAAAAATTAAATCAAGCATTTGTTTTACAAAGGCAGACAATGATTTTTCTCCCATGATGTGCAAGGTCGTATACCTCCTTTTTATATTCTGAGATAAGTATATACCATGAAATAAAATTTATCAATAAAAAAACATCGAAAAACAATAAATAATTACCTTAAAAAAATATACTTTTATTGTTTATTATTTTAACTTCCACTATTTTATAAAACTATCCATAGATTGCCTTGTATTCATGATTAACAGAAACAAACAATAAGGATATACGTTAAACAAATATTGAGGTGATGATCTTGAACAAAGGAAAAAGGGAGCAGAACAAAGGAAATGAATTAAGTAAGATAAATATGGAAGCTGGAGAAGAAATCATAGTGGAAAGAAAAATTTTTAATCGTGCAGACCTGCCTGCCAGATTGTTTGGATATGTAGGCGGCATCGATGGAGGAAATGTACCTGGATTGATGACCAAAACCCATAAGAATGATCAGTAAGAAAGGTGTTCGAGTAGTATATATCAAACCAGAGGGAATGCCTCTGGTTTTTGTGATTGTGATTTGAACTATCGGATTATTCTACTCTAAACGATCAACTTATGTTATTATATAAAGGTTATAGAAGTTAAAAGTGTTGGGTTAAAATATGATCTGGAGGAAAATGATGAGAAGATTTATAGGTTTATTCCAATTTCAAAATGAAGCGAATCTACTGGATTCCAAAACCTATATTTTAAAATCATTTTTAGCAGTGGCAACGGCCTATGGTCTAGCTGTGAATAATGATATTATTCGCAGAGATATGATTTCTGTACTTTTTGGACTGATGTTAACTCTTGAACCTGTTACTTTGACTGGGATCCGTCATGGCTGGCATCAAATGTATGCAACGATTCTCGGAGCCCTTTCAACGGCGGCGATTATAAGTATATTTGGTATAAATATTATTACTATTTCTCTATCAGTGGCGTTTACCCTGTATGTTTGTTTGAAGATTAACTGGCGGGAAGTATCTCCTGTGGCGATCTTTACATCGATCTATATGACCCAGTATGTTCAGGTGACAGAGACTGGAGAGCCAAGTATATTATTGACGATACAATTAAGGCTTATGGCTTTGGGCGCAGGCATAATTATTGCCATTTTATTTAATCTACTATTTTCTTTTTTTTCTTATGGGAAAATGACCAATAAACGGATATCCTTTCTATTTAAATCTATTGTAGAACATATGGAAAAGACTTTGGATGCGTTGAAAACAAATGATTTTTCAGGACTAGAAGAGAATCAACGTGGGATGTCCAAGTCATTCAACAATATCGATTGGGTATATGGGTTCCTGAGGGATATGGAGGAGGAAAAGCGCATAAAGAACAGGATTATCGGTGGTTCTGCTGAAGATATGGGAAACCTTATTGAAATTGTTATGGATCTCCGCAGTATTTGTCATTTGAATTATGATATCAGTCTCAGCCTGCTTCGGAATGAAGAGGAGCGGAAACTAATTCATGATAATCAAGGTGGAATGGTTGAGAGGTTTCAACATATAACTTTTCGCATGAGACTTTTAAAAGAAGGATTCTCCATGGAGGATAGTAGGAACTTTTCTAGAAAAAACAACATACAGCAGCATGAACATGGGAAAAATGAACATTCGAGAGTTCTTGAAAGCTTGTATGAAATGGAGGCACTGACTACATTATTAGAATATCGCATAGGAAACCTTAAAAGATTTGATTGAAAAGGATTTTTATATGATGTTTAGGAGATTTATAAAAGAATAAATAGCTATTCATTAGAATGAATGCTGTACATATGGGTATTCATACTTTATCAAAACCATTGTTTAGGATTTCAGAAGGGAGAAAAAGAAATGCAAGTTAAAAACTATAGTGTATTTGATATCATTGGGCCTCGAATGATTGGACCCTCTAGTTCCCATACTGCTGGTGCAGCACGATTGGGAAAGGTGGCTAGAAAGATTGGTGGAAAAGGAATTCTTGAAGTCACGTTTATTTTATATGGCTCATTTGCCCAAACCTATAAAGGGCATGGAACAGATCGTGCTTTGGTAGCTGGCGTATTAGGCATGGATCCAAATGATGAAAATTTAAGCAACTCTATGGAAATAGCCCAAAAAGATGGATTGAAGTATGAATTTGTTCTATCAGAAGATGAAACTGCTCATCCCAACACCGTAAAGATTATCACCCGGAATGAGGAAGGACAGCAATCAGAAATCGTGGGGGCTTCCATAGGCGGCGGAAATATTATGGTCACGGAAATCAATGGATTGGCAGTAGAATTTACTGGTGAATACCCTACAATCATTATTCGACACTTGGACAAACCAGGGGTTGTGGCGGATGTGACCCATATCATGGATGAATTTCAAATAAATATTGCATTTATGAAGGTTTTTCGTCAGCGAAAGGGTGAGGATGCCTTTATGATTATCGAGACAGACAACGACGTTCCTAAGGCAGTACTTGAAGGAATCCGTAATTTAGCAGATGAAATATTACATGTTTACTTGGTAGAAGGACTATAGAAAAGAGGTGAGTCTATGATTAAGGATTTTGTAAATGGCAGTGATTTGCTTAGCTTGTGTCATAAAGAAGAAAAAAAGATATGGGAAGTAATGATTGAAAGAGAAATCTATATTTCAGGAAAATCCAAAGATGAGATCATGGAATATATGTGGGGTAATTTAAAGATCATGAAAAATGCCATTGAGAAGGGCTTACAAGAAGATATTAAGTCTGTCAGCGGCTTGGTAGGGGGCGATGCAAAAAGGCTGCGAACATACTATGAGACAAAAAAAACCTTGTCTGGTGAACAGATGAATAAAGCGGTTGCCAGCGCTATGGCTGTGCTCGAGGTAAATGCATCCATGGGCCAGATCGTAGCAGCACCTACGGCTGGTTCCAGTGGAATTCTACCGGGGGTACTTATCAGTGCAGGACAGGATTTTGGTTTTGACGACGAAGTAATTGTGCAAGGACTATTTACAGCAGCAGCTGTCGGTTATATTATTACAAGAAATGCCACCGTGGCTGGTGCAGAAGGTGGATGTCAAGCGGAAACAGGGGCAGCTGCTGCCATGGCAGCAGCTGGGCTAGTAGAGATGATGGGAGGAACGCCCGAACAAGCCTTACATGGTGCAGCCATGACCATAAAGAATATTTTAGGCTTAGTGTGTGATCCCATAGCTGGTCTTGTGGAGGCGCCTTGCGTGAAACGAAACGCTATTGGTGCTGCCAACGCTTATATATCAGCAGATATGGCTTTGGCTGGAATCCAGAGCATTATCCCATTTGATGAAGTTGTAGATGCCATGTATAAGGTAGGGCAATCGATTCCGTGTTCTCTTCGGGAAACAGCATTGGGCGGATTGGCTGCCACACCAACAGGAAAAAAGATATATGAGAAAGTTTTTGGCAGCAAAGAACAAAAATAATCGATTTGTATAGCTGTTTTGAATCACGGAAAATTTAAAACTAGAATATATTTGAAAGAAACGGAAGGTTGTTAGAGAGGATGATGAATCCCATGAAAAAATTACCTAAAGATACAAAAGTTGTGGTAGGAATGTCTGGTGGCGTGGACTCCTCTGTGGCCGCACTGTTATTGAAAGAGCAGGGCTATGATGTAATTGGTGTATTTATGAAGAATTGGGAGGAAACCGATGAGTTTGGAAATTGTACAGCCACTGAAGACTTTGAAGATGTGCGGCAGGTATGTGATCAAATAGGTATTCCTTACTATACAGTGAATTTCACAAAGCAATATTGGGATCGGGTTTTTACTTATTTTCTAGAAGAATATAAGAGAGGAAGAACACCCAATCCAGATGTAATGTGCAACAAAGAAATAAAGTTTAAAGAGTTTCTGCAATATGCCATAAAGCTAGGTGCCGATTATTTAGCTACAGGCCACTATGCGCAAGTTGAATATCAAGATGGGGAATATCATTTACTCCGTGGGTTAGACACCAACAAGGATCAAACCTATTTTCTCTGCACCCTAGGACAAGACCAGTTATCAAAGGCTATGTTTCCCATTGGTCATTTGACGAAACCACAGCTTAGAGAAATAGCTGAAAATGCAGGTCTGAAAACTGCAAAGAAGAAGGATAGCACAGGGATTTGTTTCATCGGAGAAAGGAATTTTAAAGAATTCTTATCAAACTATTTGCCAGCCCAGCCAGGAGAGATGAGGACCTTTACGGGAGAGGTAAAGGGAAAGCATGACGGATTGATGTATTATACCCTTGGACAAAGAAAAGGTTTAGGTATAGGTGGTGCTGGGTCAGGAGAGCCTTGGTTTGTTGCTGAGAAGGATTTGAAAAATAATATTCTATATGTCGTTCAGGGTGAGGAGCACCCAGCCCTTTATACCTATGGGTTATTGGCAACAGAAGTCCATTGGGTAAGCAGCAAATGCAAAGAGCGTGAGTTCTCTTGTTCAGCGAAATTTAGATATCGACAACCAGATCAAGGCGTGAGGGTAAAACTTCTTTCTGAAGATAAATATCTTGTGATCTTTGATGAACCTCAAAAGGCCATTACGCCAGGGCAAGCAGTGGTGTTCTATGATGGTCAGGATTGTCTAGGCGGGGGAATCATCGATTATATGTATAAAAGCAAAGACGAGTTGGAAAGTGTGAAAGAGGACTAGGGATAGTATAATTCCTAGTCCTTATTTGTTGAATTTATTAAGCTGAGAAGGCAGAATGACCCAAAAGGCGGGCAGGGAAACCCTGCCCTAAAGGAGGAAAAACGAATGATTTAGAGAATTATTACATAAATTATCCAATATATGAAAATAATTACCAAAAGGGGGATGAAGAAAATGTTGAGAAAACTTATGGGTGAAGATCAGGAACCGCTTGTAGCATATCTTTTAGAGGAGAGTGCCATCAATTTATTTATCCTAGGAGATATTGAAAACTTTGGGATGAGTACGGAATTTATGGATATTTGGGGAGACTTTGATGAAAATGGGGATTACCAAGGGGTACTTTTAAGATATAATGATTTCTTCATTCTTTACTCGAAGGAAAATGAGTTTGATGTAAAGGGCTTTGAAGATGTGTTGAAGAACCATGGCAAGGTTGAGTGTATATCGGGTAAAGCATCCACCATAGAAAGATTCATACAGTCGGCTACGATGCGCCCTCAATCGGTAAAGCTTCAGTACTATGTTGGTCTGAGAAATTGTGTAAATGAACGGTTTCGTGAATCTACTAGGGAAGCAATGAAAGGTAGTGTGAAGGATGTAGACGATGTGGCTCAACTTTTAAATACTATTGAAGAATTTGGCGGCATGTCACAAACCGCTGTTGATGGAATAAAACGAGAAATAGAAAAGGGTGGTGCTAGACTGTATTTGATTAAAGAGGGCTCTAAAGTTGTAGCTACTGCAAGGTCAGCAGCAGAAAACAGTAGATCCGCCATGATTGTAGGTGTTGCAACAGATCCTGCATATAGGAATAACGGTTTAGCATCTGCATGTATGGCAAAACTGTGTAAGGAACTGCTGAAGGAAGGAAAGGAAATTTGTCTGTTTTATGATAATCCTAGGGCGGGTAGTATTTACAGAGCATTAGGCTTCCAGGATGTAGGTATGTGGACCATGGCAAAGGATATTGAATTTTAAATGAGATTATAGTATAATAATTCGATGAATAGTAGAATTTTCAATATTTACCTTGACAGGTGAAATGGTAAGAGTATAGAATGATAGTAAAATAAAGTTGAATAATGGCGAAGAAAAGGACAGTAGTAAAAAGAAGAAGTTTACAGAGAAATAATCATTTAGTGAGAGATTATGATGGAAGCTTTTTACGAAGATCACCTTGGAGCTGGATGTCTGAAATCATAGTAGGATATTCCGCAGGCATGCGTTATCATGCATGAAGTGATGAGGTGTAGTCTATACCTCGTAAACAGGGTGGTACCGCGGTTAATTCGTCCCTAAGTCTCAATGACTTAGGGACTTTATCATTTTTGAAAAACTTTGTGAGAGGAGAATAATGGCGATGAAAAAGTTTAAGCCACTTTCAGAAGCACCCGTTGCAAAACGAGAAGCCATGGTTGCAGAACTTTGGGATCAAAACGATGTCCTAAAAAAGAGTATTGATAACCGTGAAAATGCAGAATCCTTTGTATTTTATGAGGGGCCGCCTACGGCCAATGGAAGACCTGGTATTCACCATGTTATCTCAAGAACCTTGAAGGACTCCGTATGTCGTTATAAAACGATGACAGGCCATCAGGTAAAGAGAAAAGCGGGTTGGGATACCCATGGATTACCAGTGGAAATAGAAGTGGAAAAGCAGCTAAAACTATCCAGCAAACAGGAGATTGAAGCCTACGGAATTGATAAGTTCAACGAGAAATGTAGAGAGTCTGTATTTACCTACGAGAAGCAATGGAGAGAAATGACAAAGAGAATGGGTTATGCCATCGACTTAGATAATCCATACATCACATTGGACAATAACTATATTGAATCCGTATGGTGGATTCTTGACAAGTTTTTCAAGGAAGGATATATCTATGAAGGCCATAAGATTCTTCCATATTGTCCGCGCTGCGGTACAGGGCTTGCATCCCACGAGGTATCCCAAGGTTACAAGGAAATCAAGTCTAATACAGTCATTGCTGCTTTCAAGCGAAAAGATGCTGATGAGTATTTCCTAGTATGGACGACTACTCCCTGGACATTGGCGTCTAACGTAGCACTGGCAGTACATCCAGAAGAAACCTATATCAAGGCAAGGATGAATGAAAAAGTATATATTGTTGAAAAAACCTTATCCAAACGTGTACTAGGAGAAGAGTTTGAAGTTCTGGAAGAAATGAAGGGTAAGGACTTAGAATATATAGAATACGAGCAGTTGATGCCATTTGTGAAGGCTGAAAAGAAAGCTTTCTTTGTGACGGTAGCAGACTACGTAACCACCGATGATGGTACTGGAATCGTCCATATTGCACCAGCTTTTGGTGAAGATGACTATCAAGTAGGAAGAAAATACGATCTGCCAGTATTACAGCCTGTAAATGAAGAAGGAAAATATACAACCACGCCATGGGAAGGTAAGTTCGTCATGGATTGTGATGTAGACATCATCAAGTGGCTCCATGGGGAAGGAAAGCTGTTCAAGAAGGAGAAGGTAGATCATAACTATCCTCACTGCTGGCGTTGTTCCACACCACTGCTGTATTATGCGAAGCCAAGCTGGTATATCGAAATGACCAAGTTGAAGGATAAGCTTATAGAAAACAATAATTCTGTGAATTGGTATCCAGATTATGTAGGAGAAAAGCGTTTTGGAAACTGGTTAGAAAATTTAAATGACTGGGCATTGTCCCGAAGCAGATACTGGGGTACGCCTTTAAATATCTGGAGATGTGGATGTGGACATATCACCTCAGTAGGTTCAAGGCAAGAATTGATTGAACAGGCTGTAGAAAAAATTGATGAAAGTGTGGAGCTTCACAGACCATATGTGGATGATATCCACTTAAAGTGCGACAAATGTGAAGGTACCATGACCCGAGTAGTAGAAGTTATCGACTGCTGGTTTGACAGTGGTTCCATGCCTTTTGCCCAGCACCACTATCCATTTGAGAACAAGGACAACTTTGGAGAATTATTCCCTGCAGATTATATCTGTGAGGGTATTGACCAGACCAGGGGTTGGTTCTACTCATTGATCGCGATCTCAACCTTTGTCATGGGGGTATCTCCTTATAAAAACGTACTAGTAAATGATTTGATCTTGGATAAGGATGGGCGAAAAATGTCCAAATCCAAAGGAAATACCGTTGATCCATTTGAAATGTTTGATAAATACGGCGCCGATGCCTTAAGATGGTATCTACTGTATGTGTCTCCAGCCTGGACGCCGACGAAATTTGACATTGAGGGACTAAAAGAAGTACAGAGCAAGTTCTTTGGAACACTTCAGAATGTATATACATTCTTTACCTTATATGCAAATACCGATGAAATCGATCCGAAGGACTTTTACGTGGCACCTAAGGAACGTCCTGAATTAGATCGTTGGATTATTTCAAAGTTCAACAGCCTTGCAAAAGAAGTGGCAAGTGAAATGGCGATCTTTGACTTGACGAAGGCTGTGAGAAAGATTCAAGATTTTGTGAATGAGGATTTATCCAACTGGTATATCCGTCGTGCAAGACGTCGTTTCTGGGAGACAGAGTTAACGGAAGATAAAAAGGCAGTATACAATACAACCTATGAGGTGCTTATTGGGGTAGCGAAGCTCATGGCACCATTTGCACCATTCCTTGCCGATGAGATCTATGCAAATCTTACAGATGAGTTATCGGTTCATTTAGCAGACTATCCAGTGGCAGATGTATCCTTAATTGACTTAGAAGTTGAAGAAAGAATGGATTTAATCAGGGATCTCGTTGGATTGGGCAGAGCTGCAAGGGCAAAGGAAAAGATAAAAGTGCGTCAGCCAATCCAAAAAGTATTGATTGACGGTAAATATGAAGCATTGATTTCTGACTTGATTCCACTGATGGAAGAAGAGTTAAATGTAAAAGAGGTTGTCTTTGAAAAGGATTTAAGCACATTTATGAATTTCAGCCTAAAGCCGAATTTCAAGGTGGCTGGTTCTATTCTTGGATCGAAAATCAAGGCATTGGGTCCTGCTTTGGCTACCTTAGATGCATCAGCAGTCGTACCGAAGCTGGAGGCTGGAGAAAGCATTTTTGTGGACTTAGAAGGTGAATCCACTGAAATTGTGAAGGATTATGTATTGACGAGTATCGCCGCTAAAGAAGGCTTTACCGTTGAAATGGCGAATAACCTTTTTGTGATCCTAGATACTACCCTTACAAAAGAATTGGTGGATGAAGGTTATGCCAGAGAGCTTATCTCCAAAGTACAACAGATGAGAAAAAATAACGACTATGAAATGATGGACAATATCCGCATCTATTTTGATGGAGATGACGAGATTGCCAATGCTGTCGAGATTCACCGAGAATATATCATGCATGAGACTTTAGCAGTATCCATTGAAAGAGTAAATGATGCCACATTGGAAAAACAGAACCTTAATGACCATGATACAGGTATAAAGGTTGAAAAAGTGAATTAAATAATCATTATAACCTGGGCTGCTTAACAACTAGCCCAGGTTGTTTATTGTAATGTATTTGTTGTTCTGATAAAATAAAACGTATAAAAGACATCTGCATAGGAGGGATGAGATCATGGCCATAAGAGAGATTCTGCAGCTAGGGAATAAAGGGTTATATGAAACTTCTAGGGAGGTTTCCTTTGACGAGATAGATTATGTACGGGGTGTAATTCAAGACCTTCATGATACGATGATGGAATTTCGAAGACAATATGGTGTTGGGCGAGCAATTGCTGCGCCTCAAATTGGTGAGAAGATTAGAGTATTATATATGAATATTGGAGAACCAGTCCCTTTCATCAATCCACGACTTGTTTTCGAAGAGGATGATATGATGGAAGTTTGGGATGATTGTATGTGCTTTCCTAATTTACTCGTGAAGGTAATGCGTTATAAAAAGTGCAGGATTGACTATAGGGATGTACATTGGAATGAGCAGTCAATGACGTTAATAGGTGACTTATCTGAATTACTCCAGCATGAGTATGATCATTTGGATGGGATATTGGCTGTATCTCGGGCCATTGATGGACAGTCCTTTGCTTTTCGAGGCGAAATAAAATAAATGAAATATGAAGGAGAGGAGCTAATGTTACATACAATAGCTCCTTTTATAAAAGAAATTTTATGTATTCATAAATTTTTTTGAAGGAAAAAATGAGAAAAATGTCGAATGGATATATATGTATAATGTGAGGAACCTAAGGTTTTATTGGGGGAGGCAGACCCGATATGATCCATGAAAAGGAGCTATATATGATTTCTGAAATAGCAGATGTTGGTAAGGGAAAGAATGATGGTTTTTTTAAATATGATGATGGGCGATATCAATGCATCCTTGAAGAGTCCATGGTGGGTATATATCTAATTCAAGATGGGGTTTTTACCTATGTAAACCCAAAATTTGCTGAGATGTTCGGATATGGGCAAGATGAATTGGTGCATAAGAAGATTATGGACTTAATATATGAAAATGATCAAGCACTAGTGACCGGGAATGTGAACAAAAGATTAATGGGAGAAGCAAAAAGTCTCAGGTACGAATTTCGTGGTGTAAAAAAAGACCTTACCATCATTGAAATAGAGGTATTGGGTACCCATATAGTGTTCGAAGGCAAACCAGCCATCATTGGATCAGCTATGGATATTACCGAGAGAAAAGAAAACAGTGAGCGCTTGCGGATGGCCCAGAAGGTATTTGAAAATACCATTGAAGGTATTGTGGTTACAGATACCGAGGGGATGATACAATTGGTGAATCCAGCATTTACTGCTATAACAGGTTATACATCGGAAGAAGCAATCGGGAGGAATCCCCGACTATTAAAATCAGAACGGCATAATCAATTGTTCTATAAAGATATGTGGGATGCTTTAATAAACACAGGTACATGGCAGGGAGAGATATGGAACAGAAGGAAGAATGGAGAAACCTACCCTGAATGGTTGACCATATCAGCCATTAAGAATGATCATGGAGAAACCACCCATTACATATCTGTATTTAATGATATTACTGAGAATATACGAAAAGAGGAGCATATTAAGCATCTTGCATATTTTGATGCTTTGACAGGTTTACCGAATAGGTTCTTGTTTGGAGATCGTTTGAACCTTGCCATAACCCATGCCCAGCATCATAAGCATATGCTCGCAGTCATGGTGTTGGATGTGGATCGATTTAAACGTATTAATGATACACTGGGTCATGCTGTTGGAGATATGGTGATACAGACTGTGGCGGATCGACTAAGCCGTTGCATTGGGGAAGGTGATACTTTATCTCGTTTAGGCGGCGATGAATTCATGTTCATCCTGGAAGAGATAGAAGATGTTCAGAATGTGACAAAAATAATACATAGACTGTTTGAAGCATTGGCGTGTCCTTTGTCCATTCATGGGCATGAACTGCATATCACTGGTAGTATTGGTGTTAGCATGTATCCTGGCGATGGTCAGGATCTAGATACCCTAGTGAAAAATGCAGATACGGCTATGTACAGAGCGAAAGAACTAGGAAGAAATAATTATCAATTGTATACCCCCGCCATGAATGATAAGGCCATCGCTCGATTAACCATGGAAAATGATTTGAGAAAAGCCATAGAAAGGAACGAGTTAACACTATATTATCAGCCCAAGGTGGATATCAAAAGTGGTAAAATTACAGGGGCAGAGGCGTTGGTAAGATGGAATCATCCCCAAAGAGGGCGGATTTCACCGGGTGATTTTATCCCTTTGGCAGAAGAGACAGGACTTATTGAGCCCCTTGGAGAGTGGGTACTCCAGCAAGCGTGCTGTCAAGTTAGAAAATGGCAGGATGAAAAGGGACAGGATATTTATGTTTCAGTCAATCTATCTCCTCGACAATTTCAAAATGGAAACTTAGCGGAACAAATCATATCAGTAGCTGAAGCTGCTGAAATAGATCCAAAATACATAGAGTTAGAAATTACTGAAAGCTGTGCCATGAAGAATCCAGAGCATACCCTTCGTCTGCTACAGCGATTAAAGGGAAAAGGGTTTACCTTCTCCATTGATGACTTTGGTACTGGTTATTCTTCACTGGGTGTATTGAAGAAGTTCCCTATTGATAAGCTAAAAATAGATCAGTCCTTTGTACGAGATATCACGAAAGACGAAGATGATAAGGCTATTGTATTGGCTATGATTTCCATGGCTCACAGCATGAGGCTGAAGGTCGTTGCGGAAGGGGTAGAGACTTCTGAACAGCTGGAATTCTTGATGGAGAACCATTGTGATCAACTTCAGGGATACCTCTACAGTCCGCCAGTACCAGCAGATGAATTTGAAAAGCTTTGGGAGAACTCCCTGAATCTTCATGAGATTCGCTAGAAGTAGATAATAATTAGATAACAAGCCTGGCGCCATGGATCTGCTAGGCTTGATTTTTTATTTAATAGGAAAGTGCTTCTTTCCTATTAAATAAAAAATCAGGGGTGCAGGGGAAGTATTCCCATGCCGTAGTCAGAGGGGTGCTCAGGCTGCCTAGCAGCCGTCGAAGGGGAACTAAAGCAGAATGAGTACGATTAAATCTATAGGAGTTTGGAGGGTAACGTGATGAGGGTGATAGACTTACATTGTGATACAATTTTAAGATTAATGGAAGATAAGGCGAGGCTGTCATTAGAGGAGAACGAGTTTCAGGTAGATATAAAAAAACTAAAGCATGGGAATTCATTGGCACAGTTTTTTGCCCTTTATGTGGATTTGAATGAAAAAAAAGACCCTATGGAAACTTGCCTAGAGATGTTGGATAAGTTTTATGTGGAGCTGAGTAAAAATCAAGAAACCATAGCCCTGGCAAGAAATTATGAAGAACTATGGGCAAATGACAAAACAGGTAAGATTTCAGCTTTTCTTACCATCGAAGAGGGCGGCGTATTAAAGGGTGAACTATATCATTTAAGGAACTTATATAGACTGGGTGTTCGGCTCATCACCTTGACTTGGAATTATCCCAATGAAATTGGTTATCCAAATGCATTAGAAGATTGTAAAAATAAGGGATTAACGAAATTTGGGGAGGAACTCGTGGCAGAAATGAATGAATTAGGGATGATCATAGATGTTTCCCATTTGTCTGATAAAGGATTCTATGATGTTGCCAGACTGAGCAGTAAACCCTTTGTTGCATCCCATTCCAATGCTAGAAGTGTAATGAACCATACGAGAAATCTTACGGATGATATGATTCGCCGATTGGCAAATAGAGGGGGCGTCATGGGAATCAATTTTGAAAAGCTCTTTCTTGGTAACGACCCAATAAGCAGGGTCAGCAATATGATCCGTCATATTCAACATATCAAAAATGTTGGAGGAATCGAAACTATATCCATAGGCACTGACTTTGATGGTATTAGTCCAGGTTGGGAGATCCCGCATATGGGAGAGATGAATAAGCTGGTGGAAGGACTAGAAAGTCATGGATTCCTTCAAGATGAAATCGAGAAAATATGTTATAAGAATACCTTAAGGGTAATCAAGGAAGTACTGAAATAATAAACAGGCACACGGGGGTGTGCCTGTTTATTTTTATAATTTAAAGATGCTTGTAGCTTGTTTTAATTCTGCTGACAGCTGGTTTAATTTTTCGATTTCTTCAACGATATACAGTATGGAAGCAGTCTGCTCTTGTGTAGATGCAGTGACTTCTTCGGTGCTGGCAGCAGTCTCCTCAGATACGGCGGAAATGCTCTCAACCTCTTGTAGGATGCTTTGACCTTCACCTTTTACCAATCCTGTTGCCTGGGTGATTTCTTTGACTTGTCCGGTAATCATGGAGACCACATCTAAAATTTGCTGGAAGATCTTTGAAGTATTTTGTACTGAGGAACTTTGGGCATCGATGGTATCTGTAGCAGACTTCACAGTGTCCACAGCCATGTTTGTGGCATGTTGAATATCCTTAATGATGTCTTGAATCTTGCCCGTAGATTTCTGGGATTCTTCCGCTAGCTTTCGAACTTCGTCAGCTACAACGGCAAAGCCTCTGCCCTGCTCGCCAGCTCTTGCAGCCTCGATAGCAGCATTTAACGCCAACAGGTTTGTTTGTTCTGAGATACCTTGAATAACCTCTATAATCTGGCCAATTTGAAGGGCCTTATCATTTAACGTAAAGATAATGTCAGAAACATTGTTAACAGCCTTTGTACTTTGTGCCATCTTTGTTTCTTGATCTTCAACAATCTGGCTGCCGTCTTTTACTAAATCAGCGGCTTTTGCAGCAGATTCATAGGAGCGCGAACTACTGACAGCAATTTCGTCGATGGATCGAACAATACTATTTATAGATACAGATGCAGTTTGTACACTTTTCGCTTGATCATCACTGCCCAAGGCCAAGTCATTAATGGCTTCAGAAATCTGGGTTGCTACTTGACCAGCCTGCTGGGATGAAGCCAATACACCGCTTGCAGTAATGCTTACATTATCAGAAGCCAGCGTTACATGTTGAATCAAGCTTTTTAGGTTATCCTTCATTTCTGAGAAGGAAACAGCCAATTCGCCGATTTCATCCTTTGTATTCACTTGGAAATTATAAGCAAGATTTCCTTGGGCCAATTGCTTTGCTGCCTCGCTTAAAATAGAAAGCGGTTTTGTTGTAAACTTTGTAAAGGCGTAACCGATTGCAGCCGCAATGAGTAAGATAATCCCTACTGTCATAACAACGCCTTTTTGAGCCTCGCCCACTGGGGCATAGGCTTCCTCATAAGATTCTCTCACGGCAACAACCCAGCCCACAGAAGGAACAGAGGTATAGCTGCCAAAGACCTTTTTATCATTATAGATATAGTCTTCCGTTCCGCTTTCACCGTTAAGGGCCTTGGCAACAATAGGAATATCGGTGACATCTTTTCTTTCTTCCACCAGTGCGGGGTCTGCATGGGCAAGAATTTGCCCTTTGGAATCCGTAACGAAGGCATAGCCTGTTTCACCAAGGACGATGGACTTACGCAGCTCTTCAATAATGGACAGGTCTAGGGTGCCCCCTATAATACCCATCAGTTCGCCGGTGGCATCAAAGATCGGTGAAGCTACGACCACCGCAGGTTTGCCAGTGGTTTTTGAAACCAAAACATCACTGATCACGGTTTTTTTCTGGGATAAGACATCCTTAAAATATGCCCTGTCTGACATATTGTCAAACTGTGTTTTGCCATCAGAGCGGGCTACCTGTTGGCCAGATATATCCGTTATAAACAAAACAGCAAAATTAGCATATCGTTTATGAATGGTTTCTAAAATATGGGTTTGGTCTTCGAAATTATACAAACGTACATCGTTAAGGGTAGAGATGCTCTCAAGAAGGGATACGTTTTCTTTCAAGAAAGAATCGATTTGCTCACTGAGGTTAATTGCAAACTCCCTTGTGGTTAGGGTAAGATTTTCCTTAATCAAAGCGGTTTGGGTTCGAGCAGATAGGTAGCCGATTACCGAACCTGAAATAAGGATCAATACAACCAATAGAGCAATAAATTTGGTGCTAAGTTTGATTTGCTTGAACATGTTTGTTTGTGCTCCTTTCTAATAGCGCATAAAATGAATAATGTGTTATTCGCCATAAGGGGAAAGGCAGATCCGTCAAGTGATACCATTGGTGTTGGTAAAACCCCGGATATGGACCTTAAAGCTGTTAAAGTAATATTTATGTAAAAAGTTGATTAAAAAAAGATAGAGTTAATACTAGAATACAAGGTTTGGTGACATTAGTCAACAAAAATTGACAAATTCTGGACAATGTTGGGAAAAATAGTACTGGAGTATCAGAGAAATAAATAAAAGTTAAATATATGAGGAATCACTGTTACAATGATTGTTCGATTGTTCATTTAAAGCTTTGAATAAGTAATATGGACGGGAGTAATTACGATGCGAATAGCACCATTTTAAATAGGAATGTAGAATGGGTTCGTTTCATCAATAAGGTGTAGCTTAAAAAAGCTGTTGTTAAACCTAAAGCCATAGATGTATAATTGATGTATAAGTTGAAGATGATAGACAATAGGAAAAAGCAAGTTGAAAGAAATGAGGATGATGAAAGATGAAAACAAAATTGACGGAACTACTGAATATTCAGTATCCTATTATTCAAGGGGCTATGGCATGGGTTTCTGATGGAAAATTGGCAGGCGCTGTGTCTGCAGCTGGTGGCGCAGGAACGATAGCAGCCGGTGGCAGATCTGCCCAATGGCTGAAGGAACAAATAGAGGTCACCAGAAGTATTACAGATAAACCCTTTGGGGTCAATATCATGCTAATGGCTGATAATTGTGACGAAATCGTGGATGTGGTATGTGAAGCTAAGGTAGCTTATGCCACATTAGGTGCGGGTAATCCAGTTCCATACTTTGAAAAACTACATAATGCAGGTGTAAAAGTTATACCAGTAATACCTAATGTGAAATTGGCAAAAAGAGTGGCGGACAAAGGCGCGGACGCCCTTATTATTGAAGGTATGGAGGCCGGTGGACATATAGGAAAGCTTACCACCATGGCCCTTATGACCCAGGTAATCCCCGAGGTAAATATTCCTGTGGTTGTAGCAGGCGGCATTGCAGAAGGTAGAGGCCTGGCAGCAGCCTTGGTTATGGGTGCTGCAGGGGTACAGATGGGAACAAGATTCTATGCTTCAGAAGAATGTTCAGCCCACATCAACGCCAAAACCAGGATCGTTGAAGCCACTGATACCGATACGGTTGTTACGGGTGCTTTACATGGACATGCTGTCAGAGGTATTCAGAATCAGATGACCAACAAGTATTTGGCGTTAGAAAAGGAAGGGGTATCTGAAGGAGAACTGGAAAAGATCGTTGTTGGAACAAGCAGAAAAGCACCTGTTGAAGGTGATGTGGAGTGGGGATTTGTGCAAGCTGGGCAAAGCCTTACAGTGATTAAGAGCATAGAAACCTGTAGTCAAATCATTTCAAGCATCGTTGAGGATGCAAAAAAAGCCCTGAGTGGTGTTCAGCAATATATATAAATAGTGATTTAACCTATAAAAAAACCTTGAGAGATTCAAGGTTTTTTTGTCGTTAAATTCTCAATTTGTACAAATACCCTAACCACTACATATCGCATATGGTATAGTAATGGAAAAATAAGGGGGTATCATATGCTGGACATAAAAAAAGAGATAGAATTTTGGACGAGGATCATGAGGGATCATGGAGAATTTCAGTATACAAATCTATCACCCAAAGAAGTAGATACGATACAAACAGCATCCTATTTTATGAATTTATTCAACGGACTTCATGAAGAAGTAAAGTCTTTGGCTGGAGAGTTGTCCCCTCCAGTATTGTCAAACCTAATATCGAAAAATATGATGGCATTGGGGCAGTTCATTCAATTTAAAAGGGGATTGCTGGCAAGGCTTATGCAATGCGATATCGAGCTGGGTTTTCCCCCATCTTTTATCAATCATATGATTAATGAGGCCATGGAATACCATCGCGTTCTCTGTATGACTCAAGGAACTATTTTATTTAACAAGACCTTAGAGAATATTCGACTTCATAAAATATGGCTGCCCGATGCCTCAGGCCATGCCAGCTCAATCGCTGCTGCATTAGATCCTATTGAGACCGAACTCATTCATAAGGCAGAAAAGTTTATGAAGCGTTTTGATAATCTATTCAAGAAAGCTTTTGAAATGTTTAAAATGTTTGAAAGGACCGGTCTTGAGGACGGTGGACTTCAGTATTTTAATCAGGAGGTTGAGGAAGAACTTCAAAAGTTTATAGGTTATCTAGAAAAGATAAAGGAAGTCCGATCCCATTGTAAAGTCTACGCAACGGGTATGGCTTCGCCTCTGATGCCAGATCATATGATTAGGGAAGAAAAGTATTATATCTATAGAATCCAAGTGCTGCATCAATAGCCAAAAATAAAGGGAACGTCTATGAAAGCATAGATACGTTCCTTTTTATCTTCTTCATCGTATTTATTTTATTTCCATATAATGGGCAATGTTAGCTTTTGAATCCTTAATGCCTCGAATTTTGCTGGTCTTACAGGTCATAATCGTTGTCACGCCAGGGCCATGGCCCATTTTAATGCAATCGCTGTGTATGATTACACCTATGGTTACAGCTCCTTTTAAATATCCTCTCCCATAAGTATTATCACAATCTCTGAGAAGGACAAGGTCTCCAAAGCGGAGTTGATCCAATTCATATTTTTTATTGGCGTCTGGATCAGCGGTCATAATGTCATAATCACCTTTTGCAGCAGTGGGAGAACCGATACCAGAGCCCATGAGGTAAGCGGGAACCTCTGTGACCACTGGAACCTCTAAACAACCGTCAGAAGCTATTTTAATATTCATTCGTGCAAACAATTCAGGATCAAGATTCATCATCATGATTTCAGGAAGCTGTTGAATTTGTAATCCTTGTCCATAGGCTTTGATTAAGATCTGATCATCAATGGCCATCTTCTCTAAGACTTTTTGATGAAAATAAACCATCACATGCTCGACACCACCATGGATACCCGTGACAAAACCTTCTGCACCCTTTGCATCACCACTAACGACCTTCGCCTCGTTCCCGATACAAGCCAGCAGATTTAGAGCACCATTGGCTTTTTCGTCCTTGGCTTTGATGGTTACCCCAGGTTCAATGTGATCTCCAACCCAACCCATAGCCGTATCGCCGATTTGAACATTATAAGTAATACCTCCAGTGGCAGGCAGCGTATGGGAAGTCCCATCATGCATTAATCGATATGGATAGACGGAAGCAGGATGAGAAATTTGACCTTGAACAGACTGCATTACTAATCTATTTCTGTTTGTTTTGATCATGGACAACCTCCTTAAAATATCAGACATTTAGGAAATCGAAATATATAAATCCATGTAGATATTCTCCATAAAAAAACTTTTTCCTGTTCTGTTTCTATGAGATTGGAAAAAAAGTTGCGATGAACCACAATTATAAAGGAGAAATGCTACTAGAAGAGAAAAATAGAATTTAATTACAAATATGTGCATATTTAGACAGGAAAAATCGAAAAATTGTCGAATAAGTTAAGTCAAATAAAAAATTGTAAATCGAACCAGGCCTAAAGGGTGACAAAAATGAGAAGAGAAATTAGCGTACACGGGTTGAACAATATTGAACAGATCATAGAGGCTGCAATTAGTGATTTGAACTGGCAGACCGACTCCTTTGATATAAAGATAATATTAATGGAAGCATTTACGAATGCATATATCCATGGAAATCAAAGGGATACATCGAAGCCTATTTTTTTTCGTTATTGCCTACAGGGTGACAAGGTTTTATTTGAGGTTCAAGATTGTGGGGATAATCAGAATGAAGTCAATATACCAACCGAGTTATCAGAGGAACGTATCTTTGATGAAAGTGGGCGGGGGTTGTTTATAATCCAGGCCCTTGCTGATCATGTATGGTTTCAAAACAATACGTTGATGATTGAAAAAAGATATTGTCTGTCAGAAACATAGTACAAATTTCTAGGTGTGATTCATCATAATAATTGGATGGGGGTCAGAATAATGAAGATTAGTTTAAGGGCGAAGTTGTTAGTGAGCTTTTTTCTTGTAATTACTATTCCATTGGGGGTTTTAGGATTTTTATCCTATCAAATGTCCTCAAATGCTTTGCAGGAGACGATTGAGCAGCAGCTCCATGAAGCCACCAGTCAGACGAGCAAAGCTGTGATACAAACAACTGAGTCTGTAAAAAAAGTGCTTCAAATTTTAAGTCATAATCAGGATGTGATTCAGGCTGCAGCAGGACAAGATGAAGCAATAAATCAAGCTGCCTATAATTTTCTTAATAAGGAATACAAGGGCAATAGCGACCTGCTTGAAACTCTGATTGTTGCAGATATCAACGGAAGGGCTATTCTCTCTAATGAAAGTCCAGACATGGATATGGATTTGACAGATCGAGACTATGTTAAGAAAGCAATTCAAGGTACTACAGCCATGAGTGAGGTAATTACCTCCAAGGTTTCTGGAGATTTGGTGGTAGCCATAGCAGAACCGTTATTCCTCGAAAATAAGGTAGTCGGCGTTCTAATTGGAAGTATTAAATTTGAAAATATCAGTAAGCATGTGGGGGAAATAAAAATCGGAGAGAGCGGCTATGGGTACATGGTTAACAGAGATGCTCTTGTGGTTGCCCATCCAAACGAGGATAATATTCTAAAGCTCAATATTTCTGAGACAGATAATCAAGAATTGAAAGCTTTAGCCGAAAAAATGAAAGCTGGAGAGGCTGCAACAGGTTTTTATACCTTCGAGGGTGTTTATAAGTTTGTGAGTTTCGAACCAGCGGGAAATTGGGTGGTAGCTGTGACCGCAAACTACGATGATTATATGTCCACCGCCTTGGAAATCAGATTCGATACCATACTCATTTCTGTTGTTTCAATTTTTGCTGCCATGATATTTGCATATTTCTTTGCACAGTTGGGTATCATTGCTCCAATTCGTAAGCTTCAAGGATTAATGAATCGTGCAGGAGAAGGTGATTTAACAGTGGTCGCCCAAATCCATACAAAGGATGAAATTCAAGAATTAGCCGCATCTTTTAATCAGATGATTGAGCACCAGTCTCACATTGTATCTCAAGTGCGGTCGGGTGCCCAAGAATTGGCTGCTGCTTCTGAAGAGATGGCGGCTTCCTCAGAACAGGTAAATGCAACAACCCAAACCATTGGTTCCAGTATACAAGAAGTAGCTAAGGATATGGATCAACAGAATCACTCAGTGGTAGAGGTATCGAAGGTCTTAGTACAATTATCCAGCTTGGTGCAGCTTGCCCAAAACAAAGCCACTGGAGCCAATAAAAGTGCTGAACATACGATGGAGACTGCAGCACAAGGAAGAAACAAGGTAAATGGAACTGTCGCTGCTATGGAAGTCATCGAACATAGTACCAATGATACCGCCGAAATTTTAAGAGCTTTAAATGATTTATCTTTAAAAATTGGAGGTATAATTAATACAATTAATCAAATAGCTGAACAGACAAATTTGTTAGCATTGAATGCTGCAATTGAAGCAGCCAGAGCAGGTGAACATGGCAGAGGCTTTGCTGTAGTAGCAGAAGAAGTAAGGAAGCTGTCAGAGGAATCTAACAGAGGAGCCAACGAAATCACAGTCATGATTGAAGAAATGGTAGCCCAAACAGAAAGAGCTGTTCTGTCTATGAATCATGGGAAGGATGCTGTAGAAAATGGTGTGAAGGTGGTAAACGAGACGGATCAATCCTTTATTGGTATCATTCGAGCCGTGGAGGATATGGTCAAAGATATCAAGGAAATTGTTGAGATTACGAAGGATGAGGTAGCAACATCAGATCAAGTAATTAAATTAATTGATACTGTTGCTACCATCACGGAAGCAACAAGCGCAAATGGAGAGGAAGTGGCTGCTGCCACAGAAGAACAATCGGCAGCTGTAGAAACCTTGGCTGCAACGGCGGAAGAGGCAAGTTCTATGGCTAACTCCCTAGATGAGCTCGTTAGAAAATTTATTGTTAGGGGTGAATAGTATGGAGAATACCATAAATATGCATATGAATGCCATCAGTATTATGATTCCAAAAAACTTCTCCGTGAAGGAAGTGGGAAAGCTGCGGGAAGAGATTTATGGCATGCTTGATATTGGAAATAAACATTTTGTGATGAATTTTCATGACTGTGAATTTATTGATAGTACAGGGTTAGGCGTTTTAGTGGGTGTATATAAGAAATGCATGGATAATGGAGGGTCATTGAAAATAGCAGGTGTTCAAGGAAATGTAAAAAAGGTATTTCAGTTGACGAGACTAGACAAGGTATTTCAAATAGAACATAAATAAATACAATAAAAGAAGACCACAAAATTTAAATTTTGTGGTCTTCTTTTATTGTACAGGCACAAGAACTCCTTCTCAAATAGTAATATATCATATAAAAATAATAATCAAAATCAAATAAAAAAATTATCAACTGAAAATTAAGGAGGCAGCAATATGTGTGGTATTACAGGATGGATCGATTGGAATCATGATCTAAAACAAAATAAAGATGTACTGGAGAGGATGACGGCTACCTTAGCTGACAGAGGACCAGACGCAAAAGGTTTATGGTTATCTTCCCATGCAGCACTAGGGCATCGGAGGCTTTCCGTGGTGGATCCTGAGGGAGGCGCTCAGCCCATGATTAAGGAGCGAGATGGGAATACCTATGTGGTCGTTTATAATGGGGAGCTTTATAATTTTATGGATCTTCGACATACCTTAAAAAGCAAAGGATATCAGTTTCAAAGTAATTCAGATACGGAGGTACTCCTGGTAGCATATATGGAATGGGGACCTGAATGTGTTGAGTATTTTAATGGCATTTTTGCCTTTGGCATATGGGATGATAAGAATCAAACCTTGTTTATGGCCAGGGATCGCTTAGGCGTAAAACCCCTTTTTTATGCAGAAACAAGAACTGGTATAGTTTTTGGGTCTGAGATAAAGGCTGTTTTGGGGAATGATGAAATAAAAGCAGAGGTAGATGATGAGGGTTTATCTGAAGTCTTTATCATGGGACCTTCGCGGACACCTGGACATGGCGTTTTTAAAGGGATTTTTGAGGTGAGACCTGGTTTCTGTCTCCTTTATGATCGAGATGGCTCCCACCTGAGGAGATACTGGCAATTCGAGAGCAAACCCCATACGGATGATATGGAAACCACTGTGGAAACCATAAGAGAATTGCTGATTGATGCCGTAGAGAGACAACTGGTGGCAGACGTACCGGTCTGTACGTTTTTATCAGGAGGAATTGACTCCAGCGCTATATCAGCAATCGCTGCAGAAGCCTATAAAAGGGATAGAACTGGCCAGCTTCATACGTACTCCATAGACTACGCCGACAACGAAAAGTACTTTAAAGCCAACGAATTTCAGCCCAATTCTGATGCACCATGGGTAAAAAAGGTATCAGAATACCTTGGGACCCAACATCATTATAAATTTGTTGATACCCAGCAGCTGGTGGATGCTCTAGATGAATCTTTATATGTTCGAGATCTGCCTGGTATGGCAGATATTGATTCCTCACTATATTTGTTCTGTAAGGAGATTAAAAAAGATGCTACTGTAGCCCTGTCTGGAGAATGTGCAGATGAAATGTTTGGCGGTTATCCGTGGTTCTATAGTCCAGAAGCATTTAAGAATAATTCCTTCCCGTGGGTAAGAAATTTTGAAGAACGAATGGCGCTGCTTTCACCAGAATTTTATCATAGAATTCAACCGAAGGAATATCTAAATGCCAGGTATCAAGAAACCTTGAACGAAGTGCCCTGTTTACCAGGGGAGAGAGCTGAAGATGCAGCACGACGCACCCTGTTCTATATGAATATGCTTTGGTTTATGACGACCTTGTTAGAGCGTAAAGACCGTATGAGCATGGGAACTGGCTTAGAGGTTAGGGTGCCTTTCTGTGATCATAGATTGATGGAATACGTATGGAACATACCCTGGGAGATGAAAAACTGCGATGATCGCGAAAAAGGGATTCTTAGAAGGGCATTAAAAGGTATGTTGCCTGAGGATGTTCTTATGCGAAAGAAAAGCCCTTATCCAAAGACCCACAACCCCGGCTATTTGGCAGCCGTAAGAGAACGACTGACAAGAATCATTGAAAATCCTAATGCGCCATTGTTACAATTTGTGGATAAAGCTAAATTAAGCCAGCTCCTAGGCACCAGTGATATTGGGTTTAATAAGCCTTGGTTCGGTCAATTAATGAATGGACCTCAGTTGTTTGCATATTTGATTCAAGTGAATACTTGGTTTGAAAAATACAAAATAAGTATTCGGTAAAAAATAAACAAACCCTATGGTGCCTGTTAGCGGACATCATCGGGTTTGTTTTCGGTTGGCAGATGCTCGGGCATGAGTATGCCGCCGGAAACGACCATTTTTATCGCTGCTTCCACCGTCATATCCAGTTTCATTGTATCCTCTTCTGGAATCATCACCAGCATGCCAGATGTAGGGTTTGGTGTAGTGGGGATAAATATGCTTTTAAGATTCCTATCTGCCTTTGTTTTTGCTTCCTGTGGTGCATCGGAGGTGACAAAACCAATGGCATAGATACCCTTTGTGGGATATTGTATCAGAACAGCAGATTTAAAGGCACTTTTCTGATCAGTGAATATGAGGTCTACCAATTGTTTCATAGACACGAAAACGGTACTTACTAGAGGAATTCGTCTTAGGACTGCTTCTGCAATATGAATCAGTTTTCTTCCAAGATAATTTCTTGAAATGACTCCTGTCGCGAATATGATGAGAAGGGTGAGAATAATTCCAACACCCACTAAAGGAAAGCCTATGAGTTGTTCAAGGGGTTGTCGGAAGATCAGATCAATTCGATTGAATAACCATCCCACGATACTCAAGGTACCGACAATCGGTATTAATGCCAATAACCCTGTGAAAAAGATTCCTCTTATGTGCTTCAAGTGATAGGACCTCCTAGAAATAATATAATATCTATTTTATTATAATGGTATGCTTTACTTTTGTATAGGGGAGTAAAAGAAAAAGGATGCGATACAATCAATCATATAGGTTAAGGTTGAGGCTAAGGTTAAAATCGTACTAGCAAACAGTGTTCGCCTTACAGCCTTAACCTTAGCCTCAACCTTATTTTAAAATACATGCAAACATTCAAATGAAATATATACTCAAACCCTTCATTAGTACCTTCTCTTAATACGATGCTTTATCTAAGGCAATCAATACTTGAAGAGGAGGATTTTGATCAACCAATCCCACCGCATAAATTGTATAGTATTTATCTGGTTGAACGACTACATTTGGAACAGTGAGAACCACCTGGGTAGTTCCTGCGATTCGTGCTTGAATCGTGTATCGACCTGAAGTGATTGTTAGATTGTTGCTAATCTCCTTGAACTCAATATTTCTAAAGAGAATAGTCCCATCGGATGTGGTGAGATCAACCATGGGTGCATTGGGGGATAAGTGGACAAATTTGATTTGGGAACGATTTGGTGGTAATGGCAATGCAGTATCAGGAACGACTAGGGCCTTGATATCCTTCAGCATACCTACAGCAGCAACGGTATAGCTGGCATTAGGCATAACATCTAGGCTGGTATTAATCACTGGTGTTTCTCTTGTGCCTGCTGGATAAACAAGAACTGAATATCGTCCTGGTGTCAATGGAAGATAAGGGGTAAAGTTTTTATAGGTTAAATTCTGGGCAATGCGATTGCCGTTTGCATATACGTCTACAGCAGGGGCATCGGGTGAAGCGTGGAGGATTCTGACATAGGATGGTATCGGAGCCATTCTATACATATATGGAGGAAATTGAGGAAAATACAAGTAAATCATCACCTTTCTAATTAATTGATTATGAAGCATGTTCATGTTTTTGTTCATGATGAAACAGACTACTTTTTCCACTCGAAAGTAGTCTGTGCATGATGGACAAGGGGATATGAAATTAATAAAAGATTCTTACAAACTTTATTGCGTATATGTCACACAATACCAAATCATCGGTTTCTGGTTCTCTAATGATGACATAGCTAATACCTACATCGATGAGGGTACCTTCTCTGTCGATCAACATATTTGTACCTATAAGGAAGTCAATCTTCACATATCTGCCGATTTGGGTCCGAAGGTAGCCTTGGGTATAACCAATATCTTCCATAACTGGGGCACCTGGTTCCATTTCGAAGTCAGGTGGAATAGTAGTGTCTACGACCGGCGTTGGCATTGGAACTGGGGGAACTGCAGTAGTACCTGGTGTACTGGGCATAGTTGTTTGCAAAGGCATTCCTGGTGTCATGGGCATACCAGGCATCACAGGGCCCATGGGCATCTGAGGGTAGTAATAGTTTGGATAATTTTGGCGAAACATATATCATCCTCCTTAAATATAATAGTAGATTTATTATGTTTGAGCATATAGCTCTGTTGGGTTATAGAAGCAGTGCTGCACTACACGTACCTGGAAAGTACCAGAACCATTTCTGGGGAAAGTTGTTATGCATGTAGGCTTGAAAGGATTAAAATACCAGAGGGAATTGCCTGCAGTAAACAGTCTGTTGCCAGCTAGGGCCCAATCGGCAATGTCATAGTGAATCTGTTCTGGCGGATTTGCCCAGATGGTTTGTGGATTAGGCTTTCCTGCTAGAACAGAACGCATACAATCGAACTGTCCTTTCTGATACATTATTTTTCGAATATCCCCTTGGCCGATACGATGGTATTCGCCATAGGGAACACGAACTCTATTCATGATGACAGTGGCAACGGCCTTCATGCCATTATCACCTTCGCCACCGGCCTCACACTTAATCATTCTTGCCAGCAATTCTCTGTCAGAATAAGCCATGATTTAATCACCTCGACTTTACGCATATAAAAATTTATACTGCTTAAGCATAGAACAAAACACAAATACTTTGGCTCTGATACTACTACAATATTCATTATGATTGAAAAAAGTACTATATATTGTGAAGGAATCTACAGGAAATCAGGGAAATATATAAATGATTATAGTTTTTAGATACACCTTCGAGGGAGATGAAAAATCATGACACTCAAAATCAGGCTGTTCAACAATTCACTGGAGGATGCAGCACAGTTAAAGAAAGTAGACCAGTTGACTTTTCAAGACTGTCATTATAGTGAAGAAAGAATTATCGAAATTGCCATGGATCAAAGAAATAAAATCTTTATTGCTGAGATCAATGGGGAAATGATAGGGTTTATCAGCCTTCTACAGGTACAAACTTTGCACTATAAAGGCATATGGGTAGATTTAATTGCGGTTATACCTTCATATCAGAAACAAGGAGTTGCCAGTAGGTTGTTGGAACAAGGGAAAGAATATAGTAAGGCATTGGGTGTTGATTTTATTAGTGGATTGGTGGCAGTTCATAATACTGGATCCCAAGGGACATTTAAAAAGAGCGGCTTTTCTGCTGTAGAGAAGGATTTCAATCTATTTCTATGGGAAGGAAAGAATAACGGATAAGCCAAAGGGCATATCAAAGAATGATAGGGAGGATGAAATGGGTATGACACAAGAATATATTAATAACAAGACCTTAAAAGAATGGCAGTCATCATTTCCATTGTTGAATTCACTGATGGCATATGAACCGATTTTCTGGATGAACAGTGAGAAGAAGACAGTACGTAGCCATTTACCAGTGTTGCCTTTGTCAGAAGAGGATATTATGGATGCAGAGAGAAGATGGCATAGGTTTGCACCATTGATTCAAAGCCTTTTTCCAGAGACAGAGGGCAGCCAGGGGATTATTGAATCTCCCCTAAAAGAAATTCCTAAAATGAAATTATCCTTGGAAGAAGAAAATGGTATGAGCATATCTGGTAGACTATTCTTAAAGTGCGACAATGAACTGCCTGTGGCAGGCTCTATTAAAGCCAGGGGTGGAATTTATGAAGTACTAAAGCATGCTGAAACCTTGGCTATGGAACATGGGATGCTGTCCCATGAAGATAATTATGCTATCATGGCCTCTGAAAGGTTTAGAAGGTTTTTTCAGCAGTATGGAATCGCTGTGGGGTCCACAGGAAATTTAGGACTTAGCATTGGCATTATCAGTGCAGCCATTGGATTTCGTGTAACGGTCCATATGTCCGCTGATGCCAAAGCTTGGAAAAAGGATCTTTTAAGAACAAAAGGCGTTCAAGTCATTGAATACGCCTCTGACTACAGTAAAGCAGTGGAAGAAGGCAGAAAACAATCGGATCAAGATCCCATGAGTTATTTTGTAGATGATGAACAGTCAAAGGAATTATTCTTAGGCTATAGTGTGGCAGCCTATCGTGTAAAAAAGCAACTGGAGGAAAATGGTGTTACAATCGATAAAGAGAATCCTTTGGTACTTTATTTACCCTGTGGTGTAGGCGGAGCGCCTGGTGGTGTTGCCTTTGGTGCAAAGATTCTTTTTGGTGAAGATGTGTATTGTATATTTGCTGAGCCCACCCATTCACCCTGTATGCTGCTAGGTTTGATGACCGGGCTTCATGAAAAGGCGAAGGTACAGGATTTCCAAATAGATAATATGACGGAGGCCGATGGTCTTGCAGTAGGTTCGCCCTCAGCATTGGTAAGCATGATCGTTGGGCCGTGGATCGATGGCGTTTATACCGTAGGAGATTCAGAACTATATCCTATCTTAGCTGGCTTGAAGGATTTGGAGGGAATTAAGATTGAGCCATCATCAGGTGCTGCCCTTTTAGGGTTTAAACGTTTTAAAGAGAATCATTCAGCCTTGGAACGGATTCCTATGAAAAATGCAATTCACATAGCATGGGCTACTGGCGGACTCTTTGTACCAGACGATCAGATGGAAGCTTTTTATCGAAAAGGTATTGAGAAGCAATAGGAAGGAGATCCAAGTTAGCTTTGCAAAAACATGTTGGATATGGTATAAAGCTTTATAGGGTATAATAGATTTATAAAGCGGAAAAGGAGAATGTCAGTGAAAACATTTAAAGAGTATACATTAAAAGGGTTCATCATAGAAAATCTAGAAAAAACTGATATCATGCAGCCAAGTGAAATACAGGAAAAAACTATCCAGCCAATTTTAGAGGGAAAAGATGTAATAGGGAAGGCAAAAACAGGGACTGGCAAAACTTTGGCTTATTTGCTGCCTATGATTGAAAAAATTGACCCCCAAAAAAGAGAGTTACAGGTGTTGGTGTTGGCACCAAGCCGTGAGTTGAGCTTACAGATTCAACGGGAAGCAGAGGCTGTGATCAAGGATACAGAGATACGTATTCAATCCATTGTCGAGGGAATGGATATTGAACGACAGCTAGAGAAATTAAAAGATAAACCTCATTTATTGATTGCCACACCGGGAAGATTGGTACATATCATTGGCTTGAAAAAGATAAAAATGCATGAGGTAAAAATCATTGCTTTAGATGAGGTGGATCAAATTTTAGAGCAGGGCTTGGGTGAAAAAGTAAATGCAGTGATTCAAAGCACCCAAAGGGATAGACAATTATTGAGCTTTTCGGCCACAATGTCAGATGCAGCGAAGAAGGTTCTGTACCAGTTAATGAAGGAACCTCTATACATCAATCTAGATGAAGCCCAACCGATTCCTAGTAAAATCGAGCACCAATATATTGTAAGCAAAGCACCTAAAAAAACAGAAACCCTGGAAGAGTTACTACAAACCATTAAACCTGCGAAAGCACTGATCTTTATCAATAAAAATGAAAACGTAGATCGTTTTGTGAAGGATCTTCATAGAAAAGGGTATTCAATTGGAGGGATTCAGACCAGGACAAAAAATCAGGATCGGCAGCACTTACTGGCATCTTTTCAAAAAGGAAAGCTTAAGCTATTGGTTACCACAGATTTATTTACCAGGGGTATGGACTTTAGAAACGTAACCCATATTTTTAATATGGATCTGCCTTTGAATAAAATTGATTATCTCCACCGAGCAGGTCGAACAGGCAGAATGCATCGTGAGGGTGTAGTCATGAATGTCGTAAAGGATCGAGAAAAGTTCATCATGTATAAGATGATGAAGGAGCTAAACATTCAGGTGAAGCCAGTGACCATCATCAATGGGAAAGTGGTTCCTGTGGATAAAATCGTTCAAAGAAAGAAAAAGGATTAAAAATATTAATCAAAAATAGTGGGGGAAAACGAAATGAAGGCTTTGTTTACCTACGATTATGGCCAAGAAAAAATGGCTTGGGTTCAAGAATTGGGTTATGAAGTGATCTATGTTCACGAAAAGAATGTTAGACTAGATGATCATACGAAGGATGCAGACATTCTCGTTTGTTACAATCCGTTTCCACACCTAGATATCCAAGGGATGGAAAGTCTAAAATGGATTCAACTTTCCAGTATTGGTATTGATCAAGCACCCGTTGGCTATATCCAAAAAGCAGAGATTACCCTGACAAATAACAAAGGGGGCTATAGTATCCCTATTGGCGAATGGATTGTCATGAAAATCCTGGAACTGTTGAAAAATAGCAGCGGGTTGTATAGACAACAGCAGCAGAGAAAATGGGTGATGGATACCAACCTACTGGAACTCTATGGAAAAACTGTAGGATTTATAGGTACTGGAAGCATTGCTGGAGAAGCAGCGAAAAGGCTCCAAGGCTTTGGTACGAGAATTTTAGGGCTAAATACATCAGGAAAACCTGCACCATTTTTCCTTCGATGCTATCCTATGGACGAGATGGAAGAAATGCTGAAAGAATGCGATGTTGTCATCCTAACCATTCCATATACCAAACAAACGCACCATCTTATCAATGAACAAACCCTGGGGTGGATGAAGGACCAGGTTTATTTCATCAATGTATCGAGGGGAAGCATTGTGGATGAGGCTGCGTTCCTAAAAAATATTAAAAATGGAAAGATTAAAGGAGCTGCCTTAGATGTATTTGAGGAAGAACCGTTACCGGAGAATCATCCTTTCTGGGGCTATGAGAATCTCATTGTTACACCCCATAATTCATGGATCTCAGAGATGAGAAATGAGAGACGTTTTGCATTGATCCTCGAGAATTTAAGACGTTACATGAATGGTGAAGAACTCTTAAATGTGGTGGATTTGCAGAAAGGCTATTAAATATAATTTGTTATAGATATAAAAGGAGGCGTGTTCATGCTAGGGCAAGAAATGTTAAATGAAAAGCGATGGGCAGTGGTTGGAGATGTGCTAAACCCTTCGAAGTTTGCCCATATTATCAAAAATAGGCTGATAAACAATCAATATGATGTTTTTCAAGTAAACCCGAGAAGTCAGAGCCCCGAGGTATACCGATCACTAGGGGAAATCAAAGAAAGTATTGATGTCATTGATCTCTGTATCAATCCCCGCACTGGATTGGATATTGTCAAAGAGGCAGACACACTAGGGATCAAAAAAATTTTCATTCAACCAGGGGCTGAGAGTGAAGAGATCATTGATTTTTGCAAGGAAAACAATCTACAATATTACTTGGGATGTGTGCTAGTTGAATTATCTAAGCGAGGCATGTAGTTATTGAAGGGCGGGAAATTTCCTGCTCTTTCAAGTTTTATGGGTAGAATAATTTCTATAGGGACAGTTTTTGACCTATATGTCCATAAACGTTACCATATGATATAATAATGATAATATTTTGGAAACTGAGGAAGGGGCAGGAGGAATCATTATGCTTATTGGTGTAGATTTAGGAGGCACAAATATTAAAGTAGGTGTTGTAGACTTAGATGGAAAAATACATTATCAGAATTCAAGACCTACATATGCAGGAAGAGATTTTCAGCTCATCATTCGGGATATGATTGAGCAAATAGAGGATGCCATGGATTGTGTAAACATTGGTGTTAAGGATATTAAGTCCATCGGAATCGGTGTACCAGGTATTGCAGAAGCCCATACTGGCAAAGTAATCTATTGCACCAATTTGTCATGGTACAATATTCCCTTGGGTGAAGAAATCTCCCGTCATTTTGGAAAGCCCGTTTACGTTGAAAATGATGCCACTGTGGCTGCGTTGGCAGAGTATGTGGCAGGATCTACCAAGGGAATCAAAAACTCAGTTTTCCTGACCATTGGCACGGGAATCGGCAGCGGTATTATCATTAATCATAAAATTTATAGCGGCAGTCATAGTGCGGGTTCTGAATTCGGTCATATGATTATCGGTGAGAACTTTTATGACTGTAACTGTGGAGCTAATGGCTGCTTTGAAACCCTGGCATCTGCAACAGCATTAATTCGGTACACAAAAAAAAGAATAGAAGAGGGTTATGGGGATACCAATATAGTGAGGATGGCCAATGGCAATGTGGAAGGCATAGATGCCAAGATTATCTTCGATGCAGCAAAAGCAGGAGATTCCTTAGGCATAGAGGCAGTAAACCGAATGATTAAATATCTGTCTATCGGAATTGTGAATATCATGAACAGTTTGGATCCTGACAGGGTGGTTATTGGCGGGGGCGTATCCAAGGCAGGCGAATATTTCATCCAACAGGTAGATGAAGCGGTTCGGAAGCTGGTACTATGTAAGGAAGTTCAGTATGGAGATATTGTTTTAGCTCAACTAGGCAATGAAGCTGGTATCATTGGAGCTGCCTTTATTGGAGAAAACATTTTATAAGAGACAGGAGGAGCAATAGATGAAAGAGATTCAGTTTCGCTATGACAATGCCAGTATAAAAGACCATGAGATAAATTATTATGGGGAAGTGGTGAAATGGAGCCACAATGACTTACATAATAAAACTGGTGCCGGAAATGACTTTCTAGGATGGGTGGATTATCCTACAAATTATGATCAAGAAGAATTTATAAGAATTCTTACAGCAGCACTGAAAATCCAAAAGAATTCGGATGTATTTATTGTGGTTGGGATTGGCGGGTCCTATGCTGGTGCGAAGGCAGCAATAGAACTTTTAGGCCACACATTCCACAATGTATTGCCAAAGGGGAAAAGGAAAGTACCAGAAATTTACTTTGTAGGCCATAACTTAAGCGGAACATATTACAACCATCTGATGGAGATTATAAAGGATAAAGAAATCAGCCTTTGCGTGATTTCTAAGTCAGGAACTACCACAGAGCCTGCCATAGCTTTCCGTTTATTAAGAACATATTTGGAGCAAAAGTATGGAGAGTGTGAAGCAGCAGAGCGCATCTACGCCGTTACGGATGCCAAAAAGGGTGCGTTGCGGCAGCTGGCCACTGAAAAAGGGTATGAGACCTTTGTTATTCCAGACGATGTGGGAGGCAGGTATTCTATTCTTACAGCTGTAGGACTATTGCCTATTGCCGTAGCAGGGATTGATATCCAACAGATGATGGACGGTGCAAAAGATGCTCAGCGTCTATATGCTGAAGAGGATCTAATGGAAAACCCGTGCTATCAATATGCAGTACTAAGAAATGTCCTTTACAGGAAAGGCAAGGAAATAGAAGTGCTGGCCAGCTACGAGCCTTCTCTCCGTTATGTGGCAGAATGGTGGAAGCAGCTATATGGAGAGAGTGAAGGAAAGGATGGAAAGGGAATTTTCCCTGCATCGGTGGAGTTTTCTACAGATCTTCATTCCATGGGGCAATTGCTTCAAGATGGAAGAAGAAACATCTTTGAGACGGTACTTACCATCGGGTCACCAAAAGAGGATATCGTGATCCCTGAAGATGATCAGAACTTAGATGGGTTGAATTTTCTAGCTGGAAAAACCCTAAACCAAGTGAATCACCATGCCTTTGAGGGTACAATGCTCGCCCATACCGATGGAGGCGTACCCAATTTAGTGATTGAATTGCCTGAAGCCAATCCGTACTATTTTGGGAAACTAATTTACTTCTTCGAAAAGGCCTGTGGTATGAGTGGATATCTTCTAGGGGTAAATCCTTTTGATCAGCCTGGCGTGGAAGAATATAAGAGAAATATGTTTGCCCTTTTAGGAAAACCTGGTTATGAAGCCTTAGGAAAAGAACTAAATGAAAGATTAAAGTAAAATGAGATCAAGGTTGTAGGGGTCGCATAGTATGCGACCCGAAGAAATAGGCTAGATCATATGCGGATTGCATAATATGCAACCCCTACGATTTTCTGTATTGACCTGTGGTGTGAGGATCGAATCCTCAATTAAATGAAAAGTTAAAAACCAGCATTTTGCTGGTTTTAATTTTTCATCAAATAAAATTTGACGACTGCAAAAAATTCTCTGATATAATATTTAAGTTTCAATAGAACTGAAGGATGCATTTTTGCAGGGGCGCCGCTGACTGGAATGGAAAAGTGCTTTCCGATTTCTAAAGCTCTATAAACGTGAAAGGTATTGGTAACAATGATAGCCCGCTCTAAACCTTCTCGGTCCATGATTTCTTTGCTGTACTTCATGTTTTCATAAGTGCTATAGGAATTCTCTTCAAGATAAATAATGTCTTTGGGAATATTATGGCGTCCCAAATAAACGGCCATGGCATAGGCCTCTGTTGTGAGTTCATCGTCACCTTGGGCACCACTGACAATAATAGATTTTGCATAACCTTGACGATAGAGAGATATCGCTTGGTCTAAGCGATATCTCAATAAAGGACTTGGCTGATCTCCCCATAAATGGGCACCCAAAACGATGATCACATCGGAAGAGAGTGGTTTTTCATAGGTGGCTGTATAGAGGATTTTCCCTTCAATAATAACGAAAATAATGAGAGAGCAAGCAATAAATACGAGTATAAATACTTTCAATCTATTCCCCATGGGCCTCGTGAATAAAGTCTGATTCCATGATCTGAAACAAGATTTCATCGTAGAATTGATTGTTTCTAAATATACTCTCTTTCAATCTGCCAGCCTCTTTGAAACCAATTGAAGTTAATGCACGAACAGATCGCTCATTATTAGAATGAACAAAAGAAATCACACTGTGGAGGCGCATTTCATCAAATGCGATGGACAATATAGATCTGATAGCAAAGCCACCATAACCCTTTCCAATATTTTCATGATCAAATATATAAACATCCATCTGACACTTTTTATCCGTACGGTTAATATTCTTAAGAAAGCAAATACCGATGGTATTTTTATCATCCATGATATAGAAGTATCGTGATCCTTCATCTAATACGGCAACAAGATATTTATAAAAGGCGTAAACCTCATCAAATCTTTGGGTATAGGCAGACAGCTTGATCAATCGATTATAAATATCTTCCGTTTCTCGATAAGTAACGTGTTGAATTCGCTTGAGCTCCAAAATATGCATCTCCCTTATATGTTTATGTTATAACAATACCATTATATTGAATTACTTATGAATTGTAAATGAATGAAAGCAGGCATTGTAAACGATAACAAGGCTTGAACACTCAAAAAATAAAAATAAATGCTTAAAGAGATAAGCTATACGCTGATCTGCACATATATTTGCCCCTTTCCGTAAAGGGTATTATTTCCCTTATATATAATACTTATGAAGAATGATAAAAAATTAAAATAAATACATTTCCATCTCTAGATATGGAAATCATAGGTTTGACAGCTCATAAGCAGTATGAGATGATGAAAAAGACAATAATATAAATATGATAGATTGCCTAGAGCAATTAGATCAGGAGTAAGGAGGGATTTTCTATGGCAAGAATTAAGCCGTTGACGCCACAGGAAGTTGACCAGGAAAGCAAGGATATATTTGAGGCTTTTCTGAAACAACGGGGAAATGTGCCCAATATGTTTAGAACGTTAGCCCATAGGCCAGAGTTATTAAAGACAGCTTTCAGACACTTTACAACCGTATTGAATACTGGAACCGTGGATATTCGTTTAAAGGAAATGGTCGCAGTAAGGGTATCTCAATTAAACCAATGTGAATACTGACTGGCATCTCATACTGTTTTGGCAAAACAGTTCGGTGTATCAGAAGATGCGATTTATGCAATGGCAGACAAGGAAGATAACCCAGAGCTATTCACGGAAAGAGAGCTGGTAGCTTTAGAATTTGCCGAGGTAATGTCCAAAGATTCGAATAATGTGAGTGATGACCTATGGAATCGATTAAGATCATACTTTGATGAAGGTGAAGTGATTGAAATAGCTTGTGTGATTGGCACTTTCAACTATTTTAACCGATTCAATAATGCATTAAATGTAGACGTTACAAAATAATAAATTTCCAATAAGTACATAAAGCGTCCAACATAATACCCAAAAAACTCCTACTTTAGTGTAGGAGTTTTTTGGGTATTATCATAAGAAGGAGAGATACTAAAAATAATAAAACAATGAAGGGTGATTATATGAAAATTTTAGAGAATACCTATGGTAATTTTCTTCAGGCGGCATTTATCGTATTGAATCCATTCAAAAAGGCAGTCATTAAAACCCAATGTAAGGTGCATAAATACATCAATGTTCAAGCATTAGAGGTCTTAAAGAACGATGGATACAAAGAAGCGTACAACTTCTTTAGCAGTCATATTATGCCCATCAATGATGGGGCTTATTGGGCAGATCAGGATTTTAAAAGCAGCGGCCACTTCTATAATCCCCATACGAAAAAAGGTCTGTACGGCAGGGGAAATGCTGCTGATTCGGCGAAGGAGTATTATGAAAAAGCTCTGACGCTTTGGAGTATTGGAGAGTTTGATAAAGCCATGTTTTATTTTGGTGCTGCAACACACCTTGTTCAAGACATGACAATTCCTCAACATGCTAATATTCGCCTGCTGGACAACCACAAACAATATGAAACTTTTGTAAGAAGAACTTACCGTTATGTAAAAGAATTTAGAGCGGAGAAAGGAAGCATATTGTTTGATACAATCAATGAATATATTCGATTTAATGCAAGGGTAGCCATGAAGGTTCACAAAAAGTTCAAGGTAATCCGAGAAAATGAGCAGCGATATTACCGAACCACCAGATGTGTATTACCCCTGGCGGAGAGAACAACCGCTGGCTGCATGGTCATGTTCTATAAGGATATCATGGCAGAATCCCATGGCGTGAAACACTAAATGAGAGAAGAATACATCATCTCCTTTGAACTTTTTTTTCCTATCGTTTATAATGAATCCATAGGAAAAAGGAGGAGAGAAAATGAATGATGTAATTCGATTGATAAAATCCCATCGATCTATCCGGAAGTTTACGGAGCAAGGGATTGACGAATCTTTGTTAAAAGAGATTGTTGAATGCGCTCAGTGGGCTTCTAGTTCATCTTTTGTGCAAGCTTATTCTATTATTGGCATCAAAGATCAAGAAACGAAGAAGCTTCTGGCCAAATTGTGCGGAGAACAATCCTATATTGAAATGTGTCCGGTATTTTTAGTGTTTTGTGCAGATCTAAATCGTTTGAAAATGGCCTGTACACTCCACAAAACAGAGATGGTAGGAGAATATACGGAATCCTTTATTATGGCAACGGCAGATGCAGCTTTAGCAGCGCAAAATGCCATGATAGCAGCTGAATCTCTTGGCTTGGGCGGTGTCTATATCGGGGGAATCAGAAACAATCCAGAAGAGGTCAGCAGGATGTTAAAACTCCCTGAATTTGTATATCCCGTACTTGGCATTTGCTTAGGATATCCAGCCCAAGACCCGGGAAGCAAGCCGAGATTATCATTAGAAGTCATCTATAAGGAAGAAGTATATGATACGAAGAATGATTTAGCGGCAATCGAAGCCTATGATGAAAAAATCAGTGCTTATTATGTTGAGCGAACCAGAGGAAAGAGAAATGACTCTTGGACCCAGCAGATGGCTCAAAAAATGCAGGCAGAAACGAGACCCCATATGAAGGAATTTTTAAGGAACAGGGGCTTTCAGATGAAATAAAGCGAATTAGACGAATTTAGATCATTGTGCTATGATAGAGTAGTTAAATAATTCATAAAGGAGATTAGGCATGACAAAACAGATTATTGCCACAGTTGGCGAAAAAGAGATTACCAAGGATGATTTAAATGTTGCACTGCAGCATGCTCCGAAAAATCAAGCGATGCAGTTTAATACACCAGAGGGAAGAAAATATTTATTGAGCGAAATGGTAACCCAAGAAATGTTGTACTTGGATGCCAAGGAGCGAGGATTAGATCAAAACGAAGATTTTCTAAAAGAAGTGGAAACCATGAAGGAAAACCTTCTTAAGCAATATGCCATTAATCATTTGTTAAAGGGTGTAACGGTTTCTGACGATGAAGTAAGAGAATATTACGAACAGCATCCAGAGCAATTCGTTGCACAAGAATCCATGCGTGCCCGTCATATCCTAACCAATGATGAAGCAACGGCCAAAATGATTTTAGATGAAATCAAAGGCGGTAAGTCCTTTGAAGATGCGGCTGCCCAGTACTCAGAATGTCCTTCAAGAGCACAAGGGGGAGATTTGGGACACTTTGAAAGAGGAAAAATGGTACCTGAATTTGAAGAAGCAGCGTTCGCTCTTGAAACAGGTGCGATGAGCGATCTAGTAAAAACGCAGTTTGGATACCATATCATCAAGGTTGAGGAAAAAAAAGGTCCTCAGACCATTGCATTTGATGAAGTAAAAGGACAAATTCAGGAGTATCTTCTAAGAAATAAACAAAATCAATTGTACCGTGAATATACCAATCAGCTTAAGGATAAGTACGAAATCACAATCAATGAAGAGTTACTCAAATAATATAAAGGATCACCAGATCGTTCTGGTGATCCTTTATATTATTTATAGAATAACGAATTTTAATTATTTATTAAAAAAGCAAAGGGATATGGTAAAATGAAATTAGAGAGAGGGGGGGAGCCATGGGGATTTTCGAGATTATAGGGGCGTTGACAGATAAGATATCTGTTATTCTGGTGGTCGCTTTTCTGCTATCGAAGACGAAGCTTTTTAGGCTCACATTGGTGAAGAACAAACTGACGGTAAGAGATAAATTTTTTTTGACGGTAATTTTTTCAATATTCGGAATTATAGGCACTTATTTTGGTCTGCCTATCCAAAATGCCATTGCCAACAGCAGCATTACAGGGGTAGTAGCTGCAGGGTTGTTGGGGGGGGCTGAGGTAGGAATTGGAACGAGCATGGTGGTGGGAATATATCGCCTTTATATGGGCGGGTATGTAGCGCCTGCCAGTGTCATTACCACTTTGATGGTAGGAACCATTAGCGGTATGTTAAATCATCATTTCTTAAAGCAAAAAAAGAAGGGAACCTATGGATTTATTGTAGGTCTAAGTTCTCAAATAATATTGTTTTCGATGATTCTTCTGCTTGCAAAGCCTTTTGAGGCAGCTTGGGCCTTGGTAAAAATTATCGCACTTCCTATGATTGCTGTGAATTCCTTTGGTGTAGCTATATTTATTACAATTTTAGACAGTATTTATCAGGAACAGGACCGAATCGGTGCAAAATCTGCTCAGTTGGCTTTAGAGATCGCCAATAAGACATTACCCTATTTGAAGCACGGATTGGACTTCGATAGTGCGCAACGGACAGGTGAAATTATCTATCAGATGGTAGAGCAAATCTGTGCTGTGGCTATTACAAAGGACGATATTATACAGGCTCATATTGGGCTGGGAATAGATCATCATAGACCAAAGGATCATATTATGAATCGTAGTACAAGAAGAGTCCTTGATACCGGGGTCTATGGCGTTCTTCAGAGTAGAGAGGAAATAGGCTGCAGCAGCGGGAATTGCCAGCTCATGGCTGCTGTCACTGTACCCCTTAAGATGAAAGAAGAAATCATCGGGACATTGGTTTTGTATAAGGAGACAGAAAACAGCATTACCTATGTAGATATCCAACTTGCACTGGGATTAGCACAACTATTTTCAACGCAGATTGAAATCAGTGAGGCTGATGAAAAAATTCGACTATTAGAGAAGGCAGAACTCAAAGCATTGCAAGCCCAAATAAATCCCCACTTCTTATTCAATGCTTTAAATACAATTATTTCATATACCCGAATAGACATTGCCATGTCGAGAAAGCTACTTATAGATTTGGGAAATTATTTTCGGAATAATTTGCAGAAGGTTGATGGGTTCATTGACTTTTATGATGAAATCAAAAATGTTCAATCGTATTTAGCCATAGAAGAGGCGAGATTTAGTCATAAAATCAAGGTAAGGTATGATATAGATCAAAATATTCGATGCAAACTTCCCCCATTGATTATACAGCCTATTGTAGAAAATGCTGTCAAGCATGGTTTGCTTCCTCATAAAGGCGGGGGTACAGTTAAGATCATCGTTCATCAGCACGAAATGGGAACCCACGTTACCATAGAGGATGATGGTATGGGGATGGATGGAGAAAAGGTTGAGAAAATTCTAAGTGGGAGCTGCAATAACTGCGGCATTGGTATTTATAATGTGGATCGACGGCTTAAAACGATCTATGGCGTCAATTATGGACTCTCGATAGAGAGTGCAATAGGAAAAGGGACAAAGGTAAATTTTATCGTACCGCCGCGTGAACAATGATAAGGGGGATGACAGAGTGCGTACCATGATTGTAGATGATGAGATACCTGCAGTGAGGGAGCTAAAGTTCTTGTTAAGTAAATATCCTGAGATTGAAGTTGTAGGAGAAGCCTATGATGGGGAGGATGCACTGGAATTAGCCAGAAAACTAAAGCCAGAGATCATTTTTTTGGATATACATATGACCAATAGAGATGGCATAGAAACAGCACGGGAGCTCATAAAGCAAAAGCCAGCGCCCTTTATTGTGTTTGCTACGGGTTATGATCAGTACGCTTTACAAGCTTTTGAATTAAATGCTGCAGATTACCTTTTAAAGCCTTTTCAGGAGGAACGTATAGCTAGTACAATTGCACGAATCATGAAATGGGCAGAAAAAAAGGAAACAACGGAAAAGGTGTTCGTAGAAAATGAGATTGAAAAGATGCTGCAGCAGACAGTTAACTTAAAGCTTACAGATAAGCTGGCTGTATGGGACACTGAAAAAATCAAAATCATTGACTATGATGAAATACTTTATATTTCAGTGGATGGCAGACAGTGCACAGTTCATACAGTCCATGGGAACTATATAGCCTACATGAACTTGAAAGATTTGGAAGCGAAGCTGCCTACGGATAGATTTTTTAGAACCCATAGGGCCTATATCGTGAACCTGAGTAATATTGATGAAATAAAAATTTGGTTTAATAACACTTTTATCGTTCAAATGAAAAATTGCAAGGATCAGATTCCTGTGAGCAGAACCTATATGAAGATGTTTAGGAATACAATCGGTTTGTAACCACTTCATGGTGAAATGGGTGCAGTTCATGTTTAGATTTTACTATTCTATGTCTAAATGCCCATCTTATAGAGAAAATCAATTACGATAGAATAAAAGCTATATGAAGGAGTTGGATACAATGGTAGCTAGGCTCCACGAAATTCATGGAGAAACTGCAACGGTTATCACAGAAAAAAACTATACCGTGATTATACCAATTCAGATGATACCTGAAGGGACAAAAACTGGGGATCGACTGCTGCTAGAGTTTAGGACGGAAGTCAATCAAGAAACATGCTTTAAGAGAATTGTTGAACTAGAAAATGAGTATATCGATAAATATTATTAAAACGATTATTTCTTCGTTTGAAACTTTTGTTGGATATTTTGAAAGTAATCCTATAAGCTGAGGACTTCATACAGCACTGCACAGGTGATCCATGAAGTCTATAAAGGCTTATTTGCAGGCTTTCAGTAGAATACCTAACAAAAGTTTTTAATTTTCTAAATAGTCTATTTCTTGGGAAATAATTTGAGGAAAGCCATGGTGTTGCTGGTTATACCCAGGAAGCATTGTATAACTATGGAAAAAAATCAGGATAATAATTGTAATTATGACAAGAATTCATTAAAATAGAAGTGTAAATAATCGAGAAACAAAGGAGGATATTTCATGGCAAGTAACTGTTCATTTGATGTTGTTTCAGAAGTCAATCTTCAGGAAGTAGATAATGCAGTGAATCAAGCGAAAAAAGAACTGGCGCAAAGATATGATTTTAAAGGAAGCAAGGCAGATATTGACCTAGACAAAGATGAGATTAAAATTGTTGCAGAAGATGAATTCAGGATTAAAAATATTATTGATATATTACAGTCAAAAATGGTAAAAAGAAGCATACCATTGAAGTCGTTAGACTATGGAAAAATAGAGCCCGGTTCTGGCGGACTAGAAAAGCAAGTGATAAAGATTCAACGAGGAATTTCAAAGGAGAAGGGAAAAGATGTGGTGGCTGCAATCAAGACTTCAAAGATTAAGGTGCAGGCCCAGATTATGGATGACCAGGTAAGGGTAACAGGCAAGAACAAAGATGATTTGCAAGCGGTCATTCAACTGCTAAAGGAAAAGGATTTTGGTGTAGAACTGCAGTTTACCAACTTCAGATCTTAATCATTACGGGGCCCTAAATATTAGGGCTTTTTATTTTGACATAATGAGATAAAATAGAGATAGATAATATAGAACAAAAGGGGGACGCGTATGGAAAAAGATCAACGTAAGATTCAGATGCTGATGGTGTTGTGTACAGTATTCTGGGCAGGAGCATTCATTGCTGGGAAAATTGGCGTAAGGGAATTTCCGCCGTTTTCTCTGGCATTCTTTAGATTTCTATTTGCAACCATGGTCATCTTTGTAGTGATGATCAAATATGAAGAGAAAAGCTGGAGATTACAGAAAAATGATTGGCCTTATATGCTGGCATTGGGACTTATTGGTATGTTTGGTTATCATGTCTTGTTCTTTATAGCCCTGCAGCATACTTCAGCCATGAATTCTTCTATGATTGGTGCCACCAATCCATTAATCACGAGCATACTGGCTTCCGTATTTTTGAAAGAACATCTGAGTCTAAAGCGGTTTGGTGCAATTATGTTGGCCTTTTCAGGGATCGCCCTAACGGTTTCTAACGGAGATATTAAGGTGTTTACATCTTTATCTTTCAATGTTGGAGATTTGCTAATGCTCACAGCGGTGTTATGTTGGGCAGTATATTCCATCATTAGTCGTAGAATAATAGATCGTTATTCTCCTTTAATTTTGACCTCCTATAGTTTTTTGGTATGCTTGATCCTGCTGATTCCTTTTGTCATATGGGAGCAACCTCTGGTATATCTTCCAAATGTAACCTGGCTGGGATGGACTTCTGTACTATATATGTCTATTTTTGCATCGGTTATCGGTTATTTGGTACAGCAAATCTCTATAAAAACCATTGGAGCTAGCAAAACAGCAGCTTTTATCAATCTGGTTCCTGTGTTTTCTATCATTTTGTCGGCCTTAATACTAAATGAAAGGATTACTGGTATTAAACTATTAAGCGCAGGCATTATCATCACAGGTGTTTATTTAAATACGAAATTAAAAAATATGTCCGAGGGTACCTTGAGCAAAAGTAACGAATAGGCTAACAAACTTTATCTTTCAAAAAATTTCCTCATAATTTGCTAGACCTCTGGACAGTTTATAGATATAATCATTATACAGAAATAGGAGAGGTGGATGACCATGGAAGAGAAAAAAATAGTAACCTTCGTAGATGAAGATGGCAAAGATGTAGAATTTGAAGTCGTTGATTATGTGGAACTTGATGATAATCGGTATGCCCTTTTAGCCCCTGTTGGAGACGAAGATGATGCCTATGTTTATAAGGTAGTTGAGGTGGATGGAAAAGAAGAGTATGTGGTAGTAGATGATGATGATGAATTCGAAAGAGTATTAGAAGAATATGAGTCTCTTTTTGATGTGGAATAGGGCCTAGGAGGAAATCATATTGGAAACATTAGTAGTGATGTTAATGGAAAAAGATCCTGAGACAGGTGTATTTTCTAATGAGGTTGGAAGTTATTCGATCCAAGAGCATGGCAATTTGGTCGAGGGTATTTATTTGATACATAAAGAAGAACAGGATCTAGTGTATCTGAAGCTCACAACGGATCGAGATGTAGCCGATTGGGAGTATGACGCGATCCTGGATTATTATGATATGGATGCCTTGAAGGATATGGTGTTAACCATTGAAGAATCAGAAGGATATAACCCTGTTTGGGAAGTATCTTTTAGATTTATGGACTCTCAAGATGGAATGGAAAACCTATTGACCACAATTTTACAAAAACATAGATACATTCTTGATGAGGTTTTTGAGGCCATAAAAGACAAAAAAGCAGAGTACGAGGAACAAGAATAAAACCTTGGGAAAGAGTCTTTCCTAGGGTTTTTGTTTATACAACAAAGGTTTTTATTCATATGATATCGGAAATAATAGGATAAAGACGGATAGACAAGGAGTAAAGAAGATGGAAAAAGTTGATTTGAAAAACTATAGTCTGAAAGAACTAGAGTCTTTTTTGGAAGGACTAGGTGAAAAAAAGTTTCGAGGTAAGCAGATTTTTCAGTGGATTCATAAGGGTGTTATGACCATTGATGAAATGACCAATCTCTCAAAGGAATTGCGGGTAAAGATCAAGGAAAAAGCTTACATTGGGAATTTAAAGGTGGAGAATGTTCTTATTTCAAAAATAGACGGTACAAGAAAGTATTTGTTTGTACTGGAAGATGGAAATATCATAGAAAGTGTGCTCATGAGATACGAGCATGGAAATACTGTCTGTGTATCTTGTCAGGTGGGCTGTAGAATGGGATGTACCTTTTGTGCATCTACCCTAGAAGGTGTAGTTCGGAACTTGACAGCTGGTGAAATATTGGATCAAGTAATCTCTATTCAAAGAGATATTGGAGATCGTGTTTCCAATGTGGTTTTGATGGGCAGCGGAGAACCCCTAGACAACTACGATGAAATACTAAAGTTTCTTTCCTTAGTCAATCATTCAGAAGGGCTAAACATTGGATTGAGGAGTATCACCATATCTACCTGTGGTATTGTTCCAAAAATGATGGACTTAGCGGATAGAAAATTGCAAATTACCTTGGCAATTTCTCTCCACGCTCCCAACGATGCGTTAAGAAGCACCATGATGCCTGTGAATAGAAAGTATCCAATTGAAGAGCTGTTAAAGGCTTGTAAATATTATGTCGATAAAACTGGTCGAAGGATTACCTTTGAATATGCTTTGATTCGAGATGTAAATGATTCTGAAAGCCATGCATTAGAATTGGCTAGGCGTATGAAAGGAATTCTAAGCCATATAAATCTTATTCCTCTAAATAAGGTGGATGAAAGAGAATATGAATCAGCTCAACTGGATCGTGTAAGGAAGTTCCAGGGTGTCTTAAAAAAACATGGGGTCGAGGCCACCATTCGAAGAGAGTTAGGTAGTGATATCAATGCTGCATGTGGACAATTGCGTAGACGGTATCTAAAGGGACAGGAAAGCAAATAAAAGCAAAAAATGTAATAAAATGTCGCTATTTTATCAAAAGAATATAATTTATAGAAGGATTTTCCTTTGAGTTATAGAATAATACTGTAAAGAATATTATGAATATATAAATTTCTTTAAGTACTCAATAATTCCAAAGGGGGAGATCGAAATGGTTAAGTTAATTACCGGAGGACTAGGTACTGGCAAGACAAAGCGTATGATTGAAATGGCAAATGATTTGGCAGCTCGAGAGAAAGGAAATGTAGTGTATATTGATGATGATAATCGCCACATGTATGATCTGAAGCATCAAGTTCGATTCATTAGCCTACATGAATACCCAATCAATGATAAAATAGGATTTATAGGCTTTCTATGCGGCATCATATCAGAAGATCATGATATTCAAACAATATTTATTGACGGATTAATGAAAATCGGAAACATCCCTATTGAGGAGCTGTCTTGTGTTTTGAAGGAAATAGAAACGCTTTCCCAGAGGTTTGATATAGATTTTGTTTTAAGCGTAAGCTGTAATCCTTATGACTTACCAGAGGAATTAAAAGAGTACACAGTTGCATAAAATAGGGCCACATGGCCCTTTTTTAATATATAGAAAATTATGGTCAAATAATTTCCTATATATGGGGTGTGCAGAGGGGAGTCCCCTTTGCCGTTTTCAGGAAGGTGCTCAGGCTGTCTTGCAGCCGTCGAAGGAAACCTAGGGTTTCCTAGCGAAAACAAATTGCCGATAGGCAACTTTATTAGGAGATATAGATCTTTATATGGATACCGATGATCGGGTGATCAATCTGTTTCTCCCAAATATCAAGGGTAATCCTATATCAAGGCTGCAGCTGCCTAAGGTAAAGGGTGTATTGATAAGGTTTTGGGATCATGAAGATAACCATACAGCCACAATACATTTCCTGCGAAATATTGACTTGCAATCCCATTTTTTAAACTTCGAATTTGATTATAAAGGGCATAAAATCATGATTGAGAATAAAGATTTCTATATAGATTGCATCTGCAAAGAAAAATAAATCGTTGTAATAAGTAGTGATTTACCGTAGGTCATGAAATATTCTTTCTTTAAATCTGAATAAAATTTCAAATAGGAGCAACAGGATGATCATTTAGATAGAAAAAATATGGATATGGGTTTATTTTCTATGGAAAGGGCAATAATAGTGCATATAACAATTACTTTAAATTACTGTCTAGCAAGACGCATTAGGAGGAATTTGTAAAATGAAAGAAGGAACAGTAAAGTGGTTCAACAATGACAAAGGATTTGGCTTCATAGAAGTGGCTGGAGAGCCTGACGTTTTCGTACATTATATGGCGATCACAGGTGAAGGGTATAAAAGCTTGAATGAAGGACAAAGAGTTCAATTTGAAATTGTTCAAGGAGAGCGGGGACCACAAGCTGCTAATGTAGTTAGATTATAAAATTTGAAAGACCTCATGGTTTAGAGACTGTGGGGTCTTTTTGCTTTATCATACGAAGGTATTTATTGGTCTATGGCGAAATAGAATATATAGTATATAATGTTATTAGACTTTAAAGACAAGGGGCGAAGGATTTGAAGAAACTACTTTGTTTAATGATACTATTGATTGTTGTTTTTACAGCCGCTGGATGCAGAAAGCCTCAAGAAGATTTTGATGGTGCAATCAAACCATCAGGAAATGAACAAAGAGAAATGATTGGGCGGGATGAGGCCCAGAAAATTGCTGAAGCTCATTCTGAGTTTAAGGCTTTAGGGGATGTAAAACTTGCGTTAGAAGAAGTCTATGAGGCCACTGAAGATCAGCCAATTTGGGAACTTCACTATATAGAAGAAAAAAGTCAGTTGGTATATGCAGTGATTATCAATGCCTTTACAGGAGAAGTACTTAGTATGCACCTAGTGGATGATCATGAGGTAGATGAAGAAGTTCTCAAAGATGAGATGCTGCAGCATGTACAATGGACATTTGAAAAATGGCAGAGCTTCCACTATGACAATTATGATCCGAGTAGATATGGATTGGCATTTTCTTTGAACTTCAGAATTCCCTATCTGTTTGAAAATTACGAGGAAAACAAAGCATTTGTTCTTGAGAATAAAATCGTTTCTGATGTTAAAATCAAAGAAATACAGGATGTTGCTATGGTATTTAGGGAAGAAGATGAGACCATGTACAGCCAGATACGGGCAATTGCAGAATATCGGCAGCATATAGAGGGAAATGAGATGAAGGAACTGATAGAGGTGTCTATTTTCGCTAAAAAAGATTTGCATGGGGATGAAGGTTGGCAGATCACCAATGTAGATATGTACCCCATATCTAAAGAAAGTACAGTATTTGAAAAACTATTTTTCGGATTTCGTAAAGATAGCTAGTCAGCGATGACTAGCTATTCTTGTAGAAATTTTTCGCCTAAGTACCTTTTGATATCTTCCGGGGTGCTTTCAGGTGTAATGAGAACCTCACGATCCGTTTCAAAAAAATAAACAAGTATTTCTGTTTCTCCTTCAAGAAACAATTTGGCCACGGTATCTTCCTTCAGCTCCCGAACCTTAACTTTGTTTTTTTTCTTTTTTTCGTACTCTTTGGTGAAATAATATCCTGTTAGTTGAATGACTTTTGTGCATCGTTTCATGATAACCCTCCTTGATCACTTTCACAATGTTAGTATAACATATTTTTTGAAATATATTGGAACCAAAGTTGCTATCAATGTAAATGAAAAATAAAGACACCAAACCATACCTCCAACGATAAAATGATAGTAGCAGAGGATGTGAGGTGATATAATTGAGAGTTTTAAGACTTGGAATGAGAGGGACCGATGTCATGGAGATTCAAGCCCTCCTTCAAAAAATTGGATACAAACCTGGTGAGATTGATGGTATTTTTGGACCTCAAACCCAGCAGGCTGTTATTGCTTTTCAAAGAGACAACGGACTTACACCAGATGGTATTATCGGACCTAACACCTATCGAATGCTAGAGCCTATGCTGCTAGGATATATGAGATATAGTATTCAGGCTGGGGACACTATGTATGCTTTAGCCAGAAGGTTTTATACCAGTACAGCTAGAATTGTGGCGGCTAACCCTGGGCTTAATCCGTATAATCTTCAGATAGGGCAGCAAATTATCATTCCTTTCGGAATAGACGTGGTGGATACCAACATTGCATATACCTATGAGATCATGGAGAGAGATATTCAAGGATTGAGGGCGCGATATCCATTTTTAGAAGTGGGTGTTGCTGGCAGGAGTGTATTAGGAAAAAACCTATATTATATTAAACTTGGCAATGGTCCAAATCAGGTTTTTTATAATGGCTCCCACCATGCACTAGAGTGGATTACAACGCCTTTATTGATGAAGTTTATTGAGAACTTTTCAAAGGCTTATGTGGATGAGAGAAATATTCGAGGCTATGATGTGAGGGATATTTGGGATCAAAGTACCATTTATATTATACCGATGGTTAATCCAGATGGTGTTGATCTTGTGTTAAATGGTCTGCAGCCGGATAATCCATATTATAACGATTTAATTAGATGGAACAATGGCAGCACAGACTTCTCCCGGGTATGGCAAGCAAATATTCGAGGTGTGGACTTGAATCATAACTATAATGCCCTTTGGGAGCGATCCAAAGAGGCAGAAGCCCAATACGGTATTACGGGTCCAGGCCCTACAAGGTATTCTGGCCCATATCCAGAGTCAGAGCCAGAGTCCAAGGCTGTGGCGGATTTTACAAGAAATCACAACTTTAGGCTAGTCCTAGCCTATCATAGTCAGGGGGAAATCATCTACTGGAATTTTCAAAATATGGCACCACCTGTTGCTAGAAGAATTGGCGAACTATTTACCCAAGTCAGTGGCTATCCCCTGGATGAAACCTATGGTATAGCGTCCTATGCAGGCTATAAGGACTGGTTTATCCAACAGTATAGAAGACCTGGGTATACCATAGAGGTAGGAAGAGGGAGAAATCCATTACCAATTCAACAATTTGACCGGATTTATAATGACAATGAAGAAATGCTTTTATTGGCTTCAGTTGTATGATTTAAGCCCCCTTTATGGGGGCTTAAGGTGTTTAAAGATGGATTTATCTTTAAAGGGTTTCTGTGATATAATAAAACTTGAAACGAGATTATTGTGATAAATGGTTGGAAGTGGGTATACAATAAATATATGGGTTACTCTTATCATTTGAAAGGAGTCTCAACATGAAGCCAGTAAAGAATGTGATGGTATGCGTTACACAGCAGAAAACCTGTGAAAGACTGATACGAAGAGGAGCAGAGTTAAGAGATACCTATGAAGGTCAACTGTTTGTAATTCATGTGGCCCAAGAAGGTTGGAATTTCCTAGGCAAATCAAAAGAAGGAGATGCGCTGGAGTATCTTTTTGAAAAATCTAAAGCTTATGGGGCAAATTTGACGGTACTGCGCTCCCATGATGTATTAGCTACCCTGAAGGAACAAGTAGAGAAAAACAATATTGATATTATTGTGATGGGAGAAGCCGGTGGAGATCATGAGGGAACCAGTATAATAAGCAACCTAGGAAAACGTTTGCATAAAGATGTTATTTTTGATATAGTGCCTGCTAAATTAAAGAAAAAAGTTGTATAATAGAAGTGCATCCCTTTGGGGATGCATTTCTAAAAACAAGGAGATAGGTAAATGGATAAGATAGATAGATATAAGGTATACTCCCAATACTTAAGGAATCGATATGGAGAAAAAGTATATAAGATTCCAATAAACCTGCCTGTGACATGCCCAAATAGAGACGGAACAGCGGGATGCGGAGGATGTATTTTTTGTGGAGAAGAGGGAGCTGGATTTGAAACCCTGTCCCAGTTTATGCCGGTTTCAGAACAATTGGAAACCAATATTACCTATATTCGGGATAAATATAAGGCGCAGAAATTTATTGCATATTTTCAAAACTATACGAACACATATCTGTCGCTAGAAGCTTTTAAAAAATACATGGTGCAGGCATGTAGGGAGGATGTGGTTGAAATTGCCATTTCCACCCGACCAGACTGTATCCATGATGATTACTTAGTGTATCTTCAAGCATTAAAGGAGCGTTATAACCTAACGATTACTATTGAGCTGGGATTACAGACCGTAAATTATCATACATTGAAAAAAATTAATCGAGGCCATTCCTTGGCAGAATTTCTTGATGCGGTTTTAAGAATCAAAAAACATGGACTTGAAACCTGTGTTCATTTGATCTTAAATTTACCTTGGGATGATGAAGATGATGTGATTGAAGATGCAAAATTTCTCTCTGCTCTGGGTATTGAACAAATCAAGTTGCACTCCCTATATATTCGGAGTGATACAGTGATGGGCAGGATGTATGAGGGGGGAGAGTTTGAGATTATCACATTAGAGGAATATGTCCGTCGTGTGATTTTGTTTCTTGAATATTTGAACCCTGATGTGGTGATACAGCGTTTAATTGGTAGGGCTCCAGAAGAAAACAGCCTCTTTTGCAATTGGAACACTAGTTGGTGGAAGATCAAGGACCGTATCGATGAATCTATGGAAGAATTGGATACATATCAAGGAAAAAGGTTTGACTATCTACATGGAAGCGCATTAAAAGAAAAGCATCAAAGATAAAGAGGAGTTATATAGGGAAAATTGGGATAATCCATGAAATGTGACGATGGACTACCTCAATTTTCTTTTGTTTTTTTTGTCTTTTTTTAAAATCCTCTTTGAGAAGGTTACATAAAATTAGGACAAGTTAATAAACAAAAATCTACAATAATTTAAACAGAAATGAAATCTATGGCGATTTTTATTTCTAAAACATGCGACAAATTATGTACATAAAAATAGCAGGTGAAAATATTTGATGAATCTACATGAAAAAAGTTGTCAAAGAAAGATAGATAGGTTTGGAAGAACTGAAGATAACTCGTTTTTGAGGAAAATTCATTTGAATCAGAGGCGGCAAGTGCAATAAATCATGTTTCGACAAATATATTAAGAATAATTAAAAGAATTATAATGGTATATACAATATAGTACAATTGTGTTAATATAGGTATGCAGTATATCACAATAAACAATGTGATATACAAAATGATACATATTATATGTATAGTCATATATTAATAGCAGAAAGGGGATTTAATATGTCAATTAAAGTTGGTATCAATGGTTTTGGTAGAATAGGAAAAAACGTATTAAAAGCCTGGTTAGAGAAGGAAGAAGACATTGAAATCGTAGCAATTAATAGTACGAGCGGACCAAAAGAACATGCTCATATTTTTAAATATGATTCTCTGTATGGGATTTTACCACAAGAGGTAAAAGCTACAGAACAATCTATTATCATAGGAGATAAAGAAATCGCTTTCACAGCATATAGGGACCCTGCACAGATTCCATGGAAAGAGCTGGGTGTCGATATTGTTGTGGAATCTACGGGGATATTTACAGACAAAGAAAGGGCCTCGAAACATCTAGAAGGTGGGGCCAAGAAGGTAATCATTTCTGCCCCTGGAAAGAATGAGGACATCACCATCGTTATGGGTGTAAACCATACAAAATATGACGCAGATATTCATCATATTGTATCTAACGCATCTTGTACAACAAACTGTTTAGCACCAGCGGCTAAGGTTATTCATGAAAACTATAACATTCTAAGAGGTCTTATGACGACAGTTCATGCTTATACCAATGACCAGAGAATACTAGATCTGCCTCATAGCGACCTTAGAAGAGCACGGACAGCAGCAGAGTCCATTATTCCTACTTCGACAGGAGCTGCCAAGGCTATTGGCTTGGTGATCCCTGAATTGAATGGAAAATTGAATGGCATGGCAATGAGAGTTCCAATACCTGTAGTATCAGTTGTGGATTTGGTGGTGGAACTTGAGAAGAATACCACAGCAAAAGAAGTCAATGAAAAATTAAAAGAAGCTTCCGAAGGTTCTCTACGAGGAATACTAGGTTATTGTGAAGCTCCATTGGTTTCCATTGACTTTAAGAAGGATCACAGATCATCAATCATTGATGCACCATCAACCATGATGGTTGGAGAGAATATGCTAAAGATCGTTGCTTGGTATGATAATGAATGGGGTTACTCAAATCGAGTAATTGATTTAGCTTCCTATATTGGAAAAAAGGGACTTTAAAATAAAGAAGTAGTCTTGGCTATAGCCAAGACTACTTCTTTATTTTACTTTCTACTTCATTTTCCTCAGGAAAACGGCCTAAATCTTTCTTTGAAAAGACAAGATTATCATCTACCATTACCTCAAAAACACCTCCAGAAGAAGGAATGATATTCAAGGATGCGATGCTGTTCTTATGGATATGAAGCAAGTTTTCAGCCAAACCCATGGCCTTTGGAAGGTAACCTCAGCCCGTACAGTACTGAATTGTAATTCTCATAGAATAGCCTCCTTTATACTAGCTTAATAGATTAATTATAGATTACCCTTATAAGTGCATGACTAATCATTAGATACATCTATAATCACTTAGAAAATAGAAAAACTTTTTTATAAAATGCTATAATAGAATGAGATGTCCAAAAGAATTTTTATGAGGATATATAGTGTTATTATGGCTGATGTGTATCTGCTTGGTAACGAAAATGTATTTAAAGGGTGATTCTAAAATATAAAAGATGGGGTAGGGATTATAGTGAAAGTTAAGTTGAATAAGGAGCTTAAAGGTATCTGGAACCTTTCCTGGCCTGTAATTATTGGCATGCTGCTTCAGTCCCTCTTGAGTACTGTAGATATGAAATTCATATCTATGATAGGTACAAGTGAGAGCGCAGGTGCTTCTATTAGTAACTCCGCTGTAAGTGTTGTCTTTGTTATGAGTGCACTAGTAGCATCAGGAACAGTAGCCATTGTAGCAAGAGCTTTTGGAGAGGATAACGAAGATGAAATAAAGAGAATTGGCAGCCAGTCTATTCTATTAGCAGGCATATTAGGCACTGCAATTGGTCTTATCTGCAGTTGGTATACTTATGAGATGCTGCAAGGAATGTTCAATCCAGAAACCAGCGTTCTTGATAGTGCATCAGCTTATTTGCGTATTATTTTTATTGGAACAGTTTTTGTATTTGTTAATAATACAATTCGCAGTATATTACAGGCCTTGGGGGATACAAGAACACCGTTATATATCTTTGGCATGGCGAATATACTTAATGCAATACTAGATCCAATTTTCGTGTTTAAATTGGGGTATGGCGTAAAGGGTGCAGCAATGGCAACGGTGATCTCAAATGTTTTTGCTATGCTCGCAATATTCTACGTATACCTGAGCAAGGTTCACCATGGGCAATTTATAGACTACCTTAATCATGGGAGAATACGGTTTGCAGATTCCTTGAGAATACTACGAATTGGTCTATGGTCTTGTCTTCAGCAAGTCTCACGACCGATCACAGGGATGATCATGTTTCGCATCGTCAGTGAAGTAGGAAATAAGGAAGGTATTGCAGCCTTCGGCATAGGAGGACAATTATTTAACTATACATTCATTCTATTGATGGGTCTTACCGTAGCCGTTTCAGTAATGGTTGGACAAAATTTAGGAAGAAAAGATATAGAGAGAACAGAGGAAATTATTCGAGAAGGTATGAAAGTAGCCATAATAAATATGCTGATTTTTGCAGTTCCCTATATGATTTTTCCAAGGTATATTATTCAATTTTTTCTCAATGATGAAAAGGTGATCCAACTAGGCATTGCGTATTTGCGAATTGTTTACATAGGTGTTATATTTGTAATATTTCCTGTAATATATGGCGGTGCATTTCAAGGGGCGGGAGATACGTTCCCACCCATGATCTCATCAATATTCTCCAATGTTTTTGTCAAGCTGCCACTGGCCTATTTTCTTGCAAAGAATCTTGGTATGGGAACCGATGGTGTCTGGTGGGCAATTGCTCTATCCGTGATGGTAGAAGCAGGGATGATTTGGTTTTATTATCATAGGGGTACTTGGAAAACAAAGAAGGTATAATCCTCTTTCTGTAGAAAATAAACTAATAAGTCATGAAAAAAGTATTACAAGATGAAAACAGAAAGGAATGGATAGATATGCAAGTATGGTTTATTTCATCATTAATCTTTGCGATTCTTGTGGCAACCTTTGCTGTTTCCAATTCTGAGATTGTTACTATCCGCTTTATGTGGAAGCAGGTACAATTAAGCCAATCCATTGTGATATTAGCTTCTGCTGCATTGGGTGCCATGATTGTTGCTTTGATTGGTGCCTTCAGTAAAGTGAAATCGAGCTTTAAGATCAGAGAGTTAAAAAAGCAGGTGAAGGATTTAGAAATTAGAATTGAGGAACTGCAAACGGACCATCTTGAAGCTGGAACAAAGACAGCATTGGAGGAAATAGTTGCTCAAGAACAAGAAACAATATTGAAAGAACGTGAGTCGTAAACAAATTACATGTAATCCTATATTGACAAAACAAAGGCATTTGATTAAATATTTTTTAAATACGTCCTCGAAAGAGGGCTATTTTTTTGTAAAAAAGGATAATTGGTTTTTCTAAGGGTTGATTACATACTTTGAATAAAATAAGCTCAAAATAATAGCATCGGCGATCTCAAAACAAAAGCAGGCTATTTTCTGCTTATTGTTGGAAACTAACATAAGAAAGAGAGGAATTTAAATGATTGCTATTATTTCTCTATTGGTACTTGTTATTGCCATCTATATTGGTTTTAAAAGGGGAATCAATACTGGGTTGGTAAGTATAACAGGTGCATATATTCTAGGATTTTTTGTTCTGGAAGCGAATGAGAAGTTGGGGAAAGATGTTGCGTTATCAGATCCAGCGGGTAAGTTCTCGACTTTGGTTTCAGGATGGCCAAACTCATTGTTTTTCATCCTGCTAGGCGTTACATTACTATTTGGTATTGCAAAGGTAAATGGAACGTTGGCGCTTATCGCAAGAAAAAGTGCTAGACTTGCTGGAGGGAACAAAAAATTAATTCCAATTATCTTCTTTATTTTGGCTACTGTTATAGCAGCCATAGGGCCAGGTAATATCGCTGTATGTGCGCTTCTATTACCCATTGCTATGAGTGTTGCCCACGAAGAAAGAATTGGACCGCTGCTCATGGCAGGTATGGTTATTGCGGGCTCTAATGCTGGTGGTTTGTCACCCTTGGCACCTACAGGAATCATTGCTGTAACCCTTTCAGAAAAGATTGGCCTTGCAAATATGGGTATGAGAATTTTCTATAACATGGTGATTGCACAAGTAATCATTGCAGCGGTAATTTACATCATTCTTGGAGGATTTAGACTTTCATCACATTCCGAAAGTGCTAGAGGTGCTGTTGAGGCATTTGATGGAAGACAAAAAGCAACGATGCTAGTAATATTGTTGGTTGTCGTTGCAGTTATTGTATTTAAGGCCCATTTAGGACTTGTGGGATTTGCAGGAGCAACAATTCTGCTGCTCATAAGAGCCGCGGATGAGAAAGATTCGATTCTCAGCGTACCTTGGTCAACTTTGCTATTGGTATGTGGAGTTGGAGTTCTGGTAAACGTGGTAAGTATCGCAGGCGGGATTACTACTTTAACGGATGCATTATCTTCATTTATGAATGCTAGAACAGCAGCACCTATTATGACAATAATTGGCGGATTAATGTCGTCTGTATCATCGGCTTCTGGCGTCGTAATGCCAACATTGATTCCAACAGTACCAGGATTAATTGAAAAATTAGGTGCAAATATAACACCAACGGCACTTGTATCTGCTATTATCTTAGGTGCCCACGTGGTAACAAACTCTCCCCTATCCACCCTAGGGGCCCTCGCCATGGCATCAGCTGGAGATGAAGTAGATAGAGGAAAACTTTTTAGAGAATTGCTGGTATTAGGATTTGGAGGAATTATATTCGGGGCACTAATCGTCTTCCTTGGTATTGTAAGATAAAAAGATAACCTGACAGGCGTTAAAAAGGTAACCTATTTAGGTTATCTTTTTTTTATGAAAAATATTAACCTTATCCTGGTGACAATTTTGTTATCAAATGGCAAAAAAAATGGTAAAATAATAACTGTAAATTGTGCATGGAGGGGATGCTAGTGCAAGTTCTTCAATGGAATAAATTGTTAATTCCTTATGAGCAAGCTGTTGAGGAGTTAAAAGTGAAGCTAAAAGGAATTCGTAATGAGCTAAGGGCTACCAGTGAATATTCCCCCATTGAATTCGTTACTGGGAGAGTGAAAAAGGTATCTAGTATTTTAGAAAAGGCAAAGCGATATGGTGTCTCACCAGATGAGATTGAGGAAAAAATCGAGGATATTGCTGGTATTAGAATCATGTGCCAGTTCTTAGATGATATCTATAAAGTGAGGGAACTTATTCGTCAGCGAGATGGAAAGGATTTATACATTGTATATGAAAAGGATTATATAAAAAATAAAAAGGACAGCGGATATCAGAGTTATCATGTCATCATTAAGTATCCAGTACAGACGGCCTTTGGTGAAAAAGAGATTTTGGCAGAAATTCAGATCAGAACCTTGGCCATGAATTTTTGGGCTACCATCGAACATTCTTTAAATTATAAATACAAAGAAAATATACCAGAAAAAATTAGGGAACGATTGAAAATCGCTGCTGAGGCTGCCCAGAGACTCGACATGGAAATGTGGCAAATCAGAGATGAAATCATCAACGCCCAAACCCTATTTGAAACCAAATCCAATACAGTAAGCAGTATCGTGAATAATATTCAAATGCTGAATCTTATGGGGAAAAAGTCTGATGCCAAAGATTTTCAGGAAAAGTTTGAGTCCCTTTGGGATAAAGGGAGTCCTGAAGAACTTCACGACTTAGCAGATCGTATAAGATATAGAATAGCAAGATATCAAGTGTTTGAATAAAAAAACAGACTTCAATAGGGAGGAAGATATGTGAAATACATAAGAAAAGTTGCTGCTGCGGTACTGCTATCTTTGGCGCTAACAGGCTGTAATAGTGCGGAGTTTGACAAATTACAAGATCAAGCAGTGATCCTTCAACAGGAAAAGGATCAATTGGCAAAAGAAGTTACAGCTTTAAAAGCTGATTTGAAGCAAAAAGACCAGAAAGTACAAGAATTAACAGCCATCGTGACCGATTACGAAACCCAATATGATGCTTCCATTGAAGATATTCGATTTATCTCAGAGGATATGTATCAGGAAGGAGAACAGGACGGATATATCTATGGTAAGTTTAATGTAGTGGTGACTGTAAGAAATAATACAGATCATGAAATGAAAAATATCAAGATTACTGCCCGACTTGAATCCAGTTTTAGCAATTATCCCAAAGCAGCACCGAAAGTAACAGCAACGAAAATGGATGTAATCAAACAAATCAGTTCAGGGGAGACAAAAGAAATATTTTTTTCAGATCTGACAGTGGATCATCCTGAAGTGATTCAGGAACTATTCATCAATGTGGTAGGGCAGGGAGAAGCGGAAAAGATTAAGATTCCTGTGGCATTCCCACCAGGAAGCCAGGATTAAAGTAAGAGATGTGCCAAGGCACATCTCTTTTTTAGTTTTATCTTCTGCGTTTTTTCTTTTTAGCTACAGAGAATCCAAACCCCCCCAGTGACTTTTTCAATCCATAATACTGACCATGGGAATAGCAGATGGGGTTTGCCCAATCCAAGTGGAATTTGTTCTTATCATCCATGTACTGATCATCTACATTTACAGCCATAACTTTGGCAAGAAACATATGATGGGTGCCGAGCTCTAAGACCTTTGTTACTTTACATTCAATATTAATGGGACTTTCTTTGATTAAGGGTGCACTGACTTTGCTGGCTTTTTCAGGTGTAAGCCGCATTTCCTTAAATTTATTGATATCTCTCCCAGATTTTACACCACAGAAATCAGTAGCCTTTACCAAATCCTCAGTGGCAATATTGATGACAAATTCTTTTGTACGATTAATTATCTCATATGAATGGCGTTCAGGACGAATAGATATGTAAGTCATAGCAGGATCTGAGCAGACCGTGCCTGTCCATGCAACGGTGACAATATTATAATTCTCTTCCGTATCTCCGCAGGTTACTAAAACGGCAGGTACAGGATAAACCATTGTACCAGGTTTCCAAGTTATCTTTGCCATAAAATCACTCCCAAGCTTTATTTCTGTTCTATATTATTTTATCTTAAAGTTTGAAAAAATAAATGTCTAATTTTCAGTATTACATTATTTCTTCCTATGATAAGATAAGAATACATAGAATCCATGAAATAATGGTAAGAAAGAAAATACATAATAAGACTAAAGAAAGAAAAAGTTGGTGAATATATGGCGTTGTACGGGATCGGAGATTTGCATTTAAGTGGCGGAGTTCATAAGCCTATGGATATATTTGGAGAACAATGGATACAGCATCATGAAAAAATAAAGGAAAACTGGCAGCGATTAATTACCGTTGAAGATACTGTGCTGATTCCAGGAGATATTTCTTGGGCAATGAATATGGAACAAGCCATGGTCGATTTAGAATGGATTCATGAATTAAACGGAAATAAAATTCTTCTTCGAGGCAACCATGATTATTGGTGGAGTTCTGTAACAAAGTTAAATCTTCTATTTGAAGATATGGTATTTTTACAAAATAATTTTTACAAATATAAAGAGTATGCTATTTGTGGTACTCGGGGGTGGATTTGTCCAAATGAAAACAAGTTTGAAGCCCAGGATGAGAAAATATACCATCGAGAACTTCAAAGGCTGAAGCTATCTTTGGAGGAAGCAAGGAAAAAGGGTATTGGTAAAATTATTGTCATGACCCATTATCCGCCCACAAATGATCGGTTGGAGCCTTCAGGTTTTACACAGATTTATGAAGAATATGGCGTAGAAAAAGTGATCTATGGACATTTACATGGCAGTGAATCCCATGGTTGTGCATTGCAAGGGTTGGTGAATGGAATAGAATATAGGCTGACCGCTTGTGATTATATTGATTTTTCACCGATAAAGATTCTGCTGGAATGATGATGGGGCAAAGGGTATAGAAAATAGGACAAGATACCTAGAAAATAAAGAAAATTAGCTCAAGTTTCTCTAATGGAATTATTGTATAATAGAATAAAGAGAGCAATAGAAGGTGAATTTATAATCTAGGATATGAGCATTATTAGATAATAAGTATATATAGGGGTGAAAAACATGATAAGGAGAAATCATGCCAGTATTATTGTGAGAACTTGTAAGAAATGTAAAACAGCTATTGATGAAAGATCACTCCATGACTATTGTCCAGACTGTTATCGTATTATAGACGAAGTTTTTGAGAAAATTAGGGCGTATCTTAAGGAATATCCAGGTGGTACCGCCTTCGAAATTGAGTTGGAAACAGGAATTCCATACCATGTGGTTAATAATTTTGTGAGAGATGGCCGATTGGTTGAGATAGAAAACAGCTTCATTAATATTGAGTGTAAAAGATGTGGTTGTTTGCTGCTTTCTGCCAATCATAAGTATTGTCCGAGATGCAGAGATGAAATACAGAAAGAAATGGAACTTGCAAAGGAACAGCTGCAACCTTCTCCAACGATAAAGGAAAAGGCAAAAATGCATCTCCAGGTGGTTCGAAAAGATAGAAAGTAAATTTAGAAAAAGTTATCAAAGTAAATATCATTTTTAAAATCTCCGCATATCTAATTATGAGGGGGTGTAAAAATGAGAAGGTTTCAAAGTTATACGGTGGAAAGCTATCTAACCTACGTGAAGGATTTAAAGATTACAAGAGAGATTAAGGATATTCATCTGCATCATACTTGGAAACCAACCAAAAAGAGTTATCAACTTGCCACCGATAAGGAACAGGTTATATATGGCATGTGGCGATATCATACAGAAACATTAGAATGGCAGGATATAGGACAGCATGTTACGGTATCACCTGATGGACTGATTTGGGATGGTAGGGACGTAAATCGAATACCAGCCAGTATCACAGGACAGAACCAAAGGGCTTTTGCCATTGAGATGATAGGAAATTTTGATAAAGGACAAGAAATCCTAGAAGGTGCTCAATATGAAGCGGTAGTAAAACTAATAAGTGGACTGTTTACTATTTTTAATACAAAGAACCTTGTTTTTCATCGAGATCACTCCTCAAAAACATGTCCAGGGACTTCTTTAGACAAAGAGATGTTTTTGAACAGAATACAGAATAGAGTAGGAATATTGGGCAAAGCTTTGGCAACCCATGGGCAAATGAAGCAGTATTTACTCTCTATCAATAGTTCTCCCAAAATCAATAGTTCTGTCGATGCGCTAATTGGTTATTACTTGGAGGAAGGAAATACTGAAGGTGTTCGGGGCGACATTGCCTTTGCACAAGCATTAAAAGAAACAGGATTCTTCCGTTATGGAGGAATTATAACTCCAGATCAGAACAATTACGCTGGCCTCGGTGCATTGAATGGGAACAAAAGTGGAGAAGCAGCCAGTTTCCCAACACCTAGAATTGGTGTTAGAGCCCATATTCAGCATTTGAAGGGCTATGCTACAAAAGAGACGCTGAAGCAGCCTGTGGTTGATCCTAGATATATTGTTTTGCAAAATGCAGGATTACTGGGTTCAGCTCCAGCAGTTACGGACTTGAATGGTAAGTGGGCAGTTCCTGGAGTCGGTTATGGGGAAGGCATCTTAAAGATTCTTGAAAATATTTTAAGTATGCCTGCTGCAGGAAATGATACCATCATCGGAAATGCAGGGCTGTTAGAAGAAATAAAACAGCTAAAGAACCAGATCGGTTTACTTGAGCTTGAGTTAGATAAATACAAAGGGCTTTTAAACAATATTGTGAATCAGATTAAGGAAATATGAGACTGTTGATGAAAATCAGCAGTTTTTTCTTTTCATTTTTGGTTATGGTTAAAAGGGGCGTTGTAATTGATAGACAATACACCTTTGATAATATGCATTAGTAGAAAGATGCGGCATAAATGCCGCAGATCAAGATCGAGATCCAGATTGAAACCCGTAGGGGCAGGGTCATCCTGCCCTTCTTCTGCTGATCTCTTGGGTCTTCGGGCGGGGAAACCCGCGCCCCTACTGTCTTTACTCGATCTCAATCTTGATCTCGATCTTACGTCGCAATATTTATCAATTACATAATACCGAAATCTCAAAAAATATTCTTGGTAAGGATGTTGCTGAATCATCATGGGTAAACAAAGATACATAACAGATGAATTTTATGTTCCTAAGACAGGCGATAATTAAAAAATTTCGAAAATGTCAGAGGGTATTGCAATTGGAGAAAAGTTATTGTATGATAATGAAAACACAGTATATTGTATACATTGAGAAAAGATTTCATTTACTGTGATCCATATCACAGAATAGGATATATTTTTATCATAGAATAAAGGTAAATAGCAGGAGAAACTCAACAAAATACAGATAGCGCATCAAAAAATATTTGATAAGAACATTAAATACAAGGAGTGATCGTAGTGAAAGGTTGGAATGGATTTAAACAAGGAAATTGGAATGAAGAAATCAATGTAAGAGATTTTATTTTGAAGAACTACACACCTTATGATGGAAATGACAGCTTTTTGGTTGAGTCTACAGAAAAAACAAAAAAGCTTTGGGATAAAGTGTTAGATTTATGCAAAGAAGAAAGAAATAAAAATGGTACACTAGACATTGATACGGATGTAATTGCAACCATCGTATCCCATGGACCGGGGTATATCGAAAAGGAAATGGAGACAATTGTTGGATTCCAGACCGATGCACCTTTAAAGAGGGCAGTACAGCCTTATGGTGGCATCAAGATGGTAAAGGATGCCTGTGACGCCTATGGCTATGAACTAAACCCTCAAATCAATGAATTGTTTACAAAATATAGAAAAACCCATAACCAAGGTGTTTTTGATGCCTATACACCAGAAATGAAACTAGCTAGAAAAACTGGTGTTATCACGGGGCTACCAGATGCTTATGGCAGAGGTCGTATTATTGGTGATTATAGAAGAGTTGCTTTATACGGTATAAATGTACTGATCGAAGATAAAAAACAACAATTAGATTCTCTAGAAGTAGATTTTATGTCAGAAGATGTTATTCGTTTAAGAGAAGAGATACAGGAACAGATTAGAGCATTAAAAGAATTAAAAGAGATGGCAAAAGCCTACGGGTTTGATATTTCTGAACCGGCTGTGGATACGAAGGAAGCAATCCAATGGTTGTATTTCGCTTATCTAGCAGCTGTAAAAGAGCAAAATGGTGCTGCCATGAGTATTGGAAGAGTATCTACTTTCCTAGACATTTACATGGAAAGAGATTTACAAAATGGTGTGTATACAGAAGCTGAAATACAAGAGATGATGGATCATTTTGTTATGAAGTTAAGAATGGTAAGATTCCTAAGAACACCTGATTACAATGAGTTATTCAGTGGTGACCCGACGTGGGTAACGGAGTGTATCGGAGGAGTAACCGTTGATGGAAGAAGTCTTGTAACGAAAAACTCTTACCGAATGCTGCATACACTATACAATTTAGGTGCTGCACCAGAACCAAACCTAACAGTGCTTTGGTCTGTAAATCTACCAGACAACTTTAAAAAGTACTGTTCAAAGGTATCCATTGATACATCTTCTATCCAGTATGAAAATGATGATCTGATGAGACCATACTGGGGTGATGATTATGGTATTGCATGCTGTGTATCTGCTATGAGAATTGGTAAGCAAATGCAGTTCTTTGGTGCAAGAGCCAACTTGGGAAAAGCATTACTCTATGCGATTAACGGTGGTGTAGATGAGAAACTTGGCATTCAGGCTGCACCGAAGTTTGAACCGATTACTTCAGAGTACTTGAATTATGATGAAGTGATGAATAAGTTCGACACAACGATGGATTGGCTAGCAAAGCTGTATGTAAATACGCTAAACATTATTCACTATATGCATGATAAATATGCTTATGAGAGAATCGAAATGGCGCTCCATGATCGAGACGTATTGAGAACCATGGCATGCGGTATCGCGGGATTATCATTGGTAGCCGATTCACTATCAGCTATTAAGCACGCAAAGGTAAAGGTAGTGAGAAATGAAGCGGGATTAGCTGTAGATTATATCGTAGAAGGTGAATATCCTGCTTATGGTAACGATGATCCAAGGGCTGATGAGATTGCCAAAGATATCGTAAAGAGATTTATGAACAAATTGAGAAAATGCAGCACATATAGAAATTCTGTGCCTACAATGAGTGTGTTGACCATTACTTCTAATGTTGTCTATGGGAAAAAGACTGGGAGCACACCTGATGGAAGAAAAGCAGGAGAGCCATTTGCACCAGGAGCGAATCCAATGCACAAGAGAGATAAAAAAGGTGCCATTGCATCGATGAACTCAGTGGCGAAGCTTCCATATGAGCATAGCCAAGACGGTATTTCTTATACCTTCTCTATCATACCGGCTGCCCTAGGCAAGACAAAAGAAGCACAAATTGCCAATATGGCAGGATTGCTAGATGGCTATTTCTCACAAGGGGGACATCACATCAATGTAAATGTATTTGACAAAGAGACATTGCTTGATGCCATGGAGCATCCAGAGAAATACCCACAATTAACTGTTCGTGTTTCAGGATATGCTGTAAACTTTATTAAATTGACAAGAGAGCAGCAGATAGATGTAATTAATCGTACGTTCCACGAAATGATGTAAATCTATGGAGGTGATCAATATGGCAATACAAGGAAAAGTTCATTCAGTTGAGACTTGCGGGACTGTAGATGGACCAGGGATAAGGTATATACTATTTCTGGCAGGCTGCCCCCTCCGATGCAAGTATTGCCATAATTGTGACACCTGGAATGGCGGCATCGGAGATACCATGACCGTAGAAGAGATCATGGAGGAAGTAAAAAGATATAAGCCGTATTTTCGTTTTTCAAAAGGTGGAATCACTGTATCTGGTGGAGAGCCCACCATGCAGCATAATTTTCTGACTGCACTACTGAAAAGCTGTAAGGAAGAGGAAATTCATACTTGTCTGGATACATCAGGCTATTGTGATGAAACAAAGGCTGAGGAATTTCTTCCTTTTACGGATATGGTTCTTCTAGATCTAAAACATATTGATGATGAGAAGCACCGCCAACTTACAGGGGTTAGCAATGAGAAAATATTGAAATTTGCTAAACTGCTGGAAGCTAAGAATATTCCTGTATGGATTCGACATGTGGTTGTTCCAGGATATACCGATGAGGAACAGGATGTAGAAAATTTATGCAAGTTCATCCAAGGACTGAAAAATGTAGAAAAGGTAGAATTGTTGCCTTATCATGCCATGGGTGTTCATAAATGGGAGGGCTTAGGTTTGAATTATGAGCTTCATGACGTTCAATCACCAACACCTGAACTCATGGAAAAGATAAAAAATGTTTTTAGAAAATATAACATTCAAGTGAGCTAACTTCTGCCCAAATGGGCATTATATAGGAAATACAAGCATACTCCCTTTTCCGAAAGGCTGCCTCCGTTTTATGCTGGGGCAGTCTTTCTCCCTTTTTATAGAGCTATATTTCTTGGGAAATATTTTTATAATATCCAGAAGTTTAAGATCCGTTGATTTATTTATCATTGTATTCTAATTAGAACATGCAATGAGGACCCGTTTATTGTATAATCAAAACGAAAGTAAAACTTGGAGGTGATCAATTGGACTATAGAGAAATTTATAAAAGAGTCTACGCATATATGAGTGAAAAGGTTATTGATGAGGATTGCGGTCTTTTATGTAATAGTCATTGTTGTAGAAATTTTACAGAGGATGGGGAAGAGATCGGGATTTACTTGATGCCTTTTGAATACGAAAGTGTCTATAAGGATACACCGCTGGAAGATAGATTTCGCTTTGAAAAGCATACCAGCAAGCATTATTATATACCGCCGAAGGTAAAGTACTTATATTATTTCCATTGTAATAAAGAAGATGGGTGTATCCGTGATTTAAGACCTATACAATGCAGAAGCTATCCTTTTGAACCCCATCTGGATGGAAACAGACTGTCCTTGGTGGTGGAGCGAGAGCAGATTCATCAATGCCCCTTGCTGGATAAAATGGATGGGTTGAGAAAAGAATTTGTTGAAGGCATATACCAAGGTTGGAAGCTAATGCTAGAAGTCCCTGGGGTGAAAGAATTGATTCAATATGACAGTGATATTCGAAAGAAACATAAAAATATCCGTTATATCATGGGTGACTTTGAATAAAGTCCTTGGGGGTAGCGCATCCAAGGACTTTATTCTTCATAAATCATTTTCACCGTCATACCGCCATCGATAATCAAATTGCTGCCCGTGATAAAGGAAGCATCCGGAGAGCATAAAAAGAGACAGGCTTTTGCGATATCTTCAGGTCGTCCTACTCTCCCTACAGGATGCTGCTGGTGGTCTCTGTCGGATAATAAGGCTTGCTGACGGTGATCTTCCTGACCCCAAGCACTTACATCGATCCAGCCCGGACTGATAGCATTCACGCGGATGCTATATTTACCTAAACTAATAGCCAAGGAATGGGTTAAGGCAAGGAGACCCCCTTTAGATGCAGAGTAAGGTTCTGTATCTGGTTCTGACATCAAAGCTCTTGTCGATACAATATTGATAATAGTGGCTGAGATATCCTTCATATAGGGTAATCCATATTTTACAGCCATGTAAGGACCTGTAAGATTAACAGACAGGGCTTGATGCCACTCATCCATCGTACGGGTTTCTATATCCTTGCTATAGTGCATGGCAGCATTATTGACTAGGATATCAATACGGCCATAGTTTTGACCCACGGTATTCATCAAATGATTCACGGATGTCTCACAAGCCACATCTGTAGGAATAGAGATACATCTTCCCCCTTGTTGAAGAATATATGTTTCGTTTTCTTTTGCCGCAGCTTGGTTTATATCAGCAATGACTACAAAAGCACCTTCCGCCGCAAAATATCTGGAGATGGCCATGCCGATCCCCTGGGCACCTCCGGTAACAATCACTACTTTTTCTTGAAACCTAGACAAGATCAAAACCTCCTTATATAGAGAATATAAATTGAAAAGAATAGAAATAATGGTCTATGATTGTAAGTATACCATATTTCTCCTTTGCTTTTCGTGGTTTTAGGGGTAGAATAATGAAAAGGAGGTGTTTACATGCCCCAGATTAAAATGAGAGGCGTTGACCTAGAAAAAGTTTGTGCTGGCAGCAAAGAAATGATTGATAATTTAGAAGAAATTATTGGGTGCCCTAGGGACTATTTTACCATTGAATGGATGCCTTCAACTTTTGTTTGTGATGGAGGTATCGTACCAGGATACCCTTTTGTAGAAGTTGTGTGGTTTGACAGAGGACAGAAAGTACAAGACCAAGTGGCCCGCGAGATTACTCGTTTTGTCCATGAAATGGGATATAGCAGTGTAGATGTATACTTTCATGCTTTAGAAAAAAAATCCTATTATGAAAATGGCGTATCTTTTATCTAGATGTATAGGATCATACATAATATAAAAGACTTCACCACAATCTATAAATATAGTCTAGATGAAATTGGGTGTTAATATTGACCTATCGTATTCAAGAAAGCGTATTTGACAAGTTTTTTAAACATCGTGAATCCTTATTTAGACAGTTTAAGAAAGGTGACATTACGAAAAGAGAATTCATTGAAGAACATTATGCTTTTATACAAAGCCTTAACCTTAGGCCATATCAGAGAATCGATTCCTTTGAAAAAGGGATCTACAATTATCAATACTATAATATGTTGGCAAAATACAATTACATGCGTTCAAAGGATGCAAAGCTCATTCAAAAACATCCTAATATCGCGAAGAAGATGCTGGAAGATGCCAACTACTTCTATCAGCAAAAAGATAAGTCCACTATCAAGTTCTTAGAGTACTTGGACTTTTATAAGGTGGAGGCCTATTATATCAAGGTAAAATCTGAAAACTTAAAGGACAAGCTTTTTGAGATTGTTTTAACGGATTATGAAAATGTGGTATTTCATTCTAAAAATCCTTGGCTGATGCAACGGCTAAAAGAAGAGGGTGTTTGGATTGAGGGAAAGAGAAAATCGATTATTGAGAATTATATCAATGAACGTTATTAATGATGAAAGTCCATTGGCTAACCGATGGACTTTCATAATTATATAGGATTAAGGTAAAAATAAGAGGAAGACAACGGAAATAGGAGGATATATATGAAAAGAAGAAAGATTGATGTGGGAGAAAAGCTGCCTATTTTAGAAGCGCTGCCCTTGAGTATACAACATTTGTTCGCTATGTTTGGTGCATCCGTATTGGTACCTGTGATTTTTCAGATCAATCCTGCCATTGTATTGCTGTTCAATGGGATAGGGACCCTGCTTTTTATATTTATTACAAAGAAAAAAGTCCCAGCATTTCTAGGCTCAAGTTTTGCATTCATTTCACCAGCGTTAGTTATCATGGGGAAATATGGATATAATGAAGTGCTAGGGGGATTCATTGTCTCTGGTATTGTATTTTCCTTGGTTGCTTTGATCATTCGAACCATTGGGACGAAATGGATGGATGTGGTTTTTCCGCCGGCAGCCATGGGTGCTATCGTGGCAATCATTGGACTTGAACTGGCCCCAGTGGCAGCAGAAATGGCTGGATTTACAGGGGAGACAGTAGATATCAAAGCCATAACTGTATCGGTGATCACATTTTTAATCGTAACCATAGGCTCTGTAACCTTTAGAGGTTTTTTATCAGCTATCCCAATACTTATTGGCATCATTTCAGGATACGTTCTTTCGTTTTTTATGGGAATTGTAGATTTTAGTGTGATCGCTAAAGCCAGTTGGCTTCAAATGCCTGAATTCTATCAACCTGCTTTTAGATGGGATGCGATTATGATTATCCTACCCGCAACGCTGGTCGTTATATCAGAGCATATAGGACATTTGATTGTTACAAGTAACATAGTAGGTCACGATCTGAGAAAGAACCCAGGTTTGCATCGTACCATGCTTGGTGATGGAATATCCACAACGCTATCTGGTTTTTTTGGTTCTGTGCCTACAACCACCTATGGAGAGAACATTGGAGTGATGGCAATCACAGGGGTTTATAGTGTTTGGGTGATTGGTGGGGCGGCTATCATTTCCATCGTGTTATCCTTTGTAGGAAAGCTGACTGCTGCAATTCAGACCATTCCTACACCAGTCATGGGCGGCGTATCATTACTTTTATTTGGTGTAATTGCCTCATCTGGTATTCGCATGCTGGTAGAAGAGAAGGTAGACTATAGCAACTCTAAGAACTTAGTTTTAACCTCTGCAGTATTGGTCATCGGTTTAAGTGGCATCCATATAAATATTGGCAGTTTGGAATTAAAAGGCATGGCATTGGCAACGATCGTATCTATTCTTCTAAGTATTATCTTTGAAATATTTGAAAGTCTTCACATAACGAGAAATGAAGAGTAAATAAAAAGGTGAGAGCCATTTCTCACCTTTTACATAAAAAAGATTAAACTGTAACATCTAGGTTGTAAGATCGTCATCGATACATTCACTGCAAAACATAGAATTTTTAGGCTGTCCCTTTTTCTTGTTTATCGGTTTGTCTCCATGAATCTGCTTATCTTCGTGAATCAACTCGCTAATATAGCCATTTACATCCGTATTGTTTACATAGCTGGCATAGATTCGTTTTTGATCCATCTGCAAAACCTCCTTAGCTATATACACTTATTATCCGTAGTTTTTGAGAAATTACACGGGAAAGTAAAGGATTTTTATGGTAGATAGGGAATAAGTAGAGTGAGAAAAAATTGTAAATAATAACCTATTTTAATATTCCTTCCATATACAAATACTATGATTAGTCGAGGAAAGAGAGGATGATTATGTGATTACGAGGTTATTTATTATCGCCATTTCTCCAGGACTTGCCTTTGCCCTAGCAGTATATCTGACAGATCGATATGACCGTGAACCTGTACATCTGTTGATGAAGGTATTTGTTTTGGGAGCCCTATCCGTGATTCCAACAGCAATTGTTGAACGGTTTTTATTATCCTTTAACGTTTTTGGAGGTGTACTATCGGCTGCTTATACAGCATTTATTGTGGCAGGGTTTACGGAAGAATTTTTTAAGCGAGGCGTGGTATTGAGAACCGCCTATTATCATAGAGCATTTGATGAGAAATTGGATGGAATTATCTATGCGGTGTTTGCTGCCTTGGGCTTTGCAACGATTGAAAACATCATGTATGTAGTATTTCGATTTGCAGCCAATCCATATGTTGGTCTATACCGAGGTGTTTTATCTGTACCTGCCCATATGTTATTTGGTGTAACCATGGGATATTATTTATCTTTATCACGATTTGCCAAGGATGAATCCTCTAGAAAGCATTTTCTTCGTAGAGCATTGTCTATTCCAGTTATTCTCCATGGAATTTTTGATTTTATTTTGATGGCCAAGATTCCAGCTCTTATGGCACTATTTTTCCCATTCGTACTATACTTATGGATTGTTAATCTACGAAAACTTAATGAGTACAAAAAAGAATCTAGAGATATTTATACAAGGGCTATGGAAGGATCCGCTGATCTACAGGAGCTACCATAAGAAAATTTAAATCGTCTATATAAAAGCTGTCTGAGTAATGATCAGACAGCTTTTGATATATAAAGATAAATCAATAAAAATATCAGAAAATAAAGTTTCTAAATTTTTAATTTTGAATATGATGGTATTGCAAGATAGAAATAATATTAAAGGGGGAAGCGCACTTGAAACATCTAGAACAAACCTATGAACATCATCCTGTTCCAGCTGAAATAGAACAGTTGAGATATATGCTTGCCAGGGCTTATGTACCTTATCAAATGTATATGCTCAAATATCCATTACCCGTGGCATTACAAGTAGGTACCTTATTCCCAGAACTGGTGAAGCCTTGGCCGCCATATTATTATGAAGAAGTAGCGAAGCAATAGGGGGGGAAATATATGCATAAGGATCAGTTGAATATGTTAAGAAGAATGCAAGAACTTGAATTTGCTTGTGTAGATTTGAATCTATATTTAGATACCCATCCAATGGATCAAAAAGCCTTGATGGATTATAACACATATACCTATCAGCTAATGATGTTAAAAACTCAATATGAAAGCTTATATGGTCCATTGAAGAATTTCGGGTGTTCTCAAAGCAAATTCCCATGGCAATGGGTTGAAGGACCTTGGCCTTGGGAAATTGAATACTAGAGGGGGAATAATTGCTTATGTGGATCTATGAGAAAAAATTAGAATATCCTGTTAAAATTTCAAAGAAAGACCCAAAAACTGCCCAATATATAATGACTCAATTAGGCGGTCCTGATGGCAACTGGGTATGTTTTTATATATAATACTCTATATCCAAGTATCCTTCTTGTTTTACGAATACTATTCTTGAAACCATGGAGCGAATAGCCTTTTGCTTTTCGATCATTGACACATCTTCTGAAGTAAGCAATGCGTACACAACCCCTGCCTTTTTTCTAAACGCATCCATATCAGTCTTTTGATCAGCACTCTTCAGCTCAGCTATTCTTGCTTTTATATCTGATTCTTCTCTTTGTAGGAGCTCCTTATTTAGCTTATACTCATGCAGCGTATCAATCTCAGCTAAAAATGCCTGCTTTGCCCTATCGAGCTTACCCTTAATTTTATCCAGCTGCTTCTCCAATGATTCGATTTCAAGATCAGCGTTGCTATTGGACTTAATATTATAACCCTTAGCGTTTAAGCTCTTTGTCAATCTAAGGAGTTCATCAAGGACCGATTCTTCAATCTTTTTAACTGTTATGCTGTGGGAAACTTTGCATCGACCTGAAGCATAACCTTTGCATTGAAAGCTAGGTGCTCTTACTGCAGTATATACTAGGGTCGCATCACAATTACTGCAGCGGACTAAACCGGATAACCAGTGTTTACACTCATCGAGAGGTTTTTGGTTGGGCCTATACATTTTTTTACGTGTTCGTATTTTTTCTTGTGCAGCTTCAAATATTTCTTCTGAAACGAGTGGCTCGTGTTCAGCGTCCACGATCAATGTATCATCATTATCAAAATCTCGCCGTATTCTTCCGGTAGGGGTCCAACGCAATTTCCCTATATACACAGGATTTCTAAGTATATACTCAACACCCCTATTATCAAATGGTTTCCCACGCTTTGTCATTGCACCCATCTCATTAATCTTCTTAGCGATCCTATAAAAACTTTCGTCGTGATTGAGGAATTGATCATATATATATCTGACAATCTTGGCTTCGTTTTCTACGATAGTCAACTTTCCCTTTTCCAATATTTCATAGCCATAGGAGGCAGCATTTTGAAGACCACCGCGTTTGGCCTTTTCCGTCATGCCTTTCTTTACTTCATCGGATAAGTTGAGAGAGTAGTACTCTGCCATGGCTTCCAACATGGACTCAAGAATAATAGAAAACTTATCGTCCTCGATCTGCTCCGTAATGCTTATGACCTTGATACCACAATCTTTTCTGAGTAGTGATTTATATACAACGCTATCTTCCCTGGAACGAGAAAAACGGTCAAATTTATGAACCAAAATCATATCGAAAGGCTTCGGCTTTTTCTTGGCCAGCTTGATCATTTCCATAAAAGCAGGTCTTTTTTCAGCTTTACGGCCAGAGATACCTTCGTCGATAAAAATATATTCAGAAGGTACAAGGACTCTATTCTTCTTCGCATAGTCCAGCAGGGCTTTTTTCTGGGCATCTGGGCTGTATTCTGTTTGCTCATCGGTACTTACCCTTATGTATAGAGCTGCAGTTTGCATCGTATCACCTTCTTTATGTTTTGTCTAATACAATTATAGCGGGAGGGAAAAAGAAAATCTATTATATTAACAGTTATTTTCAAATTTTCTAGGTAAATGTATATTTTGAAGAATCGAATAAAAGCTCAAATTTACTTAGATTTATGCTTGGGGTGTTATTCCAACATTAAAATGAAAAGTAATGATACAAAATGAAACAAACTGTTACACTATGCGAATATAGTTAGAAAAAATGAGCAAAATAATCTTAGGAGGTGATCAAAATGGAAAAACAAGAAAGAATCCCAACTATGGTTAGATTAAAGCCAGATGTTCGAAATAGACTTGAGACTGTAGCTAGAAGAAATAATACTTCTCTAAGTGGAACAATAGCATCATTGCTAGAAAATCCAAACTGTGTCTTAAATATTTACAATGGGGATGTAATTAACAATTATAATTATGACAAAAAGAGCACACCAACCACTAATTTTGTCGATGTGCATGAGTATAGTATAGAAAGATAATTCTTATGAATATAGTATGTGTAATAATAACAAAAACATTAATTAAGAAAATATTAGAGTCTGCAATGCAGACTCTAATATTTTGAGATAGATATTGTTGTCTGTTTAATACGAATATCAAATTATTGAATAGAAAGATATTAAATCTATTTGTGTGTCGAGGTGCTTTATTAAACTGAATGATTAATTGTCCTTATTAACATTGAGTATATGCATTACTAATCCAAAAACATAAAGTCCTAAGGTCATTAGAATAAGGAAGATAGCTATTCCGCCTTCATTAAAAATCATGTTAAAGAGGTTGCTAACAACTATACGATTATCCTTATCCTGGCAGATAAAATTAACTAATAACACAGTAACAATTATATTTACTGGTAAGATTACCATTCTGTCAAAGAACACTTCAAAAAGAGACTTCATAGTATTTTTATGAAAGATTTTTTCAAAGAATAAAGAAAAAATGCATATGAAGCACAAAACGTAACCTATAAGATAAACGAATTTAAGAAATTTAATTATAGCAATTAAAGTATTAAGTTCAACTGTAATCAATTTTAAAACATACGAAGAAAATAATGTTTGAAAGTGACTTACGATTTGCTCCATTTCTAATGGAAATTGACACCTGAAAAATGCAGTTAATAGTAATGATAACAAGAACCAAAACTGATACCTTGTTTTTAAAAGTATTTCAACAGACCCTTCTTTCGCTCTCTCAAGCGCATCGTTTGTCATAACTCAGTTCCCCCTTAGGTATTGAATTAAAATCTACATATTACTAATTAAAGTTTGTTGGTAGATAAAAACGGATGGCAGATTCATCAGACAAAGACTCTTCTGATCATCTATCTTCCATATAGATTGCTTTCTTGCCATGAATTCAAGCTTGTGCATGACAAACTGCTCAGTTACAACAAAATGATCAGCCATCTCGGACAAGTTTCTAACAAACTTGTTTTTTATTGCATCCAAAAGCATTTCTGTAGGTATTAAAAAATCCACAGCCCACCTTAGCGCGGCAACTTCTTTTTTATCGACCTCTAATCGATCACCATAGCACATATATTTTCTTGGTGTAATATCTCCTATAGTGGTTCTATAATGCCCAATCTCTTCTGCAAGAACTGTACGGTAAAGCTTTTCCAAGTTTCTTATCCGGTCATCTATTAAAATCATATAATAATTCCCGTCAAAAAAATAATATCCAAGAGTCGAATCTGGAAGAGTGCGGAATTCCAATATAATTCCGCACTTTGAGATAATGTTTTCAAGTTTTGAAGTTTCAATCAATATATAATCACCCCTCCTTAATTGCGAATGTATGTTCTTATTATACTGCTATATCATGGAAATTTAAAGACAAAATTTTACATGGAAATGTGGCATAAGATTGCACATAGAGTCAAATATTGTTAGAATATTACTACCAGTAAAAAAATGTAAGGAAATATGAAGACATAAAAAAACTCACGGAATATGCCGTGAGTTTTGAGTAGTGAATTATGGAATCATCTGGTGATCAGTCATAGTTTGTATCATTCTTCTAGCAATGGCATCAACAACTGGAACCGCCACCGAATTACCGAACTGCTTGTAGGCTTGTGGATCCGAGACTGGAATAATAAACTCCTCTGGGAATCCCTGCAGACGTCTACATTCCCTCGGTGTCAGCTTGCGGGGATTACGACCTTCTCCCTGATCAATGAGAATCTCACTGCCATCCTTGTAATAGCGGGCGCTGATGGTATTGGTATAGGGGCTATCCGCATTGAAGAGTGAATATCCAAAACCATTTCCTCGTTCACGATGTTCTTCTCTTCTGCGAAGATGTCCTTCCCATAGGAGGTCACTGATTGTATATTTTTCATCCACTGTTTCATCAAGTATGTCTCCAACTCTTGTAGGAATTCCTAGTGGATCAGGGAAGTCAAAGTTAAACTGGTCAGGATTGTCAATATGGTCTCGATCAAATCCAACTATATAGATACGTTCCCTGTTCTGAGGGACACCATAATCAGCTGCTCTCAGAACTCTGGAGAATACTGTATAGCGGAGAGCGTCAAGATGCTCACAAATAATTCTAAAGGTGTTGCCACCATCATGAGTAAATAGCCTTTTTACATTTTCAAGAAGAAAAGCTTTAGGACGTCGTGCATCGATGATTCTTTCGATCTCGAAAAACAGAGTACCGCGAGTATCCTCAAAGCCGCGGCCAAGTCCTGCCTGTGAGAAAGGCTGGCATGGAAAACCTGCAAGTAATATGTCATGTTCTGGTATATTTTCCGAAGGGATGGCTGTTATATCGCCATGAGGTTGTTCACCATAGTTTGCGAAATATGTTTTGGCGGCAAACTTGTCTATCTCCGAGCTAAAGACGCTTCTACCACCCAATTGCTGAAAGGGTAATCTGATACCACCTATACCACAGAAGAGATCAATGAAGGTGAATCTTTCCTCACCTTCAGCTAAGCCTGGAAATGGATGAGTGTTTGGGAAACTATGTATACGATCAAGTACATCCTGAACAGAATCAAGAGTACTTTTTTCCAATGCTGAAACTATATTTTGACCATCGCGGCCAAGTCCTAAGGCATCAGCGAATTCCTTGTTGGTCATATTGAAAAATGATTTTTTTGTTTTTATGATGTCTGAAACTGGCAATATTATCACTCCTTGTGTCTACTGACATTATAATACCATAATTTTAAAAATAAGAAAACATGTTCGGTTGATTTTAATAGTACGAAAAAAACAAATATGTGATTATTCGAGGAGGTAATGGGATGGTTTTGAAGGATCTAGGGGAACTTGTTCGAAGCGCTAGTGAAAAATATGGAAGATATGGGAATAAAGAGCTTGCTTTAACTGAGAGTTTTAGGAGTGGGTACAGGGCATATGTGGAAAACTCTTCTGAGAGTATAGAATATCTGAATAATTCTGCTTTAATTACTACTAATACTGGGCTAAAAATTTATATACCAAATCAGTGGTTTTATGTGGCTACATATACAACGGAATTTGTGGCTGAGCTAATTAAATATAAGAATGCCTATAATGATATTGTAGGAGATACAAGATATACTAGGAGTGAGCTGAAGGATATAGTTAAAGAACTCAAGGAGGAATCAGGAGCAATTCCAACTGATATAGATGATGCTATCGAGAATTATTTTGATAATGATATATCAAGGAATTATTTTAGAAGATTCATGAGAGATTATGGATGGTGGGAAGGATCAAAAACTATTGATAGAGGAGACTATTACGTATCACCAGTACTTAATATTTTAAAACTGGTGCATGTTACTCAGGCATACATCGCTCAGATTGCCTATGCGTTTGCAAGCGATACATTGCTTTTCGGCGCATCACAGGAATTACTAGAGATTAGTGAGGCAACCCCGGCAACACCTGAAATAACGGACTTTCCATCTGCAATAGGAGAGATAGGTATTAACCAGATAGTTTATGGAGCACCAGGAACAGGAAAGAGTCACTATTTGAATACTCGGTATAGGAATGTTATTCGTGTTACATTTCACCCTGAATATACGTACTATGATTTTGTAGGAAGTTATAAACCAGTTCCCCTCTACAAGGAAATTCCAGATTTACTAACTTCGTATGATGGTGTCGATAGTGGTAGGAGGGAGCCTGTGATTGACTATCAGTTTGTACCCGGACCGTTTACGCAGGCAATTATTGCTGCACTTGAGCAACCGCAAAAGGTTCATACTCTTTTGATCGAAGAGTTGAACAGAGCTAATGCACCAGCCGTATTTGGGGATATCTTTCAACTTCTTGACAGAGACGAGACAGGCAAAAGCGAATATTCTATTAATCCCGATCCGGAATTGCTTAAATATCTAAAGAGGAGCCTTGGTGTGTTTGGCTATACGCTTCCGGAAGACAAGCTATTTATTCCAGCAAATTTAAATATAGTAGCAACCATGAACAGTGCAGACCAGGGAGTATTTGTGATGGATTCGGCCTTCAAGCGAAGATGGCACTTCAAGTATATGCCTATTAAAGTAGATGGGTTTTCACACGAAGATGAACTAGTTTCTTATAACGGAAAGAAAGTGAAATGGAAGAACCTAATCAAGGCAATAAATAAGCATCTAGGAGACTTGAAGATAAATGAGGATAGACATATTGGCCAGTACTTTATGAAATCAAGGGAAGTTGAAGATCCGGAGAATATCCAGTCTAAACTACTAATATATTTGTGGGATGATGTGGTGAGACACTATCGCAATAGCTTTTTCAATGGAGAAATCACTACATATTCGAAGCTTGTGGAGTGGTATTCAGCAGGAAAGAAAATTTTTGTATTTGATGTTGAATTTGAGACGGTGAGTGAAGCATCAGGTGGAGTGCCTACTGCTGGAGGAGTTACTACTCCTGAATTAGGGAGTATGGATGCAGAAATAGCAGATGGTACATCAACTGGCGGTTTAGCGGTGCATGAGGAAGAATCTCCTGAGAATATTGCTGAACCGGATGAAGGATTGGATGAAGATGAGTAATTATACGTTAAGACAGAGATGTTTTGTTGAACTAGTTGAATATTCAACTAAGCTGTATAGTGAAATTCTTGATCCAGTATTTTTCGAAAAAAACATATGCAGAAAAAAGGGTGTGAGTTTTTCTTTTAATGTTACTGGCTTTCTAATAAAGGGAAACCATATTCTCGTTGTATTTCCAAAGGGATATAAATTACCGGATGAAGATGAGCAACTTGAACTCCATGTTAGAACACTTGCAGAAACTCTTGCAAGATACAGAAGTGAAGAAGAACTGGAGGAGGAAGAAAAGGAACTTCTTGGAAACCCTGAGGAAGCAGATCCAGAGGGAATAGCTGCAGCTATCTGGCTAATCAGTGACTACGAAAATAATGGGTATATTCGAAAGGAAATCAGGTCTCATAGAAGTAGTCATGGAGCAAATATCGATTGGCCTAGAACTGTTCGAAAAATGACACCCCTCTTTTCAAAGGGTTCTCCCATATACCCGGATGTTCTTACAAGGCGGTCCAGAATCGATTATAACAATCTTCTCTATCAGCTTCATATGTATGCGGTTCAAAGGAGCTACGAGAAGTATGGATGGATTCTGGGGTGGGAGAAGATGGATACTAGCGGCTTCATTGCAGAAATGCCTTGCGACCGATATGTTGCTAGATACATACTGCAGCGAGAACTGGAAGATACTTTTGTGGATAGAGAAATGAAACTTATAAATATTCTAATGGAATTCATAATCGGTTCGGGAGAAGACGATGAAAGAATTAAGCTTAGTACACTTGCAACTCCATACTTTCACTATGTATGGGAAAAAATATGTGGACATGTATTTTTAAATCGATATAAGGACCTGTCAAATTTCATCCCAAAACCCAGATGGAACTCTAGTTTGGAAAAATCAATTTCACAGCGACCGGACCTACTATATGTGGAAGATGAAATTCTCTATATTCTAGATGCAAAGTACTATGATGTCAATCGCAACCTGCCCGGCTGGCATGACCTTGTAAAACAGTTCTACTATTATTTTTCAATGCATAAAAAGAGTGCCATGAAAGTGAGAAATGCACTAATATTTCCGGGAGTAACAGATCAGCCTGTAGAAGACATCGGATACGTGGATATTGAAGATCTTCCTGAACTTGGACAGATAAGGGCCTTTTGCATTGATACATATGAGGCCATGAGGCAATATGGAAGATACGGAACGGAAAACTTCAGAGAAAGAATAAAGCCACACTTTGCTTCAGAGGAAGTGGTGGAATAAATAGCGGGGGGATACTATGGATCTTGTGAAAGATTTTGACAAGGCAATGAAGAACATTTATCTGGAAGCCAAGCGGGATTGCGGTTACAATGCAGCAAGATTCCTTCAGATGCTTAGTGAAAAGGGAGGACTGGAAACGGCCAGAACTTTGATCTTAAAAGATGTGGTTTCTGAAGGTTTCGTACAACTTCAGATGTGCGGAAGACTGGATCTGACTGTGGAAGCTCATGTCATAAGGAAAGAGTTTCGAGAGCTTTTTACAGAAGAGGAAATAGGGATATGTTTTGAGAGGCTACGTGCCTATGACTACGAGCCTGAGGAATAGAAATATAGCAATATGTGAAGGAGTATCGATGGAGGTACTCCTGTTTTTATATGGAGATGAATACCGAATTGCATTTATAATTTCTGTGAGTTAATGAAGTTGTGATACTAGATTTGATAGAAGCAGTTCAGGATTTTTTCTTAGTTCGCACTCCCACAAGATGATGACCTTCCAGCCCATGGTTCTCAATGATTCAATATTTGCGCTGTCGCGTTCCAAATTTTTATTAATCTTTTCCACCCAGAATTCGGTTCTGGTCTTGGGAATGGTTGCAAGCTTGCAATCCTCATGTCCATGCCAGAAGCAGCCATGGACGAAAATGGCAATCTTATATTTTGGAAGGACGATATCAGGTTTACCCGGGTATCGCTTGTCATTTTTTCTGAATCTATATCCATGGGAGAAAAGCCACTTCCTGACAAGAACTTCTATCTTTGTATCCTTGCTTCTGATCCTAGCCATAACCTCACTACGCTTTTCCTTTGTGAAAACATCCGCCAATTTAGACACCTGCCTTTGGTATTTGAAGTTCGTAACTTGTACCTCACATTTACAGGATATATGAATTATAATTTATAAAATGACATGGAAATATACTTAAAGCTGTTTTAACGGTCATATAGGGAAAGGTATTTTTCCATGATTTCGTCCATCACGGAAAACGTCGGTACCATATATGAACCATAACCATGATACCAGTCCAGCAGTTTGGGAAGTTTTACGGGTGAAGGAATGGAGGCGTTATCCTTATCCGTTCCCGAAATGAGTTCAACAAGCCCGGGACATACCTTATCAGCCGAACCAGAGTACATGTTGCCCAACAGGAGTTCAGAAACAGTGCTACCGACACTGAAGTCGAGAGAGGGACTTTCAAATGTTTCTGATGCAAGCTGATAGGTTCTTTTCCCAGACGAATTTTTTTTCAATGTCTTACCAAGTCCGTTTAGTACCGATACTGCGAAATACTCAGTTGTTCCAAGTGTAATAGCCGATTTCAAGGCATGAACTGTTCCAAAATCATCTTTTGAACACAGGATGTCATAAAAATCATATTCTTCAATAGGCAAGATACTAGATGCAGGTGGATTTTGAGGGGTTGAAACCACAACACCAACAATCGATTCAAGGATGTAACATGCAGTTAGAACATCCTGTTCATCAAGTCCGGTCGATGCTACCAGAGGTGTGACATTGAGAAAATCTGACAGAAGTGACTTTGTAATTTTTTTTACAGTCTTCGATTTACGATACTTGTCCATCAAAAGAGTGGCTAAAGACATATTAAGGATTAACTGGCCACCGAAATGACGGGGGCGCGTAATATCTTCAGTAACGTTATAACGATAAAAAAGATTCGAAAGAATCTCGTCTGCACATGCCCTGTAAGAATCAAGACTGTCAACCCGACCACCCATTTCCCTGATGATACCACAGAGCTCACGGACAATCACTTCTCCAGCCATCCTTGGATCACAGCAAAAAACAATATACCTACCATCCTCAATCTGCTCCCCAATGGCCAGTACATGTGTCTTGTCAGAAGAGGTTCTACCAGTCTCCCTCACAAAGTTGGCAATATCCTCAAGCTCCCAGTTGGAAGCGACCTTTCCATATGTATGAATAACTGTTTCCATCTTTGTATTGTATATATGTGTATTTTCAATTACATGGTCCCCGTTTGGATCCACTAGGGAAACCTCAAGATTGTCTGCAGTCAGGTAGTAGAAAAACTGAAAAATACTGTTCAGATAATTTTCTTTCATGGATGCTGTCCTCCGTCTTAAATAATATTTTCAATATAAAGGGAATCAAGTGTACTTACATATTTTAATTTAATTAACAACCTTTATTATAGCAAAAAAATGATGCACGAGTAATGAAAAAGAAGAATACACTAAGAATCTTAAGTTATAGAGTCTGGAGTTGAACCGTCATAGCAGGAAGGCTAAAATCTCCCGTGTATAAACAAATGAGAAATTTGTAGAAAAAAGTTTTTATTGTGACAAAATATGACACAAATTAATTTCCGAATTATGTAAAATAAAAATTAGATATTGTCCTAAAAGGGGGAATCACTTTGGATGTCTTGGAATCTATTCACAAAATCGAACAGGACTTTGAAACCCAAAATGATTGGGATAGTGCATTAAGAGGATATGAAGAGTTATTATGCGATGACACTGAAAACTTGGAGGTATTAAAAAAAATCGGATGGTGTCAGTCAAGACTTCAAAAATTCGAGTTGGCAGCAGAAACCTTCAAAAAAATTTCTGCCTGTGAAGATCTTAATGCAAAATGGGATTATATGATAGGATACCAATACTATTCACAAAAAAAATGGAGAGAATCAATAGACTGGTTTAAAAGTGCAGTTGAGAAAAAGCCTAAATATCTGAAGGCTAAATATCGGCTGGGGTATGCGCTTTCGCAATGCTGTGGCAGTATGTATCGGATGAAATCCCCAGAGTTTTGGGATGCACTGCGAGAATTTAATGACTGTGAAAAGATCTGGAGTAATCTCCCTGTGGAATCTCAAGAGCGTGAAAAATCTACCTATGCAGATGTATGCTATCAGAAAGGTAAAATGCTTATCGAACGTCAAAAATGGGATGACGCTATCGAATCATTAGTAAGAGCCCTTGAGATAGACAGTAGAAATGACGACTACAAGTATTCACTTGGAAAAGCCTTGTTTGGCAAAGGCAGATATAATGAAGCCCTTGAAATAATCAGAGGTGTAAAAAATACATATTATGTAAAAGAACTAAGAGCCAGTATTTTATATAACCTTAAGAAATACGATGAGGCCCTCAAAATATATCTTGATCTTCTAGGCTCTAGAAAAAAAGATTACTTATATCGAGATATTTCTCAGATATATCTGGAAAAGAACATGTTGGGTGAAAGCTATCAGTATGCATTAAACGCGATAAAAGCATCCCATAGCAACCATAAAAACCATTTCTTACTTGCAGAAATTTATCATAAAGCAAAGTTATACTATAAGGCAAAATCTGAGCTGGAAAAGGCTATTGAATTGTACGGTAAAAAGTATTCAGGTGCCTTTACGGAAGCTGTCGAGCTAATTCAAAGTATTTCTAGTCAAATAGAAGAACTGGAGATTACCAGGGATGATGAAACTATCCTCGAGAAGCTGGTAGGATGTCCTAAACAGGAAATTTACAGAGGGACTGTTACAAAGTATTTATCAGACAAGGGATATGGATTTATAACTGCTCCTGATATTGGCAAATGCTTTTTCCATATTAGTAAGATTATGAAACCACAACAAATAAATGTTTGTGAGTCTTGTGAGGTGGAATTCAAGCTGGAGCAGACAGAGAAAGGACCTGTGGCGGTAAATATAAAACTATTAAAATAAATACTACTGCACTGTATGACAACCACTAGAAAATTTACGTATTATTAAGTAAAAGGATATTGATAAATCATAAGATGAGCAGGGAGGGAACAAACAAATGGCAGAGAAAAGCAAAAAGTTCTATGCAATCAGACAGGGGAGAAAAACTGGTATATTCTTGAGCTGGGCTGAATGCGAGAAACAGATTAGAGGATATTCGGGAGCCGAATATAAAGGCTTTGCCGATAGAAGAGCTGCGGAAGCCTACTTGGGAATAGCTGTATCAGCAGCGGAAGAGAAAGAAATCCATCAACTAAATGATGATGAAATGATAGCATACGTTGATGGTAGCTATGATGATTCAAAAAAGGCGTATGGATCAGGTGTAGTTATTTGGTATCATGGTGAAAAAACAGTCTTCAGTGAAAAAGGAGAAGAAAAAGATCTTCTGGATATGAGAAATGTTGCAGGAGAAATAAAAGGTGCTGTCATTGCGATGAATCATGCGGTAAAAAGTAAAGCTAAAATATTATATCTGTATTATGATTATGAGGGTATTGAAAAATGGTGTACGGGGACATGGCAGGCTAAAAAGCTGGGAACAAAAAGATATAAAGAGTTTTATGATAAAATATCCCAAAAACTAGACGTAAAGTTTATAAAAGTGGAAGCTCATACTGGCGTTGAATATAATGAAGAGGCAGATATACTTGCGAAACAAGCGATACTGGGAAAAGTAGACAATGTGATTAAAGAAGAGAAGGTATTAATAGAAAAAAATATTAATTTTGAAAAGACCATAGTAAAAAATGGTAAGTTCAAACCTGTTTTAAACATATTAATTGGTGAAAATGTTTTAAGCATTGAAGAGATTAATAAGAAATTTAAACAGGAATTGAAAAAGAAAAAAAAGACACTCAAAGAAATTAAGTCTTTTGACCTGATTCTTGATGTACTAAACTGTGAGTTGTGCTGGCATGTGGAGACAGAAACTGAAAACTACAAGATAACGATTAAAGAGTAGGAACAGGGGGATAAGTATGGTAAAGAGTAAATATCAGGATTTGCATTTAGATCGGAATAATATTGAGCTGTGGATACACGAGTATTGCAATGATAACTTCGAAGGTGATTATGAGTTGTCGGGTCCCGATGTATTAAATCCTCAAACGAATCAAAATAGATATACAATAAATACAAAATGTGGTAAAATAGAAATCGATTTGTATTACAAGAAGAGTGGAAAAACTACAGTTGGACCAGTGGGTTCTGGGTCTATGAAAGAACATTCTTTAAAGATTGCCGACCATATCTGTGAAAAAGCTGAATATAAAGATGTTCAACAGTCAGACTATTGTATGAAGCTTTCAAGAGAAAATTTTGATCTTATCACTGAATATTTAGGTACTATGGAAGATCAAGGGGTACAGCAGGTAAATCGTAAGGCAAACGAGACGCAAAAAAGTGAAATGTATCAGTATGTGAGTAAGATAGGTGACAAAATCACAATTACGTATTATAATAGTACAAATACATTTATGTTTCAAGGTAAGGCAATGAAACTGTACCATGAAGTAAATTGTTTGCTTTCTGGAATGTCAGCCACTACAACTGAACAGCTGATTCAACAGCAAGCACAATTCTTTAAGGTAGAAATAAAACATGAAGATATCAATGATGAATTAAAGCGCTATCTGCCGAAGGCCTATGTGAATTTAGATGAAAACTTATTAAAAATACTTTCATCTGCACTAGTGCTAAGAAAAATTGATATTCCTCTACAGGACTACTCCAGCTATGCTTTTCCTGCACTGCGAGCTTTGGAAGGGTATGTAAAAAAGCTATTTAGTTCTCAGGGTATCACAATCAATAACAAAGATGGTTTCGCATATACATATATAGATCCTATAGATGGTAAAACCAAGAAAACCAGCTATTTCAATAAAGACCGTGCAACAGGTATATATAGCTTAAAACCAGGCCAAACTTTTATTAGTTGCACCAACACGGCAAGAGCAATTGAAGAAAGCTATACGTACTACGCAAATAATCGGCATAATTTATTTCATACGGATGCAATGGATGCTTCAACTACGATTGTTGAAAAACGTGAGGATGCCGATCTTATTATACACGAAGTTCTAGATCATATAGAGCGAACGTATGGATATATCATATAAAATAAATTAAGAGGGTGATTCCATGAAAGCTTTTCAAATTGAAAAAGTGAACGATACGGAATACTCAGTCATAGTAATGTCAACAAGCTACATTAATCCAATAGACGAGATTGAGGATATCGAAGAGTATTTGAGAAAGAACTTTAAAGGAAAAGTTTTATTTGACATGCTCTTAAAAAATGGAATAAGCTCTAACCGATTTATTGAAGCCATATTTGATGGCGAAAAATTCGATTTGCAGAGTTTCAGAGCATTGAGTAAAGTTGACGATCGTATCAGGGAATTTGCCGCTAACTTTTATCGGTGTCATGAAGAATTCTTGAATAATAGTACTCTGCCAAAGGCATATCAGTTTTTAATTAAAAAAGGAAAATTAATATAAAACAGGCTAAAAAATAGCCTGTTTTTTCTTGAGGAGAAAGTTCTAAATGTATTTTGACGACACTGCGAACTGTCCTTTATATTTTATACTTGTAATTAAATATGGAAAAGATTGATTTAAGACCGCAGTATTATGTGTTTTCTTGCCAATTAGGTTTGCATTGTTTTAAGAAACTAAATGGTTTTTTCAACAAAATCAAAATTAAAATAATTTAGTAGTGCTGTAACTCTCTTTCTTCGAGAGTGTCTAAATTTACTAGCAGATTGCATAGATTTATGATATTCGGCTACATTGTGGTCATCACGCGATTCCCTAAGATTTAAATAAAATTGATTTAATTTATTGTTAAACTTCTCATCGGGTGCAATGTGATTTATATACATATAGTATGCTAGATACCAAATTGCATACAAATGGCTAACTCCTCTAATATGATATTTATCGTAATCTAAGTCGAATTCCTTGGCTATTTCTTTAATATGGTGAATTGCAGTGACGATGCTATTGGATTTATCCTCATCTATCTCTTCAACAAGTTGCCTAAAATACTTATCTATTTGAGGTTCTGTTCCATCGATTACACTGCCCGTAGCAACTAGTAAATATATTTCTGTAATAAAACTTGCATCTTCTAATCTGTTTTTATTTAAATTTCTCAAAATATCTGATAGAAATTCATCTTTCTTTAATTCTTCTATATGTTGATAAATTATATTATCATAATAATTTGCTTTTCTTAATTCTTGATTATTTAATCTTTCCCCACCCCTGTTTAATCTATCGAAAATATTATCAACTATTTTTACATCTGGATTCTCGATATATTCTATACTTATTACATAGCTCCAAAAATCAGAAATGAAGTCCTTTATTTCTTCATTATCATTACTTATTTCTTGTAGTTGATTAAAAGTTTTATTCGCCATAATTGCATGTCCGTATTCGTCATCACCAAAAGATCCGGGCAACGCAATTTTATTTTCGATGAAATCTATAATTGCAGTTAATCGTTGCTTTCCATCAATCACATCATATTTTGTAATACCTGTCCCCGGATTGATTTTTTGCTCTAGAAAAATAGGAGGCATAGGAAAGTTTTTCATAATTGAGTCAATTAAAAATGATTTTTGATTAGCATCCCAGACATTATAATCTCTTTGGTAAGGAGCATCAAAATTGAATTTGTCCAGTTGATGATGTTCGTAGAAAATGGAAATTGTGATACCTGTAGTCTTACGGCCATATCTTTTTCTACCAGTCATTACAAATTCACCTCCAATAAATCAGTATTCGGGTAATGTACATAGTTTTTAAACAAGCTAGTCAACACAGCATCAAAACAAGTAGGGGGAGTAGGGTTAATTAATGTCATCTCAATTAGAGGATTAACCTGAGTTAGAATCTCATCAATTTCAGCACGATCAACATGCCAATAAGAAATACCAAATATGATCATTTTATCCCTACTGTCTGAGAGTTGAATCTTTTCGCTTACCTTTTGACGCAATGTTTTGACCCAGCTCATACTGAATCTATTTGAGTCACCAGCAGGAGGAATAATTGCATTAATAATAGGATAATCACCAGCTAGGTCGTACTTTAAATTAAATTGACCAATGTCTTGCGTAATATAATCAAACTCAGAAGTTCTAACTTCAAATGGGCCCCTTACTTTAGCAGTACATGTAAAGCTAATAGAACCGTGAGGCTTGATTATTTTTATCTTACTAGGCTTGTCTTCAAAGCCTTCAATGTTAAATTCCAAGTCATTTAGCATCAGTAAACGTTCCAACCAAATATCATAATTATAAGTTATTAGTATTATTTCATCATATTGCTGCAGGGCATTCTTTATGTATTCAATAAAAGGAAAGGTAACTGATTTTAATTTATCATCATCTACTTTTGAATTATAGTATATGAATAAATACCTCAAATATGTCGATAGTTCCCCGTAGGCTTGTATATAAATATTATTCGAAGCATCTCGTCTTGGGTAATGCCCGTCTGGATTTTCTAGACTATTCAACCTAGATAGATTATAAACATTAATACAGGTAATAATATCCTCAATTAAATTTTTTGCATCTTCATTTTTCATAGTCGTACGTGCTCCAAGAGTCCATAAAGCTTGACAGTGTTTATATGACAAAAATCCATTGTTAATTGTATTTGGCCATGGAACTTCTGCGCCCTTGCAAAAGAGGTTCCGAAGATTGATTGTCTCACTAAGGCCTAATCTGGACATTAAGTCAATTGAAAATCCGTTTCCTAAAATTACATATAATCTGCTGATTACAATCTCCCCCTAAAAATATAATTAGCATTAAAATTAATCCTTTGTCTTTAATGTTCCATCAGAATTGTATTTCTTTTTTAATTGCTCAATGATTGCTTCAACTGCTTGGATATCTTCTTCGGATAAGCCGCCTACATCTAGATTGTGATAGGCTTTGGTGGTGATGCCGTGTTTCTTTTCTACAGACTTATTCTTTTCTTCTGAATAGGGATTTCTTGTATCCGATCTTCCCAAGAGGTAATCAATGGATACATCAAAAAAGTCAGCGATTTTTTCTAGGGTATCTTGGTCAGGAAACCTAGCGCCATTTTCATAACCACTTATTGCCTGCTGGGACAAACTTAATGTATTGGCTAACTGTTCTTGAGTTAATTTCGCTTCATTTCTTAAGTCTTTCATTCTATTCATGAAGATATCCCCCTACTATAATATAGTAATATTGTACTGCAAATAGCAGTATATAAAAATAAATACAAGTAAATGCAGTAAAAATTATTGACATACCACAAAAAGCAGTATAATATATATTTAAAATACTGCAAAACGGGGTGAAAGGAGAAGAATGGCTTGAGAGAGTTGTTAATAACGTTAAGAGGTGATAAGAAACAAGAGGAAATTGCAATTCGTTTAGGAATTTCTCAGCAATACTTAAGCGAAATAGAGAGAAATGCTAAGAATCCAAGCATACGATTAATGAGAAAATTTCAGGAAGAGTATAAGCGAAGTATGATAGAACTATTTCCAGATATTTTTTTAGATTGCAATACCACGAAATGAGGTATAAAAATATGATTTAACTACAGGAGCCAATCGGTAGTGCTATAGATAATGAAGAGCAGAGGTGATAAACATGCCAAATCAAGTCCCGATTAAAAACAACATTCAAAAGTATAGAAAGCTTCGTGGAATCACCCAGGAAAACTTTGCCCAAGAATTAGGTGTCACAAGGGAATATCTATCCAAGCTTGAGAACCAAAGATACTGCGCAGGTACTGACTTGATGGAGAAGGTGTGCCGTCGGTTTGGGGTGGGGCTTGGGGAGATGTTTTATATCAGTGATGAGGGGCTGCGCTAAACATAACTTTAATTAATCAAATAGGTCCTTAACGGATGCGACTAAAAGATACGAACACATTCACGTTTTAAAAAATAGTATGTATTGAGGTGATATCATGGCACGAAAGAAGTTAACCGTAAGATCTTACATTGTAAGGGATGGGAAAAGGGAGTTGCTAACCAGCCTTCCTGAAGAAGAACAAAAGCAAATAGCGCAGGCTTTACAAGATAAGTTCATGTCTGCCTTAGGTTACGTGCCTGATGACACAGAAGACAAAGAAGATCTTCCTAAAGCTCAATACATATGAAAAGTGCTTCGTGCACTTTGTTTTATAAAGGATTTGTGGACAAAGGTGTGGATTAAATAGATGCTTCATGAAAGCGAGGTGGGATTATGGATTGTAGAAAAGTTTTAGAAAGTCAGGTAGACATTTTACAACAGGCACAACAAAGATGTTTGAGTAACGGTTCACTTGACCTTGTTGCACCAATTGCAAAACAAATTTTAGAAATCACTATGCTGTTAGAAAGATATAAAGTTACTCCTTGCTAGGTGGTTCTGAGATCAACTTATATGCAGTATTGTAAATATCTTTAATGGGTTGCACTCTGAGCCAATCGCAAGAAACTTTTCCAGAAGCAACTCCATCACCTACAGCTTTTATCCAGGATATAGTAATCTCAGTGGCTAATTCCTCATAAGTTTTAGGCACGTCTTCACCACTTTCTTATTTCATATTTCTACAAGAAAATGGTGAAACCTTTAAATAATAAGTCACAAATAACAAATAAAAATTTTGAGAAAGAGAGCTGAATAGGATGGATAAGTATGTTGTTCAGAGGTTGCAGGAAGCTTTGGCAAGATGTAAAGCGGCTGTTCAAGAAGTAGCTAGTGAGAGTGATGATCCGACGCTTGCCTTAGGTCAAGAGCTTGGTGTGGCTATGGTCATTGAGGAGATTGAGAACATCATCAATACATATATGGAATAAAATGTATCTATTTTACACTAAGAAAGAAGAGGATGCTCCTGGTATAGCAGAAGCATCTAAAAGTGGTGAGATAAATTGATAAATGGATTTTAAGATGGGTTTGATTCCGAATGGATTTGTTGTGTTCATTATATAGCGAAAGGGCGTGGATTTAAATGCATACTTTACAGGAAAATATCTATCGTTCTGCTAGAAATCATGCAGGTTTGACAAGGGAAAAGGCAGCTGAACAGATCAATGTCAGCGTGAGGTCGCTGGCAGACTATGAAACGGGTAAAACTGTGCCTGGTGATGATATCGTCTGCTGTATGGTAGAGGTATATAAGGCAAATTGGCTTGGATATATGCATTTGCAGCAGTCTACAGAAGTAGGAAGAAGATATTTGCCATCATTACATATGGCCGACCTGTCCAGATCTGTGTTGAAGTTTCAAAAAGAGGTTGGGGATTTGAAATATGTGAATGAGGATTTGATAGAGATTGCCTGCGATGGCAAGGTGGATTACCAAGAGGAAGCACGCTGGAATGATATCACCAAGGAGGTTCATGAAGTGATCGGAGCTGCCATTTCATTGATCTATTCAAAGCAAGAAATAGGGATGGAGGTGTTGAGATGAAAAGAAATGCTTTTGAATGCATTACGGTTCAGGGGGCACAAGCACTATATCTAAGTATAGGAGCATTCTGTATCATTTATGATGGCCAAATGAAGGGTTATGGATATGAGTCAAAAAAGGGGACGACTCCCAGGTCGGGGGGACCAAAGGAGTCGAGTTAATGAGGTAACTTAGTGTTTCACATTAATAACCACATTGTAACACGCAAATTTCGACAGAACAAGACAAAAAAGGAGGCGCTATGGAAAAAATATTGATTCCCCATATTGAACGTGGGCATATTTCACGGAAACATAAAAAACGCCTTCGTTTGGTAAAAGGCGTAATCTACTTAATGTTAGTATGTGGTGTTGTATTGGGATTTATACATTTTCTTTGATGGATAGGGGGTGAGGACTATTGGCTGGAAGCAAACATCTATTAAATAAAAAGCCGATTGTTGTGGATACGGATTTGGCAACCTGCTTCGGAGTGAATGAAGCCATTGTGATCCAGCAAGTGCACTACTGGTTGGAAGTCAACAAAGAGGCAGGCAAGAACTACATAAATGATCGTCACTGGACATATAACACAATTGCAGATTGGCAGTCTCTGAACTTTCCTTTCTGGAGCTATGATACAGTAAAGCGGATTTTTAGCAAGCTTGAGAGCGAAGGAATACTCCTGGCAGACAATTTCAATGAGATGAAGAGGGACCGCACAAAGTGGTATTCCATCGATTATGAAAAACTTGATGAGTTGATGGAGAAACATGATAACCAAAAGGCGAATTCGCCTAATGCATTAGGGCAATCTGCACCAATGTCATTAGGGCAAAATGCCCCATTGGATTGGGGCAATCTGCACCAACCGTTACCAGAGATTAACACAGAGATTACCAGAGAGATAAAAGATATACGTCCGACTTCCAAGAAGTCCGACGAATCTCAAGTAGATAAAAAACATCCGCCAACTATTGTGGCCCTAACGGAGCTGCTGATCAGGAAGATCACCGACAACAATCCCCGGGCCAGTGTGCCCGAGAAGGGGACGAGTACCTATAGCAAATGGATTTCAGAGATGGAGAAGCTTCACAGGCTTGGTCCTATAGGTGGAGACAGCAGCAAGGGATACAGCATCGAGGAAATAAAGGGGTTGATCCTGTGGTGTCAGGAGGACTCCTTTTGGAAGAACAATATCCTGTCGGCAGGGAAGCTTCGGGAGAAGGTCGTGATGCTTGAGAACCAGATGAAAAAGCAGCAGAGTGATAAGGGTGTTCAGAAAAATAAACCGCCGAATCGCTTCCATAACTTTGAAGCGAAGACCTTTGAGTATACAAACGATGAGCTTGAAAATATGTTAAGGCACAGGCAAAAGAACCAATGGGGAAGGAGTGGGGAAGAATGACTGATCAAGTAAGACAATATTGTGTTCAAAGCATTATTAGATACCTAAATGGAGATTTTGCAGAGTTTGATAGACTGGCAGCCATGGCCTGTGGCATAAAGGGGGAACGGTTATGAGTTTTGCATGTTGTGGCTCCTATCGCCAGTGCAGCAGAGAAGGGATGTGTGTCAGTACCCATGACCACAGAGACGAATGTGATTATCGAAGGAAACTGGCAAAGGGTTTGAATTTCTTTAAGGGGAAAGACCTTTATATTGAGATCAGTGGAAGAATGTTTCACATCGGAAAGAGGAGTGATTATCACAGGGATACTCGGTCTTTAAATCAGCAAGAGCGGGAAGAGTTGAAACAGCAGTTCAAGGATGACAGTGTCATATGGCATGAGGGCATGCTCCTTGAAAAATGCGTGGATGAAAAGGTAAGTGACACAGATCGGGCCGTATGCAGGGTGTTTGTTTCTATAAGGCAGGAGAAATATAACATTCACAACTACAACAGCAGAGCAGTGACTGAAAAAACCGCTTTTATGATTAGGGACTTTCTAAGGAAATATGGTATAGGAGCTGCAGTTGAGTACGTGGGTACCAAGGTTTCTAAGGTGGTAGTTAAGGCAGAAACTACACAAGTGAAAACTGAGCAGAAGATACCGGAAACTAGAAAGAAGATCGAAGTTCGCATTGATCCAAAGGCAGAGCCGATCATTGGCAAGCAAATCTCTTTTGACGAATTTCTGAGTGGGATGATGGTGAGTTAGGAGGAATGTGATTTGAAAAAAGATTGGGATTTTATCAGGTACATGCAAAAGTGCAGTAAGCTTCAGAAAAAAGAAGATAAGTGTTTCTGCAGTTTTACTAAAGGAACATGTTGCAAAGAAGGATGCCATTTTTACAGCGGGAGCAAATAGCAGGGGGACTTTATTCAATGGAGCTCAAAAAACACAATAGGCTCTCATCGCTGAGAGCCATATATAAATAAGGAGGGAACCTTATAAATCAATTATAAGACTCCATTGTGAAAAAGGTGTGAACTATGTGTGAATAAATGGTTAAGTTTTCGTAGTAAATTGTAAATTAGCGAAGATTATCAGGTATATAAAAAAGATACATATACGCCCAAAACACGGGACTTGCGAAAGGTGATGAATCGGCTTTAAAAATGATAACAAAGCTTGTGATTAACACCATAGCAATAAGTATTATTCTGTATTTGATAATTCCCAAAATTCCAACTAACCAAGCTTTGTAATTCAAGATCTTATTCAATGAATAAAGTACTGAAAAATAGAACCATGGAGGAAAAATTAAGTATATCAACGTTTCCATAAAGAAATTATCCTTTCTAAATTAATCTAGGATAATTATAACAGCTATATACAGAAATTTCCATGATGCAAAATATAAACTCTAGATTTTTGGTAGTAAAGTTGTATTTAAAGAAGTTGAGCTAATGAAAAAAAGAAAAATTATATCATCAGAATTTCTTTATGTAACTAGAGCACTTTGTAAACTGCTCTAGTTTGGGAGTAACTTGTTAATAAAATGTTAACTGATAGGGTCTTCTATGAGAGTAGCAAAAACTGCTTGATGTGAATGACCAAGATCAATTGTAGTTAGCGTTTCTACAAAATGGACGTGTTTTCCACCGCCTACTGGAATTGCTGGTCCAGTTTCGCCACCGATTTCATGAAGATGTCCAATAGCAAAATCAGTATTTGTTAGAAAAGCATGTTTGTGATTGCCACCTGGAAGTGGAATAACCTCACTTGTGACACCTGCAAAACGATGATTGTGTATGATTTGTCCAGCAAGGCGTGTACTACCTAAAAATTCATGAACGTGAGTTTGAGCAGTGGCAATATTGCGTTTTTCATCATGCTCTGGCGTAAATTTGACTTTAACATCCATAAAAGTTTCCAACTCCTTAACAGAATATTGCAAATATAGCTGAAGTTTAGAAAGTTACTCCCGCTCCATCTATTTGCAATACATATTATTAATTACTTGTCCAAAATGTGATGTTAAGTTATATAAATACCACTAAGTGCAGTAATGCTCACATATGAGTTAAAAAGGATGTATTAAATATTCAAAGAATGATTGAAGGAGGTATAGACATGTTTATGATTGACCTAGCAGAGAATTATGCAGCACTTTGGATAGCAATTCAATATGGATTTGAAAACGCAGAGACTTCTTTTAGATATTTGGATAATGCACTTGAAGATCCATTCAGAAGGAGAACGAAAAGTAGAAGGATTTATGATGGGGAAACAAAAACGACTGCAAGAGATCGTAACCTAACAGCGGATGATGTTAGAAATATGATGAGGTTAAGGGAAGAGCGAGTTACCTATAAAGATATTGGGATGATGTATGGAATGACAGATCAAGCAGTGTATCAGCAGATTAAGCGGTTTAAAAATGGTTCAAATGTAAGTAGGTCTAAGAAGGGAATTATAAACTGATGAGGTGCTAAAACATGGAAGAAGATATAAGAGAACTACTAGATACTATATGTCAGATGGCAGAGTATACTGAATGCGATTTAGCATTCATTGAGAATATTGCAAATAAGTATGGATTTACTATTGACGAAGACTTTAAGGTTATTTCGCTAAAATAAGATTTTACGAAAAAATCTTTATTTATAATGTTTACTTATTTCTCAGAAGAAAGCAAAGAGAAAGCGAGCAGATACTTGAAGCATTTGCTCGCTAGGGATTCTTTAGTATGAAAATTATGCAGTGAGAGGTCCAAATGCAGCAATATCTCGTGCATCGATGGATATTAGAGTTCCTACTGGAATTGATCCAAAGGCTTCAGTCAATATAATTCTAATGAATGGAATTGGACCTTGGGATTCACAAGATACTACTCTACCAATTAAAGTGTTGGGACTTCCACCTTCAAGCACAAATGCTCCTACTTCACCAACTGTTAAACCACCTTGTGCTAAGGTTTGACAGGTATCAGGTAGAACCTGATTAACAGAAATTTCATTTGACATAAATTTCCCTCCAATCATGATATTTTGAGACAATGCTTAATGCAAAGAACTATGCATAGAACCATGCATAGAACCTTGTCCCAGTCCATAGTATTCATATCAATGGTTGGATGTTACAAAATAATTAAATTGAGGCTTAGCGAACAAAAAAACTACCCTGAAAATAAGGGTAGTCAATTAAGGAGTGGATTTCGGGGTGAATATAACATGCTCAGGACCATGTCCTAGTACATACTATTCGCAGGCACCGGACAAAGTTACTAAATTTTCATTTAAGCTAGATAAGCTAGCCCAAATGGGCTATAGAGATTCTTCTAACATTTTAACAAATGATGATAATGTTATAGTTTTTTCAAAGTTTTTTTTATCATGAACATCTTGTAAAAGAACTACAATTTCATTAGAATCTTTGAAATTAGAGCGTACATCAACATCGGTAGTTCTCTTTAAAATGGCAGAAGCTAATAGAACTGCTTGCTCTCTTTTATCCATAGAATCACCTCCTTAAAGGTTAATTCAATATTAAGGATGGAAATTCCTGTTAAAACACAAGTAAATAGCACTAAATATAAGTTATAAGAGATTCGAAAGGAAGGATTATTACTTGGAGAAATCCAAAAAAGAGATGATTGAAAATCAGATAGTAGCGTTAGTGAGGGTTGTCACTAGTGCTGCAGCTAGAAAAAATAGATTTGATAATATAACAATGGTGATTTTGAATGATGCTGATGGATTGAAGATGGATTACTCATTGAGCGAGGATCGTAAGAGTTACATACTAAATAAAGCGGTAAATCTTAGAAGGGGGATGCGAATGACAGAGATAAGGTGTGTTTACTGCAATAAGGTATTAGGCAGAGTCCCTGAAGGAACAGAGGTAGAGATAGAGATAAAATGCCCAAAGTGTAAGACGACACATACATATAAGTTAGAGGCTCAAGAAGCCCAGGTAAGCTAAACCTGGGTTTTCTTTTTTTATAAGGTGAGAGAGAAAAGGTGGGGTATAGATGAGATTAAATGATTCATATATGGATTTGTGTAATTCGATTGATGCATGGAAAGTAAGGTTAGATGGGTATAGGGCAGAGTTAAAAGCAGTGATCAAGCTGGCGAAGCTGAATGGACCCAGTGATATTCAGGGAGTGGATTATTCAAAGGTAGGTTCAAGTGGGTCTGCTCAGCTGCCTTTGTTAGAGGCGCTGGAAAGAATACATAGGATTGAAAGTCATATCCTTCTTCATGAGGAAACAATCGCCCATCTGGAGGAAACAAAGAGAAAGATGGAGGAGAAGGTTTCAGAGCTCAGAGGGTTAGATAACAAGGTAGTTTATATGCGGGACTTCCAAGGGAAGAAACTAAAGGAGATTGCAGATGAGTTGGGATACTCCTATGACTATATTCGTGAGGTATCTGCAAAGAACCCACGATAAACCCACAGACAAACCAAAAATAGGGGAATATAATGGTACTAAGTAAAAATGTCTGGTGGAAGAAAAGCTCTTGAGATCATATGGATCTTGGGGGCTTTTTATATTATCAAAAGAAGGTGAGATTGTGGGGAGCAGCGTTATATTAAAGAGGTATCTACGAAGCAAGTGCAATGGTTGTGCATGGGGGAGACTGGTTGGAACGAAGGTGTTCTGCATGATGCCAAGGTGTTGTCACGGAAATAAGGTGATGAAATGAGCCCTATTGATCCAGCACGAGGCTATAGGCAGGTGAGATATAAAGATGGGTAAGAAGAAACCTGCAAATCCCATAAAGGATAGGGAATCTATTCTTGATATCCAAGACTATCTCAAACTGAAGTGTGAAAGGAACTATATGCTCTTTGTCTTAGGAATCGCCACGGGGTATAGGGCTGGTGATCTCGTCAAGCTGAAAGTCAGGGATATAAAGATGGCATTAGATAATGGATACTTTGAGATCCTTGAAGGCAAGAAGGCGAATAGTAAAAATATCAGAAAAGAAAACCTAAAGCCAAGGACCGTAAAGGTGATCAATAACCTGGAAGTACTGCTCAGAAAGTACGTCAAGAATAAAAAAGATTATGAGTATCTTTTTCCATCTCGTAAAGGAAGAAATAATCACATTGAGGTTGATCAGGTAACAAGAATACTGAAAGAAGCGGGTGATGAGTTTGGACTTAAGCAAATCACTGCTCATTCCATGAGAAAAACCTATGCGTACTCTATCTATGTAGAGAGTAAATTTAATATTACATTGGTCAAGGATATGTTAGGGCATAGGAGTATTGACGAAACAAGAAGATATATTGGACTGGATAAGGAAACCTACGACAAGTACAGTGATTCTCTAAATGATTTGATAAGAGTCTCATGATGTACTTTATTATTTTTGACTATGAAAGTCGGATTTTTTAACAGGTCTGCATTGGATGGTCAAAAATCGATGATATATAAAGTAAGAAAATATTATTTTGAAAGTAGGATTCTACATACAAACCCTGCATTCATTTTGAAGCAGAAAAATGGCCTTGAGGCATTGAAATATAAAGCATAGAAAGGTATATTGCTAAAAATACCTAAAAGTAAAAAAATTATTACTAGGGTTTTAGAGATGAAATTTTTTGAGAAAACGGTTCAACTGAATCAATGAAAATATTTAAAGTTAGAAATTTATAAGGATTTAATCCCTAGAAAAAATCCTAGTTATTGTATCAGGAGGTATTATGGGTAGAAGTAGAAGTCCAAACAGAGAAAAGGCCTTTGAAATATATAGAGAGCACCATGGCATAATAACAACCAAAGAAATAGCTATCATGCTTGATGAGAAAGAGAAAAACATTGAGTACTGGAAAAATGCTGATGACTGGAAAGAAAAATATAAACCTCAAGGTGGAGCGCCAAAAGGAAATAGCAATGCTGTAGGACATAAAGGTGTAACTCCTTTAAAAAATCAAAATGCTAGGACCTATGGATGGTATTCGAAGCACTATCCAACAGAGTCCAGAAATCTTATTAAGGAGGCTGAAGAGGCGGGTGGCTCACAGTTAGAAATTTTGTGGGCTCAAATAATGACACATTGGATCAATATCATCAGAGCGCAAAAGATAATGTTTGTTAAGGATAAAAATGATAAGACCAAAGAACTTAAAAAAGTGAAAGTGCAGCAAGATCTCAAAGGTCCGAAAGGTACTCAACAGCTGGTCGAGACATACAGAGAAGAAGAATACGAGATTCAGCAGGCATGGGATAAGTATGCTAATTTCTTAAATTCTCAATCTAGGGCGATGACGACCTTGGCGAATCTCATCAAGAAATATGATGATATACTGCATAATGATTGGGATGCAGCTACAGAGGAACAAAAGCTGAGGGTTGAAAAACTAAAAGTCCAATTGCAGAATCCAGAGCTCCAGCATAGGAAAGAACTTAGTGAGAAAAAGCTTGCGCTTGAAAGAGAAAGGTTCGAGCATACCAAAGAAATGGAAAAGGCGAAGGTGTGGTAGTATGAGCAGTGGTGTATTGAGACAATTTTATTTATCGAAAGCATGGATAGACCTTAGGAGCTGTATCATTGTTGAGAGAGGTCCTGTATGTGAGAAATGTCAAAAGATATTCATAGACACATCAAAACTTATTGGTCATCACAAGGAGGAGCTAACACCGGAGAATGTTCATGATGTTAGCATATCTCTCAACAAGGAGCTGATTGAGATCATATGCCATGAATGCCATAACAAAGAGCACAGACGATTTGGGCATAACAAACGATCCGTTTATATCGTGTATGGTCCACCATTAAGCGGAAAGAAAACCCTGGTCAATCAGTTGATGCATCATGGGGATTTGATCATAGACATGGATAGGATTTATGAATGTATAAGCGGTCAACCGATGTATATCAAACCTAACAACCTACGATTCAATGTGTTTGCTGTGAGGGATAAGCTGATAGATATGGTCAAAACAAGATATGGGCAGTGGCAGGATGCGTACATCATCGGTGGATATCCAGAGAAATATGAAAGGGATAAGCTCGCTGATTGTCTTCGGGCAGAGCTGATATTCTGTGAAGTGGATAAAGCAGAGTGCTACAGGCGGCTTGAAGCTGACGAGGGTAGAAAGCATAGATCACTAGAGTGGAGAGGGTATATTGATAAGTGGTTTTCAGAATATGCTCCATAGATTCCACCCCCCTCTGATAGGCAAAAAATTGAGTTTCAAAAGACCGGAGGGTATCCCTTGTTTGCACACACACTGAAATTTTGACTTTTTCCTGGAGAGTTTTTGAGAAATGGAGAAGTGGGGTGATAATATTGGAAGTTGTAAAGGATGAAGTGATAGATATATTAGCCCCACCACATAATCAAAACAAATAATGACCAAACAGAAATGGATACACCAAGCAAGCTATTAATATAGATATGTGGAACATAACTTGCTTCCCCATTTTGTTGTTTATTAATAAATTTGTATGCGAACATAGGGGGGACTGTATATAGAAGTATGCTTATCATGGTTAGGACTGTTAAGGAATATAAAGGGGATATTTTTACTATGTTGCTATTTATGTAATAAGAGATGCTTTGGGCATATACTCCAAGCATAGTAGCTAAAATCATGCTACCATACATGAAAAAATGTAGTTTTATCATATAATTTACCTCACTCTTGCTATGCCTTATTTGGATTTTCTTGTTTTTTGCCATAAGTTTATAAAAAATTTTCCCATCCCTAGTTTTTCACCCACATAATTGGCAACTTTCATGAAAATGCCTATAAGGACTGTGTATATAAATAATATCAAAGTCAATTGGATATATTCCATAATTTTATCCTCCTGTACAAGGAATCAATTAATGCCAGTATTAGATGTGCATAGCCAATGTAATACAACATTCTATATGATGGTATATAAATCCTTTTAAATTGTATCTAGGCTAAAAAAGAGAAATGCGGTGATCATATTGGAAGTTGGGAAAGAATACGAAAGAATTAAAGGTTTATTTGAAGGTATCGATGAAAAGCAGATGGCTTTGATCGATGGGGCCATTTGGGAGTGCGCCAGATTGAGGGTAGAGCTAAACGATCTGAATGAGGTAGTTAAGAAAAGCGGGCTGGTAAAGATTCATCCGACGGAGCCATCACTTCAAAAGGAGCTGCCCGTGAGCAAGATGATTGTGAAGGTTAGAGCCAACTATCTAAATTATATCGCGAAGTTGTCCAGCATCCTTGGGAAGAATATCGATGATGAAGACAATGATCTCGAAGAATTTGAATAGGAGTAAGCCATGTATTTAGAAGCGTACTATCGCAAATGTAAAAGCGGTGAAATCATCGTCGGAAAAGAATTGATGGCCCAGTTAGAGATGTGCATGGGGGATATCACTCTAAATCCTAACATTCGCTTTAATATCGAAGAATCCGATAAAAGAATTAAGTTCATAGAGACAAAATGTAAACATTTTGAGGCGCCCCATGCTGGGAAGCCTTTTTTATTGGAGTTGTTTCAGAAAGCCTTCATCGAAGCATTGTTTGCCATACAGATCTATGATGAGGAAATAGGCAGATGGGTGAGGAAATACCAGGATGTACTATTTTTAGTAGGCAGAAAAAATGGAAAGACACCTTTTATCGGCGCTATTTGCCTAGCAGAGTTTTTCTGCGGTGAGATGGGAACGAAGATACTCTGCAGCAGTAACGATTATGAGCAAGCAGATCTGATGTTTCAAGCCATCAACAGCATGAGAGAAGAAAGCGCCAGCCTAGAGAAGGTTACAAAAAAGAATATCAAAGGGATCTTCTTCGGTAATCCCAAGCAGAAAAATAAGAAGGGGAAGTTCAGCAAACAAAATAAGGGCAGCATCAGAAAGCTGTCAGCCAAAACAGGTGCTAAGGAAGGGCGAAACATTCGGATCGGTGCTGTGGATGAAGTCTTTGAAATGAAAGACGACTCCACAGTAATGCCTATCCGGCAGGCTCTTTCTACTCAGGATGAGCCTTTATATTTTGAGTTGACTACCGAAGGTTTTACCCAGGATGGTTATTTGGATGTCAGGTTGATTGAAGCTAGAAAGGTTTTGAAAGGTGAGTCCTACAGGCCGAGATGGTTGATCTGGTTGTATACTCAGGATAGTGAAAGTGAAGTATGGCAGGATGAAGCTTCATGGACAAAGAGCAATCCGGGTCTAGGAAAAATAAAGAAGGTTTCTTTTTTAAGGTCCATGGTGGAAGAGGCAAAGGAGAGCACCAGTAAACGGGCGTTTGTACTGGCCAAGGATTTCAATATCAAGCAAAACAATGCAAATGCCTGGTTACAAGAGGGACAGATTATTAATCTCGCTACTTTTGAGTTAGAGAAATTTAGAAATATGCGCTATATTGGCGCCCTAGACTTCGCTGAAACAACAGACCTTTGTAATGCTAAGGCACTATTTGTAGATTTTGCAACCATGAAAAAATATACAGCTACGATGTACTTTATTCCTGAGTCAAAGGCAGATGAAGTTCTATCTGATGAGAATGGAACGAATCCAGAGAAAAAGGATTATCGGGCATGGGAAAAAGCGGGATTAGTAACCATCGTGCCAGGTAGTGAAGTGGATGCTGCCTATGTGGTGAAGTGGTTTTATGGTCTATATGAAATGTATGGGATGCAACCTTTTAAAATTGGATATGACAATTGGCACGCAAAAGATTTTAAAAAGTTGATTGCTGATTATTTTGGGGAGGAAGTCCTTGAACGGATCAACATGGATTTTGCTTCCTTGTCTAACCCAATGAGAATCGTGGAGGCAGACTTAAGAGACAAAAACCTGATCTATAATAACAATGAAGTGGATGCATGGTGCCTGAGGAATACGGCATATAAGACCAACAACATCGGTCAGATCATGCCAGTGAAGGTCATGGGCCAAAGCAAAAATAGAATAGATGGTGCCCTGGGCTTCATGATAGCTTATGCCACCTATAGTAGATTCAAAAGTGAATACCTAGACTTGATCAGATAAGGGGGTGAGGACTAGATGGTCATTACACAGTTGTTTAAGAACATTTTTTCAGGCAGAAAGAGCATGAGAAAGTATATCTCCATGTTGAATGATGATACTGCCATGTTTTCTGCATATGGTGAAGATGTGTATATGTCTGACTTTGTGAATAACTGCATTGATAGAATTGCCACGGAGATCTCAAAGATCAATATCATTTCAGTTGTAGAAAGCTCTGAGGATGTAAAAAAGCAGAATGATGATATTACAAGGCTTTTTCGATTTAGGCCAAATAAGCTGCAAACAACAAAAGACTTCCTGGCCTGCTGTGAATGGTTGAGAAGAAAGGATCACAACTGCTTTATCTATCCCCAATATATAAATGTACAGGGGAGGGATAGTAAGGTTTATAAAAAGTATATTGCCTTTTATCCTTTGAATCCTACGAGTATAGAGATAGGCACCGATGGCAATGAGGTTTGGGAGATCAAGTTTTATTTTCAAGATGGGAGCAGCTATATCTTGCCCTATGATGAGATCATCCATCTGAGATGGCGAAGGGGAAAAAATACGATCATCGGCGGTGGAGATGATTTGGGACAGCCGGACACACGGGAACTTTTAAGGTCTATAAAGGTACTGGATCAAGTGATGCAGGGGCTACCCAAAAGCATTGAGGCATCTTTGAAAATCAAGGGCCTATATTCTGCAAAGACTGTTGTTGATGGTGATAAGTTAAGAGCCGCAAGGGATTCTTTTGAACAGCATTTGTTTAGCAGCAAGGCAGGGATTGTTGCAACAGATTTAGGTGGGGAGTTCACACCTATGAATATTAATCCGGCAAAGATCGAGGAGGGAACCCTAAAGTTTTTAAAGTCCATCCTGCGTGAGCGATATGGTATTTCTGATGTAATCATCGGAGGGGATTATACAGGGGAGCAGCACAGTGCTTTTTATCAGAACTGTATTGAGGATTTTATCATAGAGTTTGAGCAGGCTGTCTCTTCGACTGTGTTTAGTCAGCGGGAGCAGGATATAGGCCATAGAGTTAAGTGCTACTATGACAGGGTAGCCTATCTATCAACCCAAAACAAGATTGACATTGCCAGTATCGCAACCAATGTTGGAAATATGACATTGAATCAAATCAATGAGATGTTTGGAGTGCCGCCATTTGAAGGAGGCAATAGAAGGCTTCAGTCATTAAATTATACAAATGTTGAGCTGGTGGATAAATATCAGCTAGGAAAGGTGGGTGTAAATAGTGAGCCTAGCCAACTTAAGTAAAGAGCAGAGGTTGATTGAGTTTAGAGCAGTAGACAATGAAGAAGGTAAGATGATTATAGAGGGATATGCTATCACCTATGATCAACCAGCTACCCATGAATACGGTAAATATAAGTTTACTGAAACCATCCGACGGGGTGCCTTAGATCATACTGATATGAAAGATGTACCATTAAGGTATAACCATAATGACAGCTGGTGCATTATGGCAAGAACAAGAAACAACAGCTTGCAGCTCATAAAAGATGATATAGGGCTGAAAATTAGAGCTGAGTTAATCGATACCCAAAGCAACAGAGACATCTATAAATCAATTCAGGAAGGATTGATCGATAAGATGTCTTTTGCATTTTCAGTGGCAGACAAGGGTGATACATGGACCTATGGCGAGAACGAGACCACAAGGGATGTAACAGATATCAGAAAACTTTATGATGTAAGCGTGGTGGATACCCCGTTTTATGATACAACTTCCGTTTATGCAAGAAGTGTTGAGTTGCTGGAGAGCAATTTAAAACAGCTGGACAGCTTTGACTTGCAGAAGAGGAAGCTAGAAAAGTACTACCAATACAAATAAAAAAGGAGATGTATAGATATGAATTGTGAGCAAATTCTAAAGGACTTAAGAGAAAAGAGAAAAGCTGCATTAGAAGGAATTAAGACAGCAGCAACCCAGGCTGAGCTTGATAAAGCCGAGTTGGATATCCGAAAGCTTGATTTTGAGATCAAGGAAGCAGAGGCTCAGTTGGAAGAGGAAAAAAGAGCTGCAGAATCTGCGAGAACCGATGCCATAAATAATGGACAGCGAATGGATCCTGAACAAAGAAACTTTAATCCTATAGCGGGTGCACACTTCCAACAGCAGCAACAACAAAGAAGTGGTGAAGAAGATCCCTATGACACCATGGAATACCGGATGGCCTTTCGAAACTACGTGGTAAACGGCACACCGATTCCAGCGAACTTGTGTGAAAAGAGAGCGGATTCACTAACGGTGGTTGCTGATACTGGAGCTGTGATTCCTACAACGATCATGAATCGAGTCATCGAAGAAGCTCAGGCCACAGGAATGATTCTATCAAGAATCACCCAGACAAATTATCAGGGTGGTGTAAAAATCCCAATCAGTGAGATCAGGCCAACGGCTACCTGGATCAATGAAACTGTAGTTTCTGATGAACAAAAGATGAGTATGGAAGCATCGGTGGAGTTTAGCTACTACCTACTTGAATGTAAAGTGGGATTAAGTCTGCTGTCTTCGGCTGTATCACTGCCTGTATTTGAAAATACTATCGTGAATAATATCAAAACTGCCATGATTAAAGCCATAGAAGTTGCCGTGATCTCCGGAGAGGGAGTCGCATCCCCTAAAGGAATCATCAAAACAGCTATTCCTGGTGAGAGACAGATTAACCTAACCAGTGACGAAATCAACACCATCCCCGGATGGGCAAAGGTTGAGGCGGCCATGCCCCTAGCCTATGAAGCTGAGGCCATATACTTGATGGCAAAGGCCACCTGGGAGAAGTATATCAATGGTGCTGTGGATGCCAATGGTCAAAGGTTAGGTTTTACCGGTATCGATGGAAAGTTGAAGAGATTCTTAAACGGCAGAGAGGTTATATTGGTTGATTACTTACCAAGCTTTGATGCAGCAGCTGATGGAGATGTATTTGCAGCATTAGTCAACCTGAAAGAGTACTTGCTAAACAGCAACCTGGCAATGACTTATAAGAAGTACTTCGACGAGGACAAAAACAAGTGGGTACATAAGTCATTGTTAATTGCCGATGGAAAGATGGCTGACAGCAATGGTTTGGTGCTAGTGAAAAAGGATATAGTTTAGGATTTGAAAGTAGTCATGTAAAAGACTAGTGGTTTAGATTCCGCTAGTCTTTTGCTGATTTGGAATAAGGACGGAGGTTTGGCCTGATGGGAATTAATGAATTAAAGGAGTATTTAAGAATCGATGATGATGCGAGCGACACTTTAATTCAGGCGCTCCAAATATCAGCGGAAGAATACCTCTTGAATGCAGGAGTAGCAAAAGATTATAGTAAAATGCTGTATGGATTGGCGGTCAAAATGCTTGTTACCAGTTGGTTTGAAAACAGGGAAACAGGCGGGAAGAAAGATTTATCTTCCCTTAGCTTGCAGAGCATCATCATTCAATTGAGGTGAAATCATGAATCCAGGTAGATTGAAACATAGGATAACAATTCAAGGGGTTGAAGGTACTGTAGAAAACGAGTGTCATGAAGATGTGCCAAACTACGTACCATGGAAAACAGTATGGGCTTCTGTAGAGCCCCTTAGAGGTAAAGAGTACTTGCAAGTGGACAGGGTAAATGCAGAGGTTACCCATAGAATCGTAATCAGGTATCTCGCAGGACTAAAACCGGATATGCGAATAGATTTTAAAGGCAGGGTGTTTGACATACAAAGTATTATCAATGTGGATGAAGAAAATCGAGAGATGCAGCTCATGTGCCTTGAGAAGGTGGTTTAAAATGTTTGTGATCGAAGGCTTGGATGGTTTTGAGAAAACCCTTATCGATACACTGGAGAAGAAATACCCAAAGGAAGTAGAGAAGCAGCTAATCAGACTGGCCAAAGAGTTGAAAGATAGTGTGGCTGCCAAGACACCGGTTGGAACAGAGAAAAAAACTTCGTCGAAGCGGTTAAAAAAGAACTGGAGAGTTGGCAAGGTAAGAAAAAAGGGGAATGAACTGTTTATTGAAGTATATAACAAGGCTCCCCATGCTCATCTTGTTGAAGATGGTCATAGAACTGTTGATGGAGGTTTTGTTGAAGGAAAGCATATGCTGCTTATCTCAGTAAAGCAGCTGGAGCAGAGATTAACACCAAAGCTTCAAGCATGGCTTAACCAGATGCTAAAGGAGTTGGAACTATGAAGCTGACAGATATAAAGACTGCCATAGTGGATAGATTGAAGGAAAAGATACCTGGGGTAAGGGTTGTTGCTGAAGAAGTGGAGCAGGGATTTAAGAAACCTGCTTTTTTCGTGAAAGTAATACTGATCAGCTCTGAAAGGGTTAATAGCTATCAAACTGCCAGGTCCATCATGATCATGATTCGTTATCATTCTGAAACTGAAAAAGAAAATGAGAATCTTGCAATGTCAGATACATTGGAAAGAGCATTCAAATCTACGCTTAGAGTCGATGATAGAAGACTGACCATAGAGAATGTTGATTCAGAGATTATCGATAAGGTACTTCATTTCAGATTTGATATTCATTATATCGATAGTGAAGAGGGTATTGTGGTGGCAGATTCATTGGGCAATGAACAAGTAGTGGCTATCGGTGAGCAAGAGGAAGAAGCTGGGTATAGTGAGGGCAATGTTGAGCTGATGAAAGAGCTTGAAATAAAGGAGGGAGAATAGATGGGTTTACCAGAGATTCTTATAGAGTTTAAGACACAGGGTTTAACTGCCATTCAAAGAAGCGCTCGAGGGATTGTAGCACTCATCCTAAAGGATGACACAGGAAATTTTGATACAAAGACTTACAAGAGTATCGATGAAGTGGATGCTGCTGATTGGACACCGGACAATAAGGATTATATTGAAAAGACCTTCATGGGTATACCAAGTAGAATAATCGTTGAAAGGATAGGTACAGGAGATGCAGATTATAACACGGCATTAGGTAGGCTTAAGAATAAGAAGTGGAACTGGCTTGCTATTCCTGGGCTACAGGATGCAGATAAAATCACAATCTCAACTTGGATTAAAACGGAAAGGGATGTCAATAAAAAGACATTTAAAGCCGTACTCCCCAATATCGTTGCAGATCATGAGGGGATTGTGAATTTTGCTACTGATGACCTAAAGGTTGGAGAAGAGACTTACACAACAACGGAGTATTGTGCGAGGATTGCAGGGATTTTGGCAGGTCTACCATTCACCAGATCATCAACATATTATGCACTTTCGGAGGTGGAGAGCATTACGGAGAGTGCTGATCCTAATGCGGATATCGATGCAGGGAAGCTGATCCTGATCAATGATGGTGAAAAGATTAAGATAGGGCGCGGGGTTAATTCGCTGACTACGACCACGGCAACCAAGGGAGAAGAATTCAAGAAGATCAAGATTGTGGATGCTGTTGACTTGGTGAGGGATGATATCAGAAATACCTTTGATGGGTCGTATGTAGGTAAAGTTATAAACTCTTATGACAATAAGGTGCTATTTATGGCAGCTGTGAATGCGTACTTTGCAGAGCTTGAAAAACAGGATATTCTTGATCCTGCATTTGACAATCTGGCTGAGGTCGATGGAGATAGTCAAAGAAATTATCTTGCGGGAAAAGGCATCGATGTCTCTTCATTGAGCGATCAGCAGATCAAGGAATACAATACCGGTTCAAAGGTTTTTGCCAAGGCAAGCATAAAGTTCTTGGATGCCATGGAAGATCTTAAGTTCACGGTGTTTATGTAGGAGGTGGAGTAGATGGCAAAAGCAAAGATACCAGGATATAGACAAATCAATGGCCGTTGGGGAGAAGTGTGGTTGGATGGTGATCTCGTCTCTGAAATCGAGGAATTTGAGAGTAAGATTACAGCCAACCGTGAGGATGTAGAGATGGCAGGGAGTCTGAGTGTAGACAGCAAGATCACTTCACTCAAGGGTGAGGGGAGCATGAAATTAAAGAAGGTGTACAGCAGGGGTGTTCAGAAACTCCTTAGGGCATGGCAGGCTGGTCGAGACCCAAGGTGCCAGATTGTAGGAAAGTTAAAGGACCCGGATGCCTATGGGACTGAGCGAGTTGTCATAGATAATGTATGGTTCAATGAACTGACTTTGATGCAGTTTACAAAGGGGCCCCTAACTACGGATTTACCTTTTGGTTTTACACCGGAGGATGTAAGATTCCCGGATTTGATAGAGGTACAATAAAGGAGGAGAAAAGGATATGAAAATAGATACAAAGCAAACGAAGCAAACACCAAAAAGAGTGACACTGGATGAGCTGATTAAAAGGGCCCTCAATAAGGGCAACGAGCCTGCAACAAAGCAGCTATACGTGCAATCACTTGAAGGTGTTATTGTCATAGAGAAACCGAGCAAAGACCTTTGCCTAGATGCATTGAGCGAGGATGATGAAGGAGCTGCTGATAGACATTTGGTTTATAACTGTGTGATTGAACCAAATCTGAAGAATCCAGACCTAATCAAGGCATATGGACTGGATAGACCTATTGAAATTGTAGACAAGATATTTGAACCAGGAGAAGTTGCCGCTATTTCTAAGGAATGCCTTGCTTTTGCCGGATATATCGATAGTGTCAAGGTGGTAGAAGATATAAAAAACTAATAGGTAGTGGTGGAGTGTTTACCTTGCTCCACCACTACTTGCAAAAAGGCATTGAACCAGATGAAGTACTTGGAAAAAGCAACTTGACGAAACTGTTCTATCTAGCCAGTAAGGATGTGGCATTGGAAGATCATCATGACAATCTAGAATCTATTATAGAACTTTTATTACCTGGAAGAAGGTGATAGATTGGCAAAGAAAAACAACATAGGTGCGGTATTAACCCTAAAGGACAATATGTCAGCCGTTATGAAGGGTGTAAGGAAAGAGCAGAGCCAGTTTAGAAAGGATGTACAGGAGACTAGAAAGTCCATTGAAAGGACCTATAAGAAAAAGCATGATTTGAGAGTAAATCATACTGCAGCTGCAAAGAAGATAAAGGAACTAAAAAAGGATTTGGACCCGCTTAGGAAAAAGGTTGTTACCGCTATAGCCCATAAGGATATGATCAAGGGAAAGATCAAAGAGAAAAAGAATGAGCTTAAGACCTTGGGTAAAATGATCGCGAGTCCTGTTGTGAAGATAAAAGACCAGGTTACTGGTGGGATATCAAAGCTTAAAGGTAAATTAACAGCCTTTGCCAAGAGTCCTATTGGTATTGGATTGGTAGCTGGTGCTGTAGCTGCAGGTGGACTCGGCATTGGCGCTCTAAAGATGGGTGCTGATTTAGAGAAACAAAATATTGCCATGGAGCACTTTATAGGAAAGAATAATCCATCCATGGGAGTTACGGGCGTAAAACGGACAACGACGGATTTCATGAGACAGCTAAGAGAGAATGCCAATGCAACACCTTTTGAGACAGGTGAAGTCATTACAGCTGGCACAAGGGCCCTTGGCATAACGGGAGGCAATACAAAGGATGCCATGGAGCTTGTAAAAGTAGCTGAGGATATGGCAGCTCTTACTCCGGGGAAGACCATTCAAGATGCTATGGAGGCTTTGGCTGATGCTAAGAATGGCGAAATGGAGAGGTTGAAAGAATTCAATGCCAAAGTATCTGCAGAGGATTTTAAAAAGCTAGGATTTAAAGGTGTTGTAGATCAACGACTAAAATCACAGTTTGAGGGTGGTGCAGAAAAGCTTGCCACATCTGGATCAGGATTAGTGTCTACCATTACAGGAAAGTTAAAAACCAATCTGCAGGATACAGGATTGAAGATGCTGGATCAGTTGAAGCCAGCACTTCAAGGAGCAATTACCCTTATTGATATGTACAGTCCATCGATGGAAAAGATCGGTGAAAAGGTAGCAAGTGGTGTGGGTACCGCAATTTCATACATTGGGAAATTTAGTGGATATGTGAAGGCCCACATGCCCCAGATTCGATCCACCATTGCTTATGCGGCAAACCTTACAAAACCAGCATTTGATCTGATTGCCAATGGAGCAACATTAGCATATAACGTATTCAATTGGGCATTTCCAGGGATCAAGGCTGTAATTGGTTCTGTTTGGAACTTTGTGAAGCCTGTACTAGAAGGACTTAGTGAGCTCATTGGATGGGTTGCTGATAAAACGGATAAGCTTGGTAAATGGTTTGGAAAGAAAAGCGGAAAAGTGACCATCAATGCAGTGCAAGAAACGAGAAGCAGCCGCCGCGGTGGAGTTGAAGCTGCTTTTGCATCTGGGATTAACAGGGTGCCAAGGGATATGAATGCACGCATTCATAAGGATGAAGCGGTTATTCCTGCGAAATATAATCCTTTCAATCCTAATACTAGAGATTCAAGAAAAGGGAACATCATTAACATCTATATTAGTGGTGTAAATAAGACTATTAAGGAAATTGTAAATGAGTTAGTGCCAGAGCTGCAGCTAGCAATAGAAAACAGATAGGAGGGGCATATGGATATATTTCTTTCTATTAATAATCGGGAGCAACTTATAAAAATCCCTGTGCTGCCTAAGGAATTTAAAATACGTTCTTCGCAGAAAAATGAAAGCTTTGAGACTATCCAACAAGGTGAAATTAAGCAAATCGGTCTAATGGGATTAAAAAGTATTTCTTTTAGTAGCTTTTTCCCTGTCAAAGATTATCCATTCTCTAAGGATAGTTTATATTCAGGATGGGAGTATGCTGAAATCATAGAGGGCTGGAGAGACAGGAGGATACCCGTTAGATTAATTATCACTGAAACGCCGATCAACATGCCAGTTACCATAGATGATTTTGAATATGGCCCCCAAGATGGCTCAGGGGATGTGTATTTTACCTTATCCATGTCTGAATTTAAGTTCATCAAATTGGATCAAAGGAGGGTGTGATATGGCCCATGAGCTTTGGAATATAAAAGGCAATATTATGACCAATATCACACCCTTGGTTGGTTCTATTTCATGGAAAAGCAATACCATAGAACTTGGTGAAAGGTTGGATTTTGATATAGCCTATAACGATGCCAGGGTTTTCCCCAAAAAACCTGTGGACATAGGAAACCTTATTATTTTGAAGAATGGAGATGAGATATTAAGGGGAATTGTGATTGCTGAGCAAAAGCAAGGAAGAAGTCCTATTGGGTATAATGTCTTTGACTATGCTTTTTATTTGAATAAATCCAAAGAGATCTATCAGTTCAATAAGGTTTCCGGTAAACAAGCCATTGAAACAGTCTGCAGAGACTTTAATATTCCTATTGGAAGTATCGCAAACATTGGTGTACTCATTAACAAAATATACATCGATAAATATTTGAGTGAGATTATTAGAGATATTTTAGATATTGCAGAGAAGGAAACAGGAATCAAATACCGGATGGAAATGAGGAATGGCAAGTTTGTTATAGAGGAGCAGAAGAATCTTATATTAAGAGCTACTTTTACATTGGCTGACAATGTAGCAGCAAATAATATAACCGATGCCATAAGTAATCCATCAAGGCGCAGATCCATTGAGGAGATGAAGAATTCTATAAAGTTAACCAGTGATGATCAGGTGGTTGTAAGCGTGAAGAATGACAGTTTGATCCAGCAGTATGGATTGCTTCAAGAGGTTGTATCCATCGATAAAAAAGATATCGCCCAGGCCAAGAACATTGCTCAGAACATGCTTAAGGATCTTGGAAAGATATTTGAAGAGAATACGATAGATGTACCTGGTCACGATGATGCCAGGGCAGGAAGAATCCTTGAGGTGGAGGAGCCGGTTACAGGTATGAGTGGGCAATATCTGATTGAAGATGTAGTCCATACTGTTAAAAACGGGATACATAGAATGTCTTTAGGATTGGGGGTACTATAATGGATGGTATTGCTGAATTAGCGAAGATGTTTAAAGACAGGGAAAACATCCCTTACTTTGGTCCGCAGACTGGATTCATTCTTTCCCCACCACCAAATATTCAGGTTGCACTTGGAGAGAAAATAATTTTATCAAAGGACCGTCTTGTGATTGCAGAGCATCTGCTGAGTGGGTATCGAAGGGAATTCCAAAGCACAAGCAGCGGAACTATCATCACCAAGACACCTCCACCGGTTTCCTATGATACGGCTACAGTGATGGAATCATTGAACCATGATGGAGAAATAACCTTCACTGATACATTGAAGGCAGGGGATGAAGTGATTCTGATCCCTTCAACAAATGAACAACTTTATTATTTAGTAGGTAAGGCGGTGAGGTTGTAATGCTGCCACAAATAGCACAGCTGGAATTTAATAATCAAGTGACAAAGACTTCTCAGGCTATGGGGAAGTCTTTTAAATTTGATTTCGAGAAAGGTGATTTTGTCCTAAAGGATGGCAGGGTTGTAAAGACAGAAAATGTTGAGGCTTTGAAGGTCTGGATTGAGAAAGTGATAAGGACTGAAAAGTTTCGATTTAAAATCTATGAGGGTACAGATTACGGCATCACCTTGGAGGATCTCATTGGTCAGTCGCTGCCGAGAGATCTAGTTGAATCGGAATTGAAACGAGAACTAAAGGATGCCCTGGAAACCCATCCTATGATTCAAAGCTTATCAAATATTGTGGCTGAAAGAGATGGATCAAACCTAGAAATCTTAATTAAAGTAAATATGGCTGATGGTAATTCATTTCCCAAGGAGGTGAGTATATAGATGGCGGATGACAGAACAGTTATTCAGAATAGGATGTTAGTGAATATACCTGATGAGTACGATAAGAGCGAAGGGGAGTTCTTTTATGACAATACAAAAGCTGTAGCTATAGAATTGGAGGGTGCATATCAAGACCAGGAGGCAATTAGCGATAGAGGATTTGTTGAAACTGCCACTGGGGAATGGCTGGATAAGAAAGTTGCAGAGCAGGGATTGGTCAGAAAACCTGCAACAAAGGCTACTTGTACAGTAACCATAACAGGTTCCCAGGGAGCTGCAGTAAATACGGGAATTATGGTTGCTTCTGATGCGGTAAATTTTATCGTGAAGGAATCAAAGGTGATCGATGCCACAGGCATAGTCAATGTCTTGGTTGAGTGTGAAGAATATGGTTCCATAGGTAATGTGCCAGTTGGAGCTATAAAGTATTTTCCAGTAACCATTGCAGGTTTATCCACTGTAACAAATCCAGCTGCAGCATTTAATGGTTATGATGGAGAAACTGATGAAGAATTGAGGGTGAGGTATTTTGAAAAGGTCAGAACCCCTGCCACATCCGGCAACAAGTATCATTATAGAAATTGGGCTAAGGAAGTGGTAGGTGTTGGTGATGCAAGGGTGTTTCCACTGGCGAACGGACCAGGAACAGTAAAGGTGGTAATAATCGATTCCAATAAAACTGGAGCAGAGCCTGAGCTTGTGACAGATGTCTTTAATCACATTGAAGAAGTAAGGCCCATCGGTGCCACAGTGGAAGTAGTAAGTGCCACGGAGGTGCCCATTAATGTTAGTGCAACTTTGATCATTGATGCAGACAACTACATCATGAATCAGGTCATAGCAAACATTGAAGGCAAGTTAGCGGAATATTTTAAAGTGATTGCTTTTAATGCGACTATTACCTATGTGAGCCATGCGGTGATAGGAAGCATCATCCTGGATACAGATGGAGTCCTTGACTATTCAAATCTTACTATAAATGGTGAAGCTGCCAATATACCTATTACCGACGTGCAGGTGGTTGTATTGGGGGTTGTGACAAATGTCTAATCCACTCATGAAGCATATGCCAGGGTATTATAAGACTTCCCAAGTCATGACCAACATGACAGCTGCAGAGGATGCAGAGATCCAGCACTTTAAAAGTAAAGTAACCCAAACATTAAATCAGTTCTTTGTGGACCTGGCTGACAGCTCTCTAGAAAGATGGGAGAAAGAACTTGGTATCCCGGTGAACAATTCTAAACCTGCAGCATTCAGGAGAAGTGTAATTAAATCAAAACTCCGGGGAAGTGGAACGGTCACTGTTAAGCTGATCAAGAATGTTTCTGAGTCCTACAGTAATGGAGAAGTAGATGTGATTGAAGATAATGCAGCTCATTTCTTTAGTGTTAAATTTGTAGGTGTGTATGGTGTACCACCGAATGTTGAAGATTTAAGAAAAGCTATTGAAGAAATCAAGCCAGCTCACTTAGACTTCGTATTTGAGTATACCTATATGTCATGGGATCAGTTTGATGGATACAACAAGACATGGGATCAGTGGGATGCATTGAACCTTACATGGGATCAGTTTGAAGTATATAAAGAATAGAGGTGATTAAATGCCTAGTATAAATAAAACTCCAAACTTGGGATTGAATCAGTGGGGTGGGAATGAAAATCCAAAGAGGCAAGATTTTGTTGATGATAATGCAACCATAGATGCAGCAGTAAAAGCTAATACTGATGCAATAAATGGACATATAGGCAATAGTACACACATAACATCAGCAGAAAGAACAGCCTGGAATAGTAAACAAGATGCAATCACTGGTGGAGCTTCCACAATAGATACTGAAAATCTTACTGCTTCTAGGGCATTAATTTCGGATGCAAATGGGAAAGTGGCTGTATCTGCTGTAACATCAACTGAATTGGGATATTTAGATGGAGTTACAGCAGCTATACAAACACAATTGAATGGCAAAGCTGCATCAAGCCATAACCATGCAATTGCTAATATAACTGATTTAAGAATTAATAACGGAGAATTGGAATATTACGACGGGGGGTGGCAATCCGTGGGGATTCAACCGACAAAACCTAGAACTGCAGATTTACAGTTTGCTGCTAGGAATTTAAGTACTTACTATACCATAGCGAATGTTATAGGAAAAGGGAAACTTAACAGAATAAGACTGCAAGCAAATGGCGTAGCTGGGTTTTCCCTCAAAATTACTATTGACGGCGTAGTCAACACAATTTCTGGGTCTAGCCTTAACGCACAAACAAGGCAAGAGAATGAAAACAGTTATTTGATAGGCATAGAATTAGATGTTTATTTTAAAACATCTGCTTTGGTGGAAGTATCAAACAGTAGCACCACAAATTTTGGGTGTGCATTAGATTACGCTTTAGTATAGGAGGGATAACATGGAATTTTCAATTAATGAAGTTGGTCAAGTAATGAAAAGGGTAATCGAAGAAACATTTACTGAGGAAACACCTGTTGGCATGGAAAAACAATATGAAACACTTGAATTAGTCGACCGAACGATTTGCCAATGGCAGAAATTCGACTTAAGCCAGGGAAAGTATGTTGTTGATCCAGCGAATACTACTCCGATAGTGATTGATGGTGTGAGCTATGTACCAGTGAATGGAGTTGTAGAGGTAATGAAACAGATTATCATCCAGCCGGAAGGTGATGAAGAAATAGTCAACCTTTATGAGGCTGTAATCGTATTAGACGATAGGGTGACTACATTAGAGAAGGGGGGAACAGTATAATGTTATATGCATATAAAATTAAGGCCTATGCCTACTTAGTGAAAGTAGGGAGATATGATCTTGAGCCTGTGGAGAGCGGAACTCTACCCGTAGTTGAAGAACCATACAGAGAACCTGTAGCTTTATATCTTGCAACTGGAGAAATAATGGCATAGTAGGAAGCACAAACACCTAATAGGTGTTATTTTTATACCTGGAAGGAGAGGGTGTTGTGGCAGATTTACCAGTTAATCCTGAATCAGTACAAGCAATCAGCGAAGGATATCTTAGTTTGGGCATAGTTGGGGGAGCTATGCTCATTGTTCTAATTATCACCATAATAGCTTTTGTAATCTTTAGCATGCAGATGAAAACTGTTTTTTCAACAATTGCTGAAAAGCTAGAAAACGTTGGTGAAAGTCTGCAAAAGTTCACAGAAGCATTAATCCTAAACACAGCCAAAGGTGAAAGTGATCAGGCTGAAATCTTAAGACAACTTAGTGAGCTGACATCAATATCAAATGATATCAGGAAAAAGGTTGTCAGAATAGATGACAGGACCTATCAGTGCTTAGGCAATGCAAAGAGAGAGGAGGCAAGCTGATATGTACAAATATATTATAGACCATATTCCAAAGACCACCCCATGTAATCGCAGACCAGGGACAAACATGGAACCTGAAACTATCACTTTACACAATACTGGAAACCCAAACTCCAATGCTAAGGGAGAAAGAGGATGGCTGACCAATGGATTCAATAAAAGGACAGCCAGTTTCCATATTGCAATCGATGAAAATGAAGCCATTGAATGTTTACCTCTAAATGAGGCAGCATGGCATGCTGGAGATGGTGCCAATGGTCCTGGTAACAGGAAATCTATAGGCATTGAAGCCTGCGAAAGTGGGGATCAGGTTAAGGTATGGAAGAATGCAGTTCATCTGGTAGCAAAGTTACTTTATGAAAGGGGTTGGGGCACGGATCGAGTCAGAACCCACCAATCCTGGTCAGGGAAAAATTGTCCAAGATTGATTCTACCAAAGTGGAAAGAATTCATTCAGGATATAGAAAAGCAATTAAAAGAGCTTCAACAGTCAGATGAGAAAGAAAAAGCAAGGTCGGAAGCAAGCAGCTGGGCAGTTGAGGCTCACAAATGGGTGAAAGAAAAGGGAATATCCGATGGCACTAACCCAAAAGATTCTGTCACCAGGGAGCAAGTCTGGGTTATGCTATATAATTTTTTCAAGTTAGTGAGAGGGGGAAAATAGGATGTATAGAATTATCATTACTTTTATATTAGCTTATTGGCTAGAAATCATCGCTTCACTTGGTATCGTTGGAGTTTTACTGATCCTTTACAAGAGAGGCAGAGAGGATCTTGTTAGAAAGATGATTCTTTCTTTTGTGGTGGATGTAGAGAAGAAGTTGGGCAGTGGCACTGGTGAATTAAAATATGCTGCAGTTGTCGAGCGTCTGTATGACAAACTGCCATGGGTTCTCAGAATGCTGTATAGTAAAAAGCAAGTAAATGGCATGATTGAAGAAGCAGTTGAATATTTAAAGAGATATTTATCCGATGGGAAAAACCTATTAGGATATGGTGAGGATGCCGGGGCTTAATGCTCCGGCTTTTTTTCATTAAAACCTATAGATTTCTTTGTTTTAGTACCTTTCTCTTTATATATACCCTCCAGAAGAATAATATCCAACATAACGGTTGAAAGGCATAAGCCAAATAGATGGAAGTCATCGCGCTAGAGTGACCTGCAGGTGTATCTGCCATGAATCCAGCCATTAAGAGAACTATTGGAAAAAGAAATATTTCAAGAATTCCTAAAAGTGCTAATAAAATCTGCCAGGTTCCATGGTTGGTCGATAGTATACTATCTTTTTTTGTTTTAAGGCCATCTTTTAGAGAAAAATATAAAACGAAATATGGAAGTAAATAAAATAGAACTCCAGGTGACATGGAACATATTTCATATAATGACATAACAAACCTCCTTTTAATATGTATGTTTTTGATAGTATACACTAATACAGGGATAAAAGTAAATAAAAGGAAATTTCTATCGGAAAACTGAATTCATAATTTTTATGCTAATATGTGATCTCACTGTTTCTATGCATTGAAATTTTAGTTGCAAACAAATCATTTGCGTTAAATGTATCATTAATAATAAATGATAGAAATCCTACCTGTCTATTTTGAAGGAAAAAATAGTGAAATATCGAAGTAATTGATTAAAATGAATTGAATTATGGCTGTAGAATACTTGAAAATATTGTAGGGGGATAAAATTATGGAGCTGTTTTCAAAACCTGGAGTGGCTGGAATAATAGAAAAAACGATAAATGGAATAGATCACATACTAATTCAAGATAGATGTAAAGATGATGCTAAAGCAGAGGACGGATTAATTGAAATTCCTGCAGGTAAAATAAGAGAGTTTGAAAATATTTTTGACTGCTTAAGAAGGGAAGTTTGGGAAGAAACAGGATTAGAAGTGACATACATCGAAGGCGAAAATGAAGCCACAATTTTTGAAGCAAATGGCTATAAAGTATTAAACTATACTGCATTTGCATGTTCTCAAAATATACAAGGTACATATCCTATAATGGTACAAGCTTTTATATGTAAGGCTAGTGGAGAGCTATTGAATAAAACAAATGAGACTAAAAATATTAGATGGATATCATTGAAAGAATTGAAAAACTTACTAAATAAAAATGAAAATTCATTTTATCCTATGCATGTCATAGCACTTAAAAAATACTTGAATCATAAAATAGGCGCTCTATGATCCTGAATTTTTATATATCGCGAAATACACCTTTAACGCAAAAGAGTAGGATATAATATATCCAACTCTTTTGCCAAGTAGGAAATTTATGGAATATGTAGAAGTTAGAATTTGATGATAAGTCGCATCTGTAGAATAATGTGACGTACCAATTATATATAAGTAACCCTATAAATCGGAGTTTATAGAATATTTTAAAATGAGGAGATAATATATGAGTTATGAATTAGATTATGAAAAGAAAGTATCTTGTCCTTGTGAAAAGGGGCAAATCGTTGAAACATCCTCTAGCAATGATTGGAATCAGGTGAAATCAAACATATATATTGAATGCATGGACTGCAAGAATAAATATCATATTGAGTATCAATATGCAATACATGGAGACCACGATGTTAGCATTCCATACTTAGTACCAAATGGGGAAACACTTATTAGGAATAATAGCTATAATATAAATGAAGTCCCGTTTTCCAAGCAGCTTTGTCTATCTTATTCTTTGGATATTTTGGATATGGTTTATCAGGTGCTATGTAAGAGTACTACTTATTCTAAAATAACGGATGAAACAACAAGGAGTATAGTCAGACGAAGCAAAAGATCAGTAAATGGAACGATGCGTATTAATACAGTAAGGGAATGTGTTTCTGAGGCTATCCAGAATTATAATAACTTGAATGTAAACTATGATAAGGACACAGAGCGCATAGCTGATGTGAAAAAAAGAAGCCTCAGAATAATGAATCTATAATTATAATTTCCGATATGTTGAGTTAACTATAATTAAATAATTATAAATTATAGTTTGTCGCATTTTTAGAATATTACGAAATAAAGATTATTTGTACTAACTTGTAAGGGGGATAAGATGAAGAAGAAGATTATAATTTTGGGGTTAGTAGCGATTGCGATAGTGATTGCTTTAATTGTCGCTGTTATTGGGAATCCCATAGTCTACCATAATAATCAAAAATTGAAAGAATCAGTATTATCTCTCGAATTGGGTTCAGTATCTCTGAATAATGTTGTGCCGTTTGATTGGGATGCTGTCTATACTTTTGATCCATACACATCTAAGAGTGAAATAGAAGATGTCTTAGGTTTTGAAAGTAGTGATATTAAAGAAACAGTTAATGAGGGAATGGTGCAGCTTATTTTTGTCAGAGATCAGAAAATTGTGAGCAGTGTTTGTGGTTATGCATATAGATTGGGTTATGACATTCATTTGACGACTGGTTCGAGTAACTATCAAAAAATATCCTATGACGATAAAGCAATGTTCACAGTTGAGAGAAAACTTGACATTATTTGGTTAACTCATATAAAGTAATCTAATTCTAAATTTAATTAACTCGTAATTTTCTTATATTTCTAAATATACATTTAGGAGAGCTATTTATATCGATATAACACTAAATATAAGTATTTTAAATACTTGAAAGAAAGCATACCCAGTTGGAGTCTGGAGGACCAGATGGTGAATTATCTGCCGCTTTAAGATATCTTCATCAAAGGTATAGCATGCCTACTGGTGAGGCAAAAGCATTGTTAACAGATATCGGAACAGAGGAGCTTGCTCACTGGGAAATGCTGGTAATCCATGGACTGCAGCTTATATTCAGTCTATAGGAGACCCAGTAGCAGATTTACATGAAGATATGGCTGCAGAGCAGAAGGCCAGAACTGTATATGAACAATTATTGCATCTAACAGATGACCCATTGTTAAAGGATGCTTTGAGATTCTTAAGAGAGCGTGAGGTGGTTCACTACCAAAGATTTGGAGAAGCACTCAGAAGTGTAGAAGAATATCATGCTTCTAAACGAATTTTCTAAATGAAAAAGCCAGGAGAGATCCTGGCTTTATTGTTGTTTACATATATTTACTTTTAAGGAGCATCTGTCTTAGTTATAAAAGACAGAATTAGGTCTACAAAAAAAGGGGAACGATTCTTTGACACAAGAAACATAAGGAGCGTGAAGAAGAATTGTTTCCTATCAATACAAAATCATATCAAGAGACTTTGGTTTTTTTTTAGTCAGTTTGATCATTACCATAAAGCCGGTTTTTTTCAGGCTTACGGCCTGAGATTCCTTAATCAATAAAAATGTATTCAGAAGGTACTAGGAATCTATATTTTCGAGCGTAATCAAATAGTGCTTTTTTCTGGGCATTCGGACTGTACTCTGGTTGTTCATCGGTACTTACTCCTATATAAAGTGCATCGGTTTGCATTATATCATCTTCTTTATTTTTCCTTAAAACAAGTGTAGCGATAGAGAGAAAGAAAAGCTATAAGATAAGTGACCTTTCCTCAGTAACAATGGTAAAATTTAGCATAATAAAATAATGCCAGAATTAATCTGAGCCTTAAATCTTAGATCTGTATCTACAATTTTGATTACATCAAATATTTTTCAAAAATAGCTTTTATTGGTCTATACAAGAATAACAAAACAATAAAAAGTATAATATGTGTTAGGTAAAATGAAAAGTATTCACTTATTGTTACAGAACTAAATATTGCTGATGTGCTATCCACTCCTTCAATAAAACCTATACTTGCAGCTTGTTTTCTTATCATTAGAACATTACCAATGATTTCAATAATCGTAAATAAAAATATAGAAACTATAAAATGTATTGTAAAATTATATTCATGATCGAATATTTTCATTTTATCTACCTTCCTTGCGCTATTTTATAATTATAAATATGCGAATGGATATAGCATAGTGAATATTTCTATATCTCCAAATTAATTCTTCAACAAGGATAAGAGAGCGTTTTTTCATGATTACAAAAAACATATTTAGCTTAAATAAAACTCCAGAAAACTAGGAGTTTTGTCCTATTTATTGTTTTTTCTACAAATTATGACATTATCTTTGAAAATAATACCATATAATCTAAAGCGTTAGTGTCGATTATGTTAATACTGTTACACTATTAACAGCATATATAAGACAGTTTAAGAAACTACATAGCATAGGGAGGATACGATAAATTATATAAGTTAATTAATATTCCTAGGGAATGGAGGCAGATGTAATCTGTAAAATTTGCTTAGCCATTGGGATATAATGGCACTAACACTTGAGCAACAGATACTAGACAGCAAGGAGGAAACAAAGCAAATGAAGAGAAGCGTATCATGGTTATTAGTACTAATCTTGGTGCTTGCTAGTGTGACATCAGGATTTGCACTAGATCTGAACACTAACCAAAGTGTTATTGCAGGGGAAATAATTAGCATTCCTAATGTGAATGATGGTGAAACTGCTTGGCTTGCTCCAGAAGGAGCAACTTTTTCATCTCTAGTTGAGGATGGAACTACAGTCACAAGTGCAGTATATGAGTTAGGTGCAACAGAAATTAATATCGATGTACCTACAAATGTCGGTGAATATAAGCTATATATCACAGACGGATCTATAATACTATCTGAAGCTGCAGGAATATTGACAGCCACAGCGCCAGTTGCGGCAAATCAAACAGTTCATATTTGGGTTATGGACGCTGTTACAGATGCAGCTCTTGAGGGAGCATTGGTGATCTTTGGTAATGATATTAGTGGTTACGAAGAACTGATTGCTGGTGTTAATGGTGAAGTAGTAATTGAAGCTGAATACGGTGTTTATGAGTTATTCGTAGACAAGTTTGGCTATGAGTCTATAGAAAGAGAAGTAACAGTTGGCGAGTCAACAAACGAACAACATATTACAGTATCCCTTAATCCAGTAGAAGTTAAGGATGTAACATTTAGAGTATTAGATGGTACAACACCAGTGGCTAACGCAGTAGTCTATATTGGTAATCATGGATACACAACAGATGAATTTGGAGAAGCTGCTCTATTATTAGAATATGGAGACCTTGGATTCGATGTAGTAGCTGAAGGCTATAATGATGTTAATGGTATAATTCCTGTTACCGCGGATACCCCAGAGGTAGTAGAAGTACAGATGACTAAGCTTATTGAGGGACAATATGATGTACAAGCAGAGTTTACTATAGGTTCCTTAAAAGTAAGAGTAACCGATGAGAATGGTTCTAGAATCCAGACTTTAAGCGCACCGATGTTAGTTAAGAATGGTTTTGCAGTTATTCCTGCAAGAGCATTTAGCGAAGTATATGGATTTGAGGTACTCTGGAATGCAGATACTAAAGAAATGTATCTTCAAAAAGATGGAATGGAAGCAACATTCGTACATGGTTCAATAAATTTCACTTTTGGCCCAATCGATGGTGAAAAGCAAATATTTGCTGCGGATGTAGCTCCATATGTTTTAGATGGAAGATCATATTTACCTATTTTTGATGTAATCGATAAATATCCAGCCCTAAAAGCAATTAAGAATGATCCTCCGGCACATACAATCAGTCTTAAATTTAGAGAGGCGGATACTCAAGGTAATCCAACAGGAAATGTTATTCCAGGTGTAAGCGTTATAATGGATGGACACACAATAGTAACAAATGCTGAAGGCGTGGCAACTTTTGTTGATGTATTTGGAACACCATCTTACGATGAATCCTACATCACATTCACAGCTATAAAATCTGGCTACATGACAAAGACAAGCGAAGTTCTTTCCAATGGAACAGCCTTATTTGAGATAGCATTAGTAAAATCAGCACCAACCAGCGGAAGTAGTGGCAGTTCCTCTGGTGGCTCTAGTGGCGGTGGTAGCACAACGCCAAGCACACCCGCACTTACTCCTTCTCTAATTTCAGATCAAGTAAAGACAGAAGGAGATAAGGCATTAAATGAATCATTAGCAAAAGGACAAGCGGCTACAATTACTCTTCAAAATGATAAGGACAATAAGGCAGAAGTATCTGCTACCATCATCACTAGATTAGCAGAAGAAAATAAACCTATCTTAATCCAGAACAAAGGTGTTGAAATTAAGTTTGCTCCACAGTCGCTTGTGACACCAGAGTTGAAGAAGGCTCTTGAATCTAAAATCGGCAACTTAGAGTTAGGGGCAAAAGAATTAACAGCTGATGAAACAAAAGATTTGATTGTCAAAGTAACAGAAGGCAATACAGGACTTATTGAAATTGGTGGAAAAGTATTTGATTTAACTGCTCAGATCGTATCTGGTACAACAGTTGAAAAAGTTAAGTCATTTAGCGAACCAGTAGGTATCACTATCGATGTATCCGAATTAAAGATTAGCGAAATAGCTAAATTAACTGGTGTTAGGTATGTAAAGAATGAAGATGGCAGCGTTAAAGCTGTGAAACTAGGCGGTAAATATGACGCAAAAAACAAGACATTCACATTCTTTACAGATCAATTCAGCTTATTCGGAGTGATGCAAGCTGAGGAATTAACTAAGGTTGAATTAACAATTGGACAAAGCGATACTATCGTAAATGATACTGCGAGATATAATGATGTTGCACCAGTAGTTATGAATAATAGAACAATGGTTCCTGTAAGATTTATCGTTGAAAACCTTGGTGGACGAGTAGCTTGGAATGAAACTACAAAAGAAATTTCGATTACCCTTGATGGCAAAGAGTTAAAAATGGTAATTAACCAACCAATTGAAGGATTCGATGCTAACCCAACAATCGTTGATAACCGTACATTAGTACCATTGAGATATGTGTCAGAAGCACTAGGAGCTAATGTATTATGGTTTGGGGAATCAAAAAGAGTTGAAATAGTTAAATAGCACCTATAAGAAAGACATAAAAAAGAGAATTCTAAAGGGGCTGTCTCAAAATAGATAATACTATCTAGGGCTGAGACGCCCTTTTTCTTTTGCAAAAAAATAAGAAAACAGATCCCGAAGAATCTGTCTCTCTGGTATAATGTAGTCACCACAACAAACATACACCAAGGAGATTGTATCATGAATATCAATGAATTTCAATTAATCTTACCAATAAACACCGGCATAATGATTCCTGAGAATGATTCTGTGAGGCTATTAAACAAAGTTGTCGAGCAGTTAGATTTTAAACATCTCTATGACTGTTATGCATCCATAGGCAGACCCCCTGCCCCGCCTAAAATGCTTTTCAAAGTTGTTTCTTATGCCTATATGAACGGTATTTATTCATCTCGAAAGATTGAAACAGCTTGTAGACGAGATATTAATTTTATCTGGCTATTAGGGGGCGAAGAAGCCCCGGATCATAATACAATTAGTCGTTTCCGCAGTGGGCGATTAGCCCATGTTATTGAAGAACTGTTTTATCAGCTAGTTACCCTGTTAGGAGATATGGGTGAGATTGCTTACGAGAATATATTTATTGATGGAACAAAGATTGAAGCTAATGCAAATAAATATTCCTTCGTATGGAAAAAATCCATTCAAAAACATGAGCTTCGACTTCAAGAAAAAATTCAAATACTAATTGAGGAAATTAATCGAGCCTACGGCTGCTCTTACATCATTAATGAAGAAAAAGCTTCCGCTTGTCTTTTGGTTGAAATCTTAGATTTTTTAGAACATCAGAAGTCTGTATTAGGTATTGAATTTGTCCATGGTAAAGGTAAAAGAAAAACCCCCTTGCAAAGACACATAGAAAAACTAAAAGAGTACATAAATACAAAGGAAAAGTATGATAGCTACAATCAAATTTTCGATGGAAGAAATAGCTTTTCAAAGACAGATCATGATGCCACATTTATGCATATGAAAGAAGATCATATGAGAAATTCTCAGTTAAAGCCTGGCTACAATGTACAAATCGGTGTGGAAGGTGAATATGTGGTGGGAATGGACATTTTTAGCGAACGTTCAGATCAACTGACTTTCATCCCATTCATAGAAAAACTTCATGAAAAATTACCAAAGTATCATCAGAATGCAGTCACCGATGGAGGTTATGAAAGTGAGGAAAATTATGCCTTTCTGGAAACCCATAAGCAAAAGGCATTTATTAAACCAACAACCTATGAGATGATAAAGAAAAGTAATTTTAAGAAAAAAATCGATCGCCGTGAGAACATGACCTATGATGCAGAAAAGGATGAATACACTTGCCATAATCAAAGGCAGTTAAGATATATTGGAGATAAAAAGAGGAGATCAAAATCAGGTTATGAATCCAAAATAAAGATCTACGAATGTGAGAATTGTGAAGACTGTGAACATAAGCAGCAGTGCACAAAAGCCAAGGGAAATAAGCAACTCCAAGTAGCAATAGACTTTATCCGATTACGAGAAATTTCACTAGGCAATATTACTGGTGAGGAAGGTATAAAATTGAGAGTAAATCGCTCAATTCAAGTGGAAGGTGCTTTCGGGATATTAAAAGAAGACTATGGCTTCAGAAGATTCTTATTACGTGGAAAGCAGAATGTAAAAACCGAATTTATGTTATTATGTTTTGGTTTTAACATTAATAAGTTGCATAGCAAAATTTTAAAAAATAGATGTGGTGTATCATTATTTAACGTAAAGGTAGCCTAGAAATCTCAAACACATCCTAATTAAAGAGATTTTAAGAACCTCTTTTTGTCGTGCGAAAAACCTAAAAAACAACCTATGCTTTCTAAAAACATGGAGAAAAGCATAGGTTGTTTTTAAGATTTTCATGAAAAAGGAGCTGCCTTTTTCAATGATTTATTCAATCATTTTGAGACAGCCCCTTTAGAATTCTGCTCTTGTTTTATTGCGTGAAACAAATATTTAGCGCTTTAGAGGAAAGCCATGCTGACTATAGCTTGGAGCTTTAGAAAGCTTGACTTAACAGAATAAAAATTATGCATCATACAAAATTAAATGTCAACTAAAATGATATATCGGTTGTACTAAAATAAGATTTCATAAATAAAAAATACGAATCAACTAAGTTTCTTATTTACTATCTAGTAGAGCTGAAGGATCTATTCTGAAATTGAGTAGAATGACCTATTTTAACAGATTCTTTTTCCCACTCGGAGATATTTTTAGGTGGTACAACAGAACCCCAAAGCTTATCCCAATCAAGGTATCCTGTTGCATGGGAATATACGTCATGAACAGCATCGTCTACAGAAGAGTATTGGCATAAAGATATATCGTTTATCTTTAGAACAATTTCACCAGTGGATGAATCAAACTCAATTAACATTACTCCTATAGGACTACGATAACAATACAAATGACATCACCTCCGGATGGATTTTATATTTTTATTTCTACAAAATTAAATAACTTCCTTCAATAAATAATATTTATTTATTGAGAAAATTTATTCAAAAGTGAGAATTATAGATGGATTCTATAGTCGATGAGTTTTAGGTGAGAAAATATAGAATGGAATTGAAAAGTGCGTGAGCTAAGTTGAGGTTTAAGGCAATATCGTCATATCTCGACGTAAAAGATGAAACAGAAAAAACGAACGATATTCTTTGAAAACTAAATAATACGGTATTAAAAATCAAATAACTAGTGCCCCATTTATATTCAAGAACATAATCTGTTAATGAAGTCGTTTTGTGAATGGAGGTATTAGTGTGGCATACTATGTTGAAGTAGAGCCAAATGTAAAAATTTATGTAGAGGATCTTAACCCAAAGGGTAAGAAAACAATCTTGTTTCTACACGGTTGGCCTGGAAGTCATAAGTTGTTTGAATATCAGTTTGATCAACTTCCAAAGATGGGATATAGGTGCATTGGAATAGATACAAGAGGATTCGGTAATTCAGATAAGCCTTGGGGAGGATACGATTATAACCGATTGGCGGACGATGTTCGATGTGTGATTGAAGAACCAAGTTTACAAGATTTCACACTTGCAGGACATTCAACCGGGGGAGCGATTGCTATTAGATATATGGCTAGGCATAATGGATATGGTGTATCAAAACTTGCTCTTTTTGCTGCCGCGGCTCCTAGTCTTATTCGTAGGCCTTATTTTCCATTTGGGTTATCCAGAGAAGCAGTAAATGAAATTATTCAAGGAACATATACAGATCGGCCTAAAATGTTAAAGGGGTTTGGAGACATATTTTTCTTTCAGCATATAAGCGAGTCATTTTCAGATTGGTTCTTCATACTAGGATTAGAGGCATCAAGTTGGGCCACTGCGTCAGTTGCAACCACTTGGTTAGGTGAAGAAAGCTTATTTTACGATCTAAGAAAGATAGATGTACCCACTTTAATTCTCCATGGTATCCATGACAAAGTCTGTCTCTTCCCATTGGCTATAGCCCAAAGGCAAGGTATTAAAAACGCCAAACTTGTACCGTTTCAATATAGTGGTCACGGATTGTTCTATGACCAACGAGATAAATTTAACGAGGAACTGACACGATTTATTGAAGAATACTAAAAACGCAAAGACTGATAATTGATGAAAATACCGTATTATTTAGAAATGAGTTAACGGTATTTTTATGTTGCATTTTAAGGATATTGCGTTAAATTTACATTATGCCCCTCTGACAACCCCGACTGCAACAAATACGAGAAAGCTCAAAAGAAACAGATAAAGAAGAAGATGATTGCAAAGGGTTGCCATTATGGGTGACGGGCTATCCAAAACGTAAATATAGTATATGACTACGCTATGGACGGAAAAAAGAAGATTTCAGAACATTGAAGAGGATATAAAGCAGTTGTTACAGCTAAAGAAAAACATGATTCTGATATAGCATCTCTTAAGGAAAGTCAGACAGAAACGAAAATATACGTAAAGCAAATATTTGAAAGGTTAGATGACATAAAAACACTTTTTACAACAGGGAACCAAAGCACAAACGAAACATGGTCTAATATTGTAATTGAATTGATTAAGTCTATTGGAACTATAGCTGCTATCATAGCAGGAATAAAAATTATAAATTGAGAGGAGCCTGATTTATAGATATTACAACATTTATCTTGAACAGGCTTTAATTTTAATACCAGGACTTTACATATTAGGTATGATCCTAAAAAGGTTGGAGTTTATCCAAGATAGGTTCATCCCATTGATCCTTTTAATTGTAGGTGTTGTTGGAACTATGGCAATTATGGGAAGTAGACTAGATTCGCCAGTTGAGGAAATTAGCACAGGCGATGATCCAAGGTATCCTTGTTACTGGAGCAGCAGTTTATTCAAATCAATTGTTTAAGAAAGCGAAGAAGGATAAAAGAATACAGAATGATGGTGAAGACAATACACAGGCAGGGGCTTCGGCTCCTGTCTCTTTTATTTTTGCTTGTTAGTATACCTTCAATTGATTATTATTATAGGACATTAGTACTAAAATATGATAGTACTAGAGGGATATGTAGAATAATGGAGAAAATTGGTATGTCACAAATTATTAAGACGAGGAGGAAAAATATGAAGAAGAGATTAATTGTTTCAGTTGTAACATGCATGATTTTATTAACTGTAGTGGTAGGAGCTGCAAGTATCAATGGAGATTTTAACGGATTTCCAATCGTAAATGTTCAAGTAAATGGAAAATCTGTAAGCAGTGAGGTTCCAGGTGTGAATCTTCATGGAAAAACTGTATTGCCAATAAAAGCTGTAGCGGAAACTTTTAATGCAATTGTAGAATGGAATGCAGAAACTTGGACTGTAAATCTTGTAAGACCTGAGGTGGATTTGATATTTGCGTCAAATATTGAAGAAGATGAAGATGGTGTGCTTAACATTCAAAATCCTTATAAATATCAGTCAGTGGGTTCAAATAATTCATTTTACACCTATGTATCGATGTCAGATATGAAGCCAGGAAATTATGAATTTAGAGTAGCTATAGCAGATGAAGATGGCAATATAATCTATACTACTAGTCCGAGCACTTATGAGGCTGTAGAGAAAGATGATTCTTTCTATATTACAAATTATTTCGAAAATGTTCGTTTTGATAAAGTAGGAGACTATAAATTTCATTTCCAAATCAGATATGGTAACGAGTTCAAAACCGTACATATAAAAGAAATGTATGTTAGATAACGAAAATACTTTATAAAGCAGGGGCTTAGGTTCCTGTCTTTTTTCTTTTTGTACAGAAATTTTATTTAGTGAAAGAAATATGTTAAATGTATCTTTCACAAAGAGAAAAAAAGCCCTGTAGGGCAGTCATAGGTTAAATGTACCTATACATGCTTTAGGGGGCTATTTTTATTGGATAAACCAACGTAATGAATTTTTTAATACTGAAAGGCCTACGTATTATTTTATGACAGCAAAGGTATATACTCCAGCTGTAACGACACTATCTTTTCGATCAATCTCTACAGTCACTGGACCTTGGCCGCTAACACCAACCTGTACTAGCATTGGAATCTCATAGACTAGGTTCGAAGTACAGTTTTCTGCCGTATTATGAATAGTTACTTCAAGTACATGATCAGTAATCCTTGTGATAGTTAGATCAGTGTAGTTTCCTTCCATTTCCTCCTCGAAGGTACTGTTAGGGAAATCATACATAGAAAGCCACTCTGCATTCGTAAGTTTAAGCCTAAAAGTTTGACTTTCGGTTCCAAATTCGAAGATGTTTTCTTCTTCAATATATAACTTAGGGGCTTTTTTAGCAAAGATATACTTGTGGCCTTCGGAGATTTCTTTGACTTTATCTACTGAATTGTTAGTTGCAGCATAGCTATCAATAGGCATAAGCACAATACTCAATGTAAAAACAAATACCGCAAGTAAGGAAACGAATCTTTTCATACTTTTATTTATTTTGTATCCTCCTTAGATTTATTTTAGTCATTTACTCATCAGTAATGACTATTGGCCTAGCTATAGATTTCAAATTTGAAAGGATAAGGTAAAATATCAGCTGATAAGAATAGTATATCAAAAAAATATAGAAGTAAAGTTAAAATTTGGAATGTAAATGTAAAATAATCCCATATATCTAGTTGATATTGACATCTTAGGCAAACCTGTGTGATTGATTATTAGATATGCATTACTGCATTAAATACACCTTCAACGCAAAAGAGTAACATATAATAAATCCTACTTTTTTGCCATTCAGGAAATTTATGGAATGTGTAGAAATTAGAACTTGGGTGATAAGCCGCATCTACAGGAGAATAAGAACCAAGATTATTTGGGCCATATACAAATGGGATAAATAGTCGCCGTTATAAGGGGGAATAAAATGAAATGGATTATCTTAATAGGTGATGAAAAGTTTATGGACTGAAGTTTGATTTCTTATAAGGAAAGCAAGACGTAGTCCAACTTGCTTGATTGTAAGAGTGTTAGGTACGCCTTGAATGAAGTAGGGTAGGGTAAAATCCCTGCTTTTTAAATTTAAGGAGGGAATAAATGGAATGCGTAGAAGTTAGTATTATGAAATTCTAATCAGCATCTGAGATTTTGCGAAATAAATAGGGGGAGAATGGATATGAAGTATGTAACCTACATTATTATAGGTTTATTAACTTTTTGGATTGTGGAGTTCTTATCGATAAATGTTGGTCAATCCCTTGGAGCAGGACCGTATGAGATAGGGCTTGTAATTAGTGCCATATCAATATTGTGTTCGCTGGTAGTAGTGTGTACCTTGATAATAGTAGATACTATAAAAAGTCACACTCAAATAAAATGAATTTTCTAGATCAAAAACAAGGCTGTTAATAGTGTACTAAATTACTGTTTCGTCTTGAGTATATAGAAGTTATTGAGCTTAACGATTATTAGAGGAGGCATATAAATGAAACGAGAATTCTTTTTTTCAACAAAGGATCTTATTATTGAAGATACCAAGTTTCTAGCAATGTATAAGATCATAGACAATAAAAAATGGTGGGATTTACCTGGTGGTAGAATGGAATTTGGAGAAAATGCAGAGGAAACTCTAGCTAGAGAGATAAAAGAAGAACTGGGCGTGAAGATTAAACCAATTAAGCTGATTGATACATGGAATTATATGCCCAACGAAAAATTTCAAACTATAGGTGTAATATATCATTGTGAAATTATTTCAGGAGAAATTTCTATTTCTGAAGAACATGATGGATATGAATGGATTAATATAGATAATATTGAAGAAGTATTTACTAGAGAAGCATTCAGTGAAAGAATGAAATCATGGATTGGAATTCAATAATTAGCAGCAAAATTGTATATAGGCATTATGCCACCTATTAACTCTAATATTAAATAGAATCGATCTAATAGTTTGGTTATCTAATCGTTTACTATGATGAGACTCAAAGATCATTAAAATATAAGGACACAATTAAACTGACAAGTGGGGGTAGAATCATGAATCAAGTAAATATAAAGAACATAATAGGAAAATCTTTCAAGTTATATTCAGAAAAATTTTCCTTATTCACAGGCATTGCCACCGTATCTTTTATTGCTCAGTTGCTTGAGGTTGCAATTACGCATTTAAGGGTAGGGCATGATTTTTTATCGATGAAGTCTGTAGGATTTTTTATAGGGATGATTTTCCTTGTGATCGATCTAGCCATGATCATAGTGAGTACCACTGTTATTTCCAAAAGATACAATGATGAATATGTTGACCTAAATGAAGCTTTTCTTAGTTGGAGCGGAAGATTAGGAAGGTATATTGGGGTCATGCTGATATTCATTCTTGTAAGTATCATTCCGGCGATTATAGGTACAATAGTCTATGCGTTTGTTACCACAAAAATATTAAAATATTTTCTATTAGGTCTGATGTCTATTCCTGTAATATATTTAATGACGATCTATTCGTTTGCTCCATATGTAGCAATCTTAGAAAGCAAGAATATCAATTCTTTCGCTATGAGTAAGAATTTAGTAAAAAACTATTTTTGGAAGGTAATACTGGTATTCACTATTTCATATGTCATCTTATTTGTGCCATCTTATCTCATAAAAATAGGGCGAGACTATATACCTTTGTTTCAGCGCATAGATAATACATATTTAGAGCTAATAAAGAAATTCATAGCCATTTTTACAGGAGTGTTAACAAATGTATTTTCCATTTCGCTATATTATGCTTTAAAAGAGAAAAGCGAAGCTATTATCGACACAGTGTAATATTGCTTTAGTATTAAAAAGAGATTTAGTGACTGTATTATAACGAGTAATACATGACTATGAGTGACTTGTAATTATGTCGCATTCGTATAACAATGCGACACAGATTGATGTTGCGCTTGGTAGGGGCGATTCACGAATCGCCCATGGACCATAGATACCAACCCACCTGAATAACGTGAAGGATCTGATTGTGGGTCTTTGAGATGCTTCGCTGCGCTCTGCATGACAGCAACTGTGGTGCTATTCATAATGAACATGCCGCTAACATTGGGCGATTCGTGAATCGCCCCTACAATTTTATTGATCTCAACCTGCGACATTTATGTCGTATTCTTCTTATAAAGCGTCGCAACTGTAGAATATCGCGTTCTACTTAAAAAAGGGGGAACGGTTATGGAAATACTGCGTATCATGCTGATTATAACAGCATTAGCAAATTTAATTTTAGCCTACTTAGCTGCTATAGATAAGATAAAACCAACAAAATCAACCCAAATTCTTTATTATATAATTGCTGCCTTATCACTTTTAGGACTTGCTTTTATGATATCTTTAATATAATGTCTTTAGATTGATTTATTACGCAACCTGCTGATATTAAGTAACGATGCAAATATATCTCTTATGTAATACAATATAAGTTTAGTAAAATTAAGAAAAATGAGCAAGCTAGAGTACTGTAGATAAATGGAAAGATAATTGTTATGTAGTTATAGAACTAAGCGAATTGAAAGTAGTTAGATAGAGTAAAGGGGGGAATTGAGAAATGGTACATGTGGTATATTGTGATGACAAAGAAAAGGTTTTGGAGAAAATTATGGATGGCACCAAAACTATGATTGTAAGAGGTGCAGCCGGAAGAAAAATTCCTCATAGTAGAGTTTTTGAAGGCGAAACATTGTACTTTATGAAAAAAGGAACAGGAAAAATCTCTGTTACAGCTACAGTAGCAAGCGTTCAAAACTATGTTAAATTGACAGAAGATGAGATTGTGAAAATACTTGAGAGAAATCAAAGTCAGCTGAATCTAACCAACAAGCAAAAAGAAAGGTGGCGGAAAAAATGCTTGTGCTTAGTTGAATTTAAAGATGTTAAAGAAATTGCTCCTTTAGAATTTGACCATCAGAGTAATATGGATGATTGGCTAATCATTGAAAAAATTGAAGACGTGGTAGTCGGAACAAGCATCCAATATAATTATGACAATTCCAAACTTAAGTGAAGTTTATAAGCAAAGACTTATTATGTTGATTTAATACACCCTAAATAATGAAATTATTCTGGATACAATTAACAATATTGATATTCTTGTTGAAAATGTTATTGTAGAAATAAGAAAGCGTTAAAATAAAAATAAGCTTAAGATATAATCCTCTTGTATTTCGAAATATACATTTAGTGAGGGTTATTTGAAATTATATATATCTAAGAAATAAGCATTTTCAATGCATATAGATATCATATCGTTTTGCGATTTGGAGGACCAGATGGGGAACTGTCTGCAGCTTTAAGATATCTTCATCAAAGGTATAGCATGCCTACTGGTGAGGCAAAAGCATTGTTAACAGATATCGGAACAGAGGAGCTTGCTCACTGGGAAATGATGGGTGCCATGTATCCTGGATTTTTTACCTATTTTGAATGAGTCATTTGATTTTGTCCATAAAACTGGTATTCATCCCCTTCCTTCATAGAGTTGTCTTAAATGGCCATGATACAAATGTATCTGTGAGCGCTCTAAGAGGGGGCACAAAGTTAGAGAACTGAATGTAAAAAACTATATATAAGACTTTTGGCTTATTTATACTTTGTTTAAAAGGAAAAGGCTGAAAAAGGTAGAATAATATCGAAATGACATAAAGTAGATATATGATTGATAAAGGCAAACTTATCGAAAGGTAAGGACGCAAAACCATGGATCTAAGGAATGTTTCATTCTATGATTGACAGGTTGCCAAAGACGTTATGACACATAATAATGCTGGCAGCTTTTTGAGCTGCTATTTTTATTGTGTGTGAAAGGATAAGATAATGGATCAGACATACATTGATCGTTTTAATATTGATAACATTCTTTTAAGAAGTATTAAACAAGATATTTTTGTTGGCACATCCAAAGCAGATTTAAATGATACAGCAGTCATTAATATTATTAAAGACAAAAGTATTATATCATCAAAGGATTTAAAGAAGATTAAAAATTCATTGCATAATGTATTGTACCAAGAAAAGATTGATAATGGTGTAGTGTTGGTCACAAAATTTCTTGCTGGTACTCCTTTGTTAGAGCATTTAAACCAAAATAATTTGAATAAGAAAGATAGGGAACATATACTTTATGAATTTATCAAAGGAATATCTAAATATTCGAAGTTGGATAAGCCACTAATTAATGTTTTGATTGACGAGACACAAATATTTGTACGAAATGGCATACTTCAGTTTGCAGAACTGATTAAGTGTGATAATTTGCTTCAGTCTCCTCAGGAGTTCAAGGCGATAGTAGGAAAAATAGGTGCTGTTTCAAGGAGAATATATACCTATGGATTACCAGAACAACACCAAGAAAATCTTGTATCTGATAAAATCTTAAAATTCATAGACGATTTAGAAAATGATAAACTGACTGTTAATAATATTGGTGAGATTTTAGATTACTATAAGAGTTTATATTTCTATAGTACATCATCAAGAACAAAAATTGATCAGGCCTATGGAACTACAAGAAATAAAAGAAGAACATTGAGGAAGCAGGTTAAGAGCCCGATTACGAAAATTGCAACAGGACTTTCTATTGTAGTATTGATGACTTGTGCATCCACTATTTTCCAATTACCATATATGCTTCAAGGATTTGTTGTCCAACCACCTACTGCATCTTTTGATAAAATTAACATTGCTGATGGATGGAAGTTTATAAACAAGAGTACTGCTGATGGAAGTAACAATATCATTAAAGGATCAGTGTGGCAAGTTTATAAAAACGATCAAATTATTGATGAGAAAATATCGAAAGATCTTGATATGGACTTTGTAGATCAAGGCACATACAAAGTAATTCTAAAGGTTCAAGATCAGTATGAAAAATGGAGTGTTCCCTACGAAAAAGAATTTCATATGTTAAAAAATGAGAGACCAGGACCACCACAAGAGACAGCTGGATTTGAAACTGAAATCCTCGATAATTATGAGATTATTTATGATAACCCTAGTGATACATTTATAGATAATTCCATATTTAAAAAAGGCAACTGCTCCATCCGATTTGATAAAAGTGAAAATGGAAACAACAAGTCTATTGCGATGAAAGATCTAGAACCTAGTAATTACTCTGCTTTTTCAATGTGGGTAATGTCTAATTCTATACAAACGATTGATTTCGAGATTGAAGGTTATAAAAATGAAAAACTTAACTATCGAAATAGAGTTTCTTTTAAGTTAGTTTCAAGTAATTCTTGGGAAATGCTTAATATAAATGGAGATATCAGCAATATAGATGAATTGAAAATATCCGTTTTAGACCATGACTCAGCTTTTTGGATTGATGACTTAACATTAGATTTATACAAATAAATACTTAGCATGAGGGCAATACTCTCCACCGTAATCTCCTTTATCGAGGCACAAAAAATATACTTATGAGAGTTATTATCAAAAAAGAAAGGGTATTAATAACATAAATAATTAATCTGAGGAGGAAAATTTATGAAAATATTAGTCCTTTTCTATTCAACCTATGGACATATTAAACTAATGGCTGAAGCTGTAGTTGAAGGTGCAAAACAAGTAGAAGGTGCGGAAGTAATACTTAGAAGAGTGCCCGAAACATTGCCGGATGCTGTTTTAGAGAAGATGGGTGCTTTTGAGATTCAAAAATCATTTGCAAATATACCAGTAGTAGAACATAGCGATCTTGTAAATGCAGATGCTATCATTTTTGGAACTCCTACAAGGTTTGGTAATATGACCGGTCAAATGAAACAATTTTTAGATTCTACAGGTGGTTTATGGGCACAGGGTTCTTTAATTGGAAAAGTTGCTAGTGTATTTACTAGTTCAGCTACACAGCATGGAGGACAAGAATCAACAATATTGAGTACACATATTCCACTTTTACATCATGGAATGATTATAGTAGGCCTACCTTATAGTTTCCAAGGACAGACAAGAATAGACGAAATAACGGGTTGTTCTCCATATGGAGCTTCTACTATAGCTGGAGCCCAAGGAGAAAGATTACCTAGTTTAAATGAGTTAGAGGGAGCAAGATTCTTAGGAAAACATGTAGCAACTATTACGGCTAAATTAACAAGGTGATTTTTATATCCAATTAACACCAATTATTCACCCCTTGGTACATACCAAGGGGTTTTACTATGCAGTATCATCCAGCGTGATAATAAAAATATAATTGTATTTACACAGCTTCACTTGCGCGACAGAACAAAACTATCCCTTTGGCCCATTAATAAAGGTTTGTTTTGTAGAGGTGATTGGATAAACGTATGGATGAATTTCATGTAGTTATCGAAGTTTTAGAGGAATGGATAGCCGCTTTAGAGGAAGCTAAAACAGCTATCGCTATAAGTCCTCCAAGTAACTACATTAAGGTCAAGCAATTTAGAAACCAAACTTCTTAAACGTTTCATCAGCCATTTTTGCGTCTCTAGCCTTAAAAAATTCTTCAATCTCGGCATGAATATCATCATATTTTTGAACAAACTCGGTAGGAGTCAAATTTTGAACATTAGTTGCCAGCCTTAAGTATTCCAAAGTAAGAGAGTGGATTTTATTATCACGTGCATCAGCAAAGCTAGTCATGGTTTCACCTCCTTCCTATTTGAATAATTCTACAAGAAGAGGGAGATACCTCTATACAAATAACGACACTGATTGAATAAGTATTTTACCAAAGAGAGGTGCAAAGCATGGAATGATATGTTGTCTAGAGGCTACAGGAAGCTTTGGCAAGATGTAGAGCTGTTATTCAAGAAGTTGTTAGGGGGAGTGATAATCCGACCTTGATAATAGCACATGAGATTGGTGCGACCATCGATATCAATGCGATTGAGAACATCAAAGGAGAGGAATAGATATGAATCAAAAAAGGGGACGACTCCCAGGTCGGGGGACCAAGGGAGTCGTGGGGTAGTGAAAATATTAATTTACCATATTAACAATTTTATTTTAACATACATATTTCGACAAAACAAGACAAGGATTACATAAATGATCGGGATTGGACCTATAACACAATTGCAGATTGGCAATATCAGAACTCTCCTTTCCGGAGCCATGATACCGTAAAGCATACTTTTAGGAAGCTTGAGAATGATGGAGTGTTCTTGACAGATAATTTTAATGAAATCAAAAGGTACTGCAAGCTTCAGGAAAAGGGTGATGCGTATTAATTTATTTTTACTAAGTGATAATACGGCAAAGAAGGAGGTTGTTTTTATAGTGAAGGTAAATACCCGCGGGTATATCTTTAGTTTAAATAATTACACGGTGATTGGTCCAAATGCTGCGATATCACGTGCATCAATAGACATCAGAGTTCCTACTGGGATTGGTCCGAAGCTCTCAGTCAATATAATCCTTATGAAAGGTATAGGTGGTTGAGATTCACAAGATACTACTCTCCCAATTAGAGTGTTGGGATTTCCACCTTCAAGCACAAATGCCCCGATAGCACCAACAGTTATACCACCTTGAGTTAAAATTTGGCAAGTATTCGGTAGAACCTGATCAACAGAAAGTTCATTTGACATAAAAATTCCTCCAATCATGATATTTTGGATAATGAATAATAAAAGGAATCAAGCATGGAGCCTTGTCCCATTACATGGTATTCATATCAATGGTTGGATGTTACAAAATATTTAAATTGAGGTTTAACGAACAAGATAAAATTAAATGAAAAAGGTGCAATAATGAATTGCCGCTAAATATGAATTAATCTAAATTATTCTGATGCGTATTAGATTCGAAAGCCTCAAGAATGATGAGGAAAATTTGACAAATGATTTTCCAGATAACAATTGAGAAAATGAAAAGGCATGTACCTATAAAGATACCCCGTAATACATTTGGCCCAGTTCTGAAAGTATAAAAACCATGTTGTGTAGCTGGGACTTGATACTGCGAAGGAAATAAAATAGCAAAGTATTTTCCTAAACAAATGGAAGAAAAAAACAAAGGAAATATGCCAATACAAAAAAGTCTTTGTATTAATTTAAAGGCAGCTTCTTTCTTTATAGACAGTAACTTCTCAAACATATATATACCTCCTAAATTAACCAAATCAACAATAATAGTATCATGGAAAATTATTACAGTCAAACGTATAATTCTTTTTAAGAGAGATGTGCTAAATTATGTTTTAGCGATAATGAATTTTGAAAATTGAATAATACGGTATTTGAAAAACCTATGCTCTATGCAAATATAGATGTATTATATTGGTAATTAAGATATAATTATCCTAAAAGACATAGTTAATGCAATAAATTTACTGTTAATGCAACGTAAGGTACATAGCAAATAATAACAATTAAACTGTGCAAACTACAATAGAACAAATTATATCTAAAATACAGGAGGTCATATGCATTCTATATTTGTTACAGTAGTTAGAACCTTATTAGGATTCACAGTATTATTCTTACTAACACGTATTCTCGGTAAGAAGCAGATAGGTCAATTAACTCACTTTACATATATTACAGGAATTGCTCTAGGAAATATTGTTGGAGATATGGTTGTTCACAGAGATATCAAGCTTATAGATGGTTTGGTGGGTGTAATCCTATGGGCGCTACTTACATTTTTATTAGAATATATAAGTTTAAAATCTTCAAAGGCTAGAGTGTTATTAGATGGCGAACCTATGATTGTTATAAAAAAGGGTAAAATTCAGGAAAAGGCATTGTCTAAATCACAACTGAACATTGATGATTTATCGATGCTCCTTCGTAATAAAGCTGTTTTTTCATTTGCTAATGTAGACTATGCTATTTTAGAACCCAATGGGGAATTAAGCGTATTAAAAATACCAGAGGCTGAATCTCCAACCAGGAAAGACTTAAAAATTCTAGCGCCTCAAAGATTACATATACCGACGGAGATCATCGTAGATGGTAAAGTAGTAGGCGAGAACCTAACAGAATTCAGTTTAAGTCAGGACTGGTTGGATAGTCAATTGAAATCTTTTGGAATAAAATCTGTAAATGATGTAATTTATGCGGAGCTTCAAAGTGATGGAAGACTATATGTAAACAAACGGAAAGAAAAAAACATAAAATAGCATTACATATAAGTTTATAGATGAAAAAATACAAAGGATTTATAACCAGCAGTAGAAATCCTTTAGAGGAGGGGTGTATCTTGCTTAAAAGCTACCAGTAACTTAATTTTATATAAAAATTGTGTTAAAAATATGATGGAAAATCAAAAATCATGTGATGCATAAAATCTCAAAGCATCCTGACGATATTCCCTTCAGTTTCAACGAGTTGGTACGAAATATAAAGGCTCCCATTTGAGTTGTACCCAGAAAAATAAATTTTTCCGGTATACATGACAAATTATGACAATATTTTTATGAATAATAATATATAATATTTAATTGGTGATTTTTATAAAAGTAAAATGGAGGTTATTATTAAAGTGGGTAAAAGTAATTTGATTGAGGTTTTATATGAAATTTTAGAAGGTGTAAATGTAGAACACCATAACGACACTACCTTTATTTGGTCTAAAGGATATCGCAAAGCAGTTCTAGATATCATTGATGCGATAGAAAATATTGAACTATAAAATCTATATTTAAGAAAGGGCTTAATTGTGTAAAAAAAATTTTACGCTGTTAAGTCCTTTTTTAAATGGCTTCAATTTATTAATTACTTGCCCCAAATGTGATGTTAAGTTATATAGAAAGCTACAAAGCCTGTAGTATGATCAGGAGCAGGGATTCCTATGAGGTCTTTACTACTTAATGCATCTAAAAAAGCCAGGAGGAATCCTGGCTTTTGTCTATTTTGAATCAGTCATTTGATTTTACCAATAAATCTATTAGAGGGTAGTATCCTCATACCCATTGACAAGAACATCAATTTTTCCTGTTTCTGGGTCCATAATTAAGCCGTGGATGCTTACATCCTTAGAAATGAAAGGATGATTTTTTAATAATTCAACAGTTTCTTTTATAGATTCTTCTACAGAGTTAAAACCCTGCAGCCACTTTCGTATATTAATTCCTGCATTGCATAGCGTATTTATCACATCCGGCGAAATACCTCTAGCCATTGCCTGTTCTAAGGTTTTGTCTACATCTAGATTACTCATACCACAACCATGGTGGCCAATTACCAATACTTCGTCCGCTTTGAACTCATAAATAGCAACCACAATACTTCTTACTGCACTGCCGAATGGATCCATTATAATAGCTCCAGCATTTTTGATAAATTTAGCATCACCATTTTTTAGATTTAGTGCTTTAGGAAGAAGTTCTGTTAATCTAGTATCCATACACGTCAAAATTACTAACTTCTTATTCGGATCTTTTGATGTCTTATACACATCATATCCTTTATTTTCAAGAAATGACTGGTTATGATTTAATATTTCTTGCAATTTGTTCATTATGTCCTCCGAATTATCGAATAATGTCTTATTAATTATATCATATAAGTCAAACGAAGAAATCAAATTGCTTCATATGACGTGCTAGATTTGAGACTTAGCTTACAATCAGTAACCACCTATATACTATCATATTTTTTTCTTAAAAACTTAAGAAAACTTTTTCCGAATTTTACAAAAAATACAATATAAGTAAGACTAAAACAAATGACAGGGGATAGTGATTAATATGCGATAGCTAAGTCAATAGATGATCCCTACTTAAACATGTATTCTTAAGGGTGTGTAGAGGAAGATTGTCAATAAGAGATGACTATGATAATATATAAATCTATGAAGAGCACCATATAGGCTTATCTGTAAAACATAAGTTTTTAATAGTTATTTTACGAAGTTGTAAAAAGGGAATTCAAAATAGTCTTCACAAATTAAAATGAAACATAACGAATGGAGGAAATGAAATAATGTCTAATTTGCCAAATTGTCCAAAATGTAATTCAGAATACACTTACGAAGACGGAAGTCTTTTTGTTTGCCCAGAATGTGCCCATGAGTGGTCTAGTGAGCTAGAAACAGAAAAAGGCGACGACGAGAAGATTATTAAAGATGCAAATGGAAATGTTTTAAACAATGGTGATACTGTAACGGTTATCAAGGATCTTAAGGTAAAAGGAAGCTCATCCGTTATAAAAATAGGAACGAAAGTAAAAAATATACGATTGGTTGATGGGGATCATGATATTGATTGCAAAATCGACGGTTTTGGAGAGATGAAGTTGAAGTCTGAATTTGTTAAAAAGGTGTAGATATAATTTCATATATTTTATCCAATAGAATAAGGCAGGACGGTCCTGCCTTATTATTTAATGTATATTAATGATAAGAGTTGATAGAATATATTTTGAGCATAAGAGCCCTTATTCATTCGTTTGTCTATTATAGAAACTGCATCTCTACGGTGCTTCCTGTCCTATAAATCCTATCTACAGTTAAGGCTTGGTATATATTGCATATGGCCATTATTTAACATTCATCAGCAAATCGTTCCCTAGTAGTAGCCAGTTCCAATTACGTTTATATGACGACTTTAACCCCATTCAGCAAGTTACCTAAATCCGGTTATCTGTCAAAAATGAATTTTACATAATCACCTATAACGCCCCAAAAAGGTAATAATCATTAGAAAATAAAAATTTAGGAAGCAGGAGTTATGCTGAGTTAATATACTGTATTGCGGGGGTGGGATGCATGAAAACGTATAGATTTCATTTTAGGATTGAAAGAGAAGCTGGACTGACGAGTAGGGAAGGGGCTACACAAATAGGGGCTGCATATACAGAAATATGTTTCGAAGCAAGAAAGAAACTGAATAATAAGGAGTTACACGAAGTGATCTTAAAGCTTAGAAAAGAATTGTCAGAACAGTTGGGTATAAAGGTATGGTATATCGTATCAATCAGTGAGAAGGAATACATGAAACATTTGGAGGAACAGTAAGTTACCAATAGTCCTTCTTATATGATATAGTATTAGAAATAAGTGCTTAGTCCATTGACAGGGGGAAATGGTACGTGTTGACCGTAAAGAAACTAGAACAGTTTACAATCGAAGATCAGGAATCTTTTGGATTCAATGGATTCAAAACCGATAAGATATATGCTGTTGAAAAAAGAGAATGTGAAGATGAGCTCATCATCAGTGTAAAAATAAAAGACTTGGAGGAGACTTATCAAAAAAAATGGTCCAGGAGCAGTGCATCAGAGAAATTCTTTCAAGAGGTTATCAAGCAGAATTTATCTTTTGGTGCTTACATCCATGAAGAGTTAGCGGGCGTTTTGATTGCTAGTGAGATTAAATGGAACAATTCTCTTTGGATAGAAAATATAATCATTTCGGAAAGGTACAGAGGTAACGGTATTGGGAAAGCCTTATTGGACAATCTGATGAAGCTGGCAGCGGAGCGGAAGATTAGGATAATTGGTCTAGAAACACAGGGTTCAAATTATCCAGCAATACAGTTTTACAAGAAACATGGATTTGAAATAGATGGAATAGATTTTTCACTTTATCCAAGTAAAGATGAAAGTAATCCAGATGTAGCAATTATCATGAAAAGGAAGGTTATATGAGGAAGCAAACAATGAAGAAGGTAGGTACTTTTAATATAGATATGTATACTACCCTTCTTTCTTTAAAAGCTCGTTGTATTCATTTATTTTAATATCTAGCGCTTGACTAATGATCAATATTTCAGGATTAAGCAGCATGGGGTCTTTAGCGATCAATTCGCACATAGATGCTCTTAATCTTTCAATCTCAATTAAGAGCTGCCCTAAGTTATCCATACAATATCACCCTAACTTTTCATTATTTAAAAATAATTATAAAACTATTATATAACTCTAAAATTATAACTTCAATACAAAATATTACAAATTTTTCATTTTTTAACATTTTATCGTGACAATACTGGAGGAAAAATGTTTTTTTTATAGAATATATTTTTATAGCGGAGCGTACGGATTAGCGGAGCGTACGAAAGAAAAAGATCATTCTATGAAGACAGGAGCCTCTATATGAGTTTGTACCTATTTGAAATAGAAAAGGATCTGGCAGCATTATGTACTGAAATGATTGGCATCTTTGTAGAGATGAAGAACAGAGGAATCATTAGCGAAGATGTATACGAGAAGCATGTTAAATTAAAAGCAGAGTTTCTTAACGATTATCTAAAAAAATATGTTGCTGGATTAGGACAGAATTGAATTCTGTCCTTTCCTTTTGCATTAGATATACTATTTTGGGTTAGAAGACATTGCTATTTGTTATCGATCTGTTTCATACAATGGACCAACGTGTTGTCATTCCAATGGGATTTAATACATAGACAGCATTTGCCATGGAATTCGCACTCCGTATCTAAACATGTACACCAATTTTCATTACATGAAGTCACTATATCCACCCCCTAGATAAATATATTAAACATGTACCACAATTATTCTAGGAGATTAGAAGGGTTTGAATGAACCCATTACTACAGCTGAATTTGAAGAGAGCAAATAAATTGAGCCCTTATCACAGGGATAAGCGCTCATAAGTGAAAGGAGGAACTTACTGATTATATTCATAATATATCCTATTGGAGGATGTCCAAATCAAAAAAGAAAAAATAATATTTTACAACTCACCAAGGAATCTTGTCTAAATGATCTCCTCTTAACACAGGAAGGATCTTGGATTTAATCGCAGGGGGTACGTCCTTTAACTTCAAATGATCGATACGGGTAATACAAGATATATCTAATTTCAGCTTAAAGGCTAGCTCCTGTGCTGTATATCCTTGATTTTTTCGTAATTCTTTCACAGTGTTATTCCTATTTCTAAATTCAAAAAACATATGCAACCTCCTATCAATATCTCCAGTCTAAGTTTATTATATCAAAAACAATTTATAGAATGTTAAATTTTGATTTTGATTTGTAAATAGCCGATAGGCAACTTTGATCTCAAATGATTTTCAATAAAAAAATATGCGTATTTACTCAATTTTGTGGTAGATATAGAATATAAATAAACAAAGGGGTGATGACAATGTTGGAACTTCCCAAAATTAAAAATGGTACTTCTATTGTTATCCAAAGAGAAATCAAAGAGGAAGACACGGCTTTAAACTATGGTAGTGGAAGGTTAGAAAACCTATTGGCTACGCCATCCTTGATTGCATTAATGATAGAGGGGGCTGTAAAACTGGTGGATGACAAGCTCCCCGATGGTGTGATTACCGTTGGAAAAATGATTCAAATCGAACACCAAAAGCCAACAGGATTAGGTGCAACAGTCAGCGTAAAGGTAGTGGTGAAAGAATTTGACGGTGCAAGAATCCTATTTGACATTCAAGCTTATGATGAGATCGGTATGATTGGTAGCGGTAGTCATGAAAGATGGATTGTTAACAAAAACTCTTTGCTTCAAAGAGCAACAGAGAGAGCGGAAAAACTGAAAAATAAAGATTTCTAATGGATACACGAATGCTGCATATTGATGCAGCATTCTCCTTTTATTTAATAGGAAAGTTCTCCTTTCCTATTAAATAAAAGATTAGGGGTGCAGGGGAAGTATTCCCATGCCGTAGTCAGAGGGGTGCTCAGGCTGCCTAGCAGCCGTCGAAGGGGAACTAGGTTCCCCTAGCGAAGGCATCGAATATGGGTTAAGGACATATGATGAAGAAAAATGAGGGAGGGTATACCCATGAAGATAGGAATTAGAATGAAAATGAGCCTCACGATGCTAATATTAATCAGTATTCCTATCTATGTGCTGGGGGCCTCATCCTATGGAAAAGCAAAAGAGATATTGATCCAAGAGTTAAATGAGGTGAATCTTAGAACCATAGAACATATGAATGATTTTTTTATCCATCACTACATGGAAGAAATAGAATCTACTGTAGATATTTTTTCAAGTGATCCAGCGCTGGTTGAATCACTAACTGCTGAATCAAATAGCTTAAATGTGACAGCGGATTGGGAGATCATTCGAAAACTTAATTCAGACCTTTGGCATGTTGTGGTTGGGACAAGCAAGGGCGAAATTTATGTCGTTCCAGATTGGCTGCCGCCCAATGGGTACAATCCCATCATTCGGCCTTGGTATGCAGCTGCCATGAAGGAAAAGGGGAAAATCGCTTGGAGCGAACCCTATGAAGAATTGGTTACTCACGAGACGGTAATCAGTGCCTCAAAGACCATAGAAAATCAACAGGGTGAAGTTGTAGGGGTGTTTGCGATCAATACCTCCCTCCAAAAACTTTCAATGGCAGTAGAAGGGACGAATCTGGGAGATGGTGGATATATGATGATTTTAGATCAAAATGGACAGATTATCGCCCATCCCGATGAAAATGCCTTAGGAAATACAGTGATTCAGCAGGGGTGGTATTCCTCCTTAACGAAAGGGAAAGATGCATTTTATGCAACCGTAGGCGGCAAGGGTGTATTTATAAGTTATATGACGATTCCAAAAACTGGATGGAAGATCGTCGCATTGATGCCGAAGGAAACTTTGGAAAGGGAGGTTGAACCAATACGACAGCGGACAATCTCCATCGCTCTGATTAGTGGACTTTCTGCTGTGTTGGTAGGCATATTTTTCTCCCATACATTGGTGGGAAGAATCAAAAAAATTATGGAATATATGGGACAGGTTGAAAGCGGCAATATGAAAGATCACTATCATTGCCGGGGAAATGATGAGATTTCTGAGCTGAATAGGAAGTTTAACCAAATGGTTGATACGCTGAATCATACAATGACAGAAATGGAGAAAATGGTTATGCTGGATGGATTGACAAAGATATACAATCATAAGTATATGTATGAACGTCTTGACCAAGAAATACAAGAAGCTAAGCGATATGGGAAACATTTGACCGTAATCATGGTGGATATAGATCATTTTAAGAAAGTAAACGATGTGTATGGCCATCAGGTTGGTGACCATGTGTTGTCTAAACTGGCGATGTTCATAAAGGATAATCTAAGGAGTATGGATATTGTGGGCAGGTATGGAGGCGAAGAATTCATGATCATTTTACCAGAGACAGCATTAGCACAAGGTTATATGGTGGCGGATAAGATACGGCAGTTGGTTGAATCCATGGAATGGGAGGAAAAAAATCTGAAAATCACCATAAGTGGCGGCGTTACAGCGTGGATGGATGAGGGTGCATTGAAAATGGTAAAAAAGGCGGATGATCTACTATATCAGGCAAAAAAGAACGGAAGAAATAGAATAGAGCAATGATTATATTTGGAAGAATCTCTAATTTTATTGAACAGAGGTAACAGATATGATACCCTAGATATGATATGGAAAGACCTAGGAATGAGTGGAGGGGGATTCGTAATGCTCAACAGTGTTCAAGGTGTCATATTTGATTTAGATGGAACCCTTGTTGATTCTATGTGGATTTGGAAACAAATCGATATTGACTATTTGGAGAAACGCGGCTTAGGGCTGCCTGAAGATTTGCAAAAGGAAATAGAGGGAATGAGCTTTACAGAAACAGCCCATTATTTTAAAGAGAGATTTTCATTGTCAGACCCTATAGACGTCATTAAAGAAGAATGGCTGGGTATGGCAGCCGATTTTTATGCAAGAAGGATTACCTTAAAAAAAGGTGTCATTCCTTTTCTAACTTTCCTCAAAGAAAACAATATCAAAATGGGAATAGGAACAAGTAATGCCAGGGATCTGGCAGAGGCGGTTCTAAAAAACCATAATATTCTTCATTATTTTGATTCGATACGAACTTCTTGTGAAGTGGAAAAGGGAAAACCGAATCCAGATGTATTCTTGAAGGTCGCTGAAGATTTGCAGCTTGACCCAGCTCGATGTCTTGTATTTGAGGATACTTATGCCGGTGTTCTTGCAGGAAAACGGGCAGGCATGCAAGTAATTGCCATTGCTGATGAGCATTCCTTCCCCTACAAGCATGATATTTGTGCTTTGGCCGATAAGTATATTGAGGATTATGAAGAAATAGCCTAAAGCCGAGTCCATACTCGGCTTTATAAATGTTTTTGAAAGTGCATATTCAGGTCAGAATCATAGGAAAATAGGATTAGGTAGAAATATTTGGGGTGATCAATCAATGAATTTGCCAAAGGATTTTTTAGAGAAAATGCGGTTTCTGTTAAAAGATGAATATGAGGGTTTTATAGCCAGCTATAGGGAGAACAAATTGCAAGGACTACGTGTTAATACACTAAAGATATCGGTAAAAGACTTTTTAAAACAGAATGTATTTCAATTAGAGCCTATTCCTTGGGTAGGGGAAGGGTTTTATTATCCTGTTGAGGAGAGGCCAGGTAAACATCCATTTCATGAGGCCGGATTATATTATATTCAGGAGCCCAGTGCTATGGCAGTAGGAGCTGCCCTTGATCCTCAGCCAGGGGAACGTGTGTTAGACCTTTGTGGAGCACCCGGAGGGAAATCCACCCATATTGCAGCTAGGCTTAATAATGAAGGATTTTTGCTCGCCAATGAAATCCATCCTGCCAGGGCGAAAATTCTAGCCCAGAATGTGGAACGGATGGGTATCAAAAACTGCGTAGTAACCAATGAAACCCCTGAAAAGTTAGCCCACCGATTTCCAAGATATTTTCACAGGATTCTAGTAGATGCTCCATGCTCTGGAGAAGGAATGTTTCGAAAGGACCCAGATGCTTGTGAAGAGTGGAGTTTAGAGAATGTAGCCTTGTGTGCGAATCGGCAGCTTCAAATATTGGAGGAAGCAGGAAAGATGCTGATGCCTGGGGGGCGATTGGTATACTCTACGTGTACATTTTCACCAGAGGAGAATGAAGGGGTTATTGACCAATTTCTAAAGAAGCATCCTGAATATTCTGTAGAGGCTGTAGTATCACATGAAGGCTTCAAACCCGGAAGAAAAGAGTGGATACAAACAGATAATACGTCCATTGAAAAGACAATACGGTTATGGCCCCATCACCTAAAAGGAGAAGGGCACTATGTGGCAGTACTAACCAAAAATGATGGTGAGGGCCCAGAAAAAATAAAGACTATAGAAAAGTCAGTAGATCGTAAGCTGTTGAAGGATTATTTTGATTTTGGGGAAGCATATTTAAATGAAACACCAGAAGGTGAATACATATTATTTGGGGAGCAATTATATATTATACCTAAGGAGATGGTACGCCTAGAGAAGTTAAAAGTACTTCGCCCTGGATGGCATTTAGGAGCCATCAAGAAAAATCGATTTGAGCCATCCCATGCCTTGGCACTATCTTTGAAAGAAGAGGATTGTAAGTTCAATATCAGCTTCGAGATAGGCGACGATCTACTACTTGCCTATCTAAAGGGTGAGTCGTTAAATGTAGAAGGACACAAGGGTTGGAATCTTGTTCATGTAGAAGGCTATTCATTGGGTTGGGGCAAACTGGCAGATCAGGTGTTAAAAAATCATTATCCCAAAGGCTTAAGGTGGTCAGGGATGTAATCCTTCAGCAGCGTGGTGAAGAAATATGATTTTAAAGGTGAAAAAAGAACAACGAGAAGCATTAGACTACCTATACCAACGATTAAAGGAAGATGAGAAAACAATAAAAGATATTCTTGGTAAAAAAGCATCTTTTCGACATAGCGCAGATGGTCGTTTCAACCATACGGTGGCAGTACTCCATCATGGCAGGGAGATTCTCACCAAAGTAGTCTGCAACAAAGAAGTGGTAGAGATGGCGATCATTCTCCATGACATTGCCAAGCTTTCCGATGATGTCAATCATGAGAAAACGGGCGCTGTCATCGCCAAAGAATATCTAGAAAACAGATGCTATGGACAAGTATATACGCGACAAGTATTGGAATGTATTCGCCTGCATAACCAGAAAGGTCAAACACCCACTGCATCCATTGAAGTCAAAGTTGTCCAAGATGCGGATCTATTGGATAAAAGATTATTCTATGAGATACATCATGTATCGGCGGGAAGATTATGGGAAGAAGGAAGAAAAACGGAATACGCAAAACTACTGAAGACTTACAAAGGAAACTTAAAAAAATATGCTGATTGGGCCAATTTTCCATTTGTAAGACAACAGATACTGGGTGCCCTTAACAGGATAGAGAGAGAATTTTGTGAAGAGGAAATAAATCATCCGTTGATGTAAGGACAACATTCACCCACTAAGGAGGAGCAGCTTTCATGAAAAAAAGAGAAATATTGGATTTGAAAATTGAGCAGGTAGAGTTTCCTTCCAAGGGCATTGCCTACCATGAAGGAAAACCTGTATATATAAAAAATGCCCTTCCTGGTCAAACCGTAAGGGTACAAATCAGCAAGGTTAGGGACGATTATGCAGAGGGAAAAGTCCAGGAGGTCATTGAACGATCTCCAGAGGAGCAAGAATCATTTTGTGCCCATTATGGAATATGTGGCGGATGTGCCCAACAAACACTGACCTACAGCAAACAACTGGAGATGAAGGCTGAACAAGTAAAAAGGCTCCTTGATGCTGCTGAAATCGAAGATTATACTTTTCTAGGTATTGAAGGTAGTCCAGAAGAGTTTGCCTATCGTAATAAGATGGAATATTCCTTTGGAGATGCAGAGCGTGGCGGGGAGTTAACCCTGGGAATGCATGAAAAGGGAAAATTCAATTCCGTGGTGACCGTAGATCAATGTAAAATAGCCGATGAAGACTTCAATCTAATCCTGAGAACCACGTTGGAATACTTCAAAAATAAAGGGGTTCCCAAATACAACAGTAAATCCCATGAAGGCTACCTGCGGCACTTTATAGTCCGAAAAGCCAAAAGTACAGGAGAAACACTGGTAAACATCGTCACCTCTACCCAGATTCAGTTTGATATGGGGGAATGGGTGACACGAATCAGAGACCTGAATCTAGTTGGTAAATTGGTAGGTATTCTTCATACCTTTAATGATAATATCTCCGATGTGGTTATCAGTGAAAAAACAGATATCCTATGGGGACAAGATTATTTTACAGAGGAGATATTGGGATTGAAGTTTAAGATTTCAGCCTTTTCTTTCTTCCAGACAAATTCCTTAGGGGCAGAGAAACTCTATAGCATTGTTTTAAACTTTATGGAAAATGCCGATAACAAGACCATCTTTGATCTCTACAGCGGCACGGGCACCATTGGACAGATTGTGGCGAAGAAAGCAAAAAAGGTGATAGGTATCGAATTGATTGAAGAGGCTGTGGAGGCTGCCAATAAGAATGCCAAAATGAATGGTTTGGATAACTGCACATTCATGGCTGGAGATGTGCTGAAGAAGATTGATGAACTAAAGGTAAAGCCAGAGATCATTATCATAGATCCACCTAGGGTAGGTGTGCATCCCAAGGCTCTGCAGAAGATATTAAGATACAAAGCCCCCGAGATTATCTATGTATCTTGTAACCCGAAGACCTTAACAGAGAACTTAAAAGATGCCCAGCAGGCTGGGTACAAGGTAGATAAGGTAAAAGTCATGGACATGTTCCCCCATACGCCCCATGTTGAGACCGTCGTGAGGTTGATGAGGAAATAAGTTGAAATTAAAGAGCTAGAGAAATCTAGTTCTTTTACTTTTGTGGACACGCCACTTCGGAAAAGCGTTTGTAGGAATTTATGCTTCAGAATGGTCAATTAATTATGTAAAAGGGACAAGAGGTTAGTACCGTACTTGTCCCCCTTGTCCCTGCCTTTATTATGATGCCTTTTCTTGAATTGCTTTTTTATTTTCAGTTGTCTTTAATTTTTCCCACGCTTGATATTGGCTAACCAAGTTCAGTGCTCTTTTGATTGTTTTATCCTGTACTTTTTCGGGGTTTTTAAGAATATTAGCCATTTGAACCAATTGAATTTCTAAAAATTTTGGATTGTTAAATTTACCTGAAAAAGAAGCCTTGTCCTTTTTCTTTGATACAGCTAGAGACTCTTTAAACATCAACAGTAGAAAACTATTTTTCTTTTGTTTTGGAACTTGCTTTATCATGTCATAGGTCTGATTGAATAACTTCTCAATATTTCGTTTTCTATAATAATATAATGCAACGCCTGCGCCACCGCCTAAGCTTAGTATTGCTCCAACCGTAAATACACTCGTCATGTCCATGAATACCACTCCTTTAAAAAGATATAAATGCTCTTATATTTTACCATAAATCTTGTCTAAAAGCATTAGCTAAAGCATTTTACCAAGAAAAGATAATTAGATTTTTAAATCTAGTGGGCAATAGACCTTATTATATGATATTTTTAAGAAGGAAGAAGTATTAAAAAGCATTTATAGGTATTTATAATATGACATAAACATGTCATATTAGGAGAGCTGTACTGATCTTATCATAAAATGAAAAGAGGTATGAATGGTGAAGAAGGTAGATTACAAAACTGATTTTAAAGACATTTATCTTCCTAAGAAAACCCCTGTCATCGTCACAGTGCCGACTATATCCTATATTATGATTGATGGTGAGGGTGACCCCAATGGGGAGGCGTTTGCTCAAGCAACTGCAGCACTTTATAGTTTCAGTTATGCTGTAAAAATGTCGTACAAAAGTAAGGATGTACCAAAAGGTTATTATGATTACACCGTATTTCCCCTTGAGGGGATATGGGATTTGCTGGATTACAATTTATCCCATACGGACAAAAATAACTTAAAGTATACAATCATGATCCGGCAGCCAGATTTTTTGACAACAGAGCTGTTTCAAAGATTTATGGAAGAGACAACAAAGAAAAAGCCGAACCCTTATCTTGATAAAATCGAATACAGAACTGTAACGGAAGGGTTATGTTGTCAGATGCTTCATGTGGGAAGCTACGATAATGAACCAGAAAGCTTTAGACAGATGGAAGCGTTCTGCCAAGACAATGGATATGCGCGAATTTCACGTACACATAGGGAAATATATCTTTCAGATCCTCGAAAGACAGAGTCCAATAAACTCAAAACCGTATTGCGTTTTCAGGTTGAAGTGAAGTAAAGGGGAATATCCCCTATTACTTATGCTCATTCTTCGTACCATCTTTCGCTATGATGGGAATTAGAAAAGATGGCAAATTCTCCTCGTCAGTCGTAACAAATGGGACTTACTTTACTAACTTTTTCGCTTTTTGCACATCATTTGGTTTAAGGGTTGGTGGTATTTTGTCTCGGCCTAGTTGCTTTCCTACTATATAACGTGCACATTTCGTTTCATTACCATAGCAGTAATGATCTTCAATTAATTTAACAAAATGCTCTGGAAAGTTTTTAAAGCTATCTTTATGGGAATCACATACTTTTTTAAATCTACATCCAGACACAGGATCACTCCTCAATGCAAATATTTTGACGGTACAATATATTACGCTTGTGGATCAGATTATGATACAAAATAGCGAGGTTTAGAGAAAATGGATGATAAATATAAAAATATATTGTAAGCATACATTTGTATCGTAGAAACATACTAATGATGAGGTGATCATCATGGAAAAGAAAGATAAGAATCCTATAAGAGTAGATACTGTGGTTCAGAAAGACATGGGGAACACTAAGAACTATTTTGATAAGGAAGCAGGAGAAACACCAGGTGCAGAATCTGTGATAGATGATATGAACATGAAAGGGCAGCTGGAGGCGGAAGCGCTTGTGGAGAAATATGAAAACAGTGGCATAAAGACAATTTGAAACAAGAGCTCTAAGGGGCTCTTGTCTGATTTTAAGCAGTTGTATTTAATTTTGTTTGAAATTGAAATAATTTTTATAATAATATATGATGGGTATATCTAGTATGACAAGCAGATAGCCTTATGGAACACTGGAGCTGGACTATATAATGGAAAAGGGAGTGCAAAAGATGTCAAGCAACAATATAGAACGAATGAAAAAGTTAATCGAAGAAAAGAAGAAACTAAGCGCACAGCAAGGACCTTCTGATGATAAGCCAAATCAAAAAATGGGGAATTATCGAAAGGCTTTTAAGAGTACAAAGCGTGGCGGGTTCTTTGATAAATAGAAGGAAGAATGAAATATTAAGCCGATTAATAGGATAGGGGAGTGGGTATTATATAATAGCTTCCCCAAGCGATATTTATGTAGATAAGTTTTAAACCAAAGGATGATGCACATGTTCAATATTACAGATGAAATGATAGAGGATGGCTGCTATACTTATTCGACCCTGCTGAAAGGGCAGCGTTATTATAAAGAGGGGAGAGTAAGAGCCGTAGATATTGATGAGGTTTCTGTACAGGCCATCGTAAAAGGTAGTGAGGATTATTTTGTAGAGGTTGTATTTACGCCTTCCCATAACCTTGATTTTGCGGAATGTGAGTGTCCTGCAAATCATGAGTATACAGGATATTGTAAGCATATCGTTGCAGTGCTTTTACATCTTAAAGATTTAAAAAAATCTAAGGTGAAAGATATGAATCCTCAGGTGGCAGATTTAAGAAGCACGCAAGCAGCTGGAGAGATTATTAACTATTTTGAGAACAAATTAAATATCTTTTCCAAGGATGAAGTGGAAATAGAGATCACCCTGGAGATGATGAGAAGTCCCATGAACTATAGCCAGAGTATACCCACCATATCATTGCGTATCGGAAAGGGAAAACTTTACGTTGTGAAGAACATCAAAACCCTTATTGAGTCCATAGATGGTGGAACCCCTTTGGAATTTGGGAAAAAATTTACTTTTGATCCTTATGTACATAAATTCAAGGAAGCAGATCAAGCAATTATCGATTTTCTGAAAGAAATGTATCAGATTGATCAAACCATCAAAGGATATAGTAGTTATGGCTTTGGCAGCGGGGGAATCTTCACTGGAAAATATATTTATTTAACTCACATGTCTGCTGTGAGATTTTTAAGACTACTGGAAAATAAAAGCTTTAAAGCGAATATACTAGAGACTGAATATGAAGATGTCAGAATTCTAAAGGAAGATTTGCCGGTAGAGTTTTTGCTTAAGAAAGTGGATCATCATTTGTTACTTAATATGAGTATCCAAGGTCATGTGGTGCCTATCACCCAGGATGGTGCCTATATGTTTTCAAAGGGAAATGTTTATAGTATCTCAAAATCCCAACGTGATACCCTAGGGCCTTTTTACAATACGTTAGCCAGGTCTGGCGTGAAGGACATTAAGTTTTCAGAAAAAGACGGTGAAAAATTTGCATCTTTGGTGCTTCCAAATATAAAAAGAGCTGGAAAGCTTGCAATAGACAGCAGCGTTGAAAGGTTATTCTATCACAAACCCCTTGAGGCCAAGGTATATCTTGATAAAGTGGGAGATAGAATTACCGCTGGCTTTAACTTCGAATATGGAGAATATGGTATCGATCCTTTTAAGGAAAATGTGAAAGGGACCGACGGGAATATTATCATCAGGGACTTTGAAAGAGAACGGAGCATCCTTGAGATTATTGAGCAAAGCGGATTTCGGATCAATAAATCGGAAGTCTATCTAGATGATGATGTGATGATTTATGATTTTATAACAGATCGTATATCGGAGCTCCAAAAATTATGTGAGATCTATTATTCTGAGAGCTTTAAGAAAATAAAGATGTATGATTCGTCTTATTACAAGGGGAGTGTACGTTTTAATGAGGTGACCGATCTTTTGGAATTTAGTTTTTCAATCGAAGGTGTAGATCGAGATAGTCTGCCTCAGATATTTGCCTCGATTAAGCAGCGGAAAAAATACTATCGTTTGCCCGATGGCTCTTTCTTACCATTAGATTCCCCAGAACTTGGGAACATATCCGATATTATTGAATACCTAGATCTTGAGGCTGAGGATTTACAAAGGGATTTTATAAACCTTCCTAAGTTTAAAGCTATGTATCTTGATAACAAACTGAAGGAATTGGACAGTATCCATGTGGAACGAAACTTAGCTTTCAAGCAGATTGTCGAGAATATTAAGGAACCAAAGGATATGGATTTTGAGATGCCCGAAAGCCTTCAAGGTATTATGAGAAGCTACCAATCCATTGGTTTCAAATGGTTAAAAACCTTAGCGACTTATGGACTAGGGGGTATTTTAGCAGACGATATGGGTCTTGGAAAAACCCTTCAGACCATTGCTTTTTTGCTCTCAGAAAAGGAAATCGTGAAGCAGCCTTCTATGGTAGTATGTCCTACATCTTTAGTATACAACTGGGAAAGCGAGGTAAAAAGATTTGCACCTTCTTTAAAGACTTTGGTGGTTTTGGGTACGAAGAAAGAACGGGCAGAAATCATCGACCAGATTAAAGAGGTGGATGTGGTCATCACATCCTATCCCTTGATACGGAGGGATATTGAGCAATATGGAGATATATCCTTCAATTACTGTATTCTTGATGAAGCCCAGCATATTAAAAATCCAGACTCCATCAATGCAAAATCCGTAAAGGAACTTAGAGCCAAAGGGTATTTTGCCTTGACGGGTACACCTATTGAGAACAATTTAACGGAGCTATGGTCTATTTTTGATTTTGTGATGCCGGGATATCTACTCTCCCATAGAAAATTTGTAGAGAAATTTGAAAAACCTATTGTGACCGGGGAGAAGAAAGAGGCATTGAAGGAATTGAATAAACATGTCAAACCCTTTGTGCTTAGAAGATTAAAGAAGGATGTGTTAAAGGAGCTTCCGCCTAAAATTGAAAGTACCCTTACTGCGGAGCTTACGGAAGGGCAAAAAGAGGCCTACCTTGCATATCTTCAGCAGATCCGTGGGAAGATTGAAGCAGAAATAAGGGAGAAGGGGTTTGAAAAGAGTCATATTCAGATCCTTGCTGGACTTACCAGACTAAGGCAAATCTGCTGTCATCCTGCCATGTTCATAGAAGGCTATGAAGGAGAAAGTGGAAAGATGGATTTGCTCATAGAGCTTTTACAGGAAGCGAAGGCAGGTGGACACAGGGTACTATTGTTTTCCCAGTTTACAGAGGCCTTGAAGCTTATAGCAAAAGCCCTCGAACGGGAATCATTATCCTACTTTTACCTTGATGGCAGTACAAAGATAGAGACAAGGGGAGCACTGGTAAAGGCCTTTAATCATGGAGAAAAGGATGTATTCCTCATTTCGTTAAAGGCTGGAGGAACAGGACTCAATTTAACAGGTGCTGACATGGTCATCCATTTTGATCCATGGTGGAACCCTGCTGTTGAGGAACAAGCTACCGACCGGGCATATAGAATCGGTCAGGAAAATTCTGTTCAGGTGATAAAGCTGATTACCAAAGGAACCATAGAAGAAAAAATATTGGATCTACACGCAAGGAAGAAAGAGCTTATTGGATCTGTTCTAGAAAATAGCGAAAATTTCATATCGAAGATGACAGAAAAGGATATTCAAGAGCTTTTTCAAATATCTTAGGGTGAATGGTTGAAATTGTTAAATAAGAAAAATGAAGCGAGTCATATTTTCCTACGGATCATTTCATTATATTTTGTAATGGCTGTATTTAACGCTTGACTAGAAGAAATGACTTCAGGATCCTGCAAATCAATTCCTTTCTGTTCTATTAACTGATGTAAATTTGTTCTCAGTTTTTCAATATCTTTTAATAACTCCTGAAGTTCATGCATAGCGATCACCACCTAGTAGATAGAATAGACAAAGTTGGTGAAAATATACATCATACGAAGCGATAGGTGATGCTAGAAATTAGAATATAAATACAATGGGGTTCTCTTCGATCGAAGAGAACCCTATGTAAAAAGGAGGAGTGTATAAAGATTATACATTTTTAGTCTACGCCAAATCTGTGAGAAAAATGTGAAGAAATTATGAAAAAGTGTCTAAGGGTAAAAATCGTCTCTAGGTCCTGCATCGATGACAAAACATAACAGATGGCTTGTTGTACTGTGTATAGGCAATTGGTTGCTGCATTGTCGCAAAAAGACGAGGATTTAGACAATTCTACAGCGACAATTGACAAAGTTTTCATGATGAAAATGCTATGATTATTTCATAGGAGAATATTTTTATTAGGAAATTTGCATAGTGAGGGATGGACGGAATGAAAGAAATATTCTTAGAAAAGGAATTACATCAGTTTGATCCAGTTGCATTGAGATATGTGTTTTCAAATATTATTGAGGAACACAATGACACTACTGCCATCGCAGTAGACTTTGCAGCCATTGAGTATGTTACCGGCATTTTTTTAGGCGCACTGATGTTTTTTCTAAAAAAAGCATGGGATAGAGGAATTACCATCGAATTGGTTAATGTACGACCCGATATTGAAAAGATATTCAAGCTTACCGCTTTGGATAGGATATTCAACATCAATTTATTGAAATGATAAAAAATAATAAGGCAGAATTCTGCCTTATTATTTTTTATCTAAACGGATAGATTTTGTCCATGACTTTCTTCCGCATTTTGAACATTGCAGGTATTTAGAGGATGGACCTTGAGGACTTTTAAAATCTTGGAAAGGTGTGATTGAATATTGATGCTTACACTTTGGGCAAATATAAGCCGATACTTTGGTATGCCATCGTACCAACAAAAACAATAGAATCGCACTCCCAGCGATAATTATATAAATCATAGATCCGATCTCCTTATAAATAAAATATGTCTAGATGAAATTTTCCATAGCCTTATTATAGCACAATAAACGAGGATGCAAAGTCTTTGCATCCTCGTTTATTGTGGTTGTGGTAAATTATGTATAGAATTGGGAAACCCCCAATTCTATTAAACCGTTATTATACTCTTCCAAAACCAAAGAATGGTCCGCCAAATAATACGATTAATAGTAGGAAGAAGAAAAGCAGGCTACTGTCATCGCCAAATCCGCCAAAGAATCCGCCTTTGCCGCAACCAGGTTCATTAAAACATCCACCAAACAATACTACAAGCAAGAGGAAGAAAAATAGTAAGTTTGTGTTGTCACCAAGAAAGCCACATCCTGGCTTTACTGCTGCAGTCTCACTCATGAAAAACAAACCTCCTTCAATGATTCTATGTTTATGTTGATATCTTTCTAATATAAAATATGCGATAGCCTAAGTATTGGTGACCTATTTATTTTGGTTACGCGAATATATCAAAATATGCTATCATGAAATATATCTGTTGTTTAAGACATAGAGACAAAGAAAGAGGATAAACATATGCATATAAAGAAAAACAGAGTCGTACAGCTTATGTTGTGGATATTGGTTATTCTATTGGGTCTGGGAACAAGGCGGTATGGAGAATATATGCCCCAGGTTATAGCAGTCTATGGGGGCGATGTTTTATGGGCATTAATGGTGTATGAAGGATTTGGATTTTTATGTAACAGGGCTTCTACGGGAAAATTATTCATCTTTACATTGATATTTTCTTATATGATAGAGTTGAGTCAATTATATCAAGCACCTTGGATTATGTCTGTGCGAAGAACCACTTTTGGAGCCTTAATCCTTGGACATGGATTTTTATGGAGCGATTTGGTATGCTATACGATTGGTGCGATTCTTGGTGTACTGATTGAAAAATATATTTTACTGAGACGAGCAAATTAAACATAAGAAGAAAAACAGGAAAAGGAGAACTTTAATATGACAGAGATTCGAATTAGAGAGAAATTAAAGGCTTTATGTCCTACGACCTTATTGGGATGTATTGAGGCCGAGATCATGGTGGAAGATTCCCAAAATGAACTTTGGAATCAGCTAAACGATGCATGTCTACATATTGCCAGTGAATTAAAGATGGAAGATATCGCTAAAATAAAAAATGTCATGGATGGCAGAGCTGTTTACAGGAAATTAGGTAATGATCCTACCCGTTACAGATTATCTTCGGAAGCATTGCTGCGACGTATTGTAAAAGAAAGAGGTTTGTATCAGATTAATAGTGTAGTAGATATTAATAATCTCATCTCAATTTCTTCTTTTAATCCGGTATGTGCGTATGATTTAGATAAAATTCAAGGACCTATCAGTTTTACCGTGGGTGAGGAAGGAGAAAGCTATGAGGGAATTGGAAGAGGAAAAATTAATATTGAAAATCTTCCTGTATTTGAAGATGAAAATGGTAAATTTGGAAGTACTACCTCAGATTCAGAACGGGTAATGGTAACCACGGATACGGTGAGACTCTTGCTTTGCGTTGTTTCTTTCAATGATGATCCCTGTATGCATCAGCATTTGGAAATGGCCAAAGGATTGCTGGAAAAATATGCGGGCGCTACAAATATAAAGATGGATATCGTACGATAGCAAACCATCAAAAAACATCCATGGCAGCATGGATGTTTTTACATATACCGAAAATTATCTTTTTAGGGATAGATGCCGCAATTTTATTATAAATATATAGAAGGGATTTAAAGATGTAAGCGTATTTTATCAGATGAGGGGGGAACATGGATGACTGTGTTTGTTTCAGACTTAATTTATAATTTTCTCATCGCATTTGGCGTTATTCTTGGTGCTAGTTTTTTTGCAGGGGTAGGAGCGATTATAAATAATCATCCACCTTTCAAGACCATGATGGAGATCGCGGCATCCTTCAAGATCTGGGCAGTTGCCATGGCCATAGGTGGAACCTTTACATCCTTTGAAGTAATTGATCAGGGTATCTTTAAAGGGGAATTCAGGGGAGTTATCAAGCAAATTATCTATATATTGGTTGCGTTAATCGGTGCCAATATGGCCTGTATATTCATTAGATTTGTTAAAGATTGTGCGCAGCTATGGCTAGAGTAAAGAAGCACGGATGGAAATTGTTTAGTTCGTTTTTATTGGGTATGGCAACTGGCGGATTAATAGGTGTGATAACCATAACTGTATTGGTTAGCTATCGTTTGGACCAATCCTACGAAGAAATTGCAGCCCTTAAAAGTGTTATTGAGGAAAAAGATGAACGATTGAGTAAACTAGAAGAGTCTACCAACAAGCAACGATTCATTCTTAAAGAGATTAGAATTGACTTCATCTTTGAAGATGATGAAATGGATAAGATTGATGAAATTGATGAAATTGAGCTAGAGAAACATATTCGAAGTAAATACATTAAGCTCATTGGAAAAGAGGTTCAATCCATTGATGTAGAATTGTTAGGGGAAGTTATGGATAGAAGAATCATGACATTAGGCAACAATACATATCAATTGTTTGTGGATAAAATAGTTTTAACAGATATATTGCACCTTTGGATAAAGGTAGAATCCAAAAAATGAAATGAACAATGAACCGTTATAAAGGGACGATTTTTTTATTGCCCTTATAACTTTATGGGTAGAATTGTGTAATAATATAGTATAATGATGTATGTAGCAGATGTGTATACATTAGAAATCATGGGCCAAAAGAATGACGTAGGCGAGCAGTATCGGCCAGAATGGAGTATGACATATGAAAATCGGAAAAAAAAGATTTGTATCGATAGCACGATTGTTGATCACATTATTTTTACCCTTGGTAATCCTATTATCTACCCTGCAAACATTTGCTTTTGATAAAGACTTTTACCTAAAGGAATTCAACAAATATGAAGTTTCAAAAGTTACAGGGATGAATATGGAAGATTTAGAAAGGGTTGCTGTGAAGCTGATTCGATATCTTCAAGATGAGGAAAAGGATCTGGTGATCAAAGGAACAGTTAAGGGAGAAGAAAGGGAAGTGTTCGGAGAAAGGGAAAAACATCACATGATAGATGTTAAGAACCTGTTTCAAGGAGGATTTTTTCTTAGAAATACAGGATTAATTTTAATCGCAGCTTCAATCCTTTTATTAAGGAGGTTAACAGACAAGGCGAATGTGGAAATTAGCAGGGGTATATTCCATAGCAGTATATTAACCCTTGTGCTCATGGGCTTACTTTTGATTTTGATGCAAATTGATTTCTATAAATACTTTACGTATTTTCATGAAATTTTCTTTGACAATGATCTGTGGCTGCTTGATCCCAATACGGAAGTACTTATTCAAATGCTTCCGCTGGAGTTTTTTATCGATATTGCCACCAGGGTCATCCTATGGTTTGTGGGAATTATGATTGTTATGGGTGGAGCAGCCTATGCAAGGTTAAAAAAAGCAGCATATTAAACAATAAATCAGCCAAGATTATAATCTTGGCTGATTTTATTTTAATACGATTTATATATTGCTCATAGGGCCATGGATGAATTTACAGGAATTCGCAAATCATCAATGAGTACATTTAGTGCATCTGCCAACTTTTCGATGGTTGCAAAACTAGGATTTCGTTTGTCTCCCCTCTCCAGTTCTTCAATGTAGCTTTTAGACAAATTACTTCTCAATGCCAAATCTAACGAGGTATATCCTTTTTCCTTTCGCAATTCTCTGATCTTTGTGCCATTGACCATTCAGAATGCCTCCTTTAGATAAGTATTTTCCTAGGATGTCCATTGGTAAGAAGATGACAAGACCTATGCTTGTTAGAGGTATACTTTTATATATGCTGAATTTTCAAATGCTATACTATTATTATAGCATGGATTGAATAGAAATCATTTAGGAATTGTTAAATTTCCCTAGGAATACAGCATCATTTTCTCGAACGAAGTCATAAATTGTTGAATAATGGCGTAAAATTTTTTCGGGAGTTGTAGTACGATTAAGAAAATTTAATATGATTGAAATAGTCTAATCAATTGATTATGATGAATAGAGAGAAGTATTTCTGGAGGCGAAATAAATATGATTAAAATCAAGAACTACCTACATCAATATAGAAGAAATGGGAAACTGTTTCTTTTAAATAGTTTTATTTCCTTTTTTACGATGAGTGCCTTTAGTATTCTACTAGGCATATTTTTAAAAGAAAAACAATATGGAGAGGCTTTCGTAGGCTCCATTATGTCAATTCAGATTGTCGCCATGGGTATAGGATCGCTGCCCTCAGCTTTTATGTTAAATAGATGGGGAAATAAGAAAAGTTTGATTTTATCCTTGTCATTGATAGCCATTGGTGGTGTTGGGCAAGTCGCTACAGACAGTGAAATAATGATTATCATCTATTCCATCGTATATGGCCTCGGTTTTGGTATACAGTTTACTGTGGAGCCCCTATTCCTGGTAGAAAACAGCTCTCCAGTAGAGAGAATGTCCTTATTCAGTTTAAATTTTGTCTTAAAAAATATTGCCATGATGATTGGAAACTTTTCAACAGGATACATTTCAGATTATTTAAAACAATATATGAGCAGTGTGGAAGCCATAAAGTGGATACTCATAGGCTGTAGTATCATTGCTTTATCTGGTATTTATGCAGTAGCTAGAATAGAGGAATATGAGATAGGTCAGACAAAAAGCTCTAACAATTTTTTTGCAGGATACAAAAACATGATGAGCTCGTCAGTAATCTTATACATCCTCTACAATGCATTAATAGGACTAGGTGCAGGAATGGTTGTACCATTTTTTAGTATTTACTTAAAATATGCGTTACATGTGGATGACATGGTGGTGGGAAGTATTTTATCCTTTGCCCAGCTGGGAACGGTACTTGGGGGAATGCTTATTCCAATATTGGTTCTGAAGCTAGGGAAGCCTAAAACAGTGGTGCTGTGCCAGATCCTTTCTATTCCTTTTTTGCTTTCAATAGCTTTTCCACAGGGTTTAGCGTTAGTGGCAGTTTCGTTTTTTATGCGGTCTTCCCTTATGAACATGGCGCAACCTGTATTGCAAAATCTCTCTATGGATTTAGTTCAGAAAGAAAGCAGGTCATCCTTGAGCAGCTTCCTGGCTTTATCTAATAATATTTTGAGAGGGGCAGGGGTGTATCTAGGCGGCATGATGATGGAACGATTTACATATAATACACCATATTATTTTACTGTGGCTATGTATTTCATAGGAACTATATTGTTTATGATCATTTTTATGAAGGATCAATTGTGGGGACTGAGAAAACAGCTCCAAAAGCAAGGGTAAATGCTTAATGTATGTTGATTTCTCAAGTATAGTCGGATACAATTCTCATCATACTAATGGAATAGAAGGATCTTATCTTGAAAGAAGATGGTGAATACCATGGAGGATATTGAAAAAAATGAGATTTTCGTAGTGATTAAAAGGCTGCCAAGATATAGCAAATTAATCTACCATTTGTACAAAGCGCCCTTTGTGACAAGAAAACAAAAATTACTCCTTTCTACTGCCATGGGTTATCTCATATCACCCATAGAGTTGGTCCCTGGATTTATACCCATAGCGGGACAGGTAGATGATCTGATTATCGTACTGACAATCCTAAAAAAGGTATTGAAATCAAGTGAAAGTAAGTTGATACAGGATTTATTATTGTATCAAGGATTGACGATAGAGATGATTGATGAAGATATTCGAATCAGCATGGCGTTTGCTAAAGCAATGGTGATGAAGGCAGGTCGATTAATGGGAAGAACAGTCCTGTGGGTAGGAAAAGGCAGCCTTGCTGTAGGAAAGAAAGTTATTGGAAAAAGATACTTAAAAAGCAGTAAGATGCAAAAGAATTCTAATCAGAGGTTGCATAAAAAGCCAAAATATAGTAAAAATGAATAGAGAGTAAAATACAGCAAGAGAGGATGATACATATGAGCAACCCAATCGTAACGATTACTATGGAAAGTGGAAATGAAATAAAGGTTGAACTATATCCTGATATAGCACCGAATACGGTGAACAATTTTATTTCATTGGTACAGAAAGGATTTTATAATGGTTTGATTTTCCATAGAGTGATACCTGGATTTATGATCCAAGGGGGCTGTCCCCAAGGGTCAGGTACAGGGGGGCCAGGATACAGCATCAAGGGTGAATTTAGCGGTAATGGATTTAAAAATGATTTGAAGCATACAAAAGGTGTACTTTCTATGGCAAGAGCAGCCCATCCAGATTCAGCTGGATCACAATTTTTTATTATGCACGAGAATTCACCCCATTTAGATGGACAGTATGCGGCCTTTGGAAAAGTGATTGAGGGTATAGAAGAAGTAGACCGAATCGCAGGAACTAAAACGGACTTTAGAGATAGACCTGTTGAGGATCAAAAAATGCAGAAGGTCACTGTAGAGCTTTTTGACAAGGAATATGCAGAGCCTGAGAAAAAATAGCTAGGAGAATTCTCCTAGCTTTCCTAATCCTATAGAAAAACATATTAGGTATGGATGTTGATTGAGCGGGAGTGATGGGATGGACGTAAATACACTAGCAATAAGGAATAATATTTTAAAATTAGCTGGGCCGGCAATATTAGAAATGACTTTGCATACGCTGGTTTGGACCGTTGATACAGCGATGATTGGGAGACTAAATCCTGCATCTATCTCAGCTGTCTCACTGGGCGCCCAGATGATGTTTATTAGTATGGCCATTTTTGGTTCAATCGGAATAGGTGCAACAGCCATGGTGGCAAGGAATGTGGGGGCAGGGGATTTAGAAAGAGGACGAAAAGTTGCTGCTCAAGCCCTCTCCATGGGTATTGTAATTAGCATACTGCTTTCTTCCGTGGGTATGATTTTCTCAAAGGAGATTTTTTCTTTTGTCGTAGATGATCCTCAGCTCATTTCTTATGGGAGTGTCTATTTACGGTATGTACTAATAGGTGGATTTTTTTTGATTCCTTTAGGTGTAAGCAATGCCATATTAAGGGGTGCAGGGAATACGATTATACCTTTAAAAGCGGCATTATTTGCCAATCTATTTAATATTATCGGTGACTATGTATTGATTTTTGGAAAATGGGGATTTCCCCAGCTCGGGGTAAAGGGTGCAGCCATAGCTACGGGTCTAGCCCAGATGCTAGGTGCATTTATATCATTATATTATTTGTTTTCAGGGAAATATGGGATTAAGGTAAACCTAAAAGAGTTATTTATTCTAGATAAGGAAATATTGTCGAAACTCTTTCGATTAAGTATACCAGCAGCATTTGAAATCACTATGAATGATGGCAGCCGATTATTATCATCCTTCTGGATTGCAAAACTAGGAACTGTTCATTTTGCTGCTAATGCCGTAGCCGTAGCAGCTGAATCCATTTCTTTCATGCCTGGATATGGATTTGCCATCGCAGCTACCACATTAATGGGACAAAGCTTAGGGGCAAAGGATGTGGATGTAGCCCATAAAAGCACCATGAAGTCGATGCAATATGCGGTGATTCTTATGGGAATCATTGCAGTCATATTTCTTACGATACCCCGTTTGATTATGTCATTATTTACATCAGATCAGAAAACCTTGCTCTTGGCAACCCAGTGCATTCGTGTTGGTGCCCTAGAACAAATACCGATTGCCATTGCTATGGTGATTTCTGGAGCATTGAAAGGGGCAGGGGATACAAAAGGTCCGTTCTATATTTCATTGGCGACAAATTTAGGTGTCAGGCTTCCTTTGATATTTATGATTGTATTCTTCTGGAAGCTGAGTATTGTATATGTTTGGGTTGCCACTGCCCTCCAATTCACTCTAGAGGCGCTATTGATGACTTGGCGCTATAGAAGAGGTAAGTGGAAAACCTTAGAGCTTGGCTAAATAAATAGGCATCTTCCTTTAGGAGGATGCCTATTTATTCTCTATAAGCTGCATAGCCTTTTCAAAAATAGTGATATCTGGAGAAATGGGACTGGGTAATTGATTCATTGAAAACCAGCCAACCTCATGACTTTCGAAACTACATTGTAATTGACCAGAAATGTATTGACATGCATACACAGTAATATGGGAATCTTCATACATGAACTCATGGATTTGTTGTTCGATCTGGCATAGAATGCCTGTCTCTTCCCATATTTCTCTGCAAACAGCTTCTTCTTTCGTCTCGCCGGGATCTACAAATCCTCCGGGAGGTCCCCAAAGCTTAGGATACCATTTTCTATGAACAAGAAGCACCTGATGATCCTTTACAACAATTCCCATTGCTGCAACCTTCATTTTTGTTCCTCCTATGATCATAATAGCCAGGAGAAATCCTGGCTATTACCATTTTGTCAATAATGTATGATAAGTAATTATAACCTGTTGCTTGATCCCAATACATTACGAATTTTGTGTTGTACCATATCTTTAATCGCAGATCTAGCAGGCGCTAAATATTTTCTTGGATCAAATTCTTTTGGGCTTTCCATGAGTAATCTTCGAATCGCTGCTGTCATGGCAAGTCTCAAGTCAGTATCGATGTTTACCTTACAGACGCCTAATGTAGCTGCTTGGCGAATCATATCTTCAGGAACGCCTTGGGCGCCGGGTATGTCACCGCCATACTTGTTACATAGGTCTACAAATTCTGGAAGAACAGTAGAAGCACCATGTAAAACAAGGGGTGTATTTGGAACAAGGTTTGTTATTTTTTCTAGGCGTGCAAAGTCTAATCGCGGCTCTCCTTTAAATTTATAGGCACCGTGACTTGTACCAATTGCTATAGCTAAAGAATCTACGCCAGTTCGTTCTACAAATTCTGCTGCCTGATCTGGATCAGTAAACGTAGCATCCTTTTCGCTAACGTTCACATCATCTTCAACACCAGCAAGCTTTCCTAATTCCGCTTCTACTACCACACCACGTGCATGGGCATATTCTACTACTTTTCTTGTAAGGGCAATGTTTTCTTCAAATGGGTACTTAGATCCATCGATCATTACTGAAGTGAATCCATCATCTATACACATTTTACAAATTTCAAAATCCTCACCATGATCAAGGTGTAGTACAATATCTAGTCCACTATCTTCGACTGCGGCTTCAACGAGTTTTCTAAGATAGATTGGACTTGCATATTTTCTTGCACCTGCAGAAACCTGAAGAATAAGTGGAGACTTCTCTTCTTTTGCTGCTTCAACAATACCTTGAATAATTTCCATATTATTCACATTGAATGCACCGATTGCATATCCTCCCAATGCAGCCTTTTTAAACATTTCAGTTGACGTAACTAATGGCATGGTAAAACCTCCTAACATTGAATTCATTTCATTCGTTTTTAACTTGCTTTTGAACCGTTGTATGTATAGTGTTTTCAACTGTTATTATATAATAACAGATTTAAAAAAACCATAAAAAATAAAAATGACATAAAAAATAACTAGGAATTGACAGAAATTTAATGTAAAATAAGATATAGAAAAAACAAGAAGTATAGCTTGACCTAGAACATAACAAACTAAAGTAAGTACAAAAATGCGCAATATATTTATGTCTATAAATTTATCCATGGTGTATTTAACGGTCTACTTAACTAGTTTTATACTTTTACAGTGAATTTTATTCCATGATATTCGTACTTATATGAACTTTACATGGATGAAAGAACTTACTTATAACTATGGGATAACTTTGGACAGCAATATACTGCAAGCCATGACGAGCCTATAAAGGCGGGGGTGATTCTTCATGAAGTATAAAAGTCAAATTCCTAATATATTTACATTTTTAAATCTTTCCTTTGGTATTCTTGCAATTATTGCTGTTTTTTATGATCAATATGGAACGTCTGCATGGTTGATTATTTGTGCTGGTTTGTTAGATCGAATGGATGGTCAACTGGCGAGAAAGCTAAATGCCGTGAGCGAATTTGGGAAGGAATTAGATTCCTTGTGTGATTTGATTTCCTTTGGTGTAGCACCGGCTATTTTGATGTGGCACTTAAATCTTATGGGAACAGGTGCACTGGGTATTGGGATTACCTTGATGTTTGCCCTATGTGGTGCATTCCGACTAGCAAGGTATAATATTGCAGAATTTGAGGGTGTCTATATGGGTATACCAATTACCATCTGCGGTGGATTGGTGGCGCTGATGTCTTTATATTCTACCCGCTATGCCACAAGCTTGCCCATCGTGTTTGTTACAATGATTTTTCTTTCCTATGCCATGGTAAGCAAACGAATTAAATTAAGAAAGAGATAGAAAAACCCACCTTACGGTGGGTATATTTTTGTATTTATACTGGAGATGCTAGTAAAAACAAGGAAGTAGGGGAGATCTATAATGCAGCTGCCAATAGATTTTTTAAAGAGAATGAAGTCTTTGCTAGGGGATGAGTATGAAGATTTTATTCGATCCTATGATGGATCAAAGTATCAAGGCTTAAGGATCAATACATTGAAAATATCTGTGGATGAATTTCAGAAAAGATCTCCATTTTCCTTAAAACCCATTCCTTGGACAAAGGATGGTTTTTATTATGAAGAAGGAGAGCGGCCTGCAAAACACCCATACTATCATGCTGGATTATATTATATACAAGAACCCAGTGCCATGGCGCCGGCATCTGTGTTAGATGTTGTGCCAGGGGATAAGGTGTTGGACCTTTGTGCAGCACCTGGAGGGAAAACAGTACAGCTTGCAGCAAAGCTCAAAGATAAGGGGATTCTTGTTACGAATGATATCAATTTACAGAGGGTTAAGGCCTTGATTAAAAATGTTGAGTTGTTTGGGATTAAAAATGCTATCGTCACCAATGAAAGTCCTGAGAAGTTAACAAGATATTTCTCAAGATATTTTGATAAAATTCTAGTCGATGCCCCGTGTTCTGGAGAAGGAATGTTTCGCAAGGATGAAAAAATGGTGAAAAGCTGGGAACGACAAGGCGTTGAGCCCTATGTGGCCATGCAGCGCAGTATCATGGACTGTGTGGATGGGATGCTGGACGCTGACGGAGAATTATTGTATTCTACGTGTACTTTTTCTCCTGAAGAAAATGAAGGAATTATCGAGGAGTTTATATCAAACCACGAAAATTATATGATTCGTCCTATATCTAAGGCTTTGGGTTTTGATGAAGGGAGACCTCAATGGGTTTCAGGCAGAGAAACCTTAAGGGGGAGTGCGCGGCTGTGGCCCCACAGGCTAGAAGGAGAAGGACATTTTTTAGCCTGGTTAAAAAAAGGACATGATTTGTTAAGAGAGATAAATGCCAAGGGAACAGATGCAATAAAGGCACCTAAATTATTTGCTGCTTTTGTGGAAGAAAACTTGAATGTTCAGCTGGAAGGCTGTTTTGAGATACATAATGATCAATTATATTTATTGCCCGATGGATTACCACCTTTAAAAGGTTTGAAAATTTTAAGATCGGGATGGTTGCTCGGAAGCTTAAAAAAAGATAGATTTGAGCCAAGCCAGGCCATGGCCATGGCATTATCTCGTACGGATGCCACGAGAACAGTAAATTTCAAAGTCAGCGATCCAATGATTGTCAAATATCTAAAAGGAGAGACATTGGATATCGAAGGGGAGAAGGGCTGGACCTTGGTATGTGTAGATGACTTTCCAGTGGGATGGGCGAAGCAGACGGGTACCATGTTAAAAAACTATTATCCACCTGCTTGGAGATGGATAGATTAGGAGGCTTGTATGGCGAAAACACAGAGATTAGATAAAGTCCTTAGTAATATGGGCTATGGAACCCGCAGAGAAATAAAGCTCTTTATGAAAAAGAATAGTGTAGATGTCAATGGAGTACATGTAAAAGATGGAAGTGTTCATGTAGACCCCCAGGAAGATGTGATTAAGATCAATGGGGAGAAGATACATTATCGGGATGTGGTCTATCTCATGATGAATAAACCCCAGGGGGTCATATCTGCAAGCTTCGATCCAAAGGTGGAGACAGTGGTGGATTTGGTTGATGAAACCTATCGTGTATTCGAATTGTTTCCTGTGGGTAGATTAGACAAGGATACCGAGGGATTGCTCATATTAACGAATGATGGTAAGCTTGCCCATGAGCTGTTGGCACCGAAAAAGCATGTTCCGAAAACATACTATGCACGAATTGAGGGGCGGGTTACCGATGATGATGGAGACGCTTTCCAAAAAGGTGTAACCTTGGATGATGGATATGTAACCCAGCCTGCATCACTAAAAATACTAAAAAGTGACGAAGTTTCTGAGATTGAGTTAACGATTTATGAGGGGAAATTCCATCAAGTGAAAAGAATGTTTGAAGCTGTGGGAAAAAAAGTTACCTACTTAAAGCGGATTTCCATGGGCAATCTAAAGCTCGACCCACAGCTTGGTTTAGGTGAATATAGGGAACTGACAGAGGGAGAACTTCAGATACTTGTAAATAGATAGAGGTGAAGCTGCGCTTCACCTCTATCTATTCAGTGGGGGCATCTTCCTCATCAGTGGTTGCATTTGTATCAAACATAGACATGAGCTTCATCATCTGGGCCATTTTTTTGAACTGATCAATGTTCTTTGCTTGTTCCTCGGGCAGCATAGGTCGTATGGCTTCAATCATTGCATCAATTTGCATTGGAGAATCGCCGCCATTTTCAGTCTTGACTTGACGTTGGATATCTAGTACCTTTTTTACATCTTTGAACTTATCCATCATAGATATCATATTGGTAAAGTTGTGGATTTGGGCTTTGTTTTCACTGCTTATATTATCTCCAAGAAGTTCTACAATTTCATTGACGATCTCTTTATTAAACTTTCCAGAAGAGGTCTTAGTTTTTGCTAAGGTTTTACTTAGACCTTGTATGGAAGAGACCTTTTTTACACCCTCTAATATTTTAGTGAATCTTTCAATGGAGTGAGAATCAATAACTGGGGATGGTGAAGAAATAGGATTCAGTGAAATCAGCTTTCTATCAAAACTCTGGGTAGAAAGTTTTGGTTTGGTCAGTACAAAAGGATTTCGGTCCTTTAATAGAAATAATAGTGCAAAAGGAATAAGTATAAGAACCAATTTTTTATTACTTTCAGAGGTGAGCTGGGCGATGCCAAGCTCCTCAAAAGATTTTAGAAACTCATCAGGATGAGAAATTTCATGATTGTTTGAGGAAATGAAATCATTCATAGTTAGCCTCCTAACATAAAAATGCACCTTTATTCTATACTATGCACGCCATGAATTATGGTTACAATATTCTTAAAGAATTCCAAGTGATAAATGATAAAAATGCTACATACATATAAATGAACACCAAATCGGACTTGGAGGTGCTATAATGGGAAGCATAGATAAGAGAAGACTACAGGGACTGATGCAGATGATGGGCGGCATGAACATCAATCCACAGCAATTGAAAATGTTTGAAGAAATATCAAATATCTATGGAGATAAGAGCGAGGAAGAGATTATTCAAGAACTCACCCAATTAAATAAAGCATTGGGTAAAGATAAAGAAAAATATTTGAGGCAAATGGAAGCATTGGCGCAAATGAAAGATTTTCTCAGCGAAGAACAGCGGAAAAAGCTAGATCGGATCATAGAGTTTTTGAACAAAGAGGAAAATCAAGAATAGGTATTCCCATAGAAATATAAGAAAAAGACTAGGACACTCCTAGTCTTTTATTATGATCTACTTGTTTGTAAAATTTCTATGAAGAGGATCTCTTCGTGCCAGTGATGGTATAAATGACATCATCAAGGGAGGCATCCGATGGGACAGAAAATTTACCGGACTTTAATTTCGCTTCCAGTTTCAATTCCTGTATACGGGCAATAAATTTTGCAGTGTTGTCAATAAGCCCCTTTTGCTTTAAAATATTAGCAATACCACTACCTGGGGTACCGTTGGGAATATCCACTTGGATTGTCGTGGGTTGTGGCTGTGGCACTACGGCAGTAACGACAGTTTCTAATACCGGCGAGGCTTGTGGTTCCTCAGGCAATGATGGACTCTCATTGTTACTAGATGTCTGGCTTTGAGATAAATCTTCAGAAGCAATCTCTGTAGGCGTTTCCTCTGATGCCACTTCATTGGATGGAGAATTCTGCTGAGCTGCAACCGGTTCTCCATTGGTAAGCTTGTCGGTTGAAAAAGCCAAAGAGTCCGAAACCTTCCAGGTAATTACTGTGGACATTACTAGAATAATAACAAAGGCAAGCAAAACATCACTGGCTTCGTATAATAAATCTTTGAATTTTTCAAACATCCTGTATCCTCCTCTTATGTAATGCAGAAACTTATATATAAAGGATAACATATCCAAAGGGATTGTTTCAACTGCAATCAAAAATATATTCCGGAGGACCTAAGGGATAGATGACATATTACTTAGTAAGTATATGGAAGAAGTATAGCTATATGGAGAAAGGAGTGGGATGATGGTACAAGTTCCTAAATATCAGTACTGTCCTAAATGTGGAGGAACGCTGTCATTAAATCACATTCATGACCGTCAAAGATTAAGATGTGGAGAATGCAGCTTTATTCTATATGAGAATCCCATTGTGGGTGTGGCTGCAATTCTTCTTAAAGATAGAAGAATATTATTAGGAAAAAGAAATACGAGCTATAAGGGTTTGTGGTGTATACCCTGTGGTTATGTAGAGTATGACGAAGACGTTCATGATGCAGTTGTGAGAGAATTTAAAGAGGAAACAGGGTTAGAAATCGTTGTTGACAGAGTGTATACTGTAAAATCCAACTTTCATAATCCAGAGAGGCACACGGTAGGGATTTGGTTTTTGGCCCGTGAAATTGGTGGAAAGCTGGAAGCAGCCGATGATCTAGACCAGGTAGACTATTTTGATTTGGATCATATTCCACCATTGGCATTTCCAACAGATGAGATGGTTATAAAGATGTTGAGAAACGATATAGAGGGAGAGAGTGAAAAGTGAGAGAACTAAACGTAGGAAAAAATGAAGGCAATCAACGTATTGATAAGTTCTTGAGAAAATATTTGCCTAAGGCTTCCTTAGGGTTTATCTACAAAATGATTCGGAAAAAGAATATTAAAGTCAATGGCGGAAGAATAGACAATGACTATATGTTACAGGATGGAGATATGGTTCAGCTATACCTCAGCGAGGAAACCATTGAAGGTTTTTCAGAAAAAAAGGAAGTCAAAACCGTCAGAATGTCTTTTAAAGTCGTATATGAAGATGAAAATATACTCCTAGTAAATAAGCCCTTTGGCTTGCTAGTCCATGGTGATAGCAGGGAAAAAAAGAATACATTGATCAATCAAGTGATGAGTTATCTCCACGCCAAGGGAGAATATGATCCTAGGGATGAAAAGACCTTTGTACCTGCCAGTGTAAATCGACTAGATCGAAATACCAGCGGTATTGTGATTTTTGCGAAGAACTATGAAACAGTGCAAAACTTGAATAAAATGATTCGAGAAAAAGAATATATTAGAAAGTACTATTTAACGATTGTAAAGGGAAGTGTAAGAAAAGGCCAAGAGCTGAAGGGATATTTGACAAAAGATGAAGATCGAAACCGCGTACGACTCGCAGCACGGGAGGATGAGGACGCAAAAGAAATTCATACCATCTATAAGCCATTAAAGCGTACGGATGAATTTAGCCTCTTAGAGGTAGAGATTATCACAGGAAGAACGCATCAGATCAGGCTTCACCTTTCAAGTATAGGTCATCCAATTATTGGGGATTCCAAGTATGGCAATCCGCGAATCAATCAAATGATGAAGAAAGAATTCGGTTTAGATACTCAGTTTTTGCATGCATATAAAATATTCTTCGATAAATGTGTAGGAAATTTGACCTATTTGGAAGGGAAAAGCTTTGAAGCCGTCCTTCCCAAAAGGCTGAAAGATATTGAAGATGGATTGATAAATGATTTGGAATATCAGGAAAATAGGTAGAAAAGATATGATGTGATATATAGTTCAGCAAAAAAGATTATTCGAAAGAAGGGGACGGTAATGGATAGTTTAAACAAGCCTGAAATCAAATGTGATTCATTATGGTTTGTTTTTAATAGGGATCAAATCCTTATAAGGACTGAGAATGATAGATGGGAAATTCCCACAAGAGAAGATTTAAGACTTATAGGATGTGAACCTGAGCGGTATCAATTTCTTGGAGAGCTAAATGGAATAAGTTGTTTTTCAGCTGAAATAAGGATAAACGATAACCTGAAGAATAATATGGTTTTTGTTGGCTTAAGAGAGCTATTTGGCAAGATAGAGGAGCCATTGTTTTGGCTGGCAGGTAAAGCAATTCAGATTGTGAATTGGGATAAAACCTATCAATTTTGTGGACAGTGCGGAAAACCCACTGAGACAAAGGTTCGTGAATTCGCAAAGGTTTGTGTTGATTGTGGGCTTACCAATTATCCGCGTATTTCCCCGGCAATCATTGTAGCGGTCGTGAATAATGACCAGATTTTGCTTGCCCAGAGCCGTCGATTTACATCTAAGTTTTATAGTGTACTGGCAGGATTTGTTGAGCCGGGAGAAACATTAGAGGAATGTGTGATACGGGAGGTAAGGGAAGAATCGGGTATTGAAGTAAAAAATATAACTTATTTCGGAAGCCAGCCTTGGCCTTTCCCCAATTCTCTTATGGTTGCTTTCACCGCCGAGTATGCATCTGGTGAGATCAAGATAGATGAAGAAGAACTTGTGGATGCAAAATGGTTCTCAGTGAAGGACTTACCTCAAATACCTAGCAGTATTAGTATCGCAAGGAAGTTGATTGATTGGTTTATAGAGAAATATAAATAAGACAACGGGATTTTTATAACAAAGATTGTTACAATAATCGGGCGGGGTAACCCCGCCCCTAGTTACTGAATATCAAAATTTATTTAATTTAAATACTGGCTGTAACTCACCGATGATTTCACCGCGATGATTCTTCACAACGGGTTTCCAAAGAGACCTCAACTGTTGAAATTCGTCCTTGGTGATTAGGTCGAGGCTGTTTAATACATCAATGATGACTGGGTCAATGGCACGATAGGAACCATCATCGATTTTTAGACAAATGCCTAAATCCTCGTCTACGACACCAATATTATAGACAGCTTCAGCACCTAATTTGGCAACAAGTCTGCCTTTTGTAACTTCCATAAGAATCGTATCTAAACGATTTGTACCGGCTACGTAAAAAGGGTTAGTAGTCATTGCAGATTGAATTCTTTTCAGTATCCTGGCTCTTTCAGGTTCAAAATAGCTTTCAGGTTTTGAAAATCTTGCATAGGCTAAAGCCATCCTGTCTATGCCCATACCAAAGACAGGTACACCGCATCCATCAACTGCCAGGACTACATCTTGGGGAGACATATCACAACATGCTGCAATGGTTTTTTTCATGATTTGTTGAATAGGATGATCCACATGTAGATAGTTTTCCATGGAGATGCATAGCAGTTTACCTAGTGCCAGCATGGCGGCATGCTTACCTGAACATGCATTATGGCTAGATTGATATGTATGACCGCCGCGAAGAATAGTATCGGCTGCTGGACTATACATAGGTGCTGCAATACCACAGTCCAAATAGGTGGTGTCATAGCCAATTTTAGATAAGATAGATAGTACTGTATCTACGTGTGCTGGTTCGCCGCCATGGGATGATGTCATCAATGCCAATTCATGGGGTTGAATGTGAAAGGCTTCCATGCCGCCAGATTCTAAGAATGGAATGGCTTGAAACGGCTTGGCAGCAGAACGCCAAAACGTAAAACGGTGGGGGTCTCCTAAGGCATATAAAATCTTGCCATTACCATTCACAATGACTAGATCTCCATGATGACAACTCTCTATATGGCTGCCTCTCGTTACATGGACAAGAATCTCTGACAAATAAACCGCCTCCTTCGGAGAAAATATATTATAATGAGTATATGCTTATTATATCATGAAAACAATTGTCCATAGAAATTGATAAAATAACATTGGGATAGTGGATAAGGAAAGGATTAAAAACCATATGAATGAGGCAAAAATGTCTGTGTTGGATTATAGTTTAGGTCGATATGATTATTCTGGTGCTTATAGGTTATTAAAGGATATTGATGATGCACCTCAAAGCATTGTCTGTATTTTGGATGGCTGTAGATACGCAGCGAATTTTGATTTTAAAACAGCTTTTGAAACAGTTAGAGCTTTAAAAGATGATAAGGACATGGATATACCGATGAAAAAGTGGCTTGATGATATGGAGAGTCTTGCTAAAGGTGTACCCGATGCGATTTTTTCTGAACTTCTAGAAAATACTAGAATTCAGCTGGAAAATGAACGATATATTGATTTTGTGAGCAGAATATACCGTCTAAAGGAAGCTATTTTAAAATATGTTTTTATTCGGTATCATATAGAAAAAAATAAAGTTACATTTTCATCGGAAGTTTTGTCAAAGCAATCCATATTAAAAATACTAAGAAAAAAGTATAAGATTTTCAATCCAAATCTAAGTTACGCCATTACAGCCTATTTACAAAAGTACCACAACAATGATTGGCGATGTAATCAATTGATCCATTTAATAAATAGTGATAAAATGAATGCGCTCATGGATTTACGCAATGCCTCTATCGCAGGGCACGGGTTTAAAGGAATTGAACGTAAAGACCTTATCATGATTTATGGCAGTATTGATCAAATCATAGAGGATTTTGTTAAAGTATTTTCTGAAATAAATGTTCATTTACAAAGAAATAAGTATGATCGGTTAAATCGTTATATTTTAGAAATGATGGCAAAAAACAAATAGGAATTGTTGTATAGGGCAATAAGTGATAGAATAAAACATGGTGAGCTTGTATAAAGGAGGGGGAGCATATGAAGAAAGAGATTATAGAATGGATTAAAACCATTGTTATTGCAGTAGTCATTGCATTGGCAATAACAAATTTTATTGCAAGACCAACCTTAGTAAAAGGATATTCCATGTATCCTACCTTGGATCAATACGATTATTTGATTATCAATAAAATTCCATATATGATCCACGAACCAGAGCGCGGGGACATCGTCGTATTTAAGTCCCATTTAAAAACTCTAGAAGGAAAAGAAAAGGATTTGATTAAAAGAATCATTGGCATTCCAGGAGACCATGTTCAAGTAACTGGAGGTAAAGTTTCTGTCAACGGAGAGGAACTGGAAGAACCATATATTAACGGAGACTATACACCTGGAGAAGTTGATACCATTGTTCCAGAGGATATGCTTTTCGTCATGGGAGATAATCGTGAGAATAGTTTAGATAGCAGAGATGAAAGAGTAGGACCAGTAGAAAAGGAAACACTGATGGGTAAAGCCTTTGTGCGCTTATACCCCTTCACAAAAATTGGTTTAATGGATGGTAAATAAACTCAAGCTTTGGCTTGAGTTTATTTTTATTCATTGAACTTTGCTTTCACAATGAAGGAAATTGAAGAAATATAGCGAAATAAGTATTGAAGGAAAAGTAATCCTATCATAGATACAATAAATCTTAAATGCGAGGAGCCGTTAAGATGGAGAATAGGGATATCATCATTGTAAATGATTCAAAATTTGAAGCGAGAATATTGATGGATATTTTGTCCAGATTAGGGATGAATCCTATCATTTCTGATGAGTATACGATCTTAAGAGATATAAAGCATCGTAAACCCTTTATGGTTATTATTAACTATATTTTGGAGGACTGTACAGGAGATCGAATTATTGAAGAACTCAAAAAGAGATCACCCAACACCATATGCATTCTTTCATCAAGCAACGCTCTCTCCATCACGGATTTTCCCAGCAGTCCCATAGATCAAATCATAAAAACGCCTATTACTATTGACAAAATGAAAGAGATACTCCTAGAAAAACTTGAACAAGAAAACAGTCAATGCAGCAAATGTGGTAAAGCCATTCAGAAAGATTTTATTGTCTGCCCATACTGCGGTACGTTATTAAAAATTAGAGCATAATGCTCTTTTTTTTGTTTATTTTTTCTGATATTGCACAAGCTAATAAATGAAAAAATGAAAGGAGGCAAGACTCTATGAAAGTAAGAGAACTGATGACAACAAATGTTTCAACGGCAGGGGTGGATACACCGATTGATCAAGTGGCAAAACAAATGAGAGATCTAGATGTAGGGTGTATTCCAGTATGTGACCAAAATAAAAATGCCTTAGGAATCGTTACGGATAGAGATATCGTAATCAGAAGTGTTTCCCAGGGAAATACGAGAGTCAATGCAGGGGATGTAATGAGCAGCAATCTTGTGTATGCAACGCCAGAAATGCATGCCCATGAGGCCGCTGAAATTATGGCAAAACATCAGATCAGAAGATTACCTGTTGTTGAGAATGGAAGAATCGTAGGGATTTTAGCCATTGGTGATTTGGCAACAGTAAATATCTATGTGAATGAGGCAGGGGATGCATTAAGCGATATATCAAAACCGAGTACAACTAAAATGTAGCGAGTAAAGTTCCTGTTTATGCAGGAACTTTATTTTGTTGTATAAAATAATAGAATAACTATTTATGGGAGAAAACAGAAAATATTGGGTATAATAAGAAGTATAGGTAAAATCCATAATCTAAGTGGGGGATATAAAAGAGATGACAGAGAAGATAAAAGTGTTGTTAGATGAACAAAATGCTTTAGAAGTAGAACAAGGGACAATACTAGCAGAAGTGTGCAGTAAAGTGCAAGACCAATACCCTTTCATGATCGTAGCTGCGAAAGTTGACAATAGGCTTTGTGAATTGAGTTATCCATTACATAGGGACGCAAAAATAGAATTTGTAGATTTGACATCAACCGATGGTATCCGAATCTACCAGCGAGGATTGGCCTTCGTTTTTATTCGATCAGCCATGGAGATTTTGTCTGGGTGCAGGGTGACTGTAGAGCATTCTTTAAGCAAGGGACTATATTGTGAAATTCATTATAAAAGACCCATTCATGAAGATGATGTGGTAAAGATCGAAGCAAGAATGAGGGAAATCATTGACGAAGATGTTCCTTTTATAAAGGGCAGCGTGCCTGTTGCTGAGGCGAAGCGAATATTTACGGAATTGGGACTTGACGCAAAGACAAAGCTTCTAGACTATAGGAATACATCAGAGGTAAACATTTATAGTTGCGGGTGGCTAAAGGATTACTTCTACGGTTATATGGTGCCAAGTACTGGATACTTGAAATTATTCAAATTGAAGTATTATATGCCTGGTGTAATTATCCAATATCCAGAGAAATCAAATCCTACTGAGATTCCTGAGTTTGAGGAACAGGCCAAATTAGCCACTGTTTTTCGTGAAGCCGAGCAGTGGGGCAGAATTCTTAATATTGAATATGTAGCAAATCTAAATGACAGGATAACAGATAAAAAATATCCTGAATTAATCCGGGTTGCAGAAGCTCTTCATGAAAAGAAGATAGCACAGATTGCAGACCAGATTTTAGAAAAGAAAAAAAGAATTATTCTCATTGCAGGGCCGTCATCTTCTGGAAAAACAACATTCGCCCAGCGACTGTCTATCCAGCTCCAGGTGAATGGTCTTAGACCCATATCCTTATCGACAGATGATTATTTTGTAGATCGCGATCATACGCCAAGAGATGAGAAAGGTGACTTCGATTTTGAGTCCATCAAAGCCGTGGATACAGATTTGTTCAATGATCATCTAGCCAGGCTGATTCAGGGGGAGATGGTAGATCTTCCAACCTTTAACTTTCATAAGGGAGAAAGGGAGTATCGAGGAAAAACACTGCAGATATCCGAAGACCAACCCATTATCATAGAGGGAATCCATGGATTGAATGATATACTCACCGCGGATATACCTCACGATAAAAAGTTTAAGATATATATTAGTGCGCTGACACAGCTAAACATTGATGACCATAACCGTATTCCCACAACAGATACGCGCCTGATTCGAAGAATCGTTAGAGATAGCAAGTATAGAGGTCATTCTGCTCTGACCACATTAAAGCTTTGGAATTCTGTGAGACGTGGAGAAGAAAGAAACATTTTCCCTTTCCAGGAAGAAGCGGATATCATGTTCAATTCGGCATTGATCTATGAACTAGCGGTCTTGAAAAAACATGCCGAACCACTGTTGCTTGAAATAAGCAAGGATGAAAAGGAGTTTTCTGAAGCAAAAAGGTTACTAAAATTTTTAAGTTACTTCTTGTCCATAGAGGATGACCATGTAATACCACAGACATCTATTATTAAAGAATTTGTAGGTGGAAGCTGCTTTGAAGAATAGGGCATCTAAAGAGCTAAAAATCCATATTACGAAATATTAAGAAAGTTCCGTGGATGACCTATTGACTTCGGTTTCTTGATGCATTAAAGTAAGAATTGCACTGGAATCAGAAAGGTGGGGTTATCTATGGAACTTTTGTTATCTGAATTAATATCTAAAAATAGGTACTGGACCAGTTTTGGTCGTGTGGCCGCATATATTCCTGAACTTAAGAATGCGGATCAGAATGCCCTTGGAATTGCCGTTGTGGATATGGATGGCAATATATATAAGGCTGGGGACTATGATACAAAGTTTACAATCCAAAGTGTTTCTAAGCCTATTACCCTGATGCTTGCACTGATGGATTATGGACCAGAGTATGTATTCGAAAAGGTGGGGATGGAGCCAACAGGAGATCCGTTTAATTCCATGAGAAAGCTGGAAACCATCAATCCATCTAGACCATTAAACCCCATGATCAATGCAGGGGCTATTGCGGTAGCTTCCTTGATCAAAGGGAAAGACAATCAAGAGAAAATGAATAGAATTTTAGGTCTGTTTAGAAAATTATCAAAAAATCCTTCTTTGGATATTAACGAGAATGTCTACTTTTCTGAAAAGAAAACTGGTGATAGAAATCGATCTATGGCGTACTTTCTAAGGGATGTAGGTGTTATCGAAGGAAATGTGGAGGATATTTTAGATCTTTATTTTATGCAATGTTCAATAGAAGTAACTTGTGAAGACATCGCCCAGATAGGTATGTTTTTGGCAAATCATGGACTTGTCAAAGAGACTGGAGAACAGTATGTACCAAAGCATATCACGCAGATTGCCAAAACCTTCATGGTAACCTGTGGAATGTATGATGCTTCCGGAGAGTTTGCCATCCAGGTGGGCGTTCCTGCGAAGAGTGGTGTAGGCGGTGGAATTATGTGTGCTATTCCGAATAAGATGGGCATTGGTGTGGTAGGCCCAGCCTTAGACAAAAAAGGGAACAGCATTGCGGGTGTAAAAATGCTACATGACCTGTCAAAACAATTGAATTTGAGCATATTCTAAGGTTCCTTCCAAAGGAATCTTTTTTTTCGGAGAAGATATAAATCATTGGGAATAATAATTTATACAGGTTTTTTGAGGACAAATAAAAATTTTGAATAGAGGGTAGATGTGATGAATAGAGTATATTATGTTGATGGTGGCAGACGAAAGATTGAGTTGTTTCTATCGAAACATGCTGATCGACAAGTAGATTATGATGGATGCATCGTGATCTTGTTTAAGAATGAAAAACTGGTTATGGCTTATCATCCCAAAAGGAAGGGATGGGAGTTCCCCGGAGGAAAAATTGAACCAGGTGAATCAATTGAAGACTGCGGGATAAGAGAAACCTATGAAGAGACTGGATGTAGCATTGAGAAGCTTACTTTATTAGGATATTTTATTATCATTACGCAAATGGGCAAAACTACCTCAGCAATATTCTATGGAGAAGCAGGAATGTTACATTCATTGCCTAATCATAGTGAAATGGAAAGCGTAGCGCTGTTTGATGGATTACCTGAAGATATATCCTTTGATGATGATATTTATAAAATAACCTTAGCTTATATAAGGGATGAAAAAATTCGTTAAATTCTAGTGTTAAGGGGTGGAAGGTGTGAACATCGTAGAAATTCTAGAAAATAGACGTTCAATACGAAAATTTGACAGGAGAGAAGTATCATCTAGACAGTTAGCCGGGTTAGTGGATGCGGGGAATACATCTATACCTTTATATAAGGACATCGATGTACAATTTAGGTTAATTCGTAAAGGGGCTGATTTTGCAAAAAAAATATCTGGAAGCGCGGGTTATTTCGGTATTGTATTCGATGCGCCCCATTATATTGTTTCAATTTCTGAAAAAAAAGAAGGATTTTTAGAAAATTTAGGATACCGCATGGAACAAATGATGCTCAAAGCCCAAGAGGAAGATATAGGCACTTGCTGGACGGAAGTATTTCATTATCATGATAAGATAAAGGAAATACTGGATATTTATGATGATTCCAAGTTAATTCTTGCAGTAACGCCTATCGGATATGAAAAAGAAAATTTTACAGATAAAATGATAAAGCAAGTAGAAAACCAAGGTATATCAAGGAAAAGTGTAGATGAATTGATATGGGGGGAAGACTGGAATAAGGAGCATACAAGGAAGTGGGCAGAGAGATACAAACGGATTATTGATAAAGCACGCTTGGCCCCCTCATGCGCGAACCAGCAGCCATGGAAATTTATTCTTCATCATGAACATCTCGTATTATGCATAAAAAAAGAATCTGTCGGAGGCCATTTATCGATCAATATGAATAGAATAGATGGGGGCATTGTCATGCTCTATTTTCAACTGATTGCTGCCCATGAGGGTGTTAGAGGTGTTTGGAAAAAAGTATCTTCAACAGAGATGATGAACATCAGCATCTCTGATAAACACGAAGCAGTAGGCATATTCAAACCCGTAGGACATTATCAATAATCAGACACCGAAGGAAAACGGAATAATTTTAGAATATTGAAGGATTATGCCGTTTCATGTAGAAATTTTAAACAATAAAGATTATCGAAACGGAGTTGAATCCTTTGCTAAGTATAAAGGAAAACAAAAAATCTGTCGATTTAAGATACATTTATTTGGCCCTGGTTTTCCTGGGCTCACTGTTTATATTTCAAGTGGTGGGGATGCTTGAGGTATATATTTATAGTGTGATTGGAAATATTACTTTTCTTACTTATCATCTGATCTTAGAGGCTGCAAGCATTATTATTAGTTTTGCATCTTTCATTATTACATACTATACTTATCAAAAAAATCATCGTCTGAGACTTCTCGTGTTTTCGGCTGTTTTTTTTATCACTGGATGGTTGGACTTCTTTCATACCATGGGTTACAATGGGATGCCTGAATTCTTTACAGAGAGTTCTATTCCGAAAGCAACAACATTTTGGATTATCGGAAGGTTGTTTTTTGCCATAGGATTACTGATTGCGGGACTGATTCCATATAATTATAAAACGAAAGTAAAAAGGGGTTATTTTTTATGGGGTAGTATCATTGCTTCTACAGTGATCTCATATTTAGTAACACTCCATTTAGATCGTTTTCCACCTTTATTTATAGAGGGTCAAGGACTCACCCTGTTGAAGATAAATCTGGAGTATGTTATATTAGCCATTTTTTTAATTGCTGCAGTTGCGTATATTCGTGATTATCATTTGACAAAGGATCGTATTTTCATACTTGTAGCCGCTGGCTTAATTGTCAGTGTTTTTGCAGAGGCAGCATTTACTCTGTATAAGAGTGTTTATGATACCTATAATTTGTTGGGACATATTTATAAAATCATAGGGATCTATCTTATTAGCAGAGGCATATTCATATATAATTTAGACAAGCCGTATATGGAATTGAGTAATGCGAAAAAGAAAATTAAACTTTATGCAGAAAACTTAGAAAAAATTGTGGAGCGGAGAACATCTGAGGTTCAAAAGGTTAATGCAAAGATCATAGAGGATTTAGAATATGCAAGAAAAATTCAGGAATCCATGCTGCCGCCAAAGGAATTAAATATTTACGGTACTCAGTTTATATCGGAGTATATTCCTTGTGAACGTTTAAGCGGAGATTTCTATGGCATTTATGTTGTTGATGAAGAAAATCTAGGCATGTATATTGCCGATGTAGCGGGTCATGGGGTATCTGCAGCCATGATGACAGTGGTGGCTGATCGAATCATTAAACCAACAGGGGCTCAAGAGCGTGCGGTAAATGCATTGGCACCCCATAAAACCCTAGAGCATTTTTACCGAGAGTTCAATAGGTCTGAATTTCCTATAGAAATGCACGTAGTTATGTTTCATGCAATCTTTAATACGAGATCTCGAGTGCTTTCCTATTGTACAGGGGGAATCAATGTGCTTCCCTTCGTTGTAAAGAAAAGCGGAGAGATTATTAACCTTAATGAGAGTGTAGGATTTCCAATCTGTCGTTTTGGTGATTTCTATACACCCGAATACAAAAAAGCAGAGATACTGTTAGATAAAGGGGATCGGGTCATCTTTTACACAGATGGTCTTGCTGAAAATTTTAAGAATAATACTTTATTAGAACGGGAAAATTTAATTCGTATCCTCCAAGCAGAACGAGAAACGGATTTAAAAGAATTAAATCAGGTAATAAAAAGGGAAGTGAATCAAATTTCATCGGGCTTAGCATATGATGATGATATTACTTACTTTATCATGGAAGCATAGAAAAGAATCATAAAGGATTTTGACAAGGATCTAGAAAAAGTATATAATATATACAATTGTTACAATATCTTAATAAATTTACAAAAATGCTGAATTTGAGAAGAATAGAGGAGATCATATGAAAGATATACTGGTGCTGAGGGAATTGGACCAAATAAAGGCGATTTCTCATCCGTATCGTTTAGAGATTATTGAGTGCTTTGAGGAAGAGCAGCCTGCTACAGCAAAGCAAATCGCGGATCGTATGGGAGAGCCCCATGCAAAAATCAATTATCATATTAAAACCCTTCAAAAAGTTGGTATTCTTGAGTTGATTGATGAAAAGGTAAAGTCGGGAATTATCGAAAAATACTATCGTCCAGCAGCGAAAACTTTTGTAATCGATCGAAGTATTATGAATACTAGTGAGAAGAGTGTAGTAGAATCAATTAATCAAGCTTCTATTTCAATATTTGAAAACATTAGCAATGATTTTTATCGGGCCATAGAAAATGCCAATGATTTAGATTATGCCCAAAAAATGCTCCATTATAATGATTATTATTTGACGATTGAAGAAACGGAGGAGCTTCAAAATATATTAAAAACTACCCTAGAGAGTTATATCAAAGATAAAAGAGATAAGTCTCGGGAAGGTACAAAGGCATATTCCATTTCAACATTGGCAATTCCAAGGGTGAAAAAAAAGAAATAAGGTAATACTAATAAAAGACTTATGTGGCTTCTACATAAGTCTTTACAATTTTCTATAAACACAGTATCAAAATATTATTCTATAAGAGCAGGGGGTTGATCTATGCTGATATTGGCCATCAGTATTCTGATCATTGGATTTATTGGTGCTATTGTTCCTGGAATACCAGGAATTGGCCTGATGTTTTTGACTACTTTATTCTATGGATTTGTTTCCCAGTTTGAAAAAATAAGTATAGGTTGGATAGCAGTCTTTGGGTTGTTAACCCTGATATCCTTTGTGTTGGACTACTTATCCAGTATAATGGCTGCAAGAAAGTTTGGTGCAACAAAATTTGGGATTATTGGAGGCGTTCTAGGTGCAGTAATAGGTACTCTGATACTTAATCTACCTGGATTGTTTCTCGGACAATTTTCTGGGATGCTCATAGGGGAGATTTATGGAGGAAAAGCATTGAAGGCATCGGTAAAAGCTGGCTTTGGTGGTATGATAGGTTACATACTAGGCATGAGCATGAACATATCTATTGCGTTTTTTATATTGGCTACTTTTTTGTTTAAAACACTGGGTTAAAGAAACTTGGGAGGTGGTATGATGTTAAATATTGGTGCCCACTTAACAATATCGAAAGGATATGAAAAAGCTGCGAAAGAAGCCATATCCATTGGTGCGAATACATTTCAATTTTTTACAAGAAATCCTAGGGGTGCAAGGGCAAAGACATTGGATTTAGAGGATATTCAGAAACTGGATAAAATCAGTAAGGACCATGGATTTGCCTCACTCCTTGCCCATGCACCCTATACCTATAATTTAGCTTCAGGAGAGGAAGACACCTGGAGTCTTGGGAAAAAGCTGCTCAGGGATGATCTAGACCGGCTACAGCATATGGAGAGCTGTAATTATATTGTATTTCATCCTGGAAGTCATGTGAAAAGGGGTATTATATTTGGAATTGATCGTATTGCTCAAGGCTTGAATGACATACTTACAGGTGAAGAGAATACAATGCTTTTGTTGGAAGGAATGGCAGGTAAGGGCACTGAAATAGGAAGTCGGTTTGAGGAGCTAAGATTAATTATAGACCAAGTGAATCAGCGTGATCTTGTAGGTGTTTGTTTAGACACATGCCATTTATATAGCGCAGGGTACGATATCGTAAATCTGTTGGATGATGTGCTGGAGGAGTTTGACAAGAAAATCGGCTTAAACAAACTGAAAGCTATCCATCTCAATGACAGCATGATGCCTTTTGCCAGCCATAAAGACCGTCATGCAAAAATTGGAGAAGGTACTATAGGCTTGAAGGCCATTACTACACTTATCAAACATCCTGCTATAAAGAGTTTGCCGTTTTTTTTAGAAACACCCAATGAAGTTGAAGGATACAGGGATGAAATCAAATTGCTGAGAAGTGAATTGAATAAAGAATCATTAGAAGAATAAGGAATTCCTTATTCTTTTTTTGTAACTTGCAGCAATAAAAGAATGACAGCATGCATTATCGTAAAAAATAATAACAAATAGGTGATCAGCAATATATGCGTAAAGAATAACAACGAAGGAGTGGGTCTGATGAACGGATATATTGCGAGTATATTGGCAGGTGCCTGTACTGGTATAGGCGCATTGCCTTTGGTTTTTGTAAAAAGAATATCAAAAAAATTTGAAGACCTCATCTTGGGATTTGCAGCAGGCATTATGTTATTTGCAGCATCTTTTAGCCTTCTTTTACCTGCTTTAGAGCTAGGAGGGATTAAACAGGTGATTGGGGGACTATTGTGTGGCGCCATCATCTTGGGAGTTATTGAGAAAGTAACCCCAAACATTAATATGGGTCAGGTGAGGGGCACAGATTTCAATAACAAAGCCCTGAGGAAAACAATCATGATGACAGCAGCCATCGCCATTCACAATATTCCTGAGGGATTTGCCATCGGTGTAGGATATGCATCAGGAGAGGCAAACATGGGTTTAGTATTGGCAATGGCTATAGGCATTCAAAATGTTCCTGAAGGGTTGGTGGTAGCTGCACCTCTCATTGAGAAAGGTTATTCTAAATATAAGGCCATAGGATTTGCCTTTTTTGCAGGAATTGGTGAACCCATTGCAGCTACCATGGGAATCTTAGCAGGTAGATTTATTCAACCTTTTATGCCTTTTACTCTGGCTATGGCAGCAGGTGCAATGTACTATGTTGTATCCCATGAGTTAATCCCAGAGAGTCACTGTCATGGCAATCAGATGTGTGCTACCTTTGGTGTAATTGCAGGCTTTATAGGTATGCTCCTAATTGAGTATAAAATCAAAGGGTTTTAGGCGGATCATTAGGTTCAATCGTGTACTGAATGTTGTATCGACTGCTTTCATACAATTCAATTTCAATCCGTGGATGATCTTTATCGATATAATCAAATAAAAGAACGGGTTTTAACTGCTTGTCATTTAGGATGACACCGCTTTTCTCAATACCATCACAAATACTTTTTGGATAGTTATGGATATCTCCCATTTGACGATTAGGAAAAAACAGCTTAATGATTGTAATCACGCTGCCTTCGAGAGGTGATCCATGGTACTGTTGATTGATGTGGCCAGCAATAGTATTTTCATAAGCAATATATTTACTATGTTTACCTTGTCTGGGCATCCAAAACTGGCCATGAATGTTTTGCAGCTTGAAGTTAGACTTACTGATTGGTTTTCCTGGTACAATTATTTTAATCATTTTCACACCTCCAGAAATATTTTAGCATACCCAGGACATATAATAAAATGATTCATTATTTCCTTCGGTTATAAAAAGTTTAAACAAAGGAGAGAATGAATAAAAAGAGACACAGGGTGTGATGAGATGCTGGATAAAATTATAGGTGTACTAAAAAATATTTTAATTGCTGTTTTTGTGGCAATCATAATCGAAGAATTTATTTTTGGATTCACTGTGGTACAAGGAGAATCCATGGCGCCAACTGTAAATAATCAAGATAAATTATTTGTAAATAAGATCGGATACTTACTTCATAAACCCAAGATTGGGGATATTGTTATATTTCATCCCCCTATAGAAAATAGACAAAAGGAATATTTTATTAAGAGAGTTATTGCCATGGAAAATGATGAGTTTATGATTCAGGATGGGAAAGTATTTATTAACGGCAAAAAAATTATCGAAGATTATATCATGAATGAACCATACATCGACAGAACTGCTGATATAAGCCAAGGAAAAGTGCCAAAAGGTATGATGTTTGTCATGGGAGACAATAGAAATGACAGCAATGACAGTCGTTACTTTGGGTTTGTACCAATTAAGAATATAGAGGGCAAAGCAAATTTGCGACTGTGGCCATTTGATGAGGTCAAGGCCTTTACCGTTGATTATGAAAAGGATTGAGGAGGACTCAATCCTTTTTATATGATGCATTTATGATATAATGGAAAGAAGATTTTTTCTGGTCAGGGGTGATGTTGGTCATGTTAGAAGATGAAATTAGGCGTTATGGGAAAAGTATTGGGATTGATTTAATTGGTTTTACTACAGCAGCGCCGTTTTTAAGAATTGGAGAGGTGCAGCAGCAAAGACTAGAAATGAACTGTCTTTCAGGTTTTGAAGAGCAGGATATTGAAAAACGTGTGAATCCGCTGCTAACCATGGAAAAAGCAAAGTCTATTATTGCAATTGGCATTGGGTATTATCATAAGGATGAGTGTTCGGTAGAGGAAACTCATGGGGAAATAGCACGGACAGCTTGGGGAAGAGATTATCATCATGTTTTGATGGACAAGCTTTTACGGCTTATGGAGTACATCAAAAAAAATGTAGGGGAATTTGAATACAAAGCATTCGTAGATACTGGACCCTTATCAGATCGTGAAGTTGCTTACCGGGCTGGACTTGGCTGGTTTGGAAAGAATAATATGTTTATTGCAGAGGATTATGGTTCTTGGGTTTTTCTAGGCTATGCATTGACCAATCTTTCACTAATGCCTGATCAACCTGTAACAGAAAGCTGTTTACAATGCAATCTTTGTATTGAGGCATGTCCTGGCAGAGCCTTGAAAGATGGTTATAACATGAATGCTAGGAAATGTATATCATATGTAACCCAAACCAAAGAAGAAATCGATGAAGAGGCTAGAGGCAAGATGAAAAATTTTATCTATGGTTGTGATGTCTGTCAGAATGTTTGTCCCCATAATAAACATATTGTCCATAAGATAGAAGGTGATTTTATACCAGAAGGAAATATCCATCGGCCATCCATAAGAAAATTGATTCAAATGTCTAATAAAGAATTTAAAGTGCTTTATAAAAATACTGCAGCGGGGTGGAGGGGGAAAAATAATCTGAGGAGAAATGCAATCATAGCAGCAGGAAATACGAAAGACCCAGGATTGCTGCTCTATCTCGCAGAAGTATTGAAGGATGAAAGCGTGATGATCAGGAAATATGCAGTATGGGCCATTCATAAAATAGGGGGAGAAGGTAAAACTACACTTCGGAAGCATTTATTGCTAGAAAAGGATCAGGAAATTATAAACGAGATCACAAAATGTTTAGAGGGTGACTAAATGCGTATTGCTGTTTTATCTGATACCCATCTGAGAAATCATAAGTTAGATTTGCCTCAAATTGTGGTGGAAACCTTAAAGAATATGGATGGAATTATTCATTGTGGAGATATGAAAGAAGAAGGCTTGTTAGATTTGTTAGAAGCCTATGGGCCGGTATACGCCGTCCATGGCAATGGAGACAATGAAGCATTGAGATCTAAATTGAAGGAGAGGCTAGTGATCCATCTAGGGGATTATAAGATTGGAATTGTTCACGGACATGGAGAAAAGGGCAAGACATCAGATAGAGCCTTAGAAGCCTTTGAAGATATGGAAGTAGATATTATGCTTTTTGGTCACAGTCATCAACCGCTTCTTCAGACAAAAAAGGGTATTTTGATGATCAATCCCGGATCGCAAACTGCAAAAAGGCGAGAAAAGAAGCATTCTATGGTCATCTTAAATCTGGGGCAGAATCTACATTGTGAATTTATTTTCTTTTAGAAATACTGTATTTGAAATTGGTAGTTATTTCAAGTTTCATTAAAAAGGTTGGGATATTATAATATAAATAAGCCTGGGTGAGGGCCCATACCCAGACTTATTTCGCAAATTATTGAGATAGAAAGAGTGAAAACATGAGAATCATTAAGCGCCTGTTATCGAAGTTTATTATTAAGAAAGACATGCCGAATAAGAATCTACCCTCCCATCTGCTGTTGTCCAATACAATTAATACCACCGTCCATAATAGATCCCGTCGGTTTAACCTTAAGTTCTAAACTTAAGGTTTTTTCTTTTTTGACGAATTGTGTTCCTGTGAAATGGATAGATTTTATCCTTTGATAAAAATATGGGAGAGATGGACGAGGAAGGCGAATAGAATGGATTAAAGAGTGCTTATGAATAAGGACAGGATAGGAGGAATATTTAATGGCAGAATATAAAGAACTTCCATATACAAAGCTCAAAAGATTTTGCAACCCAGATCAATTTGCCTTCAGAACAACGGAAGATCTCATTTTTAACGATAATATAATCGGTCAAGACAGGGCGGTTAGAGCCATGGAGTTTGGGCTTAGGGTAAAAAGTTCACAATACAATATATTTGTCACAGGATTAAAGGGTACTGGGAAGACCAGCTATGCCCAGCGCATTGTATCGGAAAGAGCAAAGGATGAAAATGTGCCTGACGACTGGTGTTATGTATATAATTTTGATAATCCAGGTGTACCGCTGGCTTTGAATGTGCCCCCTGGGATGGGGAAGATCTTAGTAGAAGATATGGATATTCTTGTTCAGGACCTCCTAACAGAAATTCCCAAAGCTTTTCATGGAGAAGATTATGAAAAAAGAAAAGCTGAGATTGTTAAGAAGTATCAGGATGAAAGGAATCAGTTGATCGAAGAATTGACGGAATATAGTAAAGAACAGGGCTTTAAAATCAAGAATACAAGTACTGGATTTGCTTTAGCCCCCTTAATCAATGGAGAGGTGATCAGTGATGGCGAATACAGTGATCTGGATGAAGAACAGAGAATAGAAATTGAAACCAAAGCGGAAGATATTCAGGACCGGGCAGTGGAAATTTTAAGGAAGATTAAAGAAATGGAAAGACAGGCGAAGAAAAAGATCATAGATTTAGATAATACCCTGGGATTATATGTGGTAGAACCTTTGATGGATGAATTGTTTGATAAATATAAAGAACATACCAAGGTTATCGAATATATAAAAAATGTACAAAATGATGTAATTGAACAGATTTATGACTTTGATTTATCTGAAGAGGAACAGGATGAATTGGTTGTAAAAAAGGCAGAGAACAATTTTGTGAAAAAGTATAAAGTGAATTTATTTATCGATAACAGCAATACTACTGGTGCACCAATCGTCATGGAATGTAATCCTAATTATAATAATTTAGTAGGCAGAATAGAGTATGAAAATGAGCAGGGTTCATTAAAGACTGATTTTACCATGATTAAGCCCGGTGCTATTCATAGGGCCAATGGAGGATATCTGATTCTTCAGGCAAATCAAGTCCTCACAAATGCACAGTCATGGGATTTATTAAAACGAACCATTGAAACAGGCCAGATTAGCATCGAAAACCTGCGAATGCAGCTAGGCATTGTGGAGGTCACGACCTTAAAACCAGAACCGATACCCGTAGATATCAAGGTCATTTTGATTGGAAATCCATATTTATATCAGCTTTTATACAACCATGATGAGGATTTTGAGAAGCTTTTTAAGGTAAAGGTCGATTTTGATTCTGTAATGAACACCAACCGTGAGAATGAACAGAAAATCGCTAACTTTATCAGTGATTATTGTGATCGAAAAGAATTAAAGCATTTGGATCGAGAAGCCGTTGCAAAGGTAGTAGAATACAGCCATAAGATTGCAGGGAGTCAGAAAAAACTATCTACACGATTTAACAAGATTATTGAGCTGCTGATTGAAGCCGATGTGTGGGCTGACATTGACAAAAGTGAGTTGGTTCGTAAAGAACATATTGATAAAGCTTATGAGGAGAAACAGTACCGAAACAATCGCATGGAAGAGAAACTAGATGAAATGTACGAAACCGGTAAAATTATTATTGATCTCAAAGGGAAAAAGATTGGAAGGATCAATGGCCTTTCCGTGATCGATGTGGGAGATCATTCCTTTGGTAAACCATCAGTAATTACTGTAACCACATATGCAGGAAATAGAGGCGTTGTCAATATCGAAAGAGAAGTGAAGATGAGTGGGAAAATTCATGATAAGGGCGTGTTGATATTAGAGGGATACTTAAGCGAAAAGTTTGGTCAGGAATATCCAGTTACATTGACTGCCAAAATTTGCTTTGAACAATCCTATAGTGGTGTGGATGGAGATAGTGCATCTAGTACCGAACTATATGGACTTTTGTCGAGTTTGAGTGACATACCTTTGAAACAGCATATTGCAGTAACGGGGTCGGTAAACCAGAAGGGGGAAATTCAACCGGTTGGAGGTGTGACGGAGAAAATAGAAGGTTTTTTTAGTTTGTGTAGATACTTCGGATTGACTGGTGATCAAGGTGTGATCATACCCCATCAAAATGTTGATGATTTGGTTTTAAAAGATGAAATCGTTGAGGCTGTGAGAGATGGAAAGTTTCATATATATCCTGTAGCAATGGTAGAGGAGGGCATAGAGATCCTAACAGATCAATCCTTCCCCAAAATATCGGAAGCTGTAATAGAGAAACTATATAAGTTCACAGCTATTGTGAAGAAAGATGATGATTCAGAGAGCAGAAAAGGTTTTAGAGGCAGAACCTCCAAGGGTAAATAATAACTCTCAGAGCAGTTCACTTACGAACTGCTCTATTTGTTTACAAAAATAAATATTCTGTCATAAAAAAAGGAGGAATTTTATAGGGATATGTGGTATAGTAATGGTATATGGCGGACAATTATCACGAAACATGGTGTTTTGGCGGACAATTGTACTCAATAATCGCACAGTAAATTTAAAATATTCTGTTTATAATAAAAGAGGAGGGTATATATGGAAGGAAATATGAAAGTAGTGATTAAGGAAGAGCCAGGAGTAGGTGCAGTGATTGGAACGAAGGAAATACCTAAGGTAGGTCCTAATGATATTTTGGTAAAAGTAATGGCTACATCGATTTGTGGTACGGACTATCATATCTATAGCTGGGATGCATGGTCTCAAAAAAGAATAAAGACACCTCGAATCATGGGACATGAATTCGCAGGAGAAGTTGTCGAGATTGGAAAAAACGTTACCAGAGTGAAGTTAGGAGATATTGTGTCTGCTGAAACCCATGTGGTATGCGGAAAGTGTGAATTATGTGTAACAGGGAAAGCCCATATCTGTAAGGATACAAAGATCCTTGGCGTAGATACAGATGGTTCCTTTGCAGAGTATATAGCAATACCTGAGGAGAACGCATGGATCAATGACCCATCTATTCCACCAGAGTATTTATGTGTACAAGAACCACTTGGAAACGCAGTGCATACAGTGATGTCAGGTGAAATCATTGGAAAAAGCATTGCTGTGGTAGGCTGTGGTCCGATAGGTATCATGGCTGTAGCTGTGGCAAAGGCTGTAAGCGCTTCAAAGGTCATTGCCATTGAAGTAAATGAATACAGATTGGAGCTTGCAAAAAAGCTAGGTGCAGATGTGGTTATCAATCCTATGAAAGAGGATGTAGTAAAGAGAGTTTTAGAGGAGACGGATGGTATGGGTGTTGACGTAGTTGCGGAAATGTCAGGAAATGCTGCAGCAATTCAACAGGCATTTGAATACATTAAACTGGGCGGCAGAATGTCTATGTTGGGTATTCCCACAAAGAATGTTGAGATCGATATTGCAAGTTTAGTATTCAAGGGAATACAAATCCATGGAATTACTGGTAGAAAAATGTATGATACTTGGTATCAGGTAAAGGGTTTGCTTGCGTCTGGCAACTTAAATATTGATACGATTATTACCCATAAACTGTCCTTAGATGAATATGAAAAAGGTATGGAATTAATGAAGAGCGGGGACTGTGGAAAAGTAGTATTATTCCCTAATATGAATAAATAGATTAAAACATGATAAAATTAAGATAGATAAAACCGGAAAAAATTAAATGTGATCTGGGAGGTATTAGATTATGTCCAATATCCATGAGCTGCCTTTTTTAAAGGAAAAGATTGAAGAGCTAAAAAGCCAAGGAGTTTATAGAAAACTACCAATTCTTGAAGGACCAAATGAAGCAGAAGTGATTTTGAACGGAAAGAAAGTAATTAACTTATCCTCTAATAACTATTTAGGATTTGCAAATCATCCAAGAATGAAAAGAGCTGCCATTGAAGCTGTTGAAAAATATGGGGTAGGGGCAGGAGCCGTTAGAACGATCATCGGTAATATGGATATCCACGAGGAAATGGAAGCGCTATTGGCTAAATTTAAACGAGAAGAGGCAGTAATGTCCTTCCAATCTGGATTTAACTGTAACGCTGGTGCTATCCAGGCAATCACTGAGGCTGGCGACCTGATTATCTCTGATGAATTAAACCATGCCAGTATTATTGATGGCGCTAGATTAAGCAAGGCGAGCAAAACGGTCTATAAGCATAATGATATGGATAATTTAGAAAAAGTACTAAAAGAAAATCGAGATAAGTATAGAAATCTTTTGATTATCACTGATGGTGTATTTAGTATGGATGGAGACATTGCAGATCTTCCAAATATCGCAACCTTGGCTGAAAAATATAACGCCATGACCTATGTGGATGATGCCCATGGTTCAGGTGTGTTAGGAGAAAGCGGTAGAGGTACAGTGGACCACTTCCACCTTCATGGAAGAATCGACTTTAGCATAGGAACCCTATCAAAAGCCATTGGTGTAATTGGTGGTTATGTGGCAGGAAGTCAGACTGCCCAAGACTGGCTAAACCATAGGGGAAGACCAATATTATTTAGTACTGCGCTTCCGCCAGCAGCTGTAGGTGCAATCATGGAAGCTATTAAAATGCTGATGGAAACTACAGAGTATACAGATCGCCTATGGAGCAATGCGAAGTACTTTAAAGAAAAGCTGGGTAAACTGGGCTTCAACACAGGGAACAGCGAAACACCAATTACTCCTGTAATCATCGGCGATGAAGCCAAGACTATGGAATTTTCAAAGAAGCTGTTCGACAACGGTGTATTTGTATCAGGCATTGTATTCCCTACGGTTCCAAAGGGTACTGGAAGAGTCCGTTGTATGGTAACAGCTGCCCATACAGAAGAACAACTAGACAGAGCAGTGGCTGCCTTCGAAAAGGTAGGCAAAGAAATGGGATTAATCTAGAAATTTCTAGAGAATGAACGATTAAGGAAGTTGAATGCTCAACGTATGTTGAGCATTCAACTTGTTTTTTTGATTGGCAGACTTCTTTCTTCATACCACGTAGTATTCAGTAATTGCATATTTCATGGCACGCTGAACATTCTTCATTTCTAAAGAAAAATTTACAAATAATTTATGTTTGGCTAATTGACTGGCGGATTCAATGGATATATAATGGTAGAATACTGACCAGTCAGTCAGGTTATAATGGTAAAAAATAACTATTATTCAAGAGAATAATGCTTTTATGGAGGGAAAAAAATGAGAAAGAAAACCGTATCAGTCATCCTTGCAGTATTTCTACTAATGAGTATCCTGGCGGGGTGTGGTGCCAAAAACGCTCCTGAAGCCAATGCTCCAGAAGAAGAAAAGTATACACCAGTAGAGATAGCTACGGTAGAACAAAAAACCATATTCAATGAAACCACATTCAGCGGCAAAATTTTCGCTGACAAAGAGGTGTTTGTTGTTCCAAAAACACCAGGAAAAGTAACAGCTATGAATGTAGCCGTTGGATCTGTTGTGAGAAAAGGCACACTATTGTTTCAATTGGATCATGAGGATGTACAAAAACAGGTAGACTTAACGAAGAAGAGTATAGACTTGGCCCAAGCGAACTATGAACTTTCAAAAGAAAAAATTGATAATGCCAAGGTGACCTTAGAGAGAACAAGGGCTTTGTATGAACAAGGCGCAATTCCAAAGAGTCAGCTTGAACAAGCGGAGCTAGCAGCCTCAGATAAATCACTACAGACGATTCAAGTTCAGATAGAACAGGCCCAGCTTCAGCACAGCCAAGCAGTGGATAGCCTTCAGAATTTAACGGTTACTGCACCTGTGGATGGGATTGTTTCCGCTGTAGCCGTTGAAGTGGGTGAAATGGCCAGTTCAGCCCAACCATCTGTAACGATTGTGAATATGGATAGGGTGTATGCAGAGATCAACGTAACGGAAAATGTTATCAATGCTCTTACTGTAGGAAAAGAAGTGATCGTAGATATTCCTTCTGCATCCAGTGAAAGTTTAATCGGTAAAATTGACAAAATTAGTCCTGTTTCCGATGTAAAAACACAATTATACCCTATAAGAATATATATAGAAAATCAAAATCATCTTGTAAAGCCTGGTATGTTTGCAAAGGTAAAGCTGGCAACCAACGCCCGTGAAAATGTTATTGCTGTAAGAACAGAAGCCATTGCCAGTGAAAACAATAAAAATATCGTTTATATCGTCGAAGATGACCGGGCTGTAGCAAAAGAAATAAATATAGGCTTAGACACAGGCTTGGAAACAGAAGTAATCAGTGGATTAAAGCCAGGAGATAAAGTAATCATTAAAGGACAGGATTATGTAGAAGATGGATCAAAAGTTAAGGTTGTGAGAGGTGAACAATAATGAATTTATCTAGCTTATCGGTTAAAAGACCTGTCACAGTCATCATGTTTACCCTTATGGTGGTAATCTTTGGCTTTGTGTCATTGTCTAAACTACCGATTGACTTATACCCTAATATTGAAGTTCCAGTAGCCATCGTGTCAACTTCTTATTCTGGTGTAGGACCTCAAGAAATGGAAGAATTAATTACAAAACCTTTGGAACAATCTGTAGGTACGGTAAGTAATATCAAACAAATCAGTTCCATATCCAACGAAGGAAGCTCAATTATTATTGCAGAGTTTAATTCTGGAACGGATATGGAATTTGCAGCCTTGGAAATGAGGGAGAAGGTTGACTTGGTTAAGAGTTTTCTTCCCGATGGCGCAAATGAGCCCATGGTTATGCGGATCGATCCCAATGCCATGGCCATCATGCAGGTTTCCATCTCCAACGGGGAAGAACTAGCGAAGCTTCAAACTGTTGCTGAAGATACCATTAAGCCGAGATTGGAAAGACTATCCGGTGTTGCCTCTGTAGATGTCTCTGGGGGATATACAAATCAAATTGAAGTAGCCGTAAATCAGGAAAAATTAAAAGGATATGGCTTAAGTTTGGATCAGTTATCTCAGGTACTGCGGGCTGAAAACCTAAATATGCCTGGGGGAGAGGTAAAAAAAGGAGTTCAAAAACTAACGGTAAGAACCTTGGGTGAATTCCAAACGGTAGAGGAAATTCAGTCCCTGCCTATCTCACTACCTACGGGTGGAACCATTTATCTTCATGATATTGCCGATGTAAAGATGAAGCATAAGGATGTAACATCCATCACGAGAACCAACGGAAATCGAAGCATCAATATTTCTCTACAAAAGCAATCAGGTACCAATACGGTGCAGGTAGCGGACCGAATTATAGATGAAATTGAAAAGCTGCGTCAAGATTTTCCAAACTTAAAAATTGATATCGTTTTAGATCAGTCGGAATTTATCAAGCAATCTATAGATAATGTACAAAGTAGTGCCATGGTAGGGGCAGGATTGGCCATTGCGATTCTTTACCTATTCCTAAGAAACATAAGAACCACCTTTATTATCGGTGTTTCTATTCCTGTTTCTGTTATCGCAACCTTCATCCTGGTCTACTTTAATGGGATCACGATTAACATGCTTACTTTGGGTGGGTTAGCCCTAGGCGTAGGTATGCTGGTGGATAACTCCATCGTTGTTTTGGAGAATATTTACCGTTTTAGACAGGATGGATATTCACGGATAGATGCAGCTGTGGAAGGAGCGAAGGAAGTGGGGATGGCGGTACTGGCTTCTACCTTAACAACGGTGGCAGTTTTCCTGCCTATCGTTTTCGTAGAAGGGGTTACATCTATCATATTCAAAGAATTTGCCTTGACAGTTACCATGTCCTTGGCAGCTTCCCTCGTGGTATCCCTTACCCTAGTACCGATGCTTTCATCCAAGATGTTAAAGATTGATGATATGCAGGGAAAAGCCCATCATGGACGGTTTAAGTTTTTTGACTTTCTCTATGATAGCTTTGATAAGATGTTTGACAACATTGAAAAGTTGTATAAAAGAATTTTAGGGTGGGCACTAAAGCACCGAAAGTCCACAGTGCTCGTGGCTCTCCTTGTATTTGTTGTGGGAATGAGTTCTATTGCCTTGGTAGGGGCAGAGTTTTTCCCGAAAACCGATGAAGGAACGTTCTCGGTAAGCATTTCCTTGCCACCAGGGATGGAATTAAACCAGACAGATGAGATCATTACAGAAATTGAAGGAATTTTAGAAAAAATTGAAGAGGTAGAAACCATCTATTCTAATATTGGATCTACTGGAGGAATGAGTTTCAGAAACAGTGGAACCAATAGGGGGAGCGTATCTGTTGTTCTTAAAAATATGGCTGAAAGGGAGCGCAGTACAGAGCAAATCGCTGATGAAGTCCGTAATCAAATAAAAGATATTCCTGGAGCAGAAATTCAGGTAGAGGTTACTTCTAGTAATATGATGGGCGGTGGAGGATCTCCTATTTCTATCAAGGTTAAAGGCGATGACCTAGACACATTAAAACAAATCGGAGAAGATTTTAAGGACATTGTGGAATCAGTGGAAGGCACCCGTGAAGTAGAGAGTAATTTAGAAGAAGGAATACCTGAAATACAGGTAAAAGTCAATAGAAGCAATGCATCCCAATATGGGCTGACTGCTGCCCAAATCACATCGGCAGTTAAAGGAACCATTTCCGGGCAAACTGCCACCAGGTATAAGTTAGATGGGGATGAAATTGATATCGTTGTAAAAGGTGATCCGATTTATCAGGAAAGTATTGCTAACCTTGGTCAGGTAACGATACAGACACCTGTAGGAATTAGTATCCCATTAAATCAGGTGGCAGATATCACCACGGAAAGAGGTCCTGTGACCATCAACAGAGAGGGTCAGGTAAGGGTTGTGACAGTATCCAGCCAGATTCTTGGAAGAGACTTAAAAGGTGTTAGTACAGACATTGAGAAAAAGCTTGCTCAATATGATATGCCTGATGGATATACCTATGATATAGGTGGCGAAAATGAGGAAATGATGAATGCATTTAGTGATTTATTCCTAGCGTTACTCCTAGCTGTCGTATTGGTATATATGATTCTTGCTTCCCAGTTCGAATCTTTACTCCATCCTTTTACCATCATGATGTCTGTGCCATTGGCATTTGCAGGCGGTATGCTAGGACTATTGGTAACGGGAAGATCCTTGAATGTAACAGGATTTATCGGCTTAATCATGCTGGCGGGTATCGTTGTTAATAATGCCATCGTACTGGTAGACTATATCAATACAAGAAGGTCCAAGGGAGAAGAACGAAATGAGGCCATTGTTAACGCAGGGCCAATACGTCTCCGACCAATCCTTATGACTACGCTGACAACTGTACTCGGATTGGTACCATTGGCGTTAGGAATAGGTGAGGGAGCTGAGATGCAGACGTCTATGGCCACGGTCGTTATTGCGGGATTGAGTCTTTCAACGTTGTTAACATTGGTGTTTATCCCGGTATTGTATACCATCTTTGATGACTTCAGCCGTTCCATAAAGAAAAGATTGTTTGGTAAGAAGATTGCGAAGGCCTAAGGGGGAAGGTAGTGAATAGATGAGTCAGAAGGGAAACAAAAGAGAGGATATCTTAAGGGCTTCTATGAAAATATTTGCTCAAAAGGGCTTTCACAACACAAAAGTTGATGATATTGCTTTGGAGGCAGGCATTGGAAAAGGGACGGTCTATCAGTATTTTGAAAGTAAGATTCATCTCTTTGAGGAAATGGTGTTTTACTATATAGAAATATATAAGCTTCAACTAATAGAGACTGTAAATGCCAATATGAGTTTCAAAGATAAGCTGTTGAAGCTGGCGATTAACAATAGTAAGCATATGGCTGAGCATTTTAATATGGTGCAAAAGCTAGATGTGAGAGCAGACATGATCTCCGACAAAATGAAAAAGACAATGATCAACAAAAAAAGGGAAATGTATGATGTGATAGGAGAAATGTTTGACGAGGCCATAAAAAAGGGTGAGGTTAGAAAAGATTTAGATAAGGAAGTAGTCATCCCTGCTTTCTTTGGTGCCCTTAACGGATACTGCGCCACAAAATACCAAGAAGGTATGATGAAAGAATCCTTTGTAGATCCCACGCCTGTCGTGTTATTTTTAGAAAAAGCTTTATATGAATAAGATAAAAATAGGTGCCTGCTTTTTTGCAGGCACCTATTTTTATCTTGCTTCTCTCGCATTTAATATTTGCTGCCATGTATCAAGATACATAAACTGTTCTTCGCTGCCATCGTAGGAGGGGATATTGCCTAAGCGCCAGATGGAAATGTCTTTGATACCAAATAATTTCGCCAGGTTAATCTTTGCTAGGATACTGCGGCTGTCTTCGTACCATATGATATTTTGAATATTATTTTCTGTATCCAGGTAGGTAAAATATGGACTTTCATATTGTTTGTCATAGTTCATATTGAGGGTCCCATTTTGTGATTCCGTCATTAATCTATTTCGCAATGCACTATAGGTCGGGTTTGCTGTTTCAATACGGATGTTGCCACCGGTTTCTACTTTTCTCCATTGCATGGCATTAAAAGAAAGCTGTAAAATAACTTTGCTTTTATCGGATACACCAGTTTCGTTATCAGTAATTTCCTGTAAGGCAGTGTATACATCAAAGTCCTTGTTGTATTTGTTTTCAATAGGGGCCAAAGGACTGTGAATGCTTGAAAAATTGTCCAAAGGATTGATCGTACTTACGGCCTCAATCTGTCGGGGGTGGTAATCATGGGCCATGAGAATGACTTTATCGGCAATTTCACCAATGGTTTTATAATCGTAACCCTTATAGTACTTCTTTGGCTGTACAGTTACATAAAGCTCTTTATCCACCTTATTCAACGCTATTTTAAGGGCTTGTAGGAATTGGTTGAATGGAGCTGCCAGCGCAGGGTTCTTTATTTCTTCAAAGTCGATAACCACCCCATCAAAGGCAATCGTCAGTTCATCTTTGGTTGTTTCTGAAATCTGCTGAACAATCTCCCCAATGATTTTTGTTTTCACTTCATCGTTTAATAAAATCAGTTCTACCAATCCTTTGCCTTCTGAGTCTTTGATACTTTGAGACGCAAATACCATCAGGTAAGTAGGAATAAGATGATCATTTGCTTTTGTGATCGGCTCAATGAAGCCAGTGGGCACAGCTAATCCACCAGGAGCATCGGTCTTTAAGGAAGCACTGCCATTGTCATCAAAAACGATTTGACTCCATCCAAAGCTTAATGAATCGAAAGAAGGGATAAGACTTAATTGATCGTATGATTTGGTAGCATAAAATCCATGAAGGTTTTCTAATGGTGTTGATATCTTCTGATACATTTCAAAAACCAACTTTTCTTCAGGGGTTTGATTGGATGTATTCATTTGATGAAGCTGTAGCCCTGTTGGATTGTATCCCACGGCACGAATAAACATCAGCTCTGCTTCCTTTTTTGTGATCTCTTGATTAAGGTCATAGTTTGCATCTAAGATGACCCCATGCTGTTTACCAAGATCAAGAATAGTAGAAGAATTAGAAAGATCAAGTGTTGAGCCTGAAGGATCATCATATATCATGGACACAAGGGTCTTAAGGAAAGAAAGCCTTGTCATACTTTTTCTAGCATCTTGTGGAGCACTTTGAATGATAACCGTTCGGCTTGGTTCATCCCAACTTACTTGGGCCCCCAGACTTTCAGCAATAAACCTCGTGGGAACAAGCGTACGATTGTTTACATTGGAAGCTGGCACATCAAGCTGTACAAGCTGATCATCGATATAGGCATCGCGGCTTCCCAGGGTAAGCTTTACTGTGGTTGTCCCTCTCCTGCCGATTACGGTTTCGGTTGCAGGGTCCCAGTCAACGACTGCCCCAAGGCCTTCAAAAATTGCCCGTACGGGTACCATGGTTCGACTATCGATCATAACTGGGGGGACTTCCATATAAAGAGGTGCGCCGTCTAACAAAATGCTTAGGGTCTGTGAATCTTGAGCAGAAACAGGTGTAACATGAATGAATAGTGTCATTAGACACATCAATATAAGTTTTTTCATTTTTCCTCCTAGGTTTTCATTTTTCTCTATTCTTTATAATTCGATAAGGTGAAGGGGAATCCTTTTGGAAGCAAATTACAGTTCTGTTACAAAGAAATAAAAATGAAATTTGTGAAGGGATAGGCATGGCAATTTAATGTATAATAAAGATAAGTAGACTGATAAAGAGGTGAAGACCATGATTATTGGAACGTGTAGTATAGAAATAATGATGCAGGAGACAAACTCCTTGAAGGATAAGCGACAAATTATCAAGAGTTTGATAGGACGGATTCAATCTAGATTCAATGCTTCAGTGGCCGAAGTGGATCTCCAGGATAAATGGCGAAGTGCAGTCATTGGCATTGCCTGTGTCAGTACCACCACAAAGCATGCAAATCAAATGATTGACTCCATTATCAAGTTTATTGAAGGAGACAATCGGGTAGAAATTATTCGTCAGGACATAGAAATCCTATAGCATTTCAAATATAGAGAGGAAGAGCACCATGGGAAAGAAAAAGGATAAAGTACTAGAAATATTAAACATTTTGGATGAAACCTATCCTGATGCCCATTGCGAGTTGAATCATGAAAATCCATTTCAGCTTCTTATTGCCACGATTCTTAGCGCGCAAACAACAGATAAGAAAGTGAATCAGGTTACTCCAGGATTGTTTAGAAGATATAGGACACCCCTAGATTTTCTTACAATGACGCAAGAAGCGTTAGAGCAGGAAATAAAGGAAATTGGCTTATATAGAAGCAAAGCCAAGAATATTTTAAGCACTTGTAAGATGCTGGTCGAACAATATGATTCCCAGGTACCGAGAACTATGGAAGAACTGATAAAATTACCCGGTGTGGGGAGAAAGACGGCGAATGTTGTGCTCAGTAATGCCTTTGGCGTACCTGCAATTGCAGTAGATACCCATGTGTTTAGGGTTTCTAATAGGATTGGATTGGCTAATGCTGAAAATGTGGAAGAAACAGAGCAGCAGCTGATGAAGTGTATTCCTAAAGAGCAGTGGAGCAAAGCCCATCATACCTTGATCTTCCATGGCAGGAGAACCTGTGATGCGAGAAAACCTAAATGTGAGGTTTGTCCTCTGGTGAATCATTGTTATTTCCACATGAAGCGTGGTAAGAAAAGTTAGCGTAGGGTTTGATAATGTCGTATTTTGAAAAACTGAAAGAGGAAAATGTAAAATCATGAAGAATAATTATGAAGAAGAAGAAAATGAAAGGGTTGTGAAGGATGTCTGAAACAACGACGGCAAAAATAAATCCCCATGAGGTTATATTTTCTTTAGATATAGGAACGAGAAGTGTAGTAGGAATTATAAGTAAGAAAGAGGCAGAAAAGCACATCATTCTGGATGCGGAAATTATGGAACATCCCAGCCGAGCCATGTATGATGGTCAAATACACGATATCGATAAAGTGGCTGTCGTGGCTAAAAAGGTGAAAGAAGCCCTAGAAAATAGGCTAGGCTTCGGGTTAAAGCAAGTTTCTATTGCAGCAGCCGGAAGAGCGTTAAAGACATACCGTGTAACGGTAAGCAGAGAAATTGACATTTCAAAGGAGATCGATAAAGGATTAATTGACAGCTTAGAGATGGAAGGTATTCAGAAGGCCCAAGAACGTTTAGATCAAGAAAATCATAGTCAAGACCATACCTATTACTGCGTGGGTTATACAGTAGTGAACTATTATTTAAATGACAGTGTGATTATGTCTTTAAAAGGACATCGGGGAAATAAAATAGGTGCAGAGGTTTTGGCTACTTTCTTGCCCCATGTAGTTGTTAACGGTCTATATACTGTAATGGATAAAATAGGATTAGAGGTTGCCAACTTAACCTTAGAGCCTATCGCGGCCATTCAAGCAGCAATACCTCAAAAATTAAGACTTTTGAACCTTGCCCTTGTGGATATTGGTGCTGGTACCTCGGATATTGCATTGACCCAAGATGGAACAATTGTAGCCTATGCTATGGCTTCTGTGGCTGGAGATGAAATCACCGAAGCCCTTGCCACAACATACTTATTGGATTTTGATATGGCAGAAAAATTAAAGTTGGAATTGAATAAGAAGGACAATCATTCTTTTACGGATATAGTAGGAATTCCTTACACCCTGACTACCCAGGAAATCATCGAGAAAATAAGTGGTGTAATCGAAAGCTTAGGGGCTGAAATTGCCAATAAAATCATAGAATACAACGGAAAAGCGCCCAGTGCCGTATTTTGTATAGGCGGTGGCAGCCAGATACCACAATTCACAAATTATTTGGCAGAAAAGCTAGGGTTGCCAAAGGAGCGGGTTGTAGTAAGAGGTACAGAGATCATTGAAAATATCATTTTTCAATGCGAAAGGCTTGAAGGACCCGAATTTATTACACCGATTGGTATAGGCATTATTGCAGAGAAAGATCGAGACCAGGATTTTCTTCAAGTAACGGTGGATGGGCGAAATATCAAGCTGTTTAATTCAAAACAGCTCCTTATTTCTGATGCCCTTATATTGGTTGGATATAATGCAAGGAAGCTGATCTCCCGCAGCGGGAAAAAACTAGTGTTTACTTTGAACGGGAAAGAAAAACAAATTCAAGGTGTTCCAGGCGAATCAGCTCGAATTTATCTGAATGGAAGGATTAGCAGTTTGGATGCGCCAATTCATCATAAGGACGAAATAATGATTGATCCAGCTATTGATGGAAAGGATGGAACAGCTACCCTAAGGGAGATCATTGACATCTTGAAAAGTGTAACGTTTAATCAGTTGGAGGTAAAACTGTATAGCAGCCTTACAGTAAACGGAAAAGAGCAAGATATCCATTATGATGTCCAAGAAGGGGATATTATCAACTACAGCGAGATCGAGAAAATACAGGATTTACTCTATCGATTTGAAATGAATCCTACCCATTATCATGTTTTTGTTAATGACGTGGAGCGGGCATTGGATTATGTGCTAAGGAACGGAGATAGAATCTATACCCGTGAAAAAGGGAAGAAGATGGATCAAACCTCTGCAATTTCGAGAGAAACCCCCTTGGAAATCGGAGATCCTTCAGTGGGTTCCATCCTTGTATATGTAAACGGTAAATCCATTGAGATCTACAAAGAAAGCGGACAATTTATCTTCGTAGATGTGTTTAATTATATCGATTTTGATCGAACAAAGTCAAAAGGCTCTCTGGTTCTTAAGCTAAACGGACAGCGGGCAAACTATACTGATACCATCCGCCAAGGGGATCAGATAGAAGTATTTTGGAATGAACAATAAGTAAACCTTAGATTTGCTGCAAAAAAAACTAGAGAATTCTCTAGTTTTTTGTGTGTGGTTGCGGAGGCAGGACTCGAACCTACAGCCTCCGGGTTATGAGCCCGACGAGCTACCATTGCTCTACTCCGCGTCGATTGGATAGCGTTATATAACAATTTTATGTAAAAAAATAAAAATTATACCTATTATACAGAGATAAATTTGCCGATGTAAGTTAATGGACAAAAAAAGGAGGGAGTGTGAAACTCCCTCCAAGTAAAGGGGAAATTGCTTGTGGACCCATGTCCACTACATATTATGAGGCTATGAAAAAAAGGTGAAGGTATTATGGACATAGAATAAATATTAAATTTTGATTAATAGATGTTCAGGGCGCAGAATATCATGTATATTAGTTATATGAAGGAAATAAATATAGAGAATAAGGAGTAATCGTTAAGATATGAATTACAGATGAATGGAGGAGAAGGATTGGAAACAAAGGTTAAACATAAAACAAAAAAATCCCATATTGTAACTGGACTCATTATCGTATTGTTTAGCTTTCTCATATCAACCACAGGTATTTCATTTTTCTTGCTATATAGAGATACTATTTACAATGGGGTAACCATAGAAAATGTAGATGTAGGAAGTTTATCGGTATTAGAGGCACAGAAAAAAATACAGGAACATTTTGAAAAATCTATTGACCAGCAAACGCTGTCTTTGGTCTATGGAGATAAGAGATGGGATATCAATGGCAGGGATATCGGATACTCCTACGATTATACAAAAGTAGCCAATGATGCCTACCAAGTTGGTCGTGATGGCAGCTATTTTGAAAGATTGCAAAAAATTGTTTCATTGTATAAAGTGCCATATAACTTAGAACTTGTACCTATTCTTGATCAGAGTAAGCTAGAAGGAATTATTCTTGATATCCGAAAGAATATTGATCAGCCATCTCAAGATGCAACCATTAAAAAGGTAGATGGACGATTTCATATAACCCAGGAAAAAGTAGGCTTAAAGGTTGACATAGAGCGATTAAAGGAATTGATTTCTAAAGAACTTAAGAATAATTATCGTCAAGGGGCTGTCTTGGTAGATATACCTGTGGAGTCAGCTTCACCGAGAATAACATCAGAAAGTTTAAGTTATATTCAAGACCTGTTGGGCGAATATACAACCCAATTTACGGCAGGGAACATGAATAGGACACAGAATATTAATCTAGCATCTAAGACGATTAACGGAACGGTATTAATGCCAGGGGAAATCTTTTCTTTCAATGAAAAAGTAGGACCGAGAACAGCAAGCAGAGGTTATCAGAATGCTCCTGTAATCTTTAAAGGAGAGCTTGTCGATGGTTTGGGCGGGGGAATTTGTCAAGTTTCCAGTACCATATACAATGCAATCTTGTTAAGCAATTTAAATATTGTAGAAAGAATCAATCACAGCATTCCATCCACCTATGTACCAAAGGGAAGGGACGCAACCGTTTCCTATGGGGTTCTTGATTTTAAGTTTCAAAACATACTGGCCCAACCCATCTATATAGAAAGCTTTATTCGGGGCAATCTTCTAACAGTAAAGGTGTATGGACAAAAAATAGACAATAAGGTTGTAAGGATAGAATCAAGAGAAGACCAAGTGGTAAAGAGAACCGTAGAGGTAAAATTTGACCCCAATATGTATCAGGGCGAAGAAAAAATTGATCAAGAGGGTAGAGATGGATACCGGATTACTACCTTTAAGGTTGTCTTGGAAAATGGGGTTGAAATTGAAAGAAAGCAGATCACAAAAGATTATTATAAACCTCAAAACCAAATTATTATAAAAGGAACGAAAAAACGTCCTTCTGCACCGACACAGAAAGCTCAGGACGAGTCAACGCCAAAGAGTGAAGGTGAATCAGAAGTTGAGGTTATTCGGCCGTAATACTATAGAATATCTATAAGAAAAAGCACTAAAGAGGTGACAAAAATGGTGAATGTACTATATGATAAAGCAATTACCTGCCCAGTTTGTAAAAATATTTTTCATACCAAGAAGGTACGGACCTCTGCCACAAGGATTGAGAAAAGGGATACGGATTTTTGCACCCATTATATTGGCGAAAATCCGATCCTCTACAATGTGTTTGTATGTCCTATGTGTGGATATGCTGCGCTGGAAAGTGGGTTTGAAGAAATTAATGCTGCAGGTAAAAAAATGATTCAAGAAAGTATATCAAGACGCTGGACCCAGCGGAGTTTCGGTGAGGAAAGAACGATACTGGAGGCTATTGAAACCTATAAGCTAGCGCTTCTTTGCAGTCAAATTTTAGGTCATAAAAAAGGTACTCTGGCCAATATCTGTTTACGGATTGCATGGCTATATCGATATCTAAGCCATGAAAAGGAGTTTGAATTTTTAACCCATGCGGTAAACTGCTTTGAACAAGCTTTTGCCAATGAACCGATGCCTATTGGAAATCTAGATGATGTATCTCTCACGTATTTAATTGGAGAACTCCATAGAATGATTGGAAATTATGAAGAGGCAGTAGAATGGTTTGGAAAAGCAGTCAGTAATCCAGCAATCAAAACGAAGAAGAAAATTGACACCATGGCAAGGGAGCAGTGGAGATTAGCGAAGGATGCTTATAGAAGTAAAAACAGTCGTGAACAGGTAGGATAAAGCATGACGAAGGTATACACATTCACGAAGGAAAAGTTGCTGCGAAATCGTAGCAGCTTTTTATTTTTTAAAAGGGGGAATGTCTATGGACCCGATCTTAACCACGGTAGGTCTTATGGAAATGATCACGAGTAAGCTGCAAAGTCAGAAAAGAAAACCTTTGGTGTTTGTCCCAGGGCTTTATGGCTCCATGGGGAATACAATCATTCCAGGGACAGGGGACTGGAGCTTTGGAATGTCTGCTTCTGTATATGAGCCATTTGTAGAAAAATTGGAGCAGCTTGGATATACAAGAAATGAGGATCTGTTTATAGCCTTCTATGACTGGAGGCAGGATTGTATTTGTTGTGCCGATGAATATTTGATGAAAACCATTGCTTTGGCTAAGGCAAAAACCAGAAGTCGAAAAGTAGATATTATCTGTCACAGCATGGGTGGGCTGGTTTCAAGGACCTATGTACAGGGGAACAATTATCGAGGGGATGTTGATAATCTCATTATCGTTGGTACGCCCAATGCGGGGGCGGTCAATGCCTATTATTTTTATGCTGGTGGCAAACTGCCCTATAATCGTGGCATAAAATCGAATATTTTTAGGACATTGTTAGAAGGATATCTTTGGATTATTGAGAAGCATTATGGAGAGAAAAATGACATGGTCACAATACATGATCTATTAAAGGGCGCTCAAGATTTGTTGCCGAGTATGCAGTATGGGAACTATCTATATTATATAGATAAGAATCAACAAATGAATTTTGTACCTTATGAAGAAATGCATTATAAAAATAATTTTCTGGATTATATTAATCATATTTATCGAAAGACCATGCCTAGGCATGTAAAGGTCACATTGATTGCTGGTAAGGGAGTAGAAACGAATCATCTGCTGCAGATTGATCCTCAAAGGAGATCAGATGGGAAGAGATGGATTGATGGAAGAGTGATTGATGTGTCCAAGACCCTAGAAGGGGATGGAACTGTTATGGTGAAAAGTGTGATGGCCATCGAAGGAGATCGATTTGTAATCAATGGTAAGCATGAGGAACTTTTAGAAAAGAGTTTGTTCATCATCCGAAAAAAACTTGGCATTGACGGTGCATATATGATGCGAAATAGCCATGAGCCCATAGAAAATCATATAAGCATACTTATTGACGGTTTGGGAGACATACAGTTGAAGGGTTACAGAGAAGAGGGAGAAGAGATCCTCTATGACAAAGGTATAAACAATATGGGAAACCTTGACGTACAAAAATATGGAGATCGACTTACTTGGATGCTACTTACAAACTGTAGATATCAAGAGGTGATATTGAACTTCTTGCCTCAAAAGGATAGTACCCTTGATATTAAAGTGACGGACAGTGAAGGAAAAGTAAAAAAAGCCTTAGGAAGAGAGGTCCTAAGGAAACATCGGTATCGCATTCAGATCCATTGATGGTTTCGTTGACGGAAGATGGCATGGGTGATATGATTATAAAAGGATGAAAATGCCTGTCAATAGACAGGCTTTATTATATCTTTAGGAGTGATATTTTGAGTGGAAAAATAACCCTTGTAACGGGTGGTGCCCGTAGTGGAAAAAGCAATTTCGCAGAGGAGTTGGCGAAAACTTCAGATATGCCGGTAGCCTATTTGGCTACAGCGATTCCTTTTGATGATGGTATGCGGGATCGTATTAAGAAACATAGAGAAAGCAGACCCCAGGAATGGAAAACCTATGAAGGTTTTAAAGACCTCCAATACGTGGTGAAAGAGATATCTGACAATCATGGCACAATATTATTGGATTGTGTGACAATCATGGTGACGAATTTGATGTTTGAAGATTTATCCATTGATTGGGATACAATAAACCATGAACAGATTGATCGGATTGAAGCAAGCATAAAAGATCAGGTTTTTGATTTGCTGAAGAGTATGCGTGAGCATAACATATGGGGAATCATGGTGACCAACGAAGTGGGGATGGGAATCGTGCCAGAAAACAGGTTATCTAGGATATTTGGTGATATTGCAGGCAGGATTAATCAGATGATTGCCGTAGAAGCAGATGATGTGTATTTTACAGTGTCAGGAATTCCCATGAAAATAAAGTAGGAGGCGGCAAAATGGCAGAAAAGAGATTAGCTGAAGGCTTGGTGCATGTATATACTGGTGATGGAAAGGGTAAGACTACAGCGGCATTAGGACAAGCTTTAAGAACCGTAGGGTGTGGATATAAGGTATTTATGGTGCAGTTCCTCAAAGGGGGAGATTCTGGTGAACTACATAGTGTGAAAAACCTAGAGCCGGACTTTCAGATTTTTAGATTTGACACGGCGAAAAAGTTTTTTTGGACACTAACTGATGAGGAGAAGCAGGTTGTAAAAAGCAATATAGACAAGGCATTTGCTTTTGTGGAGGAAGTTCTCCAACAGGAAAGCTGTGATTTGTTGATAATGGATGAGATTATGGGTGTACTCTCCAATAAGATTCTCACAGTACAACAGGTCTGCGACTTGATCAAAAATAAACCTAAACATATGGAATTGATTTTAACAGGCAGAAACGTGCCGCAAGAAATTGCCGAGCTGGCTGACTATGTGTCAGAAATAAAAATGATAAAACATCCCTTCCAAAAGGGAATTGGTGCAAGGGAAGGAATTGAACACTGATGAAGAGATTGATTTTGATGATCCAGTTTTTGACCCGTGTACCGATTCCAGTCAATCTCAAGGTGGATGAGGATGATTTTTTACACGGTATCATATATTTTCCCGTGGTAGGGTTGTTGATAGGTATGTTTATCGTATCCTTTCACTATATCGGCTATCAGCTGGGTGGGAGCTTATTAGCGTCTGTCATGGCAGTGGTTATAGAAGTGTTTATCACAGGGGGGCTCCACTTAGACGGACTGGGTGACACCTTTGATGGGGTGTATAGTAATCGTCCTAAAGATCGAATCTTGGAAATCATGAAGGATAGCCGACTTGGGACCAATGCAGCCTTAGCCATTATGATGACCTTGATTTTAAAGATTGCAATGATTTACAGCATCGGAGAGGATATGGTTTACGGCATACTTCTACTCATGCCTGTGTTTTCAAAACTGTGCCTGGTTTATGGTTCGAAATTCTCTGTCTATGCCCGAAGCAACGGCATGGGGAATCTATATATTGGAAAAGTAAGCAATATTCATCTAGGGATTGCCTTATTTTTTACAGGGGTTATTTCTTTGATCAATCTGTGGTCGCTTCCATTCATTCTTGTAGGCTATCTTTTTAGTATTTTATACATAAAGCATATTACTGGGAAAATTGATGGTATGACAGGAGATACCTTGGGGGCACTATGTGAGCTCTCTGAACTGTTCTATCTTCTGTACTTTTTAGTTTTAGCAGTTTTGATGAAGGGATAGATATTTATGATGGAGTTATATTTGGTTAGACATGGAGAAACCCTATCCAATTGTCAAGGGGTTTACTGTGGATGGTTGGATGTGGAGCTGACAGATATGGGAATATATCAAGCAGAGGAAAGCGCTAAAAGACTGAGAGAAGTACCCTTAGATCTCATTTTGACCAGCGGATTGAATAGAACCCGAAAAACTGCAGAAATTATCAATAAGTATCATCACGTAGAAATTCACTGTGAAGATCGTTTTCGGGAAATGAACTTTGGGCGATGGGAAGGACTATCTTATGAAGAAATTAGGAATCAGTTTCCAAATGAACTGAAATCATGGGAAAAAGAATGGTTAGACTATCCTGTTCCTGAAGGAGAGAGCCTTCGTCAAATGTATGGTCGGGTCAAAGAGGCAATAGACCAGCTGTGTATTGATTATCCTCAAGGAAAAATACTGCTCGTTTCCCATGGAGGCTGCATCCGTGGTATTTTATCCCACTTGATCGGAAGCGGTATAGAAGACTATTGGAAATATAAGATTGAGAATTGTGGCATTACAAAAATAGAGATTGTAGAGGGCTATCCCGTACTAACGATGTTGAATAGATAACAGAGAGGGCAGAAAACGCTATTATTTATAGGTACAAGCCAAAATATTTCCCTCCCAGACTATTGAATTATTGATGAATATTTGATACGATTGAATAAATAAATATGAAAATCGAATAGGTGTTGATACTTAATAGGGAAGCTCGGTGAAAGTCCGACACAGCCCCCGCTACTGTATGTGAGGATGAAATCGACAGTATGTCACTTGTATGCCACAGGGAAGACGTCGAAAGTAAAGAGATTCACAAGTCAGGAGACCTGCCTGTTTGAATTCATTGTATTGCCTTCGGAGGGAAGGAAACAGGAATATACATACGTGTGTTCATGCTCTGACCAAAGATGGTCAGGGCATTTTTATTTGCGCCGACACCTCCAGATTAGGAATTTATAAGAAAAGGAATGATCAAGATGAGGCTACCTAGATTTGTGTTGGCAGGTACGCAAAGTGGTGTGGGCAAGACCACCATATCCACTGGTGTCATGTCTGCCCTTAGGAAGAGAGGTTTTCAAGTACAGCCGTTTAAGGTAGGGCCTGACTACATAGATCCGGCTTTCCATACCTTCGTAACAGGAAATAAGTCAAGAAACTTGGACAGCTGGATGCTGGAAGAAGAAATTGTTAAGGGCTTGTTTGTGAAGAATGCAAGTGGAAAAGACATCGCGGTGATCGAAGGCGTAATGGGACTATACGATGGCAGCGGCAGTAGAAAAGATGTGGGGAGTACCGCCCATGTATCCAAGATCATCAAAGCTCCTGTGATCCTAATCATCAATGGCAGCGGCATGGCAGCCAGTGCTGCAGCACAAGTGCTAGGTTACAAGATGTATGACCCAGATGTGGAGATTGCTGGTGTAATCATCAATAATGTATCTGGTGAAAAGCATTATCACATATTGAAGGAAGCCATTGAAAGAGATATCAGAATCAAGTGCGTGGGTTATATGGTGAAAAATACGGCCATTAAGCTTGAGAGCAGGCACCTAGGGTTAATTCCCAGCGTAGAGGTAGAAGGTTTGCAGCATAAAATTGAAGAAATCGGAAGTATGATTGAGAAGACTGTAGATATAGATGCTTTGTTAGAAATCAGCGAGCAAGCTGTACCGATCGATGGCAGATTGAAGGAAAATAAAGGGTTGGAGAATCGTATTAATATAGGTGTTGCTCAGGATAAGGCTTTTAATTTTTATTATGAAGACAATCTAGATTTATTGAGAAGTTTAGGTGCAAATTTGATATTCTTTAGTCCCTTAGAGGATAAGAAACTGCCTGAAGAAATCCATGGACTATATTTCGGGGGCGGGTTTCCAGAAGTATTCGCCCAAGAACTAGAGGATAACAGGGAACTTCGGCAGCAAATCAAAGATAGCATTGAGGCAGGTTTGCCTGCCTATGCCGAATGCGGAGGACTTATGTACTTAACCAATGCCATTATCAGCTTGGAAGGACAAAGGCATGAAATGGTAGGTGTGTTTAATACAGAAACCAAAATGACAGGGAGATTACAGCGTTTTGGTTATGTGGATGTTACCATTGACCAACCCACAGTGATTTCTCAGACAATTGAAAAAGCAAAAGCCCATGAATTTCATCGATCCGTTCTCACCAAGGACCTAAAAAATGATCAGGTCTATGGGCTTGAGAAAACCAGAAATGGTGAAATTGTTGACCGATGGCGATGTGGGTTAAAGCGGCACAATGCGCTGGGAGCGTATGCCCATATACACTTTTATTGTAATCCAAGATTGGCGGAGAATTTTATAGAAAACTGCAGCGTTTATAAGGATGGGGGAAGGTATAAATGATGAAAACGAAGAAATTGATGCTCCAAGGTACAGGTTCTTCTGTGGGAAAGAGCTTATTGACCGCAGGATTCTGTAGAATATTTCATCAAGATGGGTATAAGGTAGCACCCTTTAAGTCTCAAAATATGGCATTGAATTCATATATTACGGCAGAAGGGCTAGAAATGGGAAGAGCCCAAGTGGTACAAGCGGAGGCTAGCAAGATAGAGCCAACGGTGGCCATGAATCCTGTACTTCTAAAGCCTACTACAGATAAAAAGTGCCAAGTGATTCTAAATGGTAAGGTATATAAAAATATGTCTGCAGTGGAATATCATGAATTTAAATCTGAATTAGCTGCCCTGGTAAAGGATAGCTTTCAGAAATTGGCCGATGCCCACGATGTGGTTGTTATTGAGGGTGCTGGTAGTCCCGCAGAGATTAACTTGAGAGAGAATGACATTGTAAATATGGGGATGGCTGAGATGGCAGATTCTCCGGTAATTCTCATTGGGGATATTGATCGGGGCGGTGTGTTTGCTTCTTTAGCAGGAACCATGCTGTTATTGACTGAGGAAGAAAAGAAACGGGTAAAAGGAGTTATTATCAATAAATTTAGAGGAGATGTAGAAATCCTCAAACCAGGTATCAAGATGCTTGAAGACATTATCAAAATTCCTGTTTTGGGTGTGATTCCCTACTATCATGTTCAAATTGAAGATGAAGATAGTTTGGCAGAACGTTTTAGATATCAAAAATATCAGGGCGGGCAGGTTGAGGTGGCTGTCTTATATCTTCCCCACGTTTCAAACTTTACGGATTTTAACGTATTTGAAACCCAGGAAGATGTGAACCTACGTTATGTTATGCGGGGAGAGTCTATTGGTAATCCAGACCTCTTGATTATTCCTGGTTCAAAGAATACCATTGAGGATCTGGTTTATCTCAGGGAGAGCGGCTTAGAGGAGCAAATTCTGAGATTACATAGACAAGGAAAGCTGATCGTAGGCATTTGTGGAGGGTATCAGATGCTGGGCAAAACCATAAAAGATCCCCATGGCACAGAGAGCTCCATTGAGGAAATCAACGGGTTAGGACTACTGGATGTAGATACCATATTTGAGCTGGAGAAAACAACGACCCAGGTGGAAGCCGTGGTAACAGCCAAATTGAGCGGCTTGCTAGAAGGTACCCAGGGTGCTGGTCTTAGGGGATATGAGATTCATATGGGGAAAACAGTGCTAGGCTCCGAATGCCAAGGATTAAACCAGATACGCCATATGCTGGGTAAGGACGTATCCATTGATGATGGGGCATCCAATATGGAAGGTAATGTCATTGGTACTTATATCCATGGTATCTTTGATAATATTCCATTTACCAGGGTGATATTGAATAATATTCGCCGCCAGAAAGGATTGGAACAGGTAGAAAGCAGTATTGAGAGTTTTGAAGCATTCAAGGAAAAAGAATATGACAAATTGGCCGAAGTTATACGCACCAATGTGGATATGGAAAAGGTATATCAAATATTGAATGGGGAAGAGATATGCTCAGAATAGTCATTGGATATGGGATGGATTTACTTTTCGGCGATCCCTATTGGCTTCCGCATCCCATCCGATTCATCGGAAATGCTATTAAGTATGTAGAAAATATACTGCGTAAGTTTTTCAAAGGGGACAAACAGGAACGGACTGGAGGAATGATCCTTACTGTGGTGATTGTTGCTCTGACCTATGGGATAACCTACTTACTTCTGCATATGGCAGGAATGATACATCCCTATTTAAAGATTGGATTGGAAACTTTTCTAATTTTTCAAATACTGGCCACAAAAAGCCTTGATCGAGAAAGCAGAAAGGTTTATACACAGCTGAAGGAAGGAAACATACTTGAAGCCAGGAAATATCTTTCTTACATCGTGGGGAGAGATACAAAGGATCTAGACGCGAATGAGATTACCAGAGGAACGATTGAAACAGTAGCTGAAAATATATCTGATGGCATTATTGCACCACTGGTTTACATTTATATAGGCGGTGCACCCTTAGGGATGGCATATAAAGCCATCAATACCCTGGATTCCATGGTGGGGTATAAAAATGAAAAATACTTAAACTTTGGAAGGGCCAGCGCTAGGTTGGACGACTTTGTGAATTACATCCCAGCAAGGCTCACCGCATTTTTTATTGTTGCTGCCGCTGCTTTTCTGGGCTACAATTGGAAAGATGGGGTCAAAATCACGAAAAGGGATTGCAGAAATCACAAAAGTCCCAATAGTGGATATCCTGAATCTGCAGTGGCTGGTGTATTGGGTATTCAGATTGGCGGCACCAATACATATTTTGGGGAGAAGGTCCATAAGCCTACAATTGGAGATCCGACCCGTCCCTTGGAAAAAGACGATATTAAAAGAACAATTGGAATTATGTACGCTGCTTCCGCGGCTGGTATGTTTTGTTTAATGATGATAAAATATTTAGTGGCTGTGGTGTAAGGGGTGAGTTGTGATGAAAATAGCGAAGCATGGCGGCAATATATATGAAGTGGCACAAAAACTAGGAATTCAACCAACAGAGATACTAGATTTTAGTGCAAATATTAATCCCTTGGGTGTGCCAGCCAGTTTTAGGAAGGCCCTCATTGAGAATATTTCCATGATTGAGAACTATCCCGATCCAAACTATGAACAATTGATAGACGGGATGAGCAAATATCATCAAATTAGTCCTAGCTGTATTACTGTGGGAAATGGTGCAACGGAGATTATTTTTTCAATCATATCAGCATTAAAGCCAAAGAATGCTTTAATCCTTGCGCCAACCTTTGCAGAGTATGAAAGAGCTCTGATGAAGGCAAATTGTGAAGTGCACAGTTATCGGCTGAAAGAAGAACTGGATTTTACTGTGGATGAGGGGTTTTTAAAGGCATTAGATGATAGCATTGATATGGTCATCCTTTGCAATCCCAACAATCCTACAGGGCAGATGATCGATTCGGAAATGATGGAGCTGATTTTAGATAAGTGTAGAGAGCTTCGGATTAATTTGATAATCGACGAAGCTTTTAATGAGTTTTTAGATTGCCCAGAGGAAAGAAGCATGATCTCTCACATTGAGAGTTATAAAAATCTCTATATTATTCGATCGCTGACAAAGTTTTTTGCTCTTCCTGGTTTACGGATCGGGTATGGAATTTCCGGAAATCAGGATGTCTTACAAAAGATTGCCAGTGGGAAAGAACCATGGACAATTAATAGCTTCGCAGCATTGGCAGGAGAGATCGTGGTGGAGGATCATGAATATATCGATAACAGCAAGAATTGGATCAATAGGGAAAGAGAGTTCCTATTTAAGGGTCTTCAAAATATTTCCCAGATCAAGGTCTATAAACCGGAAGCAAATTATATTTTTCTAAGAGTAGTGGATGATTCCCATATATCATTACAAGATAAGCTTTTAGAAAAGCGTATTTTGATTCGAAGCTGTGGGAACTATGAAAATTTGGACGGCACTTATTATAGAGTTGCCATTAAAGATAGAGATGCCAATGAAAAGTTATTACAAGCATTAAGAGAGGTATTTTATGAGAATTAAAGCCAGATGCCCTGCTTCCTGTGGAGAGCTGCTTCAAGGCATGATTGGAACCAATGAAAAACTGATCTCCTATCCCGTAGATATATTTTCCCAGGTGGTCATTGAAGAAAGGAAAAACCCGAAGCGAGACATGGGACGAAAAAAAGCGATAGAAGCCATGTATAAGACCCTTGCTTATTTTGGTGAATCCCAGGAGACAGGGGATTCGCTCTCCATAGAAATTCAGTCTGATATTCCCATTGCCAAGGGGATGGCAAGCAGTACTGCAGATATTGCTGCCACTGCCGCTGCCACAGCAGCTTTACTTGGTAAAAGATTAGAGGGAGATACTCTGGCAAAAATTTGTGTGAGTATTGAACCAACAGATAGTACCATTTATGAAGGATTAACCCTATTCGATCATCTGAGAGGCATAAGATTAGAAAGCTTTGACTGGAATCCAGAGGTGGATGTACTCATATTGGAATCAGACCATGTCTTAGATACCCAGGTGTTTAGAAAATCTGATTATTCCAAGGAAAGAATGGAGGTACAGCCTCGAGTGGAGGAAGCTTTTCGTACATTTAAGGAAGGTGCATTGAAAAAAGACCTATCCTTACTGGGGATGGCTGCCACCATAAGCGCTTTGGCAAACCAGAGAATTCTGCCAAAGAATCAATTGGAAGAAATCATCGAAACAGCGAATCAATATGGATGTCTAGGGGTAAATGTGGCCCACAGCGGTACCGTTGTTGGTATTCTGATGGAAAGAGACAAGACAGATTTACAGCAAATAAAAGAAGCATTGAAAACTAAGAATATTTTTCAACATTATCACAAGGTATATTGTACCCGTATGATTCACGGCGGTGTACGCATTATAGAAGAATAAGGAGGACGAAGAAAAATGAAAAAAGCATTGTTTGTATTAGGTCATGGAAGTCAGGCAGCAGAAGCTGATTCTATTTTTGAGCAAATCGTAGAAATGGTAAAGGGATTGACATCCTTTGAATTAGTGGGAATGGGGTCTTTACAGATATCAAAGCCAAGCTTTGAAGAGGGTATTGCAGCTTTAATTGAAAAGGGAGCAGAGCAAGTAATCATTGTGCCGATGTTCATATTTAAAGGAAACCATGTGAAATTTGATATCCCAGAAAAATTGGTGGAATTAAAAGAACAATTTTCTAACGTGACATTTACCATGGCAAATCATATCGGTGCGGATGAACGTATTGCCATGATTATAGAGGAAAGAGCGAAGGAGGCTGTCGGCGCATAATGAGCGATTATATCAAGGTGCCCCATGAGATTGAGGAAAGAAGTTTTGAAATCATAACGGAAGAATTAGGGGAGAGGACGTTTCCAGAAGAAATTGGCAAGATTATTAAAAGAATTATTCATACCACAGCAGATTTCCAATATGCAGATATTACGGTGATTTCACCGACAGCCATCCAATCGGCAAAGGAAGCTATTGGTAAGGGCGTGAATATTGTAACGGATACTCAGATGGCAAAGTCTGGAATCAACAAAATGCGTTTAAAAAAGTATGGCGGAGATGTACACTGCTTCATATCCGATGAGGATGTGGCATTACGTGCAAAAGAGAAAGGGATTACCCGGGCAATGGTCTCTATGGAAAAGGCAGTAGCAGATGAAAAGAACCAAATCTTTGTTATAGGAAATGCACCAACAGCTCTATTTGAATTAAAGCGGCATATCGAAGAAGGCACAGTGAAGCCTGCCCTTGTGGTGGGTGTACCTGTGGGATTTGTAGGTGCTGCAGAATCCAAAGAAGCCCTAGAAGCATTAGAGGTGCCTTATATATTAACGAGAGGGAGAAAGGGCGGAAGTACCGTAGCCGCTGCCATCGTCAATGCGATACTGTATATGATGGAGTAGGAAAAGAGGGTTATCTATGTTAGAAAGATACATCATAAAAGATGGCAAAAAGATGAGGTATGGCTATACCACAGGGTCCTGTGCTGCTGCGGCTGCCAAGGCCGCTGCCATCATGGCCTTGGAGGGTAAAGAAATCGAAAGGGTATCCATCGATACACCAAAGGGATGGAACTTAGATCTAAAAGTTGAGACATGTTCATTTGGAGATCATCATGGGGCATGTGCCATCAAAAAGGATGGTGGCGATGATCCTGATAATACCCATGGTATTCTCATAGAAGCCAGCTGTGAAATTCTTGATGGATATGGGATCGAGATAAAGGGTGGAAAGGGTGTTGGCATAGTGACCAAGCCAGGTCTTCAGGTTTCTCCAGGTCAGCCGGCCATTAACCCGATTCCCAGAAAAATGATTCTTCAAGAGGTTTCACAAGTACTGCCAGCGGGCAAAGGTGCTGTGATTACCATTTCTGTACCCCAAGGGGAAGAAATTGCGAAGAAAACCTTTAATCCAAGACTTGGAATCGTAGGCGGCATATCGATTCTAGGCACCTCAGGAATCGTGGAGCCTATGTCAGAAGAAGCCTTTAAGGATTCCCTTGCCTTGGAGATAAGCGTTGCAGCCAAGGAAGGAAAAGAACGATTGATTTTGGTTCCTGGCAATTATGGAAGAGATATCGCCATTGATCACTATGGCTTACATAAAGATACCATTATAAAAACCAGCAATTTCGTCGGATTTATGCTGGAAAAATGTGTTGAGCATGGCATCAAGCAGGTATTAATGATTGGACATCTAGGGAAGTTTGTGAAGCTGGCTGGTGGTATATTCCATACACACAGTAAGGTAGCCGATGGCCGGATTGAGATTCTGGCAGCAAACCTAGGGCTATTGGGTGCGAGACAGCCTGTCATAGAAGAGCTTTTTCAGTGTGTAACCACTGAGGCGGCAATGGAAATCATAGAACGAGAAGGGTATCACTCAGTTTATGACTTGTTATGCCAAAAAGCAGAGCAAAAGGCAGAACAACATGTATTTGAGCAATTGGAGATTGGCATTGTGATGTTTTCAATGGATAAAAAAATCCTCGGACTAGGGAACAATGCAAAAAGATTGGTGGAGGAATTTAAGAATGAATAAGGTCTACGTATTGGGAATGGGTCCTGGAAATAAGGAGTATATCCTGCCGATTACGACGCGGATTATTGAAGATTGCGATGTGCTAATTGGCGGTAAGCGAAATTTACAATACTATGAGGACCTGGGAAAAGAAATTCTTTATATTCATTCGGACTTGGCAAGTATTATGGATTTTGTAGTAGAAAATCGAGACCATAAAAAAATTGCTTTTCTTCTATCTGGCGATACTGGATTTTATAGTATGTTGGAGTATATAAAAAAGCATATGGATGCCTCAGATTTAGAAGTGATACCTGGCATCAGCTCTTTTCAATATTTGATGGCTAAAATTGGGGAACCTTGGCAAAATGCATATGTGGGTAGCCTTCATGGAAGAACCTGCAACTTTATTGAGATCATACAGCACTATGAAAAGGCGGTATTTTTGACAGATCATAAGTATTCGCCCCAGCAGATTGCCAAGGAGCTACTGGCTCATAAGATAGGAAACAAGAGAATGGTGGTTGGTGAAAACCTATCCTATGACAATGAAAGAATTACGATATATAAACCTGAAGAAATCGTGGATATTCCAAAATTTGATATGGCAGTGGTGGTGATTATGAATGACGAATAAATGGGTATATAGAACACCGGGTATTCCTGATGATGCATTTGTTAGGGGAAAGGTGCCCATGACAAAGGAAGAAGTAAGGGCAGTAACCATTTCAAAACTACGGCTGAGGGATAACCATATTGTTGTGGATGTAGGAGCCGGCACAGGATCCATTGCCATTGAAGCTGCCCATATCTGTACCAATGGGAAGGTCATTGCCATCGAAAGAAATGAAGAAGGTATTCAATTGATTCAAGAAAACTGTAATCAGTTTCAGGTTGAGATGGAGGTTATCCATGGGAATGCAGCAGAAAAGCTGAAGAGTATTCCCAGCTTCGACCGTGTAATCATCGGCGGAAGCGGCGGAGAATTAGGAGAGGTTATGGCTCTCTGTTATGAAAGGCTGACACTGGGAGGGCGAGTCGTTGTCAATAGTATCACTGTAGAAACCTTGTATGAGTCTATCAAATTCTTAGAAAGTACTGGCTTTGTAGAGATCGACGTTGTATCAGTGAGCGTTGCAAGAGGGAGAAAGGCTGGAAGATATACCCTCATGGAGGCTTTAAACCCGATCTATATTGTCTCTGCTGAAAAAAGGCACGAAAAGCAAATGGAGGAATTAAAATGAATGGAAAATTTTATGGCCTTGGGGTAGGGCCTGGAGATCCAGAATTAATTACCCTTAAGGCTGTACATATATTAAATGCTGCCGATATTATCATTGCTCCCGAAACTGTCAAGGGGAAGGGCAGCGTTGCTTATGACATCATCAAAGGGCATGTACAAGATCAAAGCAAAGTTGTTTTTCAGGTTTTTCCGATGACCTATGATAGTAAGGAACTGGATGACAGCTGGACTCGCAATATGGAGGAAATCCTAACCTTTCTATATGAAGGTAAGAATGTAGCCTTTATTACCTTAGGAGATCCTATGGTATATAGCACCTATATATATGTGATGCGGCCTATTCGAGACAAAGGAATTGCTGTTGAGACTGTTCCCGGCATCACCTCCTTCTGTGCAGCGGCAAGCAGGTTAGGAATTCCTCTTTCTGAAGGCAATGAAACCATTGCCATAGTCCCTGCTGCATACCAGTGTGAGCAGATTGATGATATCCTTCATCTTGCTGACAATGTAATATTGATGAAGCCTTCCAGAGGGTTTGATAACACCGTTAAAAAGCTGGAAGAACATGATCTTTTAGAGAATACGGTTTTGATTACGAAATGTGGCCACGAAGATGAAAAAATATCCTATGATGTGAAAACCTTAGTAGGAGAGAAGATTGATTATCTATCTATGCTGATTGCAAAAAAAGGGAGGCAAAAATAATGGTATATTTTATAGGTGCAGGACCTGGAGATCCAGAATTAATTACCGTTAAAGGACAGAGAATTGTAAAAGAAGCAGACATCATTATTTATGCAGGCTCCTTAGTGAATAAGGCAATCATTGATTGTAGAAGAGAGGACGCAGAGGTTCATAATAGTGCGTCCATGACCTTAGAAGAAGTGATTGAAGTGATGGAAAGAGGCATAGACCAAGGGAAGCTTGTAGCCAGGGTTCATACGGGAGATCCAAGTATTTATGGTGCCATTCGGGAGCAAATGGATATATTGGATGAAAAGGGAATCTCCTATGAGGTGATTCCAGGGGTAAGTTCTTTTGTTGGCTCTGCTGCTGCCATTAAAAAAGAGTTTACGCTGCCAGGGATAACCCAGACGGTTATTCTTACGAGAATGGAAGGCCGAACCGATGTGCCTGAAAAGGAAAATCTTGAAAAGTTGGCACAACACAGGGCGTCCATGTGCATTTTCCTATCGGTGCATATGATCGATGATGTGGTAAAGAATTTAGCTGTACACTACCCTATGACTACGCCTATCGCAGTGGTGCAGAAAGCTACGTGGGAGGATCAGAAAATTGTCTTGGGTACCTTAGCAGATATTGGTGACAAGGTTAGGGAAGCAGGAATCAACAAAACTGCTCAGATTATGGTGGGGGATTTCCTAGGAAATACCTATGAAAAATCAAAGTTGTATGATAAGGATTTCAGTCATGAATTTAGGAGTGCGAAGAATGAGTAAAGCAATCATTACACTGACTCGGGGCGGATTCGACTTGGGGAAGCGATTGCAGCAGATGTTGAAGGACAGTACCTTGTATGTGAATGAAAAATTCGAAGCAGAGGATGCTGGGATTCAAAAAATAGAAAAGAATATAACAGCTTTTGTAGGAGAAATCTTTCATCAATATGATTGTTTAATTTTCATCATGGCAGCAGGAATTGTTGTAAGGGCTATTGCTCCTTATATTCAGGATAAAAAAACGGATCCGGCAGTAATTGTTTTGGATGAAAAGGGAAAAAATGTAATTAGCCTTCTGTCAGGCCATCTTGGCGGAGCCAATGAATATACCCTTGAGATTGCAGAATTGCTGAGAAGTAACCCTGTGATTACCACAGCATCGGATATTAATGAATCCATCGCTGTAGATACCCTAGCCATGGCATTGAATTGTGCCATAGAAGACTATAACGATGCTACGAAAATAACAGCCCATATTGTAAATGGTGAGCGGGTAGGTATCCAAACGGATATCCCAATACTGCTTCCTTTCCCAGAAAATCTAGCCATAGCAGATGAAAAAAAAGTAGAGAATGAAAAATACAAAGGTATGATATATATAACAGAGAGACAAGTTAAGAAGGATCCTAATAAGGACCAGGTGATTCTAAGACCTAAAAGAATTGTCCTGGGTATTGGATGTAGAAAGGGAAAAACCGAAGAAGATATTCTGAATGCCATTCATACTGCTTTAGAAGGTTTAAACATTCATCCTTTATCCATAAAGCACATTGCTACAGTGGATGTGAAGAAGAATGAACCAGGATTGGTTGGTGCAGTGAAAACATTGGGTGTTCCTTTAGTCGTAGTAAATAGGGAAAGGATCGCAGCTGTAGAAAATGAATTTAATCGTTCGGAATTTGTGGAAAAAACCATTGGTGTAGGCTCCGTATGTGAGCCGGTGGCCATGTTGAGTTGTAATAGCGGTATTTGGCTTCAAAGAAAAACTGCTTATGATGGCATCACGATTGCAGTAATGAGAGAAGGTGGCGTTGAATATGGAAATTATTGTGGTAGGAATTAACTATAAGCAATCACCTGTGGAAATACGAGAAAAGGTGGCGTTCACAAAAAGTGATCTGGAAAAGGCTTATGGGGAATTTAAAGAAAATCATTTCATAAAAGAGGCGGTAATTCTTTCAACTTGTAATCGTAGTGAAATCACAGCAGTAGCCGAGGATGTGGAGAAGGGTGTCCACGAGTTGGTAAAGTTTTACCATCAATTTTTCGGCTTACCAGAAGGAACCTTAACGGAGCATCTTTTTATCAAAGCTTCTGACGATGCAGTAAAGCATATTTTTCATTTGGCAGCTGGATTGGACTCTTTGATTCTTGGGGAAGATCAGATATTAGGCCAAGTAAGAGAAGCCCATGGTAATGCCAAGGCTTTAGGATGTACAGATACCATTTTGAATAAGCTTTATCGTGAGGCGATTACAACAGCAAAGAAAATTAAAAGAACCACGGCTATTTCTCAAAATTCTCTTTCTATAAGCTCCATTGCAGTAAAGTTTGTGGAGCAAATTTTTGGAGATTTGACGAATAAGCGGGTCATGGTGATTGGTGTAGGAAAAATGAGCAGAATCGCCATTGAGAATCTGATTTATAAAGGTGTCAAAGAAATCTATGTTACGAACCGCACCAAGGGTCATGCTGTAGATTTATCAAAACGCTACAGCGAGGTGGGTGTCATCGATTTTCAAGATCGATATAAGATGATCTCTCAAACAGACATTATTATTACTTCTACCAGTGCACCCCACTATGTATTAAAAAAAGAAATCTTTGAAAAAAATTTTGCTCAGGAAAACAAGCTATGTATTATTGATATTGCAGTACCTCGTGATGTTGATCCTGAGATCGGAAAAATACAAGATGTTTCCCTGTATGAACTGGATGATTTAAAAAGGGTATCTATGGAAAACATGGAGTCAAGGGTGGAAGCAGCCAAACATGCAGCGGAGATTATTATCGAAGAATGTATTAAGTTTGAAAATTGGTATCATTGTTTACCAGTTTTTCCGGTATTGGAGGCCCTAGCCCAATATAGAGAAGAAATTCTTGAAGAAGAAGTGAGGAGTTTGATGCCTCGTTTGGAACAGGCTTCTGAGAAAGATAAAGAACTGATTGAGATCGTCATGCGCAGCTTGACGAAAAAAATCATTAGAAAACCTATACTTAACCTCAAACGGGCCGGTGAAGATCGTCAAGGTGAATTATATGCATCTGTGGCTGGTCAATTGTTTGGCATAAATCAGTATAGCTGTAAACCAGGACCCTGTAGGGAATGCACAAAAATTTGCAGTAAAAACAGTTAGGGGGAAAAAAATGAAACCGCAGAGTAAAATTTATATCGTAGGGATTGGACCTGGAAATCGGGAACATATGAGTGTAAGAGCAATAGAGGCCATCGCAGATGCAGAAGTAATTATCGGTTACAAGACATATATCGATTTGATAAAGGATTTAATCGTTGGTAAGGAAGTTATCGACTCAGGCATGAGAAAAGAAGTTGAACGTTGTAATTTGACCTTAGATTATGCTTTAGAGGGAAAAAAGGTAGCCATCATCAGCAGCGGTGATGCCGGTGTTTACGGTATGGCAGGTATTATGCTGGAAGTGAAATATGAAAGAAGCAGTGATGTGGACATAGAGGTTGTCCCAGGAATTACTGCAGCCAGTGCAGCTTCTGCGGTACTAGGGGCTCCCATGATGCACGATTTTGCTGTCATTTCTCTTAGTGATTTATTAACAGATTGGGAGCTGATCAAAAAGAGACTGGATTGTGCGGCAGCGGGAGATTTCATTGTGGCTTTATACAATCCCAAGAGTATGGGTCGCGTCCATCAAATCGAGGAAGCACGGGAGATTATGATGAAACATAAAGCTCCAAGCACACCGGTTGGGATCGTTAAAAATGCCAAAAGACAAGGGGAAGAAGCTGTGATTACAGATTTAGAGCATATGCTGGAGCATGATATTGATATGCTTACGGTTGTAGTCATCGGTAATGCCCATACCTATGTAAAGGATGGTAAAATGATCACCCCAAGAGGATATCAAATATGATTTTTATCATAAGTGGAACCCAAGATGGCAGGGAGCTGGTGAAGCAGCTCGCTGCCAAGGGATATCCTCTGATTGTATCTACTGCAACGGCTTATGGTGCCAGCCTAGTGGAAAACCGTGATAACTGCCAGGTATTTCACCAGCGCTTGAATAGAGAACAATTGATAACTTTTATGAATCAACATAAAGTTAAATTGGTCATTGATGCGACCCATCCCTATGCGGTGGAAGTATCCTTAAATGCCATGGAAGCTTGCGAACATTTGCAAATTCCTTATATTCGTTTTGAACGATCTCAAACGAATGACCCAGGCTATCAAGACATTGTCTATCCTGTAAATGGATATGAGGAAGCTGCAAAATATTTATCCAATACCCAGGGAAATATATTGCTGACGACAGGAAGTAAAACCCTAGAGATTTTCACCAGCACGATTGACAAGCATCGGATTTTTGCAAGGGTATTACCTACCTGTGATGTATTGGGGAAGTGTGAAAACTTAGGACTGCAGCCTTCCAACATTATAGCCATGCAAGGACCTTTTTCTAAAAATATGAACACTGAGATGATGAAGAAATATAATATTCAAATACTTGTGACAAAAGACAGCGGAGATATTGGAGGTACTTTAGATAAACTAGAGGCCGCCCATGAAATGGGCGTCTCAGTGGTCATGATCATGAGACCGTCCATGGCTTATCCCAATGTCTACAGAAGCTTTTCTCATATCATGGATAAAGTGAGTGAAATTGTATGAAAAAGTATTATCCAATTATGCTAGATATTGATGGGAAACCCTGTGTTGTGATTGGCGGGGGCAAAGTTGCCCAGCGTAAGGTGGAATCCTTGCTTGACTGCGGCGGAGTTGTTACGGTGATTGCACCTGAAATGACAGATGAATTGCGTAATCTTGGACAGAATGGGAAAATTATGACGATTTTTAGGGAGTATAGAAGTGGTGATTTGAAAGATTTTGATCTAGCTTACGTAGCCACAGATAATCACCAAGTAAATGAAAGCTGTCTCAAGGAAGCGAGACAGGAGAAAGTATTGTTAAATGTTGTAGATCAACCTGCCATGTGTGAGTTTATTGTTCCCGCCTCTGTTCAAAGGGGTGACCTGACGATCACGGTGTCTACCAACGGGAAAAGTCCCATGCTGTCAAAAAAGATTCGTGAGGATTTGGAATCCGTCTATGGAGAAGAATATACAGTTTTCCTAGAGGTTATGGGAGAGTTAAGGCAGTTGGTACTAAGAGAATGGGAAAATATCCATCACAGACGAGAATTTTTTGAGAAAATTGTCTATAGTGATGTTTTAGATAGATATAGAAAAGGTGAGATTCAGGATCTGAAACAGTATATCCTTGAAACTTATTTCAGCGGATAAGTAAACTATTTAGTTGGACCATATATATGACATACAATAAAAATGGGAAAAGGTGGACAAAATGAAAAAAAATAAGATTATCGTGGGATCAAGAGCCAGCGAATTGGCACTGACGCAAACCCGTTGGGTGATTCAATGTCTTAAAGAAAAATTTCCCCATATAGATTTTGAAATTGTTGAGATTAAAACCATTGGGGATAAAATATTAGATAAGACACTGGATAAGATCGGCGGTAAGGGATTGTTTGTAAAGGAAATAGAAACTGCACTTTTGCAAGGTGAAATCGATATGGCTGTTCATAGCATGAAAGATGTGCCAACGGAGATGACAGAGGATCTTATGATCGGAGCAATTACGGAGCGAGAGGATATACGAGATGTCCTTATATCCAAAAATGGACTGAAGATAGCTGAACTTCCTTTAGGGGCAAGAATCGGCACCAGCAGCTTACGACGGGCTGCCCAGCTATTAAATTTTAGGCCGGACTTACAAATTGAGCCTATCCGGGGGAATATTGCGACACGGATGAAAAAAATAGAGCAGTTGGATTTGGATGGTGTGATTTTAGCAGCAGCAGGTATATTAAGAATGGGTTGGCATGACCGAATAACAGAGTACCTTTCCACGGATATCTGTATACCAGCAGTAGGTCAAGGTGCCCTAGGGATTCAGGTTCGTTCAGGAGATCAGGAAACCATTGAGCTGGTAAGGTCGATCAATGATCCCGAAGTGGCCTTTTGTGTAAATGCAGAGAGAAGCTTTATGAGAGAGCTAAAGGGTGGATGCCATGTACCTATTGGTGCCTATGCTTGGATGGAGGGAGACAATCTAAGGATGAAGACGGTGGTCTCTGCCCCCGATGGAAAAGAACAAATCAAGCTTGAAGAAGCATCCCATCCAAAGGATGGAGAGATACTAGGAGTCGATATGGCAGTCAAAAGCTTAAAAGAGGGTGCCCAAGAAATACTGACAAGGATAGAGGTTGGTGAATAATATGGAGTTTGGCAAAGTATATTTAATTGGTGCAGGACCAGGGGATTATAAATTGATTACCATGAAAGGGTTAGAGTGCATCCAAAAGGCAGATGTGGTTTTATATGATCGTTTGGCCAGTGAGAAGCTCTTAAGTTATGGACGGGAGGATGCTGAATATATTTATGTTGGAAAAGCGCCGGATCAGCATACCTATACCCAGGAGGAAATCAATCAGCTGTTGGTAGATAAGGCCAAAGAAGGAAAGACTGTGGCGCGGTTAAAGGGTGGAGATCCATTTGTATTCGGCAGGGGAGGAGAAGAGGCCCTTGAGTTAATCAAAAATAACATTGGATTTGAAATTGTTCCAGGAATCACTTCGGCGATTTCTGTGCCGGCCTATGCAGGAATCCCAGTAACCCATCGGAATGTAAGCGCATCATTTCATGTGATAACAGGGAATGAAGATCCGACAAAGGACGAAAAAGCCATTGATTATGAGGCTTTGGCGAAGGTGGAGGGAACCCTTGTGTTCTTGATGGGGGTTCGAAACATCGAGAAGATATGTACCAGCTTGATGAAGTATGGGCAAAGCAGTGACCGGCCTGTAGCAGTCATTCATAGAGGGACTACCCAAGAACATAAAGTGTTAAAGGGAACCCTGGCAACCATCAGTGAGCTAGTTAGAGAAACAGGATTTTCAAACCCATCCATTATCATCGTAGGGGAGGTTGTGAATCTATCAGAGGAGCTCCGCTGGTTTGAGAACAAACCGTTGTTTGGTAAAAGAGTTCTAGTAACAAGAACAAGGCAGCAAGCCAGCTATTTATCTGAGAAAATTGAAGATTTGGGTGGAGAGGCCCTAGAATTTGCAACAATCAAGATCGAAAAACCTGAGACCTATGATGAGATTGACAAGGCCATGGGAGAAATTCAAAAATACGATTGGATTATTTTTACCAGTGTCAACGGCGTTCAAGCATTCTTTGATCGTATGAAAAAATTAGATTTTGACATTCGATTGCTGCATAAAGCGAAGCTTTGTGCCATTGGTCCTGCAACAGCCAAAGCATTAGATGACATGGGATTTAACATCGAATTTGTTCCTGAGGAATATAGAGCTGAGGCAATCGTAGAAGGATTAAGGGATAAAATTAAGCCAGGTCAGCACGTATTATTACCACGGGCAGATATTGCCAGGGAAGTGTTAATTTCAGAAATAGAAAAAATGGGTGCATCGGTGGACAATATCCATGTCTATCGTACAGTGATCCCTGAACAAGATAGAAGCAATTTGGTATCTATACTGAAAGAAACAAAAATAGATGTCATTACATTTACCAGTTCTTCCACAGTTAAAAACTTTCTTCAAATTCTTGGAGAGGAAAACAAGGGATTACTGGAGAATACTAGATTGGCAGTGATCGGACCTATCACAGAGGAAACGATGATCCAGCATGGATTAAAAGCCGATATCCGTGCAGCAGAGTATACCATCGATGGTCTGGTAACGGCGATTACAATGCATTACACAAATAAATCATAGTCGAGAAAGGGAGGATGACCATGATTCTAACGCATAGACCGAGGAGATTAAGAGTAAATCAAGCCATCAGAAGCTTGGTGCGTGAAACAAATCTTTCTGTGAATGATTTTGTTTATCCCATCTTTGCAGTAGAGGGAGAAAAGATCAAACGTGAAATTCCAAGTCTTGTAAACAATTATCACTTTTCAGTGGATATGCTTGAAGCGGAGATCAAGGAGATTAGCGAGCTTGGAATTAAAGCTGTACTGCTCTTTGGTGTCCCTGATCATAAGGATGCCCATGGAAGCGAGGCCTATAGTGAAAATGGTATCGTACAAAGGGCAATCAAAGAAATCAAACGAGTGAATAAAGAGATGCTGGTGATAACAGATGTGTGCATGTGCCAGTATACGGATCATGGACATTGCGGAATCATTGAGGATATGTATGTAAACAATGATAAATCTGTAGATTATATTGCGAAAATTGCTCTTTCTCATGCCAAAGCAGGAGCGGATATGGTAGCACCCTCAGATATGATGGATGGAAGAATCGGTGCCATGCGGGATGTACTAGATTCCAATGGCTATACGGAGGTCTCAATTATGGCCTATAGCGCAAAATATGCATCGGCCTTTTATGGTCCGTTTCGGGCAGCAGCTAATTCTACACCTCAGTTTGGGGATCGAAAAACCTATCAGATGGATCCTGGAAATAGCGATGAAGCTTTAAGAGAAGTAGAGTTGGATATTGTTGAGGGTGCCGATTTGGTGATGGTGAAGCCTGCATTGGCCTATTTGGATGTTGTACGAAGGATCAAGGATACCTATAATATACCGATTGTAGCCTACAATGTCAGCGGTGAATATGCCATGATTAAGGCTGCTGCTGAAAAAGGATGGGTGGATGAGAAGGCAATCGTACTTGAAAAGCTTACTGCAATGAAACGGGCAGGGGCAGATTTAATTATCACCTATCATAGCAAAGATGCAGCGAAATGGATAAGGGGGTAAAATGATGAATTTTTCAAAATCTAAAGCATTATTTGAAGAAGCAAAGCAGTATATCCCAGGCGGTGTGAATAGTCCTGTAAGAGCGTTTCGATCAGTTTCAGTAAATCCCCCCTTTATTGAGAGAGGCCAAGGCAGTAAGCTTTACGACGTGGATGGCAATACATATATAGACTATGTAGGATCTTGGGGGCCGTTGATTTTAGGACATACCCATCCTCAAGTGGTTGAGGCATTAAAATCAGCCATAGAAAAAGGGACCAGCTATGGAGCACCCACAGAGCTAGAAACAGAAGTGGCAAAGATTGTTTGTGAAGCAGTACCTTCTGTGGAAATGGTGAGGATGGTAAATTCAGGGACGGAAGCAACCATGAGTGCTTTAAGACTTGCCAGAGGATATACAGGTAGAAATATCATCGTGAAATTTGAAGGAAATTATCATGGGCACTCTGATAGTCTATTGATTAAAGCAGGCTCTGGAGCCCTTACCCATGGCGTACCAGATAGTCCAGGGGTGCCGGCTGATATTGCTAAAAATACAATTACTGCCCAGTATAACGATATAGAAGGTATGAAGAAGATCTTTGAAGTATACGGCCATGATATTGCTGGTGTAATTATTGAGCCTATTGCAGGAAATATGGGTGTAGTGCCGGCTACCCAAGAATATATGAATTTCCTGCGTGAAATCACATTAGAATATAAAGCCCTTCTGATATTTGATGAAGTAATGACTGGATTTAGGGTATCCTTCCATGGGGCTCAAAGCCTTTACAATATTTGTCCTGATCTAACCTGCTTCGGAAAGATCATCGGCGGCGGCCTTCCCGTAGGCGCCTATGGGGGTAAGCGAGAAATAATGGCACAAATGTCACCCGCAGGACCTATTTATCAGGCAGGTACCTTATCAGGAAATCCATTGGCAATGACAGCGGGTCTTACCACACTAAAAATTCTTAGAGATCAACCGGAAATATATGTGGACTTAGAGGAAAAGTCTAAGTTATTGGCAGAAGGACTCGCGGACAATGCGAGAAAACTTGGGATCAATACAAGCTTTAATCGTGTAGGTTCCATGCTATGTATGTTCTTTACAGACAAACCAGTTGTAGACTATGGATCTGCAATGACCAGCGACACGAAGAAGTTTGGCGTTTATTTTGAGGAGATGCTCAAGGCCGGTATTTATCTTGCACCATCTCAATTCGAAGCGGCATTCGTTTCAGCTGCCCACAGCAAAGAAGATATCTTGCTTACCATAGAAGCTAGCTATCAAGCATTAAAGAAAGTGATATAGATTGGATATATATGCTACGTTTGTTTCCTTTGATGTAGTTGTAAGATACGTGACAATGTACTATAATGAATAGGGAAAATTTGTTGTAAAGGAGAATATAAATGAGTCTTTTTAATAATTGGAAAGAAATTGCCTTCGAACACAAAACACAAGAGGAAGAAATTGCGTTTTGGAAAGAATTCTGTGGTGCTGAAAAGAGCTTCTATGAGCTTATTCTTGGCAATTACCAAGAAGTTACAGAGGAAACGATAAAAGGATTGGCTGAGAAATTGGAAGTTTCCAATGAGTTTGTTATGGGATTCCTAGATGGCATCAATGACAGTTTGGTAAATCGATTGGATTTAGAAGAGATGACTGAGGATAGCACCGCAAGATTAGAAATCGATTTTGAAAAGCTTTTCTACAATATGCATGAAGCAAAGGCAGATTACCTATATACCCTATCAGAATGGGAGCCAATCCTTAGTGCAGAGAAAAGAAAAGAGATTGAAAAAGCACAGAAAAGATCTAAAATCGTAGTAAAAGAAGACCGAATTGGTAGAAATGATCCATGCACATGCGGAAGTGGCAAAAAGTATAAGAAGTGCTGTGGAAAATAAATAAGAAATAGTTAGAGAAGTTGTCCTCCTTGGACTGCTATAGCAGCCCAAGGAAGACAACTTTTTTGTTTTATTCTTTTTTGTAATATAATATTACAAAAATTTAAAGCCAAAAATATGGAAATTGTGGATATAATGGAAATAAGAATTATTAAAAAATTCAGAATTGACGGAGGAAATTATGATTAATAAGGTTCTCACAAATATTGGAAAAGTTATGGTTGGAAAGCATGACTGTATCGAAAAAATGGTTGTTGCATTGCTTGTAGGAGGACATGTTCTGATAGAGGATGTGCCTGGTGTTGGAAAGACAACGATTGCTCAAACCTTGGCCAGATCTATGAATTGCAGTTTCTGTAGAATTCAATTTACACCTGATCTGGTACCTTCGGATATTTTAGGGGTATCCATCTATAATCAAAAGGAAGGTAAATTCGAATTCGTGAAAGGGCCCATTTATCATCAAATCATTTTGGCAGATGAAATCAACCGAACATCGCCAAAAACACAATCCAGTTTACTAGAAGTTATGGAAGAACATCAAGTCACCATGGAAGGAAAAACCTTTAGAATGGAAGATCCTTTTATGGTCATAGCTACTCAGAATCCTATCGAATATGAAGGAACTTTTCCTCTTCCTGAAGCTCAGTTAGATCGGTTTTTGATGCGTATTACTTTGGGATATCCCTCGATGAAAGAGGAACTAGAGATCATGAAGAAAAATGGACGGGAATCAAGACTGGATGATCTAGAGGCCGTGGTGACCATGGATGAATTGTGGTCTGCAAGGGAAGCCATGCATAAGGTGTTTTTGAGCGAAGAACTGGAACGCTATATAGTGGGTATTGTGAATGAAACACGGCAGCATCCGAGCGTCTTGCTGGGATGCAGTCCTAGAGCCTCTATCGCATTATATAAAACAGCGAAGGCCTATGCCTATATAAAGGGCAAAGAATTTGTTACACCAGACGATATAAAGCATTTAGCCAATGATGTATTGAGCCATCGAATGATATTAAGACCAGAGGCAAAGTATAATGGAATTACAAATACAGGAATCATCCAAGAAATTTTGAAAAAAGTGAGAATACCTGTGGTGAAGCAGTATGCTTAGAAATGGGAAAATATTCACAGGATTGTTGCTGGCGAGTATTATATTTGCCTTGTTAGCAGGCGGAATGCTTCCCTACTTGATTCTTAGGGTGCTGATGCTCATGCTGATTTTTTCCTATGTGAGTATTCGCGTCAATAAAAAGAACCTGGCGTGCTTCTTCTATATTGATAAGAATGAAGTAATGGTAGGGGATACCTTGACCCTTGGATACAAGCTGAATAATACGAGTATAATCCCTGTGGCCTACGCAGAGATAGATTGTAAAATTGCATCTAGATTGGGAAACGCCGACATACCTGGAGAAGTTAGAATGATTAAACCCTTAGAACTTGTAAATATACAGAGGGAAATTAAATGTATTCATCGAGGTATCTATCCTGTAGGTAGACTTCGTGTGAGGTTAAGAGATCTATTTCATCTTTTTGAAGAAACCATAGATTTCAATAACCAGTTAGAGTTGAAGGTATATCCTAGAATTGCGCAAATTGAGAGAATGACCATTCCAGCAGCAGAATTCTTTGGAAATGTAAGGGTATCCCAAAATACATATGAGGATTATAGCAGTGTTGATAGCATTCGAAAGTATACACCAGGAGACCCGGTAAAGAAGATTCATTGGAAGGCAACGGCGAAGACAGGTGAGCTTTATGTAAAAAATTTTGAGCTATCAGCCAATGCAAGCATCCTTTTTATCATTGATGGCTATCATGGAAGCTATGGGATGGATACGGATGGGAGCCTGGAAGAAAAGGTTATAGAAGTAGCTGGTTCGGTTATACGATATTGTCTTTCGAAAAATCTACATACATCTTTAACCCGAACATGGGGGGAAAGGAATAGTATTAGCGGAAAAGATATCGGCAAATTTCAGTTATTCCTTACATCCCTTATGGAATTTGCACCTGAAGGAGATCTGCCTTTAGATAAGCTCTTAGAAAGGGAGAAGGGAATGGTTCCTTGGGGGACTACTTTGATTGTGTTGTCCGTACACTTGTCAAAACGATTATGTGATGAAATTTTAAGCATAAGAAGGAAGAGAATCGACGTGATACTTATACTTATACGTCCAAGTCAAATAAAGAGTGTGGATATGGATGGACATTACGGAGAAAGCTTGCTAAAAGAAAAAAAAGTAATTATTCACAAAGTTTATTCGGATAGTGACATCAGAGAGATATTGGGGGATGAGGCATGCATCCAAATAAGAAAAGCATAATTTATTTTATTCTAGGGGCCATTATAACAGCAAGTATCAACTTACTCATGTTAGAGGCTTTAAATATTCATATGCCAGTGATAAAAATTATTATTCTTCAACTTGGGGTTTGGATTGGGGTTTGTTTGTCGTTAATGTTTCCACGCTGGGTAATCCCCCCGATTGCATTAGGCAGTGCTTGTGTCTTGGGGATTTCTTACTATCAAGGCATATTTGATGCAAAGGTTCTATGGAATTTTGGAAAGTGGGCATTTGAATTTATTAAAGGACTGGATACCAACATTATCCTGACATACGATCTTTACCTTACTATTATTTTATTTGCAATGATAGATATCATTACAGGCTTCATTTTGCTAAAATTTAGAAACGCTTATTTGCTGTCATTATGGAGTATATTTTTTATTGTGGAATGGTATCAATATATTGATCATGCGATTAGATACTTCAATATTTTCATTTTTGGGCTTGTTTTATTTTATGCTTACGAAAGCTATGAGAAGTATATGAAGGATAGTATTGAACAAAAACATGTTTCCAACAGATTTCCTTTTAGCCATATAGCATTCTATGGAATATTGTCCTTGATGCTAATCATGGGTACTGCGAATATCGCTTCTATAGAATTTGAAGCGGTATCTGTTCAGTCTATAAATGACACTGTTATAAGTATATTTCCATCTCTGAGAGAATGGCGGCACAATGGCGAAAACAAAGGAATTCAGAGTGGGTTTGCATTTGAAGAAACTCCTTATCAAGAAAATGGTGAAAAACTTGGAGGGGCTATTCAGGTGGATAAAAGTATTGTGATGTATGTTTCTGCGGATCGCCAGCTATACCTTAGAGGTCGTATAAAAAGTCTATACACAGGGGAGAATTGGTTAGCTGCTCAAGACAAGGGCGCCGCCTTTGTACAGAATGATCAAGGAAAGGAATACAAGGGTATAACCTATAAAGAAACAAAAATAGAAATCTATCCTACAAATATACGAACCAACACAATCTTCGCTCCTTACAAGCCCTATAGAGTAGATGTAGAAGGATATGAGGTCTTGAGAACAAAGGAAGATGAACTATATATTGTAAAATCGTTTTTAAGACCTAGACCTAAGTCCTATTACGTTCATAGTAAGGCTCCTATGCTAAAGGAGGTCAATTTTACAGGAACTTCTAAATCCTACAAGGCTGAAATGAGGGAATACCTCCAGTTGCCCGATGAGATGTCACCCAAAATAAAAGCATTGACCGAGGAAGTTACAGATGGATATTCTAATTCCTATGAAAAGATAAAGGGTATCGAAACATATCTACGTAAAACCTATCTCTATACTTTGCATGTAAGTAATGTGCCGCAAGACAAGGATTTTGTGGAATACTTTTTATATGAAGAAAAGAAAGGGTACTGCACATATTTCGCATCTGCAATGGCTGTGATGGGTAGAACCATCGGGGTACCAACGAGATATGTGGAAGGCTTTATACTACCAGATGTGAAAAATGAAGATGGATACTTTGAAGTAACTGCAGACAGGGCCCATGCCTGGGTAGAAGCCTACTTTGATGAGTTGGGGTGGATTGCTTTTGAACCAACACCTGCCTATCCTGTTCAAAGCGGTGAAATCCATATTGAATCCCAGCAAATGGTGAATACCAATACAATCTCTTCACCACAAAGGCAGAATCCAGACTATTTAGCATTTAAGAATAGACTAGATGAAGAGTTTGCAGGATTGAACGTTCATGGTGATTATAATAAGGAAAAACCATTGAATGCCATGAAGATACCAAATATAGCATTGAAAATAGTGTTAGGGACCATAGGTGTGTTCATTTTGACTATATTGTTACGAATCGGGCATTGTAAGATCAAAATGCAGAGACTTCACTTGATGAAAGAAAACCCTAGGGCTGTTGGATATTATTATGAATCCATTGAGGCCCTGAGTAGATATCTTCAATCCAATGAGGAAGAAGGTTTGACGCCCAGAGAGCGCTTAGAATCACTGGAAAAATATTTTAATGGGAATTTAAATAGGCAGGAAATCGTTGGAATTTTAGAAAAAGGGTTATATAGTGGTAAACCCTTGTCTTTTCAAGAATTGGAAATAATGAAGAACTTTGAAAAGAAGATGGAGGAAGTTGTAAGACAGAAGCTTGGTTTCAGACTGTTTTTTTATCATAAATTTGTAAAAGGAACTCTTTATACATTAGAACCCCAAAAAGCTTTTTAAAGTATGAAAGAGCAGCCCTAGGGCTGCTCTTTCGTATAAAGGTCTATTTACACTGGGGACATAATCCATAAAAGTATAATTGTTGCCTATGGATGGAATAATTTGTGAAAGAATTGACTTTATCAACGAGATCAGAAAAAATACCTTCTTCAACATCATCAACCTTATGACATACTGTACAGATAATGTGAGGATGGGAATGAGTGTTGGCATCATAACGAAAGCTGGATTCGCCTACATTTAACTCTTGAACAAGACCAGCTTTTTTAAACACATCCAAGGATTTATAAACGGTAGCAAGGCTCATGGTAGGATATATAGGCGCAAGTTTTTTGTAAATGACCTCAGCACTAGGATGTTCCGTAGTATTCATGAGTATGTCATATATTGCTATACGTTGAGGTGTTACCTTCATACCGTGATCCCTGAGAGTTTTTGTAAATTCTTTCACGACAACACGCTCCATTCAATTACAGTCTATTCTGTTAGTTAGATTATATTACAAAATGGATTTATTTGTCAAACAACAATATACAATTTCGTGAAAATTTAAACGATTAATAAATTTTATTTATCATTTTTTGAAAAAAGACTTAGATTGTCTTAATGATTCATATGTTTTATGATATATATGAGACGAAATCAAGATTGTTATAGAAAGTAGGGTGTTGTATTTGAAAAAAGTTTCTTTGATAAGATGTGAAGATTATGACTATAAAGAAGTAAAAGCTTCGATTGAACGAAGCTTGCAACATCTGGGTGGAATTGAAAAATACATACAACCCGGGGACAAAGTACTGTTAAAATTAAATTTATTGATGAAGAAAAGGCCCCAGGAGGCAGTTACAACCCATCCTTCCTTTGCAAAAGCATTGGCGGAGATTCTTATAAACTATGGTGCAGAGGTGATCATAGGAGACAGCCCCGGGGGACCCTTTAATGAAGGTGCATTAAGAGGTGTATATAAAGCTTGCGGCATGGACGAAATCGCAAAAGAAATAGGAGCTACGTTAAACTATAATACCAATGCAGTAGAAATAAAGAATGAGAAGGGACTTTTACTAAAGAAGATAACAGCGATTGAGGTATTAAAAGAAGTGGATAAGGTTATATCTGTCTCTAAGTTAAAAACCCATGGAATGATGATGTTTACAGGAGCTGTAAAGAACATGTTTGGTATCGTTGCTGGATTGGAAAAGGCTGAGTATCATGTACGCATGCCTAATAATGCTGATTTTTCCAATGCCCTTGTAGATATTTGCCTGGCCAGTGAGCCTGTTTTATCCTTTATGGATGGAATTGTTGGTATGGAAGGTGCTGGCCCAAGTGCAGGGAACCCGAGGAAACTTGGTGCTGTGATAGCATCTGAAAGTCCGTACCATCTGGATGTGGTAGCTTCATCCATTATTGGATTAACCCCTGCAAAGGTACCAACGATACAGAGATGTGTGGAGCGAGGATTATGTAAAGGAAACTTTGAGGATATTGAATTGCTTGGTGATGCAGTAGAGGGATTTATTGTCAAAGATTTTATCATCCCTGAAATAAGAGGACTGGATTTGTTAGAGGGAAAGCTGCCTAAGTTCTTGCGAGATATCTTGAACGAGCTTATACAGCCAAAACCAATTTTTCTGCATGACAAGTGTGTAGGATGCAGGGATTGTGCAGAAAACTGCCCGCCCCAGGTCATAGAAATGAAGGATAGAAAGCCAAATGTTCGCTTAGATGAGTGTATACGATGTTTTTGTTGTCAAGAACTGTGCCCTGTGAAAGCAGTAGAAATTCATCGACCATTACTCATGAAATTGTTGGCGAAGCTATAGCAGGAGGGAATACTTCTTTCTCTTTTTAATCATACTATCAATATTCTAATGGATATGAGGTGGAAGGATGAGAAAAGAAAGAAGAGTAAAAGAACCTATTGTCGCTATCATGAAGGATCAGAATGAGGGCCAATCGGTAATAGATGCATTAGAATTATTGCCAATGGATGAAATTATTAAAACAGGAGACGTGGTCGTAATTACACCGAATTGGGTAAAGTCAAAGTTACCTTATACAGGCACTGTAGTAGGACCCCATACCCTGCAAAGGCTTATTCAGTATATTAAGACCAAGAATCCTAAAAAAATATATATTGCTACTGGATCTGGCGGAGATCCGACGCCTCGGGTGATGAAAACAGTCGGATATGATCAGATTATCGAAGAGGAAGCTGTGGAATTTGTTGATCTAAATTATGGGCCTTATGTGGAATTAGATTTAGAACACAATGTGATAGCATCTACAAAAATGAATAAATTGATTGAGGAAATGGATGTGCTCATCTCCTTTACCCAATTGAAGCAGCATGAAGAGGCAACCGTAAGTGCAGGCATAAAAAATATAGCCTTGGGTTGGCCGCCAGCCGAGATCCATGGATTTCCCAAAAAAGATTTAGGTATTCACGAAGATCTCCATGGTTTTATTGTGGCTATGGCAAAAAAAATACCCATAGATTTAACGATTATCAGTGCTGATAAAGCGATGATCGGAACCGGGCCATCCGATGGTAAATCTGTTGATACACCCGGTTTAATTATTGCCGGTACAGATCCTGTGGCGGCAGATACCATAGGGGCCAGATTGTTAGGATTTCTTCCCCAGGCGGTGCAGTACATCTATAGTCTCTTTAAGGAGGAGATTGGCGCGGCTCAGCCGGAGAAAATGACATTGCGAGGGATTCCCCTTGAAACGGCTGAAAACATCTTTAGTCAGGCTGCTTATGATCAAAAAATAGCCTTAGACAAAGACAAAATAAAAGATATTCATGGTAATCGTTAAATCCAGCAGCCCTCCATATGAATCCATGGAAAAGCTTTATTTTTAACTTTTTTATGGTATAATAACAGAAATACGTTTAGAACATTTGAGGAGGCGAAAGATGTGAATGCGGAATATATCAATCCTTTTTTAAATGCCAGCAGGGATATTCTAGCGCAAATGGCGGGCATTTCAAGTGAAATCGGAAAAATCTATGTGAAGGACTCACCATTTGCATCTCAAAATGTCGCGATTATCATTGGTTTAACAGGATCTATCAAGGGGCAAGTTTTGATCAATATGAGTGAACCTATGGCACTAAAAATAGCTTCCAATATGATGGGGGGCATGCCTGTAGCTGCCTTAGATGAGATTGCAAGAAGTGCAATTTCTGAATTAGGTAACATGATTCTAGGAAATGCAGCCACCTTGCTTTATAATGTGGGAGTGACGATGGATATAACACCGCCCACCCTTTTGGTAGGAGAAAGGATTTCCCTATCAACCGCCCAATTGAAAACCATATGTATACCATTACAAACTGAAATGGGTACATTTGAAATTGATATTGCAGTAAAGGAGTAGAGGATAAGAAATGGCAATAAATATTGTATTGTTTGAACCAGAAATTCCGCCAAACACGGGGAATATTGCAAGAAGCTGTGCTGCCACAGGAAGCAGGCTTCACCTAATCAAGCCACTGGGTTTTTCTATTGATGATAAACAGCTAAAGCGGGCTGGATTGGATTATTGGGATCTGTTAGAAATTCACGTATATGAAAACTTAAATGATTTTTTTGATAAATATCCCCATGGAAGATTTTATTTTGCTACCACCAAAGCCAAAAAATACTATACGGATATGCAATTTGAAGACGAGGATTTCATTGTTTTTGGTAAAGAAACAGCAGGGTTACCGCCAGAAGTATTGGCTAATAATATGGAGACCTGCATAAAGATTCCCATGCTGCCCATAGATAAAGCCCGGTCCTTGAATCTATCAAATTCAGTAAATATTGTTTTGTTTGAAGCCTTAAGACAGCTTGGATTTGAAAATCTAGTATAAAAAGTCACAATAATGTTAACCGTCATTGATGAAATGATGGTTTTTTGCATTTCTCTATTAATATTTTAAGGGGACAACTTAACGCAAATTTAAAAAAATTAACGATGTATTAACAAAAACATCAAAAAATAGTGTATGATATACAGGGACAGGTTTCAGGATTTTAAATTATTGGAGGGACAGCATGAAGATCATTTTTGAAGTACTTGGAGGTTTGGGGCTTTTTCTTTATGGGATGACCATCATGGGAGATGGCCTTGAAAAAGCTGCTGGGGACAAGATGAAAAAGATTATTGAGGTATTGACCAATAATCGGATTATTGCAGTGGTTGTAGGTGCGCTGGTAACAATGATTATTCAAAGCAGCAGTGCGACTACCGTTATGGTTGTAGGCTTTGTCAATGCAGGAATTATGACGTTAACCCAAGCAACAGGAATTATCATGGGTGCCAATATCGGTACCACCGTTACTGCCCAGATTGCCTCATTGGATCTAAATAAGATTGCACCTTTGGTGGTGGGTTTAGCCGTTGGTGTTTGGATGTTCGCTGAGAACAAAAAAACAAAAAACATTGCTGAGATTTTTATAGGCTTCGGAATCTTGTTTATTGGCATGGATTTTATGAAACATGCCGTAAAGCCATTAAAAGAATTTGAAGGTTTCAGAACGATGATGCTGAGCTTTGGAAAAGGAACATTTTTAGACTCCTTTTTAGCTGTTTTTACAGGTTTTGTGGTTACAGCCATTGTACAGAGCAGCAGTGCTGCTACGGGTATTCTTATTGCCTTAGCAAGCGAAGGGTTTTTACCAATAGAAGCCTCTTTGCCGATTATTTTTGGTACGAATATTGGAACATGCGTTACAGCGATGTTATCTAGTATAGGGGCCAATCGTACAGCGAAAAGAGCCGCTTTTATCCATTTTATGTTCAATATTATAGGTACTGTCATTTTTATGGTGTTCTTTAGAGGTGTGACGATTCATTTGGTTAAATATCTTACGCCTGATAATGCTGCAAGGCAGCTGGCCAATGCCCATACATTCTTTAACATTGTAAATACGCTTTTATTGTTACCGTTTGCTGTACTACTAGTGAAACTAGCAAATACGATTATTCCGATAAAGGATTATGAGAAGGAAGAAATTGGTGGAATCAAACATTTAGATGATCGTATTCTTGAAACCCCTTCTATTGCTATCGTACAGGTTATGAAAGAAACGATAAATATGGGGCAGTTGGCCTTAGCAAACTATAAAAAATCAATCGATGCATTTATAGATAAGAATGAAAAGCTTGTTCATGATGTGTTTAAACAAGAAAAAATAATCAATCAGATGGAACAAGAAATTGCTTCATACTTGGTGAAACTGTCAAATACAGCACTATCGGCAGGTCAACATGAGGTGGTAGATGGATTGTTTAGTACCATTAATGATATTGAACGGGTGGGAGATCATAGTGATAACTTAGCAGAGTTATCTCTTTATGCCATTGAACATGACATCTGTTTCTCAGATATTGGTATGGCAGAACTGAAGGAAATCCATGAAAAAGTAGTGGATGCATATACCCTTTCCCTAGAGGCTTTAGAGACAGGTGATTCCCGAGGCGCAAATAAGGTTATTCAGCTCGAGGGTGAAGTAGATGCATTGGAAAAAAGTCTAAGAGCCCATCATATTCAGCGTTTGAACAAACAACAATGTTCACCGGAATCGGGTGTAATATTTTTAGACATGTTGAGTAACTTAGAAAGGATCGCAGACCATGCATCAAATATAGCCATGGCTGTTATTGATACGAATCGAAAATAATAAATTGAGGGATGCTCCAGGGTATCCCTTTTTTATTTAATAGGAAAGGTCTACTTTCCTATTAAATAAAAAAACAGGGGTGCAGGGGAAGGTATTCCCATGCCGTTTTCAGAGGGGTGCTCAGGCTGCTTAGCAGCCGTCGAAGGGGAACTAGGTTCCCCTAGCGAAGGCATCGTCAGATGCATTTTTTACATGGTGTTAATAAAAACAATAAATTGTTAAAAGATTTAACATAGACTTAACAAAAAGGGTGAAAAAATGTCGTATGATATACAAGGTAGTTATTGAATGAGTGAAGTGCTGGTATAAGCATACATTCAATATTCTTTAGGCAAACTATCTTGAGACATGGAAGATAATCATGGGAGGATGAAAAATGAGCATTGCATTCGGACTTATTGGTGGATTAGGTTTATTCTTGTACGGAATGCGTATCATGGGTGACGGCCTTGAAAAAGCAGCTGGAGAAAGGTTGAAAAGGTTAATCGAGGTATTAACAAACAATCGAGTTATGGGTGTCCTTGTAGGTACGATCGTAACCGCGGTTATTCAAAGTAGTAGTGCTACCACAGTTATGGTTGTAGGTTTTGTCAATGCAGGAATCATGAAGCTGACCCAAGCTGTAGGCGTAATCATGGGTGCAAATATCGGTACAACGGTGACTGCCCAGTTAGTATCTTTTAAACTAACAGATTATGCACCAGTTGCTGTAGGAATTGGGGTAGCGATCTGGCTGTTTACTTCGAACAAAAGAACAAAAAATATAGCAGAAATATTCATCGGATTTGGTATATTGTTTATCGGCATGGAAACCATGTCTGATGCCATGAAGCCTCTCCGTGAATTTGAAGGTTTCAGAACACTATTGGCTAGCTTTGGCGGCGGTTCAATTACTGATACGCTTCTTGGGGTTCTAGCGGGTTTTGGAGTTACAGCAATTATCCAAAGCAGTAGTGCATCTATTGGTATTTTGATTGCCCTTGCTACCCAAGGATTACTGCCTATAGAAGCAGCGCTGCCAATTCTATTTGGGGACAATATTGGTACATGTGTAACAGCCATGTTGTCTAGTATTGGCGCAACAAAAACAGCCAAAAGAGCCGCATTTATACACTTCTCATTTAATGTAATCGGAACAATCATATTTGTGTTAGTATTACAAGGTCCAGTATTACATCTTGTTAAATCGATTTCTCCGGGAGATGCTGCTAGACAGATAGCGAATGCCCATACGATGTTTAATATCGGAAATATGCTTATTCAATTGCCTTTTGCAGGAGTACTAGTATATATTGCAAAGAAAGCTATACCAGAAACGGATGATGAACAAGATCAAGTAATTGGTGTCAAATATCTAGACGATCGTATTCTTGAAACACCGTCTATTGCCTTGGGGCAGACAATCAAAGAAGTACTTCACATGGGAAATCTAGCTTTAGATTGTTACCGTAAATCGATGGTGGCATTTTTGAAGCCTGATGAGAAGGTTGCCCATGAGGTATTCAATATTGAAAGCGCAGTAAACAATCTAGAACGAGAAATTGCTTCTTATCTCGTAAAGTTATCGAACACGTCTTTGTCTGGAGAACAGCATGAGATTGTGGATGGCCTATTCAATACCATCAATGACATTGAGCGGGTAGGGGATCACGCAGATAATTTGGCTGAATTGGCAATCTATCGCATAGAAAACAAGTTGGATTTTAGTGAAGGTGCTTTACAAGAATTGGAATTGATGCATGATCGCGTAATAAAATCCTATGAACAAGCAATCCTTGCCCTCAAAACAGGGGATACAAATATTGCCAAGCGTGTTATTGAGCGTGAAGGAGAGATTGATCATATGGAGAAGTCATTGAGGGCCAGTCATATTGCCCGATTAAATAAACAACAGTGCTCTCCTGGCGCAGGGGTAATATTCCTGGATGTAATCAGTAACCTAGAGAGAATAGGAGATCACGCGAAAAAAATCGCTTTTGCAGTAATTGATGCCACACAAAAATCATAATGAATGATAAAATGAAATAAGATGCTGTGAATACAGCATCTTATTTCATTTTAGTTGTAAAGCAGGTAGGGAAAATATGGTTGTAAATTGATATTTTTGGTAATACAATAGGTGTAGAACAAATTTAAAACTGAGGTGAGCAGTAGATGATTAGAATAGTAGCAGATAGTGTATCTGATATTCCCCAGAATTTAATAGATGATCTAGAAATTGAGGTACTACCTTTGACTGTAAACTTTGAGCATAAATCGTATAGGGATGGTGTTGATTTATCCGCTGAAGAATTCTTTAAGTTGTTAGGTGAGAGCCCTAAACTGCCAACAACTTCCCAAGTAACCCCAGGAGAGTTTCTCAAAGTTTTTGAAGAAATCACAAGCCGTGGGGATGAAGTCATTGCTATACTAATGTCTTCTGAGTTGAGTGGTACATATAATTCTGCTATTACTGCGAAGAATATGTTAGGAAATACAGCTATTGATGTGATTGATTCCCAAGGAGTGACTTTGGGTTATGGACTTCTTGTCATAGAAGGGGCTAGAATGGCAAAAAATGGTTATACTAGAAAGGAGATTATTGATAGAATTACATACATGCAAGAAAAAATAGAGTATAAATTTGTTGTAGATACCCTGGAAAACCTATATAAGGGCGGCCGATTGAATGCAGCAGAGGCTTTTATGGGAAAATTACTGAATATAAAACCAATATTAACCATGAAGGAAGGAAAGCTTGTGCCTGAGGAAAAAGTCAGGGGGAGGAAAAAAGCAATAAAGTGGTTGTTAGATTGGATAAAAAGTCATCAAATTGACCTGTCGAATCAGACAATCGGAGTTAATCATTCTAACGATGAAGCCTATGCCCTTGAACTAATCAATGCAATTCATGAGAATTTTGATGTGAAAGAGGTTATTTTATCTAAAACTGGTTGTGTTGTTGGTACCCATGCTGGACCGGGCGCTGTGGCCATATACTTTTTGAATGAATATATAGACCAATAATAAAAAGAATGGTTCTCTATGCATAAAGGGAGGAATTTACATGAAGCCTATTAAAATAATCGGAGACAGTCTTTCTGATATTCCAAAGGAGTTAGCCGTCAAATATAACATCTCTATACTACCTCTGACCATCCGATTTGGAGATGAAGAATATAAAGATGGTATTGATTTAAATCCAACGCAGTTTTTTCAAAAACTAAAGAGTGCCCCAGAAACACCCAGTACGTCTCAGGTGCCGCCCCATGATTTTCTGGTTGAGATAGAAAATGCTCTGAATAGCGGATATGAAGTTATTGTAATCAATGGTTCATCAGGGGTAAGCGGAACACACCAGTCAGCAATGATGGCAAAAATGCAGCGAGAATCCGACGATATTACGGTTGTAGATACCCATGCCCTTTCCTACGCTTGTGGTATGATTGTCGTCGAAGCTGCTAGAATGGCTCAAGCTGGTAAAGCAAAAAAAGACATACTTGAGAGAATTGAAGATATGAAGGGTCGCGTGGACCATCTCTTCTCAGTGGAGACGTTAGAGTATCTAAAGAAGGGCGGCCGTTTAAGTCCTGCAAAAGCAGCCATTGGGACCATACTCAATGTAAAACCTATATTGACTATTGAGGATGGCAAGGTGGAGAATCTAGACAAGGTAAGAGGCAGCAAAAAAATCATTCCAAGAATGATTGAATTGGCCAAAGAGAGAGGTATTCAAAAGGGCTGCGAGATCATAGGCCTTGCCCACGGAGATAATGCTGAAGGTCTAGAGCTGTTAAAAGAAGAAGTAATGAAGGAGTTTGAACCTAGAGAACTTGTGACCACAAATATTGGGTGTACCATTGGCACCCATACGGGTCCGGGGATATTGGCACTGCTATATTTAAAAGGATAGGATCAGCATTATAAAATCGTTACTTTTACATAGGAGGAATCGTTGATATGGCAAGTAAGGTTTATTTTATGAATTTAAGATCGAGTTCAAAGAATACAAATATATCAACAAAGATTAGAAAGTTATTTGACAAAGCAGGAATGGGGGAAGTGCTTCACCAAGGCGACCATACGGCTGTAAAGCTTCACTTTGGTGAAAAAGGGAACAATGCTTTTATTCATCCTATCTTTGTAAGGCAAGTGGTTGATAAGATCAAGGAAAATGGGGGACAACCTTTCTTAACTGATACGAACACATTGTATTCAGGAAGTAGAACCAACAGCGTTGATCATTTGACTACTGCCATTGAAAATGGATTTGCTTATGCTGTGGTTGGCGCACCCATTATTATTGCCGATGGGCTGTTTAGCAAGAATTCCATTGATGTACCCGTCGATCAGAAGAATTTTAAGCATGTGAAGATTGCTGGGGATATCCATAATGCAAATGCCATGATTGTATTGTCTCATTTTAAAGGGCATGAGATGGCAGGCTTCGGCGGAACCATAAAAAATCTTGCCATGGGCTGTGCATCCGCGGCAGGAAAGCAAATCCAACACTCCGATGCTAAACCAGAAATCATTGATAAGCACTGCATAGGCTGCAGTATATGTGCTAAATGGTGTCCTGTTGACTCCATCAGCGTACAAAGTGGAAAAACAACCATTGATCTTGAAAAATGTATAGGCTGCGGTGAGTGTACGACGGTGTGCCATAAGAGGGCAATAAAAGTCCAATGGAAGACAAGCACAGATGTGTTCTTAGAAAAAATGGCAGAATATGCCCTTGGGGCTGTGAACAATAAAAAAGGAAAAGTTGCGTATATGAACTTCGTCATGAACGTGACCCCTCTATGCGACTGTGTACCCTGGAGTGACGCACCTATTGTCCGGGACATAGGGATATTGGCATCCCTTGATCCAGTAGCCATAGACCGAGCAAGTTTTGACCTTGTAAATAACCAACATGGAAATCATGACTCTAATTTGACGTGTAATCATGAACCAGGAAAAGATAAATTTAGGGGACTTCATGAAGGGACAAATGCAGCTTATATTCTGGAGTATGGTGAAAAAATAGGACTAGGAAGTAATCGTTATGAACTGATTTCCATCGATTAAAATTAAAGAAAAGAAAACATTGCCAACAGTCAAAAATTCAGAAAATTCAGCCACGATAAATATATTGTCAAACATTTAGCAAGTGTAATATAATGAAGATAGAATAAATCTATGAAAAATATGGAATATATGATGAAATTTAATATATTGAATCTGGCTGATAAATGCGGGAGAGAGCCTAACTCTTGGGCCGCCGAAGGAACAAACCAAAAAAAATGCCGTTTTTTAGGTGAAATTCTCAGGCAAAAGGACCGTATTTTGACAGATCTCTGGAAAGCTTTTTCAAAAGCACCGAAGGGGCAATTCTATTTAGAAGAAACTCTCAGGTCTAAGACAGAGGAGCAGGGCAATGGATTATTTGCTATGCTTCTCTGTTTCTTTTTTATATGTAACGGATATTTTTAAAAAACTAGCAATAAAACGTTTTCCTAAAAACGACGAACTCGGGGTGAAAACTTGAAAAAAATAATTATTACAAATAATCCAAGGGTATATGAAAATTATCTTAGTAAAATGGACATAATGTATTCTGACGCTTATAGCTACTTAGATGTGTTATCAGAAGCAAGAGATAAGATTCATGAGGGTCATAATCTCCTGACCCATCCACTTTCTGGCAGTGTTAAACCAAATGAAACACCCTACAAGTCATTGGCAATATCCATTGAGCGTGGGAGTTTAGACATGGACTCTCTGATGATTATTGAAGAAAGTATTGCTACAGCCAGAAAATTCATTACAGGCAAAAAAACACCTCTTTGGACAGAACAAATTCTTAAAGATTTTCAAATGATAGATTTTTATCTCATTAAAAGTGCCATTGAAAGTATGGATCAATTCCATGTATAAGATTTATATAATAAGGAGGTATTAAAATGGAAAACATTTATGATGTAGTAGTTATTGGATCAGGCCCAGCCGGTCTTTCAGCGGGCTTGTATGCAGCAAGAGCAAAGATGAAAACTTTGGTATTAGAGAAGAATAAGGTGGGTGGACAAATTTCAACAACCAATGAGGTTGCTAATTATCCTGGATCTATTCCAAATGCAACTGGCCCTAGCCTTGTGGCAAGAATGGTAGAGCAAGTGGAAGAGTTTGGAGCTGAAAGAAAGAAGGACAATATTTTAGAGGTAGACTTTAGCGGAAAAGTAAAAGTAGTGAAAGGCGAAAAGGAAGAGTATCATGCGAAGACTGTTATTATCGCCAGCGGTGCAACGCCGAAGTTGATTGGTTGTCCTGGTGAGGAGGAACTTACTGGAAAAGGTGTATCTTACTGTGCAACCTGTGATGCTGATTTCTTTACTGATTTGGAAGTGTTTGTTGTAGGTGGCGGAGATTCGGCCGTAGAAGAGGCGATGTACTTAACAAAGTTTGCGAGAAAAGTTACGATCGTACATAGAAGAGATGAATTAAGAGCTGCTAAGTCAATTCAAGAAAAAGCTTTCAAGAATCCTAAAGTTGAATTTTTATGGAATACAACCATCAAAGAGATTAAGGGAGATGGTGTGGTAGAGGCTGTTGTGTTCGAGAACCTTGTAACTGGTGAAACAACAGAGTATGTGGCAGATGAGAATGATGGTACTTTCGGTATTTTCCCATTTATCGGATACGATCCTTTAAGTGCAATTTATAAAGGAAAAGTTGATATGGATAGACAGGGATATATTCCAACAGATGATAATATGAAAACCAATGTACCAGGTGTATTTGCTGCAGGAGATATCCGAGTTAAATCTTTGAGACAAGTGGTTACAGCTGTGGCTGATGGTGCCATTGCTGCAGTTCAAGCAGAAAAATATATCGAGCATAATTTTGAAGAGTAGTTCTCAAAATCTTGTGAGACGTTCCTAGCGTTTCGCCTGTTAAAGGAGGTGAAAAAGATGTTAGCTGTTGATAAGGATACTTTCCAAGCAGAAGTTCTTGAAGCACAAGGTTTAGTACTTGTAGACTTTTGGAGCGACGGCTGTGAGCCTTGCAAAGCTTTATTACCAGATGTAGAGGACCTTGCTGCAACATACGGAGATAAAGTGAAGTTTGTAAAGTTAAACACTACACAAGCTAGAAGATTAGCAATTTCTCAAAAAGTTCTTGGACTTCCTACGATTTCTCTTTATAAAGATGGAGCGAAAATTGAAGAAGTAACTAAGGATGATGCAACAAAAGGAAATATTGAGGCAATGATTCAAAAACATGTAGGTTAACCTGGGGTTTATGCTGGTGAGTATACTCTCACCAGCAGCGGGTTATAAATATAAAGGGAGGTGAATTTTGTGCGCCTAGAACTAGGAAGAATCAAAATCACAGATGTTCAGTTTGGTGACACAACGAAGGTAGTTAATGGAACACTGTATGTAAACGAGCAGGAAATTGTAAACCTAATCATGGAAGACGAGCACATTAAGAGTGTGAAAGTGGAGCTTGCAAAACCAGGTGAGGAAACAAGAATTACACCTGTCAAGGATGTTATCGAGCCAAGAGCGAAGGTTGAAGGTCAAGGCGGAATATTCCCAGGCGTAATGAACAAGGTTACAACAGTGGGTACAGGACGCACACACGTATTAAGCGGTGCCGCAGTGGTTACTTGCGGTAAAATCGTAGGTTTCCAGGAAGGTATCATTGATATGTCAGGTCCTGGAGCAGAGTATACACCGTTCTCAAAAACATGCAATGTTTGCTTGGTAATTGAGCCGGTAGAGGGCTTAAAGCAGCCTGAGTATGAGGCAGCTGCTAGAATGGCAGGCTTAAAAGCTGCTAATTTCATCGGAAAAGCGGGCATGAGTGTTCAACCTGATGAAGTTGAAGTTTATGAGACAAAGCCATTACTAGAGAGTATTCAAGAGTATCCAAACCTTCCTAAGGTTGGTTATGTGTACATGCTTCAGACACAAGGATTACTTCATGACACATATGTATATGGAGTAGACGCAAAGAAAATTGTTCCAACAATCCTATATCCAACAGAGATTATGGATGGGGCAATCTTAAGCGGTAACTGTGTTTCTGCATGCGATAAGAATACTACTTATCATCACCAGAACAATCCAATCATCCATGATTTATATGCTAGACATGGTAAGGATATCAACTTCGTAGGTGTTATTATCACCAATGAAAACGTATACCTAGCAGATAAAGAAAGATCATCTGACTGGACTGCTAAGTTATGTAGATTCCTTGGATTAGATGGAGCTATCGTATCTCAGGAAGGTTTTGGTAACCCAGATACTGACCTAATCATGAACTGTAAGAAAATCGAAAACCAAGGCGTTAAAACTGTAATCGTTACAGATGAGTATGCTGGTAGAGATGGAGCATCACAATCCCTTGCAGATGCTGACCCTAAAGCAGATGCTGTGGTAACAGGTGGTAATGCAAACGAAGTAATCGTTTTACCTCCAATGAAGAAAATTATCGGTATGCTTGATTATACTGATAAAATTGCTGGTGGTTTCGATGGAAGCTTAAGACCAGATGGAAGTATTGAAGCAGAAATTCAGGTAATTACAGGAGCTACAAATGAGCTTGGCTTCAACAAAATGTCTGCAACAAGCTTCTAAGAAGTAATTCAATAAAGAAATATAAATAATGAGAGGATGGTAACCATGAGTATGTTCGATGGCAAAAAAGTCATCATCATCGGTGACAGAGATGGTATACCAGGTCCTGCAATGGAAGAATGCCTAAAAGGAACAG